>NZ_AUJU01000022.1 GCF_000424385.1 Butyrivibrio sp. LC3010 | reverse complement strand
AAGTCCAGGGGACTTCGGCTTTGCGCCGACCGGAGCGAAGCGGAGATCGAACCCGTTCGAAGCCGATAGGCGTAGAACAAAAAAGAAGACATGACTTTATGTCATGTCTTCTTTTTTCTTTAACGTGTGTGAAAGGATTCGAACCCTCGACCTTCTGGTCCGTAGCCAGACGCTCTATCCAGCTGAGCTACACACACAAACTCACGAACATTTCGTGCAGCAAAAACAATTATAGCATACAACATATAAATGTCAATAGATTTTTTTCTTTTTTTTTAAAGTTATTTTTCAAAGTAACCGCAACACTATGTTCGAATATTTTAATAGGCGCTATAAGGCGCCTGTTTCTTTGTCTTTAAAATGCGATAATTTTCTTCATGGGTTTTGATGTGTCTTTTTTCGCTTTTCCTGTGGGACCATTTCCACCTGCAACAACATCAAGCTGCACTTCTCAAAAGAGGTAATTTGCCAGACTAAATGCAACGCATAAAAATCATTATTTTACCCTATTAATGGGAGGAGACCGGCATGGGTGGGGACGCCATACCGGTCATTAAGAAAAGGAGATTGTCCTTTTTGTTCTGCAATAAGTATATCGACAAGTCTTTTTAAAACTTTATACCCAAAATTAACTTTTTTTATTTTTTTCAAACTGTGATAGAATATAACGGATTGTAAACTGAGAAAAGGAATAAGTATGCAAAGATTTGATTTGATTGCTCCATGCCATTTTGGGCTTGAAGCAGTATTAAAAAAAGAAATAATAAACCTCGGATATGAGATAAGGGAGGTAGCAGACGGCAGAGTGACATTTGCCGGAGATGCAGATGCCGTTGTGCGGGCTAATATTGGTCTTAGATCGGCAGAAAGAGTCCTTATCAAGATAGGTTCTTTCAAGGCCATAACTTTTGAAGAATTATATCAGGGCACCAAGTCTCTTCCGTGGGAGCAGTATATTCCCAAGAACGGGAAATTCTGGGTAAAAAAGGCCAGCAGTGTCAAAAGTAAGCTGTTTAGCCCATCAGATATACAGTCTATTATGAAAAAAGCCATGGTGGACAGACTTAGCGATATCTATGGAATTCGACGCTTTGAAGAGGATGGCGAGAGCTTTCCTGTCAGAGTCTTTCTGATGAAGGATGAAGTTACCGTAGCCCTAGATACTACAGGTGATTCACTTCACAAGAGAGGTTACAGGAAATTAGAGGCTAAGGCACCTATAGCTGAAAATCTTGCTGCTGCACTTTTGATGCTTACACCCTGGAGACCTGACAGAATCCTTGTGGATCCTTTTTGCGGAAGTGGAACATTTCCTATCGAGGCAGCCATGATTGCGGCTAATGTTGCACCCGGAATGAACAGACATTTTACTGCTGAAAAGTGGACTCATATCATCACACCTCAGAATTGGAAGGATGTCAGGGAAGAATGCATGGATGAAATAGACTATGGAGTAGAAACTGACATTCAGGGCTATGACATAGATCCTGAGGTCATAGAGATAGCCAGAATTAATGCAAAAAAAGCCGGAGTTGAGAAAATGATTCATTTTCAGGCAAGACCGGTTGCTGAGCTTAGTCATAGGAAAAAGTATGGATTTATAGTTACAAATCCTCCTTATGGAGAGCGAATCGGCGAACAGAAGGAACTTCCTGCATTATATAAGACCCTGGGTGAGAGATTCAAAAACCTGGATTCCTGGTCCATGTATCTCATTACAGCCTACGACAAGGCTGAGAGGGACATCGGTAAAAAGGCTGATAAAAACCGCAAAATTTATAACGGAATGATTAAGACATATTTTTATCAGTACATGGGACCTAAACCGCCCAGAAGGATTTTGGATAATGATTGAGGATAAACTAAAGAAAACAGCCATATTTACAGGGATATTCGTTGCTTTATCCCTGAGCATTATGTTTTATAGGGCTGCCACAAAAAGTGTAATGATTGCAGAAGCGGGAGATGCCTATAAGACAAACGTCGGTGATATCAGGCAATATGATCTGAGATTTGATAAACCTGATAAAGACAGCGAAGAAGGCGTACTTGTAATCCCTCTTGAAAGCGGAGTTACTTCAGATAATATCCAGTTTGTGGAAAAACATGCAAGACACCAGTTTGTACTTTATATAAATGGAAAAACACCTGATTTTTACAGTAATAACAGCGTGATTTCGGATTTGGAATGCATTGAATCCGGCACATATGCCCCTCTAAATGATAAGGGAATGGTGTGTCTTACTTTTGAGCTCGATGGCTTATATCAAAACGAGACTTCTCTTGGCGACGGAGAAATAAATGTCAGCTTCAATAAACCTGATTATGAAAGTGAAAATGTGGTTGTCATTGATCCGATGGATGAGATCGGTGTTCAGATGATACCTTATATAAAAACAGCTTTGGGAAATGATGATATCATCCTTTATTTCACAACTCTTGACGACCACCTTGCCGGAGATGAAGAAGTTATGGGACTTATAAAAGATTCCCAGGCGGATTTTTACATACAGCTTGGAGTTGATGACACCAGGGAGAGCGATTCGGGAATCAGAACGTACTATAATGACAGATTTTTTATCAGGGGCTTCGGGAATGTCCAGCTTGCTGATAAACTGGAAATGAATCTGGCAAAGGCTGCAGAGTGTAATGCACTTGGACTTGCAGCAGCAGATGAGAGTAATCAGAAGCTTTCATATTCAGTGGTACCGTCAGCTTTTGCGACAATAGGTAATATCAATAACAGAGTGGACCTTGAAAGGCTTGGAAAAGATAGCTATATAGAAAAATGCGCAGAAGGCCTTGCTGAAGGAATAAGGACATCATTTAGCATTAATAGCCCTATAGCAGACGAACCTGAAAGCGATGGTAAATAATAATCATAAATGGAGATATGATACGAATGAAGATAATTTTTGCAACCGGAAATAACAATAAAATGAAGGAAATCAGAGAAATACTGGGAAATCTTACATCTGAAATCAATTCAATGAAGGATGAGGGGATTGATCTTGATATAGTTGAGGATGGAAGCACCTTTGAGGAAAACTCCATGATAAAGGCAAGAGCCGTAGCTGCTTACTGTAAGGATAGGGGAATGACGGATTTTTGTATAATGGCAGATGATTCCGGACTCGAGATTGATTATCTTGATAAGGCACCGGGGATATATTCAGCGAGATTTTTAGGACATGATACGCCCTATTCTGAGAAAAATAAGCAGATACTTGAGAAGCTTGACGGAGTGCCTGATGAAAAGCGTACCGCAAGATTCGTATGTGCAATTAGTGCAGTTTTAGCTGATGGAAGAGAATCGGTTGTAAGAGCGACAATGGAAGGAATAATTGGTCATGAAATAGCCGGAGAAAACGGTTTTGGATATGATCCGATATTCTTTTTGCCTGAATATGGCAAGACTTCGGCTGAGATATCCCCTGAGGAAAAGAATGCCATAAGCCATAGAGGAAAAGCACTCAGAATGATGGAAGAGAAGCTTAGGGGATTATTAGATGCTTAAGATATTAGTAGTTAGCGACACTCATAGAAAAGATGAAAATTTTTATAAGGTAATTGAGAAAGAAAGCCCTTTAAGCCTCATAATCCATTGTGGAGATACAGAAGGCAGCGAGACCCAAATGCAACAGCTTGCAGGGGCTCCTATGCGCATTGTCAGGGGGAATAATGACTTCTTCTGTGGACTGCCGGATGAACAGATTTTTGAAGTCTGGCCCCATACCTTTTTTGTGACACACGGGCACAGATATCTGGTGAACATGGGGAGCGATGAGATCAGAAGAGAGGCTTTTAGCAGAGGCGCAGACGTTGTAATTTATGGTCATACACACAAACCTGTTGCTGCTGAGATTGACGGAATGTATGTATTTAATCCGGGGAGTCTTTCTTACCCCAGACAGGAGGGAAGAAAACCTTCCTATCTGATCCTTACTGTGGATGATGAGGGCGAATTATCCTATGAAATAAAGTATCTGGACCTGCTTTGACAGATTCCGTTTTTTATCAGAAATACAAAATCTATAATTTTTTTGAAAAAAATAAAAAAAAGTTATAAATTCTATTGACAACATAGTAACCCTACTTTATAATCTATAAATGTCGCTGCGATAGAGAGCGACGATATGTGTCCGTAGCTCAGCTGGATAGAGCAACGGCCTTCTAAGCCGTGGGTCGGGGGTTCGAATCCCTTCGGGCACATTTTCAGATGAATAAGATATTTGTTGATCTGAGTGTATGGTGGGTATGGCGCAGTTGGTTAGCGCGCCAGATTGTGGTTCTGGAGACCGTGGGTTCGAGTCCCACTATCCACCCTGATTTTTTAAGGGCGTTAACTTAGACATTTAGTTAGTTCTGAGTTATCATTAAGTAAGCACATCTGCTGTGTATGATGGGCTATCGCCAAGCGGTAAGGCACAGCACTTTGACTGCTGCATTCGTGGGTTCGAATCCCGCTAGCCCAGTTTTGATATATCACTGCTTTGCAGTTTATATATATGAGATACTAGCTCAGTTGGTAGAGCACTTGACTTTTAATCAAGTTGTCGTGGGTTCGATTCCCACGTGTCTCATTGGTTTAATAGGTCTGAGATGTAGATAATATCTGCGTCTCAGATTTTTTTATTATCAAAAATATTGATTACCAAACGCTTGTTATGATTACCATTTTTCTGCCCGGGTTTTCTCTTGTTTAGTGTCTCACGAGCAGTCCTCATATTTGAAGTAGTGAAGTAGTTCTGATTGATAGTTTGAGGGCTGTTACCGAAGATCATGGGAGAACTGTTTGGTGTTAAGCGATCTACTCTAAGTGAGCATATAAATAATATCATTGATACCGGAGAACTCGATGGGACTTCTATCGGTTTTTCCGATAAAAGTACCGGCGGAAGAAAACCTAAGATTTATAATCTTGATATGATTCTGTCAGTAGGGTATGTGTGTTACCATATTTATCATAATTTTTCAACGAAATATTTTTGACAAAATTAATTGCTTTTTCACGTTAAGAGTGTAACATTAAAAGTGCCAAGAGAATGCTTTCTTGAGAAGTTTTGAAAGAGAGGTAATGCTATGGTTAAAGCTAAACTAACAATGGAAGATCTTAGAGTTGGAATGCATGTTGAGCCAGAACAGCTGTCGGACTTATATGGAGTGTGGGTATTCATAAATCCGGAGACTGTAAGGGAGGATGGTTTTGATATAGTATATTTTTGTGATGAGAATACAAAAGATGATACAGAGATTGAGAAGATACGAAATCGATTCGGGAAGACTACTGTGATATATCAGCCCAAATTCTATGAAGATGAGGATGCTGCAATTTATGACTGATTTTTTAGAGTTAAAGCTTACAAAAAGTTTGGAATTTAGATGTGATTTCAAGTCTGATATATATGGTATTCATGGAGAATCTATATATTTCCCGGGGATTAGACAGTCTGGAATAAAAGTAGACACCGGTGCACATGGTGTTTTGATTCCGTTGAGGACTCTATGTTGGGCTGATGCGGAAATACAACAACTGGTTGATGATGCTGTTAAGTATCATAGAGAGAGTTTATCAGTTATAAATGGCGTAGAAAGCATTAACACTATTTCCAATAATCAACTGAGGAGCGAAACGGATAGTTTTATAAAATCTTACAAAGGAATGGCTATTAGTGTTATTGCTGATAAGATAGAAGTAGGTGGATTGAAATTTACTGATATTCCGGTTAGAGTAACACCTTATACAACAGGTAATATCCTACTTGGAATGGATGTGATAAAAACGATGGATAGTCATATTGGAACCAGTAGGATTACAGGAGAAACGACATTGCTCGCGTGTCCTGAAGAAGCTATAAGTAATGACTATCTTTTGGCATTAGAGAGACATTTTGGATTGATTACAAAATAGTTTTATTGATTACCAAATTAATTACCAGAGACACGATCGATGTGCGGGAACCTCCTTCCTTACTGGATTTCTTAAAAAAGATTAACTGGGTTCGATTCCCACGTGTCTCATTATAAATATGGCTCTGAAATATAGATTTTATCTATGTTTCAGAGTTTTTTCTTTTTGAAAAGGCGATTGCCAGACCCTTTTAGGATTAATTTTCCTTACAAACCTAAATGACTCGCTTGTAAAAAGGTCATTCTTTTACAGACATATTTTAAATGCTTAATCATGTAGTTTAGAAATATTTAATCTTTGCAATTATTCATTTTCCTTTGTATTACAAATATACTTAATTTAGATGATATATATCAAATCAAAGCATAGAGGAGGTATATTATGATATCAAAGAAAATAATATCCGGGCTGGTTAATTTAACTCTTGTATTATCGCTTGTATCCGGTATGTTTATTCAAACACCTGTGAAAGTTAATGCTGCTACACAGTACAAATGGGTTCTTAAATCCTCTAAAACTGAGTACGGTAACTCAGAATATTTAGGTGATGTCTGGAATTTTAAACATGAAGAAAAAGATGGGCAGATAATTTACAATATTACGCGCACATTTTCCAACATTGACGGTACCTTTACTGGTATATATACTACAAAGTCTGATATTCCACCGGCTACCATAAATGGAGGTCAAATAGTTTCTCTTAATGTAAGTGCAGCTGTTCAGGGCGGAATGGATAATCTGTTGTGTTCTAATAATGTATATTTATATACTCGCTACATAGACAGTGATGGGACAATGGGATATGGACGAAAGTTTACAAAAAAATCCACCGAAAAAACAGAGGGTAGCAGTGTTTCTGTTTGGACAGGCCCCACAACAAATAGGCAGTATTCAGATAGTGATGTTGTCTATTACAAGTTCCCTGAAGGAGAAAATGAGGGCGAAAGATTGTGCATAGAGCTTGAGATTACTACAGGTACTATGAGTAATGGAAAGCATAATGGTGGACTGACAACCCGCTGGTTCTATACGTGGGAAGAAGACAAAGAAGCTATTAAAAAGGCAGCAATTACAAGTGCAAATACAGCAGCAGAAGAAGCGAAGAAAGATCCTACTGTTGATAAGATTAAGGCAGCTAAGGATGCTATCACAGCAGCTGAAAAGGCAGGGGCAAGTGATAATGAACTCAGTACAGCAAAGGAGGCTTTGAAAGCAGCTGAAGAAACTGCTAAGAAGGCAGAGGAAGAAAAGAAAAAGAAGGCAGAGGAAGAAAAGAGAAAGAAGGCTGAGGAAGAAAAGAAAAAGAAAGACGAGGAAGAAAGGAAAGCAGCTGAAGAAGCAGCTAAGTCTGACGGCTCTACATCTGGAACACCTGCACCTGTAGGTAACGAACTTAAAGATGCTAACGGCACAACAACCGGATTTGTAGTAACAAATGCGACAGCTGGTGCCGGAGAGGTTGAATTCAAAGGTACAGATGCTGACAGGGCAGTGACCGGTACATTTACAATTCCTGAAGTGGTTCAAGATCGCAGTGGTAATACTTACAAAGTGACAGGTATCGCTCCCGAAGCTCTTAAAGGCGCAGCAGGTAAGACTCTCAACATTGGTAAGGATATTAAGAAGATTGGCAAAGATGCATTTAAAGATTCTGCTTTCACAAAAATTTCTATTCAGACCGACAAGAAGGGTAAAGTTACAATTGGCAAGGGTGCATTCAAGACTAAAAAGAAAGCTACGATCAAGGTAAAGGGCGCTAAGGGCAGTTACAAGACCAAACTTATCAAGAAAATCAAGAAGCAGGCCCACAAGAAGTCTAAGGTTAAATAATTAAAAGTTATTTTTGTGGTATTGCTATTTTGTTAAAACAAATAGTAATTGTCAGTTGTGTTTCTGAACTTATAAGACTCTGAAATATAGGTTTTCTATATTTCAGAGTTTTTAATTTTATAGGAGCTATGAGATTAAAAACTCTTCGCGAGGATGTGCACTCGCTCGAAAGGAATATAGTTGCTGAAGCAATCGCACCTGGCGCGAGAGGAATATAGTTGCTGAAGCAATCGCACCTGGCGCGGGAGGAATATAGTTGCTGAAGCAATCGCACCTGGCACGGGAGGAATATAGTTGCTGAAGCAATTGCGCTTGGCACGAGGATTTCGCAAGCGAAATCCTTATAATATTAAATATATATTAAAAAGTTCTTAAATATATGCTATTCAATTGAATTGAGCTTGAAGAAAAAATGTTAGAACCATACAATATATTTACTGGAGATATTATTTTTGTCACAATTTCCTTGATCCTTGGGAGTTATAAAATGGGTAAATTATTGGAGTTTCTGGTAAATAAGAAAAATAAGGTATTCCTGGTTACATGCCTTTATGTCCATGTGACATCACTCCTTTTTTATGCCTATTATGACGCTCCTTACCTGGCAATCACGAATGCAATCAGTAGCTTGATGTATGTGATTCTTCTTATTACTGACAAAGCAGGTAGTGACAGGAATATTATGATTGCATTTATCGAGATCATCTTTTTCTCTGTTACATGTGAGATGCTGACCGTAGGTACTTACGGGTTCATATTTTATCCTCTCGGTATGGTTGCAGTTATATTTCATCTTGTATCTACTACCAAAGCTAAGAGAGCTTTACTGCAACTTCTTGCCATCATCGGCACATTCGTTATTTATGGTGTAAATATCACAGGCTTTATTCCGATTAAAAGTATTGCTAACGACCTTAGTGAGTTTCAGGCGTTTATTGTGGCTTCTAATCTTGTTGTAACAGTCAGTACCATGGTTTATGTGTCATTTTTGTATATGGCTGAGCAGGAAAAAAATAAGGCCCTGCTTGAATACAATATCAATCATGATCAGCTGACAGGACTGTATAACAGAAGGTTTTTTTACACAGCTATTGAAACCATAAGAAAGTCCACCAGATTGTTTTCACTTGCCATGGTGGATCTGGATAACTTTAAGAGAATAAATGATACCTATGGTCATGAATGCGGAGATGAGGTGCTAAAGGCACTTTCGGAGATTTTTACTGAATCCCTTGATGAGAATGATATAGCTGTCAGATGGGGCGGAGAGGAATTTATTCTGTTCATGCCCGGAATTGATGAGAAGGAAGCAGAAGGGCGCCTTGAGCATATGCTAGAGAAAATACGTGTCTGTGAGGTGAAGTTTGAAGACAAAACGGTCACTTTTACAGCAACTATAGGGTTGGCATCATGTGATGATCCGCATAAGTATGAGCAGGTTATCAACGAAGCAGATCAGAACCTGTATTACGGAAAAAACAACGGCAAAAATCGAATTGTTACTCATATTCCCAAATAATTGAATTGTGTATTTCGCAGCCTATATTACAGAAAAAGAGCTGCGCATATCTGAAAGTCTTTATTTCGCAGCCCAAATTATCTAAAAAGAGCTGCGAATATCGGAAAGTCTTTATTTTGCAGCCCATATTACAGAAAAAGAGCTGCGCATATCTGAAAGTCTTTATTTCGCAGCCCATATTAACTAAAAAGAGCTGCGCATATCAGAAAGTCTAAATTCTACAGCACATATTGCCTATAGTTTATCAGAAGATACTGTTCACACAGCTCTGCTCACCGTAAGGTGCGAGCAGCAACTATCAGGCAATATTGCATTAATGCACTAAATCATCAAAATATGTCTATTGATTTATTTAGCTTAATTTATTATACTTTGATTAGCTAAATTTAATTTATCAAATAATTAAATTAATTGATCGGAGATAAAAATGGCAAAGACAGTGAAGTTGGCGGATATTGCAGACAGGCTTGGGGTGAGCGTTGTTACGGTTTCCAAGGCACTTTCCGGACAAAAGGGAGTTGGAGAGGAACTCAGGGAGAAAATCATAGCACTTGCGGATGAGCTGGGATACAGACTTCCCTCTGCAGTTGAAAAGGTTAATTTAAATAAAGGGCAGAGTATTGGAATACTGATCCATGAGAAGCATTTTAGCAAGTACAACTCTTTTTATCTGCAGATGTATCAGATGTTGTCTGTAGAGCTTTCGGCAGCAGGCTATTTTAATCTGCTTGAACTTGTGAGATATGATTTTGAGAAGGATTTAATTCTTCCGAATCTTGTAAATGAGGGGAATGTCAGCGCGGTAGTTCTTCTTGGAGAGTTCTCTAAGGAATATTGTACATTTTTGAGATCCAAGTTGTCAGTCCCTATCCAGTATCTTGACTTTAATGATAATAGTGAGGAGATTAACTCCATAGTATCGGATAGTTTCTATGGTGGATATTACCTTACGAATTATCTGTTTGATAAAGGGCACACGGATATAGCTTTTGTGGGATCGGTTCTTAAGACCTCCTCCATCACGGACAGATACCTTGGCTATTTGAAGTCAATGATGGAGCATGGAGTGCCGGTAAATGATAAATGGGTCATTGAGGACAGAGATGAGAAGACAGGAATAATCTTTTCTCCAGAAATCCTGCAGCTCCCGGATGAACTTCCTACAGCTTTTGTTTGTAACTGCGACCTGACCGCAGGGGTGCTTATAAAGAAGCTTGAAAAGGATGGCTACAAAGTTCCCAAGGACTTTTCCGTGGTTGGATATGATAACTTCATTTTCCCTGGAACCTGTGATGTTGAGATCACAACCTATGAGGTAGACATGCCTGTCATGGTTAAGAAGACCGTTGAAGTACTTAATAAACTTATGAGGAACGAAGATTTTTCTTCAAAGACACATATAATAACCGGACACCTGGTTGAGAAAAGCAGCGTAAGAGCGCTAAGATAGTGTCAAATCAAATATGAAAACATTGGACTGACCTAAGGAATAGATGACATAAGGGCTCCTGCCATAAATGGGGCATTCTTATGTAGGATTACCGTAAGCGATACCCCTTAGGTCGAAGAAGGAGGAAAAATGGAAGACGAGATCAGAAAATTTATGGAAGAGCAGGGGCTTAAGGAAAAAGCTCTGAAGGTTGAAAGGTACAGAAGATTAAACAAGTTTGCAAAGAAAGGACAGATTCTTTTTGTGGGCTCAAGCCTCATGGAACAGTTCCCTATAGATGAGATGCAAAGACAGATAGACATACCGCTTGAAATCTATAACAGAGGAATCGGCGGCTATGTTACTACAGAGCTTCTTGACAATATTGATGCATGCATACTGGAACTGGAGCCTAAGTATATTTTCATAAACATCGGAACAAACGACATAAGCGGTCCTACATATAATAAAGAGGAACTGCTTGCCAATTATGGAAAAATACTTGATATAATTAAGGACAGACTTCCTGATACCAAGGTTACTTTACTTAGTTATTATCCGACTAATCCTGAATTTGGTGAAAAGCTTCCTTACATGAAAGAGGTTTTGTCTTACAGATCAAATGAGAGGATAAAGGAGGCTAATGAGGACGTAAAAGAGTTTGCCGAAAAAAGAGGCTTACCCTGGGTTTATGTTAACGATGGCCTCATGGATGATAAAGGGTATCTGAAGGAAGAGTTCGCAATAGATGGAATGCACTTTTTTGCCAACGGCTACAAGGTTATCCTGGAAAACATGCTCCCGATGCTGAAAGAGCTGCACTGAAATCTGCCTACGGACTAAATAAATTACTAGAAATGGAGATTTTAGATGGTACAAACAATATTCTTTCAGATCTGCACAATGTTTTTGCTGGCTTTATGCGGCTACTGCTTATACAAGGCAGGAAAAATCACCGACGAAGGCAGTAAAACAATAGGTAACATACTTATTTACTTATCCCTCCCCTGCGTTATTATGAGGAGCTTTTTCAGGGAAAGAACAGAGGGTGAGCTTACGCTACTGATCGTGGCGGCTGCCCTGTCCTTTTTGGCACTTTGCATTTCAACTATCGTATCAAGGTTGATTTTCAGAAAGGATAAAGTAGCTGTTTTTGCGGGAGCTTATAGTAATCCGGGATTTTTTGGAGTTCCGATCATCACAGCTTCTCTTGGTGCAGATGCGGTATTTTTTGTAGCTCCGTTCATTGGATTTTTAAATATGTTTCAGTGGACTTATGGAGTTTCCCTTTTAAAGGGTGGCAATAAGATTGAGAAGATTACCCTCAAGCAGATTGTGACGGCGCCGTTTTTTATAGCTATAATAATAGGATTGTTTTTCTATTTGTCAGGAATTACGCTTCCGTCATTTGTTTTGAAAAGTATCAATCACATCGCTGAACTGAATACACCTCTTGCGATGTTTACAACGGGAATTTACCTGGCTCAGACGGATCTTTTGAAGATGCTTAAAAAGCCGGTACTGTATATTGTTTCGGCAACAAGGCTTGTTATCATTCCTCTTGTGATTATGTTGATTCTGATATTGATTCCGGAGCGCTTTGCAAGCGAAGCTATGAAAATGGCAATCTTTATTGCAACTGCATGCCCGGTAGGTTCAAATGTTGCGGTATATGCACATCTTTATAATGCAGATAAAAGTTATGCCGCTGAGACGGTCGTGATATCCACATTGCTTTCGATTATTACGATACCTTTTGTGATATATATCTTCGGCCTGTTCGCATGACTTAATTATTGTTTTGAGCAGAGCGCTTAACGGGGCATTTCACGAGCTTAGTTGAGTCTGCTATTGAAAACGGTATTTCTGCTGTGTTTTAGGAGTTTTAATATGGATATGTTATATGTGGATGGAACCGGTATTTCCGGGCGAAAACCTCTCAGCAGAATAGGTATGGCCAAGGAATACATAAATGATAATTATGCAAGGCAGCTGCCCCTCAAAGAGGTGGCGGAAGCTGTGGATTTAAATACATCGTATTTCAGCAATTTCTTTAAGTTAAAAACCGGGAAAAAATTTACCGACTATCTTCTTGATGTTCGAATGAATCACGCGATTGAGCTTTTGTGTGATCCCAGAACCAAGATCTATGAAATAGGCATCCTGGTAGGATATGAAGATGTGGTAAGCTTCGGCAGAGCCTTCAGGAAAAAGTTTAAAATGTCCCCCGGACAATACCGTGAACAAGTGATTTCCTGCATTCAGTAATGGATGCAGGATTTTTTTGTTTAAGTGGAATATATGACTGTTTTTAGGTAAATTAATCTAAAAATATGTATATAAAAACAAAAATATGTAATTTAAAAATAAGGTAAATTAAAGTAATATAATCATACAAGTTGCAACTTATATTAGCTAAAAACTCATATTAAAAGTATTGGAGGACAATTATGAAGAGAAAATTAGCACTTGGACTGACTATGATTATGACCGCATCATCACTTGCAGCATGCGGATCACAGGATACAGAAAGCATTAAAGCTGAGGCGGGTAGCGATAATGCTGAAGGCGCTGAACCAACGGAGAGTGAAGAAGGCGCTGAAACTACAGGGAGCGAAGAAAACGCTGAAACCGGGAAAACTGCAAATCTTTCAGGTAAGATTGTTGTAGCAAGTAACAGAACAGACCTTGAGGATGACCTCAATGCTTATGCAGCAAAGTTTATGGAAGAAAATCCCGGAACAACTGTAGAATTTGAAACAATTAAGGAATACGACGACGTAGTAGCTACCAGAATCGCAGGTGGCGAAGCACCTGATCTGTTCTATGTAGTAGATCCTATTAACCAGGATTCCTATGCAGATTATTTCCTTCCTATAGATGACCTTAAATATACAGCAGATGACATTCTTTTCTATGAGAATGGACGTGGCTCAGACGGCAATCTTTACGTCCTTCCGCTTACTGTTTCCTACTGCGGAATGATCTACAACAAGCAGGCATTCAAGACAGCAGGAATCGAAGAAGTACCCAAGACAGTTGATGAATTCTATGCTGACTGCGACAAGCTCAAAGAGGCAGGAATTACACCTGTAGGAACAGCTTTCAAGGATGTATGGCCGATCTTCGCATGGTGCGGATGGGGCGAAGTTAACTTGACAGCAGGAGATGAGCGCGGAGAAAACAAATACGCACAGCAGGACGAAATCTATGATGACGTAATGCTTAACTCAATGAATATCGTTAGAGAACTTAATAAAAAGGGCGAGCTTGAAGATGACATTATGTCAGCAAACTGGGATCAGTTTAAGCTTGACCTTGCACAGGGTAAAGTTGCAATGCACTATTCAGAGACCTGGCTTCCCACTCAGTTTGTTGAGCTTGGTGCAAACCCTGATGATATAGGTATGTTCCCCTTCCCGGGTGCAAAAAATATTAAAGCAGGTTCAGGAAAACAGTGGGGCGTTTCCAAGGACACTGAAAGTCCTGAACTTGCAAAGGCATTTTTGAGCTACATGCTTGAGAATCCTATTTCAGATGCAGATATACCTTCCAACCAGAACCTTCAGGTTGATGATCCTTTCGTAGCTGAACTTCTTAGCTATGGCGTTGAGCCTCTTTCACCAATCGTTGGTACTGCAGAGTTCAGTAATATCAGAAATGCAATCGAGCTTGATGGCCAGCAGTTCTTCCTTACATATGTAATGGAGCAGGATGATGCTAAAGCTAAAGAGCTTGTGGATGAATGGAATGCAAAATGGGCAGCAGAGCGCCCGAACTGGGTAGAAGGAAATTAAGAATGAGTTCAAAAGCAAAAGATAGAATTTTAATCATTGGATTTTTATTTATACCGATGATCCTTTTGGGGCTGTTTTCATACTATCCACTGGCAAAGCTCATACAGCTGAGCTTTACGGACTGGAACGGTATGAGCCCGAAGCTTAACTATATAGGTGTCAGGAACTATAAGGATATACTCAGTCAGAAGGAACTGTTCAGTACATTTGCCAATAACATGGCATATGTGCTGACAGCAATCCTGCAGCAGTTTGCGGGACTTTTCCTGGCTGTGCTCCTTAACAGCAATATCAGAATGAAAACCACTTTCAGGGCAATCTTGTTCATGCCTTACATCATCAACGGTGTAGCAGTAGCCTTCATGTTCAACTACATGTATGACTACAGTAATTCTCCAATTAACCTCATTCTGAATGCACTTGGAGTCAGCTCGGTACACTTTATCAGTTCCTCCTATATGACTAATTTTGCTTTGTCCTTTATCAGTTTTTGGAAATATGTAGGGTACACCATGGTAATTTACCTGGCTGCCCTACAGTCAATTCCAAGTGAAGTGTACGAAGCAGCCAGAATTGACGGAGCCGGATTCTTCGGAACGATAGCATACATTACGTTCCCTAATATAAAGAGCATGCTGAAGGTATCGCTGCTGCTTAGCTTAAATGGTGCGCTGCAGGTTTACTTCGAGCCCTTCCTTATCACAAAGGGTGGTCCGAACGGAAGAACTGCAACCTTTATCAGCAAATCTTTAGAGCTTGCTTACAACTATAGGAAATACGGAAAAGCAGCAGCAATGGGTGTCATACTTCTTGTTATGATCATTCTCCTTGTGCTGGTTCAAAGAGTACTATTAAGAGAGGAAAAAGCAGATGAGTAAAATTAAGAAAGTGAAGGATATGCCTTCCTCTCCATTTGTTATTAACAATAAAATCGGAAGATTTTGCATATATTTTCTACTGGTCATTGGAGTAATAGGCGTGTTTGCACCGCTTTTCATAATACTGAACGTGTCACTTAAGACCAATGATGAGTACATGATGAAGGGCGTTTACTCCATTCCTGAAAATATAGTGAATTTCGCAAATTACATAAGAGCTTTTAATGAAGGAAAATTTGTGACAGGCTTCATGAACACTGCAATTCTGGTACTTATAAGTGTACCTCTTGCGATACTTTTTGGAACCATGGTCGCATACACCCTTTCAAGATTCAATTTCAAATGCAAAATGCTGGTCTATATGGCATTTCTGATTCCAACATTTATCCCCGGAATGACTGTAACAATAGCGACTTTCCAGATTATAAAAACTCTGGGACTTTATAACTCAATCTTAGCGGGAATCATTCTCTACATCGGAACCGATATCATGCAAATTTATATTTTCATGCAGTTTATAAATCAGGTTCCAAAGGCGCTGGATGAAAGTGCGAGAATCGACGGAGCCACAAGACTTCAGATTTATTACAAGATAATTCTGCCACAGCTAAAGCCTGCTATTGCAACAACTGTAATATTAAAGCTTCTGGGTATTTATAACGACTTTTTTACCCCCTACATGTACATGCCCAAGATCAAAACTGCGGCGACAGGACTGTATTCCTTTTCAGGAGACAAGCTGGCTGAATGGCCGCTGATGTCGGCAGCAATAATTCTTGTAGCCGTGCCCACCATCGTTATTTATATTTTCCTGCAAAAATACATCATTAGCGGTGTTACGGATGGAGCTGTTAAGTAAAAATTGTTTATAAATGAGGAGTAGTTTTAAGTGAGTAGTTTTAAGAATTTTATAACCTGTGAGGGAACAAGGCTCATGGATGGCGATAAGGAACTGAGATTCATATCCCTCAATTATCCCCAGGCAACAAGCGACAATCCCTGGGAACAGGAAAATGCCATAAAGACCATCAAGGCAATGGGCGGTAAAGTGACAAGAACCTATGTTATGCCTGTTTATAACAGTCAGAATGAAAAATGGGCATATGTCACGGGAGTTGATGCTGATGACAACCTGATTTTTAACGAAGACGCCTTAAATGCTCTGGATAATCTTCTGGCGATCTGCAATAAGCATGGAATCAGAGTGATCATTCCTTTCGTGGATCACTGGCACTGGGTAGGAGGAATGGAGAGCTATGTGTGGCTCGCAGGACTTTCAGAGGGCGATACCCCAAGGAGAGGAACCTTCTACGATTGGGCATGGAAATTCTATTCGGAAGAAAAACCAAGGCATTATTTCAAGCAGATGATAGAACACCTTCTTGATAGAAAGAACACTGTCACCGGGGTGAAATACAAGGATGATAAAGCAATCCTTTGCTGGGAGACGGGAAATGAACTTGGGGGCAATCCCAAGGCGCAGGAGGATCATGATGCAGAGCTAACTGAGTGGACCAGAGATATTGCAGGATTTGTTAAGAGTCTGGATGAAAACCATCTGGTGCTGGACGGAAGAATGTCAACAACAACGAGCAGCAGAAAAAGTGATAACCCCTCAGATATTCTGGGAGCTCATTATTATGAAGGTGATTTTGCCAAAAGATGTGCGGAAGAGACTGATATAGTCCACTGCGAGGCGCAAAAGCCTTACATTCTAGGGGAGTTTGGAACCTATGTATCAGCTGAGCCCTGCAACCGTGTGTTTGAGGAGGCTGTAAAGCATAATGCAAACGGCACAATGATGTGGAGTCTCAGAGCTCACAAGGATGGATATGGTTTCTATTTTCATGATGAGGATGGATACTGGGCATCCTATCACTGGCCTGGATTCCCCGCAGGAAGCTATTACGGTGAGCGTGAGATTTTGCGAAGTATTTATGCCTATGCACAGATAGTGAATAATAATGCATCAAATTATGATGAGGCGAAAAATATTCCTATTCCTGCGCCTGAGACGGATGAGGCACCTTTGCTATACGAAGAGAGCTTTAAAGGCTCAAGTGTTTCAGACATTAAATGGCGTGGTGTTGTGGGCGGAGCCTACTACGAAATCCAAAGAATGGAAGGCGTAGCAGATGAGAACACAGATGAGAGCAGCTGGGTGACAATAGCTTCGGAAAATGAAAAAATATATGACAGCGGAAGAAACTGGGAGGATGACAGAGACTGCATAGCGGGCTTTAATGATGAGACCGCGATAGACGGACGAACCTATTCCTATAGGCTAAGAGCCTGCAATGAAAGCGGAAAAGGCCTGTGGTCAAACATAGTCACTGTGAAAAAGGTCTGCCATAAGCTGGTGGATCCACTTGATCTTATTTCCGTATCTATCGATGATCCAAATCCTACCGAAATCCGTCGCACCTACAGTAGTTTTCACAGCCTTTGCATCAAGTGCGAGGATGGAAAAATATTCAATTGTTCTGACTCTGAGGAAGGCTTTATCGAATATAGCTCACGTATTCCTATCAAAAGCGTAAATGTGGAATTACACGGGAATCCCGATAAAATCAGGCTATGCGCATCAGAGGATGGAACGAACTATGAAGAAATCAAAGATGTTTTAAATGTAAGTGATAAGAAAATGTACTACAACTTCAGACTTTTCCTTGCACCGGGTAGCAACGAGACGGTGGATTCGGTGACATTTTTATATGAAAATAGCAGCTTATGATGATGCCGGCATTATTTCAGATAGAGTAGGGATAACAGGTGATAAGTCCTTGCAAACTATCTGCTTTTTGCCAACAGGAATTCGTTAGTAATATTTTTGAGGATACCAAATGATAGATGAAATACAAAAGGAATTAAATGAACACATCATTCCCTTCTGGAAAGGGCTTAAAGACAATGAATATGGCGGTTATTACGGATATTTGGACTATGACCTTAAGCTTGATAAAAAGGCTAAAAAGGGTGCCATACTTAACAGCCGTATACTCTGGTTCTTTTCAAGGGCGTTTAATGAGTTAAGAGACAAGTCTCTTCTTGAAGAGGCGGAGCATGCCTACAGATTTATGAAAGAAAAAATGATCGGCGACGGAACAAACGGAATATGCTGGTCTGTTACCTATGATGGAAAAGTGCTTGATGGTACAAGGCACACATACAATCAGGCCTTTGCTATATATGCCCTCTCTGAGTTTTACAGAGCATCCGGGGAGCGTGAGGCTCTTCGGATGGCTCATGAACTCTTTACAGTGATTGAGGAAAAGTGCAGGGATAATGACGGATATCTGGAAGCTTTTGATGAAGATTTTAACCTCCTTCCAAATGACAAGCTTTCAGAGAACGGAGTTATGGCTGACAGAACAATGAATACAGCTCTTCATGTGCTTGAAGCCTACACGCTTTTGTATGAAGTGACAGAGGACTCCGGACAAAAAGGAGCTGTGGGAGATAGGCTTGCTGAGCTTTTACTTATTGTGAAGGACAGGATTTACAACAAGGAAAAGCGCAGGCAGGAAGTCTTTTTTGACATGAACTATAATAGCCTTCTTGATCTTCACAGCTATGGACATGATATAGAGGCTTCCTGGCTTATTGATTTGGCTCTTGATACCCTGGATGGAAAGCATCTTGATAAAAATGATGCAGATGAAATAAGAAGTATGAATCTTGAAATGGTGGAGAATACCTACAACAAAGCCTTTATTGACGGCTCCTTTGTCAACGAGTGTGAAGAAGGAAAAGTTGATAAAACAAGAATCTGGTGGGTACAGTCAGAAGCAATGGTGGGATTCGTGAACGGATATCAAAGAAGCGGAGAGACTAAATATCTTCAGGCTGCGAAAAGCATCTGGGAATATACGAAAAATCATATGATCGACAAAAGACCGGGCTCCGAGTGGTTCTGGCAGGTTGATGAATATGCAAATCCCGGACAAAGGCCTATTGTAGAGCCCTGGAAGTGTCCCTATCACAACGGAAGGATGTGCTTTGAGATAACGAAAAGATTGCGAAAAGGAGAGGAACAATAAATGATTCACGAAAAGTATTATGAGGAGCTTGAAAAACAGGAAAAACTCATTAATAGAAAGAATGAACCGGCACCCTTTTATAACGGACTGTACGATAGATATAAATACCCTGTTCTCACAAGAGAGCATATTCCGCTTACCTGGAGATATGATCTTAACAAGGACACCAATCCTTATTTTATGGAGAGACTTGGTGTGAATGCGGTCATGAATTCGGGAGCAATTTATTTAAACGGAAAATATTATCTTGTTGCCCGGATCGAGGGGAATGATAGGAAGTCCTTCTTTGGGGTTGCTGAGAGTGACAATGGAATAGATAATTTCAGATTCTGGGATCATCCTGTTCTTTTGGAGGACACTTGCAAAGAAGAAACGAATGTATATGACATGAGACTTACTCAGCATGAAGATGGCTATATCTATGGCGTTTTCTGCTCTGAGAGTAAGGATATCTCTGTAAATGATCTGTCTGCAGCTGTGGCAGCAGCCGGTATAGTAAGAACAAAGGATTTGAAAAACTGGGAAAGACTCCCTAACCTTGTTACACTTCGCAGTCCTCAGCAGAGGAATGTGGTGCTTCATCCGGAATTTGTTGATGGAAAGTATGCCTTCTACACAAGACCGATGGATGATTTTATCGAAACAGGAAGTGGCAGCGGAATTGGCTTTGGTCTGTGTGAAGATATAACAAAGGCGGTTATCGATGAGGAAAAGATGACTAGCCTTCGCAAATACCACACCATTACTGAGGCTAAGAACGGAGCCGGCGCTGTGCCTATAAAGACAGACAGAGGATGGATTCATATTGCACATGGGGTTAGAAATACAGCCGCGGGTCTTAGATATGTTCTGTATTGTTTTGTGACAGACTTAAATGACCCTTCAAAGGTGATTGCCGAGCCCTCAGGACTTTTGATAGGACCAAGAGGTGAGGAGAGAGTAGGGGATGTCTCCAATGTAGTATTCACCAACGGGGCTATCGTGAATGATAAAAACGAAGTGTTCATCTACTATGCATCATCAGACACCAGAATGCATGTAGCTACAACCACCATCGACAAACTCCTTGATTTCTGCTTCGAAACACCGCAGGATCCCGGAAGATCGGTGTTGTGCGTAAAACAGAGAGATGAACTTATAAACAGAAATCTTGAACTCCTGAAAGAAAATTAACGGGAAAAGCGGGTGATGGGGCGCTGCTCGTCCGGGGTTGCTACTCGTCCGGGGGACGAGTGTTTAGCAACGACCGGAGTGAAACGAAGACCGAGCGTTCAGCGCCGACCCTTGCTGGATGTCCGGGGGACATCCGTTTAGCAACGACCGAAGTGGAACGGAGACTCGAACCATGGGTTCGAGGGCTCCGCTCGCTTAAAAAAAAGGGGCTGTCACACTAAATTAGTGCGACAGCCCCTTTTTTTTTACTGAACGACTCTTTTAAGCAAACATGTGAAGCCACAAAAGCCTTGAGTGTACTATAAATACAGGCTTTTTCGACTTATGATGTGATATAAGTACCTCCGGAGAGTATCACATGATTCGGAGTATTATATAATTAAGAAATATGGATTGTTTGAGGATGATACAAAAAACATCAAAGATTGCTGGAACAAGGCTTTGAAAATTTTTCTGTAAATAAGGAAATTCTATGATAATTTAGGTTTATGAAGGATGTGGTCAGATTGGCTCCATCCTTTTTTGAATAAACAATCTGATATCAAGCAAGTCAATGATTTTTTATATCTGGAGCATATTATCAGTTCATAAAGGATTTCAATATGGTAAAATTATATTAGAAATAAGTATAGAGGTAAAAGCGTGGAAAATAAAGATATTGTGTCAGCAACTGAGCCAGTTATGAAACGTACCATCAAGGACAGTGTATTTACAGACCTGTTTGGTATTCCCAAATACCTTATAAAATTGTATAGAGCTCTTCATCCCGAGGATAAAATAACCGAAGAAAATGATATAACAGATGTGACTATAAAGAATATCCTAACGGATGCTCCTTATAATGATTTAGCCTTCAGAATTGGGGATACAGTGCTGTTGCTCCTGGAGCAGCAATCCACATGGTCGGTAAATATCGTGATTCGCGAACTTATGTATTTGATGCAGACCTACAACGAGTATTGCACAACAAACGGTATTGACCTGTATCATAGTAAGAAGGCTAAACTTCCAAGACCTGAGCTGTATGTCCTGTATATAGGTGAAAGAAAAAATCGCCAAGAATTTATCTCCTTTAAGGACGAGTTTTTTCCTGACCAGGATATTACGATAGATGCGAAAGTAAAAGTAATCTATGACGGGCAGCCCGGAGACATTATAAATCAATATGTCAGGTTCACAAAAGTTGCTAATGATCAAATCAAAAAATACGGCAGAACAAAGAAGGCTATAGAAGAAACCATCCGAATCTGCAAGGATGAGAATGTCCTTACGGAGTACCTGAGAGAAAGAGAGGTGGAGGTTATGGATATCATGACAGCATTATTTGACGAAGAAGAAATTTCAAGAAGACATGATTTGAGCGTTGAAAAAGATAAAGCAGAGAGCATAGCAAAAAAGCTGATTGCTAATGGAAAAATGTCACTTGAGGAAATAGCTGAATGCGCAGGCTTGACACTTAAAGAAGTGGAAAAACTTGCAAATATAGAGCTTGTCTAGTATTTGCATTAGGGCGAACTATATAATTATATTGGTCTTGATTGGTGAACCTCCACCAGAATCCAAGCGAGGAATGATAATGATTAGTAAGTATAATAATCCCATGGGCGCAACCCATGGGATTATTTTTATACACATCTGATAATTTGAGCGGTGAATAGAACTCTTTTTTGATGTTTTTTAACCTATAAAACAAAATGATTCCAATTGATGTGAGATTATACAACTGCGATAATGGAAGATTATAAGCAAGGTTCAGCTACTATGCACTATGGTCAACGCAAAAAAATGCCCTCAAATCCGCATGGATTCTGGGCAAACAAAAAAGCGGGTGATGGGAATCGAACCCACGTATCCAGCTTGGAAGGCTGGTGTTCTACCATTGAACTACACCCGCAAATACAAATATTAGATTTTTAAATCAGGGTAACAGGATTCATACCTGCGACCTATTCATGAAAATAACCTAGGACAAAATCTAGGTTATTATTTAAGCGGGTGATGGGAATCGAACCCACGTATCCAGCTTGGAAGGCTGGTGTTCTACCATTGAACTACACCCGCATATACAAATATTGGATTTTTAAAATCGGGGTGACAGGATTCGAACCTGCGACCTCCTGGTCCCAAACCAGGCGCTCTACCAAGCTAAGCCACACCCCGTTTGGAAGCGTTTCGATCATTGCCTGTCCCGCAACGCAAGTAAGATATTATCATCTAGTGATTTAGATGTCAACACATTTTCAAAGTTTTTTTGAAATTTTTTGAAAAACTTGTTATATTATGAAAGACGATGCCGAGAATGCAGTAAATATCTGCCTTTTCGGATACAACAGGTTTTAAAATTTTTTAGTGGGAGAGTAATTTTTTATGGATCATACTATTGATTATGTCAATTTGGGAATAGCAGCCTTCCTTTTGGCGATAATGTGCATCAAATTATTCGGAGATATTCATCTGAGGAAGGCGTCCAATAAAGAACGTTTACAGTTCACTAAGATGCTTGTTGCGAATTCCATTATGCTTCTGGCTGTTATCCTGGGCAAAATTTTTGTCTGCACTATCAAAAACGATATGCTTCTGATTTTTTTGTCCACAGTGGCCTATGCAGTTTATTTTGTGGGGTTTTATATGCTGCTTGGATTTTATTCGGTTTACGTTACCTACTATATTTCAAGAATGAGCGGTAAGAAGCTCAAGATCAGAGTGTTTATACTGCTTCTTGTGATCAGTTATCTGGTGATGCTGGTATTTTATCTTTTTAGGGGCGGAGTCATATCATTTGACGGGAATAACTTTGAAAAAGGTCCTCTTTACTTTATTGGACAGGTTGGCGGGTATTCGCTTCTTTTCCTTACCTTCATATATATGGTGGTCTATCGTCAGTATCTGAAATTAAATAATATCCTAAGACTTCTGTCGATTGTATTTTTTCCGCTTATCGGTGTCATCATACGGTCGTTTGTTCCTGACCTTGAGGTATTGCCGTATTCCTTTTGTCTGTCACTGATTTTTATGGATAATACATTCCAGTATGAGCAGGAGAGGCTTATCCTTGAGCAGGAAGATAAGATTTCCAGAGACAGGATTAAGATCCTGCTTAGCCAGATAAGACCGCATTTTTTATATAATGTGCTTAATTCCATCTATGTACTGTGTGAAAAAGATCCTGAAAAGGCCCAGGAAGCCATTGGACGTTTTGCTGATTATCTCAGGGGCAATCTTGACAGTCTTGAAAAAGCGGAGTGCATAACCCTTCAAAAGGAAATGGACCATGTGACCAATTACCTTAGTCTTGAAAAAATGAGATTCAGAGAGAAACTTACAATAAAATATGATATCAAAGATGAGAGATTTTTGCTCCCGGCACTGTCTGTGCAGCTTCTTGTGGAAAATGCGGTTAAGCATGGAATACATAAAAAAGAAGAAGGTGGAATTGTTCGTGTTGAAAGTTTTTCAGATGAAGATTACTATTATGTAGTTGTTGAGGATAACGGAGTCGGATTTGATTCAGAGGAGATTAAGAACAGCGACGGACTTCATATCGGACTGGATAATTTAAGGGAGCGTCTGCTTACCATGTGTAAAGGCCTTTTGATAATAGAAAGTACGAAGGGCGTCGGCACAAAATCAACTATCAAAATTCCAAAAGTGGGTTATAATTGAATAATATATGCATAAAAATAGATTATTGTTTATAGAGGGGATAATGGGAAAATGAGAATTATAGCAGTTGACGATGAGGAACTGGCACTTGAGGGATGTATAAATGCTATAAAGAAGGTTGAACCATCAGCATCAATTAACGGCTTTACAAGTGGGAAAAAAGCTATTCAAAAAGCGGACGAGATCGCTCCGGAGGTGGCTTTTCTCGACGTTGAAATGAGAACGGATAATGGAATCGATGTGGCAAAAAAGCTTCAGGAGAAAAATCCTAAAATAAATATCATTTTTGTCACAGGATATTCAGATTATATGCAGCAGGCTTTTGAGATTTATGCAAGTGGGTATATCATGAAGCCTGTTACCGCTGCCAAGGTTAAGGCAGAGCTGGAACATTTACGATTTCCGGTGGAAAAAGAGGATGATTCAAAGAGTAACAAATTGAAGGTACATACATTTGGAGAATTTGAGGTTTTCACCTCAAACGGCGTACCTCTGGATTTTGTTTACAGTAAGACAAGGGAGCTTCTGGCGGTGCTTATAGACGCGAACGGAGCAATGCAGACTTTGAATCAGATCATGGAAAAAATATGGCAGGATGAAGATGATGCGGGAAGCCACAGATCCTATATGAGGAACCTGTTTGCGGATATGAGCAACATATTTGCTGAGCATGGCTGCGCAGAGGCTTTGATCAGAAGAAGAGGAGAGGCCGGAATAAACAAGGAATATTTTGATTGTGACTATTTTGATTTCCTGGCCGGAAATAGAAATGAGACCGGTTTCGTGGGTGAGTATATGAATCAATATAGCTGGGCAGAATCCACCCTTGGAAAACTTTTTCAACTGTCTGATAATGTTTTATAAAATTTAATTTGTTCATAACTATGAGGCGCAAAACCGCACCACTACTGTATTTAGTGGATGTGACACTTTTGTGACACTATATATGAGATAATAAAGTCCCAAATGATTTCCTCTATTATATAGTTCCCTCTATAATAATTAAGGATGAGAGAAGCGCTTGTTTATTCAGGCGCTTTTTTCATGCCCTTTTATAAAAACAATTATTGATGTTTTTTAATTTAAGGGGTTGATAAAATACATCAACTGTATTATTATGTATAAAACGAACATGGAAATGAATATTTATGCATTTAATAATGCATTATTGATCACAATTCGTATTCAGTAAGTAAATGCGGATATTGAAGGAGGATTTATTATGAAGAAGAAATTTATTGCTGCTATGTTAGTAGGTGCTATGACATTAAGTATGACAGCCTGCGGTGGATCTGCCAAGGACACAGGCGCTGCTACAGAGGCTGAGAGCACTGCTGAGGCTTCAACAGAGGCTGAGAGCGCAGCTGCAGAAGAGAGCACAGAAACCGCTGAGGAGAATACAGAGGCTGCTGATGACAGCGCAGAGACAGAAACTGCTGAAGATAACACAGAGAGCGCTTCTGCTGACATCTCAACCGTAACGGCAGGTAAGCTTACGGTAGCTACTTCACCTGACTTTGCTCCCTATGAGTTTTATGCAGTTGATGAGTCAGGAACACCTAAGCTCGCAGGGTTTGATATTGCTCTTGCTGAGTACATCGCTGATTACCTTGGACTTGAGCTTGAAGTAGTACCTGTTGATTTTGATGGTGTGCTCATGGAGCTTCAGACTAAGGCAGTTGATCTTGGTGTTGCAGGACTTTCTCCTGATCCGAAGCGTGAATCCATTATGGATTTCTCTGATATCTATTACGAAGGCGGACAGTCATTCGTATGCACACAGGAGAACAAGGACAAGTTCACAAGCCTTGAAGATACAAACAATTCTGATATCGAAGTAGGTGCACAGACAGGTTCAATCCAGGTTGACCTTGCTCAGACCAACAGCCCTGATGCAGAGATCATTCAGCTTACTAAGGTTACAGACATCATTGCTGAGCTTCTTGCAGGAAAGCTTGACGGCGCTTACATCGAGACTGCAGTTGCTGAGAGCTATGCCAAGAATTATCCTGAGCTTTGCGTAGTACTTGATGTTCCCTATGACGGAGCAGAAGGTTCTGCAATCGGCATCAGCAAGGGTAACGAAGCTCTTAAGGCAGGTGTTAACGAAGCTATTGCCAAGGCAATCGAAGAAGGAAAGATGGATGAGTTTGTTGCTACTGCAAATGAGCAGGCAAGTGGTGATATTATCGAGGGACTTCTTGACCAGCAGTAATCTGCCTGAAGGATAGGTATTCAAGATAAAATCCGCAGACAATACGAATTCTGTCAGGACTCGGGAATGAAAGTGTTTCCGAGTCTTGTTTTCTGTTATAATGAATAAAAGTATCGGATTTTCGTAAATTTGATACGGGATAAAACAACCAACAAATTTGAAATGAGGAACACTATGGACAGCTTTATCAAAATTGAGAATTTCTCAAAAATCTCGCCATATGCAAGCCTGTTCTGGCAGGGCGTAGTGGTTACAATCATGTTATCTCTTTTTACTGTTGCCATCGGCTTCGTGCTGGCACTGATTCTCTCTACCATGAGAATGTCAAGATTCTATCCGCTGGCTTTTCTTGGACTTGATTCTGAGGGTCATCAGAAGGAAAAGGGAATAGGCGTAGTGATAGGAAAATTTAACCCCTTAAGTTTTCTTGCAACAGCTTATGTTGAGATTTTGAGATCAACACCTGTTATCGTTCAGGTTGCCATAATTTACTATGGCGTTTTCGGTGCGCTTATAGAGCTGCCAAGTTTTACCTTCCTGGGATTTATAAAATTTGAGCGTTTCTTTCCCGGCGTGGTTGCTCTGGGAATGAACTCAGGAGCATATCTTTGCGAGATCATGAGATCAGGAATCCAGTCAATCGACGGAGGACAGACTGAAGCAGCAAGATCACTGGGAATGAGCCAGTTTCAGAACCTTAAATACATAATTCTTCCGCAGGCTATTAAGAACATTTTGCCTGCGATTGCAAATGAGTTCGTTGTAATTATCAAGGAATCAGCTATTACATATACAATCGGCGTTCAGGATATCATGTCAGCAGTTAACGCAGTAAGAGGCGCGACATTTATTATCATAGAGCCGCTTTTAGTTGCTACGGCGATTTATTTCTGCCTGTGCTTCCCTACAAGTAAACTGATTGCATATTTTGAGAGGAGGATGAGCCGTGGCGACAAGAGATAAACTCATCAGGGTTACAGACCTGGAAAAACATTACAATTTTGGAGCAATTAAGGCTTTGGACGGTGTGACCATCGATATCGACAGAGGAGATGTGATGGTGGTTATAGGACCGTCAGGAAGCGGAAAATCAACATTTCTTCGCTCACTCAATCTTCTGGAGGAACCTACAGGTGGAGCGATAATTTTTGATGATATCGATATCACCAAGAAGAAATACAAAGATGAAAACGGTAAGTGGGTCAAGGTGGACATAGACCTTCACAGACAAAAGATGGGAATGGTTTTCCAGCATTTTAACCTTTTCCCTCACAAGACGATTATGCAGAACATGATCCTTGCACCTGTTAAGGTGAAAAAGGTCCCTGAGGAAGAAGCAAAGAAAAAAGCATTAGAGCTTCTTGCTAGAGTAGGGCTTGAGGACAGAGCTGATGCTTATCCTATTCAGCTTTCAGGCGGACAAAAACAGCGTATAGCAATTGTGCGTGCGCTTATGATGGAGCCTGAGGTTATGCTTTTTGATGAGCCTACATCTGCACTTGACCCTGAGATGGTAGGTGAAGTTCTGGATGTTATGAAACAGCTGGCAAAAGAAGGCATGACCATGGTGGTTGTTACTCACGAGATGGGATTTGCAAGGGAAGTTGGAAACAGAGTTCTTTTCATGGCTGACGGTAAGCTTCTTGAACATGGAACTCCTGAGGAGATCTTCGAACATCCCAAGCACCCCAGACTTCAGGAATTTTTAAGTAAGGTACTTTGAGGTAGTATCGGAACATATGAACGAACAGAAGACAATTGCGATTAGTGAAATTGAAGACAAACATGAACTTATAGCTGAGGTTGCAGACAAAATCTGGGAGTATGCAGAGCTTTCACTTCAGGAGTATAAATCCTGTGACCTGTATTGCGATACGCTTACAAAAGAAGGATTTCTTGTTGAAAAAGGAATCTGTGATATTCCGACAGCTTTTAAGGCATCCTTTGGAAATGGAAAACCGGTGATCGGAATCCTTGCTGAATATGATGCTCTTTCAGGGCTCTCACAGGAAGGCGGAGCATTGGAACATTCTCCTGTGATACAGGGAGGCGGCGGTCACGGATGCGGCCACAATTTACTTGGAGCAGGGGCATTTGCTGCTGCTTTCGGAATAAAAAAGTATCTGGAGAGCGCAGGTGAAAATAAGGGAACGGTAATCCTGTACGGATGTCCCGGCGAGGAAGGCTGTGCTTCCAAGGCTTTCATGGCAAGGGACGGAGAGTGGGATGATATTGATGCAGCTCTTACCTGGCATCCTGAGGACTGTAATGAAGTTGTCACAGGTTCATCCAATTCATGTATTCAGGTTCAGTACACCTTTCATGGAATTGCTTCTCACGCATCGGCAACTCCTGATAAGGGAAGGAGTGCTCTCGATGCAGTTGAGCTGATGAATATAGGCGTTCAGTTCTTAAGAGAGCATATGAGCGACAGAGCAAGGGTTCATTATGCAATAACTGATGCAGGCGGTGTCAGCCCCAATGTTGTTCAGGCCAAGGCGCAGGTTCTTTATATGGTTCGTTCTAATCATGTGTCTGAAGCGGTTGAACTGCAGAAGCGTGTGGACAAGATCGCGGAAGGCGCAGCTTTGATGACAGAGACCACCTACGAGCGAAAATTTGTTGATGGCCTCTCCGACACAGTTACAAACAGAGTACTGGAGAGAGTACTATATAAAAACTTCGAGGAGCTTGGAGTTCCGGAATATACAAAGGAAGAGCTTCTTTATGCAAAAAAGCTTTCCATGACTTATGAAGACAGTGATCATACTCCGGGTCTTGGCTCAGCTTTTGATATTATGTATGCTGAAAATGTCAAAGGTTTAAGGGGTGAATATGCTAAACAATGCCGGGAAGCATATGAGAGCCTTGGGGATAATGAGGAACCGGAAGATAATAATATCAAAACAGTTGCCGGTGCAAAGGCTTCTGATAAAAGAGTCGGAGGAATGAACGGATTCCTTCTGCCTCATTTTGAAGGAGAGGCTTTTGAACCCGGCTCAACCGATGTTGGAGATGTTAGCTGGTGCTGCCCTACAGCCCAGATACACGTTGCAGCCTGGCCAAACGGCTGCCCCGGACACAGCTGGCAGAACGTCTCATCAGCAAGAACTGAGATAGGCCACAAGGCAGCAGTGCACGCAGGAAAAGTAATGTGTGCAGCCGCAATTGACCTTTTTGAGAATCAGGAACTTCTTACGGAAGCAAAAGAGGAGTTCAAAAAGCGCACTGCAGGCGGATATGTATGCCCTATCCCCAAGGACGCAAAAGCCGAGGCAGTTACTTGACGTAATGAGATTCACGCTGTATATTAGAACAGTTAGCAGAAGTGATGGAATTGGCAGACATGCAGGATTTAGGTTCCTGTGCCGCGAGGCGTGTGGGTTCAAGTCCCATCTTCTGCATTTATTTTTATCAGTATTCATAGAGTGTTATGGAAGTACCGAAACACTAGATGAATACTGATTTTTCTTTACTTTCACATTGCTTATTATGTATCGTGGAATATCTCCAAAAAGTACCTAAAAACAGAGTTAATGTAGTCAGAAATGTAGTCAGATTTGTAGTCGTGTAAATGCAGTATTCATAGGGCGTTAGGGGTTATATTGCAATGATTTTATTGCCGGGGTTAACCGTATTTTGTTCCGCAGGAAAAAAAGGCTAAAGGACATGTTAAAAGTATCTAAATAATTGATAAATACACGATAATAGCCAAGGCACTAGCTTATAATTGTTATATTAGGATTATTTGCCTAAATGATATTTGACTAAAGGGGGATGAATTGAATATGGATTTTTTACAGAGATTAGAAGAAAACTGCAAAAATAAACCTGATACAGTAGCGGTTAAGGACACAACCAGACAGATCACCTATGGTGAGCTTAATGATATTTCAGCGAAAATATATTCATACCTGAAAGCAAAAGGTATTGGTAAAGAAGATATAGCTCTCATAAATCTGCCCAGAGGGGCTTCTGTAATAGCTGCAATGGTAGGTGTGCTCCGTTCCGGGGCAGCCTTTATCATAATGGATGCAGGTGATCCTGCAGAGAAGATTAAATATGTATTAAATAATAGTAAGAGTAAAATTCTTATAACAACGGAAGTTTACGCAGAGATGCTTGAAGCGGAACCCTTATATGGTTATGAACGAAGAAGGCCTCATGATCTGGCATATGTGATCTACACCTCGGGCACAACAGGGCATCCTAAGGGTGTTATGCAGGAATATGGAGTTCTTGAAGAAATATTTGAGAGTCAAAAAGCTGTAATAGATGAGAAAAATGCAGACTCTGTAATAATGGGATTGATATCGCCGCTTACTTTCACTGCATCATTATTCTGGATTATTTCTATTCTTTATGTCGGAGCAAGTATCAATATAATTCCATTTAATATTGTTAAAAATGTCAGAATTCTGTCTGAATTCATAGAGAATGAAGGGATTAATACGATATTCTTCACACCTTCGTTTTTCAGGCTGTTTGATAGTCTGCCTAAGACTTTAAAAAGCGTAACTTTGGGTGGAGAGCCATCTGCAAATGTGTATACCGATAAAGTGGATCTGTTTAATGGCTATTCACAGACTGAAACCGGTTTCATGATAGCCGCAATGAGAATTGACAAGAGCTATGACAGGCCCCCTGTAGGAAGAAACGCCATAGGAAAGAATATCATGATCCTGGGCGAAGACGGTGAAGTATTAAATGCAGGAGAAGAAGGCGAGGTATGTATAGAAGCGCCGTACTTCAGAGGATATGTTGGGCTTCCCGAAATGACTGCGGAGGCAAAAAGAAATGACGTATTGCATACGGGTGATATAGGAAGGATTACACCTGAGGGAGAGCTTCTGATTCTTGGCAGAAATGATGATATGGTAAAGATAAACGGTAACCGTGTCGAGGTTTCAGAGATAGAGGAAGTCGCTAAAAGGGTAACCGGACTTGAGTGGGTAGGTGCGAAAGCATTCGTTACTGAAAAAAATGCATTCGTGTGCCTGTATTACCTGGAGGAACTAAACATAACTACGGAGGAGCTTCGGGAAAAGCTTTCAGAACACCTTCCCGGCTATATGATACCATCGAGATATGTGAAGATAGACAGCATACCTAAAAACGCAAATGGGAAATTTTCCAGGAAGCTTCTTCCGCTGCCTGAAGTAAAAGTTATTGATGATGAAAAACCTGCAACTGAAACAGAAAGAATTCTCTGTGAAGCAATAGCCAAAGTGCTTGGACTGGAAACGGTTGGTGTGAATACAGATTTCTATGAGATGGGAGGAGATTCCATTCGTTCTATTATGCTGGTGAGCGAACTTTCCTGGTCTGACTTCACTGTTGCGTTTGTATACAGGGGAAGAACCTCCAGGGGTATGGCAAAGCTTTATGAGAAAATAAAAGGTGCCCAAAAAGAAGACTATGACCTTTTGGAAGAGGAGGCGGAGAAGCAGTTATTTCCGATGATAAACGAACAGCAGTACTTTTTTGATTATCAGTTATATACTCCTATGTCAACCATGTATAATCTTGCAATAATGATAAGATTTTTAAATGATGTAGATATGGACAGACTGGCGGAGGCTATAAAGGAGGTCATTAAGGGACACCCCGTATTTATGACCAAATTTTTCTTTACGGAAGAGGGAGTTATGCAAAAATTCTGCCCATCAGAACCGGAGATAAGGGTGGAAGAAGTATCTGAAGCGGATATGGTTGATATAATGGAGACTCTGGTCAGACCTTATAAAATGGTCGATAATTATCTATATAGGATGAGACTTTTTCTGACTGAACGTGGAGGATACCTGTTCATAGATATTCATCACTGTATCGCTGACGGAACCAGCCTGAATATTTTGCTCAGGGATATACAGAAAGCTTATCAGGGAGAACCTCTTGACAAAGACTATTATTATGCTTATCTGAACAAACTCAGTACATATGTTTCCGACACCCCGGAAGGATTTGAGAATTATGAGAAGTCTTTTCATGAGATCACAGACTGGACAGCAAAACCGGAGATTGATATAGAGAGCAGGGATAATACTCGAGGTATTATAAAATCAGATATTCCTGTTTCAAAAGCTTCTTTTGATATTATATCGGAAAAGTATGGGGTTGGTAAGAATCCCTTTATCATTGCGGCTACCGTAATGGCCCTGGCGGCTGAAACGAAAAAGAATGATATCTTGCTTGGATGGATTTTTGACGGTAGAGTAAATGAACTTGAAAAAAGTCAGGTGGGCTTGGTGATTAAGGATAAACTGTTATGTGTAAGACTGCTTGATGATATGACACTGTCGGATTTTCTTAAGACGATAGTTAAAAAGATTGAAATGGGTATAACATATTACGATTATGACATTACTATGCCTGAAGGACATCAAATCGTAAGTGACGATATCACGTGTGTTATATATCAATCAAACCTGTTGGCGTTCAATGCTGAAGGAGTACTTAAGTATCAGTTAGTAGAACTTCCGGATAAGTACGGGGCAACAGAAAATATAATTAATGTAGAAATGATTGACGGAGAAATCTTTCCACAGCTTATCATAGTCTACAATAGTGCACTCTACAAAGAGGAGACTATTGACGGCTTCATGAAAAAGATAGCTAAGTCAGCACTTAAACTTGCAGAGTATGCAGATAAACCGGAGACAAAGATAATGACATTGATACATGAAATGTAGGGGAAAAAATGAGCATAAACCTTTCTGATCATTTTACATATGGGAAGCATACAGGCTTGTCAGATAATATGAAAAACATTGAGATTGTAAGAGGGATTATTCATCCTATAAGTCCAATAATATTTGAATGTGGACAGCTTTCCGTATGGACATAATGATATATGATATGCTTTTATTCATTTGATCTGAGATGGAGTCAAGTAGGAAGACAACAGTTGTAAACATGCAGCGCCTAGGGCTCTAGGAGTACTTTATATTTATTTAATATTTAAGTAAGAATTGGCATACAATTATATATACGAAAAAATGCTACAATTATAAGCGCTAAACGGCAATACAAGATTCTAAGTAAAGGAGATTCCTGGAAAACAATCAAGGGAATCGACCTGACTGTTGTGAAGGGCGAGCGTATTGCCATTATATGCAAAAATAAATTTGTGATTTATCGCATATGACCAGGGAGAAGAAAGATGACAAGATTCCTTTTTTCTGAAATCAATTCTTTATACGCATCAAGTAAAGAAAGCCCCAATGTCATTCACTTCATAATGAGGATGCAGGACACTATCGATGGAAATATACTTCGACATGCAGTTGATACTACTATGGAGCGTTATCCTTATTTTGCTGTAAAGCTGACTAAAATGGATGACCGGTATGTTTTTGAATCGAATGAGCAACCTGTCGCAGTAGTAAATACTGAAAAAGACATTGAGCTAAACAGCAAAGAATCTAACTTCCATATGTTGGCTTTTTCCTGGCATGACGACATTATCGTACTGAATATCTGTCATGCTCTTACAGATGGAACGGGGGCTTATGAACTCTTAAGAACTTTACTGTATTATTATTGCTCTGAATTTTATAATGTTAAGCTCAGCAGAGATAAGATTCGTCTTAAGGGAGATATAATTCCGCCACAGGAGTGGGATGACCCCACGATCAACATTCCTGATCCACCCTCGGGTGGCGGCGGAGAAATTCTACCTTCTCTAAATCCTGAGATAGAGAAGAAAAGAGAAGGCGATGTCAGGACTGTATTTGGAATTTCTATAGATGAATCAGAGTTAATGCGCTTTTCTTCTGCTAATGATGGAAGCCCCGGAACGATGACTGCTCTATTTCTAAGCAGAGCTATAGCTGATGTTCATCCTGATAAGGTCAGTCCTATAAGGATCAGCATGTGCGTTAACCAGCGAAAAGCACTGAATGCTCCGCTTGCACACCAAAGTCTTGTTGGTGGAGCATGGCTCGAGTACAAAGAAAAAATGTGGACATGGCCAATTGATAAACAGGCTATGTGCTTCCGGGGAATGGTATTTGCTCAGACGCGGGATGAGAGTGTGCTATCTACGCAAGCCTCAATAAACAGTTTCACGCGAAAGCTTCTGGCACTTCAAACAGATGAAGAGCGGTTTGAAGCCGCCAAAGAAAACAGTCAGTCTCTTAAAGCTGTTCTTTCAGCCACGGTCAGTTATATTGGTAAGGCTAATTTTGGTGAGGCTGAAAAATATATTAAAGAATTTCATACATGGGCACATCCTCTGAATGAAAGCATTTTGCTTGAGGTATCTGCAGTAAATCATGAGGTAACTATTGAGTTTATACAGAACTTTTCGGATCCTGTGTATTTTGATGCTTTTTTAAAAGAACTTAGTAGCAACGGAATCAGATTTGAGCATAAATATACGGAAAAACTGGCTATTCCCAATGTAAGACTTCCCTGGAGCGTGTAGCTATTATGGAAACATACGTATGAACGGATCTGGCAGTCAAACATCCCTTTACGGAAGGCATGACGATTTCTGAGGATTGTTATACCTGGATGCAGTATGCAGCAGAACCGGGTGTTTTTGTATTCAATCCCCAAACCCCGGGGCCATTCAGGATCTGCAGATGGCGGAAAGACTCATCCAGTAACAGGGAGGGAGATTATAGTCATATAAAAGCTTTAAATGACACAAGAGGCTTCATGGACGCTTTAAAAATTGCCTCAAAATACAGGGATTTCAGTCCGGAAGAGGTCGACTAACCTCTACCTGAAGATACTTGATTATACTTCTTTATCGTGAATTATGGTGAGATTATGAAAAGAAAACCTTTTGTTTTTTCAGTTATTTTTGGAATGGCGATTTTGTTTTCTTGCCTGGCTGGATGCGGTGGAAAGAACGAAAATGTAAAGTTTGAGTATTGGAATGAGGATGCTCAGTCACTTGCCGAACTACAAGAATATGTGAAGGATGTGACTGATAAATCTTCTTCTCATTTTATTCCGGAAGAGGACAGAATTGCAGTATTTGATATGGATGGCACAGTGTATGGTGAACTTGCGCCTACCTATATCGAATGGCTGTTGTACGACTATCGCGTGAATGAGGATCCGGGATTTCTTGCGGATGATGCAGAAAAAGCAGTAGCTGATCAGATTGTTGAAGTGATTAAAACAGGCGTTATCCCCGAAAATCTTGAGAAGGAACACGCTGTGCAGAATGCCAGGGTTTATGCCGGAATGACTGTAGAAGGCTATAGGCAGTATGTTCGCGATTATTGTAACAGGCCGGTGATGGGTTTTGAAGGCATGACCTATAAGCAGGCTTTTTATAAGCCTATGATCGAAGTGGTGGATTATCTTAATGAAAACGGGTTTACTGTTTATATCTGTAGCGGTACAGATAGGATCCTTTGTCGGGAGCTTATCGATGGAGTACTTGCAATAGAAGAGAACCATGTAATTGGCATGGATGTTATGTTAAAGGCCAGGGGTCAGGGTAATACCGATGGTCTGGAATACACGTTTACTTCAGACGATGCAGTGGTCCGCACAGATGAGTTCCTGATCAAAAACGTTAAGATGAATAAAGTCAGCCAGTTGGCGCAGGAATTGGGAAAACAGCCGGTGCTTAGTTTTGGAAACAGCAGTGGAGATGAGAGTATGGGTGTTTATACTACTGCTAATAATCCATATTACAGTAAGGCCTTCATGCTGATTGCTGATGATAATGAATGCGACAACGGAAATCCTGAAAAAGCTTTGGAAAAAGCGGAAAAATGGCGTGAGCATGGCTGGGTTGTTATTTCAATGAAAGATGACTTTAAGACAATATATGGAGACAATGTAAAAAAACGACATAATTGAAAAGAGGCGAGAGAAGTATGCATAACGAGAAAACCTTAGGAATGCTATCAAGGCTTTTCTTTAGTATGCTGCCCGTACAGATCCTGATATTTGCGATGGAATCAATTAATTCCATGGTATGATGAACATGAAATCCTGGGCTAATGCTCAGGATTTTTTATGGTTGTTCATGATTAGTCCTGAACAACCATTTTTATTTGATTTTATCTGAGTTTGTGAGCAAACATTTTGTTTATCAGGTATCGTGGATAATCTTCCCAAAAGCACCCTGAAACAGTTCCAATGTTGTCAAAAATGTTGTCATATGTCGATGACCTCAAAGTCTGTTAAATCTTTATAAAGTCAGTTATTAGCCACAGTTTTAAAGTATAATGGAAACAAATTAAACTGTTTACTATTAAATGAATTTGAGGGGATTTTGCGATGGGATTTAAATGGAATAACAAACTTCAAAAAATCATTTCATCTTGGTTGTTGGTTTCAACAGTTTTTTCTTTGGGATGCGGTAATGGCACTGCTGATACTGCAGGTGTCGAAGCAACACCCTCCGCGCAGGCAGTTATTGAGGAGGTTTTAAATAATGCCGGCAATCCTGAGAATCTTGTTGCAGAAGAAGGGGCAACCATAGAATTTACCTTCTGGGACGGATCTCCTACGGATATGGAGGCATGGGATACTGTCTTAAACCAGCTCGAGAATGACCATCCTGAGATAACAATCATCAGACAAAGATACCCCTCAACAGAGTACAGAGATGTTATAAATTCAAGAATCAGCCGGGGAGACTGGCCTGATGTCATGAGATATCAGTATCAGTACCTGGGACAGTTCAAGTTACAGGACAGCATGCTTGATCTTACACCTTATCTGTCAAGAGAAAGCCTTGAGGATATCAATGAAGGTTTCATGATGGGTGGCATTCATAATGGAAAGGTGGTTGCATTGCCGCATCACACTGATGTCATCGCCTTGTTTTATAACAAGCGCATGTTTGAGAAGTCCGGCATCAGAATCCCCAAGAGCATGGCTGATGCGTATACCTGGGATGAATTAAAGGAAATTGCCCGCAAAGTAAAGGAAGACAACAGACTTTATTATGCAGGTACGGGAATATGGCAAAACAATTTAGGCTACAGATTTCTTCCATTTGTTTATATGAACGGTGGAGCACTTCTTAGTGAGGATCAGACCAAAATAACAGTTGATTCCAAGGAGTTTCGCGAGGCTATTCAGTTTTATAAGGACATGAGAGATGAAAATCTGTTTTCTGAGTCCGGTTTCACAGGTCCCCAGGAAGCCAATAACCTTTTCGTCTCTGAGGAAGTTGCATTTGACTTTGCCGGAAGCTGGCACTGCTCATTTATGCAGAAAAACATGCCAGACAACTGGGGTGTGACCTACATGCCTCAAAAGAATGGCAAGACAGGCACTGATATGGGCGGAAATGCACTATTTTGCTATAAAGATACAAAATATCCTAAAGCAGCAGCTATAGTGGCAGAGTATATAACAAGCAAGGAGCAGATGAAGACTTTCTGTGAAATAGGCGACTTTATCCCTGTGCGCAAGAGTCTTTTGGAAACCGAGCTTACTTATGCAAATCACAAGCAAGAGATGGAGCTGTTCAAGGAGATAGCAACCACGCTTGATCCCAAGATGGCTGCGGATGAAACCTCTGAACACTTTACTGATCTTAATATAATTTTTGGAAACAACATGGATAAAATTGTATTCGACAGGAATGCAAGTGTTGATGATGTCTTAAAATCGTGCGAGAAGGAGATGCGGACCGCGCTGACCAAAGAATGACATTCGCATTATGAGGATCCATGATGAAATTCCGACTGTTTAATAGAAAATTCAAATTAAATGCGAAGTTATTATTTATGGCTTTTGTGGTAATGATCATTACCGGGCTTTTAATGAGTGGATTATTCTATGGCTTATACATATCAGCCAAGGATAGTCTTGTCAGTGCGTGGAAAAATAATGTAACAGAGGCTGCAAATTCGGTTGATTACTATCTGAAAGCACCTATCGATGCTGTAAATTTCTCTTCGATCACAATAGATGAAATGATAAATAAGGGCTCATCAAGTGATGAGATACGTGAATATCTGAAAGGTGAGACCGAGGTGTATTCTGGTCTTATCGAAGGGATCAACACAGGTCTATATGGCTATATAAGAGGAGAATATCTGGATGGAAGCGGCTGGGTTCCGAACGATTCCTATGATCCGAAGGAGCGTCCATGGTACACCGATGCCATATCCAATAAAGGACGCACGGTTATTTCCAATCCATTCCTTAATGAACAGACACATATAATGATGATCTCTGCCAGCAAACTTTTAAGTGACGGGGAGAGTGTTATTGCTGTTGACCTTTTTATGGTTGAATTCCAGGATCTTCTGCAGCGAATAATTGTTCAGAATAACGCCGAGGAAGCTATTATTTTGGATAAAAACGGAATGGTCATAGCTCATTCCGATTATCTGGAGGTCGGGAAAGATTACAGTAAAGACAGGGGCGAATTCGGCAAAGCGCTGGTGGATTCCCTTATAAAAAGCTATGATGGCAGCACTATCCTGGAAAACAACGGGAAGAAATATGCAACCTTTTTTGACAGGTGCAGTAAAGACTGGTACATCGCGGTTATTATCAATGAGAAGGATGCTTTCAGCTCCTTAAGGACAATTTATTTTGCAGCTGCTGTAGTGCTTTTTTTAGTCATGGCAGCGACTTTTGTGACCTTTAATTATATAGGCTATAAACAGAATGAAGTAGAGCATCTGGGCAATGAAGTGCTGGCGGTTGCGGATATTTATATGGCAATGATTGCTATAGATATAGAGACGGATATGATATCTGTAATCCGGAAAAATGAAGATACAGATGTTGTCCTTGGCGGAAATTATCAGAATTACAGCTCCAGGATAAGTGAATTCGTGAAGATGATATGTGCAGAGCGTTTCGTTGGGATGTTGGGGAGCTTTCTTGATCTGTCGACACTTGATGAAAGAATGGAAAGCGTCAATACAATAACCTGCGAGTTTGTGGATGCAAATGAACACTGGCTGCGCATGCGCTACATTTCAATGAAAAGACATGATGATGGCAGGATAGCGCAGGTGCTTCTTGCAGTTGAGTCAATTGATGATGATAAAAAGAAGCAGGAAAAACTCCGAATGCTGTCTGAGACCGACCGCCTGACAGGAATCATGAACAGAGGAAGCGGAGAGCAGCGCATTCGCGAAACGCTCCCTACCGTATCCTGTGGAATGTTCTGCCTGATGGATGCAGATAAGTTTAAACTTGTCAATGACACCTTTGGTCACGCAGTTGGAGACAAGGTTCTGATAGCCATTGCAAAAGCCCTTAAAGACTCCTTCCGTGATTCCGATGTTGTGTTCAGACTTGGAGGCGATGAATTCGCAGCATTCGTTGTGGAAGTAAAAGATACTGAGCTTGGTTCAAGGATCCTGCAGCGATTTTTTAATAAAATAGATCAGATAGAAATTCCTGAGATGAATGGTAAGAAAATATCCATCAGCATGGGAGTTGCATTCTATGATGCAGAAAAAAAGCAGCCCTTCGAAAAGCTGTATGAGCTTGCAGATAAGGGAACTTACTTAAGCAAAAAGGTAGAGGGTAATAAGTTTACTTTCTGTGAGGATGAGTAATAATTAAACTCTCCATATCAAATATGATAAAATCCCAGGTAAGAAAACTTTTGGGAGGACGTTTACATGAATCTGCTCGAGCAGCTTTCACTATATCTGTTTCCAAGGACCAGGTTTAAATCGGCAGACAAACACATCGAGATAAGAGATACCATTGAAAACGGCAGAGCGGTCAGGCTCCTTCTGTGTGATAACGTGAGAGAGTCGGGCATGTACCTTGATAAATATGGGGACAGAGACCCTCTTTTTAACTATATGAAAACACTAAAGCTTATGGTAGCACATCATAAAGGACTTAATAACTGCCTGCTTTTCGGTGGCGGCGGTTTTGTGATTCCAAAGCTCTATCTTAAGGACCATCCGGAAAGACGTATCACCGTGGTGGAGGTTGATGCAGGCTATGTTGAACTTGCCAAAAAGTTCTTTGACCTCGATCTTAGTGATAAGAGAATCACGGTTAAAATTCAGGATGGCTACGAGTTCATCAGGGACTTTAATTTTTCAGGTAATTCCCTTTCTGTAAGTAAATATGATCTGGTTATCTTCGATGCTTATACTGGAAGTGAAGTGTCTAAAACTATTCTTTCCGAATACGCATTAAAAAGTGTATATTCCATGATGAATCCCGGAGGAATATATGCCCTCAATATGATAAACGAGGCTCCGGATGTCATTTCCATGCAGACTCATATGACGAATTCCATTTTGAAAACCATTTTCAGATATACAAGAATTGTTCCCTGTCCCGGCGGAGGGAATTGTATTCTTATGGCTTCAGACAGAAAAATATAATACTGCTTCGGTTTATAGTTTCTTAATTTGCAAGCTCGATTTATTAGACTTAAAATTAATATATAGACTGCAATGGATTTTGCAAAAAGGAGGTGCCTATGAAGCTTGGTTTCATTGGTGCGGATCATGAAGTTACAGGCAGCTGCCATTACCTGGAGATTGGTGATAAGCACATTCTTGTTGACTATGGCATGGAGCAGGGGCGCATTTCATTTGAACATGTGGAGCTCCCGGTCAGTGCCGCTGAGATAGATTATGTATTTCTTACGCATGCCCACGTGGATCATTCCGGCAATTTACCATTGTTATATGCAAGAGGATTTCGCGGTAAAATTTTTATGACAAGACCCACTGCGGATCTGTGCAGCATAATGCTTCGCGACTGTGCGCATATACAGATGCAGGAGGCAGAGTGGAGAAGCCGCAAGGGAAAGCGTAACAAGGATATAAAGCAGATAGAGCCGCTTTATACCATGGAAGATGCAGATAACACCTTAAGACACATAGTTCCCTGTGACTATAACAGGAAAATAGAAGTATGTGACGGTGTGGTAATAAGGTTCACTGATATCGGACATCTCTTAGGATCTGCCAGCATAGAGGTCTGGCTTACGGAAAAGGGCGCCGAAAAGAAAATTGTATTTTCAGGTGACATAGGGAATAAGGACCAGCCATTAATTAAGGACCCTGCCTATACTTCCACGGCAGATTATGTGGTCATGGAATCCACCTATGGTGACAGATATCACGCCGAGGAAAGACCTGATTATGTTGCAGAGCTCACTGAGATATTGAACAGAACCTTTGCAAGGGGCGGAAATGTTGTAATTCCTTCCTTTGCGGTTGGAAGAACTCAGGAAATGCTGTATTTCCTCAGGACTATTAAAAAAGAACATCTCGTGACAGCGGTGGATGATTTCCCTGTTTACGTGGATTCCCCCATGGCGGTTGAAGCAACTGAAGTGTTCACGGATCACGCTATGGAATGTTATGACGATGAGGCTATGGACCTTGTTAAAAAGCATATCAATCCGATATCGTTTCCGGGGATTAACCTTGCAATTACAACTGAGGAATCAAGAGCCATAAATGAAGAGGAGACTCCAAAGGTAATTATCTCGGCTTCAGGTATGTGCGAGGCAGGAAGAATAAGGCATCACTTGAAGCACAATCTCTGGAGACCTGAATCAACGATACTGTTTGTGGGATATCAGTCTATCGGCACTACCGGCAGAAGCATAATTGATGGCGCTGATGAAGTGAGGCTTTTCGGTGAAACTATTGATGTTCAGGCTGAAATATGCAGACTTTCCGGACTTTCGGGACATGCCGACAAGGGAGGACTCATAAACTGGCTTCAGGGATTTAAGGAGAGACCAAAGAGAGTATTTATCGTCCATGGTGAAGACGGAACCTGTACCTCTTTTGCCAATTGTCTAAGGGATGAGTACGGATACGAAACCTATGCACCCTACAGCGGAACAGAGGTTGACCTTATCTCGGGACAGATAATTAAAGAGGGCGTTCCCAAGGCAGCAGTTAAGAAAGCCGGCAAGCTGGTATCTGATGTATTCACAAGACTTAAGGCTGCAGGTGCAAGACTTACTGCGATCATTGCAAGGAGCGAGGGTATGACCAATAAGGATAAGGCAAAATTTGCTGATCAGATTCTTGCCCTATGTGATAAGTGGGAGAACTGAGTATTTATAAACAGGATTTTGAACGGTTTTTCCTTTTTATCGTTCGAAAAGTCATAACCGGTAAGGAGTAAATTTTCAAAATTGAGTAATCAATAAGTCAAAATATAGTAAATGATGTAGGTGTAAAAAGTATCGCTTGAAACCTATATCAATGAATTAAATATTCTGTAAAAACGACTTCCCACACCGCCTCCCAGGTACTCTGACAGGAGGTGCGGGAAGTTTTTTTGCGGCTAATTGTTTCTAAGAATTCTTTGTGGTAGACTATATGTTGTATGTGGTATGTTTGTAAAACACATTATTTGTTTAGTTTTATGAATGTGCCGGAAGTTTTGTATTTTTTAATAGCGAGGGAAATGGTATGAAAAAAAGAATAGTAACTGCGTTTGCATGCTTGATGCTGGCAGCAGCACTTCCTATGAGTGTACACGCAGAAGAAGGGGATCTTATCCATGGGTATTCTACCCAGCAGCAGGCTACAGAGCTTAGCTACAACACACATTATTATGAAGAGGCTGTAACTGATAATGCTTCATATTTCTACAAATTCAAGACAGGGAAAGATGAAGGAGTATATCTCCTTAGCTTTGCAACCAAGATCAAGTGTGGAGATAAGAAGACAAACGGTAAGACAACTGTACAGATCAAGGATCAGTACGGCACTGTTATAAAGGAAGCTACAGGCGGTGATGGCGTTTCCTACAGAGAGGATGGCGGCACCAGAATAATTGACATTGTTATGCCTGTCAGCGGTCTTGAGAAGGAAAAGTTTTACTATATTCACATGTCAACCTTTGATGGTGACAGCACTTCAAGACATATCGACGTTGTAAACAAGCTTTGCGTTAAGTTTGTTCCGTTTGTTCCTGCAGGTGATTTCAAGGCAGTTGCCAATCCTGATGGATCCATGACCTTTACCTGGAACAATGAGCAGAAGGCCAATACCTATAACAGCCTTTGTTCATATGATGGATTCCAGCTTGAGCTTAAGTATGGAGACAACACAAGGACAAAGTATATTGGAAACGGCGGAGTAAAGACATATACCTTAAAGGCTAACGATCCTGATCTTCTTGCACTTGGTTATCCTGCAAATAAGATTCGCATCAGACTTGGTTCAATCCAGAACTACAGATCAGCACTTGAGAGCACAATAGAGGTTTCCAACTGTGTATATTCACCTACTGAATATTACACAATAGTTGTTCCTAAGAATGCTCAGGCAAAGTCAGATGGCTTTACATACAAGATCACCAGTGTAAAGGGTGACGGAACAGGTACTGTTACTGTTACAGGTCTTACTAATAAGAACAGCGTACCCAAGACACTTAAGATTCCGGATAAGGTAACAATCGGTGGTATTCCTTATCTTGTAACTGAGATTGAGAAGAATGCATTTAAGGGCAACGCAAAGATTAAGAACCTTGAGATCGGTTCAAACATCACCAGAATCAGGAAGGCTGCTTTCTGTGATTGCAAGAATCTTAAGAACATCAGATTCAAGACCCTGTCTCTTAACATAGTAGGAAAAGACGCATTCAAAAATGTTCAGAAGAAGGCATCTGTATATTGCCCTGACAGAGCTCATAAGACAGCATACAAAAAGCTTCTGAAGAAGAAGATCACTGCAGGCGCAAAATATAAGCTTTAATAATAACTCGGAGGAAGTACAGTGAGTAAAGCTGATGAGATTTTTATAAATATGTGTAAGGATATCCTGGAAAACGGAACCAGTACAGAGGGTGAAAAAGTTCGCCCTCACTGGGAGGACGGGACTCCGGCGTACACTATCAAGAAATTTGGAGTAGTCAATCGTTACGATCTTTCAAAAGAGTTCCCGATTATGACACTTAGAAAGACCGCACTTAAGAGTGCTACAGATGAGATGCTCTGGATATGGCAGCAGAAGTCCAATAATATCAATGATCTTCACAGCCATGTGTGGGATGAATGGGCAGATGAGAACGGATCTATAGGAAAAGCCTATGGCTATCAGATGGGCGTCAAGCACAAGTATAAAGAGGGAATGTTCGATCAGGTAGACAGAGTGATTTACGATCTTAAGAACAATCCCTTCAGCAGAAGGATAATGACTAACATTTATGTACACCAGGATCTGTCTGAGATGAACCTTTACCCCTGTGCCTATAGCATGACCTTCAATGTTACACAGAAAAAAGGTGAAGATAAGCTGACACTTAATGCAATCCTTAATCAGCGCTCACAGGATGTACTTGCAGCAAATAACTGGAATGTTGTTCAGTATTCTGTTCTTGTTCACATGCTGGCTCAGGTATGTGATATGAATGTGGGTGAGCTGGTACATGTAATTGCTGATGCACATATTTATGACAGACATGTAGATATCATCAAGGAGCTGATTAAGAGAGAGCCAAAGCCGGCACCGAAATTCAGCTTAAACCCTGATATCCATGATTTTTATCAGTTTACAAGAAACGATGTATCTCTTGAAAACTATGAAGTAGCAGGAGAGCAGATACAGAATATACCGATAGCAATATAAAACTTAATCCCCTGATATGTGATATTTATTTACATATCAGGGGTTTTTATGATAAAAAAGTAGAAGTTGTGTGAGTACCATTAGAGTACGTTTTTTGGATGTTTACGGTTTAGTCAGATATAGACTATTGTTTATACAGGAGGAATAAAATGAAGATTATCTTATCAGCAGACGAACATTGGGCAATAGGAAATAAGGGACAGCTCCTTATAAGAATTCCCAATGATATGAAGAATTTCAGAGCAGAGACCATGGGGAAGGTTCTTGTCTATGGAAGAAAAACACTTGAGACTTTTCCCGGACAGCAGCCTCTTGAAGGAAGAAAGAACATAATACTTTCAACCAATTCAGATTATGAGGTAAAGAATGCCACTGTTGTTCATGATATTGATGAACTCAAAGAAGCTATTAAAGAGTATGATACTGATATCGTATATTGCATAGGCGGTGCCAGCGTTTATGAGCAGCTTCTTCCTATGTGCGATACCTGCATTGTAACAAAGATTGACAGAACCTTTGAGGCAGACAGATTCTTTACTAATCTAGACGAGGATCCTGACTGGGTACTTTATGAGGAGAGTGAAGAACAGGCATATTTTGATACAACCTATACCTTCAGGACCTATAAGAGAGTATCTGAATAATTAATTGCATATCGAAATGATTATAGAATCCCTGTTGCCGAAATATGGCAGTAGGGATTTTGTTTATCAATATTTTATAAAGGAAAAGTCTAGATAAATCTTGATAAAACAAGGTATTTTTGGTAGTATCTCAATTGTAGTGTTTAGTAAGCAGGGAAGAGTGCGCCCTTTTGACATATATAATACTATGGACGTAATCGTTTCTTTGCAGATAGATTGTAAGATCATCACTATAAAATCACTATATCTTAAATTCTAAGGAGGTACTTATGATTTACTCAACAGAGGTAAAAAATATGTGTCCCGTAACACAAGGGGTACATCATGGTGCTGCTCCCATTCCTGAAGAGGCTAAGTGGGTTCAGTCCAAAGAGATTAAGGACATTTCCGGTTATACACATGGTATTGGCTGGTGTGCTCCTCAGCAGGGTTGCTGTAAGCTTTCCCTTAACGTTAAGGAAGGCATTATACAGGAGGCACTTGTAGAGACTATCGGATGCTCAGGTATGACTCACTCAGCAGCTATGGCAGCTGAAATTCTTCCGGGTCTTACTGTTCTTGAAGCGCTCAATACAGACCTTGTATGTGACGCTATCAACACAGCTATGAGAGAGCTGTTCCTTCAGATTGTTTATGGTAGAACACAGTCTGCATTCTCAGAGGATGGACTTCAGATTGGTGCTGGTCTTGAGGATCTTGGTAAGGGATCACGTTCAATGGTTGGTACTACATACGGAACACTTGATAAGGGACCTCGTTATCTTGAGCTTACAGATGGTTACATCACAGACCTCGCTCTTGATGAGAATGACGAGATCATCGGATATAAGTATGTTAACTTCGGAAAGATGATGGACTTCATCAAGGCTGGCGACGACGCTAACACAGCTCTTGATAAGGCTAAGGGTCAGTATGGCCGTGTAGCTGATGCTGCAAGATTCATCGATCCCAGAAAACAGTGATAAAGGTAAGGAGGAAAATATAATGGCTTTATTTGAATCATATGAAAGAAGAGAGCCCCAGATCCTGGCTTGCCTTAAGGAATATGGAATCTCTTCTATTGAAGAATGTAAAGATATTACAATGGCAGCAGGCATTGATGTATACAGCCTCATCGAAGGCATTCAGCCTATCTGCTTTGAAAACGCTAAGTGGGCATACACAGTAGGTGCTGCTATCGCAATCAAGAAGAACTGCCGTAAGGCTTCTGAGGCTGCTGCAGCTATCGGTATCGGCCTTCAGGCTTTCTGCATCCCCGGTTCTGTTGCAGACCGTCGTAAGGTTGGTCTTGGACATGGTAACCTTGGTAAGATGCTTCTTGAAGAGGATACAGAGTGCTTCGCATTCCTTGCTGGTCACGAGTCATTCGCAGCAGCTGAGGGTGCTATCGGTATCGCAGAGAAGGCTAACAAGGTTCGTACAAAGCCTCTTCGTGTTATCCTTAACGGTCTTGGAAAAGACGCTGCACAGATTATTTCCCGTATCAACGGCTTTACATATGTAGAGACAAAGTACAACTACTTCACAGGTGAGGTAGAGGAAGTATTCAGAAAGTGCTACTCAAAGGATGCAAATTCACCTCGTGCAAAGGTTAACTGCTACGGCGCTAACGATGTACAGGAAGGTGTTGCTATCATGTGGAAGGAGAACGTTGACGTATCTATCACAGGTAACTCAACCAATCCTACAAGATTCCAGCATCCCGTTGCAGGTACTTACAAGAAGGAGCGTACTGAGTCTGGTAAGAAGTACTTCTCAGTTGCTTCAGGCGGTGGTACAGGACGTACACTTCATCCTGATAACATGGCAGCAGGTCCTGCTTCCTATGGTATGACAGATACTATGGGTCGTATGCACTCAGATGCTCAGTTTGCTGGTTCTTCATCAGTTCCTGCACACGTTGAGATGATGGGTCTTATCGGCGCTGGTAACAACCCGATGGTTGGTATGACTGTTTCTACAGCCGTTTCAATCGAAGAAGCTGCTAAGGCTGGTAAATTCTAATCTTAATCGCATGGCGAAGTATGTATAAAGTTTAATGGGGCTATCACTCCGGATGATGATTCATCCAGAGTGAGGCCCCATTTTTATATAGCTACCCACAGACTTGTGATCATAGCAAAAAGAGTGTGAAAAGCACATTCCTTAAGACTGAAAATACGAAATAGATTTATATTTTGTACGATATTGAGATTAAAAGCTCCCTTTTTCTTCTGAAATGGGGAGTTTTTTTAATTTATTTGTGATACAATTATGCTGACATAAAAGTTTTGTAAATTTCGGGGGTATTTTCATGAGACTAAAAAATCAAATATTGGCAGGTGTGATAGCTGCATCTGTTTTATTCACATCGTTTCCTGCTGTGAATGTAAGTGCTGCAAAGCTTAAGTATGCAGGTACCTACACCAAGGAAATTGATATAGAGGAAGCTGCGCCTGCTTCAGCAGCAAGTACAGGCGGGAATGATTCAGCTACGATAATACAGGCTCTGGCGACCACAGATAATGCTGTTATAGATACGAACAATAGTGCTGCAGCAGGTCAGAGTACAGACACAGGATCCGGCACTGAGGCAGCAACGGTTAACACTCAGGGTGCAACACCTTTTTCACCGGCAGCTCAGCCGGGCGTAGTCATGGCTTCCCAGGAAGAGAATGTCAGAGTCATGACCGGCATGAAATTCGTGATAGGCGTGACAAGATACGGAACACTTGTAAAGACCACGAAAAACAAATCTGCATATAAATTCAGATCATCAAATAAAAAGATTGCCAAGGTTTCAGCAAAGGGCGTAGTTACAACGGTAAAGGCGGGTAAATGTGATATTACGATCACCGACAAGAAGGACGGCAATGTTTATCTGCTGCACCTGACCGTTGCAAAGACAGTAAAGGTTAAGAACATAAAGCTCAATGAGACCTCTAAGGAATTCAAAAAGGATAAGGGTACATTCCAGTTAACTGCAACAGTTAAGCCTGCGAAATATGCTGAGATACCGGTACTGTGGGGATCAACAGATGACAGTGTTGCGACAGTCGACAACAGAGGACTCGTAACCGTAAAGGGCTTTGGTGATTGTGAGATATACTGCAAGGCAGGTTCAAATAATAAGGTTGCAAAGTGCAGTGTTAAGGTAAAAGATCCCAACGCAAATGAGAATGCGGGCGGTGGTAATACAGGATATAATCAGCTGACTTACAGAACAGGAAAACTGGTTGATATTTCAAGCCACAATACGGTAAGCAACTGGCAGCAGCTTAAGAACAGCTGTGACGGAGTGATAATCCGTGTAGGATATCGTGGATATTCAGGTGGAACATTACAGGAGGATATCAAGTTCAGAAGTAATGTTTACAATTGTCAGCAGCATGGAATTCCTTTCTCTGTATACTTCTTTACAACTGCAGTTAACGAAGCAGAGGGTGTTGAAGAAGCCAATTGGATTGCTAATGAGCTTGCAGGAATGAGTATATCAATGCCTGTATTCATTGATTCAGAGAGCAGTGGCGGAAGCGGAAGATCAGACAGACTTTCCAAGGCACAGAGAACAGCAGCAGTTAAGGCTGCATGTGCACAGCTTGCAGCAAAGGGAATACCTTCAGGAGTTTATGCATCCACAAGCTGGTTATACAATAACCTGGATATGGGACAGATTCCGTACTCAGTATGGGCTGCAGATTACAGAGGATACTGCGGTTACACAGGCAGTAAATTCGCATGGCAGTACACATCAAGTGCAACAGGTTACGGTGTGGCTAACAGATGCGATGTATCCAACTGGTATAACTAAATTGTTAAGAGATATTTGTTAAAAAATGATCTGCCTCAGGTGGCTATGCTGCCTGAGGCAGTAGTGATATTGAATAAATTATAGTAATATATAGTCTGATACCATCCGTGATAGCGAAGCATTACAGGGCAACGGTATTACCGTAAGCAGCAGAGTTATCTGGCGCTTACGATAGTAACAGACCGGTTTGTATCAGATAAAAATATATGTTTATAGATGAGGAGCTAATAAAATGTCAAACAGCTATTTGGGGAATATGTATAACGATTTCTTTGGACCTGGATCAGGAGGGGATGGAAAGCCTCCGAAGTTTGATGATCCTAAAAAGGAAGCGGAGATAACAAAACAGGTAAGTGAAGATTTTGAAAGAGTAAAAGACGGTAAGGATATCATTGGGGTAAGAAAGTCTGAGGACAAAGGAATTTTAGGAAAAATCCAGTCTTCAGCACAGGATAAAAACAAAGACGATAAAAAGAATAACAGGGCAATCACAAGTGCAGATGAAGCATTAAATGAAGCAAGAGCACTTTTCAATAATGCAGATAAGCCTGTGCCTCCCATGCCCACAGCTACAACCACATCAGACCCTGTAAAGCAGGAGCAGCCAAAGGAGAAGGAGCCGGAGACAGATCCCATGGAGGATCTTAATGGTCTGATCGGTCTTTCTTCAATAAAACATGATGTAAAAGAACTTACGGATTTTGCCAAGGTTCAGAAGATGCGTAAGGATGAGGGCATGAAATCTGTGCCGGTATCTCTTCACCTTGTATTTACAGGTAATCCCGGAACCGGTAAAACCACTGTGGCGAGAATCATTTCAAGAATTTATAAGCAGATCGGGGTGCTTTCATCAGGTCAGCTCATAGAGGTGGACAGATCCGGACTTGTTGCAGGATATGTGGGACAGACAGCGCTTAAGACTCAGGAAAAGATAAACCAGGCCCTTGGCGGAGTGCTTTTCATAGACGAAGCCTATGCTCTTTCTCAGGAAAATGATGCCTTTGGCCAGGAAGCTATAGATACTATCCTTAAAGCGATGGAGGATCACAGAGATGATCTTGTGGTAATCGTTGCGGGTTATACAAAACCTATGGAGAAATTCATCAACTCCAATCCTGGACTTAAGTCCCGTTTCAACAAGTACATTGAATTCCCGGATTATTCTGTTGATGAGCTCGAAGAGATTTTCAATATGAATCTTAATAAATATGAGTACGAGCTTGAGGAAGATGCTAAAAAGCACGTAAGGGAAATGATAAGCCAGAGGAAGCTGTCAAGACTTGAGAACTTTGCTAATGCAAGAGAAATCAGAAATCTCTTCGAGGAGATAGTTACCAACCAGGCAAGAAGAATTGCCCAGCTTGAGAATCCTACCGCTGAACAGATTAGAATCATAACTTCTGAGGATCTCTTGGACAAATCCTTGGAAGATGAGAAAAAGGCTGATACAGCTTCGGCAAAAGATGAGAAAAAGGCAGAAACATCTCCTGTAGAAGATGATAAAAAGACTGAAACATCTCTGACAAAAGATGAGGAAAAAGCTGAAAACTCTCTGGCAGAAGAGAGCGAAAATTTTGATACTCCGCTTAATGACGAGAGCGAAGCTAATGTCTTTTCAGAAGCAGATAAAGAGACAGTTGAAGAAGCGGATAAAGATACAGATGAATCAGCAGTTGAATCTTTAGAACAAATAAATACAGCCGGCGATTCTGAAGAAGAAACGCCGACTGAAGATGCAGTCTGATAGTTTAATTATTATGATTAAAACTCAAACTTGTTTAAGAATTTGCCCACTGCAGTAATGGTGGGACCAAGCAGAAAGACCATAAGAATTGTGCAGATTTCAACTCGTCCGCCAAGAAGGAAGCCAATCAGTAAGACAGTTCCATCAAAAGCGATTCTTACGAACTTGAAAGAGATATTCTTAAAAAGTCTGTTGCTAAGGATATTCGGAATTGCATCATAGGGAGAAACTCCCATGTCCGCATTCATGTAAAGGGATGCGGCGATAACAAACAGAATAAGTGCTGCGACAAATATAACAGCTCTATAGGGCCATTCTTTGAACAGATATTCAGGGATGGTCCTTTTCCATATCCATCTGCAAAGATCCGCGGTGTATCCGATGCAGACCATGTTGGCTATAGTACCGGGGCCTATCTGATGCCTGTCGAACAGTATTACTATAATGAACAGGAAAGTGTTCATTATCAGCTGCCAGGTTCCAAAGAGTATGTTAAGGCGCCTTGAAATTGTAATATTCATAAAGGTACACGGATCGGTTCCGAGATCAACCTCAATCAGAAATGAGAGGAAAAATCCCATAAAGAAAACTCCAATAGCCATGATCCAAAACTTTTTTGCAAATCCGGGGCGACTAAAATACCTGCGTATCTTATCTCCTAAATTCATTTCATAATCCTCCTTTTTTCGCAATCCTTCCTATTTTGATTTATTTTATTAAGTTTGTAAAGTAATACTGTAGTTACTCTTAAAAAAACATAAAAACGCTCTTTTGCTGCTATATTCGTTGTATTATAGTTCTTAGATAAATCATGGGAGATTGGATTTTTGAGGTTCTTTGGAATGTCAGAAATTGGTTTCGGACAAAAGCTTCGCAATGTCGGAGGCTTGTCCAAAAATAAAAAATAATGGGGAATTGTTATGAATATTTATTTATGTAGTCCGGAAGAAAGCTTAAATGAGGCTCTTGATAACATTATGAAAAACGATCCGGACGGACGAAAGTTTACATTAGACGAAGACAGGGACAGATGCTATATAGGGGACGAAGTTTTTAGTACTGCTCCGGTAATAATAAATAAGCATAATCAGTATTACGCACCAAAAGAGATTTGATTTTTTTGTTTCTGCGAGGGGAATATGCATAGAAATGAGGAAATTGACCAGTTAACTGGACTGCCGAATCTATATTCATTTAGAAAAGAAGCGCAAAAACTAATGGACAGCCGCAAGAACAGAGAGCGGGAGTTTGTCATTATTTATTTTGATATTCAGAATTTTAAGAGCTATAATGCGCGCTATGGATTTGAGGCAGGGGACCGTTTTTTGCAGAATATTGCTAAACACATAAGTAAGATCTTCCCGGAACTGATGGTGGCAAGGTTCTCGGATGATCATTTTGTTGTGCTTGCATATTATGACAGCATTGAATCGAGAATTGACGATCTTGGTAGAAGGGTTAAAAGCTATAATCCTGATGCCGGGGTTGATCTTCGCGCCGGTATCTATGAGATCGATCCGGATGATATGGATATCAGTATTGCCTGCGACAGGGCGAGGATAGCCTGCAATAGCATAAAAAAGAACTACGACAGTATTTTCAGATATTACGATAAGGAACTGGGTATTCAGCTTGAGCTTGCTCATTATATCATTCACAATATTGGAGATGCTGTGCTTCATGGTTATATTCAGGTTTACTATCAGCCCGTGGTAAGGGTTATAACCGGAAGAGTCTGTGGATTTGAGGCTTTGGCAAGGTGGGTGGATCCTGTGCATGGTTTCCTGATGCCCGGCGTTTTTATTCCTATTCTGGAAGATGCACATCTTATATATAAGCTTGACTCCTACATAATCAGGCAGGTTTGTCAGGATATCAAGGAACTGATGGATATGGGGCTTAAGCCTCATCCCGTATCGGTGAATTTATCGCGCACGGATTTTCATCAAAAGGATATGTACCGGGTTGTTAATGATGCGGTTGGAATGTTCAATATTCCCAAGAATCTTATCCATGTTGAAGTTACTGAGAGTGCCCTGGATGACAACCAGGATGTACTTAAAGGCACAATAGATAAATTCAGAAGAGGCGGTTATCAGGTATGGATGGATGATTTTGGCAGTGGCTATTCATCTCTTAATCTTTTGAAGGATTATGAATTCGATGTCCTCAAATTCGATATGAAGTTTTTACAGAATTTCGGGTCGAATCCCAAAGAAACTGCCATCTGGGAAAACGTTATAAACATGGCAGAAGAGATTGGAATCCAGACTCTTGCAGAGGGAGTAGAGACCATTGAAGCCTGGGATTTCCTGAAAAGAGTAGGCTGTGAGAAGGCTCAGGGTTACTTCTTTGGAAGACCCATGACCAAAGAGGAGTGTCTGGATTATCTGGATGAGTGCAAAGAAATCACCAGACAATCTGTCGCGGAAAAAGATGAAGAGGCACTTGATCATAATAAAAAGATCATAGAGCTGAAAAAGGAAGATGATGATCCCGCGGAAGAAGAGAGAATCGGAAGTATTGACGACGAGCTTTTTATGGCGGAATCTCCGGTATACCTTACCCTTGCGGCAAGAGGCTTTGTTTCGCTATTGGAATACAACTCATACTCTCAGTTCCAGAAGCACTCATTTTTCATAGTAGCCAATTTATCCCAGAATAAGCTCTTAAGACTTCATCTTAGCAGCAAGAGGAAAATTCTGGATAAAGCTTACTATAGTGATGAGTCCTATCAGAACATGATTGATGAAATAGTGCAGAATACGGTAATTCAGGATGAGCAGGAAAATGTTGCGGACTTCTTTGGAAAAGACAGACTGATACTTGCTTATCACAGCGGAATTACCTCTGATGAGATAGAGTTCCACAGAATAGTTGATAAAAAGATGGCTCCGAGATGGACGCATACAATTTATCAGGTAATGGAGGACAAGGGGGATCTGATAGGTTATTTCCTTTCCTTTGATATAGATGAGTACAAGCGTTCCAAGGATCTTGTAAGGCAGATGGCTGAAAGAGATTCACTTACAGGGCTCTACAACAGGCATACGGCTGTACCGCTTATAAGAAACAGATTATACAGACATCAGCACGGACAATCTGCATTGATCATGGCTGATATAGATGATTTCAGGCGGATTAATGATTCGTATGGACATTTTGCAGGGGATGAGGTTCTGAGGCGTATTTCTGCAAGGCTTGATGATATCTTCGGACGAGATGGCATTGTTTGTCATCTTGATCAGGATGAATTTCTGATCTTTGTGGAAAACATTGATGAGGACAATCTAAAGAGCAGAATTGATACCCTTTGTGAAAATATTTTTGAAGTTAACTATCACAACGATAAGATAAGCTTCACGATTTCAGCAGGATTTGTGATACATCCGGATCAGGGAAGAGGTTATCATGATCTTTTCAGGAAAGCCGATATGGCTTTGGGAGATGCAAAAAAGAAAGGCAAGGGGATGGGACTACAATTCAACGAACAGTGATTAGATGAGGAAACTGCCATGTATCATAAACATGATTTACAGTTTTACCTAAGATATGCTGTTTTGGGAATCCTTTTCTCAATAACAACTATATTAACAATTAAAAACAGCCTGCATATGGATAGTGTTGAAAATCTGGACTTTTGGCAGTACACCTCTGTCTACCTGTTCAAGTTTTCACCTCTTATTGTGCTTTCTGCATTTGAAGGTGTTATACCTGCAATACTTTCCTGCTTTATTCTTTTTGCAGCAAAAACATCTGTTAATAAAGAGCTGGCATTTGTTACCGGTATTTATATTGTAGGGGTAGCCATTACGCACTATTTTTCCATGAGCGGAATGTTTGGTAAAAAGAGAAAAGCTTTCTTTGTTATGCTCTTTTATATGTTGTTTTATGGAAGCTTGTGGGGAGGTTGCCTTGGAATCCTTGCAGGAAGAGGATTTGCTGAATTTGCTCCCTCAAGATCAATATTCTATTTTCTTAATGAACTTCCGGAGGCATTCGTTTCAGTAGCGATAGCTTATATAATACTTAAACAGTCGCCCAATAAGGTAAAATCGCTGATATTCAGTGGCGTATATTACAGAGATGATGTGGATGAACTCACCATGAAAATGGCGGATATAAGAAAATCAAAGCTAAGTCTTACAGTTTCTCTTATCATCTCTATACAGGCAGTTGCACTTGGACTTACCGCTGCAATTTTTGCTAATACACTTATTCCCAACATGAAGGGCTCCATTTCTGAGGAAGTCAATCGGGCTGTAGAAAAGGTGACTTCTTCAATTGACTGGTCCAAGATGACTAACATTATAGCTCTTGAGAAGCAGGTCAGTGAGATAGAGGCTGCAAGAGCACCAAGCTATATTAATTTCGGACTGAACAATGAGACACTTATTTTTGATATAAAACTAATACTGCTTATTCTGGTGGTAATTATACCCCTTAGTGTAATTGCCAATCAGATAGCCCAGTACAGGATAGCGCGGCCTATCATGTCGCTGGCGGATGCTGTGCAGGCATTCTATGACGGAGGAGTTACAGGGCTTGATGAATGTCTTGAAAAACTCCGTAATCTCGATATCCATACGGATGATGAGATTGAATATATGTATGCAAATTCTATGAAAACTGCGGAGACCATGGTTAACTATATTAAGATGATCCAGGCCCAGCGGTCTCTTGCAGATGAGCTGCGAACCCAGCAGATGGCAAATGAGGCTAAAAACAACTTCCTGTCAAGCATGTCTCACGAGATTAGAACGCCAATAAATGCCATGCTTGGTTTTAATGAAATGATCCTCAGGGAAAGTAAAGATCCTGAGATATTAAAGTATGCCTCCAACGTTAACAGCTCTGGAAAGCTGCTGCTTGGACTTGTTAATGATGTTCTTGATTTCTCCAGAATTGAGGCAGGAAAAACCGAGATAATACCTGTTGAATATGATCTCAGTTCACTAGTTAATGACCTGATAAACACAGCACATATGAGAATGCAGGGAAAAGGGCTTGAACTTAAGACCAATATTTCTACAGACATTCCGTGCATACTAATGGGCGATGAGATACGTATAAAGCAGTGCGCTATGAACGTCATAACGAATGCTATAAAGTATACGAATGAAGGCAGTGTAACAATTACCATAGATCATAAGGTTATAGATAAGGATAATATATCCCTAAGATTCAACATTAAGGATACCGGTATCGGAATCCGCAAAGAAGATATGGATAAGCTTTTTTCACCCTTTGAAAGGATTGAGGAGAGCAGAAACAGAACAATTGAAGGCACCGGCCTTGGAATGAATATAGTAAAACAGCTCCTTGCCCTTATGGATTCAAGGCTTCTTGTCAGCAGTGAGTATGGAAAAGGCAGTGAGTTTTCATTTTCAATAAAGCAGAAGGTCTTAAACTGGAGTCCTATCGGTGATTTTGCTGCGACCTATGAAGAGACACTCATGGGACAGGATACTTATCATGAGAGCTTCCATGCTCCCGATGCCAGAATCCTGGTAGTTGACGATACTCTGGCGAATCTCACTGTTATCCAGGGACTTCTGAAGCAGACACAGATTCAGGTGGATGTTGCAGAAAGTGGCTTTGAAGCACTGGAAAAAGTTTGTGATAACAAGTATGATATTATCTTCATGGATCACAGGATGCCAAGGATGGATGGAATAGAAACTTTCCGTGCAATGAAAGAGCTGGATGAGAACCTGAATAAGGATGTTCCGGTATTTGCGCTCACTGCTAACGTAATAAGCGGCGCAAGAGAAATGTACTTTAAGGAAGGTTTTTCAGGATATCTTCCAAAACCTGTTGATTCAGCACGGCTAGAAGATGTAATATTAAAGACGTTGCCCAGAGACCTTATAATAAAACCTGAGGACGAAGGCTTCGAACTTAGCTCAACGGTAGATGAGATAGGAGCAGATGATCTTGAAGCTATAAGCGTCATGACCAATATAAGTGGTATAGATTACGAAACAGGCTCCAAAAACTGTGGAGGACCTGCTGCACTAAAACAGGTTGCAACCAATTTTGCACTGGCGATAGAAGCTAATGCCAAATCGATAGAAGATGCCTGGCACTTTAAGGATATCGAAAACTATACTACCTATGTTCACGGTTTAAAGAGCTCCGCGAGAGTTATAGGTGCAACAGAATTATCCAATCTTGCTGCATACCTCGAACAATGCGGTAACAAGGGTGATCTTGATGAGATTGAGAGAAGAACACCTGAACTTTTGCACAACTACAAAGAATATGCTGAATTCTTAAGCCCACTGATAGAAGCTGCAAACAGTGAGGCTGAAGATGAACTTGGTAAACCTTTGATAGAACCGGAAGAGCTTAGTGGAGCGCTTAAAAGTCTTAGAGAATTTGTTGAAGGTAACTATTTCGACAGCGCGGATGATGTTGTATCCATGATGGATGACTACAGAATGCCGGATGATTTTAAAGATACGTATAAAGAAATTAAGAGGCTACTGGCAGCTGTAGATAGAGATGGTCTGTTAAAGATTCTTTAACATAAAGAAGGGAAGAATCATATGGATAAAAGAGTTTTGCTGATAGGTTCACAAAAAAGCTTCATGGTAAATGCCATAGCCAAGGGACTACAGAATGACGGATACGAGGTTGTAAGATGTGGTTTTATTAAGGACGACATCATGGCACTCGAGAACAAACCTGAGTTATTTGTTTTATATCTTGGTGATATTGACGCCAAAAATCCGGAGATGGATGATATCGAAACCTTTAAATATCTGGATGAAGCAATTGATAAGGAACGCTTTTTTCTATATGAGGTGGGGAATACCGATGAGCTGGAGTGTGCAGCCAGATTCATCTCAAAGATCAAGGTCACAGAGACATTCTTAAGACCACTTGATGTGAAGGAGCTGGCTGATCAGCTCGACACTGTTGTAATGAGTAATGCACTTGGAGAAGATCAGAAAAAGAAAATTCTCGTGGTTGATGATGACGGTACGATGCTCAGGATGATAAAGACCTGGCTCTCAGTTAAATATAGAGTTTACATGGCAAGCACAGGTAAGATAGCTTTGAATTTCCTTCAAAGTAATGAAGTTGACCTGGTTCTTCTGGATTACATGATGCCTCAGATGGATGGTCCTCATGTACTAAATGAAATCAGAAATGATCCTAAGATAAAACAGTTGCCTGTAATGTTCCTTACATCCAAGAGTGACAAGGAGAGTGTGGTTTCAGTAGCAGCGCTAAAGCCTGAGAAGTATCTTTTGAAGACCATGCCCAAGGCTAAACTCCTTGGAAGCATCGATGATTTTTTCTTTGGTTCAAACAAATAAAATATCAGAATTATAACCGCCCCTTATTCGCAGATAATCCTGTTGAATGAGGGGTTAACTAATGTGAAAAAATCATGTATACTATCGTGGAATAAATACAGTTTATAGAGGAGAATTCCCATGATTAAAAAGTTGATTGATGGTATTAAAAAGACCGAAGCACCTATTGTTGTAGGCCTGGATCCGAAGACGGATTTCATCCCAAAGAGAATTCTTGACAAAGCGTTTTCTGAGTTCGGACCGTCTCAGGAAGCAGTTGCCGAGAGCTTCTTTTTGTTTAATAAAGAGATAGTTGATAATATATACGATCTCGTTCCTGCCGTTAAGCCGCAGGTTGCCATGTATGAGCAGTTCGGACTTCCCGGACTTGAAGCTTATAAGAAGACCATTGATTACTGCCATGAAAAGGGGCTCCTTGTCATTGCTGATGTAAAAAGAGGCGATATAGGTTCAACCTCTGAATCCTACGCTATCGCGCACCTTGGAGCATCTAAGGTAGGCGATACACTTATAAAAGGGTTCGATGCTGATTTTGCTACCGTTAATCCTTATTTGGGATCAGATGGAGTAAAGCCTTTCATAAATGTATGTAATGAATTTGACAAGGGTATTTTCGTACTTGTAAAGACTTCAAATCCCAGCAGCGGTGAGCTTCAGGATAAGGTAGCTGACGGCAAGCCTCTCTATGAGACAGTAGGAAGTCTTGTTGAGACCTGGGGTGCAGAATCTATGGATGGTTCTTACAGTAACGTCGGTGCAGTTGTGGGAGCTACATATCCGGAGATGGGTAAGGTACTTCGCGATATTATGCCTCATGCATTTATACTGGTTCCCGGCTATGGCGCTCAGGGCGGAAAAGGAAAAGACCTTGTTCACTTCTTTGATAAGGACGGACTTGGAGCAATTGTTAATTCATCCCGCGGAATCATAGCTGCATGGAAGAATGAAAAGTATGGAGATCCTTCACAGGAACTTCTTGGAGAGGCTGCAAGAAAAGCGGTTCTTGATATGAAGGAAGATATAGCTTCTGCTTTAAAATAAAAATATTTTTACACGACAAACCGCTTGGTTAAGTCATTTTTAATACTTAATTAATAGTTTACAAGCTTTTTATTATGATACAATTCTGATAACAGTACAGTGAATTAGTCTGGTGTTCTCCGCGAATGCAAGCCCGGAGTGTGTGGTTTTGCATCAAAGCGGAGTAAACCGGATAATAAATATAGTTTTAGAGGAGTATGTCCAAAAATGGAAAGATATAAGGAAGAGTTTATTGAGTTTATGGTGGACAGCAATGTCCTTAAGTTTGGGGAGTTTACACTTAAGAGTGGAAGAAAGTCACCGTTTTTCATGAATGCGGGAGCATATGTTACAGGTGCTCAGTTAAAGAAGCTCGGTGAGTACTATGCAAGAGCAATTCATGACAGATTCGGTCTTGAGTTCGATGTACTTTTCGGACCTGCATACAAGGGAATACCGCTTACAGTTGCAACAACAATCGCCATCAGCGAACTTTACGGAAGAGAGATCCGTTACTGCTCCAACAGAAAAGAGATCAAGGATCACGGCGACAAGGGTATCCTTCTTGGAACAAAGCTTAGAGACGGCGACAGAGTTATGATCATTGAGGATGTTACAACCTCCGGAAAGTCAATCGAAGAGACAGTGCCGATCATCAGAGAACAGGCTGATGCTGATATAGTTGGTCTCATGGTTTCACTTAACAGACAGGAGAAGGGCCTTGAGACTGATATGAGCGCCCTTGATGAGATCAGAGAGCGCTATGGCTTTGAGACAGGTGCCATTGTAACAATGCAGGAGGTTGTTGAACACCTCTATGGAAAGTCTTTCGATGGTGATGTTGTTATAGATAAGAACATCAAGAAAGCAATAGATGAGTATTACAAGGAGTACGGCGCAGGCAATCTGTCTGCAAACTAATCAGGTTCTATGATGGAGGAGAGAAAAAAGAGGAAAAAATTCAATATTAAGCTTCCTGTCAGGAGCCGTGGGAGATACGTGTTTACTGATAAGAAGCATCCTGAAAAGGGAGTTCTTTCTTCGGCCCTTGGAGTGATTTCTGTAGCAACAATTATCTATGCTGTTTACTTAAGCTATAGAAATGGCGGACAGGCAGAAGCAAAATACGCGGTGGCGGTTATGTTTTGCCTGCTGTATTCAATCACAGGACTTGTTCTTGGTATACTAGCCAGGATGGAAAGGGACATATTCAAACTTTTTCCGAACGTGGGGATAATACTCAATGTTATTTCAATAATTTGGGTAGGGTTGTTGTTGTACTTTTCCTTTATGTGAGGTGCAGTTATGGATAGAGGCAAGCGAAATGAGGAAATACGTAAGAGTATTCAGATTGTAATACTCGTCTGTTATACGGTTTTTTCTCTGGGTCTTGCAATTGTATCTGTTACCAGTTCATGGGAGTTTTGGACAATTCCGATAATTTTTGTCGGAGTTGTCATCTCCTGGAGTATTTATGTTTCCGGACAGTTTGTATTCAGGTTCCGGATTTTTGTCTATGCCGGTTTTGTCGTTCTGGCCATATTCTTTTATGGATCCCATATTGAACAATTGTATAATGCTACACTTATTATAGTGCTTGCCATGATGCTGTTTTCTCTTACTGAGGAAAAAGCTGCTCTTCGCATATTCCTGATGGGATATGTGATTCTGATTCTTTATCACGTAATTCTGATGTTTTCCAAGGTGGAGAGCTTTAAACAGCTGTCCATTCCAATCCTTTTTCTGGATATTCTTGCGGTGATCCTGGCTGACAGGGTGGCGGGGTATATCTGTGAAATGTTCTCTGTGTCCAAAAGGATGGCGGATGAACTTGAGGATGAAATGAGTGAAATGAAGCGCAAATCCGAGGATTTCATGGCTAATATTTCCCATGAGCTCCGCACGCCCATCAATGTTGTTACAGGACTATCAGGGCTTTTATTAAATGATGAGCGCGAGGAGAAAAAGAAAGCTGATCTTAATGCAATACAGGGGGCTGGTAGAAGGTTATTCAGTAGAATTGAGGATATTCTGGACTATACGGAAATAGATACAGGTTCCCTTGTGCTTTCAGAGGAGGACTACCGCATATCATCTGTAGTTAATGATATTGCCACGGAGTTCAGGATGGTAAGGCAGGGAACTCCTGAGATAGTCATCGATATGGATGCCAATATCCCGGCGAGGCTTGTGGGAGATGCCGCAAGGATTAAGAGAATCATGAGACATCTCATGGTAAATGCGGTTAAATTCACGGGTGAAAACGGCTGTGTCAATCTGCGCATTTTTACCCGTAAGAAGGATTATGGTGTCAATCTGTGCATAGAAGTAACTGACACCGGTATCGGTATGACGGAAGATGAGAGAAAAAGAGTAGTTGAGGGAATGTACCAGATAGATTCCGGACGAAGCAGAAGAGCTGAAGGTATAGGGCTTGGACTGTCCATAGTCTTCGGTTTTGTAAAGAAGATGGGCGGCTTTATCAGGATTGAGAGCGAAGTAAAAAAGGGAACCAAGATTACGGTCACAATACCTCAAAAGGTTGAGGATGAAACTCCCAGCGTTATGGTTGATCACCCTGAAAAGCTGGAAATTGCATGTTATATAAGAAATGATAAGTATAAAAGCCCCGCAATTAGAGAGTATTACAATACGATGATACTCAATATTCTAAAGGGGCTTTCTGTGCCTATTCATAAGGTCTCTGAGTTTGAGGAACTTAAGAGTCTGTGCTCTAAAAATCAGATCACTCACATAATAATCGCTGAGGAAGAATATACAGAAAATCGGGATTACTATGAAAATATAAAGCCGGATATATCGGTTATTGCATCAGTGTCCGGTATGTTCAGAATTCCTAATGGCAGTAAGGTATCCTTTATCAGAAAACCGGTATTTAGCCATTCTATAGTGAATTCTGTAAACAGAAAGATGGCTGTATGGGAGTTTGATCCCGAAACCAGTGGAAAGAAGCTTGTATTCAATAATGTAAGTGCCCTGGTTGTTGATGATGAAGAGATGAATCTTCTTGTTGCCAAGGGTATCCTTGCCGGTTACGGAATGGATGCTGAGCTTGCCCGCAGTGGAATGGAAGCTGTCAATCTTTGTGAAAAGAAAAAGTTTGATGTTATTTTCATGGATCATATGATGCCGGATGTGGACGGTGTGGAAGCAATGAAGATGATAAGGCATAATGCAGGGCCTGATGACCATACTTCCATTATTGCATTTACGGCAAATGCTGTCAGTGGTGTAAGGGAGATGTTTATGAAGGAGGGCTTTGATGAGTTTTTGGCAAAGCCCATTGAGATATCTGAGCTTGAGAGAGTTCTTAAAAAGCTTCTGCCTTCAACCATGTGGGAATATGTGACCATGGATGTTGTCAAAGATGATGATATATCCGATGCTTCCACAAACAGAAGAGGAAATTATGCGGTTTTAAATGCAGTTGAGGGTACGAGGATCTGCAGAGGAAGTGATGAGTTCTACGAGGAGATGCTTCATGAATTTGACAGAGAAGCAGACTCTATAATTGAAGAGCTTCAAAAGCTTTATGATGAGAGAGATTGGGAGAATTACAGGATAAAGCTTGAAGCTCTAAAACTCTCCAGCAGAATCATAGGGGCATATGACCTTTCAAGAAAAGCTGCCGAGGTTGAAAAGGCAGCAGATGTTAAATGGGAAGCTTTCATAATTGCAAACCACGATGCTCTAAAACGGCAGATAGGTGATGTCAGAGCTGACATTATGCGCGTTTACGGAGGTAATGCATCATGATCATCAATCGCTTGTTTAATGTGGCTAATGACCGCAATAAAACGTTGCAGGAAAGAATCTTTTCTGTCATTCCTGCAATCGGACTTCTGGCTATGTTTCTGCTGATATTCATTGGGATAATCGTTCAGGATGACATAGTTAATACTATTATTATTGCCGCTTTTTTACTTGTATTTTCCATAATTGTAACACTCACTATAAAGAAGCGTAAGGTTCAGACCGGAGCAACCATAATCGCAGCTGTACTGATTCTTTTTATTCTGCCTGCAGCATTTATCTTCGGTGGAGGAATTTACGGAGGCTCCCCTGTATGGTTCGTGTTTGGATTCGCCTATGTAGGTATGACTGTAGAGGGTAAGCGGAAATATGTACTACTTGGAGTTGGTGTGATTACAACAGCTCTCGCGTATTATATTGCATTCCATTTTCCGCAATACGTGGCAGAACATACTGTTGAAGCAGCGCATTTTGATTCCTTCTCAAGTGTGGTAATTGTTAGTGTCCTGATGACAGTTATGATTCTTTTCCAGACACAGATATATAAATCGGAGAACAGGCTTATAGAAAAGCAAAAGCAGGAGATAGAAGAGCTGGGGCAGTCAAAGACGCGCTTTTTTTCAAGCGTCAGTCATGAAATCAGAACTCCTCTGGATTCAATACTTGGCTCTAATGAGCTTATCTTAAGAAACGCCAACTCGCCTGAGGTCTCGGAAAATGCCCAGAATATCAAGAGCGCAAGTAAGATATTGCTGTCGCTTATTAATGATGTTTTGGATATGAGTAAATTAGAGTCAGGAAAAATGGAGATTGTTCCTGCTGAATATGATCTTGTGGTTCTTCTGTCAGAGACGGTAAACCTGATATGGGAAGAGGCTTCAAGAAAGGGGCTTGCTTTCTATGTGGACATTGATAGAACCATACCAAGAAAGCTTAAGGGAGATGACGTAAGAATTGAACAGATTCTTATGAATCTTATAAGCAATGCGATTAAATATACTAATGAAGGAAGCGTCAAGCTGACTGTAAAGGGAAGGATTAAGGAAGGTAATCAGGTACTTATCTCTTTTTCAATAGAAGATACAGGTATGGGTATAAAAAGAGACAGCATGCCATACCTTTTTGATGAATTCAAGAGAGTAAATATAGAGCAGACAAAGGGAATAAACGGAACGGGACTTGGACTTGCCATAGTCAAGCAGCTGACGAGTGCAATGAATGGTGATATTCAGGTCAATAGTATATACACAAAAGGTTCAACCTTTACGGTGACCATTCCCCAGGAAATTGTGAAGGCAGAGCCTATAGGAGATATGGCTATTGAGACCCTGAGGAAAAGGGAAGCCAGTCAGTTCTACAGACAGAGCTTTGAGGCTCCGACCTGTAGGATTTTGATAGTGGATGATAATCTGATGAACAGACTGGTTACAGCCAAGCTTTTGAAGGATACAAAAATGGTAATCGATCAGTCTGACAGCGGGCAGGACTGCATATCAAGATGTGCGGATATTGAGTATGACTGCATTTTCATGGATTATGAGATGCCGGAGATGGATGGAATAGAGTGCCTGAGGCAGATAAGGTCTCAGGTTGGAGGCATGTGCCGTGAGACGCCGGTTATAGTTACTACGGCGTATTCTTCTGCAGATGACCAGGCTGTGTACAGGGCTGCAGGTTTTGATGGGTATCTGCTTAAGCCTATTTCCGGAGAAATGCTTGAAAATACGCTGCTGCGCGTACTTCCTGCTGAGAAGATTCACAGGACAAGTCCTACATATATTGACCCTGAGGAAGAGAAGCTCCTGTCGGCAAGAGAGAGGCTTCCAATTCTTGTGACCACAGAAAGTGCCTGCGATCTTCCGAAGGAAATGATCGAGAAGCTTAGAATTCCAACCATTCCTCTTTACATAAAGACCAAGAACGGCGTGTTCCTTGACGGAGTTGAGGTGGAAACAGAGGGCGTTCTTAAGTATATGCGTGAGGGAGGAATGGAGGATCTGTCAGCGGATATTCCATCGGTTCAGGAATACGAGGATTTCTTTGCATCCCATCTATCGGATGCTGAGAATATCATTCATATCAGCATGTCAGGAAAAGCAGGCGGGGCTTATCATGCGGCACTTGAGGCTGCAGGCTCCTTTGATAAGGTCACTGTTGTTGATTCCGAGAGCCTTTCCAGTGGAATCGGAATTCTGGTGCTTCAGGCGATAAAGCTATGCAGAGAAGGAAAGAGTGTACAGGACTGTGTGGCTGCTCTTAATTCCATTAAGAAGCGCATACACACAAGCTTCCTTATTGACACCATCGATTACCTTATCAGAATGGGAAGAATAAAAAGAAGAACCGGCGGTATGAGCAGAATTTTTATGATGAAGCCTGCTATTTTGTTCAGGGATGGCAGAGGAACTCTTGGTAAAATGATGATAGGACCTGCAACTAAGACCCGTAAAGCTTATGTGGAGGATCAGCTGACGCACTATGCTCCTATAGATAGGAAGCTTTTATTTATAACCCATTCGGATCTGTCTACTTCAGAAATTGAGGACATTCGCAGATGGGTAGCAAATATCATGACCTTTGATGAAATTATAGTACAGAAGGAATCCGCTTCAATGGCAGCAATCCATGGAAGTGGAGCATTTGGCCTTTTATACATGCTTGCGGAGAATGAGACTCATGGCTAAAGTTCTTATTGTAGATGATGCGGAAATGAATGCAGAGGTCCTTGCGGAGATGGTAAAAATGCTGGGACCTGAAACGGAAACTGCTTCCAATGGAAAGGAAGCGGTTGAATTAGTGCGCCAAAATTACTATGACCTGATATTTATGGATCATCTGATGCCTGTGATGGATGGAATGGAAGCACTTTCAGTTATGAAGAGAGAAAATCTCTGCCATGGAGTACCCATAGTTATGGTTACTGCCAATGATTCTGCCATGGACGGAACAATGTATCTGAAGGCAGGATTTTCAGATTATATGAAGAAGCCTTTTTCTGCAAAAATAGTGGAGGATATCCTTATTAAATACGGGATTATCGGTAGTGTTACCGTGGATGAAGTCTGGAAGGAACTCCAGCAGCATTTAAAGGGACTGAATCTTCAGGATTCAAAAAAGTATTTTCTCTTTGATCCGACTTTTTATGTTGAGATACTAAAGGAGTATGAGCAGATTGAAAGCTCAGCTATTACTTTTGAAAAGCCTGATATGTCTGATATCGGGAAATATCTTTATGACGTAAGAGCCGCAAAGGACAGTGCAAGACTCATAGGTGCACAGGAACTGGCAAATGAGGCACTTTTAATGGAGGAAGGTATTAAGGACGATGATGATGAAGCCTTTTTAGCGCATCTTGAGAGATTCAGAGACCTGGATAAGAGGCTTAAGAGAGCTTTGAGCAGAGTGAAGTCTCTGACACATTAGAAGGGGATTTTTTCGTTTAAAATGTGGTAATTTTTCTGATTTATTTAGTTGATAATAACCCTATGGTTGTGGTAGGATTGCCTAGTGTACGGACATGGTAATATTTTGATTAAAATAGCATGTCAGTACACTAGTATAGTAGTTCTATTTTTTTGGTAACAGGAGGAGCAATATGGCACAGGTTGGAATTGTTATGGGCTCGGATTCGGATATGCCGGTTATGTCCAAAGCAGCACAGATACTTGATGAGCTGGGTATCTCTTATGAGATGAACATTATATCAGCACATCGTGAACCCGATGAGTTCTTTACATATGCGAAGAGCGCTGAGGAAAAAGGTTTTAAAGTCATTATAGCCGGAGCAGGAATGGCAGCACACCTTCCGGGAATGTGCGCCGCAATTTTCCCTATGCCTGTTATCGGAATTCCCATGCATACAACTTCATTAGGCGGAAGAGATTCATTATACAGCATCGTTCAGATGCCCACAGGTATTCCTGTTGCAACAGTTGCCATAAATGGTGGCGCGAACGCAGGACTTCTTGCAGCAAAAATTCTTGCTACAAGTGATGCGGAGCTTCTTAATAAGCTTAAGGAATATTCTAAGGGTCTTAAGGATGCCGTTGTTAAGAAGGATGAGCATCTTCAGGAAGTTGGATATAAAAATTATTAATTGTGAAGTGTATTAAACGGAGGAAAAAATGTCAGAGCTTAACTACAAAAACGCAGGTGTTGATATCGAAGCAGGCTACAAGTCAGTGGAGATGATAAAGGGATATGTAAAGGAGACCACAAGACCCGAAGTTCTTGGTGGTATCGGAGGATTTTCAGGAGCATTTTCCCTTGCAAATATTAAAAATATGAAGGATCCCGTTCTTCTTTCGGGAACTGACGGAGTAGGAACAAAGATTAAGCTTGCTTTTCTTTTGGATAAGCATGACACAATCGGTATCGATGCTGTTGCGATGTGTGTTAATGACGTAATATGTGCCGGCGGTGAGCCGTTATTCTTCCTTGATTATATAGCTTGCGGTAAGAATTACCCTGAGAAGATCGCAGCAATCGTTAAGGGTGTGGCAGAAGGCTGCAAGCAGTCAGAGTGTGCCCTTGTAGGTGGTGAGACAGCAGAGCATCCCGGACTTATGCCTGAGGATGAGTATGATGTTGCAGGTTTTGCTGTAGGTGTTGTAGACAGGGCTGACATGATTGACGGAAGTACAATTAAGCCCGGAGACACACTTATCGGTGTGGCTTCAAGCGGAGTACACAGCAACGGCTTTTCACTTGTAAGAAAGGTTTTCGATATGACTAAGGAAAGCCTTGAAAAGTACTATGATGAGCTGGGCTGCACACTTGGTGAGGCACTTCTTGAGCCCACAAGAATTTATGTAAAAATGGTTAAGGGCATCAAAAATGCCGGCGTTAAAGTTAAAGGCTACAGCCATATAACAGGCGGTGGTTTTTATGAGAATATTCCGAGAATGCTTCCTGAAGGCTGCAAGGCTGTAGTTAAGAAGGACAGTTATGAGGTTCCTGCTATCTTCAAGCTCATGCAGAAGACTGGTAATCTTGAAGAGCATATGATGTTCAACACCTTCAACTGTGGTCTTGGCATGGTTATAGCAGTTGATCCTGCAGACGCAGAGAAGACTCTTGAGGCTATTGAGAAGTCAGGAGAGAAGGCTTGGATCGTAGGTTCTGTTGAGGCAGGTGACAAGGGAGTAGAGATATGCTAAACATTGCAGTCCTTGTTTCCGGTGGAGGAACAAATCTTCAGGCAATAATTGATGCCATAGATAATGGTTCTATAACCAATACTAAGATCGGTCTGGTTTTTAGTAACAACAGAAACGCATACGCTATAGAGCGCGCCAAAAAGCACGGAATAAAGACAGAGGTGCTTGTACCCAGGGAATTTGAGGACCGCGCAGCATTTAATGATGCTTTCTATAATTTACTGGTGGCTGAGAATCCGGATCTTATTGTGCTTGCAGGATGTCTTGTTGTGATTCCTGAAAAAATCGTTAAAGCATTCAGTGGCAGAATCATAAATATTCATCCTTCACTTATTCCGTCATTTTGCGGAACAGGCTTCTATGGACTTAAGGTTCATGAGAAAGCGCTGGAAAGAGGTGTCAGAGTATCGGGAGCAACGGTTCATTTTGTTGATGAGGGTACTGATACCGGCCCTATCATTTTACAAAAACCTGTGATGATAAGACCTGATGATGACGCAAAGAGTCTTCAGCAGCGCATTATGGAGCAGGCTGAATGGAAGATACTTCCCAAGGCAATCGATCTCATAGCCAATGAGAAAATCAGAATTGAGGATGGCAAAGTTATAATTGATGGTTATGATCCTGACGAGCTTTGAGCCTCGCAGATCAATGTTTATATGATGAGCGGATACCGTTTGTGCACGACATTTGGACGCTTACGGTATCCGTATCCAATCGTACTGAGTCAGATATAAACCAGCATTTACAGAGGAGGAACCATCATGACGAAGTCATGATTCGGAATGGTTCCGGCCGATAGGGCAGGATTACGAAGTAATCGTGCCAATACACAAGAGGAGGAAGAAATGAAGGTACTTATAGTTGGTGGGGGAGGCAGAGAACATGCAATAGCAGAAGCGGTTTCAAGAAGTAAGCATCTTGATAAGCTCTATTGTGCGCCCGGAAATGCAGGCATTGCAGAGCTTGCTGAGTGCGTTGCCATTTCACCTATGGAGTTTGATAAGCTTGTAAGCTTTGCCAAGGAAAAGGAAATTGATCTTACTATTGTAGGTATGGATGATCCGCTAGTAGGCGGAATTGTTGATGCTTTTGAAGCAGAGGGACTCAGAGTATTTGGTCCCAGAAAGAATGCCGCTATTCTGGAAGGCAGTAAGGCATTTTCCAAGGATCTTATGAAAAAGTATGACATTCCAACAGCAGCATATGAGACTTTTGAGGATCCCGAGGAAGCACTTAAATATCTTGAAGATGCCAAGTATCCGATTGTTCTTAAAGCAGACGGACTTGCTCTTGGTAAGGGCGTTCTTATCTGTGAGACAAAGGAAGATGCCAAGGCAGGCGTCCGCCAGATCATGGAGGACAGAAAGTTTGGTGATGCCGGTAAGAAGATGGTCATCGAGGAGTTCATGACAGGTCGCGAGGTATCTGTTCTTTCATTTGTTGATGGAAAGACCATAAAGCTTATGAGCTCTGCTCAGGATCATAAAAGAGCAGGAGATGGCGATACAGGCTTAAATACAGGGGGAATGGGTAACTTTTCACCCAGTCCTTTCTACACAGCTGAGGTGGATGCGTTCTGCAAGGAGCACATTTATCAGAAGACAGTAGATGCCATGAGAGCAGAGGGAAGAGAATTTAAGGGTGTAATATTCTTTGGACTTATGCTTACACAGGACGGGCCCAAAGTACTTGAGTACAATGCAAGATTTGGTGATCCTGAAGCACAGGTTGTTCTTCCCAGACTTAAGACAGATATGATCGAAGTCTGCGAGGCAGTTATTGACGGTACTCTTGATGAGCTTGACCTTCAGTTTGAGGATAAGGCAGCAGTTTGTGTTGTACTTGCATCAGACGGTTATCCTGTAAGCTACGAGAAAGGCAAGGAGATTACAGGCCTTGAGAACTTCAAGGATAAGGATGGTTACTATTGCTTCCATGCCGGAACAAAGTTTGATGAAAACGGCAAGGTCGTAACAAATGGTGGCCGTGTCCTTGGTATTACAGCAAAGGGCGATACCTTAAAGGAAGCAAGACAGAAAGCTTACGAAGCTACAGAGTGGGTAAGTTTTGAGAATAAATACATGCGCCATGATATAGGTAAAGCTATCGAAGAAGCGTAAGCGATTGTTTTCTTAAGCAAAGAAAATATTAAATAAGGAGCTGTGGAAAAGAGAGCTTTTTCACAGCTCTTGTTTGAGCAGAGCACTTAGCGAGGTATTTTCGAGCTTAGTGCGAGCCATGCAAGTCCACTTAGCGAGGTATTCTCGAACTTAGTGGAGCTTGCTTGAGCAGAGCACTTAGCGAGGTATTGTCGAGCTTAGTGGAGCTTGTTTGAGCAGAGCACAGGGCCAGGTGATTTTGTAATATATGACTGCAAAATATCCTTTGGTGGATGAAAATATAGTGGCTTTGTGGTATACTAGCACCAAATGTTGAGTTGTAATTATCAGCAGACAGAAATATTTTGTGCATTGGATTTAAAAAAAATAATGCACTTGCAACCGGAGGTATTAAGGTATGATGAGTAGGAAAATTGGGAAAAGTGCCATATATGCGGCATCTATAATGACTGCCGGTGTATTGGCTTTTGGACAGCCCATCGTAGCACTGGCTGCTACAGGTACCGTAACATCATCAAATGTTAAGGTCAGATCAGAAGCGAGCACATCTTCCCAGCAGGTATCAAGTCTTGATTCGGGGGACAAGGTTGATATTATTGATGAGACTACAGATTCGCAAGGATATGTGTGGTACAGAATTTATGTAAATGGGAATGAATACGGATATATCAGAAGTGACCTTGTTTCGAAATCAGGTGAGACCAAGAGTACTGATGCCGGTACAGCAAGTGCATCACTTCCTGAGACACAGGTTACAGCTGTTGCTGAACAGGCTGCTACGGTTTCTGTAGAAAGTGCTAATGTAAGATCAGGTGCAGGCACAGGATATACTACTGTTGGAACCGTTAAAAACGGGGATGGCGTTACTGTTACAGGAGAAGCACAGGGAACTGATTCCAAGAAATGGTATCAGATAAAGTTTGGTGAGAGCGGAAGAGCAGGATTTGTAAGAGCTGACCTTTTGACAATGGGTGCTCCTGCTGCAGAAGCACCTGCAGATGACCCTCAGGGTGAGAGCGGAGAGATGGCTCCCGCTGAAGGTGAACAGCCTGTAGAAGGCGAAGCAGTTGAAGGACAGCCTGCAGAGGGTGAACAGCCCGCAGAGCAGCCTGCAGCTAATCCTGTGGATGTAGGTAACGGTGAGTTTTCGCTTGCTTATAAGGATGACGGAACCGGCAATCAGGTTTGGTATCTCTATGATAACGTTGAGAGTACACAGGTTAAGCTCGGTGATCTTTTAGATTATGCCAAGGCAGGTCAGCAGGCTAATGCACTTCAGGAGCAGGTAGGCAAGCTTAAAGGTGCTCTTATCGGAATGGCAGTAGTTATCGCAATTCTGGTACTTGGTATTCTTCTCCTTGTTTATAAGCTTCGTGATGCTATGTATTACGAGGATGAGGAAGAAGAAGCTGCACCTCAGAAGAAGAATAAGTACGATGATCTTCCGAAGCAGAAGCCGGCTAAGAGATTCTTTGATAAGGACGAAAATGATGAGCCCAAGTCTCTTGGAAGAACAGTAGCTGACAGCAAGAGAACAACTTCACCCAGAAGGAATGCTCCTATGGGTTCTGCTGCATCTCTTCTTCAGGATGACAAGCCGGCAAGAAGACCTATAACTCCAGAGAGACCTGAGAGATCAGAGCGAGTAAGCAGAGCAGAGAGACCTGAGAGAGTAGCTCCTTCACGTGAGAGAAATGATGCTCCCAGACAGGTAACTCCACAGGCTCCTACAGGACGTAAGTCCCGCAACTTCCTTCTTGATGATGAGGATTTTGAATTTGAATTCCTTGATTTGGATGATGAAGATCGTAACTAAGTATTTAATATTTATAGAGTTTGGTATGACCGCGCAGCTTTTGTTGCGCGGTCTTTTTACTTACAACTCTTTATTTAGTTTGAAGAGAGCACTTAGTAAGCTTTTTCACGATTTAAGTGGATTTTTTCTAATAGATTCCTATTTGACAACCTGGCATCCTTTGTTATACTAGACGTATCACAGGAAAGGAGACTGCCATGGTAATTGAAATTGATTTTAACAGTGACGAGGCTTTATATGTTCAGCTGTGCAATCAGATCATAATGGGAATTGCCACGTCTCAGTTCCGGGAGGGAGAGCAGCTCCCAAGTGTCAGGCAGCTGGCTGAGATGATCGGCATTAATATGCATACGGTCAATAAGGCTTACTCCATTTTACAGCAGGAGGGCTTTGTTAAGATTGACAGGAGAAGAGGTGCTATAATAGCTATTGATCTAAACAAGCTGGAGGCACTGGATGAGGCACACGATATGCTGAGCGTGGTTTTGGCGAGAGCCATGTGTAAAGGTGTGACTAAGAATGAAATACATGAACTCGTAGATAATATCTATAGTGACTACGGGCTGTGATGAACAAATACTTTTTCGCAGGTAATATGGAAAATATGCGAAGAAAGGAGCCTACTTGAGTAAAGAATATACAGAGAAAGCGCAGGAAGCGCTGAAGCTCGCAAGAAAAACCGCAAGGACCTTAAAGCTCAATTATGTTGGAACTGAGCATCTTTTGATGGGCCTTATAAAAACTGAAGGCTGCGTAGCTTCAAGAATACTTATTGATAATGGAATTAATGAGGATAAGATGATGGATGTCATCAGAGACCTCATTGTAGAAGGCGGTAATCTTACACTTCTTGATAAAGAGGGATTTTCTCCAAGAGCTGAGAATGTCCTTAATGAAGCAGCAAGACAGGCTGACAGATTCCGTGCTGAGAAGATTGGAACGGAGCATATACTTCTTGCACTTATCAAGGAAGGGGAGAATGTTGCTGTACGTCTTATAGGAACTATGAATGTTTCTATTCAGAAGATTTATGCAGAGACATTGTCCGCCATGGGCGAGGATGTGAACCTGGTTAAGGAAGACCTTGGAAGAAAGAAGAACGCCAATAAAAAGGCATCCATGCTTGACCAGTACAGTCGTGACCTTACGGCACTGGCTGCTGATAACAAGCTTGATCCAATTATCGGAAGAGATAATGAGATTCAGCGTGTGATTCAGATACTTAGCCGCAGAACCAAGAATAATCCGTGCCTTATAGGTGAGCCCGGCGTAGGTAAGACAGCAGTAGTGGAGGGCCTTGCCCAGAGAATCATTTCAGGAGATGTGCCTTTTACTGTTCAGAATAAGAGACTTCTGACTTTGGATCTGTCAGGTATGATCGCCGGATCAAAATATCGTGGAGAATTTGAGGAACGTATTAAGCGTGTCATCAGAGAAGTCATAGATGACGGCAATATAATTCTTTTTGTTGATGAGATGCATACCCTTATCGGTGCCGGTGGTGCAGAGGGTGCGATCGATGCATCCAATATCCTTAAGCCCTCACTTGCAAGAGGCGAGATCCAGATGATTGGTGCAACAACCATCACTGAATATCGCAAGTATGTTGAGAAGGACGCTGCTCTTGAGAGACGTTTCCAGCCGGTTAGCGTTGAGGAACCGGACAGAGATGAGACTCTTGCTATCCTTAACGGAATTGTCGGAAAATATGAAGAGCATCATCATGTAAAGATCACTCCTGAAGCTATTCAGGCAGCGGTTGATCTCAGCAGTCGTTACATAAATGACAGAAATCTCCCGGATAAAGCAATTGACCTTATAGATGAGGCTTCATCAGCAGTAAGACTTCGTCTCACAGGTTCATCAGCTGCCATTCGCCAGATGGAGCAGGACATCAGAGAGATGGATGGCAGGATTGAAGAACTTCTTGCCAAGGAAGATTTTGCCGGAGCCGGAGAGGTTCACCGCGAGCAGGAAGCACTTATTAAGAAGTTCAATCGTAAGAAGGCTGCGGAGGATAAGAAAGAGAAAAACGCAGATTATGTAGTTACTGAGAATGATATAGCTGAAGTAGTGGCTATGTGGACCAGGATTCCTGTTAAGAAGATCGCAGAGAAAGAGTCTGAGAGACTTCTTAAGCTTGAAAAGATACTTCATCAGAGAGTTATCGGACAGGAGGATGCAGTTGTTGCTGTTTCCAAGGCTATCAGAAGAGGAAGAGTAGGTCTTCAGGATCCAAACAGACCTATTGGATCATTCCTTTTCCTTGGCCCTACAGGTGTTGGAAAAACAGAACTTTCCAAGGCACTTGCTGAAGCTATGTTTGGCGATGAGAATGCCCTTATAAGAGTTGATATGTCTGAGTATATGGAAGGTCACTCCGTATCCAAGATGATCGGATCACCTCCGGGATATGTAGGCTATGATGAGGGCGGTCAGCTCAGTGAAAAGGTAAGACGCCATCCTTATTCTGTAATTTTGTTTGATGAGATTGAAAAAGCTCATCCTGATATATTCAACGTACTTTTGCAGGTGCTTGATGATGGACATATCACAGATGCAAAGGGTAGAAAGGTAAGCTTTAAAAACACTATTCTCATAATGACATCAAACGTTGGTGCTCAGAGAATCATTGAGCCTAAGAAACTTGGCTTTGATACCGCATCTGATGCGAAGAAGGATTACGAGCACATGAAGAGCGGCGTAATGGAAGAGGTTAAGCGCCTCTTTAAGCCGGAATTCATTAACCGTATCGATGAGATCATGGTATTCCATCCGCTTAATAACGATGAGATGATGGAGATTGTGACTCTTCTTAGCAAGAATCTTGCAAAGAGATGCAAGGAACAGCTTGATATCAACCTTACCATGACTCAGGCTGTGAAGGAATTTCTGGTTAAGAAATACTCTGATGCCAAGATGGGTGCAAGACCGCTTAAGAGGGCGATACAGTCAGTTATTGAAGATGCTATGGCTGAGGAGCTTCTGAAGGGTAATATTAAACGTGACGGCAATGTCACAATTGGCATCAAGGATGACAAGGTTGTTTTTTCACAGAAGGGTGGAATTGACAACGCAGATAAGAAATCCTCAGATAAGAAATCTTCCGGGAAGGCTGGTGCCAAGAAACAGACCACCCGTAAAACTGCCTCTAAGAAACAGGCAGCCGGAAAAACTACTGCCAAGAAATCAGTATCCAAAAAATCGAAATGATTCATAAAGTTTTAATAAAAAAAATGAGTAGGATGCTATATAATTAAAGCAGTAAAAATACTTTGTACAATTATTCTGTTATATTTATAAACAGAATAATCAAATAGGAGGTAGAAAATGGCTGTCGTAGAACAGTTACTGAGAGCGGAATCTGATGGGACTATAAGCTTTGGTAATTATGAATTACCTGAAAAGAACAAGCTTGATAACTTCAAACATGAAGGAAACATTTTGAAGGTCAAGACATTTAAGGACATTACCAAGCTGGAACAAAATGAGATGTTCCTCTATGAATCAGTGCCGGGGACAACAGTTACACACTTTAGAGAAAGTGATTCAGGCGTAGCCTTTGAGGTTGAAGGACCGGGAGATGCACAGATTACAGTTGGTCTTGAAGAGAATGCAGAGTATCACGTACTCGTGGATGGCAAGAATATCGGGCCGATGAAAACAGGAGTTGGTGGAAAGCTTAGCTTGAGCGTACCGCTTGGAACTGCTCCATCAAAAGTAGAAATTCATAAATAAATACAAATGATAAAAAGGGCTGCTTGTCAGCCCTTTTACTTTGATAATAAACGACATTAGGAATTGCCGTTGAGCATTAAATGAATTATATGTGAGCATGCAATGAAGATGAGCAAAAATGAATAATATGGGACCAGAAATTGAAGATAAGCAATAAATGAATTATGTAGGAACTGGTTAACGTTAGTGTATATTATTTGAGCTTACGGTATCCATATCTGGCCGGAAGAATGCGTTAAAAGGGGAGTACCAAAATAATGGCAACAAAGATAAAAACAGTATTTTATTGTCAGAACTGTGGCTATGAATCTGCAAAGTGGATGGGGCAGTGTCCCGGTTGCAGGGAGTGGAATACGTTTGTAGAGGAGACAATAAAGCCTTCTGTAACCGGAAAATCAAGCAAGAAATCATCAATATCCGGAGTAGTAGGTGGAGAGCCTCAGACCAAGCCCATGAAGCTCTCAGAAATAACATTAAATGAAGAGGACAGATATGATACGCACATAGGAGAACTTAACAGAGTCCTTGGGGGTGGTCTTGTTAAGGGTTCGCTTACCCTTGTGGGAGGAGATCCGGGAATAGGTAAGTCAACACTTCTTCTTCAGACCGCAAGACTCCTTGCTGCAGATAAGAAGAAAGTCCTTTATATTTCAGGTGAGGAATCGCTTCAACAGATAAAGCTAAGAGCAAACAGAATAGGTGATTTTTCTGATGATATGAATTTATTCTGCGAGACTGATCTTGGCACAATAGAGGAAGTGATAAGAAGGCATTCACCTGAGATAGTTATAATAGATTCAATTCAGACCATGTTTAATGAGAATGTCAGCTCCGCACCCGGAAGCGTATCCCAGGTAAGGGAGTCCACTGCTGTCCTTATGAGAATCGCGAAGCAGCTTGGAATTTCAGTTTTCATCGTTGGACACGTAACTAAAGAGGGCACCGTTGCAGGACCAAGAGTGCTTGAACACATGGTAGACACTGTTCTTTATTTTGAAGGTGACAGACATGCATCCTACAGAATTCTTCGAGCAGTAAAAAACCGATTTGGATCTACCAATGAGATAGGTGTCTTTGAGATGCGACAGGAGGGGCTGATCGAGGTCGAGAATCCCTCGGAATTTATGCTTGAGGGAAAGCCTGAGAATGCCAGCGGTTCAATCGTGACCTGTTCTGTGGAAGGAACAAGACCAATCCTTATAGAAATTCAGGCGTTGGTCAGCCATACTAATTTCAATTTTCCGAGAAGACAGGCCAACGGAACTGATTACAACAGAGTAAATCTTCTTATGGCAGTGCTTGAAAAGCGTGTAGGACTGGAACTTTCTTCATATGACTGCTATATAAATCTTGCCGGTGGAATGAAGCTAATAGAGCCGGCCCTGGATCTTTCGATGTGCATGGCAATAGTATCAAGTTTTAGAAACAGACCTATTCCGGATGATCTTATCGCTTTTGGTGAAGTTGGTCTTTCAGGAGAAGTCCGTTCTGTAAACATGCCTGATGTCCGCGTTTCTGAAGCAGCAAGACTTGGCTTTAAGACCTGTATAGTTCCCAAGAGTGCAGAAGCAAAGCTTAAGGGAGCCTTTAAGGATATTAAGATTATAGGAGTTTCAACAATTCAGGAAGCTGTCGCCATGATCAGATAAAACTATTAGCTTTTGCCTAAAATCAATATCAGACTAAATTGTAAACATTTTCTATCAGAATTACAAAATAATATTTAGTCTAAAAATAATAAAGTGATTTTTTAAATTGGTTGACAATAAGACTTTAATACTGTAAAGTCTTAAATAACATAAATCCACACGATGGATTTTAGGGAGCCATCATGGCGAAGTCATGATTTGGAATGGTTCCGACCGAAAGGGCAGGATTACGAAGTAATCGTGCCAATACGATTTTAAGGAGGAGAAATTATGAAGAAGCTTAAAAGTATTGTTAGTCTTATGGCGGCATCTGCACTTCTTGCAGGAACAATAGCAGGCTGCGGAGGCAATGCAAATGGAGGCGCTGCAGGAGCTGATACTGCTTCTGACGCACAGGGTACTGAGAGTGCAGGAGGAGTATTTAAGATTGGTGCTATCGGACCTCTTACCGGTGGTGCGGCTGCATATGGTAATGCAGTTTGTAACGCTGCAGAGCTTGCTGTTGCAGAGATTAATGCTGCTGGTGGTATCAATGGATATCAGGTTGAATACAGCAAGGAAGATGATGAACTTAACGCAGAGAAATCTGTAAACGCTTACAATACACTTAAGGACTGGGGTATGCAGGTTCTTGTAGGTTCAACAACAAGTGCATGCTCAATTGCAGTTTCCGAGTATACAAAAGAGGACAACATGTTCCAGATCACACCATCAGGTTCAGCTGTTGACTGTGTAAAATACGACAACGTTTTCCGTGTATGCTTTTCAGATCCTAACCAGGGTATCGCTTCTGCTCAGTATATAAATGATCACAATCTTGCTACTAAGGTTGGTATCATCTATGACAGCTCAGATGTATATTCAAGCGGTATTTATCAGAAGTTTGTTGAAGAGTCAAACGGTAAAAACTATGAAGTAGTTTCTGCAGAGGCATTTACAGCAGATAACAACACAGACTTCTCTGTACAGCTTCAGAAGGCTAAGGATGCAGGTGCTGATCTTGTGTTCCTTCCTATATACTATAAGGATGCTTCACTTATTCTTACACAGGCTGACACAATGGGTTACAAGCCGGTATTCTTCGGTGTTGATGGTATGGATGGTATCCTTACAGTTGAGAATTTTGATACATCACTTGCTGAGGGACTTATGCTTCTTACACCTTTCGCAGCTGATGCGACAGATGATCTTACAGTTAACTTCGTTAAGAACTATCAGGAAAAGTATGGTGAGGTTCCTAACCAGTTTGCAGCTGATGCTTATGATGCAGTATTCATCATCAAGCAGGCTATTGAAGCAAAAGGACTGACTCCTGATACAAGCACAAGCGACATCTGCGAAGCACTCAAGAGTGCCATGACAGAGATCGAGGCATCAGGTCTTACATCTGCTAAGATGAGCTGGGAAGCAAACGGTGAGCCTAACAAAGAGCCTAAGGCTGTTGTTATCAAGGACGGCGCTTACGTATCAGCTGACTGATTTCTATGACTTTTTGTGGACAAAAGCGGAAAAACAGGAATCTAAAATTTTGACTTCTGGAACGCAATAAATAAGGATAAAGCGTTCAATAATCTTTAATATGATTTAGATCGGCGAGGAATGCTGAACACTCAGCGTTCCTCGTTTTTCTCTATACACTATAGGTGACTTAGATGATACAATACAGTGTATAGAAAAGTTTTTTGGAGGAATAATTATGAGCTTTCTAACCTATCTGATAAATGGGCTTAGCCTTGGGAGTATATATGCGATTATCGCCCTTGGCTATACTATGGTTTATGGAATTGCCAAAATGCTGAACTTTGCCCACGGTGATTTCATTATGGTTGGCTGTTACGTTATTTTCACCATATGTTCTACATTAAGTGGGAATACCTTTGTTGGAATAATTGCAGCCATAATCATTTGCACCCTGCTTGGTGTCACCACCGAGAGGATAGCCTACAGACCGCTTAGAGGGGCAGCTTCTCCGCTGGCAGTTCTTATCACTGCTATCGGTGTCAGCTATTTTCTGGAAAATCTCGCACTTCTTATCTTTGGTGCAGATATCAAATCATTTTCATCAGTTGTTAAATGGAATGGCGTAACCCTTGGGGATGGTTCTCTCAGGATACAGGGAGTTACCATTGTGACTATTGCGGTAAGCATCGTGATTCTTATAGCCCTTCAGCTTTTTATACACAAGACAAAGGAGGGGCAGGCAATGCTTGCAGTTGCTGAGGACAGAGGTGCAGCAACACTGATGGGAATAAATGTAAATAAGACAATTACACTTACTTTTGCAATTGGTTCAGCGCTGGCTGCTGTAGCAGGAGCTCTTCTGTGTTCCGCCTATCCGTCACTTTCACCCTATACCGGAGCAATGCCCGGTATAAAAGCATTCGTTGCAGCTGTACTTGGAGGGATAGGTTCTATTCCCGGAGCGATGATAGGAGGTCTTGTTCTTGGAATAATTGAAATTCTGAGTAAGACATATATCTCATCACAGCTTTCTGATGCGATTGTGTTTGGAATTCTGGTAGTCGTGCTTTTGGTTAAGCCCACAGGAATTCTCGGTAAAAAAATTCAGGAGAAGGTGTAAACAGATGAATAAAAAACGAATGCAGGACCAGCTAATCACATACGGAATAGTGATAGCGGCATATATCATAATGGAGATTTTAATATTAACCGGAAATCTTTCAAGTCACATGAAGGGACTTTTGGTTCCCATGACATACTATGCGGTAATCGCCGTAGCTCTTAATTTGTGTGTAGGTATACTGGGAGAGCTTAGTATCGGACATTGCGGGTTTATGTGTATAGGTGCTTTTTTCAGTGCATTCTTTTCAAAAGTTACTGAGAATATGCTTCCTACTCCCATCAGATTTTTTCTGGCATTTGTAGTGGGCATTGCATTTGCGGCATTGTTCGGATTCCTTATAGGTATTCCGGTTTTGAGACTTCGAGGTGACTATCTGGCGATCGTTACACTTGCCTTTGGTGAGATCATTAAAAATGTAATAAATGCCATCTATCTTGGAGTTGATGCTAACGGACTTCATATGTCTCTTAAGAATTCAATGGAACTTGGGCTTTTACCTGAGGGCGAGATAATAGTAAACGGAGCTATGGGTATTACCGGAACCCCTCACGATTCCAATTTTACAATAGCTGTTATAGTACTTCTGATTTCTCTTTTTGTGGTTCAGAACCTTATAAATTCAAGAGACGGACGTGCGATTATGGCTGTCCGTGATAACAGCATTGCGGCTGAGGCAACAGGAATAAATGTTACCGGCTATAAAATGATGGCGTTTACTATTTCAGCAGCAATTGCAGGCGCTGCAGGTGTTCTTTTTTCACACAATATCACATCACTTACTGCTGCTTCACAATACTTTGGATACAATGCTTCAATCATGATTCTCGTATATGTGGTTCTTGGCGGTATCGGTAATATCAGAGGTTCAGTCATTGCTGCGGTTATTCTCTACATGCTGCCGGAGCTCTTAAGAGGACTTAATAATTACCGCATGCTTATCTATGCGATAGTTCTGATTGTGATGATGATCTTTAACTGGTCACCTAACGTAATCATATTCAGAAAGATGATTCTTTCAAAATTCAAAAAGAGGAGGTAAGCCATGGCATTACTTGAAGTTAATAACCTTAGCATTTCATTCGGCGGACTCCGTGCAGTGGATGACTTTGGTATTTCAATTGAAAAGGGAGAACTTTACGGACTGATAGGTCCTAACGGAGCCGGAAAAACTACAGTATTCAATCTTTTGACAGGTGTTTATAAACCAAATGAAGGAAGGATCAGACTTGATGGTAAGGATATAACCAGAGACAACACCATTAAGATAAATCATGCAGGTATAGCAAGAACCTTCCAGAATATCAGATTGTTCCATCAGATGTCAGTTATAGATAATGTTAAAGTGGGACTTACAGAGCGTTTCCGTTACAGCGGACTTGAAGGAGTGCTTCATATCGGAAGATACAGGGCAGTGGAGAAGCAGGTGGATGAAGAGGCCATGAAACTTCTTAAAGTATTTGATCTCGATAAGGAGAGAGATGTTCTTGCAAGTAACCTCCCATATGGTAAGCAGAGAAAACTGGAAATTGCCAGGGCTATGGCTACGTCACCAAAGCTTCTTCTTCTGGACGAGCCGGCAGCCGGGATGAATCCGAATGAAACTGCAGAACTCATGGATACGATAGCCCTTGTTCGTAAGGAATTTGATATGACCATACTTCTCATAGAACATGATATGAAGCTGGTTTCAGGTATCTGTGAAAAGCTGACGGTATTAAACTTTGGCCGTGTACTGAAGCAGGGTAATACGAAGGAAGTCCTTGCAGACCCTGAAGTAATCACAGCTTATCTTGGAGAATAAAATTTGTATTTATAGGAGCAAAAAATGTCACTACTTGATGTAAAGAGATTAAGCGTCAACTATGGCGTTATCAAGGCATTAAAGGGAATATCTTTTCATGTTGAAAAGGGAGAAATAGTTGCCCTTATCGGTGCAAACGGAGCAGGCAAAACCACAATACTTCACACACTTTCAGGCCTTATAAAGCCTGCTGATGGACAGATAATGTATAACGATACCGATCTTGTCCATACACCCGGGCATAAGATAGTATCACTGGGAATGGCTCATGTGCCGGAAGGGCGTAGAGTTTTTGCCGACATGACGGTATTACAGAATTTGAAAATGGGTGCGTACACAAGAAATGATGCAGCCGAGTTTCAGTCAACTCTGGAAATGGTATACAAGAGATTCCCAAGACTTGAGGAAAGAAAAAACCAGCTGTCCGGAACCCTCTCAGGAGGAGAGCAGCAGATGCTGGCAATGGGCAGAGCGCTCATGTCTCATCCTGATATAATACTTATGGATGAGCCCTCGATGGGACTTTCTCCGATTTTTGTAAATGAGATTTTCAGCATAATTGAGGATGTGAACAAGGACGGAGTTACGGTTCTTCTCGTAGAGCAGAATGCGAAGAAAGCCCTGACAATTGCTGACAGAGCTTATGTACTGGAGACAGGAAGCATCGTAAAAGAAGGAATCGCTGACGAACTTCTAAGCGATGAATCAATCAGAAAAGCATATTTGGGTGAGTAAATCTTAGGGGGAATGGAATATCATGAAAAATATAGTCATCACAATAGCAAGACAGTATGGTAGCGGCGGCCGCACTGTAGGTAAGATGCTTGCAGACGAGCTTGGAATCCACTATTACGACAAGGAACTTTCCAAGGTTGCATCTGAGATAAGTGGAATAAATGAGGGCCTTTTTGTTGATGCTGATGAGAAGGTAAAGAAAAGCTGGAAGAATAAGCTCTCACTTATATCTACAATCTATGATGGCAGTGTTAAGAAGCCGGGAGACTCGGATTTTACATCTGATGAAAACATATTCAGTTATCAGGCGAAGGCAATAAAGATGCTGGCAGAAAAAGGAGAACCCTGCGTTATTGTCGGAAGATGTGCTGATTTTGTATTAAAGGATTATGACAATGCCCTCAGGGTATTTGTTCATGCAGATCACGATTTCCTGATGCAGGAAGCCGGTAAGGTTCAGAGCATGACAGGAAAAGAGCTTGAAAAATTCATTGCTCAGATCGACAAGGCCCGCGCTGATTATTATGAATATCACACAGGGCACAATTGGACAGACGCTCTTAATTATGATCTTTGCCTGGACAGTGGAAAACTTGGCTTTGCAAAATGCGTTGAAGCTATCAAGGCTTATGCAAAGGTAAGATTTGGAGAGGATTGTTTCGACTGATCTTTTGACACAATAATTATAAGAAAGTCTTTTTTTACCGATAGTTTATAGAAAATTCATCTTTGTAACAGAGTATTCTAATTTTGCGCAAACGAATTCTGATACAATGATATTACATATAGGTTTTTACTGTATATCATTTTTTGTATTACAATAGGTGACTATTTTATGGATAAATTGGGAAGAGACCGTTTTATATTAGTAATAATGTCAATCGGCTGTCTTGGACTTTCTATCGAAAGCGCTATAGAAAGCTGGGAATTATGGCTGTCTGTTCCCATGATTCTCGGCATTCTTGGGCTTTGGATAATCCATGTCACGCAGATGTTTGAGGCTAATTTCAGAGAAGCCTTTTATTTTATATTTGGCGTAGTTGCTACATTTTTTTATAGCATGCGCATGGCCGGCTTCATAAATATTTCAATTATCATAATTATGATGCTGACCATTTTCTCTCTCCTTAATAAATTCTATATGCTTAATTGCATTCTTGGAGAGTTCTTTTTGATCACGGTATTTCATGTTGTTTTCATTGTGAGTCAAGGCAATTTGAAGGTAAATGTGCAGGATTTGTCAAGGCTGGTTCTACAGATTATGGTAGTGCTCAGCGTTTTCTTTGTTTGCAGACGAAACGTTAAAGGTGTTCTTTTGCTGGAAGAAAGCAAATCAGATAGCGATCAAAAATTAAAAGCCAACCAGGATGATATGGATGATTTCCTGACAAGTATATCCCATGAGCTTCGTACGCCTGTGAATATTATCAATGGAATGTCTGAGCTTATCAGAAAGAGAAATCATGATGAAGAAATAATTGCCATAAATGACGCAGGAGTAAGACTTTCACATCAGATAGAGGATATACAGGATTACATAGAAATTAAAAGAGGAGATGTGATTCTGTCAGAAGATAACTATGAGATAGTATCTCTTATAAATGATATGCTTGAGCGTTTTAAGCAAAAAAATGCTGACAAACAACTGGAACTTATAGTTGATTTTGACCCGAGGATACCTACTCTTTTAAATGGCGATGTTAAAAGGCTCAAAAAGATTTTTATTAAACTGATGGATAATGCGCAAAAGTTTACTGAAGTCGGGGGCATTTATGTAAGAGTGTATTCATCACAAAGGGATTATGGAATAAATCTGATCATTCAGATTACTGACACCGGTATGGGTATGTCCAGAAGGGACATCGCTGCAGTAGCCAAAGGTGCTCATCGGGTAAATAAGAAAAGAACCAGAAGTAGTGGCGGAATCGGGTTGGGGCTTCCTGTTGTTTATGGCTTTGTTCATAAGATGGGAGGCTTTGTTAAGATACAGTCTGCAAAAGGCAGAGGCACCACGGTTCAGATCAGTGTGCCGCAGAGGGTAGTAGATTCTGCTGAATGTATAAAGGTTGATTATACACATATAAGGAATGTGCTTATTTATCTGAGAAATGAAAAATATGAGGTCCCGGAGTTGAGGGACTACTATAAAAATATGGCCCAAAATATTTCTATCGGGCTAAAACTTCCGCTTGTCGTATCAGGCACCTTTGATGAAGCAAAAAGATATATTGAGAGGCTGGATATCTCACATATTTTCATCGGTGAGGAGGAATATCTTGAGTCTAAGGAGTACTTTGATGCAATTGCAGATGATGGTATCGCTGTGGCTGTTGTTGTTCCTTCTGACAGAAAGCCTGAGAAGAGAGGCGGGATAACATTCATGCCCAAGCCTATCTACGGTTATCCAATTGCGAGAATTCTTAATAATGAGCTGCAGGAGTACATTTTCGCAAGCTCTGATAATAATGTAAAAACAGCTTTTGAGGGTGTGAGAACCCTTATAGTTGATGATGAACCGGCTAATCTTATTGTTGCGAAGGCTATTTTTGAAGAATATGGGATGATCACAGATACCGCAGGTGGCGGTGCCGACGCGATTGAAAAATACAAAAATGGTAATTTTGATTTGATTTTCATGGATCATATGATGCCTGGGATGGACGGCGTTGAATGTATGAAACGCATAAGAGCAGATGCTGAAAGAAGCGGCAAACACCCGATCATTATTGTGCTTACCGCAAATACGTTAAGTGGTGCGCAGGAAATGTTTAAAAAGGAGGGATTTGACGGATTTTTGGCAAAACCCATTGATACAAATGAGTTTGAAAGTGTTATGAAGAAAAAACTCCCTGAAAGCCGGATTGGAAAGAAGGGAGGTGATCTGCTGTGAAAATAATAGAGAAGATTAAAGAAGATATTTTCAGTAGCAAAAGATCAAATAATGAACAGACTTTTATTGTCTTTTCTTTAGTAACAACAATAGCGTGTATTTTGACCATCATCGGAGATATCCTGTATAAAGATAATCTGGTTGAAACAGTCATTTTTATTGAGATTGCGGCATTTTTCCCCATCGTATCTGTTTTAACAGTGCATTTTCACAGCGTGGAGATCGGTAAGAAGATTACAGTTGTATGTCTGATTTTTTTTATCATACCGGCAATTGTTATTCTGAGAGGTGGAGTAAACGGAGGCGGTGCAGCCTGGATTATCTTTGCGTATCTTTATATTGGAATTGTAATGACCGGTGTCTGGAGGAGAGTGTCGATTGTAGTACTTTCTCTTCTGACCGTAGCTTTATATGCTGCTTCATATTTTTATCCGGAAATAATCATCGATCATTCGAAGGAAGTTGAAATATATGACACGTGTTTTTCAACGATAACGGTAGGCCTTTTGACATTTTGTCTGGTCTGGTATCAGGTTCGTTTATTAAGAAGAGAAACAGAGTGTGCAAATGAGCAGACTAAAAAGGCAGAGGAATTGAATCATTCTCAGAATCGATTCTTTTCCAGTATGAGTCATGAGATCAGGACACCCATAAATACAGTGCTTGGTCTTAATGAGATCATCCTTAGACAGGAGGACGCATCAGAAGAAATTATAAAGGATGCGAAAAATATTCAGGGTGCCGGGAGAATGCTGCTGTCTCTTATAAATGATCTTCTGGATTTTAGCAAGATTGAAGCAGGCAGAATGGATATTGTTCCTGTCAATTATAAAGTTGAAGAAATGATATCTGAAATTGTAAGCATGGTCTGGCTCAAGGCACAGGAAAAAGGCCTTTTATTTACGGTAAATATTGATCCGGGAGTTCCTTCAGAACTCTATGGAGATGAAGTGCGCATCAAGCAGATTCTGATCAATATTCTGAATAATGCGGTCAAATATACCAGTAAGGGTTCAGTATCCCTGCATATTGAGTGTGAAGCCTTAAATGAAAATGAAGTCATTTTGAATATAAGTGTCAGCGATACCGGAATGGGAATCAAACAGGAGGCGATTCCATATCTTTTTGATTCTTTTTCGAGGTTTGATAAGGAAAAGAACAGACACATAGAAGGAACGGGACTTGGACTGTCCATAGTTAAACAGCTCACTGATCTGATGGGTGGCACTATCACTGTAAACAGTGTTTATGGCCAGGGATCCACCTTCAGTATTTCACTAAAGCAGAGAATTGTTTCATTAGAGCCCATAGGCAATATCAATATTGAAAACAGTTTTAATGTTACTGCGGTCAAATATGAGAATAGCTTCACAGCACCTGATGTATCAATCCTTATAGTTGATGACAATGAGATGAACCTTCAGGTTGAGGAAAAGCTTCTTGACGGAACCGGTATGAGCATTGATCTCTCACTTGATGGGAATGATGCTCTGACAAAGACTATAGAGAAAAAATATGATCTTATTTTCATGGATCACCTAATGCCAGAGATGGACGGAATCGTATGCCTTGAAAATATAAGAAGGCAGACAGGAGGTTTGAATAAGGACACACCTATAATTGTTCTCACTGCTAATGCTGGCTCTGACAACAAAGAGTTATATAAAAAGAGCGGGTTTGACGGGTATCTCATTAAACCTGTTTCGGGTAAGCAGCTTGAACAGTGCCTTATAAAAAACCTTTCTGCAGAAAAGGTGATCCTAAACGGCAGTGAAGAACAAACCGGTGAAACCATGGACACTGCAAAGGGATATATCAGGAAGAAGCCTATTCTTATTACTACCAGCTCGATGTGTGATCTTCCCGAGACGGTATTAAGTGATCTGCAGGTTGAGCAGCTGCCATTCACCATAAGAACCAGGACCGGAGTATTTTTTGACGGGATAGAAACTGTATCTGATGAGATGATATATTACATAAATACAACCGGAGAAATGGTTAAGACGGAACCTCCTGTAGTTGCAGATTTTACTGAGTTTTTTTCAAGAAAGCTTCTGACTGCGCAATACGTGATTTATATCGCAATATCAAGCAGTATCAGCGTTGAATATGAAAGGGCTGCGGAGGCAGCAAAAACCTTTGATAATGTAATAGTTATCGACTCACAGCTGTTATCAAGTGCAGTAGGCATGCTGGTGCTTATAGCCTGCAGGCTGGCAGCCCTTAACTATCCTGTAGAAAAGCTTGTGGATGAGCTTTTGGATGTCAGAAAGCAGATAAATTGCGGTTTCATTATCTCGGATGTCAATTTCCTTAAAAAGAAGGGCTTTTTAAATCCTGCAATCAGTCAGTTCATGACTGCTATGGAAATCAGTCCTTCACTTAGAATGAGTAATAATCAGCTTGTTGTAGACAGACTGTTTATGGGAACGATGGAAAACTGCTTTAATAAATTCATTTCAAGAGAATTTTCATCAAGAGTGCGCCCTGATAATGGACTGCTGTTTATAACCTATGCGGATATTCCGGAGGATATGCTGCTTATTATTGAAGAAAAGGTACATGAAAGATTTGCCTTTGATACGGTTATTTTTCAGAAAATGTCTGCAGGTGGTTCATCCAATTGCGGACCGGGAACATTTGGACTTTCTTATCTGTACAATATAAATACCAAATATAATCTTGAAAACTTCTTCAGTTTCGAAGGTAAGCTTATTAAAGCAAGACCCAAGAGAAATGCATCGGCAGTGAGTGCTAAAGCTACCTCTTTGGAGCAGGAAGAAATCAAAAGGGAGGCTAAGTGGTATGAGAACATTGAAGGCATTAACCCTGAAGCAGCTATAAAAAACAGCGGTTCTGAGAAGACCTTAAAGTCAGTACTTAAGGTGTTCTATGAATCCATTCCTGTAAAGTTTTCCGAAATCAAAGAGTATTATGAAAATGAGGACTGGGAGAACTATACGATAAAGGTTCATGCACTAAAAAGCTCCGCAAGACTTGTGGGGGCTCTTGATATAGGTGACAGGGCACAGGAACTGGAGTATGCAGGTAAAGATAATAACATAGAACTGATAAGAGAAAAGACAGAACCTTTGCTCTCAGATTATGAGAAATACAGAGAAATACTTGCGCCATTGTTTGAAGAGAGCAATGAAGATGGACAAAGTAAAGATAAACCTGTGGCAGATATGACTATCATGGAGAGCGTCTATGAAATGATAGGAGAAGCCGCAAAAGCAATGGACGCCGATTCAATAGCAGAGGCGTTCAAAGAGATTGAAGATTATTCAGTCCCTGAATCAGAGAAGGAAAAATTCGAAGCTCTTAAAGAAAAATATGATAATTATGACTATGAAGGAATTGAAGAATTACTGAAGTGACAGGCTTGAGAGGTAGTGTCAAACAGGCTATGAAAACTGTAGATTGTTCTAAGGAATCCACCTGAAGCGGTACCCCTTAGGACCAAAGAGAGGCTATATTATGGAACGAAAAAGCATTTTGGTCGTAAGTGAAAAGGAAAGTATAATTGTCAGAAGCATAGAGAAGAAGGTATCTGAGCTTAGGTATACACCGATTATGACAAGGGCAACGATCGAGGACGTCGAGAGTAATGTCGAAGAGGTTTCCCTTTTTATTGCATATCTGCCTGATGACGTTACGGATAAATATATGAAATGTCTTTTATATCTTGCTGATAACGCAAGGGACCTGGATAAATGCATTTTTTTGATTGGTGATATCAGATTGAGAGAAATAATAATGTCTCAATTTGTTATTCTGGGAGATAGTGTCAGGTGGTTTAATAGACCCCTTGATATGGATGAGCTGGAGCGCAAGATAAACAGAGCGCTTTCAGATAACGAAAGACATGCTTCCATGAAGAGAATACTTGTCGTAGATGATGATCCCGCCTATGCCAGAATGGTTAAGGAGTGGCTTGATGAAAAGTTCAAGGTGGATGTTGTGACTTCAGGGGCTCAGTGCATTAACTTTCTTAGCAGAAATCAGGTTGATCTGATACTTCTTGATTATGAAATGCCTGTTGTGGACGGACCTAAGGTTCTTCAAATGCTGCGAAGCGAAGCAGGAACTCAAGATATTCCGGTAATTTTCCTTACGGGGGTAAGCAGGAAGGATAGCGTTGCAAAGGTATTAAGCCTTAAGCCGCAGGGTTATATCCTGAAATCTGCCACCAAAGATGATCTTATAATCAATATCAATAATTTTTTCTTAAAATAACCGCCGGCTTCAGTGCGTAATTCTACAATGGAAACCAAAATTTTCCAAAAGTTTATACAACTTTCATAACTAGTCTGCTCAATTGGAAACTAATTAGTGGTAGAATAGTACCATGTTGATAAGATTCAGGAGATTTTACTATGGTTAACCAACTTGGTGTAAGAAGGAAAATACTCATAGTTGAAGACGAGCCCATCAATAGGAAGATGCTTGAAAACGTCGTAAAAGACAGTTACGAAGTGATCTTTGCTACAGATGGGTTAAAAACGATTGAAACCATAAGAGAATATAGCGATGAGATTTCTCTTATACTTTTGGACCTTATGATGCCTGATATGGATGGCCTGGAGGTCCTTGAATTCATGAGATCCGACAATGTGTTAAAGAAGATACCGGTTATCGTCTGCACCACTGAGAAGGATTCAGAAGTCAAATGCTTTAAGCTCGGTGCCGTTGATTTTATCTCTAAACCTTTTCAGCATCCTACGGTTATGAGAGCCAGAATCGACAGGGCTATTGAGCTCAGAGAGGGAAGAGGACTGATCCGTGCGACTCAGAATGATGCTCTGACAGGGCTTCTTACCCATGACTTTTTTATGGAGTATTCCCATTTCAGAGATATCCATTACAAGAATTCAGGGATGGATGCAATTGTTATTAATATTAATAAATTCCATCTGATAAATGAACTTCAGGGCAGGCGAGCAGGGGATGATGTCCTTATTAAAATTGCCCACAGTATAAAGAAAATTGCAAAAAATAAGGGCGGAATCGCAGGCAGAGGAGGAGCTGATGAATTCCTTCTTTATATTCCCAGCGGCTCAGATCCAGACAGCCTGTTAAAAGAAATAGGAGAAGGCCTTGAGTATATACTGAATAATTCCAGAGTATATCTAAGAATGGGTGTTTACAGAAATGTAAATATGGATCTCACCGTAGAGCATCGGTTTGATAAAGCCAGAGTTGCATGTAACAGCATCCGCGGGAATTACAACATTCAGCTTGCGGTCTATGACGATGACATGCATAAGAAGGAGGCTCTTGACGAGAGGCTGATAAATGATATGCAAAGCGGAATCAGGAACCGGCAGTTCAAGATATATTATCAGCCCAAGTACGCTATTCAGGGAGAGCGAGATTCACTTTACAGCGCAGAAGCCCTTGTGAGATGGGAACATCCTGAGCTGGGACTTTTGAGACCGAATCAATTCATTCCGCTTTTTGAGGATAATGGTCTTATCCACAAGCTCGACCATTATGTATGGGACGAAGTATCCAAACAGGTCGGGGAGTGGATGGTCAAATATGATATTAAGATTCCTGTGTCGGTAAATGTATCAAGAGTGGATATAGGCGCTCCGAATCTGGATGAAGAAATATTCACGGTGGTACAGAATAACTGGATTTCTCCGGGAATGCTCAACCTGGAGATTACAGAGTCAGCCTATACTGAGAATTCCGAGCAGATCATAAGCGTCGTGAACAAGCTAAGGGAGAGAGGTTTTGCCATTGAGATGGATGACTTTGGAACAGGCTATTCATCACTAAATATGATAACTTCTATTCCTATTGATGTTTTAAAGCTCGATATGCAGTTTGTGAAGAATATCCATGAGGGCAATAAGGACATGAAAATGGTAGAGCTCATGCTTGATATTGCCAGATCCCTTAAAGTCAAGGTGGTTGCTGAGGGAGTCGAGACGCAGGAGCAGTATGACCTGTTGAAGAATGCTGGTTGCGACATCATTCAGGGCTATTACTTTTCCATGCCCTGTGTGACTGAAGATTTTGAAAAGCTTATACAAAATGAAAATGATGAGCTTAGCAAAGAGATTAACGAGGTTTTGGATAATTTGGATTGCTGAATTTTCTTAAGAATCTTCGTTCAGGAAGTACCGTAATTCAGAAGGGAGATGCCATGCTTACCATTGATGTTTTAAATGAGTTCGGAGCAGACACCAAAGAGGGACTTGCCAGATGTCTTGATGATGAAGAATTTTATCTGGAGCTTATCCCGGAGGCTCTTGAGAGGGAACGTTATGAGGAACTTCAAAAACTTCTTGATGAAAAGAAACTCTCTGAAGCTTTTGAAGCAGCCCACGCACTTAAAGGAGTGTTGGGGAATCTCGCCCTTACGCCTATTTATGATCCAACCAGCGAAATGACCGAGCTTTTGCGGGCAGGAACTGATATGGACTATACAGATCTTATAACTAAAGTGATTGCACAACGGGACAGACTTGCACAGCTGATTGAATCATAAGCCGGTATGAGAGTTGGAGGAAGAGATGGATAATAGAGTTCTTCTGATAAGTAGCGGGTCAACCTTTATGGTCAATGCTATAAAGAAAAACCTGACAGAGGCAGGGCTGGAGGTCATATCCTGTGAACCGAAAGTAGATGAGCTTGAGAAATACAGAAGTGAACCAAATGTATTTCTGTTTTACCTTGGACCATATGTGGATGACATTCCCGAGCCACTGATCTATCTAAGGGACATATGCGTTGAGAATGAAAAGATTCTCTGCATGATCGGCGATGCTTCGGAGTATGACATAACCTTAAAGAGCATACCGGGTGACCTTATCGCGGAAAAATTTGAGAGACCTCTTGATATCAAAAAGGTCACTGAGAGGATACAGGAGCTGTGCCAGCTTAATGACGAATTGTCGAGAAGGAAAAATATTCTGCTTGTTGACGATGATCCGACCTTTTTAAAGCTTGTAAAAAACTGGTTGGACGAAGAGTACAGGGTTACGATAGTCAGCTCCGGAATGCAGGCGATAACATATCTTGCAACCAATACGCCGGATCTGATCCTGCTTGACTATGAAATGCCCGTAACCTCAGGACCTCAGGTTCTTGAAATGATAAGGAGCGAATCAAGTACATCAAGTACCCCTGTTATTTTCCTTACCGGTAAAGGAGATAAGGAAAGCGTTATGAAGGTTGTAGGGCTTAAACCAAATGGTTATCTTTTAAAGTCCATGCCTAAAACAGAACTATTGCAGGCAGTCAGAGACTTTTTTATTGCTAATAAAAAATTGTAATTATGAATTTAAACTATCGTTTTATAGGAGGAAATATGAACGAAACGAAAGTAAAGATACTTGAGACAGTATTAAATGAGTTTAAAGAAAAAGGCTCCAAATTTACCATGGATGACGTTGCCAGCGATCTTCACATGAGTAAAAAAACTATCTACAAGGAGTTCGATGACAAAGAGAAAATATTCGATGCGCTGGTAGATTATTGTTTTGACAATATTAAAGAAAAAGAGGCTGAAATATTTAATGATGATTCTCTCTCTACAATTGAGAAGATTGAGCGTATAATGGTTTGCATGCCTGATAAGTACAGGGATGTGGATTTTCGTAAGGTATTTACCTTAAAGGATAAATATCCCAGGATTTACATAAAGGTTCAGAACAGACTTGAGAATGACTGGGAAGATACGATTATGCTTATTGAGAAAGGTATGAGGGAAGGCGTTATAAGACCTCTTCCGGTATCTGTGATCAAGGCTATGACAGAAGCTTCAATCGAGAGATTCCTTAGTTCAAATGTTATTATTGATGATAACACCACATATGATGATGTTCTTCAGACTATGATAGATATTTTAATGAGAGGAATTTGCACAAGATGATAATCAGGAAAGACAACATATTTTTACTACAGACAAAAAACAGCAGTTACTTTATGCAGGTGCTTCCGTCGGGGCATATAGAGCATATTCATTACGGAGCATCACTTTTATCAGAGCGTCAGTACGAGGAAATATTGAAGAATGAAGATGAGGAATCCTCTGTACTGTCAGATATGGCAAAGGTTCTTGAGATAAAGCACAAAAATGAAGGCGGAAACATGGTAGTGTATTCCGATGAGACATATCCCATGTGCCTTGAGGTAATGCCCCTTGAAATATCTGGCTTTGGAAAAGGAGACATCAGAGAACCCTTCGTGGAACTGACCCATGCTGACGGAGTTACGACCTGTGATTTTCTCTTTGAAAATGCAGTTATTTCTGACGAAATAACACCCCTGGAGACGCTTCCAAGCTCTTATGATGACGGAATTAAAGACGGCGTTGCCGACATGGGGATTGATACAGTTATCCCGGCTTATATGCAGGATAAGGCGAAGCAGCTAGTAATAACCCTTAAGGAAAGGGAATATGATATCAGACTTAAGCTGATCTACAAGGTATACCCTGAATGCAACACCATCACAAGAAGCAGTAAGCTTATAAATGACAGTAATGAAAAGGTTCGTATAGACAGGCTCATGTCTAATCAGCTGGATTTTCAGCAGACAGGTTTCCAGCTTACCAGTTTCCACGGACGCTGGGCTGATGAGATGGGCAAAACCGAGGTTGTTTGCAGGGCAGGAAAAGTAGTAAACGAAGAGCTTGCAGCAGGTGAGTCAGGCAGCAGAAGCAATCCTTTTACAATGGTAAGTATGCCGGATACCACCGAAACAGCAGGCGATTGTTTTGGATTTAATCTGGTTTACAGTGGAAATCATTACACATCTCTTTCATCTAACGGAACATTTCTTAGCAGATTTGTGAGCGGTATTCAGCCGGTAGGCTTTGAGTGGAGTCTTGAGCCTGGAGAGAAGTTTGAAGCTCCCGAGGCAGTAATGACCTACTCAAAGAAGGGCTTTGGCGGAATGAGCCGCAGTATGCATGATTTTGTAAGAAAACATATCGTGCGTGGTAAGTGGAGAGATAAGGAAAGACCAATTCTTATAAATAACTGGGAGGCTACATATTTTAATTTCAATCAGAACAGCCTTCTCAAAATTGCAAAGGAAGCAGCCAAAGCAGGAATAGAGCTTTTTGTACTGGATGATGGCTGGTTTGGACAAAGAAATGACGACCATGCCGGACTTGGTGACTGGTATGTCAACACCAAAAAGCTGCCGGATGGGTTGAAGGGTCTGGCTGAAAAGATAAATGACCTTGGAATGAACTTCGGACTTTGGGTTGAGCCTGAGATGGTCAATGAAAACTCTGACCTTTACAGAGCACATCCCGAATGGGCAGTAAAGATTCCGGGGCATCATCATTCAGTCGGAAGAACCCAGATAATACTGGATATGTCCAGGACTGATGTACAGGACTATATTATTGATGCCTTGTCAAAAGTCTTTTCATCAGCCAATATTACATACATTAAATGGGATATGAACAGAATTTTCTCTGACAGATATTCTTTGGAACTTCCTGCAGAGAGAATGAAGGAATTCCAGCACAGATATTACATCGGACTTTACAGAGTAATGAAGGTGCTCACAGAGAAGTTCCCTGATATCCTCTTTGAGGGATGCTCCTCAGGAGGAAACAGATTCGACCTGGGAATACTTTCATATTTTCCTCAGATATGGGCAAGTGATGATACTGATGCAGTGTGCCGTATGGACATACAGAGAGGATACAGCTACGGTTATCCTGCAAATACTCAGGGTGCGCATGTGTCTGCTGTTCCTAACCATCAGACACTTCATGTTGTTCCTCTTGAGACCAGATTTTCAGTGGCTGCATTTGGCTGCTTTGGATATGAGCTTAACTTAAGCGAGTTAAGTGATGAGCAGAAAAAGCAGGTAGCAGATCAGGTTGAGTTCTATAAGCAGTGGAGAAAAGTCTTCCAGTTTGGTGATTTTTACAGACTTGATGACTATCGTTTCATGGTGGTATCAAAGGATAAGACTCTGGCAGTTGCTCTCATTTTCCAGAAGGAGAGCAGACCAAACAATGATTATCTGGCACTTAAGACCATGGGACTTGCTGATGATAAGGTTTACGAGGTTGCAAACCGTCAGATCAAGATTAATGTGAAAGCTTTCGGAAGCCTTATAAATACTATGGCCCCGATCCATGTAAAGCAGGACGGAATCCTCCATGGAATAATTGCAAGACACTATAAGATGCATGGAGAAAAGGACGAGGCTATCGCCACCGGAAGTATTCTGAACGGATGCGGAGTTCGTCTTAATCCCGATTACGGCGGAACAGGTTATGGCGAGGATACCCGTATGTTCCGCACAAATGATGCAAGGCTTTATGTCTTTGCAGAATTATGTGAATGATCTTTTTGAGGAAAATAAATGGCAGATTATGTGATAAGTTGTTGCTCTACGTCAGACCTAAACCTGGAGCACTACGTTAAAAGGAATATCAAGGTTGCGTATTTCCATTATGAAATAGATGGCAAACCGTACCTTGATGATGGCGAATATCCGATAGCGGAATTCTATAAAGCAATGGCTGCAGGGGCGATGACTAAGACCTCTCAGATAAATGTAGATGAGTATATAGCGCATTTTGAGCAGTATCTAAAGGCGGGAAATGACATAATTCATCTTACGTTAAGTTCAGGCATCTCAGGAACCATAAACTCTGCTAATGTTGCAGCAAATGAGCTTAGAGAAAAGTATCCTGACAGGAAACTGTATATTATTGATTCCTTAGCAGCTTCGTCAGGGTATGGCCTTCTCATGGATAAGATTGCAGATCTTAGAGATGAGGGCAGGAGTATTGAGGAGGTAAAAAGCTGGGTAATTGAAAACAGGTTATACCTTAATCACTGGTTTTTTACAACAGATCTTACATATTTTGTGAGAGGCGGAAGAATAACAAAGGCAGCAGGCTGGGTTGGCGGCGCTTTGAAAATCTGCCCACTGCTCGATGTTGATAAGGAAGGCAAGCTTGTTCCAAGAACAAAGCACCGTGGAAAGGAAAATGTGATTCACGCAGCTGCTCAAAAAATGTTGAAAAATGCTAATGGCGGTGCCGAATATGCAGATAAATGCTATATCTCTCAGTCGGCATGTATGGATGATGCCGAGAAACTTATACGTGAGATTGAAGCACTTGTACCTGCCATGAAAGGGAAAATTGAGATTTATGATATCGGAACTACTATTGGTAGTCATACCGGTCCCGGGACAGTAGCTTTATTTTTCTGGGGAAAAAAGAGGGAAGACTAAAACAGAATGAGCCTTAGACATTTTATGTCTTTGGCTCACTTATTTTTGAGCAGAGTACTTAGCGAGGTGTTTTCGCGTTTAGTGAGAGTCCCGGAGCATTTAGAGATAGGAGAACACGTTATGAGTACTATTGATGAGAAATATGAAAATCTAAAGGATAGTATAAAGAGCTATGGAAAGCTGGCAATTGCCTTTTCCGGAGGTGTTGACTCAACCTTTCTTCTTAAGGTTTCAAAGGATGTAATTGGCGAAAATGTTATGGCAATAACAGCAAAGTCCATCTCATTTCCTGAAAGGGAGCACAAGGAATCTGAAGATTTCTGCAAGGATAATGGAATAGAACAGATTATAGTTGCGGTGGATCAGATGAGTATTCCCGGCTTTAAAAATAATCCGCCGGACAGATGCTATCTATGTAAGAAAGTTATTTTTGAAAACATCATTGCCACTGCTAATAGTCATGGAATAACCGCGGTTGCAGAAGGCTCAAATGCTGATGATGTCACAGACTACAGACCGGGCATGCGGGCAATAGAGGAGCTTAAGGTCAATAGTCCGCTAAAGGATGCAGGACTTTCCAAGGATGAGATAAGAATTCTCTCCAAAAGACTTGGACTTCCTACCTGGTCCAAACCTTCATTTGCCTGTCTTGCAACAAGGTTTGTCTATGGTGAAGAGATAACAGAGGAAAAGATAAAAATGGCAGGTGCCGCAGAGGAGCTGATATTTAATCTGGGATTTGAGCAGGCAAGATGCCGTGTTCATGGTGACATGGCAAGAATAGAAGTTCCGGAGGATGATATAGAAAAGCTTATGGCATCAGATGTCAGAAGAAAAATAGCCGGCGAAATAAAGAAACTTGGATTTTCATATGTATCCATGGATATGCAGGGCTATAGAACAGGAAGTATGAATGAGGTTCTGGATTTAGAAGAAAAAAAAGTATAATGGAGGATTTATGCAAAAATCAGCTACCAAGGATCTGACTAATGGATCTCCAATGAAGTTAATACTTGGATTTGCGGTTCCCATGCTTATGGGAATGCTGTTTCAGCAGTTTTACAATGTTGTCGACACAATGATAGTAGGGCGGTTTCTTGGAAAGTACGCTCTGGCCGGTGTTGGAAGCACAGGGTCGATAAACTTTATGATAATAGGCTTTTGCATGGGAGTGTCAGGAGGTTTTTCCATTCCCATTGCCCAGACATTTGGTGCAAAGGACTTTGACGGCTTAAAAAAATACTTTGGAAATGCAATCGTTTTATGTGTGATATTTGCTGCTGTCATGACTTTACTGTCAGCCATCTTCTGCAGGAAAATACTTATCATTATGAACACTCCGGCTGAAGTAATTGATCATGCTTACGGATATATCATAGTGATCTTTATAGGAATACCGGTAATATACATGTATAATCTGTTGTCCGGAGTTTTACGTGCTGTGGGCGACAGTAAACATCCGGTTATGTTTCTGGTGATAGCATCCTTTATCAATATCGCTCTTGACCTTCTGTTTATTTTTGTTTTCGGACTTGGAGTTACAGGAGCAGCACTGGCAACGGTTTTATCACAGCTTATTTCAGCAATACTGTGCCTTCTTTTTATTATAAAAAGTGTGGACATTTTGCATGTAGGAAGGCGGGATCTTTCACTTGAAAGGCATCACGTATATAAGCTTTTTAATATGGGAATTCCAATGGGACTTCAGTATTCCATAACAGCTATAGGAAGTGTGCTCCTTCAGGTTGCGGTAAACGGACTTGGCGCGGATGTTGTTGCAGCAGTTACTACTGCCGGAAAAGTCGGAATGTTTTTCATGTGTCCTTTTGATGCCCTTGGTTCAACTATGTCAACTTATGGAGGGCAGAACGTTGGCGCAGGTAAAATCGACAGACTTGGTAAAGGACTAAGATCAGCGGGAATTCTGGGAAGTGTTTATGCGATACTTGCTTTTGTGGTACTTTATTTCTTTGGAAAAACTTTTGCACTTTTATTTATGGATGCAGGAGAAGAAGCGGTGCTTTCTCTGGCACATACATATCTTATTTGGAATAGTATATTTTATATTCCGCTTGCATTTGTTAATATTGTACGATTTCTTATTCAGGGAATGGGATTCAGCATGCTGGCAATTCTTGCAGGTGTCTGTGAGATGATAGCAAGAGCAGGTGCATCACTTTTCCTTGTGCCGATCATCGGTTTTACCGGAATATGTCTTGCAAGTCCTCTTGCGTGGATTCTGGCAGATGTATTTTTGTTTCCGGCATTTTTCTATACCAGAAATATACTTAGCAGAAAGGTAAGAAGGTAGTTATTATATGAATAAACATGAGCTTGAGCAGCTGCTTAAAGACGTAGCTGCAGGAAGTGAATCTGTAGATGAAGCACTTTTAAAGCTAAAGGGCGCACCCTATGAGGATCTTGGATTTGCAAAACCTGATTATCACAGAGGAATAAGACAGGGCGAGGCAGAAGTAATATATGGCGCAGGCAAGACGCCTGAACAGATATTGAAGATCACTAATAATTTAAGAGAGCACGGGCAAAAAACAGTGCTGATAACAAGAATGAAAAAGGAAGCCGGTGAGCTTTTGACTGCGAATATTTCAGATTTTACCTATGATGAGTACAGCCACATAGGAATCGCAGGAGAGCTTCCCAAGAAGGACGGAAAAGGAACAATTGTAGTTGCCACAGGTGGAACCAGTGATATGCCTGTAGCTGAGGAAGCTGCCAAAACAGCGGAAGTCTACGGAAATGAGGTGGTACGCCTTTATGATGTGGGCGTTGCCGGGCTTCACAGACTTCTTGGACACAGAGATGAGATCATGTCTGCCAGAGTAATAATTGCCATTGCAGGAATGGAGGGAGCACTTGCCAGTGTTATAGGCGGACTTGCGGATTGCCCGGTAATTGCGGTTCCTACAAGCGTAGGTTATGGTGCATCCTTTGGCGGAGTGTCAGCACTTTTGTCAATGCTTAATTCCTGTGCCAGCGGAGTTAGCGTAGTAAATATCGATAACGGATTCGGTGCAGGATATCTTGCATCAATGATTAATCATCAGTAAAAAAATAAAAAAGGTGTTGGACATTTGTTGGACAGGGCAGGTTATCCTATATTCAGATAGCACATAAACGTTTTAATAATGATTTTTGACCGCTATAACGGGAATATAAATCACTATTAAAAGATATTATATGAGGAGGATCTGAATATGAAAAACAAATTGGTTAGAAAGACACTGACAGTTGCAATTGCAGGAGCAATAGCAGTAATGACGATGGTTGGATGCGGAAGCAAGGAAGAACAGGCACAGCCGCAGGATGCAATCGTTGTTTCCGAAGATGTGCAGGGAGAAGATACACAGATTGATGAAGCTGAAACTCCCAAGGCAGATACCGCTTCAGAGGAAGAGGATTACACAGAGAATATTGATGATGAGATCCAGGCAGTTCAGGATACACTGGTATATATGGGTGGTCTTAAGACAGCAGATGATGCTGAAAAGAGCATTGATATAGCAATGTTCAGAAATGATCAGGGCGATATCATCTATATTTATGAAGAGGATGGAAGTCTCGATTACGGTATTTACACAACTGAAGATGCTACCACTGAGGATGGCAGAGAGTATGCTAAGATCACAGGAAGTGACAAGACCTACGGATACTACTTCAATGAAGACCTGACAACAGGAATCATTGTTGATACAACAGGCAAGGTTTTTGAGGCTGTTGAACTTGATGAAACTGCCGCAAGAGAATATGTCGCAAAGACAATCGGTGGCTGATTTACACATTTTTTCCGGTTACAATTAATATATGGGTTAGGGCAAATATAATAAATAGATACATAACATACAAAACACATTTCATGATGGATTTTTCCGGATGAGATGTGTTTTTTTGGGGGAAATGCCGTTGGATTTCCTGAATAAAAAACACTCTGCTGTGGATGCCCGTTTTACAAGGTGTTTATGACTTTGTTGGACATGTGTTGGACGTAGAGGTTTATGATTTTTTACGAAATAAACATTTTAATATTTCTTATGAGGGAGAATTATAAAAATGAAGAGAAGAAAAGGCTGATAACACAGCCATGTTACGAAAATTAAATTCATATAAAATAGTTTTTTAATGAAATTTTTATACGTAGCTAATATTTATTTCGCAATAAGTTTAGTCATGTTTTTTAGAATATATATAGGATTAAAAACTTATTAAAATGCGGAAAATTTGGTGATCGTATGAAAAAGGGAATTGTCTTATCTATATCAGTTCTTTCATTATTGGGAATATTCATAGCCATATTCTATCAAGTGTCAAGTCTAAAGGCACTTGATAGAACCGGCTTACGTCAAAAGCCCGGAAATAATGTGACGATTGAAGATAACGGGACACCTTTAGAAGCCAGTGTTCCTGAGAGAATCACAGAGGACGGATACACAATTGATAATACGGATATTGAAGCTCCCAAAAAAATCGAATCTACAAAAATCACATCTTTTTTCTGTATATTTTCAACACTTTATGATGAAACAAACATATTAGGTAATAAAAGATGGGAACTCAGGGCAGACCTTGACGGCAGCCTTGTGAAGGGCTCCTACAGTGCCTGGGATTTTCAATCATCGGATGAGCGAAGATTCGAAGCAGACAAAGCTTTCATGGGGGATCTTTTCAGTATCATCGATCGCTTTGCCCTGGCAGGCTATAACGGCCTTGATACAGAAACAAAAGGAATTCCGGATGAATATGGCGCTACGATCAGCGTGGTATTTGATTCCGGAGAGAGTATTTATGCCAGTGATAATACAAATAATTTTCTTCCGCCGGAGGCAGAGGACGAGCTTGTGCAGCTGTTTGCGGCAGCCTGCGCCAATGGAAAAGAAGTTATAGGTGTCTCGGTTTCTGATTCATTACAGATGGTAGATGTACAAAATGGTAGTGGATACCTGAAATATCCTGTGCTAACCATAGGAAGAAATGATGTATTTGGGGAGACGGATGATCTTAAGTATCCTGCAGAGGATGAGCTTAGATATGCCATAAATCAGATTAATTCTGAGGAGTATGACGAAGCCTTTCTGGCTTCGGGAAGATTTGGCAAGGGATGTCAGGATAAAAGCTTTTATTATGACAGCGACTTGTTTATAACACGAAATGACACAGAGGTAGTATCGCTTTATATAAAGAAATGCTCTTTGGAAGAAGCGGATCAGGAATATGAAAACACTACCTATAAAACTTATAACATTGATGCTTCCACAGGAGAATTACTGAGCTTTAGGGATGTTTTCAGAGATTATGATGAATTATCAGAGCTGATTGCAGACAAGCTTTTGGAAAAATATAAGGGTCAGAGATTCCCAAAAGAAGCAGCTAAAGCCATAGAAGCATCGATAACTGATGAAGACGGTAATATATGTTTTGCCCTTGGAAACGGGTTTATACATATTTTCATAAATGAATATGTCTTAAATGATGCGCCGGGAGGGTATCACTTAACCCTTTCATTGCAGGACTATCCACAACTTATAAGTAATTTTTATAAAATATATCCCGCGGATACCCTGACAAGACTTGATTACGATACAGATTATTATATTGATGACGGACTGAAATTTAAGATGGAATGCGACAAAGATCCCGGTGAGGAAGATATCTACTGGAGAGGAATTGTCGGAGAAAACGTATGTGAAGCTACTTATTACGGACACGCTCCTGAAGCATATCTTGTAAGGAAGAACAATAAGAATTATCTATATCTCAATCTTCCCACAGGAGATGTGAGCTTTCACGGTGTGATATATGAGATTAAAAAGAGCGGATTAGAGACTCTTCCTGAGCAGGGAGATCTGGGACTTACAGTGGCAGAGAACACTACCCTTGATCCGGATTATTTTCTCATGAATATGAATGAAGTTATTGACGGAACAGTATGCTTTATGTATCCGACAGGCGCTTTCAAGGTTGATGTGGACGGTTTTCCTGCAAGTGTCTCAAATATATACAGGCTGCAGGGATCTAAGGTAAAAATAAAAGAGACAGGAAGATACAACCCTTCAAGCGTTGAGGATGCTGCAAATTCAGGAGGCATGTTCTACGTGACAGAGGGAACAGAAGTTACACCATATGCATCTGACCTTAAGAGTTATATTGATTTTATTACAACAGAGGAAACTGAACCAAGAATTTTAAGGTTTACAATAGATGAGTTTTCACCTGAAATGAAGCTTGATAATTTTGGAAAGTTGAATGATGTTTTCAAATACTGATTATTATAAAGCAGATTATGGAAACTGTGAACTGTCCTAAGAGGGAGTAGATAGAATGAATTTCGGCCTACAGATACAAAAACAAAATTATGATGAGCTGGTACCTCAATTTGCTCAGGTACAGAAAATAGCCGGAGAGCTTTTGGAAAAAGGGCTGGAAGAAGCGAAGATTAATATCATGCAGATTCCCTCCAGAATTAAATCCTGGGAATCTATTGAAGATAAGCTGGTAAAGAAGCAGGACAAATATTCTAAGGTGGAGGATCTGACCGACATTTTGGGTTTGCGTATAATCTGCTACTTTTTATCTCAGGTAGATGAATCTGCAAAAGTGGTCCACAGATTATTTGATGTGGATAGTGATAAATCAAGCGATAAGCGGGAAGAGATATCGCCTTCGAGCTTTGGCTATATCTCTCTTCATATGATCTGCTCACTTAAGAAGGATGCCGGATATCCTGAAAATCTTACGGAACTTAAATTCGAGATTCAGCTAAAAACAATTTTGCAGCATGCCTGGGCTGAAATTGAGCATGACCTTGGATACAAAACCGTGCTTGAAATCCCTAACAATATGCGCAGGGATTTTGCCAGAATCGCAGGACTTTTGGAGGTCGCAGATGATTATTTTGAGAATCTGAAAAATAATCTGAAAGAGTATGAGCTGAAAATGCTTAAGAAAATTCAGGCTGACAGGGCAGATGAGCTTTCACTGGACATATTGACCCTCAATGCCTTCATGCAATACAGTAATGCCATGAGGGGATTGTACGACGATATGACAGCTCTTACCGGAGGAAAGCTTATAGAAGTCGGCGCGGAAGATTATCTTCAGATGTTAAATTACATGAAGCTGGAAAAACTTGGGGATATACACAGTCTGATAAGGAGCGAGCACGATCACGTCCTTATTCTGTTAAAGCACGCATTAAAATACTCGGATCTTGAGGAAATAACATCTAATGCAGCATTATTTTATCTTTGCAGAGCTAAAATGGTCTGGGGAGATTATAATGAAAAAGAGATAAGAGATATCTATTATAATTATACTGAAGACTATGAAAAAGCTGAGCATCATGCGGAGATGATCCTTTCGTTAAGAAAGGAATTAAGGGCTGTATATGAAGCATAAATGTTACTGTTCAGACAGCTCTGCGCACTTGCTGCGCTGAGCGTGAGAATGTTCTACGTCTTGAATATAGGATTTGCCCCTTTGCCGAAGGCAACTGGAATGGGCAAATCCAGTTGCTGTGAGCGCCGTAAGGTGTGAACCAATGTCATTTACTTTAGCAGATTTTCGTAAATAACGAAGATCTGCTTTTTTCTTACCCCTAACAAAAATTATTATGAAAAATAGTTGACAAGCCGTTCAAAATGCGCGGCCGCACTCGTTACTGATGCTGTTTAGAGGTAACGAGTGCGGCCCTTGTAGTGAAGGCATAAACGTTACTTTCACTACAAGGAGGCACTTATATGAAACATTCTGACGCAATTAAGGCACTGTTACTTGCTACCATTAGCGAAATCGCAGATAACCCCAAATTGTATGCAGTCAATCCGGGTAAGGATTTCACAAGAAATCGCAAACTTGGATTTCACGAAACTATCATGGTGTTACTTACGATGGAGGCCGATTGTATCAAAGAAGAACTGTATCGATATTTCGGGAGATCTACATCAGCACCATCAAAGGCCGCATTCTATAAGCAACGAAAAAAGCTAAATGAGAACGCTCTCGCAAATCTGCTGTTTGCATTTAACTCAAAACTTTCCAAGAAACTCTATAACGAAAAATATCAGATCATCGCCTGTGATGGTTCAGCAATTGATATCTATCGTAATCCCAATGATCCTGACACATTCTTTGAACCTAATGGCAAGTCTACGCGAGGGTTCAATCAAGTTCATGTCAATGCATTCTATTCCATACTTGACAGAAGGTTTACAAATCTTGTAATCCAACCCGGAAGAAAACGCAATGAGTATTCCGCCTTTTGTGAAATGCTTGATGAGGCAGGAAACGACGGACCTCCCACAATCTATTTTGCCGACATGGGATATGCATCCTATAACAACTTTGCACATGTTATCGAAAACGACCAGTACTTTCTAATTCGATGCAACGATAAGCGGCTTAAAGGCATTCTCGGCTATTCAATAGAAGGACTAAAGGAAGTTGATTGCCGTGTCAACCGCATTCTTACGAGGACACAATCCAAAAAGAAATACAACTGGCCTGACCTTGCAGATCAGTACAGATATATCTGTCAGGCTGTTCCAATGGACTATCTTGATGATGAACATCCAGAATACAATATCTCGCTACGCATTGTCAGATTCGAAATTATGCCTGGTTGCTACGAGAACATAGTTACAAATCTCCCAGACATAGAGTTCGACTTCGAGGATTTTAAAGGTCTCTATCACATGAGATGGAACGAGGAAAATTCATTCCGTGACCTCAAATATCCGCTTTGCCTTAAGGCACTTCATTCAAAAAAATATGAGTATATCGTACAAGAGATATGGGCACGTGCAATTCTCCATAATTTCAGTTCAGAAATCATAAATGGAGTAGAAATTGAACAGCAAGATACCAAATATCTGTATCAGCCAAATTTTGCAGAAGCCTTTAAAATATGCAGAGATTTTCTGAGAATTCATGACTGTCTAACCGTAATGGAGGTGGAATGCCTGATTGCTCAAAATATTGAGCCAATCAGGCCTGGAAGAACCTTTGCCCGCCAGCACAGGTTTAAGCTTCCGATAAGTTTCTGCTATCGTAATTAAACAATAGAGTTCCACCATTTCCATATACAATCATACAACATTTATACTGATGAAGGCACCTCTCTATTAACATTAGGTGATTTCGTCTTTTTGTCATGCTTGTCAATTGTCAATGTGCAGTATAATAATATTTCTATAGCGATAAATTATGCTGAGGGTAGTGCAATAGCTTGGCTTTCGGAACTTATTGATGATGTATCATGCTAAAGTTAACCGAACATATCTTTGGCGTTGGTTAATTCATTCTAAAGTTAATGACATTGG
>NZ_AUJU01000021.1 GCF_000424385.1 Butyrivibrio sp. LC3010 | reverse complement strand
GAAGCTTATCAACTTTGAACTTTTGATATTTGGGAGAATGGGAATCGTCGAAAGCCCACTGTTTTAGCGGTATATATCTGCATATGAAGTTTACCAGCCAGCAATTCTGCTGATAGAGTTGGTGGATGATTTCAAGTAAATAAAGTATAATGTTCACGAGCATTGTCTCCTGGTTTTTTGTGAGTTTGGTCGCTGACATTATACCAAAAAGGGAGGTCAATGCTCATTTTATTTTGAACTCCCGATAAATCAAGGCTTTAGAACAAAAAAGAGGTAGTAAATTTGACACTACCACATAATAGATGGAATAGGTGATTATGAAACATCCCATATCGGCGCCAGAGTAAAATGGAGATCCAGCACCGACAGTAAAAGATAAAATAAGAATCTCCAAATATGAAAAACCGGAGCATCACTGCTCCGGCTTGCAAGTTCATTATTCAGTTTTATTTAACCTCGTCGGTTGAGCCATCCTTTTTAACAACGATCAGCTTGCATCCAAGTCCGAAAGCTGCTACAGAACCTGCGATAAGCGCCCAGGGTGCTGCTGCAAGACCAAGGATTCCTCCGATGATTCCTACATTTACAGGTACGCTAAGAACGATTTCGTTATCCTTCTTAATCTGAATTCTGTCAACGTTACCTTCCTCAACGATTTTCTTAAGCTTATCAATGAGGTTCTTTACATCTTCGCCAATATCCTTTGTCTGAGGCTGAATGAGTTTAACAGCTTCATCAACGTTTCCTTCTGTTTTCTCAAGGGCTTCCTTGGCTGTTTTGTACTCAACTCCTGTGAGCTCCATTACCTTTTCAATAGCTTCGAGTGTTATATTCATTGCTGCTCCTTTCTGCGTTTCCGCAACAAAACTTACCTTGCGTAGTTATTTAAACAGTGAAATCCTTCTGTTTATATAACGATAATAATACATAAAAGTCTTCAGATAAATTCATTATACAGCAAATTTCAGATACTTATTTTTCCTATTCCGCATTTTTATAGATGGAATATCATAGGATTCCGAATTTCTTGAGAGATTAAATAATATAAAATATATGGCTTATCTTATCCTCTTCTTTTTTGTATACACAAAATAATACACAATAAACAGGACAGATGTGGTGCACCAGGTCACTCTATAGCTCATCTCAATTGTTTCAATACTTCTGTGTAACGGAAATACAGCCAAAACCCATATTACACGGAGCACGCAGATTCCACACAGGGTAATGAGCATGGGAATCAGGGCATCTCCCATTCCACGAAGTGCTCCCGCCAGAATCTCAACGCAGATGTATGTTATATAAAAGGGTGCCAGATACAGAATCATCTGAACCCCTATATCTATTACCTTCTGCTCTACCACGAAAATTCTGAATAATGTATCTCCGAACAGGCATATCAGTGTGCTCAGGGGTATAGTAATAATTGTTGAAATTATCAGCGCCTGTCTCACACTGCTGCGGACTCTGTCATATTTTCCTGCGCCATAGTTCTGTCCGGCAAAGGTTGTCGCAACGGTTCCAAGGGCACCTATGGTCATCCAGAAAAGCACATCTATTTTCCCGTAAGCAGCCCAGGCAGAAGCCACATCCTTGCCGAGACTGTTGATTGATGACTGGATCAGAGTATTTGAAAGTGTATAGGTGGTTGTCTGAAAACCGGCAGGTATTCCAATCCTCAATATTCTTGAAAACATCTCGGAATCTATTCTGATTTTCCTGATATCGAGCTTATAGCTACTGTCAGTTTTAACAAGAATAAATACAACAGCTATGGCACTTACAAGCTGGCTCAGGATTGTAGCAATGGCAACACCGGATACTCCGTAGACATCTCCCATTCTGCCAAGTCCAAGAACGATTACAAACAGAACATCCAAAAATATATTAACGAGACAACTGATAATAAGTACGTAAAGTGGTCTTCTTGAATCACCGACCGCCCTTAATATTCCTGCACCCATGTTGTATATCAGATTCGGAATCATTCCCAAAAAGAAAATTCTGAGGTACATTGTGGCTGCTTCGGACTGCTCCAGAGGTGTGTTCATCGCACTGATTATCCATGGAGTTATAAGCACTCCGATGATGGTAATGGCCGCTCCTGCTGCAATTGAAAACGCTATGGCGGTATGAACTGCTTTTTCTATCTCTATACGTTTTTCTGCTCCGAAGAACTGCGAAATAACCACAGTCGCACCGGAGGACAATCCAAGAAAGAACCCTAAAAACAGATTGACCACCATTGCTGCAGAACCGCCAACTGCACCGAGTGCATCACTTCCGACAGTTCTTCCCACTATGATGGCATCTATTGTGTTATACAATTGTTGAAAAAAGGCTCCCAGAAGAAGTGCAAAAAAGAAAGTCAGCATATTCTTCCAAATAGAGCCGGTTGTTATACTTTTACTTCTCATATTCCTTACAAGCAGGACTTACCTATAAACTATTTAAGCCCATAAATTCCAAACATTCTGTCCGGCATATAAAATTCATCCTTTGTGGCATATATCCTGTCCCCGACAGAAATATCGGTCATTACTTCACTAAAGCCGAGCTTTTCCATTACTTCAACATCCCACTTGGGTCTGTCAAAAGAGCTGATAGACAGCATGTGGTATATCTTGTGGCATTCTTCTTTCATGGCATCATTAACTTCACTGTGCGCACGGTTTTCACCCCAGTTATACTTGTGAAAGCCCTTTGCATACTCAGCGTCAAAAACCAGAAGCTTTCCGCCTTTTTTAAGTAATCTATACCATTTCTCGTATGCCTGAAGGGGATGCGGCAGCGTCCATACCAGATTCCTCGTCACGATAACATCAAAGCTCTCTTCAGGAAAAGTTGGATTTTCAGCGTCCATAAGCATAAGCTCAGCATCGATATTATGCCTTTCAAGAAGCTTTTTGCCTTCGCCTATCATCTCAGGAGTAAGGTCAATTCCCGTAACCTTATATCCAAGCGGTGAAAGTACCGCCTCGAAAAAACCGCTGCCACATCCTACATCAAGGATTGACAGCTCTTTTTTCTCAGGTAAAAGTTTCTGAAATTCATTTCTCCAAAGATTCACTTTTTCACTGTGAATCTCAGCATGTTTATGTATTGCAAAGCTCTCTGCTCTTTTAGACCAATAGCCTACAACTGTTTCTTTTATATCCGCGGATTCATCCTCAAATGGTATATTCTTAATCTCACTCATCTACATCATTTCCTTGCTTTTATCTGAAAACATAGTGACAGGGGGCGTTATTTCCTTGCCCTTACCATAAACATCGGGGACAGAACATTATTTCCTTGCTCTTACCATAAACATCGGGGTCAGTGCATAATTTCTTTTCTCTTCCTCTGACCATATATGCTGTCCGATGTCCCATATGCTATGAAAATCTCTCATTCCCAGACTATTCAGGCATGCTTCATCCCACTTTGGTCTGTCAAGACGGCTAAGGGGCATCTGTCTTGCAATTGACTCCATCTCGTCCTCATCCGTTCCGGCACAGTAGTCCTCATATCCATCAGATACGAGTTCCTGGCGGTTGTCCAGAAATGCAGTGTGCTGTTCTTCATCAAATAAATAGTGATACCAGTTTGCATCAAAATTGAGAAACAATCCGTCCTTTTTAAGCACACGGCACCACTCGCTGTAAGCCTTTTGAGGTTCAGGAAGATTCCAGGTGAGGTTCCTCGATATAATCACATCGAACCTGCAATCCTCAAATTCAAGCTTCTGTGCATTCATCTGCTTATATACTATTTTCTCAGATAAGTCTTTGGCGTTTTGCTTTGCCTCTAAAAGCATGGCCTCAGTAAGATCGATGGCTGTAACCTTATATCCCATCTCGGTCAAGATTATTGAGAAAAACCCCGGTCCGCATCCTATATCCAAAATAGAGATCTCACTTCTGTCTCTATTAGGAAATGCAGTATTTATCTCACTTTCCAGGTGTTTTTTCCAATTGTTCTTTTGAACACCATTAAGTTCATCTAAATTCACAAGTGTATACCCGGGCGCTCTGTTTGTCCAGTAATCTCTGTTTCTATTTATAAGTTTTTCTGACATAGCTATTTGTAACTCCGTTTAATACCAATTTACAGTAAATTGCTTCGTGTTAACATGACGTTTGTAACACAATTTGTACTAGCGAAATATCTTGACTGAATTTCGCCTAGTTTACAGTTATGACGCTTGAGAGAAGAAGCTTTGTGTATGCGTCCTTTGGATTGCTTATGATTTTAGATGTTTCGCCCTCCTCAACACAGACTCCGTTTTTCAGCACCATGATTCTGTCACACAACGTGCTGACAAGAGCCAGATCATGCGAGACAAATATTATGGATAAGTCATTCTTTTTCTTTAGTTCCTCTAAAAGCTTTACTACCTGTGCCTGGGTTGATACATCAAGAGCGCTTGTGATCTCGTCACACAACAATATATCTGCATGGGACAAAAGCGCTCTCGCAATCGACATTCTCTGGCACTGACCTCCTGAAAGTCTGCTAGGCTTTTTATCAAGAAGCTCCTTATTTAGTCCTGTCTTTCCTGTTATCTCAAGTATTTCCTTTTCCGTTGCCCCGGAAATCTCCATAAGAGACTTTCTCATGGTCATCCTTGGGTCAAAGGAACCATAGGCATCCTGAAAAATCATCTGCAGAAATTTGCCTGTTTTAACTATACCGGCGCCTTTATAGCTCTCTCCTTTATACAAAAGATCTCCCTTATCAGGCTTTTCTATTCCTGAAATAATTTTCAAAAGCGTGCTCTTGCCGCTTCCGCTTTCTCCGACAATCCCCAGAATTTCGCCTTTTTTCAGGCTAAAGCTCACATCTGATAAGGCTTCTACTTCCCGTGTATTTGCATTATATTTTTTACTTATCTGCAATCCGGACAGAATATCTTCTCTATTATCCATTTACTACTCCTGCCAGCTTGGGCACATCCTCAATGAGCCTTTTTGTGTATTCCATTTTGGGAGATGTAAAAATCTCATCACGGCTGCCATATTCGATAAATCTTCCATTTTGCATTATTCCTGTATAGTCAGCCATTTTCCGGGCAATACCAAGGTTGTGGGTTACCATGAGTATCCCTACATTTTTCTCATCACGATAGTCACACAAAAGATCCACGATAGCGCTAGCGGTTGTAACATCAAGAGCACTTGTGGCTTCATCGCAAAGTAAAAGCTCAGGTTCAAGGAGCATTGCGGCTGCTATGGCAATTCGCTGATTCATTCCGCCGCTCATCTCGTAAGGCCTGCTTCGTAGGATTTCCTTTCCACCTGATAGTCCCACCTTTTCAAAAATATCAAGTATCCGGCTCTCCTCATAAGGCATCCTGTGTGATAAAAAAGTCTCCTTAAACTGGGCATCAAATCTCCTTAACGGATTAAACGAGCCTGCCGGATTCTGTGGAATTATCCCTATTCCGTTCCCCATAAGAGCTCGACGCTTTTTAGGATTCAAATCGCTAATCTGCTGCCCTTTAAAAGAAACTGAACCGGAATTGATATAAACATTTTCAAATCCGCAGATAGTCTTAAGAAGCGTGGATTTACCGCTTCCACTCTCACCAACTACGCAGACAATCTCTCCACGCGAGATGGAAAAATCAATATCTTCTATGACATTTCTTTCTCCGTAACCGGCAGAAAGACTATTTACATTAAGCAATATGTCTGACATCTTATCACCTTTATGCATTATCTCTGTATTCAAGAACAGCATCTCCGAGATAGTTAAAAACAACTATAGTAATGATTGTCGCAGCTGCAGGATATAGAACAGCCCAGGGTGCAATCTGTATGTATGCTCTTGCTTCACTTATCATGGATCCCCATTCTGCCTTAGGTGCAACAACTCCAAGCCCCAGGAAAGAAAGTCCCGAAATGCCGATCATGGTCGTACCTATCTGGGTAAGGGCGCTAATAAGCACAGGCTCAAGGATATTTGGAAGAATATGCCTTATGATAATATAGGCTCCACTTTTTCCTGCAAGCCTTGATGCCGTTATAAACGGCATCTGTTTTACAGTAAGGGTGTGACTCCTTGCCAGTCTTGCAAAACTGGTCCACATGGTTATTCCAAGGGCTATCATTGCCCCTCCAAGTCCTCCGTCCAAAAGGCCTGCAACCGCAATAGCTACTACCATCTGAGGAAAGGCGAGGGTCAGATCTGCAACGCGCATCAGTACTTCATCTACTATTCCGCCGTAATATCCACAGATCATTCCTATAAGAGTCCCTATGAAAAAAGATATGGCAACAAGAAAAACAGTTGAGGATATTGTGGTTCTTGCTCCGTAGAGGACCCTTGAAAATACGCACCTTCCAAGATTATCAGTTCCAAAGAGATACTCCGCTGATGGTGCCTTCCTTATCATGGTCGCATTCGTGGCATAAGGATCATTTGGTGCAATCACTTCTGCCAGCAATGCCACTACTATCAGTATTATGGCGATCATGGCTGCAATTATAACTTTTCTTTTTAACTTAAGTTTCTTACTTTTCATACTTCCACCCTGGGATCGATTACTTTGTTTAACAGATCGGATAAAAGATTGATACCTACATAAATAGTCCCCATGATTATTACAAATCCCATGATCACCGGGTAGTCCCTGGCATTAATGGAATCCATTACAAGCTTTCCGATGCCGGGCCAGCGGAATATTGTCTCAATAACTACGCTTCCGCCCATGAGCACACCTATCTGCAAAGCTATGATCGTAAAAATATGTCCTATAGAGTTATAAAAAACATTTTTCAGGAGAATATATTTTTCCTTCACACCCCTTAGTCTTAATCCCGTCACATAATCCTCAGAAAGCTGGGTTAAAACCTCTGTCCTTATCATTCTTGAAAATCTGGCTATCATCGGAATTGAAAGTGAGATCACAGGCAGAAAGAGCCCCTGCAGATTACCCTCTGCGATAATCGGAAACATATTAAGCTTTATGCAGAAAAAATACATAAGCAGAACTGAAACCAAAAAGTTAGGTAATGAATTGCCGATAAAAGAAAGGAGTCTTACAACATGATCGATCAGTGCATTCTTTTTTACCGCAGCTACAAGTCCCAAGGGGATTGATATGATAAGTGAAAACATAAGACTTGAAAGCGCCAGAACTACAGTATTTTTTAGCCCCTTAATGAGCTTTGGTGCAACAGGCATATCATCCTTAAAGGATATTCCGAAATCTCCGTGAATGATTCCCCACAGCCATTCTCCATAGCGCACGAAAAAAGGGCGCAAAAGCCCCATTCTTGCCCGCTCTGCATTTAGCACTTCCTTTGTAACAGCAACGCCCTGCGAAGAGAGACGTTTCTCCGCAGGGTCGCCGGGTGCCAGATACATAAGTGCAAAAGTCAAAAGACTAAGCACTACCAGTAAAAGTATTAATTCTATAATTCTTTTAATTACTTTATTATTCATATATTTATTTTGTGGTATTAGCATCTATTCCATAAAAATCGAAAGGAATATTTTCTGCAAATCCGCTTACTCCGGGCTTCATGACAGTTGTATGGTTAAACAGTCCTACATATCCGAAGGCATTATCATCAATTGCTATCTGAATGATCTTGTTAGCAAGCTCTGCTCTCTTTGCAGAATCAGTTTCAATGCGGAGCTCCTCGATCATCTTCTGACATTCATCATTCTTAAAGCCAGCCACATTGTAATATGCACCGTCTGCCAGTGTTGAATCAATAAAGTAGAGCGGATCACCGCATTTATCTGAAATCATGCAATACAGAGCAAGGTCAAAATCAGCGTTTGCAATGTATGTTGAATCAGGATCTTCCTCAACTGTGAGATAAGAATCTATTCCCACTGCCTTAAGCTGTTCCTGCATAAGGATTGCAAGAGTATCAAGGGAACGTGCTGCATAATAAGCAATGTTAAGCTTTATGGGCTGTCCGTCTTTTTCATAGATACCATCAGCATTTAATGTGTATCCATCTTCCTCAAGAAGAGCTTTTGCTTTTTCTGTATCTACTGCAGGGATTGAAACCTTGCTGTAGGCAGCTGAACTCGGGAAAGGTGCTGTTGCAGCTGTTACTGTTCCTTCAAGATATGAAGCAATAGCTTCCTTGTCTATAGTGAGATTTACCGCTGCTCTTACCGCACCGTCCATTGTGTTCTCATTGAGGATATAGAACTGAAGTCTAGTTCCTTCAACGGAAACCACATTGTATTTATCAGGCTCCTGCTTGTAAACCTCAAGAGCTGCTGATGATACGCTGTTGTAGCAATCGATTTCTCCACTCTGCATTGCAAGAAGCTTCGGATCATCCTCCTGCATATAATAGAAAACCGCTCCATCGAGATTAACATCTCCGCCCCAGTAGTTTTCATTTTTTGCAACCTTTACATCACCTTCAGGAACAAACTCAGTGATAACAAAAGGTCCGGTACAAATAGGATCATTATCAAAATCAGTTGTGTTTTCAAGATCGATGATACCGAATTCAGGGCTTGCCAGGTCGCTCTTAAGTGTGGGATAAACCTCGTCACCTGTATTTACTACAATTGTCTTATCATCCGGTGCTTCATAGGAAAATGTACCGAAAATATCGAATCTTCCGTTTATCTCTGCAACTCTCTGGATGTTTTTTATTACCATCTCAGCTGTAAGTGGTTCACCATTGGAAAACTTAACATTATCCTTAAGTGTGATCGTCCATGTTGTGCCATCTGAAACTGCATCCTTGGCAAGACACGGAACAGCAGTACTTGTCTCATCAAGCTTAAAAAGTGCCTCTGAAAGACCATATATTGAAGTGTACCAGCCATAGTATTCTTTATGAACGTCAAGACTCGGATACGCAAATGATGCAGCCGTACGAAGAATATTGTCACCATCTGATGTCTTTTCTTCTTCATCTGAAGCTTCTACTACTTCTTCCTGCTCTGTAGCTTCATTTGATTCTACTGTACTCTCGCTGCTCTCTTTAGCACTATTGCCACATCCTGCAGCTGAAAAAGCCATGGTTGTTGCCATCGCAAGCGCAAATAACTTATTAAATTTTCTCATAATTATCCTCCGCTTTTTTATTTTCTGCGATTTAGGATTATATCATTAAGAAAAAATTTATTTAAGCCCCCCGGGGGGTATCAATATTCATCCAGGAAGTTATGCCTTACACCCTTTTTCTTATAGCCGATAACAGTATCTATATTTACATTTTCAACACTTCTGAAAATGTTAGCTTCAACAAATGGATTTTCCTCTTTTAACCTGGCGATCAGCTTCTTTGTCTCTAGACGTTTTGAAGCTGTTGTTCCGTCCTCATGGCAGGTAGAGCAGGTCTCGGTGAAGTGACATGCACACTGCAAAAAGTGAAGATCATTATAGTCACGCCATGCACATATATCACACTCTCTTACAAGATAAAGAGGTCTTATAAGCTCCATTCCCTCGAAATTAGTGCTGTGAAGCTTGGGCATCATTGTCTGGATCTGTGCTCCGTAAAGCATGCCCATAAGGATCGTCTCAATAACGTCATCGTAATGATGTCCCAGGGCTATTTTGTTACAACCAAGCTCCTTCGCCTTGCTGTATAAAAAGCCTCTTCTCATTCTTGCGCAGAGATAACAGGGATTATTCTCAACAGTATCAACTGCGTCAAAGATATCGCTCTCAAATATTGTTATCGGGATTCCCAGTGTCTTTGCATTACTCTCGATAAGCGCTCTGTTTTCCTTATTATATCCGGGATCCATCACAAGGAATGTCAGATCGAACTTAACCTGTCTGTGCTTTTGAATCTCCTGGAAAAGCTTCGCCATAAGCATTGAATCTTTTCCTCCCGAAATACAAACCGCAATATGGTCTCCTTCCTCTATGAGGTGGTATGTTTTACATGCCTTTGCAAAAGGAGAGAAAAGCTGCTTATGATACTTCTTTCGTATACTCAGCTCCGCCTTATGGTGTCTTTCTTCCATATCAGAAGAATCCGCAGCCTTGGCACACACATAGCCTGTATATCCGCCCTCAAGGCTGAATGAAGTTCTTTCTTTTAAAAAGTCTAATTCTTCGTCATCAATATAACGGGTCTTTCTTCCAAAATCACAGTAAAAAACCAAAGTCTTTTCCATAGGGATCTCAGATATCTGCTTAGCTGCTTCCTCTAATGAATCATCGAGAGAAATCGCTACTGCTCCGGGGATGATCCCGTAATCTCTGACTGATTCCTCTCTTATATCTATAAGCTCATAGGAATCTCTGTTAAGCTTCTCAAGTTCTTTTAATGATATTTCCTTCATTTTAATTTCCTTATAAATACTACATATTCCTGATGGGGTGACTTTCCGAACAATAACGATGAAAATCGTTCGAAATCCTATATCTACTGACCGAAAGATATCCTTTATTATTATCGCTGTCAACCGGCGGAAAAAAAATTAAGAATTTCTTAAAAAACATTTCATCCGCTTCGTGCTAAAATATCATGCGTAAATAAATTAAATTATTCCAGTTTTATTAAAGGAGTCCTAATATGCCAGATTTAGCACTTTTTCCTTCAAGAATCACTATTGACGGTTTCGTTTATGACAAGCAGGGATACAATGATATCGGTGGTGTCTTCTACAATTCCAAGGATAACCCGTCCGATATTACAAGTAAATTCATCAGCCTTTATCCTGATGGAAAGCTTACCTATCTCTTTGACGGATTAGAGTTTATTTGGAACAAGGATTTCCAGGTTGTAAAATAAAATTGAATTATGTATATGACGGAGTCTTCACTATGAAGGCTCCATTTTTTTGCTCTGCCCAAATAAGAATTTCGCTTGTGAAATTCTTCCGTCGCAAACGGCACCTGGTAATTACTAATGTCGCTTACAATATAATACGATATTCAAAAAAATCAACCCCAAACCGAAAAAACGGGTATATAAGCAAGACACTTATATACCCGGTAGTAACATGACAATATTTATTATTTTTACATTTTCAAAGAATTAACTCTCTCGATGCAGGCTGAAATTGTCTTTAGAAGATCTGAAGCTTTTATTGGTTTTCTCATGAATTCCAGTGCTCCATGCTTATAAACCTCTAATTCCGTCTCATCCTGCTCATTACCTGTCATGAAGATTACAAATATTGCTCTTCCGAAGCGTTCATGCAGGATATCCATCATTTCAAATCCTGTCATCTGCGGCATAAGATAATCACAGAGGATAATATCAGGTCTATGTCTCTCATACAGCTCAATACCCTCTTGTCCTGATGAAGCACTTAAAACACTGTATTCATTTGACAGAATTCTTTCAAGCGTCATAAGAATAGTTGGATCATCATCAACTATCAGTATCTTCTTATCAAACATAAATACCTCCCCAACGATAATTTGAACAGATATTATTCCTTAAAATCATTATAAATTCATAAAAAGATACTATTCAATAGAAAATGAATTTTTTTACGTTTTTTTAATAATTCTTAATCGTCTGTTACGAAAAAGATAAAACCTATCATTTTCCATCAGGAAAACTTGTAAATGCATCCCTTTCTATCAAAGGTTCTCCGTATTTCTCCTTAGCATCAGCGATAGCCTTCATCATAAAGGTCATATTTCTTGCGAGATTTCTCATTGTCTGAAGTCCCTCAAGATCCTTCTTTACATCCTCAGCAGTAAATCCGTGAACCTGATTCCAATAGGTGCTTGTGGCTAAAGGCATTCCACTTATAGTGAAATATTTGTTCAGAGCGTCAAAAGCTGCGGTATTTCCACCTCTTCTGCAGCTGACAACCGCAGCACCTACCTTAAGATTTTTTGAAAATGAAGTGCTGTAGAACAATCTGTCCATAAATGAAAGGATTGTTCCATTGGGAGAAGCATAGTAAACAGGGCTTCCAACCACAAGTCCGTCCGCTTCCTCAAACTTTTTTGCAACCTCATTCACAAGATCATCTACTACACATTTTCCATTCTTGCTGCAATATCCACAGGCAACACAGCCGCGGATATCTTTGTTTCCAACCTGAATAATCTCTGTCTCAACGCCCTCTTCGTGAAAAATCTTAATCATCTCATCAAGCGCTGTAGCTGTGCAGCCGTTTGCCTTCGGACTGCCATTTAATATTAAAACCTTTGACATAAAAAACCTCCACGTTTCTAATGAATCTGCCTGTCCTGACGGTACTTCTCCATATACTCCAAATTTATTTCACGGATTTCTTTTCTGCCATCGATATAATCCTGATAAATATCCCATGGGCTGCCTCCGCCAAGCCAGCATGAAGAACAGTTCTCACAGCCGCCTCCGCAATCCAGTGAGTTCTTTATTATCTGTTCCCGTTCTTCTTTAGTTGTATCTTTGATCAATATTGATTTCATAGGCATTTGCCTCCTTACCTATTTAATCATTTTATTTTTTCAAACACTGCGCTGAACTCCCCGGGTGTACTGCTGCCCCAGGCAGAGAAATCAAACTTCTCTTCCAGCGCACTTTGCACCGTTACTTTATATTTTGTATTTTCAGAACCATCCTCAACTTTCTCTATCGTCACATTGAAAAACTCCATGTCATCAGACCAATTCTTCTTGGCCTCCATAGTGTTTGAATTAACTCCATCCCACGGAACGCTTAATGCCAGCGCTGCAGGAGAATCTTTTCCGTCAAAGAAATTGAGATAACTTCCCATATAATAGGAAGGACTGAACTTGACACTCGCATCTTTATATTCATAAGAAAATTTGCTATACCATAAGGAGTCCTCGTTTACCCCTGTAAATGCTTCTTCTCCGCCAACGTTATAAATTACATAATAGTCTGCAGGTACTTCACTGAAAATATCTCTGCTTAAGAATATCCATGACTGACAAGCTTCTGACATTTCAGACATATCAGCCCCCGGAGTATATATCAGGAAATCATCTGCATCCTCGAACCCATAGGGACTTGAGTACACATATAAGGTATCATCGACAATTTCCTCTGTTCCGATTTTATCCTTGTCTTCTATATTTAATTCAAGGAGCTTTGTCGAGTAAATGTTTTCTTTATCCGTAGGCTCAGGATCCGAGAACTTTCCTGAGAAATTACATATATAAAGCGTTCCATTCGGATACCCTTCTCCAATAACCCCCATATCAGCATCATAATATTGTCCCTTAAAAGAGCCATCCTCCGAGATCACTATATCCGTACTCCATGCACCTGCACCACTTGTAAATGAAAAATCGGCAGGTATCTCAGAAAAAAGATTGATTTTTTCACGTTTCATAAGCCAGCTGTATGATTCAGGAGTGATTGTTTCACCTTTCCGGCAGTCAATTTCCAAAACAGCATCAGCATTTTTATCATCCTTAGCCGTAAGCTCTATATGTAGAAATTCATCCGCTGACACATAATAGGCAGTTCCTGCGCTTTCCCTATATTCAGCTGTAACCGTATATTCATTTCCAAGACAATCCAGAAATACGTCTGCCGGCATCTCAACTATGGAGCCTGTGAAAAACGATGATAAACCTCCTTCCAATCTTAAAAAAGTCGCATCATCATTCAGTGGATAGTCAAAAGTATCATCATTCCAGGTACCAACATAAACCACTCCGGCATCAAGATCAGTGCATGGTGCGAGGTATCTTCCTGCGTGCAGAAATTCTGCTTCGCCACCACCTGCCTTCACATAATCACCATAGGTTGTATCAAAATATGCAATAGCTTCCGGCTTAATGTGTTCGACCATCTTAGACGGATCCTTAGATGCTAAATTATTATTGGAACTACCAGTAGTATTTTCACTTTCTGTAACATCATTGCTATTTATATCATCTTTGCTTTCGGCAGCATCATTGCTATTTGTATCTCCTTTGCTTCCGGCAGCATCATTGCTATTTGTATCTTCTTCGCTTTCGTCAGCTCCTTCACTCTTTGAAGTAGCACCTCCACCATCTGCTATATCATCGCCATTCTCCGGATTTTCAGATAAATCAAACGTACCTGATGCCCCGGATGCGGTCGTCACATTAGCGGAAGAATTTGAACATCCCATCATAAGAATTGCACATAATAGAACACTTGAGAGTCTTCCCGCTCTCTTAATAACTTTTATCTTCCTCATAAATATATAAGCCCCCTCAATATATAAGAAAATTGACAATAGTTTCCTTTTCTGAATTATACCATAGAATATTTCTTTTCTTCAGGCAATCAATATTCATGTTGGATAATATCCCCCTTCTATGATTGGCACAGTCTGGCAAACCCAGGATTTATCGGCACTCCCTCTTGTTAGTTTTCAAAAGTCTTAACATTTTTCTTGACCTGATTCACCTTAAGGAATCAGGATAAAAAACTTTATTCAAAAATATTTTAACAAATTTAATTTATGTGGATTTATAAAGTTTCCATATGCTATGATTTATCCAAGAAAGAAACTATATATAAAAAAAGTAGGAGGAGAAAGGTATGGATGCAGCGATTGTAGCTATTGCTGTTCTTGTGATTGGTGTTGGGGCACTTACAATCAAAAGAAGAAGAGAAAACTCAAACAACGAAAACAAGTAATCAAAATTATTTACATCAAAAAACAAAAGGCTTTATTGAGAAAACTGCACCTCGGATGAGATGCAGTTTTTATTTTCGGTCATTCCTACCTATGATTTTGATAAAGCTAGTGCTACTGTCATCAAATAAGTCGAGGTATTTAATGACAGCAGCACTAGTAAACTTACACACTTAACCTGATACTCACTCGAATTGGACTTCCGCCATTCCTCACCCCTCAGAGAGTCAGATACGTTGCGTCACATATCTTTTAGAAAAAACCTGTTCATTGCACTGTGCACAACTTCCTTTGGCCGCTCTATTTCTTTATATCCACTCTTTTGGTATATGTGAATTGCTGCCTGAAGGTTATCATGGGTTTCAAGATAGGATTTTCTAAATCCGTATTCCTTCATTCTTTCTTCTACATACGATATCATTTTATACCCCAGCCCTTCTCCCTTAGCTGAATCAGCAAGATATAATTTCTGAAGTTCTGCAGTATCCTCCATTGGTGGGAATTTTGCATAGCCTATACCACCCACAAGATTTCCTTTTTCATCCTCAAGAACATAGTATTTCTTATCTTCTGTCCCATAGAATTCACTGAGGTGATCCAGTCCATCATCAAAATAAACAGTTCCCGGAATATCAAGCTTATGATTCTTTAGATTAGATCTGATAATTGCAGCCAAAGCCTTATCATCAGCTTTGTTCAAAATTCTGAAATTGTACACTTAAATTCTCTTCCTTCCCTTATGAATCAGTCCATTCACGTACTTGCTCTATTGTGACTCCCTCTGCGGCCTTAACCCAAAGCCCCCCTATCAGTCCATTCGCGAACTTGTTGCGTTGAGCCATTAACATTTTAGGCTTTTTTTATAACTTTTTAGCAATTGGCTTGGATAGCAGAGTAATTAAATATTGTATAATTATTCGTGTACTGTTCTATTTTAACTCTTCTATATGCTTACTTTAATTTGATTTAACCACATTGTCATCAGACGTCGATCACCTCATTGACCTCTTTAGACTTTTAGATTACAAATCATATCTATGTACTTTTGTCGATAAATATAAAAGCAACTACATCAATCGTAACATCTTTTGTCATCTTCGAAATAGAGGTAATGCTATGCTTCCAAAGAATATTATAAAACGTAAAGATATGTTAAATTGCATGCTCTGTAAGGATGCACCCTGCAAAGTATGTCCAAAGTTTGATCCATCAATGGCGCTTCGCAGCATTTGGTTTAACAATGAGGATGTGGCATCTCTAAGGCTTCCTGAAGGCACTCCCTGCATGGGATGTGATGCCCCATGTGAAAAAAGTTGCCTACGTAGTGAAGGTCTTCCGATAAAGGCACTAATGACGAAGCTTTATGAGGAAGTAAGACCTATGGCGGAGACTGATATCCCCTCTGATGAGGATCGGTTAAAATGCGATCTTTGCGGCATACCTCTTGAAAATCCCTTCCTTTTATCATCTTCTGTAGTAGCATCAACCTACGATATGTGCGCAAGAGCTTTTGAAGCCGGATGGGCAGGTGCCTGCTTTAAGACTATATGTAATCTGGATATCCATGAAGCATCTCCACGCTTTTCAGCGATAAAAGGTGATAACGGAACTCTGCAGGGGTTTAAAAATATTGAGCAGTTATCTGACCACAGCCTTGCAGAAAACATGGGAATTTTCAGAAAACTCAAGCAGAATTACCCTTCTAAATTTATCCTTGCCTCCATAATGGGACAAAACGAAAAAGAGTGGGGCGATTTAGCCAGAATCTGCGAAGAAAATGGTGCTGATGCCATTGAACTTAACTTTTCCTGTCCAAACATGCAGGAGGATGGCCTGGGTTCAGATATAGGCCAGGTGCCTGAGCTTGTGGAACGTTTCACCAGAGCTGCCAAAAGCGGAACAAAGCTCCCCGTACTTGCAAAGCTCACTCCAAATGTAGCTGCTATGTCTCCTTCTGCCGAAGCTGCAATTCGCGGAGGTGCGGATGGAATAGCTGCCATAAATACTATCAAGAGCATAGTCGACATAAGTCCATTTACCTTTGTGTCTGCGCCTGCCGTAAAAGGTAAGTCTGCTGTAGGTGGTTATAGCGGGAATGCAGTAAAACCGATTGCTCTTCGTTTTATATCCGAGCTGGGACTGCATCCTGATATGAAAGGAAAACACATATCCGGAATGGGTGGAATTGAGACCTGGAGAGATGGACTGGAGTTTATACTTATGGGCTCCGGATCCTTGCAGGTAACAACGGCAGTAATGCAGTACGGTTACAGAATAATTGATGATCTGAAATCAGGTCTCAATTACTATCTTGCACAAATGGGAATCAAATCCGTAAAAGATATAGTAGGCGCAGGACTGGACTCTGTCAGCGACACAACGGATGTACTTGAAAGAGATACCATCCTTTTCCCTAAATTTGATAATGATAAATGCATCGGCTGTGGCAGATGCATAATATCCTGCAATGACGGAGGTCACCAGGCAATCCGCTTTGAAAACAGAATTCCAAAGCTTGATGGCTCAAAGTGTGTTGGATGCCATTTATGCCTTTTGGTATGTCCACAGGATGCCATTAGTCCCTCCCGTAAAAGAATAAGCAGATAAAAGCTATACCCTACCAATCCATTCTTTTATAATTCGTGCATTTGAGACGGGTGTATCCACAAGGTTCTTTGGAATTGTCAGTTCAATTTCTACATGCATCCGTCTCTTGTTTCTTTGGCTGTTTTCCACCCTTGTTATGACTGCGTGCGCATTTACTGCAGGATCTTCCAGAAGTGGAAGTACTATGTAATACAGCTCATCTTCGTCGAAGGATACACTCCCGAGCACTTTCCCTGAAACCATCTCTTCTGCCACAGCTCTGTCATCTCGCAGAAAAAGATTAAGAGGTTCATTATTTATCTGTTTCGATACTCCCCGTCCTGCAAGAGGTTCTTCTTTTATAAAACCATAGAATAAGTAAACCTCTTTATCCTCATCCTCGCGGACCTTCTTGCCCAGCTTCCTTGCGGCGTCTGCAGGAAGTACATACTCCTGCATCATTAGATGAAAGATATTCTTAACCTTTTCCGGTGTTAGAATTATGTCGTGATCTGTCATGACATCTTTGCAGGCTTCCAGGACGCTTTTCGTAAACATGGAAAATTCCTCCATGTCCGGGTCCCAGACAAACCTGCCTCTTGCCATTTTTGATGGCGGAAGAGCTTCATCATATATCCTGAATTGGAAAAAAATATTTCTCTCCGAAAATGCAGCCCTGTTCTCGAAGGCATCCCAAGTAAACTCATATGTATCATGGACCGGCTCGCCTTCGGATTCCCGAATTTTCCGGTAAGCCTCGATAACCCGTCTGATCATTTCATCGTCTTTTGACTCTCTTTTTCCTGCAGGATCAGAATCGGGATGATACATAATGAGGAGTTTTTTATACCTGGCTTTAATTTCTCTATCAGTGTTTTCCTGTGATACTCCGAGTATCTTATATGCTTCCTTAAGTGTCACTGCCATCTCCCGGATAATATGAAGTGACCTCACATTATCCTATACTCCATTAGTTGTTTCTGTTAAAAGGGTCGAATCCAACAGGCTCATCTGTGTCATACTGCTGCGTCTGCTGATACTCTATAGGTTCAACATCCTTGATAACAGCTGTTCCGTCTATGATATCGTCACTGTCATTATTATTATCATAGGACTTATCCTCTAAATATTTTGGATCATCCTCCATAACAAGCGCAGCTATTATGTATGCCGGGATACCAACTCCGGTAAAAAGCACAGCAAGTCCCACACCAATTCGAACCAGTGTCGGATCTATTCCGAAATACTCGGCTATACCGCCGCATACACCAAACAACTTTTTATCATGACTTTTATAAAGTTTCTTTCCATTCATAAATATTGTCCTCTTTTGCTCTCCTTTAGAAAAAATTTTTATCTGCCCAGGTCCTGTAGTACCAAAATCATTGCCCATTCACTTCGTTCATGGACTACCGGGCTCTTAATCACTCAAATCCCTCAAGTCTCATCATAAAAATAGAATACTCATCATTCTGAAAATCAAGATCAGGAGAATTCTCCCCTCCGCCATTGGTACTTCTTTTTATTTCTGCATAAAATTCCTCGCCCTGGTTAACCATATCCATTACAGACATTGGAAAGCCATTATCAGTAGCTATTTTGCAAAAATCTGACAGAGGATTTTCAGAATTCCTTGTTCCCAGCAGCTTATCCCTAAGTACGTGATCAGCAGATGCTTTTGCCAACAATTCATCAAGTTTTTCAGTAATCTCCATCGCCATGTCCTCCTCTTGTGTATTGGCACGATTACTTCGTAATCCTGCCCTATCGGTCGGAACCATTCCGAATCATGACTTCGTCATGATGGTTCCTCCTCTATTTCATTCATATTTCGATTGTAATCTATAAAGCCCTCCTTGCAAATTCAGAAAACAAATATTTTTGAATTATTTTGTTAGTATAAATGATAATAAGAATTTCATAGGAATTCCCAGAAATTAAAAAATTAACTCCACCCGTTTTTCGAGTGAAGTTAATTGTTATAGCTGTTTTATAATAGCCTGAGAGTCTGTTGAACCGTCCCCTTTGCATGTCAGATGATTGAATACTGCATGAACTCATATTTTAAACGGGTGCCCTCCTCAATGCCTTCCGGCAAAAGAGCTCTCGCAACAAGCTTTAAGTCCTCAGATTCTATATCTGTTCTTTTTAAATTGGCATAATCGCCGTCGATACTATCGACTATATAATACCAGGTTTCCATATTTACTCCTTCTTACTTTAGTTATAGCTAACTTATTCCGTTCTGATACAGATACCATAAGCACAGCCTCCCTTTTTTACTTCATCGAAAACTTTGCTTTCTTTCCCCCAACATTCCTGATCTTTTTAACAAGACTCTTGTATGCCTTTTTATTCTTGCTTGAGATACTGATAGTTACACCCTTTTTGATTCCTTTAAATGCGTCAGTATCCACAGCTTTGACATTTTTGCCAACTGATATGCTCTTTAGCTTTTTGTTTTCGCTAAAGGCTTTTGTTCCAATTGCGGTTACTGAATACTTCTTTCCTGAAAGTTTAACCTTGCCCGGAATGACAACCTTTTTTGCTTTTTTATTCCCTGCAGCTACAAACTTAACCGTCTTTGTGCCAGTAACAAGATACACATTACGTGTCTTTTTATCAATCAGGGTTTTATCAGATGCTCCATTTACTATCACACCATCAGGTGATTCTACAGTTTTATTGTTTCCTGAAGGTGCTTCAACAGATGCTCCTTTTCCACTATTTTGTGTCTGCGAACTATTTCCACTATTTCCGCTATTTCCTGTGCCTGCTCCTGATCCGGAACCACTTCCGCCATTCCCTGTGCCTGCTCCTGATCCGGAACCACTTCCGCCATTTCCTGATTCCGAAGAAGAACCCCCACTTCCTCCCGGATTATTGGGACTGTCATCATTACCATCTGATACTTTCGGCTGTACATTGATTTTCATCACTGCCATGCGCCCCTCATCATCTGTTGCCGTTATAACTGCGATACCTGCTCCAACAGGTTTTAAGTAACCTCCCGGCTGTATAGATACAATATTAGGATCAGATGTAGTCCATGCCAATTTCCAACCCGGAATCACTCTTCCATTTGTTTCCTGACAAATCTGAACTTCGAATTCATCATCTCCAACATAGCATTTTGATATACCTTTTTTCACAAATAAGATCTCCGTTTTCCCCATAAGATTTGAAAAATCTTGTATGTCAACGGTTCCATTATATTTAATTGCACCTGCCTCATTCTTTAGTGCTGTGCTGATTGTGAGTTTTTCTATGTTACCTTTGTACTTCTCATACACCTTCTGAGGAATGTAAAAATATCCAAAAATACTTTCTCCCGGTTTTAGTGTCCCCCAAATACCTTCCTGAAATACCAGATTGTAATCCACCATTTCACCATTTATCTTATCGAGATATGACAATATCTGATACACATTATCCGTAGAGTTATTTTTATAGTACATCCCTACAAAGGCACCTTCGCTCTGCAAATCCGGAGTTTGCTTCGTTATACCGGTTACATAAGCACTTACATCCTTAAATTTATAATCAAGCTTCTTTCCACCGGCAATTTTCTTTTCATATGCTCTATCATTAGCATTTCCGCATTTAATTTTAAAATCCCAGATGCCTATTCTGTAACCATCCTCAGAAACACTATTAAACTCTCCACGAATCTCATTAATTGCCAGAGTTCCCAATTGTGTAAAGACCTCACTATCAAGTTCTACCATTCTCTCCCGACTCTGACCGGGCTTTAAAATTTTAATCTTGGCATCTGAAAAAGATATCGAATAGTCAGAAGGGGAATTAAGCCATACCTTTAATCCATTTATACTGGTTATTTTTATTTGACTTTGTTTAACATTTTGGGAAGTTAAATTAGTCTCTGTAAAGTACAATAATAATTTACCCTTATCCTGTTTAACCCTATCAAGACTTAGACTGAATTTGTTCTTTTGAACATCCTTTCCTCCCACAGGTACAGAGTAATTCTTAACCTCTACAGCTTTATAAGTGACATTTTGATGTTCCTTCTTTAATACATTAATGTAAGTCTCAACAGTAAGACCAGTTGCTACCCCCTTATGATAACAAGTTGCTTTGATTTTTGTAGTCCCTTCAGATATTCCATGAATTCTTCCGAATCTTTCATACGCAACTTTTTCATTTTCAATTTCATACGTTATACTCCCTTCGGTCCATAAATTTACAGGATATACATAAGGTTTAAGCATTGCTACTTCCCCTTCATATATTGAAACCGTATCCATTTTCATCTTGGGCTTTTCTACCGTAAACATTTTTTGACAGACCATCGTCTGACATTTCGCCTGAATAAGAACACTTCCCTCTACGCCCGTGAATATAAGTCTTCCATTTTGATCAATTTTAACAATATTTTCATCACTGCTTGTCCATACTATCTTGTCATTTGTAATCTCATCTGAGTCATAAGCGTAACTTTTATATAGAGCAGCAGTATATGTAACACCATCTACCATGTAGACAGGTTCTGAAGTATAAGTTGTTCGTTGACCCTCATAATACTTGATACGTATTTCACAGGCATTACCGTTTTGCCTTAAGAAAATTTTTCTTAAATCAAGCTTAGCTTTTTTTTCAGCGACTAAAACCCGGTTATTATCGAGGAGTCTATATGTAATATCAATTTCTTTCGGATTTTTCAAGTATTCTACTAATTTGGCATTATTTGAAGAATAATATTGCCATTCTGTAAATGTATTAGCGGAAATCCAATTATTAAAAATCCTTGTACCATCGCTTAAACAACCCTCAAGTATATATTCTTTATCAGTTGTATTCTGATAGTTGAAATCCATATTAAATCTTTTGTTGTCATAACATCCGATAGTTTCAATCGAAATTGCAACAGACCCCTTTATTGACTTTTTATCTTTCGAATCAAACTTTATTCCTGTACTGTTTTCAAAGGACAATACATCATTAGCCCCTTCACCCTCAAGAGCAACATGAAATTTACCATTTTTTTTCGGATCCAGGACAGTTTTTCCCGTATTATCAACAATTTTGACTCCGCCATCAATATTTTTTATCTTAAGAGAATGGCCTACTCTCAAACTATTAATATTCAGAGCAACGCTCCTTACGACTGTTGCACCTTTTTCAATCCGTATATAGCGGGATTCCTGACTTCCAAGGGAAACAGTTTGTGCTACATCATATGTTACTATTGAATCCCCATTATAAGACAAATACTTAACTCCATTTATTTTATATGCATACAAATCTACAAAAATCGGTTTCTTTGTCTTATTCTTCAATTCTAAATCCATTAAATACCCTTTTTCAAAATAGGGAACTTTATTCCTATTATGCCCAAGTCCAGCACTTTTAATTTTGATCTGGATACTATTATTTGAGAAAAGACTTTTCCCATCTTTGTAAGTAACAGCTGCTGACGCAGTAAGCGGTCTTACATCAAAGAATAACAACACAAAGAATACGGTGATCACCGCTAAAAAAAGATTTTTACTCCCTCTAGACATAAATTTTCCTCCCAAATGTTTCTCCCAAATTTTCATAATTGTACTATATTTTTCAATGAAATTACATGTCTTTTTAGGGGAAAAAGCGGACAATATTTACATGTCCGTGGCAAAAAAAGAAGGCCTGATCTTTTATTTTGATCTGGCCCTCTTTGCAGCATAGTGCTTCTATAGGAGGAGGTTTTAAAATGAATTATTCTCTTTACTATCAATTTTCAGTTACATCCTCTGAAAGCTCGGACTTTCTCGGGAGGTCCCCATACAGAAACCGGAGGCTTGTCTCGTTCCCTGTATGATTGTCTTTCTAATACTTATATCGGAGTTAAGAATGACATATTTACAGGAACAGAATATAAAAAATGACTTTTCTGTATAAAAATTTCATTTTCCTCACTCTTTTATGCACCGGTCCTTCATTTATGACCTGCTGCTTCAAAATCTGTATACAGATTATTCTTGATATTACCCATTATATATATCAGCCTGCAGCGACATTATCTGCAAATTTTATAAGTTCTGCCTCAATCCTGACATAGTCTGAAGCATCCAGCCTGCCAAAAGGCTTTCTATATGTAGCTGAAGTATCTAATAAACCAAATTCTTCCATAAAGCTCTCAAAAATCTTACGCATAGTAAATGCCTCCATACATTCCTTGGTCATCCTGGTGATAACGACATATTAAAAATTCTTATATCATCGTTTTATCACCAGCTGTCCAACAAATGTCCAACTCACGTCTGCACTTTTCTTTTAGCAGGCATGGACAAAAACTTTTGATCATTTCATTTAAAATCACCATACTCTTCCAAAAATCTCATAATAGCTGTCAAGCCACTCATTGATTTTTCTTAAGATGTTCATCATAATACCATCCTCCTATCAACTGTTTCTAAAGTTGTTTTCCCTGTCTCTATTTGGATAATATCAAGTGAAGCATCACACAAGTTGCACACTTTTAATTCGAAGCATTAAATAAAATCACTATCCTCAGTGCCAAGGCCGTAGTATAGCATTTCGTTATACTTTGCGTTGGCTTCTTCTGCAGCCTTCTTGTTATGCCATGCATCTATATCACTGCATATAGCAAGCATTTCATCCACAACAAGCTCAACTGTTTTCGGCTTCACGTTATACAAATAAGCCAGCATCCTGTCCATTGCCTTTGGACTTCCAAGCTGTTTTGCCATCTGCACTCCAAGTTCTTCCGGAAATCCAAGCCTGTTTACTGCTGATACCAGCTCATCTCGTTTCTTTGCCCATTCGATCTGCTTTTCTGTCATTTTACACTTCCTTTTTTGAACGAAATGTAAAAGCGGCAAGCATTATACTTACCGCTCTATCATTATTAATCCTTTTTTCTAGCCACAATGAGGTATCTGTGGATAGTTCCCTGTACAAATCCGTTTTTATCAATCTGTTCCTGCATCTTAAGAAGTTTATCAAAACACTTGTCTACAGAAAATCCCGGAAACTCCCATTCAATGATGTGCGCAAACCAAACAAACGCACCGACATCAAAAAATCTTATTGGCTTAAATGTTTCTTCACCACGGATGATTTCAAACCCGGCATCCTCAAATCTCTTGCGTTGAATGAACAGCTCCAGCTCAGGAAAGGGTTCCGGAGTATTCGGAAGAACCATCTCCACCAGATCTCTATCGTTTTTGCCCCCGACCTGCTGAGTAATGAAAAGCCCTTTAGACTTAAGCAGTCGATGTGCTTCCACCGGATCAAAACTTCCGTGTCTGTTGATAAATATATCAAAAGAATCATCAGCATAAGGAATATTTTTTTCATCAGCACAAGGCTTAAAATCTATCCCTAACGGAAGCAACGTTTCCTTACATAATTCCACATTTGGAGGAAATCCTTCAGTAGCCACTGTGTTCTCATAAGGGTGTCCAAGGGATAATAAAAACTCACCACCGCCTGTATCAAAATCCAGCAACTTCATATCAGGAAGACGGTACTCGTTAATTATCTTCTTGTAATCCCAGGGGAGATCATCTTCCTCTTCATATCTCTCATGGATATGAGAAAAATCCCATCCATGAATATGTGCAATCTTCTCCTCAGCTTCCCATTCTTTTCTTAATTCATTTATTCTTTCTGTATTCATATCTGCTCCTTTTCAAGTAATTATCTATTCAGTTATTTGTTCGGTGCAGTATGTGACAGCATAAATATATTTAACCTCGGTACAACCTGCTGCCAGTATTAAAACTGCACCGAGTAGTTATCTCGTGTTCTCATGATTACCTCCTTGTGACTACTGATTACCAGTATGCCACAGATTTCATTGTAACAAACTTTCCATGGATATAGAAGTCTATTAGTGCCTCTCATCTGCATTTTCAAATTGCTTACAAAACCTCGCAGAAAAAGAAGGGGTTTCTCCTGCCATATTAAGATGTGATATATCGCCTATCCGTAGTGCCCTGAAAATTGCTATGCCCTTTTCACGTTCTTCTGTTACTATCTCAGTTATGGATGTTGGTGCCATAGCCATAAACTGAAGCGGTATAAATGGTGAAATATTCCACAGAATGGACATAAGAACAGAAGTAATTCCGAAATGGCAAAAGAAAGCAATCGTCTGCCCGTTGCCTTTTTCTACATTGAAAGCATCACCGTCTTTATCATAGCCATGTTCTGACAGAAACTGTAAGAAATCACGTTTAACATTCTCATACACTTCTACCATATTGCTGTTTTTGACAAGTTCGCTATTCTTCCATCCGTTTCTGTCAAAGAGTTCAGGGTGAGCAGTATAATACGATGGCAGGATATCCCAGAGGATTCTGCTTTTGAATAATCCGCTCTCAGAATCTTTCTGCAGTTCTGTCTTATAGGCAGCACTGGCGTCCAAAGACAAATTCGGATTGAACTGTGCAGGGAATTCCTGCAACCATTCCAATGTGTTTATGGTCAGATCTGTTTTGGGAAGTGCAACTTCCAGGGTCTTCTTCGCTCTTCCAAGAGGTGACTGATAAATCTCATCAATATGAATTTCCTTAATATATTCTGCAAGGCATTCCGTTTCTCTGATCCCTTTTTCTGTAAGAGTATCATTTTCGTAATCCGGATCTCCATGCCTTATAAACAAAAGTCTCATTCTGTTTTTTTCTTCTCCTTTACCCTTCTTTACATAGCTGTTCTTTGTCCTTTGCTTTTCCTCTGAATACAAATGCAGACGGCTTTGATAAAAAGAATAAATATGTACCCAAGATTATTTTCGTGATTGCATCAACGTATCCGATTACCTTTATCGACACCTCCGGAAATGCGTATCCGATGATACAAACGATAATATCTACCATTGCAAGCGCCAGCATACTAAAGCCATGAATAGTAAACCATGGTATAAAATGAATTGCAGTCGCCAAAAATACTCCAAGCCATATTAGTCTCCAGTTCCATCCCGGAATAAAAGGTCCTGCGATGCAAAACATTAAAACAAATAGCATTATCAAGGATACATATATCATTTTTATTTGAAACTTGGAGAGAGGACCCTGAGAAAGTTTTTTCCTGACTTTTTTATTTACATTTACACTGAAGAAACATATATAATACCCCGCCAAAAAGACGATAGGATTTATCAAAAAATCACCACCAAAAATATCAGATAATACAATCACAACACCAACTAACATTAACCACAGTCCGCACTGTTTCTTGTTATTAAACTCCAACTTGTCCATTTTTCAACCTCCCTCGCGAATTCTTCATGAATAGCTTCTAAACCCAATCAATAAATCTTCTCCATCTTTTCCGTAATACCATACTGATACATGAATTCCCTGATTTCTGCATCGTCCCTTACAAGCATAACTTCCTCAAAAGCTCCGGTATGTATATCCTGAAAACCGGCAACCATTTCCCCATTACAAATGCTAGCCTTGATCACAGGCCTTTTATTTTCTTTATCATAAGTTTTCTTTTCAGAATTTTTCTTGAAAAACATATATTAGAATGCCCTCACATATCCAATCTCTGTATAAATCATACCGTGTTTACTCTGCTCTGATTTCATCAATGATATCCCCTTAACTCTCATTGACTCCTCGATAATTTCATCAGACTGTATCGGAATATTCTTAACTCCGCCAGCCCTTCTGACAAGTGTTATATGGGACATGAATTTCTTTTTATCAAAATCGATGTCATTATCCGAAAGAGCGTGTCTAAGCCGTTTTACGTAATCACTAAGATCCGGATTATCTACAACGCTGGCGAATATCATGTCCTTGAAACGCATCATTCCTGACACTTTTATGGTAAAAGATCTAAGAGGCACATCACGCATTATTTCCTCTATCTTTTCTGGCTCATCGCTCTCACCAATAAATACCAAAGTCATGTGAAGATTCTCTTCACGAGTGAAATTGCCGCTTACTCCGCTTCTTATGAGATCATCCTGCATCTCGATAAGAGCATCCGTCATGTTTTCATCAAAGTTTATCGCTATAAACAGGCGCATAAAGCCTCCTTATCCTACACCGCTCACCATGAATACAATTTCTTTATTACAAAAGAGCTTCCTTCCATACATCCTCTTTAAAGCCTGCAATAACAGTCTTATCCGTAATAAGCAGCGGTCTCTTTACAAGCATCCCATCTGACGCAAGCAGATCCAGCATTTCATCATCAGTCATATCCGGAAGCTTCTTAGACAGCTCCATTTCTCTATATAACTTTCCGCTGGTATTAAAGAATTTCTTTAAAGGAAGACCACTCCTGGCGTTGAGATCCTTCACTGTATCCTTATCCGGATGCTGCTCCTTTATATCAAGACTTTCATATTTTATTCCGTTAGCATCAAGCCATTTCAGAGCTTTGTTACAAGTAGAACATTTTGAATAACAATAAATCTTTACCATAGACCACGCCCTCCATTTTCCGCTGTCAGCAATTAAGCCATGCTGATTCCTCACTGGTTCTGATCTCAGCGATAATCATTTGTTAAGTCCGTTTCACTAAAAACTCATAATAAAAATTCTAATATTTTGTACTGGTTATATCCAAAAAATCGTATAGCTATATTATAAACCATGCGGTAATAAGTGTCAGATATATCTGCCGTTTACGATAACTCCACTCATATATACAAATAGAGCCGGGATGTTTCTAAAACATATCCCAGCCCAAGCAAAAATGATTTATAAAGCTCTATCAGTATAGCCTCGGCTCCTATCGCCAGCTCGTTGCCTCTTTAAAACAGCTTTCTTCCAAGCCAGATGCATATGCATGCACCTACGCTGGATACGATGAGACTTCCAATAAGTCCTGTTGCAGTAAATCCTATGAGCTTAAATACAAATCCACCAACTACACCACCAAGAATTCCAAGGATAATATTTTTAATAGTCCCGGATTTCTCATTCATGATGTTACTTCCAATGAAACCTGCAATTGCTCCAAAAATAAGTCCACCAATAATTCCAAACATATCAATTTCCTCCAATCTCTTTTTCACACTTTTATGAGATATTTCTATCCCACTATTTATAATAGTTATCCTGCGATCGATTTCAATGATCTATTAGATATATAAGGTTACATATCCAATTCAAATCTTTTTATTTTACATCATCGGTAGATTTCTTCCTTTACGCCATTGTTAAGTCTGAAACCAACCGGTTCTGCATTAAGAACTGTCTTCTCTTCTATGCCCTTTGGAACTTCAGGTTCGTTTTCATCTGATTCGATATAACCAGGAGCTTCATCCATTATGAAGGCCAGCAATATATATACTACTATACTGGTTCCCCAGGCGAATGCCAGGATACCCCAAATAAGCCTTACGATAAATGGATCAATTCCAAAATACTCAGCTATTCCACCACATACACCGCAGATTTTTTTATCATTACTTTTGTATAATCTCTTTCCACTCATAAATAATACCCCACTTCTCTACAACGGTTACTTGTTTATATAACGAATATAACCCTCAATTGTCTTCACATAAATTCTCTATGTTGCAAAATTGATATGTCTATTTTTCTTTTACCGTAGCTTTTCGGTATCTTTGTATAGCTGAATATCAAATATTCATCATCAAAACCGCAAAAGCGCTCCCTGCCTGATTCAAATTTCATCAGCCAAGGGAGCGCCGTTCATAAAACACCCATTACTTTTTAAATAACCCACCGGCAATATTCTTGATATCTCCAAGATCAAGCTTGCCATCAGCAACTGCCTCCTGCACCAACTTGATGTCTGATTCACTAACATCGATGTTTGCCTTCTTAAGCAATTCCTTTGCCTGTACCGGATCGACCTTAGCAATCTGAGCCATAAGCTCCTTATTACCATTAATCTGTTTGATGATTTCAGCAATGTCTGCCATACCTAACCTCCTTCTTTACAAAAACTTAGTAGATATATGAAGATAAAAAAGTTCTATAGTCATAATCTATAATATCAAAAAGAGACTCTGTTTAATAGCGATTATTTCTGCCATTTAATCTCTAATGTGTTTTCTATAAGAAAGATGCTCGTTTCCTTCTTATCGTTATATTGTTCTGATGAAATCAGTGTTATATACTCAGAATATAAAGTATGTTGTTTAAGCCACATTTAAAGGGTCAGGAGAATACCTATGAGAATAAGTGATATACAGGGCAGCAGACTTTTTTCCGGAATGTCAGAAGAAGAGATTTCAAAATGCCTTTCAGATTTAGATGCCAAAAACAGAAGCTATAAAAAAGGCGAACTGGTTCTTAATGCTGGAGAAAGGGCATACTCACTTGGAATGGTAATCACCGGAAGCGTAACCATAGAAAGCAACGATGTATGGGGCAACTGTACTGTCTTAAGTCTCATCGGCCCCGGCGACTATTTCGCCGAAACATATGCTCTGCTTAATGAGGTGATGCTGGTTGATGTGAGAGCAAACGAAGACAGTAGTATAGTCTTTTTCAACATCAGATCAATTATGTCCATCAATAAAATGAGCTCTTCCTGGAAAGAAAAGCTCCTGAAAAATATACTTATCATATCAGCCAGAAAGAATCTGATGCTGTCCCAGAGAAGTTTTTATACTTCTCCCAAAAGCTGCCGCGCAAGACTCCTTTCCTACCTTAATGCTGTAGCACTTAAGACCGGCAAAAATGAATTTGATATTCCATTTAACAGACAGCAGCTTGCTGATTACCTGAATCTAGAGCGGACAAACATGTCAAAGGAATTGTCCCGCATGCAGGACGAAGGCATAATCCGCTACAGAATGAATCATTTCAAGTTATTATGACTTTTTGTGGGCAAAAGCGGAAATCGCCCACAAAAATCCTGCCTTCGGCAGGACACGCCCCTCGCTTCGCGAGGACCTGGTCCAATACGATTCCCGTTTTTCTGGGGAAAAACAGGAATCTATGAATATGAGACTACTCTTTATTAAACCTCATAATCCAGGCAGCTTCTAAGCTTTGTGTATGGTCTTACCTTAGAATCTGCAACTGCCACATGCTCCGGATGTACAGCATATGCCTTCAGAGCATCCTCAGTTTCGAAAGTGGAATCAAGCATCAGATCTGCATTTGAAGATGAAAGACCATGGATGTTAACCTTGATATCTACTATGCCAGGAACCTTGTCCTTCAATCCCTCAAGCCCTTCCTTGATTCCCTGCTTTATAGTTGCCTTCTCTTCTGCAGAAAGCTCATCCTTTAATGTCCATAATATTACATGCTTTACCATAACGTCTGTACTCCTCTTTAAAGCTTTATATCGTTGCAGCTCCATTTCTATCAATCATAGCACCTATCATCATACCTGCAAACATTCCAAACCATTTTATTCATTATCTTCCCATCCCTTACATACATCGCACCAGCCCTCGGCGCCTGTAACCGCTTCGAGCTCAGAAGGTGTAACCTTAACAGAAGTAAACTCATTTCCTCCTGCAGGATGGACATATTCAAAACGTTTCATGGAAACATCAAGCCAGATAGGGATATCATTTTCCACAGCAAAAGGACATACTCCGCCCGGCTGAAATCCCGTGATACTCTCCACCTGATCCCTTGGAATCATGTGCGGCTTAGTGTGAAATAATGACTTGAACTTCGAACTGTTAACCTTACCATCGCCAGCCATCACAACGATTACAGGTTTTTCATCAACAACAAAAGACAATGTTTTTGCAATCTCCGGCTCGGTACAGCCTATCTGTTGTGCAGCATGCTCAACTGTATCAATCGTTTCTGTATGCTCAGTAAGTCTGTCACCAAGGTTGTTTGATACAAGAAACTCTTTTACCTTTTCATTAACCATTTCTGCTCACCCCATGCATATATTTCTTAAAAAAGACAATTATCTACGTTACAATTATATCGCTGATAACTCCAATTCTGTATATGCATTTGCCTATGGCTGGTGATAGCCGGAGGTTATAACAGACTATACGGCATTGCTGCCACTTCATTTTTACTGCATCTTCCAGATCTTTATTTTCATATTTCCTTATTACACCTGCCATTTACCGGCTCTCCCTTCAGTCTCACCACTAGTTCGCTTCGATTTTCTAATATTTCTATTGTAATACATGAATTGCATCCAGATCATTATCATCCTGTCTTTTTGCACACTCAATTTGATAGTATTTAAGCGAATAATCATAGCCTCTGCTATAATGTTTTAGAATTACTAAAAATATCTTATTCTACTAACAACATATGGGGTGTTTTAGCATGAAAAAAATACATCGCTCTATGGTTTGTGTCTTATCCCTGGCACTTACTACTTTGAGCCTGCAACTTATTGGATGTGGCACTTTTTCCTGGAATAATTCTATAGAGAAAAGCTCTGACAAAGTCGATTCCGGTGAAAAAGTCCAAAATATAATAAAGATAGACCTAAATGATCATCAGACCTTCAATGATACTAATAACGATGGTTATGGAGAGTTTCAAGGTTGGGGAACAAGCCTATGTTGGTGGGCCAATCGTGTTGGCTACAGCGATAAGCTGACACATGCGGCTTCTGAATTGTTTTTTGATGCAGACAAAGGATTAGGACTAAACATTGGAAGATACAATATCGGCGGTGGGGATAATGTCACTGATTTTGCGCTTTCAGATGTTGATAACCCCAGTGATTTTCTGCATGAAGCACATATCAAAAGATCTGATTCCATTATTCCCGGCTACGCAATTGATATTACACCAATAGATTTATCACTACATCCGGAAGAATATTACCTGCAAAATTATGAGAGAGCAGATTTTTCCTGTGGATATGCCTGGAATTACAATTGGGATGCTGATAAAAATCAGATAAATGTTCTTAAAGCAGCATCTGAAAAAGCGGGGAATGCTTTTATTGCAGAGGCTTTTTCAAATTCACCGCCATATTTTATGACAATAAGTGGATGCAGCTCCGGAAATAAAAAACCTGCAAGAAATAATCTCAGAGATGATTCCTATACAGCATTTGCATGTTATTTGGCAGATGTTATTGAACACCTGGAAAAAAGCGGAGTGACCAGTTTTCAGAGCATAACTCCCATGAATGAACCAGCCACAGACTATTGGTCTGCCTATAGTGAAAAACAGGAAGGCTGCCACTTTAGCCCTGGTGAATCACAATCAAAAATTATCACAGAACTGAACCGTGAACTACAGAACAAAGGTATTGACATAATAATCAGCAGTTCAGATGAAACCAGTATAAATGCTACAATCAGTTCCTATAAAAAGCTCTCACCTGAGGCAAAGGATGCCATAGCAAGACTGGATACACATACATATCATGGAAACAAACGCAAGGAACTAAAAGAAACAGCTCTTGATGCCGGAATAAATCTGTGGATGAGTGAAGTTGACGGTACATTTTCATTAGGTAAAGAATCAGGTGCTATGGAAGCTGCACTTGGATTTGCAGATGCCATAATGCAGGATATGAACGGAATGTATCCTACTGCCTGGATCATGTGGAATGCAGCAGACATGCATATTGATTCAACCAATGAATTTGATACACTTACGAGGCAGGAAGCGGAGAACATCCTCAATAATGGTGAACCTTTTTGGGGAGTGGCCATAGCTGACCATGACGCACAAGAATTACTTACAGGCAAAAAATACTATGGTTTTGGCCAGTTTACAAGATATATCCGCCCCGGATTCTGCATAGTGAAGTCAGGAAAAGACTCTCTTGCTGCTTATGATCCTCAAAACAATAAACTTGTAATAGTTACCATGAATAGTAATTCCAATGATGAACTCCGCCGTTTTGATCTGGAAAACTTCGATAAGGATATTTCAGAAATAACTGCCATAAGAACAAGTGGTGCTATGGAGAATGGTGAAAACTGGCGTGATGTCACAGACGAAGATAACATAAAAAAATCCAATAACTTCTTTTCAGCGCAGGCTAATGCTTATTCCATTACAACTTATATTGTCACTCTCCAATAAGCCCTGCCAGGATTGTGAAATACGTTGCTAAAATAAAATGATGTAAGGGCCAAGATGTCATTATGCGATTTATTCGGATATTATGCACCAACTCCCTGGCAGATGGAGCGTTTTACTGAAATAATAAATTCTATATCCGGTCTCATCACAAAGCTTTTCATCTTCCGGTACTGACAAAACGCAGTCCCAGTTCCTCCTGTCATATGAAACTCTTCTAAGGCCAATTCCCGACTTCACTGTCATCTCTTATACCCGCAATCCGCCTTTTCAGGTCCATCTACTCCGGACTCATAATGAGCCCTGAATTCCATATTTATCTCACGGATTTCTTTCTTGCCATCAATGTAATCCTGATACATGTCAGCCAGTCCGGACATGCATCCGTCGCATGAGCCGTTGATATTTCCTATAGACTCAGCTACTATTTTCTCCCTCTGTTCTCGTGTTGTGTCTTTTATTAATATTGAATTCATCTTTACTCCTTGCTTACATCAGCTGCCAGCTTCTGATATATCAAATAATCCTCTTCACTGAAAGTAACAATAGTTATCGCCATATCATAGTCCGAATTCTTTTCAAGCCATTGTTTCACTGTAGTCAGAGCTATCTTAGCCGCATCTTTCTTGGGATAGCCATACACTCCTGTTGAGATTCCGGGGAAAGCAATGCTGTGAAGATTATTTGTCTTCGCCACATCCAGCGAGTTCCAATAACAGTTATGAAGATCTTCTGCATCAGATGTCTTTCCGCTATATATAGGTCCAACAGTGTGAATGACATGTGCTACAGGAAGATTATATCCTCCCGTAATCTTAGCCTCACCGGTTCTGCATCCATTCAAAGTCCTGCACTCTTCTAAAAGTCCCGGCCCCGCAGCTCTGTGAATTGCTCCGTCGACACCACCACCCCCAAGTAAAGAACTGTTAGCGGCATTCACTATTGCATCAACTTTTAATTTTGTTATATCCCCGGAATGGTAATTGATCGAACTCATATGTTTTCCCCTTTTCACGAATCAAGATAATATCCTGGCCTTTCACCTATCAGTTCAAAATTGTACAGAATAAGATTATTATACTATGAACAAATAGCCTGTCGAACCCAAAAAGAAAAATGGAACAACGTAACGACTATAGACGAAAGATCCGCTATAGCTGCATGCCAGCAAGATGCAGCTACCTGTAGCAAAAACCGGGAATAATCAGTATTTGAACTGACTAGTCCCGGTTCTTTTTATACAGGTAACATTCCCTGTAATTCAGGCTTATCTATTAAATGCCTTACTTGACTTTAATGCTCTTTTTCTTGCTCCAGTTAGAATATACAATTCCACCATCCTTTTCTTTATAAGTCCTTATACGAAGGTAATACTTCTTTCCGGATTTAAGCTTTTTTATAGTCTTTTTGGTAGTCTTAGCTTTTCCTATCTTAACTGTCTTTACATTTTCTTCGAATTTCTTATTGGTGCTGTACTGGATTTCATAGCCCTTGATACCCTTGGACTGCTTCTTCCAGGAAACTGTGATGGCTTTCTTTTTGGCAGTAAGCTCAGATATAGAAGTTTTCTTCTGCTTACTGTCTATGACTTCATTAATTGCTGTGCTTCCATCATATGCAGCTTCTCCTAAATCCAGGCCTGTATTATTGTCGGCACTTACTGTCTCATGATTATTTACAGCTCCGCTCTCTGTACCTTCTCCTTCACCGGAATCTCCCGATGTCTCATCACCGGCTACAGTACCTTCGCCAAAATCATCAGGTGTCTCATCCCAGTCTCCAGTTTCTTCGCCGAAATCATCCGGTGTCTCATCCCCGGCTCCTGTGTCTCCTCCGAAATCATCCGGTGTCTCGTCCCCGGCTCCTGTGTCTCCTCCGAAATCATCCGGTGTCTCGTCCCCGGCTCCTGTATCTCCTCCGAAATCATCCGGTGTATCGCCCTCAGTTCCTGTGCCTTCGCCTGAATCATCCGGTATCTCGCCCTCAGTTCCTGTACCTTCTCCGGAATTTTCTTTTTCATCCCCCTCATTTACTTCATCATCTTCGGGATCATCATTCTCAAGAGCCTTAACCAGGTAAAGCTTTATATCTCCAACTGCAAAAGTAACTCCGTTAGCATCAACAGGGGCATTGACATAATATTTAACAGTTATGCTGTTATTATCTACCGTAAGTTTCTCTCCAAGAAGATGATCCTCCACAACCGTATCTGCTGTGTCAATTGGAGTTGATTTAATCTCGCTTTCCCCTGAAGAAAGAGCCATAACTGCGCTGTTCATATTGCTCTTAACCTTGATATCATTTGAAAGGGTATAAACGCCATTTGGTATATCTGTAATCGCATATGAGAATATTGCATCATAGCCATCCTGTGACCAGGCAACTAATTTTCCATTCTCTGTCCATGGTGAAAAGCCCTCAAAGCTCCATCCTTCAGTGCCCATCTCTGCAAAATCCCAACTCCAGATTACGTTGTCATAGTGCTCTTCTTCAGGTCCGTCATTATCCTCTACCTCAAGTTTGATGGCGTATTCTGAACTTTCTGCTATAGCTTCTCCGTCAGGATAATACGCTCCTGCTTTTACCTTAATATCATCCCCGTTAACGATTCCTGCATCTGCGGTAAGTTCAAAGCTCCATACACCCTCTCCGTTTACAGGTACGTTGTACTTCTTTTCACCTACAGAAACCGTTACATACTCAACGTAATCAGCAGTTCCAGAGATTGTATACGGAAACTCCGTAACCAATTCAGAAGGCTCATCAATTGTAACTCCTGCTTTCTCAGTCAGGTCTTCCACAAAGTTAGCGCCCTTTAAATCGTCCACATAGAGTGTTCCTGAGGTAACGGTGCCTGTCTGATTAGTATAAATTGAAACCGATTTAAGATTTTGCGAACTGTTTATTGGCTGCGGTGTTCCTGAAGTTGCCCAGTCAGGCTGAATGATCTTGGAAAAAGGCATGTACAGAAGCATGGGACCTTTTCCTGTCATATATCCTGTGTAGGCATAGGTGGATGTGTCAGTCTCCATCTGCACCTTAATCTCATTTCCTGAGCCATCAGAGTCAAGATACATGGTAAAGCCGTCATATCCGCCAAGGTTAAGCATATCCATATTCTTAGTTGCTCCGGCATAGCCTTTTCCATCGTAGTCATAATCGATTTTCAGGCCATAGGCTCCCTCGTACTTATTCACAGAATCCAATGAGAGGTTGAACTTACCACCGTTGGTATTTCTTGAATAAGCCTGATTTAAAAGTGTATTTGATCCGCTATATCCCTCAAAGTCATCAACCTTTACGGATGAGTTTGCATACACACTGTCAATATAAATGACCTTTTCCTCTTCGCCAAAGGAGTAGCCAAGTGCAATACCATAGTTGCCCGTATATACCTGTCCGGCATCAAGCGAAATATGTCCCTCACCGTTTCCTGCAGCGCTGCTGCTCTTTACTACAAACTGTGCCTCTCTTACATCAGACCAGTTAAAATCGCCGTCTTTAGTAAGGAAAAGCTTTTTCATCTCAGCGCCGCCGCTTAAGAGTACTGCATCGCTTTCCCATACGTGATTCTCAGCATCAAGAAGTCTCACCCTCAGCTCATTTGAGCTGTTGTCAGGCTTTACCCACAAATAAATACTGTCGAAGGCAGTGTAGGCAATTCCTCCAAGATCCTTGGAAAAAGTGATTTCTCCTTCACAGCCATTTATCCTATAAACAGCATTAAGACTGTCATTAGATCCGACGTAATATTCGCCATCCTCAATAATGTTTGCAGGTGATGCATCTGCAAGTGGTATCATCTTTTTGCCGCTTGATATCTCAACAAGTCTTACAAAGGCTTCGCCTGCGCTGTTTTCAGGAACAGTAACCCTAATCACTCTAACCGCCTGAGATACATTTAAATCACCATAAACGATATTTTCTACAGTCTCACCTGCTGCCACAGTCAGCTCCTTCGCAGGATTAAATGTTACTCCGTCAAAGGAGTACTCAACTATAGCTCTTTTTCCATTAAGGCCCGCTGTACTTACACGAAAGGCGTTTATGTCATCACCTGTTTTATATACGATAGATCCCTTCCCGGAATCTGCGGTTGTAAGACCTCTGATGCCCTCAGCCTCTCCAACAACAAGGGCAGTATCCTTGGATACATAGTAAGGCTCTGCGTTCTCACCAAAGGTCGCATCCTGGATCATAGCGTTTGTTCTTACTTTACCGGTTTCGCTGTTATCGTTATAGGAATCGCCGCCATTTTTATAAGTGATCTCAATGCTATCCAGTTTGCAGCTGCTGTTGCCTTTAAGATAAATTCGGCTATAATAGCAGGCTTTACTTGCTGTTATTGAAGATGCGCTATAAAGTGTACTTCCTGTCTCATGAATTAATCCTATCTCCTCATAAGAAATACCATCTGAGGACACCATAAGTTTTGGCTCTGCACCTTCTGCTGCTTCACTTACAGCCTGAACCTTCACCTCTTCCACAGGTATTATGGATGAGTACTCGATATAGCCCTCCTCTGCACTCTTGTTGACTATAGTGCTGCCTGAATGCTCGATATTAGCTGAATGATCACTGCTGTAGGTGCGTCTTATCTCTGTGGGATTCTGATCATTACTTGAAACTGCTATAAGATCAAGCTCGTCCTTAACAACATGCTTTACATTCTCTACCACCACAATGTTTGACCAGGGACCAACTCCTGATTCGTTGCAGGCACGAATCCTATAGGAATAGGTCTGTCCGTCAACTGCAGTCATATCGTGGTATCCGGCTATGCAGTCATGAGACTTATCTTCCCAGTTTCTGCCGGAATCGTAAACGTAATCATCAGCACCTGCGATAGTCTCAAAGAGCTCGGAATCCTGATCTGTAACGCTTCCTTCTGCTCTCTGAATTTCGTACCAGGCACCTCCAACAACGCCTCTCCACTTAATGTCTCCAACCGAACCTCCAGCGAAAGAGTTATCGTGGGGTGTTCCATTTTCAGAGTAAAGAAGCGGTGCTTCATCTGTCTCAGGAGCAGGTATCGGAATTGCAGCTGCTTCCTCATAATTAGAAGCCACTCCGTTTGCAATCTGTGCATAAGCATAAATTGATCTGATTATCTCTGTCTCACCGTAGTAATTACCTGACTCAAAGCCCGGCCAGTGATAGGATGCCCAATATCCATCCTCATTATGGAAATAGTATCCAAAGCCGTCCTTGTGGGCTCTTAAACTCCACATCATTATTCCGTTGGTGTCATTCTCAACTCCTTTTTGGAATACATCTATACAGGGACCTGCTGTAACCTTTGCACCGAATTCGCCAAGGATAAACGGTTTTCCTGCAGCGTGAGCAGCCCTTGTATCCTCTTCGCATCTTTGTGCATAATTGCCCTCATAATAATGTGCGCCAAGAATATCAGCTAAATTCTCTTCTCCCAGAGATCTGGGTGACATAGACATTCTTCCATCAAGCACCAGATGGTTCGTATCAATACTTTTTACATGCTCAACCACCTGATTAGTCCAGGCTGTGAGCTCATCATCTCTTTCCACCTGACTTCTGTTTCCCATCTCATTTCCGGTCTCCCAGCAGAGGATAGCGGGATCATCCTTGTACTGAACGCCTGTTACTGTATTGGTTCTGTTCAAAAGATGAGTGATCATCTGCTTAAACAGCTCCATGCACCTCTCGCTGCTGTAGAATTTCCAAGCCCAGTCCTGAAAACCCGACTGAGATGGTGCATTTCCGTCTGACTCTCCTGCCAGCCACACATAGCCGTCTATCCCACCTATCCAGTGCCAATGATCAACGAAAGGAATAACCACCCTTATGCCATACTGATTAGCCTTAGCCAGCACATCGTCAAGGCTGTTTAGTGCATCTTCGTTAAATGTGAGATTACCTGCTTCATCCACACCTGTAACGTAGGCTCTTGCACTATTTTCTCCATTGAAAACAGGGATAGTGTAGGTTCTTGTGACATTACCTCCCATTGCCCTGAAGGTTTTCATGGCATTTGCATGCTCCCACGGAGTATCGCTTGTAGCCTGGGGATAATTCAAGGAAACAAATCTAAGCTCCCTGTCACCATCCATAAGCTTAGTCCCATCTACAGTTACAAAACCCGAAAATCCGCCTCCCTGCGGCATCTCTTCTGCCCTGACATCCATGTTCGCAACTGATGTCAAAAGCAGGCAGAGCGATAATATGAAACAATATAACTTTTTAAAATACCTCATCTACTCCTCCTAAAACTGTTTACAACACGGATTCAGATTTTTAATAAACTCCATAATCCATGCTTCCCTAAAACTTGAAATACCCAAATTTACCCTTCTCCAGACCTGCATAATAATTCCTGCTCCCGACGAATTCACATTATATGTGCGCATCATATAATCTTCTGTTCTCCGTCGATTTTCTCTGTTTTCCTGCGTTTCTTATCTGCATATCTAGGCTGCGGATCGCATCACCATTTTAGCTAAATAATACAATTATTTTAGCTAAAATCAACAATTGTTTTAACCTCTATTTTTAGGTAAAATTACTTAAAAAGTTTTCTTTTTTAGATTATATTCGTTGACTTATGTGGCGTCTAATATGTAATTTGTTATGTGCCATATAACATCATTGCTATATAGGAAGAGTGTTTATGGAATTACTTCAATTGAGATATTTTTGCGAAATTGCAAAGGAAGAAAATATATCTATAGCCAGTAAAGTTCTGCATGTAGCGCAGCCTTCACTTAGCAGGTCACTTGCCTGCCTTGAGGAAGAGTTGGGGACTAAGCTGTTCGAGCGCGAAGGCAGGAAGCTTAGATTGAATCATAACGGAGAACTCTATTACAAGAACATCAGAAGTGCTCTTGGAATCATTGATAATGCAAAAAATGAGCTCTTAGACAACTGCACCTCACCCTCCGGTCATCTTACGCTCGTCATTTTAGCCGGTTCAAATATCGTGCCTGAACTTTTGGTGGAATTCCATAAACTTTACCCACATATATCTCTCAATCTGAAACAGCAGGCAACCCATAATATTCAACAGGCAGGGGATTTTGACTTTGTTATATCAGCCACCCCAGGTAATTATAAGGGGCTCACAAACATTACCTTACTTGAAGAGGATATTGTAATAGCAGCAAACAAAAATCATCCTCTGTCTATCTGCGCAGAAATAAGCCATAGTGAATACAATAAAGACTGCTCTCCTTCAGCTTACAAAAAGAGTGAATTAACAGATGCAAATAATGATTGCTCCCTTCCCGCTTACAGGGAGATAGATCTCATTGATGCAAAGTCCTATCAGTTTGTAACCTATTCAAAGGGGCCAAGTATTCGCGAACTTACGGACCACCTGTGTAAAATGGCGGGATTTAAGCCTGATATCATATTGGAAAGTGACAGTCCCGGCACATTTAAAAGTTTTGTGCAATCACAGATGGGAATTGCCCTGCTTCCCTACCAGACTCATAAATCCTTTTTCACGCCTATGATCACACCGATTTTCATTAAGTCACCAGTGTGTAAAAGGACTATATTTCTGTCCTATCCCGAAGGGCAGTATCTTAGTAATGTTTCAAAACTTTTTATGGAATTTTGTGTGGATTTTTTCTCAAAGATCAACATCAGCTTCAACTGATTTATGTTTTCTGTGCTATTGGCAAAAAAACTAGTGTGTTGTCTTGCTCATCTTTAATCAAATCATTTACAAATAATTTGGTCAATTATGAGTGAGACAACACACCAGGTCCGATCAGATGCTTATATCAGTCTTAATGGATTATTATATAGTTTCTACTACCTCTCCTAGTGAAAGCACCGCATTTCTGACACAATCCGGGCACTCACAGATTACTTTACCATTAAACATACTTTAGAATGTCCTTAAAGCTCTCTAAATGATATGTGGCCTTTCCATAGCTTTCTGCGCTCCCGATACCGGCGCTGTAAAAGCCGCCCGATACCGCAGCATCTATGCCGGCTTCAGCATCTTCTATAACAAGGCAGTCCTTCGGCTCTTCTGCAAGGAACTGGGCAGCTTTTAAGAACACTTCCGGATCGGGTTTGGATCTTGTGATATTGGTGCCATCACTTATGGCGTCAAAGAAACCTTCCAGCCCGATCTGTTTTAATATGAACTTGGTATTTTTGCTCGAAGATCCGATGGCAAGCTTAAGTCCCCTGTTTCTAAGCTCCTTTAACGTCTCTCTGACCTCCTCCGAGAGGTCTTTTTCAGACATATTTTCAAGACTCTTTCTGTAGATGTCGTTCTTTTTTCCGGCGAACTTTTCCTTTTCATCCTTTGAGAACTCAGGTCCTGAATATTTCTCCAGTATGATCTCAAGAGAATCCATTCTGCTGACGCCCCTTAGCCTCTCATTGATAGTCCTGTCAAAGGGAATATTCAGCTCATCTGCCAGCTCCTTCCAGGCAAGATAATGGTATTCATCGGTAAAACAGATAACTCCGTCCAGATCAAAAATTATGGCCTTATATTTCATATCAGATGTAATCCTTTCCGCACAGGGGATCAATGGGACTTACTCCCATAAACTCAGATCTGCCCATAATTTTCTCTACAGTTGCATCGACAAAATCCGCACCTGCGCTGTAGGAATTAATATAAGTCCCGATCATGGGAGCATCAAACAGATGATATGGATACGAAGTCGATATCATCATCATAGGTATTTCTGATGCATGCCAGGGCGCATCATCTCCAAGCCCAAACACTACGTTCCAGTTGAGTCGCAAAGTAGTGTTATTTGAAGCATTTTCCATATTGCAGACATATAGATACAGATCAAAGGATTCCTTCATCTCAGCAACACTTCTGTACATCTCATGTAAAAGAGCCTTCTTCTCATCAGGCAGTGATGCCGGATCCATAAAATCAGCCGGGACAATTTTAACACGTCTGTCCCTTACCGTAACTTCAAACCCTTCTGCTTCCAGCTTATCCTTCCACATCTTTACAAATGCGCTCTCCGGGTCCATTTCCTTGTCGATCACATTTAGGTATATCCTCCGGTATTTCTTCGGACTTAACGGCAAAAGAGCTTTCTCGTCCCTCACAAGAGTGACAGCCTTATCAGCCACCTCTTTTGCCCACATTCTGTGTTTGCTGCAGCCAACAACTGATAACTCTTCTTCCATAGGGACAAGACTTCCGTTTTTTTGTTTCTCATGAAGCCCCAGGGATGCCTTTGTTGCAAGGATTCTCAGCACTGCCTCATCAAGTCTTTTTACGGACAACAAACCACTGCCAATACCCTCAAGCATGAAACCGTAATCTTCTTCAAGGCTCTTGTTGAACAAAATCATGTCGCAGCCGTTTTCTATGGCAGTCGGTATGGCAATATTTCTGGGCATTGCACTGGTAAATCCTACCATGGGAGTGGCATCTGTGGTTATAAGGCCATTAAAGCCAAGACGTTTTCTGAGAAGACCTCCAAGAAGTTCCTTAGAAAGAGATGCCGGCATCAACATGCTTCTTCTGTCAGCATTATTGTTAATCTCTTTTACATAAGCCGGCTGGGCAATATGGCCCACCATTACAGTCTTTGCTCCCTTGTCTATAAGACTTTTATAGATATATCCAAAGCTGTCATCCCACTCTTTTACAGACAAAGAATTGACACTGGTAAGGATATGCTGATCTCTTTCATCTATTCCATCTCCGGGGAAATGTTTTATTGACACGGCAACATTATTTTCATCTGCACCATCCATATAGCGTGAAGCGAAGGAAACTATCTTCTCCGGGTCATCGCCAAAGGTCCTGACGTTTGTTATCGGATTATGAAAGTCTCTGTTGATATCCACGATAGGAGCAAAAGACCAGTTTAGTCCCAGTGCTGCCCCTTCCCTGCATGCAACATACCCCATCCTGTAGCCGTTTTCAGGATCCGCAGTTGCTGCAACTGCCATTGGCTTGCCAAAAGATGTCCCCTCTACCGCCAGTCCATCTCCACCACTCTCCGTATTAGCGGCTAATAAAAGCGGAATTTTGGCCATTGACTGTATTTTTCTGTGAGTATCCTGAATCTCTTTTGCTCTCCCACTTCTGTACATCATCCCGCCAACGCCAATTCCACTGACGATTCCGCGAAGAACTTCATCTTCACTGCTAAATCCCATAGGACAAAAAACCTGTCCGCATTTTTCCTCAAGGCTCATGTCCTCAAAGGTCTCTTTTACCCAATTTATGGCACTCTCGTCAAGAAAAAACGGATTTCCGGTATAATCGATTTCATAATTATCAAATGTCATATCAAACTCTCTTCCTCCAAAGTATTAAGCAAAGTATTTCCTGAGAAAATACGCCGGGCCACAGCTCCAGGCATGACAATAACTGTTTACAATGGTTCCTCCGTAAGGTGACTCGTCCGGATTTTCTGGATTATACAGCTCCCAAAAGGTGTCTGCACCGTTTTTGATCATTCCGCCCCAGTACTGTCTCATAAGATTGTGAGCGTCTTCTTTCCTGCCAAGCTTAATAAGTGCATCTATATAGTTGTGATACATATAAGGAGTAACCATTTTAACAGCACCGTCGCAGCCATTTAGTCTTTCCAAAAGCCTGAGTGCAGCACTACCTTCAACGGCATTTCCAAGTATCATCCATATCTGAGATGCAAAGGAGATCTGTCTGTCTTTCCCGCTTACGTACATGCCCATTTTTTCATCATATAAAAAAGTATTGGCTGCATCCTTTACTTTGTTGTAAAGATCAGCATACTCTTCCTCTGAGAGCACATCTCCGACCTGCTCGGCAAGCTCAATTGCTGCCTCCAGCGCGTACAGGAATATCCCCTGCGCACTTGCCTGTTTATTCAGCTCCAGATTCCAGTCCACAAAGCACCAGCCAAGAACGTCAAGGTCCTTTACTACATAGTGTTGGTCAAGGCCCTCTCTGGCAAGACTGATCTGTCTGCGGCATACCTGCCACAGATCCTCCAGCGCCTCCTGGTCACCTGTCTTTCTGTAATAATCCCTGAGAATGACCACAAAAAACAGAGAATAGTCAAACATACAGGTGTCGTCTACTTCAGGCTCAGGCTCCAAAAATACGCAGGCTCCGACTCTTCCATTCTCCTGAGTAAGCGCACCGAACAGGTATAGGCAGGATTTGACCATATCATTCATTCTGTAGGTTTCATAATTGGCCAGAGCCTGTATCCTAAGATCTCCTATCCACAGCCTTCTGTCTCTTTTAGGTCCATCCTCAAACACTGTCTGCATGCAATCTTTGAGAGTTTTTACAGCCACCTTGTCCATCTCTCTGTCCAAGGGATCTGCCGCCTCATAGGGTAAAAGATCCGTATCTCTGGCAGAAGTGACGGCCTTGGCCCAAGCTTCGGAAATCTGAAGGTCAAATCTTGAACTGATATCCATAACCTCAATCCTTACAAATCTGAATGAATATCGTCTGTCAAAGTCCAGCCTTCCGGGGACCACATCCACCTTTACCAGCTCTTCCTGGATCCATGATGCGCTTACCCAGCCACTGTATTCTGATGCTTCCTCAAACAGCTCTACTTCTCTTTCGGCAAAGCGTACTCTTAAGAGCACAGGAGCATCTGCATGAGCTCCTATGTTCTTAAAATCAAGAGAAAGATATCCAACCAGATGTCCGCCAAAGTCAAGGATGACCTCATCACCTTTTTTTAGTGACATAGTCCTGAAATCCCGGAGACTTTTTTTCTTTATTCCCTTGCCGTCCCTTGTAATACTTACTGTTTCGGCTACAGCAATCTCTTTTTCATTTAACCTTGGGAAAAGAGCCGTTGCTTTTTTCAATAATCTTAAGTCTTTCATGCTTTCAATAATCTCTTTATCAAATCATTGTTGTTCAGGTAAATAAGGAAAACAACCAGCAATACTGCATTTATAATTGACTGCATCGTTGCATTCACTGAGTTTGAGAATACAGCAAAAGTAGAATTTAAAAGTGACATGCAAACAGCCGCCAGGAGAAAGCCAATCTTCTCGTTTGTGAATCTGCCGATATATCCTGCGATAAACATAGGGAGAAATGCTGTAAACATGATGGCTATACTGCCAAAATTGAGCTGTCCTCCATTTATTGTCGTATTTCTGGCCGCATTAAGTGTTCCCACTATACCCATCAGGCCTCCACTGATCCCATAACAGATCAGAGTGTTTTTTACCTCATTGATACCTGTAGCCACAGCCACCTTCTGTCCCGACTTAAGTGCGTTGTAGTCATATCCAAAGGCCGTTTTATCAAAAGTAATTATCATAAATGCAAGGGCTGCCGCTATTATCAATGCTGCATAGACCCAGGTTCCTGTAAGAGCGGACATTGAAGGATTTTGAACTTCACTCATAACATATTTGCCACCGGTTATTGTGTACATAATTCCCTCATACACTAGCGTTACTCCCAGTGAGACTATGATGGGAGGCAGTCTTAATGTGCAATATGTAAGACCCGATATTAGTCCAAGTATCACTCCTGCAACAAGGGATATACAAAGCATCAGCGGTGCAGAGCCATTTCCCCCGGAGAGAATCCCATAGGTTATTTTTGCCCCTATGATAGATGACAGACTGGCCATTGATCCCAGGGAGAAATCAAATCTTCCGCTGTTCAGATTTATGGAAAGAGCCATGGTTGTGATCATCACAATAGCTGTATAAACTATGAAATTGTCAAAGCTTTTCATATTTGAAATCACACTCTGTCCATTTAACAGGCAAAGAGTCTGCAAAACCACAAGGGTTACAACCGGCATGGCCAGTGCGTTTACGATTCTCTTCGGGGTACTCATAGCTAATCTCCTTATTACTCTGTATTACTTACTCTCTACAAGGCTCTTTACATCCTGATAGGTGACCTGACTTCCGATAATGCTATCAAGTGTCTCTTTGCTGTAGATGGGTGAATCACCGTTGTCATTGACAAAATACTCATCGAAGGTAGCCTTGTCTGTTGCTACCAGATAGCCCTGATTGAGCGATACAACATTTCCCTCATCATTTCTGATAAGATTTCCGTCAATCGCATTTGAAACCAGCGCAAATACAGGTCCGATAGATGATGAATACTTACCTGCAAGATATTTAAGACTTCCACTCTCCATTGACTGACTGTTCATGGCAGTAAAGGAATCAATATCGGCAAAAGGTATATTTTCCTGTGAAAGTGTCTGTGCAAAGAATGTAGTTGCCATTCCAACTGAAAGGAATGCCTCGGGAGCCTTCTGAATAGCTGCACCAAGCTCATCTGTTGTTGTGTCGCCATATCCCTGGAGGTATGCAACAAGTTCAACATCGCCGGAAACCTTTGAAAGATCAATTCCCTGATCCTGGAAAATCTGTCCCACGATCGCTCCCATGTCATTTGCTCCGCCGTAGGTACAACCAAGTCCCGAAAGAATACCGGCTGCTCTGAAAACGTGCATAGGATTTGGAATGAAAGCGCCATAGAGAGCCACCTTCTTTACTCCCTGATTTTTAAAATACTCGCCCATAGCTTTTCCTGCCTCAAATTCAGTGGCATTTGAAGGTCCGATCTGGCAAACGAAGTGCTCATAACCTTTGTATTCTTCATACTGCTCGTCATCAAGAACTCCTGAAGCTATTGCATAGTAAATGCCATACTGCTCGCAGGTCTCAATCTGCTGTGCTCTGTCGCTGCTGGATAAAGAGATAACTGCGTCATATCCCTTTGATGCAAATTTTTCAATAGCGGCCTTCTCGTCTTCAGCGCTTGCCAGCGCATCAGTGTAATCAAAGGTAACATCATAGTTTTCCTGAATATACTTCTCATAGTAATTTCTAAATCCCAGGGCTTCCTCACCGCTGACATCTGCTACAAGCACTCCGATTTTCTTGGCTTTGCCGGAAGGCTGAGTAGTTGTTTCAGCTTCCTGTGCCGGTGCTGCGTTATCAGCACTGCCCTGTGCAGCAGGTGCCGAATTTCCGCATCCTGCCATCACCGTCATGGCCCCGGCCATGATAAGTCCGATCACTTTTGTAAGTTTTTTGTTCATAATATTTTCCTCCTTTATCTTGGTAACAGTGCTGTCCTGTAATTCATGCTGGTTACATAAACCACCGCCAGGAAAAAGACTGCACTGATCACCTGTGTGATGCCGTATGCTGCGCTGCTGTCTATGACTATCTCAAGAATGTCATTCAGCAAAATATATGAGAAGCCACCGATCAATGCCGCGTAAATCTTACTTCTTGCACCTCCTGAGATTGGCATTCCTCCGAAAACGATCGCAATAAAGATATTCATTCCTATACTTGATGCTGTTGTAGTAGTAACCGATGGGGTATAGCAAAGTGTCAAAAATGCTCCGAGGCCGATTCCAATTCCCGCCATCACAAAGGCCAGGATCGTATATTTACTTGCCTTTATTCCTGTAAGCTCTGCACAAATTGGATTTCCGCCCACAAATTTCATCCTTCTTCCGGCCTTCGTAAACTGGAATACAAAGAAGCATATGGCAAAAAAGGCTATTAAAAGCATTGCCTTAAAACCTATGTTGTCAAAGGGCTTTACAACTTCGCTGGGAATACTTATTCCGCCAAGAGCTCCTCCATAACTTGTGATGATCTGTGCCGAGAGAGCTGAAAGAACCGACATCATGGCAACAGTTGTCACGAAGGGAGGTATATGAAAAACCGAGGCTAAAACCGAATTCAGCAGTGAAGCTGTGATACCCACTGCGAATATCGCGACGATCATCAAAATAAGGCTCTGAGTCTTGTTATAGGTCATGACCCCCATAGTGGCTGCAAAGAGCGTTGATGCTCCAAGGCTTATATCAAAGGTGCCAAGGGTATAAATGAAGATCGCCCCAGTAGCAACCACCGCAAGAACAAGAGCCTCATTAAATACTATTTTCAGGTACATATCCAGCTTGTAACCATTTATGCTTACCACCACCAGAAATGCTGCAAACAAAACCAGTAAAGCGGCAATGGGAAGTAAGGATATGATTTTTTGTTTTATGTTGGTTTTTCTTTTATCTGTCATCTCTTTTACCTTCCTCAGATCATGTAGCTTATAATGTCTCCCTCGCTGAGGGTACTGCTTCTCTTAAACTCTCTTGTGATCTCTCCGTCCTTCATAATGAGTACTCTGTCACTCATACCTATCAGCTCCGGCAGCTCCTCACTTATCATAAGTATTGCCTTGCCTTCATTTTTGAGCTTTACCATGAGCTGATACATCGCCTGCTTGACTCCGATATCCACGCCTCTTGTGGGGCAATCCAGGATCAGTATCTCGCTTCCGCAGCCTATCCATTTACCAAAGACAACCTTCTGCTTATTGCCACCCGAAAGCTGACCTACTGCCTGATCCATATCTGAACATTTGATCTTAAGTTCATCCACCTGTTTTTTTACATATTTTTTCTCACCGGATGAAGTAACAAGGTTTATCTTGTTTTTAAAGATATTCATTCCGGCGATAGCAATGTTGTCTTTTATACTGGCATCGAGACAAAGCGATTTCTGATCTCTGTCTTTCGACACATATCCGATCTTTTGCCCTATTGCATTGTGAGGGCTGAGTATCTCTTTTCCACTACCGCAGATAACATGCCCCGAATCAAGCTTTAGCGCTCCGAAAAGGGCTTCACCCAGATCATGCATTCCGCTGCTCGCAAGGCCACCGACTCCCACAATCTCTCCGCGGTGGAGCTCCAGAGAAACGTCCTTTAAATTATCTTTGTAGTTCAGGCTTTGAGCGCTGAGTACCACTTCATCAAGAGATGTACACTCCGTATCCGCCCTGTAATAATCACCTTTAAGCTCTCTTCCTATCATGCTGCTGCGGATGGCATCTGCATCAAATTCCTCTTTTTCAAAAGTCCTTATGATGTTTCCATCCCTGAGTACCGTCAACGTGTCACAGACTTCCATGATTTCGTCCAGATCATGAGATATAAAGATCACTGACTTTCCGTCATCCCTCATTTTTCTGAGCAGACTGTACATGATCTGCCTTCCATCGTGGGACAACGCAGTTGATGTCTCATCGATGATCAGAATATCCGGGTTTTTCATGATAACTTTGGCTATTTCAACCAGCTTTCTGTCCTGAAAGTCCAGCCTTCCCATCGCATCTCTTCCGCTGATGCCTGCTATCCCAACGCTTTTAAGAGCCTCATCTGCTTTTATTTCCAGTTTGTTCTTGTCCACAAGGCCAAATTTGTTTTTAAAGCTCCCAAGTTCGGCAAGGAACATGTTTTCAGCCACCGATATTCCTCCAATGGTTCCGCTTTCCTGGACAACCATTCCAATGCCCTTGTTCAGTGCATCTATCATACTGGCCGGTTCCCATCTGTTTCCCTTAAAAAACATCTCTCCTTCATTTGCTTTCTGCATTCCGGCAGCTATTGAGGAAATAGTGGATTTTCCTGATCCGTTCTCACCGATCAGGCCTCTGATCTCGCCGGGATAAACTTCAAGGTCAACCTCGTTAAGAGCCACGACGCTTCCGAATCGTTTGCTGATATTCTTCATTTCTAGAACTGGTTTATTCATAACTGCCCATTCCTTTCTGTAACGGCGCTCTTTATGATGCAATTATATGTTTAAAAAGCACTGAACATAATTCACAAAATCGCTCAATATTATTGATGTTTTATGATTTAAATATAATAATTTTTATATAAATCTTTGATTTTTTGACATCTACTTGCCGAGCAGATATAGTAGATTTAATAGGAGCCCTCAAAATAAGGAGATAAAATGGACGCTAATGCATTAAAGCAGCATATATACGATGTTACAGAGGTGGAAGCATTTTATAGAGAGTACTACCTCGCAGGGAAGAACCCGGATTCGCTTAGAGAATTTCTTAAGAATCTTGACATGGAAATGGTGCTGAGTAAGCACCTTCTGATCAAAGAAAAAAAAGAAACAATCCCCGATGTTTATGAGGATTATTTCTTTTTTGATCTGTCTGACAATGACAGTATTATTGTTCAAAAGCACGAAAGATACAGCCCGGATATTGAGCATAGCCATACCTTTTTTGAAATCTCATATATTTACGATGGCAGATGCACCCAGACTATATCGGGCAATACCATTGAGATGAGAACAGGAGATTTCTGCGTGATTCCACCGGGAATCAGGCATTCTTTTGCGGTATTTGACGACACTATCGCCATAAATATAATGCTGCGCCGTGATACACTTCACACTATGTTCTACTCCTTTCTCAACACCCGTAACATCCTCTCATCCTTCTTTCTGAACAACATTTATGCCAAAAAGGCGAACGATTATATAATGTTCAGGACCGGCCAGGACGCGGTCATTTCCGAGTCCTTCATATGGATGTTAACAGAGAGTCGCAACAAGGAAGAGTACCACTACCAGGCCATAACAAACACCCTACTCCTCGACTTCTATATGATAATTAGACGGTACTCCGAATCTGTTCAGATGCCCCTGTTTGACTCCAGAGTAGATGTCCAGCGCTATGCTCTTATCCAGTATATTCAGGAAAACTACAAAGACGTTACCTTGTCGGATCTGTCAAATAAGTTCCACTATTCCAATGAATATACATCAAGACTGATAAAAGAGCTCACAGGCATGAATTACACAGATATCCTGCGAACTGTCCGAATCGAAAGATCGCAGGATCTTCTTGCCAATTCCACCATGACGGTGCAGACCATAGCAGAAGCTGTTGGGTACGATACCACAGAGCATTATATAAGGCAATTTAAAAAGCACACAGGCATGACGCCCTCTGCATATCGCAAACAGTCCACATCAAACAGAACCAGGTAAAAGAGCTCTCATACCCCTGTCAGATATCATCCGCGATATCGATATTCTCGCCTGTAATTCCTACCCACGCGCCGTCCTTAATCTTACCATCATGATCAAATGTTATGTAATGCTTATCAAATAGAGCATACTCTTACAGAAATGGGGTCGCGATTACTTTTACAAACTTTTGCGCCGCCATTTGTTTGTTGTGCTCAGATATAAGCAAAAACAACAGTTTTTACTTATTATACCCCATCTAAAAAAACCTAAAAAGGCGAAAAATAAGGTTTATAGTCGTAACTACTTTTACTGACTTGCAATTACTTTTTCACTCAAAGTACTCTCATGAATTTTATTCTCTATCTATATGATTGTGAAACTTCTAAAAAATCCTTCTCCCCATCGATGTATTCTTTATAAGCCGTTTCCGGATCTTTTCCATGAAACACCTTGCACAACCCGCACATATCGCAGTCAGCTATGCATGGAAATCGTTCCTTAATATATTGCCTGCGTTCTTCACTTGTTGATAATGCTATCTCCGGTGCAGTTGCCATAATATCAATCTCCTTAATATATCTGCCTGTCCTTGTCTCAATTCTTTATGTAAAGTCCACTGACCACTTTATCATTTCATTCATCCCGGAAGCGCATCCTTCATCTAACATAATTGCATCTTCTCTCTGTTATTAGTAATGTACTCTCACAACTTTTGCTCCAAATGGGAAAAGAGCTACTCTGGCAATCTTAAAGAACTGCTTTCCAAAAGGTATTCCTATAATGGTGATACAGAAAATACATCCAATAACTGCGTTTCCAATCGCAAGCTCAATTCCCGAAAAGCATATCCAAAGTATGTTAAGAAGCAACGATATCGCTCCGCCTTCATCCACAATCTCTTTTCCAAAAGGATTAAGTGATACTGAAGATAGCTTAAAGCACTGAAGTCCCACAGGGATTCCAACAACTGTGCAGCACCAGAGAACTCCTACAATCCACCATCCCAGGGCACTAAGCAGTCCTCCGCATAAAATCCAAATAATGTTTCCTAAAAATCTCATAATCCACCCTCACATTCTTTTCATTTTTACTTTAATAGAATTTTACTAAGTAAATTCCTCTTTGTACCGTAACACATTTTTCTAAATACGAAAATCATTTCTCAACTGTAAATATTATTTTTTTTAATAAACCAACTACTAGCCACATCTTCACCCCCTCCCAGGTAAGGCGTTTGAGTTTACCATTCTTTGTTTCGATTTCCGTGGTCATATCAGGTATAAACGCTAATCCCAGAAGAACAATTCAGGCAAGTAATAAAGCCGATTTTTTTGATGAGGGTATCCTCGGAGCAAAGGACAGACTGGAAGTAAAAGTGGAAGAAATAGAGAATGTCTTGAAAAAAGACGGCATTAGTTACTATGTTCCGCAAGTCGCCCAGAAAAACAACGGACGTTTCAGAGCTGAGTTTTCATTTAAAGATGCTGCAGCAGCTGCAGGCATTGGATGGTTTGGAAAAAATGATGTCATAATAACAGAAAAATACGGACCAAGAGTAAGATTATCTGCAATTCTTATAGATCATGATTTTGACTATGGAAAAGCATATGAAAAATGTATGTGTCCGAACGATTGCAATAAGTGTGTCGGGGCATGCGCATTATGTCTGGCCGTCTGTCCTTACGGGGATTGCACTGAAACGTAACAGCTATCTTATATATGGTGCAGTTCCAGTTCTGCTTTGGTATCCTTCAACGCTTTTATAGTACTCTCATTCCTCGATGGGAATTCGAACATCTTATAAAGGTAACCCTGCTCCTCTGCTAACTCCCAGCTCTTCGGATATACCAGTTCAAAAGCAAGAGCTATATGTCCAATAAGATGCTCTGCAGGTGAATCCATTACATCACGTTTTACTGCCTGATGCTCTCTTACCTGATCCATGACTTTTTCAGAAACACCTGATGATAACATCTCCTCTTTAGAAACATTGTATATCTCTTCCATGGGTGTCTCTACATTTACTCTTAAGATATCAACCTTATCCGCATCCCGGAGGATGTTGCAGAAAGTAAGAGTCTTCCCGGTAACTGACTCATTTATCCTATATTTATTATGCTCTCTGATGACTGTTTCCATCATTTCATCGAAAGACCTGTCATCACAAAAATTCTTGATGAGATGGTCTGTTCCAAATAGAAGATCTGCTCCAAACTCTGCATGGTCTACTGATTCTGAATCTATGAAAGTGTTATACCTTTTTACTTGTTCAAATCTTCCTATATCATGAAGCATTCCTGAAAGCCAGGCAAACTCTACATCTTCATCAGATAACCCTAATGATCTGGCAATCTCTTCACAGTTTTCTGCAACACGATATGTATGAACTATCTTTAAAGCAATCTTAGGATCCTCGGGATCATAATTCCTTGTATAGGAAGCAAACTGCTCCCTGACTTTTCTTCTGTCTATCAGCATAAATCTTTTTCTTTCTTCGTCATTATCATTTGTCAATGCATAAAAATATTATACCAGCCAGGAATGCAACTTTGAATTCTACTGATGATATTGGGATAAGGTTTTCGCATTTCAAGTTACTGTTCACACCTTACGGTGCTCACAGCAACTGGATTTGCCCATTCCAGTTGCCTTCGGCAAAGGGGCAAATCCTATATTCAAGACATAGAACATTCTCACGCTCAGCGCAGCAAGTGCGCAGAGCTGACTGAACAGTAACCTTTTCAATCTTCTATAACATTACCATTTCTGGAAATCGTAACTACCCGCCATGGAATGAACTTACCACTGCTTTTTAGTGCATTTTCAGCAGCTCTCTGAAGACCACCACAGCATGGCACTTCCATCCTTACAATTGTAACATCCCTTATATCATTATTACTGATAATTTCTGTAAGTTTCTCAGTATAGTCACCCTCATCAAGCTTGGGACATCCAATCATTGTAACTCTTCCCTTCATGAAATCCTCATGCATATTCGCATAAGCATAGGCCGTGCAGTCAGCTGCTATCAGAAGCTTCGCTCCGTTATAAAACTCACCTTTTGTTGGCAAAAGCTTTATCTGACATGGCCACTGCATAAGCCTTGATGGATGATTAGTCATTGTAGCTGCCGGGGTTCCTGACATATCTGCAGCTGGTTTCTGCACAAACAATTTAAACTGTGATCCGGGACAACCATGACCAGGCTGATGTTGCATTCCATTATCACAGCTGTCATGATGATTGGCTTTTTCCTGATTTGATTCTTTTGCAGCCTTAACAGCAGCTTCATCATATTCAGGTGCTTCCCTTTCCTCAAATGTTATCGCTCCTGTAGGGCATCCGGGGAGACAGTCACCAAAGCCGTCGCAGAAGTTCTCTCTGACAAGCTTTGCCTTTCCGTTTACCATCTCTATGGCGCCTTCATGACATGCATTTGCACACAATCCGCATCCGTTGCACTTATCCTCATCTATCCTGATTATCTTACGTACCATATTAAACTGACCTCCTACTTGTTTTATGATGTCAGTTTAATATGGATTTTTACATAAGTATGTTGTTATAACCACATTTTGATAATCTACATAATAGACTTTATACTCGCCTTAATATCTATTCTTTCTTCAGTGGTACCCAGATATATAATTCCCCAAGCGTCGAACATGTATCAATACATACTCCAACATATATTTTCCCTGATTTTGAACGAACAGCTGCTGATACCTCTCCTGCTTCATAACAGTTAGCTGTTTCACCGACTCTTTCTATATGTCTCAATTTCTTCCGCTATTGTGTTATAATCCCTCTCAAACAATTCCTCATACGCCTGCTTCCACAGTATATCCTCAGGAACCTTTTCGAGAAGCTTCTCCTGCACAAAAAGCTTGCTCTTTTCCTTGTACTTGGGAAGATTATTTTTTTCCAGAAGATGATTAAGTTCAGTACGCCAAAGTATGGTGATCTTTCTTTTTTCTTTTACTCTCGAATTGGCATCGGCATGTCGCATTATATAAAAATCCGGTGCACCGTTTTCATCAGCTTCAACAGTAATTATGCCCCACCATTCAGGAACATGCTCTTTCACATGAGCAGCATGTGATGAACCTACCACAATGATGTTGCGGTCATAATACCAGTTGTAGTTCTTTACCTGTTTTTCAAGCCTGACATAAGTATCTGCATCGCTTTTGATTTCTATGCCATACAGAAAATCCGGTGTAATCATGACAACATCTGCCCTGGCGCTGCCAGTCCTTTTCTCCTCAAGGATTCTCACTTTCCCAAATGTATCCTCAAGAAAATCAAACAGTGGCTCTCGAATATCCTTGTCATAAAAAATATCCTTACTCATCTATAATCTTTAAATTCCTTTTCTTCCATCTATACCAATAATTATATGAAAAATAGTCTTCTCGTTTTTCCCTTAATAGATTTTTTGTGAGTATTCGCTGTATGTTTGATAGCACCCATAGGTTGCACCTAAACACCATATGTGATAACTCCCAATACCGCAGAAATCATTATGAGCAATATCGGAGACAACTTTTTGCCAAATACTTTCCTTGGAGCAAAGTAAGCAATAGCCAAAACACAGCCCATAAACGCAGGACGATAATCTTTTGTATTATGGAGCAATGGAAAGACTGTGTTTTTTATCATCATCATAAACCCGGTAGCGAGAATTATTCCAATAATGCATGGTTGCAATCCACGGAGAATAGCCTGCACATACTTGTTTCCCTGTAAGTTTTTCAACATGACCATTATAAGAAGTATGATAATAAATGCTGGCAGTATCACGGCAAACGTGGCTATTATCCCTCCGAGTAGTCCTGCCTTACTGCTTCCGACATATGTGGCAAGATTAACCATTATTGGTCCAGGAGTACTCTCACCTATAGCTATCATATCAGTCAGTGTATCTTCACCGATCCAACCATAAGAAGTAACCACATCACGGATAAGTGGTATCGCAGCATATGCTCCACCAAAAGAAAATAATCCCACAGTCAGAAATCCAACAAAAAGCTCAAGGTATATCATTTAAGATCACCCCCGTTTCCGGATCGTGCTTCTTGAACCCCCAAAACCAGGAGGCTTATTATTGCAGCAATAAGCATAAGCAGGATTGAAGAAAAATTCCACGCGAAAATGTTGATCAGCATCATGGCAGTAAAAGAACAGCACACGACAGCCATCTGAAACACTTTCTTTTTCATCTTCTTTATCATATTAAGGCCTGCATCAAGAATCAACAGTCCCACTGCAACCCGGATTCCCTTAAAGGCATTTACTACCCATGTAATCTCCAGAAAATTGTTAAGAAATATAGAAATCAGATAGATTATGATAAAAGACGGAAACACAACGCCCAAAGTAGCTGCAATTGCTCCCCTAATACCTTTTTTCTTATAACCCACATAAGTCGCACAGTTAATAGCAATCGGTCCCGGTGTTGATTCTGCAATCACTGCTACATTCATCATCTCATCATGTGTTATCCATTTTTTCTTCGCTACGCATATATTTATAATAATAGAGATCATGGCATATCCACCTCCAAAGGTGAAAAGCCCGATCTTTGCAAAAGTCAGAAATAACTCTACCATTGTATCCTACCGTCTAACTATTAGTTTTATCAGTGAACAATACTATTAGTACATCGTTAGCAAAATAACTGGTCTAATTCGATCCGGTTATTTAAGAAACAATGTACTGTACTAATCATCACTTAGCAACCTCTTTAAAAGCTGCTTCTTATATCCAACATAATAAAAATTCCTGGCGGAGCGCCTTTCTCTGCTTTAAATATGCAGATGAAACAACCTTCACCTACACTCTCCAACAAAAATATATTTTACTATAACAGAAAAAGAGCCATTTAACAGTAATTTGCTCTGTCAAATGGCAATTTTTCTAACATATTAAACTCATTTTGATAGCCCGTTCTTGTAACAATGCTGCTCAGCCATCTATGTGAATATTTACAAAGCAGTTTGTGCATTCTACATCATCCTGCATAACATCTACTGTTGTATTTTCATGACAATGAGGGCAGTTTATCTCCATCATCTGAGTCTTTGCTGCTTCTACTTTCAGCATTCCATTTAATGAAGCTACTGCAATGACTGCTACAAGTGTAAATACCATTGTTAGTCTTTTTACAAATACCATACCCTTCATCATTACATACCTCTCTCAAAATCTGTTTTTCTTTATTACCGTGCTTCAGTTGTAATATTAGCAACTCTTCTATCCCAGTTTTATCACTCATTGTCCACCACTATCCATTTATGTGGTTTGTTACTGATCCTTGTAAAAATATGATATTTATTTTTTACGTTATTGTGTATATCCAAGAACGCAAAATAACTATTTTTAATCCTCTATAATAGATAACGAAAAAAGTTTCTGATAGTGTATATACCACGCAAGAAAAAACAGACCGCATGATACACTCATAACGGCCTGCTTTGCACTGATTTGTTTATTCCAAACATATCTGATATTCAATTACTTTTTCATATTTCCTTATGGCTTACAGTTTTGACAAGGCCTAAACCCATTTTCTATAACCTCATATCTAGTGACATCCTCAAAATAAACCTTATTCTTTTCCTTCATATCCTTCACACTGTTACAATCCGGATAATGGAACACATGTGAATTCCTGTTCCCAATATAGGAATATGTTTTATCAGAAGCAACCTTTTCATCAGCCTGCCCTTTATTGTTGTTCTGATCTGCTGCCTTACTATGATCAGCATTCTCACTTTGAGTTGTCTTGTAATCCTTATCCAGCTTATTAGATCCATCAGAATAATCTATAATCACACCAGGCTGCACGTTATAGCAGAACACATTGAAACTGACACCCTTACCGCCATCTTCAACAGATAATGCCTCGATCTTCACACCATCGCACAGAAGATTATTCTCTTCAAACACCGGCGTAACCCTGTACATTACATGATTCCCGGTACTATGCACATATTCCGCTACTTCATTTTCATAAGGAAGCATGCCCTCCACATTCATGTATCTGGTTCCCGTTATAAGATTCTGCTCATTCGCATTCTCTCCAGTCAGTTGGAACCCGATCATATGGCATCTATTATAGAGATACGGAGGATCTGAATCTACAAGTCCAGGATATTTCTTCTGCTCCCAACCGGTTGGCTTAACCATGGTGATAGACTCTCTGTCCTTTGTAGGCATAAGTTCCCTGCCGATTGATGCCATGGCGGTAGTACATCTGCCAAGATCATCAAGTTCACCATATCTCTCAAATGATACCGCTGTTATCTCATCAGTTTTAAACTCCGGTTCATTTTCGTTTAGTATAACCGATGGACTGCCATTATAAGCAGGAATATCAGCATCAGTAGTTGCCTTCTTTACATAAGCTCTGCTTCCAATAATATTCGCAGCAACTATGAAAACTGTAAGAAAAAACATCAAAATGAAGTTAGTCTTACGCATTTTTTTCATAACCATCTGTCCTCTTTCATTGAGAACGATCTAAGCTCATCTATCATACTTTACTGTACACTTTCATCAATCTTTTTTAATGTATCCTCGAGAATAACTTTCCTTAGCTCAGTGAGCCATTCTGAGAAATTCACAGTATCAAACGCATATGTTTTGTTTAGTTCATACTCATTTTCTGACCACGTATCAATCGGAGATTCGTTATGTTGGATCAGTGCTTCAAGCTTGTCCAAGGCTTTATAGAGCTTGGCTTCTTTTGTTTCCTGAGCATCCATTTCCTTATATAACTCAGAAAAGTCATTTGATATTTCCTCTGGAAGAGATTGGACCCATCTATTCAAAAGGGAATCTTCGACTTCTCTGTCATCATCGGTTTTTATAAATGTAGGAATGTCACCGGTAAAGCACTCCCCAAGATCATGGATGATACACATGTCTATGACTTTATCTATATCGATGTCCTTAAATTCATGCCTCAATAAAAGAGCCATAAGAGAAATTCGCCAGCTATGTTCTGCCACACTCTCAGTTCTGCGATTTGTCGTCGTGCAGTGGCGTGGTGTATCCTTTAATCTCTCAGCCACATGCAAAATATCAAGATACTCTCTAGCATTCATACTTTTCCTCCTCAGACTACTGCTATTATACTCTCGGGATTCAGTCCCGCCTCTAATAATCGCATATCTATTAGAACATGTTGAAAAAGGATGTTCCTTTTTCATCTTTTTGCAGCACAGACTATTCCCCTGAATAACGGGTTCATTTCTTTCGTTTATACTTGCCAAAAGCTCATCTATACCATTTTACACCAGAAAGCACTCCTTTTTTAGCTTCTCAGCTTTAGCCTATCTGCTAAATCTATTGCATTGGCTCGGGATTCAATTAACTTTGCTACCAACTCTTATTTTCCTAAAGCCGCTGGAATTTTATCCACATTCGAAGAAAAAATAGAAGTGATTATCCACAAAGTTATGTTCTATCGGTGTGGATTTTGTGTGTCCTGCAAATGGGATCATAAATCCACATCTTTCGGCACAAATTTTCCCCAAGTATCTGACTGGTCTCTGGCAGATATATCAAACAATATTGTAAAACACTCAATTATTTGAAATTTTATTTCACAAATTGGCCATTAAAAAGATATAAAAAAAACATTTAGAAAACCCCTAAAGATTTTTCACCCACCCATCGATATATTTCTCAGACGCGCAAAAAGAACATTCAAATGGCCAAAACGAATGGAACAAATAAGATGATTTTTTTGGAGGTTTTCTCTTATGTACACATACGAACTGTTTCTTTCAAATGATGTAAATGGCAAGAAGATTCACTTTATCCAGACTAACCACAAGGTAGGCAAGCTTAATAAATGGCTTAAGAAGCTAGTTAAAGATAACACCATCACAGAAGACATAGCTAACGCAGTAGCCTACGTTTGGTGAAATATATAGAAATGACTATTTCCAGAAGATTCCGGAAGGAATCTTCTTTTAATGTACGCAATCATTGCTTCCACTATATCCGACTCCTTAACTGTCAGCCCATCATCTCCGCTATGCTATAATTTTGACAATTTTTGAAAAATCAGGAAGTGCTATTAGTTTTGCAATCCCTTTAAACTGTTTGATCCGGATAATCCCAGAATCCACCCTTATGAAAATTCTCATTTCCTAATGGTCTGGCAGTTAGTTTGAACATTACGCAGCCATCGGGGCATACTATGGTTTTCGTATATTTGCTGTCACCACCAAGATTCTCCAAATCTCCGCCGCTTCTTATCGCTTCCATAAGAGGGTATAACATCATCATGGTCTTTGAACAGATTCCATATCCATCCTTGTTAACAGGACATCCATAGGTGCATGTGTATTTATCTCCGATTTCCTCGCCATTACGACAGTATCGCTCCGTATGATCTCCATGCAGAAAACCTGTTACCTCTACCGTAAATTCATATTCTTCGTCATACCATTTTTTCATGTTCATCCCTCACAAGAATCATATTATTCTCTACAACACACAAATCCAGGTAATCATCCACACTTATTTCGATAACATCATCTGGTACTATTTCTTCATAGCATACCCACTGTGATCCCATCGCTGGTTTAAACTTTCTCTTATCAAGAAAGTATAAATATCCTTTTCCTCCATAATTTGGATGGCAGTGCTTGAAAATCATTTTATCCCCATATTCTGGCATCATGATACGTTCTGCATCCTCTCCGTCTGAAATACATCCGAGCGCAAAACAAATAGCCATATTCTTATTTGAAGTAGCATATACAGCTAACTGGCATCCTTCCTCAAATCCCACATCATGTGCCTGATTAGGTATCAGCTTATCAAGTTTATTTGGGGATCCATGATATAAATACTCTTTCATTTAGGCTTATCCTCGTATTATTCCTTATCAACTAAAAATCCCCTTCTCCAACCTACAAAAACATAGTTCTATATATCAGAAAAAAAACCATTTAACAGTAATTTATCGCTCCATTCTTATCAGATACTCAGTTGTTCCTTCCTCAAGCTTTCTATCTCCGCTATCATGAAATCCATGCTTTTCATAGAACTTAATCGCTTCTAAGTTCTTTTCCAACGCCCAAAGAGTATTTACACTGAACTTCTCTTTTGCAAATTCTATGAGATCTGCTCCAATGCTTTGATTCCAAAAGAAATAATCTACGTACAATTCAGCAACCTCAGTTCCTTCAATATGAATCATCCCTTTAACTATTCCATCATCATAAACCCAAGTATTATCTAATCTTTTAGGATTGCCATACTCTTTTGCTACCTTGATAACTTGTAAGTCTTTAAAAGAATAATCATCATTTTTGAAAATAGGTCGATATTTTATTCTTTTTACAAACACCAGAATTTCTGCAATCCTAGACAGATCTTTCTTTTCTGCTTTGCGAATCATATTTAACCCTGCCTCACTTCACTTATACTTGGAATATTTACTACTTCACTATTCATAAGATAGACAGCAACTTCGCTTTTTTGTCCCAAATCTCCACATCAGTTCCGATTACTTTTGACGTAAACGGCGTTCCATCGTTCTTTTCAAAATGCTCCTGAGCCATTTTCACATATTTAAATCCAATGTACAAAAGCGGTATATTACAGTAAGCAATCAGAATGTTGGCAAAATCAGACAAATCCCACAGTGCGCCAAGATCCAGGCCCACAATGGATGTAAGCATTCCAAAGCATATAACTGCTATGTCAATTAGCCTTATTAAATTGATAAATGCTGCCTTTTTACTGATTCTGTTTGCACAGATCTCTGAAAATGACATAAATCCGAGAAGGCAGGTAAATGCGAAAAGCCCAAAACAAAGGGATACAAGAAGTGTCACTATGCTGTTAAAAGAAGTCCCCGGTGTCAGCTCTGCTACAGATGCCAGATACTTGGGGAGTTTTCCAAGTTCAAACCATGCATCTGCCGCATCAGTAAGCCATACCCTGCCCATGATTACAACGAAACCGGTGAGCGTACAGATTACGATAGTATCAAGGAATACGCCAATTGCCTGCACACATCCCTGATCACATGGGTGTGCAGCATCTGAAGCAGCTGCCGGCATTGTAATGGTACCCTGTCCTGCTTCATTGGACATAAGACCTCTTTTTACTCCCTGCATAAGCGCCACTCCAAATGCTCCGCCAAAAACTGCTTCCGGTTTGAACGCTTCTGTAATCACAGCATAGAAAAACCACGGAATACGTCTAAAGTTAATAACTATCAGAATCAGTACAGTAGCCACATATACAACTGCCATGATGGGAACAAGCACATCAGTAACTTTTGAAATTTTCTTTGTTCCACCAAAAGATACGGATACTGTAGCAATAATGATTATTGCAAATCCTATCCAATATACCATGTGTGTTGTAGGAAGCTCTGTTCCACTGATGATACTGCATATCTGTCCCATAGCCGATACAGTGTTAAAACCCTGTGCCGGGAAACAGAGAATAGCATAAATGATATACATAAGTGAAAGCACAACTCCGACTACAGCGGAGTTTTTCAGTAATCTTCGTCCATAGAAAGACATACCACCGATATACTCTCCGTTTTTCTCTTCCTTGAAAATCTGTGAGAGTGTAGACTCCACAAAGGCTGTAGCCATTCCAAAGAATGCAGAAATCCACATCCAAAGAAGAGCTCCCGGACCGCCCACAGAAACAGCTCCGGTGACACCAAGGATATTTCCCGGCCCCACTCTCATTGCAGTCGATAAGAAAAAGGATGCTAATGGTGATATACCTGTCTTCGCTTTACTGTTTTTCAGAACATCTATGCCATGCTTAAACTTTCGTACCTGAATGAACCTTAGTCTGATAGAAAAATAGATTCCTGAGCCAATAAGAAGAATGATTGCAAGCGAGAAATTCCCTAATATCGGAATACTTGAATACCACCCAAAATTCGTAGGAAAATCCCAGAAAAGGTCAGATACGACCTGTATTTTCGCGCATACTGTAGTAATAAAATAAAGTAACTTTTCCAAACCCACTCCTCCTTAGAAACATAAACAATACTTTACCATCCATCTCCAGATATCCTTCAGATCTTTTCTTTTTAGATACATTTATTGTACCACCACCTGCACCTCTCTTGCTTCCTTTGGTACTGAAGAAATCATTCTTATATCCTGAATAATTCTAATTCCTCTTTAACTTTCCGTCCGTTTTATATTCTCTATAGATTATATCCCAGACACAGTCTGCATTATAGTCCTCTTAAATGACAGGCGTAAGAAATAACTCCTAAAATTTCATGGGGTAATATACATCCATCGGGAGATGAAAAATCTATTGACATTATATATTTTGTGCTGGCCACTGGTATTTTTTCTGTTTTAATGGCTTTGGCAGGCGTGGGGATCTTTTTTTACCTATACTCATTGCGGTTGATGCTTTAATATTTTCAACTACAGTAATTCCTGCAGAAATATGTGCAATAAAGCTGAAAATGAATAACAGGATAACTGCAGGAAGAATGCTATTCTATCTAATTTTTAATACCTGGTATATTGTAGATCTCATAACTGCTTTTAAAATGAGAAATGACTATAGGAACCTTGGCGCATTCGTCGCATCAAATCCGAATTTAATCGCACATGTTCGCATGTAGCACTGTTTGCTAATCCTACAATTGCAGACGAATAAAAATATAAGGCGGAGTTTGCCGCCAACAATGACATAGTTTTAATTTATCAGAAGACAGAGCCATCTAGCTCTGTCTTTTCTATAATAGTGCATAGCATTTTATGTATCAATAGATATATATCTAACATTTATGTTTGACACACATCGAATATTATGATATTTTATATTCATCAAATAACTGTTAGACAAATATCTAATGCAGGAGAACCCATATGAAAGCAGAGATTCGTGAATTATTCCAGAACAGAAACTATCGTAAGAGCTTATCAGCAGAGCTCATCAACCGCTTCGGTGATTCAGTGGATGCCATCGCGTCTTCATGGATCGTATATGAAATCACAGGTCAGGCCAGCTGGTCAGCTCTTATTTATGCCCTGAACCGTATCCCTACAATTATCCTGACTCCCCTGGCAGGTCCCTGGGTTGAACGTCAGAACAAGAAGCTGATCATGGTGATAACGGATCTTATCAGAGCTATATGTGTAGGGCTCATTGCAACAGGACTTCTCATGGGATTTCTGAATGCACCGATGATCGCAGTACTGAGCCTTGTGATCTCCAGCGCAGAGGCCTTCAGAGTTCCTGCAGGAACAGCTATATTCCCACAGATTGTTCCCGAGCATCTCTATGGCGAGGCCATGTCTATCAACAAAGCTGCTTCCGGTACCGTTGAACTTGTAGGTACAGCCGTTGCCGCTGTTATAATCGCTCTTATCGGCAGCTCAGGAGCTATCTACGTTGACATGATAACCTTCATACTTTCAGCTCTTATCATCTTCTCCATGAAGCTTAAGGATGACAGTAATAAAAACGCAGAACGTTTCAATGTTTCCGTATATATGAGGGATCTTAAGGACGGCTTTTTATACTGCGCCACCAAGAAAAAGCTTGTTGCCATCACCATGATAATTCTTTTCTTAAATGGAATTCTGGTTCCACTGAACAGCCTTCAGACTCCTATGGTCAGCGAACTGCTTCATGGCGATGCATTCTTTCTATCAGCCTTTGGTGCTACCTTCGTTGCCAGCATGCTTGTTGGTTCATTGGTTTTCCCTATGATTTACAAGCGTTTAGATTCAAAAATGGTACTTGTAATGGTTTCAGTTGTTATCACCGCTGTATATTTCATCCTCGTTGCTGCATCACCGCTTTACACCAATTATTATGTCGCTCTTGGTTTCCTTGTTGTACTTACCGCGATTCTTGGCCTTTTTATAACAATCGCTAACATGTTCCTTGGTGTTCAGTCTTATCGTATAATTGATAAAGAATATCTTGCAAGAACATCAAGCATCGGAAATGCCCTTGGGTCAGCCATCATGCCCATAACTGCAGGCCTCATCAGTGGTTTACTTAAATTCACAAATGTGGCACAGATATTTCTTGGCGCCGGGGTTGTGGCAATCGTGTTCTGCATCGTTCTTATTGCAAAAGGTAATCTTGATGAACAGGAAACTACAGATAATGCAGAAACTAGGGAGGCAGCATGAATCAGTTTCATTTAGAAGTACAGTACGTACCTGAAAGTATTACATTACTTAATATGATTGCTCAGCCGGCAGGCTTTGAAACAGAATATATGAATAGTATCGCTGCAAGATATGGCATCACGCCGGACGAGGAAGCAAAAAAATATGTGGAGCTACTCCAGGAGATTGAAGACGCTGCCAGGGCTGAGTTTTCCAAGGATTCTGAGGATATTCGCTTTTTCTGCGGCATGAATAAGCTTAGTGACAACGTAGTCTCCTTTGCCAATATTATGATGCTGGCAGGAAAAAGCGCACACTGGGAGATCTCTGTCTCAAAATATTATGATGAGCTTAAAGGTCTTTCCGATGCTGAATACGCCAGAGATTTTTATGATGAAGTTAAGGCCTTTGGCTCCCGTACTGTTGATGAGGGGGCTGAGGGCGAAATATCCGCCCTGGAGATATTTGATCTGATACAGCAGATGGATTTTTCCGATGCTGAAAAATTGCACCTGCAAAAGCTTTATATTCATCATAAGGAATACTGTGAGAAGTTTGCCTTCCTAATGGAGCGTTCAGCCAAGGTTATTAAGAAGTTTGAAAAAAAACTTATTTCTAAGGGAAAACGAGTAGCTGAACACTTCGAGAGTCTCCTTAACAAGACATCTCTGGCAGCATATATAATGAAGGAATTCTATGGTGATCTTGAAGCTGAGAATAATTTTGAGGAATGTGATGTCTATATTTCTTATATAAAGAGTGCTTCAATGGGATTATCCTTTACAGGAGATTCCATGCCCCCTAAAGCGATAGTCAACATTGGGGCTATCTTTGATCCATCCATTAGAATAAAGGACCTTCTGAAGAACCAGGCCACCCTCGATGAAGACAAGGTGCTCCTGATGCTCAAGCTCCTCGCAGATAAGAGTAAATTTGAGATTTTGTCAGCTACAGTGGACCAGCCCGCATACGGTGCGCAACTGGCATCAATGCTGGGGCTTACCACTGCTACTATATCTCACCACACCTCAGCTCTCCTTGATCAGAATCTACTGACCCTGGATAAGGTAGACACTAAGGTATACTACCGCGCTAACCCGGACATGATCCGCGCCTTGATTAACTTTGTAAAAAAGGAATTGTTGCACGAATAACTGCCAAAGTCCATATTGACCTTTCACCAAAAGCTAATGAGCTGTTTCCTCCGATTACTGCTCCAAGTGCAGAGACGACAATAAACGCAATATAGTCCCTGGCTTTACCAAGGTCTTTTGCATCCCTTGTCCTCAGGTAATTTGAAAAAGCACTTACCTTATCGTTAGCAACAAACTTTTTCAATAAATGAGCAGACAATATCCAGTACTTCATCAAACCCTACATAGTGTTCCGGTTGCATCTCTTCATCTTAGACTTCATCAGATCAACTCTCCTGAAAAATGTGAGATTTCATGCTGGATTATCTGTGCCGTAAAACCATTGTATTTTCCATGCTTTGGTTTGAAGTCCTGATCCAGGTAATCAACCTCAATCTCTTTATACCTTGTGCAGGGCCTTACGCCATCCAACGAAAGGCAGCTCTCCTCAGTCTGATACTCTCCAGTCTTTTTAGTAATTACCGGATTTATCATAGGGAAAATAAATGGTCCCATAGCCACTACGATAATCTGCTTCTTTACTCCAATCATGTTCGCAGCCATGCCCACGCATCTGTCCTGATTTGCTCTTAATGTATCTATAAGGTCTTCGACAACCTGCTTATCTTCTTCAGTTGCAGGCTCTGACTTCTGTTGTAAAAAGAACTGGTCTCTTACTATCTTCTTTACCATACTTACCCTTTCCTTTATCTCTCCTTGTTTTTCCTATCCTTTATGACCACCACAACAGTTCCAACTGCTGCCACGGCAAAAGCGATAAAGCCATAAACCATCATGATAGCCGCACCAACAATCGGAGCATCAGGGTTAGCGCTGACAAAATAGTAGTAAAAATAAGTGTAAATAATCATTCCTACGACAGTCGATGCTACAAGCATCAGCGATGAAATAAGATAATCTTTCATACCTTTTGCAAGGAACATATTCACAACTCCAAGCGCAACAATTATTATCAGTAAATACCTGCTGATCAATGTTCCTCTCAGCTTATCTATTATGAAGAACATAATAAGCGGTATCAAATTCAGCAATTTTAAATACTTCATCCCAATATTACTCCCACTTTTCCGTCTCTGATCTAGCAGCTCCTTGTTTCTCTCAAGCAGATTGTAAACGCCATCCTCTGACAGCACTCCACGCTTGAGATCCTGCGGAAGCTTTCCTTCTTCGTCCAGAGCAAAGTCATCTTTCCAGTCTGGGCTGGAATAATAATCTGCAAGTTTCATCAGCTCAGCCTGATATTTCAAGAACTCTTCCTGATTGTTCTCTACATTATCCATTATCTTAAGTGCCCGATCATAAATGCCTTCCATCCCGGTAACACGTTGTATAGCTTCTGTAATCTTATCCATAAATACTCAAAACCAATCTTTAGCTATTTTTTTCCCAGTCAAAGGATTTTCCTTTATCAATATCCTGAATAATCATTCAGTCCTCTTTTTCTTCCCCTGCACAATCATCGAGAGCGGAAAACCGCTATGATCTATTGCAGTAAACCCACTACTAATATCGTAATCAAACTCCTGTAACCCTGTGACAACAATTCCGTTATTGCACATACCTGATATGATATCCGACATCGAATGAGTAAAATCGGTAAAAGTCTTTGAATGATAGTTCTTCAGCGTCATATAATACATACCGCCGTTTCCGGTCCATTCATGCTCGAAGTATGAAAAATGACATTCCATCCTGTGATTCGGATCAAACTCAGCATCACCTTCAGTTGCAAGCATATTCGTGCAGGGATGCTGTTCATTAATTACGATCAAACCTCCGGGCTTCATGCATTTAGCCACGATTTCAAAAAAACGATTCAAATCTTCAAACCAGCACAGCGCACCTATAGTAATGATCACAATATCAAACTGTTTTTCATAGCGCTCATCAATATCGTAGACATTTACGGCTTCAAATGTACACGGCAGGTTTAATTCTCTAGCTTTTTCGTTTGCAAAGGCAATCTGATTTTCAGCAATATCAAAGCCTATTCCCTGCGCAGCTTTTCCGCTTTTCACCAAGGAAAGCAGCTCCCTGCCGTTATTACAACAGAATTGACCGATTGTCTTTCCATTGATATCGATGTTTTGTAAAACATCAACCATTTCTTTTTCAAAAAAGGGATAATCTTCTTTCTGTATGCGCTCTGTTATATCGGCACCCCATGATCCATCTCTTTTGTCAAACGCCTCTTCCCATGCCGCCTTATTTCCTTCAATATATTTTTCCATAAATTAGTTCTTCCCCCTCATCATTTATATATCCATAATTATTTCATCACCGATTATTTCTTCCTACCCCTTACATACAACGCACCAGCCTTCAGAGCCGGTAACCGCTAAAACAACCTCTCTGTTAACACGCTTCTTATCCTCTATATGCCAGATACAAAATCTTATCTGCATCCTTTCCGCATATTTCCTTCATTTCCGTTTCTCCAACAAGCCTGAAACCTTCGTATCTAAACTTAGGCGTTGTAGCGCATGACATGAAGCAGTAACTATTCTTATCGAGATTTTCTGCAGCAAAAATGGCTCCTTTCGGGATAACAACCATAGCCCTTTCGCCGTTCTCAATATCCTGGCCAAGCAAATATTCACCAATATGTCCACCAGTTATAACCGTGATCTTAACTGCACATCCCTCATGGTGGTACCAAATCTCATCACAGTCTATCTGATGAAAATGAGAAATTTCATCTCCAGCGAGCAAAAAGTAAATACTTCCGGCAAGTGACCGTGAATCCTTTTCGTCCTTGGATGTATAACACTCAGAAAACCAGCCCCCTTCAGGATGCGCTTCCAGACAATATGTTGTTTTCAGCTTTTCAATTCTACCAAAATCCATTGATTAAAATCTCTTTTCTTCGACAACCAAAATGTACAGTTATTATCAGCCAATCCTTATTCCCATTTCTTCCACACATCAGGCTGATATCCCAGTGTGGACTGTTTGCCGTTCCTAACAACCGGTGTCTTTATTATCTGCTGATTCTCCAAAAGCTTTTCCAATTTATCTTCATCAGCAATGTATTGGATAAGTGCAACCGCATCTCTATCCTTTGCATCAGGATTTATCATATTCATGATGCCTCCATTAGCACTTGCAACAGATGTCATCTCACCCTTGCTCATGCCTTTTTCCTTCATATCAATGAACTGATATTTTATGCCACGCTCCTTGAAAAAACGCTCCGCTTTCTTTGTATCATTACACTTTTTGCTTCCAAATATTTGTATGTTCATCAATTATTCCCCACTAAAACTTTTTTCTTGTCTTCTTCGTAATACTAAAACACAATAATCAGAATTCTCGACTCCCAATCTATTACTCTCTTACTTAATTAAGTGCTTCACTCAGGCTATTGGTAATCCCCCTAGGTCCCCTGATGGCAGCAATTCCATATTCATTCTTAAGAACTTCAAAAGTAAACTCTTCCGGATTATATTTCTTTTGCAACTGGATTTTCATCAGCGCTTTGATAGTAAGATTCCTGTCAGAATATTCATATGGTATATCTGTTTCAATAACTTTGCACTTGTAAAGAACCGATGATACCGGTGCTCCAACATACATAAAAACAGTATCACCTTCAATTATTCCCGCTCCCTGCTTCCAGTTAATAATTGTCTCATCATCGAAAGCATGCACGATGTCATAGTACTTTGGATTGGCAGGAATTATCCATTCCTTAGGCTGTCTGAACTTTTTCTTTTTACTTCTTACCTCTGTACCAAATGCCCCACCAAGAAGTCTTTTTATTTGAGCAGCCGTCGCAATCGGATACATATCCATTACATGCTTCTCAATCGTTTTACCCGATTCTGGCGGGGACTCATCGTATCTCGAAGTCACATAATCATATCCCCATAAAGCCTCGGGTTTGGAATAAATAGCTATTGGCCAGCCATAAAACTCACCCTTTTTATTCTTACGCTGCCTGAAATCCTTAACGCAAAGGTAAGTCTTCATAAGAAGATCCGTGACTGTTCCATCAAATCCCTTTTCTCCGTCTTTACCAAAGCCAGCTCTCAGCTTCAGTTCATTAGAATACAGCTCGTCCTCTTTTTCAAAGCAGTCCATGATTTTCTTCTGACGCCTGGAAGCTTTTTCATCATCCCAAAGCGCATCAAAATCATAGCCATCCCGCCTATAGTTGGCAAAAAAAGGCAGCCATTCCTTGGATATGAATCCAGCTTTTTTCTCAAAAAACTTTCCATATGCCACTTCTCCGCTCCTGGCAATGAGTTCACGCCACTCCCATGGATCCACCTTTGGGTCACCGCACCACCAATACTCCGGAACAGTACGCTCCTCAAGTGAGAATCCCGGAATATCGTTCTTAAAGAGCGGCAAAAATCCCACTTCATTTATGTAATTTATTGCATCCCGGACTGTATGCAGGCATTCAGGGTCATCCCACTCCACGCCATACATAATCCAGGTACCGTTTTCATTAGCCATACATTCCCCTCTTTAACTGACATCTATTTCTCTCCGTTCTTAGTAATGTGCCCTGACAACCTTCTTTGTATTCCCATGATGTGTTGAAGCATAAGCAATACAATATTTCATATTCGTTATCCTCTCTCCAAATCTCTCCGCTCATCTGTTCCACGTCATATTCAGAATAATTTCAATCTGCTTTTTCTAACACAAGTTCTTCTCCCGGCTTTAGTATTATCCTTCCAGGTACCTCAAAGCTCTCTGCAACTTTCTGGTCAAAGTTATTTGTCTTATCTGCCGGGATCATATGATATGGAATAGTATGCCTGGCTCCGACAGTTTTAGCACACTCTATAGCTTCCGTCACGTCCATATTATATACACCGTCACAACAGATAAAAGCATAGTCAAGTTTTCTGTCTGCAAGTTCTTCCATCTGAGGCGTAGTTGATGTATCTCCCGACAGATATAATGCTGCACCATTCGAAAATGTGAGTATATATCCCACACACTCACTTGCGTCATGATTCTTGTTATATCCCGCTTCAACCGCCTCAACATTGACATACCCCAGGTCAAAGCTCTGATGCCGCCCACCACTAAGTGCCTCAGTATATGTTATTGTTCTACAATCGGCATTCTTAGATGTGATCAAACCAGTCTGCGTATGGTCAAAGTGCCCATGTGTTATGAGTATCAGATCCGCAGGAGCATCATATCCATCTCCGGCAAACGGATCAACATAGATAACCTTTCCCTCTGCCGTAATAATCCTCATGCTTGCGTGTCCCTGAAACAATAATGTCGCCTCACTCATTTCATTTCCTCCTTCTGCAACTTCTTCGTTTTGGTTTTCATTCGATATCGTGATAGAATCAGAATCTTCAAACTGATTATCTACCTTTATCTTACATATGAGATGAAAAATGTTACATTTCCTACTTTGCGTAGTTTTGTCAGCTATATTCAATATGTATGAAAGAACTTCATACCAAAATCCAACCATTTCATACAGCATTTATCCTTTGATATTTCCTTTTCTGATATGTTCCCTTATGATCTTATCTGTAAACTCATAGAGCTTTTCTGAACCTTCTCTTGTCTTTGACTGCCTGCCATATACCTGTTCCCTGGTGACACCGTGCTCTCTCCAGTCTCCTCCACCGTTACTGTTATTCAGTATAAGTGGCTGGAGGTTATCCATAGCATGCGCAAACTTTGATTCAGGAGTCTCATTTTCCTCAAACTCATCAAAAAGAGCTATCAGTTCCTTTTTCTGATCATCAGGTAAAATCGAGAATATCCTTTCCTTAGCTGCATCCTCGCGTTCCTTTTGGGTAGCAAGCCCTTCTTTATCGTAAGCATACGTATCGCCGGCATCAATCTCAACTATGTCATGAATAAGGCACATTATCATGACCCTTGAAATATCAACATCCTTATTTGAGTATTCCTTAAGCAGGTATGCCATGATTGCCATATGCCATGCGTGCTCCGCATCATTTTCATTTCTGCCTTTTCCTGACAGATGGGTCTGCCTGAATACATTCTTTTCTTTATCTATCTCCAAAGCAAACTCCATTTGCCTTCTCAGTCTGTCATCCATTCCTTATCCTCATTAGTCGAGATTACAGGTATTGTAAAATGCATGTTCAGAATAACTATTCTTCTTTTAACTCATGTTTCGGACATACATCATTATATTTTTAACTACACTTGCGGTCACGTTCCTTACGATTTTTTCCCGGCTGTACTTGTTGGAGGACTGCTCATCGTTAAAAATATATGTAAGCAAACTTGGCTATATCAGACTTGAATGCGCAGATATAGGTAAGCTGCTACCTTCATCTAACAATATATTTCTCCACTATTCACATTTGCTAAGAGATGAACCGCCACTGTACATATCTGAGAATTCTTCCTCATTCCATGTTGCATAATATTCCAGAATATTTGCATCTCCCTCAGCGGACTGATAAGTATACTGCACTCCACTTTCAGATTCAGCCTGTATTTTATAGCCACCCTCTCCCAGCTCCTCAAATTTTGAAATACTATCCGCATATTCAGGAACAAACTCATCATTTTCCCTGTGTCCATAGATTATCTCTGAATCAGTGAACTGCACATAGTATTCAGGCTGCATCTCTCCATCAGCCTCATAACCTATAGATGCTGTCTGCCACGTTCCTAATATAACAGGCTCACTCTCGTTTGAATGCAAAGAAATTGATGTTGGCTCATAAGCTCCACCAATTATATCGGTGTCTTCATTCTTCGCACCGCATCCTACTGTTCCTAATGTCATTGTAAGCATAAATGCCACAAGTATTGCTTTCTTCATTTAATCTATAGTTTCTCTCTTTCTGAAAATTTTTAGTTGCAAGTATAATTAACTGACAAATCACTGTCAATACTATTTTTGCGTTATCATCATAAAGTCTGTACATCTCATTGTATACAAGGAATTTATAATATGGTTTGCACGTTTCTCTGCAATAGTTCTGTTGGCGAATATAAGTCCTAAATGGTTCACGACTTTTACCATATCCTAAGATTCATTAACCAGTTTCCCTGTCATATGTTCAGGAATGAGTTCGAGGCACTGTACTCTCGGTAGTGCATTTTTCAGTTCATTTTGTAAATACTCTTCATCATCTGTGAACTTCTTTGTGAGATGAGTACATATTTTTATTGCAGTATCCTCATCCTCTACAAGCTTGATTCTGCCAAATACAATTACGCTGTTAATATTTAGAGCCCACTCGCCGTCCTTTCGGTAGCCTTCATCCCATGTACAGAAGCTGGCTTTGTCGCAGGCCTTGATTGCATCAATCTTGTGACCTTCCTTAGCTCCATGAAAATAAATCTTCCCGTCCTCTTCACAGTACCATTGGTCAATTGGCAAACCATATGGGTAACCATCATCACCAACCAGGGATAGTACTCCGCGTTTTGCATTTTTCAATACTTCAATACACTGTTCATCTGTAATCTGTTGCTTAAATCTTCTCATCTTTCTAAACATAGTGCACCTCACTCCTTTACCAATAGCTTTAATCCAGCAATTCCAACTACGATAAAAATAACACATATGACCTGTGGAACTGACAGTTTCTCATGAAAAAGAAAAATCCCAAATAGCGTAGTCCCCACGATTCCCATGCCTGTCCACATAGCATAAGCTGTTCCCAAAGGAAGCTGCCTAAGTGCGATCGACAAAAACACTGCACTGGCTATATATCCCACACCGGTAATAATTGATGGGATAAGCACAGTAAATCCGTTAGACATTTTCATTGTTACCGCCCATGTTATTTCAAGAGCTCCTGCAATAAACAGATAAATCCACTTCATTTGAAGACCTCCATATAATTAAATACGCCATTCCACTACCTGCTAAGACCTAACGGTAACGGAATGACGTTAATCCCACTACTCGGTAGCAGTGGGCGTCCTTAAAATTCAACTGTACTGATAGTACTTAAAAATTCCGGTACTGTCAAACTATAATACTGTCCCTTCTTCATTAAGATGACCTTCTCAAAGTTTCTTCATCATCCAATATGCATCCATATAGGATCCATCAGCATATTTCATGTTATCAGGAAATGTACCAAACTTCACAAATCCCAACTTCTCATACATAGCAATGGCATCCTTATTCTCTGCCATAACTTCAAGCTCTGCCTGCTCATAGCCTATGCTCTTTGCAACATCAAGTACAGTCTGAAGCATAGCTTTTCCTATACCGTATCCGCAGTATTCTTTGTATAGAGCAATTGCAACATCACACCTGTGGCTGTACCTCTTATATGGTGCAATGCTCATAAGGGAGCAATTACCAATATGTTTGCCATCAATAAAGGCAACTAGCATAAGCTCACGCTCTGCATCTATCTTAGCCTTAATAAACTGATTCTCTTGTTCCTCTGTAATTGTGATTTCTTCAGGTTCTCTGATCAGATAAGGCGTCTCGGCACTAGTCGTTTTCAGATACTCTATAAGAGCCGCTGAATCTTCCGGCCTTGCATTTCTTAGTATTACAGTTCTGCCAAGTTTATCCTTAATAGAAATTTCCCCAAACTCCATAATCGTCCTCCAACAATAACATATTTTTACTATAACAAAAAACAAGCCAATTAACAGTATATTCTGTTAATCAGCTTGTTTCTGTACAATGTCATCTACCTCAGATTCCAAGATTACTAAAAATGTATATTAAATCCAATGAGACTATCATTGAATTGCATGTCCTGTAGATCAGCCCCTGGGGGTAAATTTATGCCATTTTCCAGTTTTCAGACTGCATCTGAACAGACAACATATGGTTATAAATCCCATCCTTCCCTCGCAGTTTTGATGGGGCATCAGACTCGGCTACCGTTCCATTTTTCAACACTACTATCTTATCTGCGCCATCGACCGTACGCATACGATGGGCAATTATAAGAACCGTCTTGTCCTTTATCAGGTCGCTGATTGCTTCCTGGATGAGAGATTCATTGTCTACATCAAGTGATGCTGTCGCCTCATCCATAAGTATAATAGGGGCATCCTTAAGAAAAGCTCTTGCTATCGATATTCTCTGTCGTTCTCCACCTGATAATTCAGAGCCATTCTCTCCGATAAGTGTGTTATATCCTTCAGGTAATTTCTCAATAAACTCATCACAATGCGCCAGTCTGGCAGCCGCTTTTACCTCTTCATCTGTAGCTTCTTTCTTACCGATTCGGATATTTTCAAGAACAGTATTATTAAACAGCGTTACATCCTGAAATACTATGGAATACATGGAAAGAAGTTTTTCAGGATCGATCTTTGAGATGTCCATTCCTCCAACGGTGATCTTTCCTTCATCAATGTCCCAGAATCTTGCAGCAAGTCGTGATACAGTAGTTTTTCCTCCGCCTGAAGGCCCTATAAGTGCCGTAACTTCGCCCTGTTTTGCTGTAAAGCTAACATCGCTTAATACACTCTCTCCATCCTCATAAGAAAACCGAACATTTTTAAATTCAATATCATACCCATTGTTCGTCATGACATCAACGCCGTCTTGCTCATAGTGAGACAGGATCTCATCCATTCTCTCACACTGGGTATCAGTAGCTATAAGCGCAGAAAAATTCTGAAGTGCTATCTGAAGCGGTTCATACATTCTGGACACTACAAGAAGATACATAAAGAAGGTGATAACGCTCACCTCATTCTTTAAAAGAAGTGCCGATCCCACTACTGCCACAGTTCCAATCCCCAGCTTTAATATCATCTGGGCACTGCAGACAAAGGCTGCATTTATAAACTCTGCAAATATGTTATGGGATTCTACAGCCTTTATCTTCTTATTAAGGCCTTTCATATAGGCATCCTGCGCATTATATGCTTTTAAATCCCTTACAGTCTCAAGCGCCTCTTGTATTCCATCAAGGCACTCAACCTTATATCTGCTTCCTCTTCTGTTAACTTTATGAATTACATTTCTTGATGTAAATACAATGAAAAAAGCAACAGGAAGGACCCATACGGCTGCCAGCGCCATTCTTGCATCAAAGAAAAACAGGCTTATCACGACCAGGGTGGTAGAAATAAATGCCCCCACAAGTTCAGGAAGCCAATGAGATGAAGCCGTCTCAATCATTGCACAGTCTGCCATGATAGTATTTGTCAGGTCCGCAAGATCTTTTTTTCCGAAAAAAGAAAGCGGAATCTTCCTCAGTTTTTCTGCCAAAGACCTTCTTCTGACGCCGCTCTCAATATAAGTTGAAAAGAAAGTGGCGTTATATTGCAAATACTCTGTAAATGCCACAAGAAACAGGCAGACTATTGATCCTGCAATAAATATCACGAGATGATTTTTGGGGAGTGCTCCATTCAAAAGATCCCCGGTCATCATAAACAGTATTCCCACAGGCATCATCTGTGCCAGATTTGCCAGAGTGCACGCGGCAAATGCCTTTATCATATCTTTTGCTCCCTGCTCGGAGAGCGCGTACTTATGCTGTAATTTTTCTATCATCTTTGGCCCCCTTACCAACCTTCCAGCCCACAGATTTCTGGTACTCATTCCACATGTGACTATAGATTCCCTTGGCTAAAAGCAGCTCTTCATGTTTTCCACTTTCAGCTATCTTTCCATCCTTTATGACACAGATCTTATCTGCGTTAACGACTGTAGAAAGGCGATGGGCTATCATGATAACTGTCTTGTCTTTTGAAAGATTCGCAAAGGCTTTCTGAACCATCATCTCGTTATCCGGATCAGCAAAAGCAGTGGCTTCATCGAGGATCAGTATGGGTGCATCCTTAAGAAAAGCTCTAGCTATGGAGATTCGCTGCGCCTCTCCACCGGACACATAGGTACCTTTACTTCCAATTACTGTATTTATCCCCTCAGGTAACTTCTCGATAATGTCCCAGCACATTGCATCCTTAAGTGCCTGTATAACTTCAGCATCGCTGGCATCTTCTCTGCCCATCCTGACATTATCAAGGATCGACATCTTTAAAAGTTTGCTATCCTGAAAAACATAAGAAACGTTCTTCATCAGCTCTTTTGATGAAATATCTCTTACATCCGCTCCTCCGATCCTGATGCTTCCCTGCTTCACATCCCAGAACCTTGCGATAAGTGATGCAAGGGTTGTCTTGCCACCACCTGAAGGTCCCACAAAGGCAATATGCTCACCCGGCTTTATGTCCAGACTTATGCCATCTATAGCATTGCCTTTATTTTCATCATAAGAAAAGACTATGTCATCCATGACTATACTGCTGTCTGCCGGCTTCTTAGGATTTGACGTCTCCTCAAGGGGCTGAACATCCAAAAGAGAATACATTCTATTCAATGCATCAACCACAATCATCTGGCTCTCCCCGGCGTATGCCACCTTCATGAGAGTAACAGTAAGTATCGGCGTGATTATGATGTAAAAGAGAATATTATAAAGAAATGTATCAGCTACGCCATTTCTGGCAAAAATGAAACTGCAGGCTACAAGTGCTGCGAACACTGCATTCGCCGCAGTGGTAAAACCAATCATAGGCATTCTCATGCCGATTGTGTAGGTTATCGTCCACTTTTCATATTTATCAATTGCTTCCTTGAATCTCTTAAAAGAAAAAACAGACTGACCAAAGGTTTTAACAACGGGAATACCCCTGACATATTCAACAGCTTCTGCAGACATCTCATCCAGAGCGTTCTGATACTCCTTCATATCATTCTGCATCTTTTCACCCATCATGCCGCCCATCATGACAAATGCAAGAGCCGCAGGGATAAGACATATAAGGCCTATCTTCCAGTCAAAAATAAGGAGCATGGCAATAAGGCCAACCGGCGTTGCGTAGCTTACTGCCTTATCCGGAAGGCTGTGTGCCAGATAGGTTTCCGTTGCAGCGCTCGACTCTGCTACTATCTTTCTTATCTTTCCGCTTCCCTCGAATTCAATGTACCCCATGGGAAGCTTCATGACATGTTCCATCATGGCAGTTCTCATGCCTGCCTGAACCCTGAAGGCTGCCACATGAGAGCACATAAGTGCTGCAATATATATGGCCATGGCCAGAAGGCTCATTCCCACAGCACTCCATCCGTAGGATACTATATGCGTCGCTTTGGAAAAATCAGGCCTTACCTCCACAACTTCTTTTATGATGCGCCATATATAATAGAATGGCGCCAGTGCCACAAGAGCGCTTATGGCCGCAAGTATCCAGGAACTGATCGTAAAATACTTATGATTTCCTGCATATTCAAACAGCTGCGTAATAACGCTTTTCTTCTTTTCCATCTTCTCCTCTCTCTCCGCCCGTTATAAAATCAGCAACAACTCCATTCTCCAGTCACCGTTAGCATTAGCTAACATCAATACATGATTCTAGCTATTTACATCTGCATTTTCTATAACAAAATAGTATTTTTATCCTTTTTAGCAACGTAGTGCATTCTTTTGTATTCCATCGGTAACACTTTGTGATATTTGAGAAATGCTTCCGAAAACCTTGACTGGTTCTGATAGCCCACGGATTCAGCTATCTCACCCATGCTTTTTTCACTATTTATAATGAGATCAGCAGCCTTTTTCATCCTGGTCTCATTTACCAGTTCCTTATATCCTCTGCCAAAGACAACCCTTATATAGTTCTTGAGTGAGGATTCACTAACACCAAAAACAGATGCGAGTTCTGAAGCAGAATATCTTTTTGAAAGATCCCCATTCACCATCTCGAATGCCTTTTTGGCTATATCTACCTGGGAACCGGTACAGAATGTTCTTCTTTTATCAGCATCAAAAGATACACCTTTCAGTAAGAGCAGGATCTTAATAACATCTGTCTCTAAAAGCTTTTCATCCGTGAAGTTCAAGATATCCTCCCTGATGTCTTCCATGCATCTTTTTATCCGATTGTCAGACACTGTTATAAGCGGTATTGTCCGGTCTGAAAATTTACTTGTGATTCCTTTTATCGTTTTTGCGCCACCCAATTCAGTAAGTTCTTTCCCCATTTCTTTTGCAGGAAAGATTATTATCTCTATCCCTTCATATTCCGATGAGGGATAGAAAAAAGCCTCTTCGTCATTATTGGCAGTTCCATAGTCTATTGCAAGTTCATCCCCCACTACAAAGGTTGTAGCACCTGAGCCAAGCTTGACTTCACAACGGCCACGAAAACAGTAGTTGATCTTAATTGGTGTTTTTCCCTCATTTATTGTGGAAAATGTCGTAAAAATGCTTTTTGGAAGAAATCTTGAATATATGTCTATATATCCGACAAAAATATTGTCATTCAACACCATCCATTTCATTTTTCCATCATTTTTGTAATCTTCACCGCGAATAACAAAATCTATCTGCTGTATTCCCTTATGATTTTCATTTGTGACAATCATCTTTTTATTATCCTCCCGCCATCAATCACTCCCCTTTAATGTTAGCATCAACTTACAATCTGATAAAGAAACAATCATGTCTTTTTGATAAAAATTCTCATGAGCTATTTGTATCTTCAATCCTCCTCCTGATATATAATTAAAATTAAACCTATTAAATTAATTGTGTACATTTCCAAGTACAGAAAGGATTGTTTATGATCAGTTGGAGCACAATAGGAAAAGTAGCTTGCGGTTTCGCACTTGGTACAGTAGGGGTTAAAGCTCTTTCCAGCAAGGATGCAAAAAAATGCTATACACATATAACCGCTGCGGTATACAGATGCAAAGACACCTGCCTTGAGACCTACACAAACATCAAGGAGAACTGTCAGGATATCAGCGCTGATGCCAAAGAGATCAACGAAAAGAGATATGCTGAAGAAAGAGCAAAAGAAATAGAGGATGCAAAAGCTGTTCTTGCTAACGCCGAGGCATAACTATGAATTGTAAAATATTGCACGAAAATGGGGGACGTATGCGTGTACACATCGCTGTACGCCATATGTCTTCTTTTGAAGCTGACAAAATTCAATATTACCTGTCTTCACTTCCTTTTGTAAAAAAGGCAGATGTAAATGAACGAACATCGAATGCCATAGTTTCCTATGACTCCGCCTGCAGGGATGATCTGATACAGGCTTTTTCCGCATATAAAGAAAAAATGGAAATCACTGTTCCGGAACATACCGGAAGGGAACTTCGCATTGCATATGAGGACAGGATGTTCTTTCATATTGCAAGCAAACTCGTCCGCAGATTTATCATCCCTTTGCAGCTCAGAAGGGTGATCATTTACTTAAAGGCTATTCCCTACGTTATAAAAGGGCTTAAGTGCCTGCTTTCCGGAAAGCTCGAAGTTCCCGTTCTTGATGCAACCAGCATCGCAGTATCTCTTATCAGGGGCGACCATGCAACAGCCAGCAATGTTATGTTCCTTCTTGAAATGGGTGAGATGATGGAGGACTGGACACATAAGAAATCGGTTGATGACCTGGCCAGAGCAATGTCCCTCAATGTTGACAAGGTATGGATGATTTCCTCTGATGGTCAGGAAATTCTCTCAAATGTCTCGGATATAAAGGAAAATGACAGGATAGTTGTCAGAACCGGTTCTATGATACCTCTTGACGGAGTTGTCCTTAGTGGTGATGCTTCTGTAAACCAGGCTGCCATGACCGGTGAATCTGAGCCCGTACACAAAACAGAAGACTCTCTTGTATATGCCGGTACTGTTATTGATGAAGGCGAACTGGTCATAGCCGTGCAAAAAGCTCAGGGGCAGGGACGTTATGACAGGATTGTGTCTATGATAGAGGAATCCGAAAAACTAAAGTCCGAGGCTGAAGCAAAAGCTGCACACCTGGCGGACAGGCTTGTTCCTTATACCTTTGGTGCAACTCTGCTCACCTGGTTCATCACCAGGAACGCCACAAAAGCAACTTCCATCCTTAACGTTGACTTCTGCTGCGCACTGAAGCTCGCCATGCCAATAGCTGTCTTATCTGCCATGCGCGAAGCAGGCGACCACAAGATTTCCATAAAAGGCGGGAAGTTCATGGAGGCTGTGGCCGAAGCAAAAACTATCGTCTTCGATAAAACCGGCACTCTGACTTATGCCACGCCCAAAGTTGCCAAGGTTGTCACCTTTGGCGACCAAAACGAGGATGAGATGCTTCGTCTGGCCGCATGCCTAGAGGAGCACTACCCCCACTCCATTGCCAATGCTGTAGTTAAAGCTGCTGAGGTTAAAGGGCTTACTCATGAAGAGAAGCATACCAAAGCAACCTACATCGTTGCACATGGCATTTCCAGTACAATTGATGGTAAAAAAATATGTATAGGAAGCCATCACTACATCTTTGAGGACGAAAAATGTACTGTTCCAAGTGGATTCACTGAAAAATTCGACTCTCTTCCACCTGAATATTCGCACCTGTATATGTCTATAGGTGAAGAACTTGCTGCAGTAATACTTATTGAAGATCCTCTGAGAGATGAAGCCCCTTCAGTAATAAAGAGCTTGAAAGAGGCTGGTTTTGAAGATATCGTTATGATGACCGGTGACAGCGAAAGAACCGCAAAATCTGTTGCAGAAAAAACAGGCGTTACAAGGTACTTCTCCGAAGTCCTTCCTGAAGATAAAGCTGACTTCATAAGAAGAGAGCACGAAGCAGGAAGAAAGGTAATCATGATAGGTGATGGTATTAATGACTCTCCGGCCCTTTCCGAGGCCGATGCCGGAATTGCCGTCAGTACAGGTGCATCCATCGCAAGGGAAATCGCGGACATAACGATTTCTTCAGATGATCTCGGAGCTCTCCTGACTCTTAGAAAGCTCAGCTCTCAACTGATGCGACGGATCAACATGAATTACAATTCCATTATCGGATTTAACTCTTTCCTGATAATCATGGGCATGCTTGGAACCTTTACTCCAACCACCACTGCATTCCTTCACAATGCGTCAACAATTGCACTAAGCATGATGAGTATGACAAATCTTTTAGACGAATGATCACATCAAAAGACTCATCATCAAAGGGAAGCTTCTTTCAGAAACCAGCTCCATCCTTGGCTCAAGGGGAATGTATTCTTCTCCGGATTATGTTCCCCGCCCAAATGTTAACGCCTATAAAGCCCGTAAACTGCTATTATTCCAAGCAGTAGTTTTTCGACTTTAATAGCGTGTAGCTTCCGTCAAATATCTCCCTGCAGATCCTAAGTTCCAATTCCTGTCTGTGCCTGAGGTGGTCGATCAGAGCGTCTGTTCCTGACAGTCCCTTTGCTGTTGCATAAGGTGAGCTGTTGAAATATCGCATCATAAGTGGAAACCACATCTCATTTCCCTTGTCATCAGACCTTTCTTTTCTTATAACATCAATATTTGATGCAACGTCCTCAGTCATGATATACATTATCTGATACTTTTTGCCGGTAAGAGCTTCGCTAACTCTCTTATAAAAATCAATGATTTCCTGATCACTTCTCTTCTGAAACAGGATCATGTCCTCTACTATATTTTGGAAAATGGAACACTCAAATATACTTTTATCTCCGCTCCAGCTTCGAAGTCTCCGCAGGACAACCTCTTCAAATCTATCCGTAGTAATATTTCCGTTATAGATCTCATACTTCTCAAGATCCTTATGAAATCCCGGAATGTCAGTGATGATCTTAGTATAGCAGATGATCATGTGATCACCTTCTCCTACGCTCTTCTCCTCAATTTCACTACGGATTTCACTGTACTTTTCAAGGATCCCACCATACGTCTCTTTATCAACATAGGCACACCAGGCAAGCTCCACAGGAGAGTAGTCACCTTCATAACTGACCATATAATCAGAATACTTCTCGGAAAGTTTCTTTACAAGCGTACTCTTTCCACTTCCTTGAAGTCCTTCAACAAAATAGTTCATTTAGTCCCCCTTTCGTGATCACCTGTGAATGTAAAGTCTTGTCGGCTCAGGCTCTCCATCACCCTGCACCATGCAAAAGAACTCCCATCCATATTTCTCATAAAATCCGACATGATCTGTGACAAGATAAATTGGAGTGATCCCTTTGGTTCTCATGTCTTCCACTACCATGTCCAGGAGCTTTCCTGATATTACGGAGATTGCCTATCAGGCAGGCTTTGCCAGCCAGGCAGCATTCACACGAGCTTTCAAAAGAACACCGGTTATCTGTCGTCACTGTTCCGTACGCTGAACGAGGTACAGCACCCTCTTCCTTCGAATCCATATTTTGCTTCGAAGTGATGACTCAATCATCGGTGTTTTCTAAACCACTCTGCGCTTACCGTAAGGCTCTTAACCGGGTCATTATCTATCCAGTTTTTGTGGGTCTCAAGAACGATCGCTTCTACTCTGGTATTGGCCTTTACGGCTTCCAAGATAGTTCCGAGAGCCATATTACCTGTGCCGAGTTCCGCGGCGTCCTCTTTAAGTATAGGCGTAATAAAAGGCCCCTTCTTCCTACAGCCCCTGTCATTTATGTGCCACATCACCATCCTGTCTGACAGTTTGTTTACAAGGGCTGTGACATCGGCACCTCCATCTGCCATCCAGTATGTATCAAGCTCGAAGTTGACATACTGCGGATCTGTGTTTTCTACGATCAGATCATAGGCGGTCTTTTCTTCTGAGACCCTCTGCAGCTCTACGTTGTGATTGTGATAAAGAAGTTTCACTCCATAGGGCAAAAGAGCTTTTCCGGCCATGTTCAGGCGCACAGCCAGTTTTTTTACCTCAGCGAAATTCCCGTAATCAAACCTGTACATACCGGTTATAACAACGGTGTCCGTTCCAAAGCTCAAGGCTTCTTTCGCAACAGCCTCGGGTTTTTCTTCAATGCTATTCAGATAGCTGTGGAGGCTTATGACTTTCAGGCCGCTCTCTGAGATCAGCTTCTTCCAGTCGAGCTTTCCGCTGTTTCCCGTGGGCATGCCGGCAAATTTCGTAAGCAGTCTCACGATAAAAGGTGTTGGCCTTATCATGAATTCATTGAGCTCAATGCCGTCATACCCTGCACTCTTGATGCTCTCAAGCGTGCGCAGGGCACTTTCATAGCTGCCGCATCTGCTTCCTATCATTATCTGCTGTACGCCTGTAAGTATTCTGCCTGTCATTATTTCAAATAGCCTCCAAGATGCTTCAAACTGGGCTTTGGTGCCCTTATCTGTGTCTTTCTGTCAACTGCGCAAAGGCCAAAGGTCAGCGCATAGCCTTTCTGCCACTCAAAATTATCGATAAGTGACCAGTGGCAGTAGCCGATAACGGGAATGCCATCTCTGATACAGCTCTGAACGCCCTCAATTGCCATGTCGATAAACTTAACTCTCTGAGTATCATCTGATGTTGCAATTCCGTTCTCGGTAACCAGGATCGGCACTTCCGGCATCTCTTCATGTACGCGTCTTATTACATGCTCAAGGGCCTCAGGATATACTTCATAATCCATCTGTGTCATTGGAGTTCCCACAGGAACAGGCACGATTCCGTCTGGGCCGTAAGTGGTTCTGGTATAGTTCTGAAGTCCAAAGAAATCGTCATCCTTGATATAAGGAACGTAATGGCTGAACTCCTCGTTCCAGTCACTGTCGGCGCGCTCCCTGCCGCCTTCGATGTACTGACAGTCGTGAAGGGAAAGTGTGATGCCAACCTTAATATCAGGATTAACTTCCTTTATCGCCGCTTTTGCAGCCTGATGTGCCTTTATCACTATCATATCGCCGTTAGCATCAGTTGCGGAGACAAAGGTATGGGGCTGAGGATCACCGAATACTTTAGCGTTCTCCATAGCTGCCAGCTTCATTTTCTCCATGGGATCCGAGAGATTAAGGCCGACCTGAACCTGCCCCTCCATGGAATCACCACCGTTTTTGGCTGCATCTGCCATTTTTGCCATCATCTGCTTCTTAAATCTCTCCATGAGAGCGCCGATCTGCAATCTCATATTTGCTTCATTTATGGTGCAGATATATTTAATCTCGCTGCCAAGCTGCTCTGTGACATATCTTGCATAGCTTGCAAAAAGCTCTACGACCTGCTCGTTGTCCCAGCCGCCCTGCTTTATAAGCCACACAGGTGAGGTGAAGTGCATCAGGGTAATAACAGGCTCAACGCCGTTGTCCCTGCAGCATCTGATCATCTTCCTGTAGTGCTCAATCTCTTTTTCGTCAAATCTGCCCTGCTCAGGCTCAATGCGTGCCCACTCAACAGAAAATCTGTAGGTGTTAAGGCCCGCATCCGCCAGCATTTTGATGTCTTCCTCATATCTGTTATAGTGGTCGACAGCGTCAAGTGATGGCTCCACAAACTGGGAATACTCCATATTCTCCATTACCCAGTAATCTGAATTTGTATTATTTCCTTCAACCTGGTGAGCTGCTGTTGATGCGCCAAGCATGAATCCGTTCTCAAATCTATTCATCTTTGATCCTCCTAAATCACTTTGTGTTTTCTATTGCCATGTCGAAGCTGCCGCCGGTGAAAAGTCTCTTTTCCTGCCCGGGGAGCTCAAGTTCTGCTTCCATACCTTCCGGAATCTCAAAATGGAAGGTAAAAGAATCCGTCTCTTCGATATATTTCCATTCGGAAACTATGCGCCCTCTCGGCGAATCATAGTATCCCTTGGCATATTTTAGTTTCTTATCCGGCAGCGGCTTTATCAGAACCTTTTCAAAATCGTATCTTATTCCCAGAACGCCTGATAGGAGCCATCCGGAAACAGCTCCGTAGGAGTAGTGGTTAAGCGAATCGTGGACGGTCCCGTCCTCCCTGATACCGTCCCAGGTCTCCCAGATTGTTGTGGCGCCTTTCTCCACAGCATAGAGCCATGATGGATAGCTTTTATTAAGGAGCAGCCTGTATGCCGTGTCCGTATAGCTGTGATCAGCCAGCACCCGGCAAAGGAAAGGCGTTGAAAGAAAGCCCGTGTTCAGATGGCAGCCATTTTTCACTACAAGGTCATTCAGATCCGCCGCTGCATCCTCTGCCTCTTTTTCCGTTAAAAGAGAAAACGCAAGAGGCCTTACATACTCACACTGCCTCTCAGATCTTATATGCCCGTCTTTTAAAACCAGATATCGGTATGCCTCTGTCACCTTCTCTGAGATCTCTCTGTATTTGTCGGCATCGTCTTTGAATCCCAGGATGTCTGATATTTTGGCAAGGATTCCTGAAGAATAGGCGTAGTAAGCTGTGGCTACTTCGGGCTGTCCGTCCTTAAAGGCCGCCATCATGGTCTTCATGACATCTGCCCCGGGCTCGCACCACTCGCCGTAGTCCATTCCCGTGTCGATGATGTACTTTCTGTAGGGGTTCTTCCCAAACCGGTTCTTGAGCTTGCTCTTTCCAGCTCTTCTTCCGAGGAAGTCCACCCACTTCTTCATCATTTCATAATTGTCTTTAAGTATCTGCTCATCGCCGTATATTCTGTAAAGATTCCAGGGCACGATGACCGCTGCATCGCCCCAGCCCACAGAAGCTGAGAACATCTCTGCTATTTTGCCGGGATTGGAATTTCTGGGGCAGATATAGGCCATCTTGCCATCAGGATGCTGCCCTATCCTGACGTTTGCAAGCCATTTCTCATATACGCCCTTACAGTCCATGAGATATGCGCCCGTCCTCACAAAGACCGCCGCATCCCCGGTCCAGCCTGCCCTCTCTCTTGTGGGACAGTCAGTCGGTATATCGCAGAAGTTTGACTTCATGGACCATACGCTGTTTTTAAAGAGCCTGTTTACTTCACTCATGCCGCATTCAAAATATGCTGTTTCCTTCATGTCTGAATACACGGCAATGCTCTTTATCCGGATGTCAGGCGGTAAAATATCACCAGTTATCTTTGCGTATCTGAATCCAAACATGGAAAAAAGCGGCTTAAACTCATTCCTGCCCTGCTTGCAGATGTAGTTTATCTCCTGCTTTATTCCGCCGGATTTGTTGCGCTCTCCGGGCTGGAAGTTTTCTATTGTGAAGTTTCCATTCTCATCCAGGGTTTCACCGTGGATGAGACAGATCTTTTCGCCTCCCCTGGCATTTTCTACGACAAAAGACGTATAACCGGCAAGGTTCTGCCCGAAATCAAAGACATTTTCTCCATTAGGGGTGGTGATGAGCCTTCCCTCAAACACCTCATGCTCCGTAACAAATGGCGCGGACTGGGCCACGAGGTTTCCCTTGTCAAAAGACATCTCCCTTGCCTTATGCCATTCATCAAACGGTACATTGGCATCATAAGTTTCTCCAAGTTCAAGGTCCGTAAGTTTTATGGGCCCGTTTTCACAGGCATCCCACACTGTGTCAGATACAAGGATGGGATTATCAAAGTCGTCTCCGGCTATGAGCGAGCACAAAAAAGAAATATCCTCACCGTACAGATTTCTTATACCGTCAATCCCGCTGCAGCCTCTGTACCAGCCGTCGCCCAGTGTGACGAATATCTCGTTTTCTCCTACTTTAAGCGCCTCTGTGATCGCAAACTCCTGATACTGAAGCCTTTTATCATACTCATCACATCCCGGAGTCAGTCGTGCTTTGGTGACCTTACGTCCGTTTATAAGTATTTCATACAGGCCATGGGCTGTGGCAAATACCCTGACATCTCCCTCTTTATAAAAGAATGTAGTCCTGAGATACCCTGCGCCTTTTCTCTTTTCAGGTTCTGTGACGTTTTCAGGCGATATCCACTTTGATTTTTCAAAAATCTTAGCCGCTTCCATTTAACACCTCTTGCATTCTTTACTGCTTTTTAATATTCATAAGAGCATTTGAAAGTGCCTTAATCTCGTCAGATTCTATGTCCATGCCGCCCTGCTGCAAAAGTTTGATGAGGGGCTGGCGGGCGATCATCTGCTGCATGGCTTCGGATATCTCCACTCCTTCGCCCATGCCGCCAGCTGTCTTTGCAGTCATTGCAGCCATCATTCTGTCGAGTATTGCCTTTCCTTCAGGTATAGCCTGAATCTCTGCCATTGTACTCGAAAGGGAAAGGTAGCCCTCTTTTTCCTCAGGCGCATCTTTCTTGTCAAACCAGTTCCTGACCTTTTTGTCAGGAGCAAAGTAAGCGGGATTGGGCTCGGAAACCTTTGCTATCTCCATTTCATCAGAGAGATTTCCTGAGACGGCTTTTATTGTATGAACTCCGCTTATGGGCACATTAAACTTAAATACGTGTTCTCCGCTTAAGCATCCTGTTTCTTTCCCGTCCACAAAGAGAGTGACGGATTTTTGATTTGAATACACCTTGATCGTTGTAGTATCCTCTATGCGGTCGTGATATCTTTTCCCGCAAAGGTGGATGAAGGGCTCATCTGACCACCAAGCTTTATAGATATAATAAGCGTCTTTTTTCTGCTTCCTGTCAAAGGTGATGACACCCTTGTGGTTTTTGCCCGGATCTCCGGCCTCGTCTCGTCCGGCTGCGGCAAATTCAAACATATTCCAGAGGTAGGTACCCCAGATATATGGGCGGGTACTAAACATTTCAAGCATATGCTCGTGATAAACAGCCTGATAGCTCTCAGTATAATCACCTTTTTCAGGCATTGGAGACTGAAGCGTGATCACTGAATCTGCGCCGTACTCCGTAAGTCCTATTGCGACACCCGGATGGTCTCTGTGGAAGTCGTCAAACCACCTGTCATTGTCCTCCATTTCTCCTACATACCAGCCATAGTACAGGTTGTATCCGCGAATATCGGGAAGTGTCACCAGGGGAGAATCTGTCTTAAGAAGGAACAGATTTGCCATGGCAGAAAACCTTACAGGATCCATCTCGTGGACAATATCGTTTAATATCCTGTGGTTCTCCAGGAGGTCCTCGGTCACGCCCTGCAGAGATATCTCATTTGAAAGTGCCCAGCACATTATTGATGCATGATTGTAATTCTGGCTTATCAGTTCTTTCATCTGAGATATGGTGTTCTGCCTTCCGCTGTCCATGTGTACGGTGATATATGGGATCTCAGCCCATACTACTACGCCTTTTTCATCGCACAGATCATAGAAATACTGATCATGCTGATAGTGCGCGAGCCTTATGGAATTGGCTCCCATGGAGAGGATAAGCTCAAGGTCCTCCCTGTGCATTTCTTTTGTCAGTGCATTGCCGACTCCTGCCCTGTCCTGGTGCCTTGAGACGCCTCGAAGAGGGTAGCTTGCTCCGTTTAGGAAAAATCCCTTTTCAGGGTCAACATGAAACTGCCGCACTCCAAATCTGTCATATATCCTGTCGCACTCTTTTGATTCATCTAAAAGAGTCGCTGTGATATTGTATAAAAACGGATCCTTAAGCCCGTTCCATAAATGCGGATCATTTATAATGATAGTGCCGCAGGCCATATATCCGCCGGTGGCTTCATCTGACGGAACCACCTCGAATTCCTTCTCTGTTACGCCGTCTATGGATATTTTCACACTTTCGCCGCCGTTTACATAGGCTTTGACCTCAACTTCAGCTTCATTTCCGTTTATTTTTGGTGTGACATACAGTCCCCTGCCGCCATAACAGTTCATGTCAAAGTGCTTTTCATCCACGATCACAAGATAGACATCCCGGTATATCCCGCCGTAAAAGGTAAAGTCCGCTTTCTGAGGATACACCCTTGTATTGGGCTCATTGGAGACAGAGACTTCAATCTCGTTTGAATCTGAAAGCGCCTGCATAATATCCGCCCTGAAGCAGGAATATCCGCCGTCATGATTTATGAGTTCACGGCCGTTTAAAACAACTTTGGCGGAAGAATTGACCCCGCGAAATTCCACAAACACCCGCTGGCCTTCCTCTGTTACAGGCCGTTCAAATGTCTTTTTATAAGTGCAGGTTCCCCTGTAATACGGATCCGGACCTGTCTGTCCGTCAACAGCATTCCATGTGTGGGGGAGAGTTACTGCCTCGCTCCTGCCCTCTTTTTCAAATATCCAGTTATCATTCCAAAGAATTGTTGTTCTCATGCTTCACCTCTCCTGCTTTTACTGCTCCATTGTTGCCTTTTTCTTTTCGCCAATACTCTTTTGGATCTCCTCCATCTTCTCGTATGTGAGCTCGGAATTCTTCATTGCCAGAAGTGTGCAGACCCATCCGATAATGGGGAAGCCGATCAGAAGCACAACAGTCATGGCTTTGACGCCGAAGGTAAGCGGATCTCCCTGCTGGGGAGCTGTAGTCGTATATCCTATAAGTCCGATCATTAGTGTTGCGATGGTTGCACCGAAGGATGAAACTATTTTGTCAACGAAGCTGTAGGTGGCAGATACTGTCGCAGGCATGTATTTTCCGGAGCGATCCATCTCATAGTCGACCACATCCATCCTGAATGCGCTTGTCGAAACGGAAACCACCATCTTCATCGCATTGTTTCCGAAGGTGAAGAGCACATAAGTAATGGCCATAAGAACTGCGCCTGTTGATAAATTGCCGCCAAATACCGTTCCCACAAGGGTTGTAGGAGTAAACAGCAGATATACGGCAAATGCGATGTTCAGTCCAATGCAGTTTTGGGTCCAGTCGATCATGACTTTTCTGCTACCCTGCTTTCCTGCAATTTTTGCACCTATGATGGCGAAGATGATGGACGGAAGCATTGCCACAGCAGAGAGAATCGATGAGATAGCCATTGATCCCAGCATAATGCCGTTGAGCATTGTGGATACCACCGCAGCTGAACCTATGGTCTGAGCCAGCTTATCCGAGGTTGCAGCCATGATGAATCTCTGAAGCTCTTTATTCTCTTTTATCAGCGCCAGCATGTCCTTAAAGCTTGGCTTTTCATCGGTCTCGCCATCCTTTTTAATTCCTTCAAAATTCTCGGGGATGTCATAAGGAGCAATTCCTATACATGCCAGAATATAGAAAAAGAGCGAAACAAGTACCACCACTATGTTGTAAGTTGCGAAGTATTCCGTTCCCTGAATGTTGTTAAATCTCGGGAGGATCACAGCCGATGCCACAACGCTCATGATCATTGGAACCAGGTATGAATATGCTGTGCTCCAGACGCCGATGGTGGGACGCTGCTTGGGATCATTGGTCAGAATGCTCATGTTGATCTGGCCGGCTATACTTACGAAGGTATAACCAATGATGTAGATCACATAGCAGAGAACAAAGAAAGTTATCCCTGCCGCTCCCGATAGCGAAAGCTTCGCCCCAATATTGCACATCAGTGTGGTTGAAACTGCCATCAGCAGCCATCCGAACATGATCGAAAAACGTACTTTTCCAAATCTTGAATTAAATCTTTCCAAGAAAAAAGCTATTACCGGATCTGTAATACCGTCCAAAAGCCTTGATCCCGTGATAATAAGGCCTGTAACTGCCACGAGTATTCCAAAGTTCGAATTTCCTATATAGGTTGCCCCGTTCATCAGCAGATAAAAAGCCATCTGCCCGGCACCTGTCATCATTGCAAGAGCGATATGCCACGTCCTTGCCCTCTTGTAAGTTACCCCATTTTCTTCCCTAAAAAGAGATCTGTCCTTGCCCATTGTAAGCCCCTTTCAATTACATCTTTATTGCTGTTTTGAGAATCTGTTAAATAGTGAAAGCTTTCCTGGTAGGGTCATAGTACCATTCAGCTCCGGGATATGTTAGAATTATTTTGTCTATTATAGTATTATTTTGCTGCTTTTGAGGAATGAATATGGATTATGCTCTTTTTTCAGCTCTTCTAAATAATCTGCTCTCAGTAGATGTAACGGATGCCACGGATATGGACATATCTCTTGAGGCCTTCGAAAAGAAATACTGCTTCAGTATCAGGATGCAGCCCATGTTTACACAGGATGCCCTGCACTATCTTCTGAGCTCGTCCAAAGGAGAAATGATCTATGAACTCATAGACCAGCTGGGCATTTGTATGTCTTTTTTTACATTTGATAACAGGTATTATTTAATCGGGCCTTATGTAAAAGAGAAATACTCGGAACTTAAGACAGAGACCGTGCTTGCAAGAAACGATGAATCCTCCTCGAAATCACTGGCGTTTAAGCTGTATTACACTGCATTTCCAATAGTATATACTGAGCAGATCACCAGCGTGGTAAACAAATGCATAATCTCTTTTTCTCCTGCGGAGTCAGAGTATTCGTACAGAAGGCTTACGGGTTTTATCCAGAATGTATCCGAGGAAGACGACAGGACGGAGCTGTCTGAAAAGAATTACAGCGAGATCTACAGGCGATACGACCAGGAAAAACAGTTCCTCTCAATGATAAGGAACGGGGATACCAAAAACGTCATGTCAGCATTTGAAAAATTATCCGGCCCTGAGTCTCTTTCCGACTTTTCTAAAGAGACCCTTAACTACTATGCCTCGGGCTATGGTCTGGCAATACTTAAAGCCCTTTCCAGAAAAGCTGCGGAAGAATCAGGGCTTTCGGTCATTACAATAGATGAGATCACTCAGAAGTATACTCAGCTCTCATCAGCTACAAAAAGACCGGAGCTGCAGACCCGCTACCAGATTGAAATGATCGTTGAGCTCACGAAAGCAGTTCGAAATCACAAACTGTCCCTGGACAGGTTTTCGGCGCCAATTCAGAGAGTCCTTGAGTACATTAGTCTCCATTTCGGAGATCACATATCAAACGAAGACCTTGCAAGTGCCGCAAGTATGTCTGTTTCCCACCTTGCAAGGCTGTTCAAAAAGGAAACAGGCGTGACCATGACGGAATACGCCGCTTCCATGCGCTGCAAAAAAGCTGCCGACCTCCTGAAGAAGACGAATCTTCCTATTCAGGAGATCAGCAGCTATGTCGGATACTCCGACAATAATTACTTCGTTAAAGTATTCAGAAAAAACTATAATATGACGCCTACAGAATTCAGGAAAAATGCCTGAGGGAGGTGTTTATCTGACCCGCCAGCCCTGCGCTTTTTGGAGGGGCAGCTCATCGAATATCAGCATACTCCTCACAGATATTGAGGAGGATCTCCACGTTCTTTTCCATGGATCTGATGGGGACGTATTCAAATCTTCCGTGGGCATTTTCATAGCCTGCGCCATAAATCGAAGTGCTTACACTCCACTTGTACGCTTCTCTTGCACTATAAGCTCCGTCATATGCATATCCTACTACCTGGCCATTTTAACATTATTCTGAACTTTCTATGATTATTCCCACACAATAACAATTTGAATCTTCAGACTTTATCTAAACAAATCATCAAAAGTGATTGTCTTAACAAATATTCCGCTGCCCTGAAACACTTCATCAACCAAATATGTCTTTCCAACTCTTCGCCTTCCATATACAGCAACCATTTCCGCCTTATTAGAACTATATATCTTTTCTAATTCTTTTATTTCTTTCTCTCTTCCAATCATTTGGCACCTCTTGCAGTGATATTTATCGGGCTGAATAAATATCCAATCGTTTAAATTCGCCCATTAAAATCTAACTGTATTGAATTCTGAATTTATTGGGCGGTCAACTATATTTTTATAGTATATGCGCCCGATAAATTTGGCAATCTTGTGCACTAAAAAGTAATTGTAGATAAAGGTGAATGGTATCCCTTCAAAAAGAACTATTATATAGTCATGGGCATAGTTGTAAATAACTCCCAGTATAACTTACTCGTCCCCGAGCATAGGAAATGCATAGCATATTCCAATGACAGCAAGACAGATGCTCTCTGCCATGAACATCATATTTACTTCAGTGGCTGCTTCCCATGTAAATAGCACCCCAACGATAACTGCTAATACACCTGCATATTTCTTTAATCTGCGGTTCATGCTGTCCTCCTCATAAAAGTTCTAGAAATTCCATCCTGGCGATCTGATCAAAGATTAAAGCCTTTGATTTTACCATTGTCATAACTGCTAACCCTCCGCTTTCTAAAAGCACCATCTGTTTATATAACGATTGTAAAATCCTCTTGTCTTCAGATAAATGTCTGCCACCGCAAAAACGGCATGTCTATTCTTCTTTTACAGAGGTTCTTACTAATTTATCCTGCACGAATGATATCACTCGTGCAGAAAAGCAAGCCTAAGCGCACTAAAGATGGTCCAATTTGCACGAAAATCATTTATAATACATGAATTAAAATTTCAATTCTTTCCCTAAAAAAAGAATTCCAAAAGATTCCGGAAGGAATCTTCTTTTTTATGTTCGCTTAAGTTTCGGATGCTAATATACATCCATCGGGAGATGAAAATCTTCTGGAAATTATAATAGAAAGTTTTTTCATACAATCTTCATAACAACACGCCCGGAATAGCGCAGTTCCGGGCACCCTTAAAAAGCAATGCCGCGGTACTTGTAAATCAATACAAATACCACGGCTCTATCATAGTCATGCATTATTCTCTTAGTAGCTGTCAGTTAGTTCTCTTGCCACAGATAATCTCCAAACATATGTACATCAAATAATCAGTCTTTTTTATCAAGATACTTCATGATTATCTCAAGACCCTCCATAGGAACACGCTTTTTTCGACCATAAAGCATCCTCTGTGCACGCCTCTTTCAAGCTGGAATGTGTCTGCACCTTATCCCATGAGCAGCCGTTTTCACTTCGAAGCGTCTCTACTATACGTTTCAGCCTGCTTATCTCTGTCATTTCGTTGCTTTGTAGATGATCATCTACAAATTCTCCTCTCCCCATTTTTTCAGCTGCAGCAAGATCGGTATCATACTTTTGGCTTTATCGGTCAGTGTGTATTCAACACGTACAGGCATCTCATCATATTGAGTCCTGTTTATAAGGCCGTCACCCTCTAATTCTTTAAGAGACTGAGCCAGCATCGTATTGGTGATTCCAAACACTGCGCGACGCAGATCTCCATATCTTGCCACTTCATTGTTGTCTATTACGCAGAGGATCATAATCTTCCACTTGCCTCCAACAATGTTTAACACTTTCTTTAATCCACAGCCTTCTCCTGCGATTTCATCGCATAATGGTTCTTTTTTCATAGTCAGTTTTTCCTTACCAGGTTAATAAAAATTGCGTACTTGATAAGTTTATTGTACCACGTATAATTAGCTTGTCGAACAGAAAAATTGAGAGGAATCTGCACATGGTTAAGAGAAAAGCAAATGTGAATGTCGAAAGGTGTGTTGCCTGCGGTGTTTGTGCACTGCAGTGTCCAAGACAGGCAATATCCATATACAAAGGCTGCTATGCAGTTGTTGAAGATGGCTTATGTGTAGGATGCGGATTATGTGAAAAGGCATGTCCTGCAAGCGTTATTGAGTTGAAAGAGAGGATATCAGTCAATGACTAACAAGAAAAAACACTGGTACAGCTATTTGTGGATCTGGAGCATCATTTACTTTTCGCTTGGATTCTTTAATATACTCTTTGCTTGGCTTGGGCTTATTGATTTCATATTGCCGCTTATATTTGCTATCGCTGGAGGCAACAAATGGTTCTGCAACAATATGTGCGGAAGGGGACAACTGTTCTGGATACTCGGAAGAAAGGCAGGATGTTCCAGAAAGAAGCCTGCTCCCAGGTGGCTGTCGTCAAAATGGTTCCGATATGGATTTCTGACATTTTTCATGACGATGTTTGGCACAATGATATTTCAGACCTATCAGGTCTTTGCAGGTGCAGACACATTGCGTAAAGCCATCAAACTATTCTGGACTTTCAAGTTGCCATGGAAATGGGCATATTCCGGTAGTATTTTCCCGAACTGGGTAGCTCAGTTTGGTTTTGGTTTTTACAGCCTTATGCTCACATCCACTTTGATAGGGCTGATCGTGATGGTACTATATAGAGAAAGGACCTGGTGTACATTTTGCCCCATGGGAACAATGACACAAGGTATCTGTAAGATAAAAGAAAAAGGAGCTTCAAAATGACTATAGAAGAAAGAGCTGATATTGCAGCAAATTTGAAAGCTACAGGCCAGTGCAACTGCACACAGTCTGTGCTTAAAGTTTTTGAAGATAAGATTGATATCGCCCCGGAAGAACTCTCCAAGCTTTCTTCCGGATTCGCAGCAGGAATGGGCTGTATGGAGAGTACATGCGGTGCTCTTATTGGAGCAGTCATGGTTGCCGGCATGATCACGGATGGAAAGGGCACTCCCAGGTATTCCAAGAATCTGGTTAATAAATTCAATGATAAGTGCGGCGCAACTATCTGCAAAGATCTAAAAGGAATCACCACCGGCAATGTTATTTGTGAATGTCCTGATTGTGTAAGAAATGCAGTTATTTCTCTTGGAGAAGTAATAGATTCGATTTGATCAATATGTAAAGCCATACGCTTATACAGCTCATATCCAACCTTCATCACTTCAGGCTTGGTTGTGAACGTAACTTCTATAAAACCAAGTTCTTTTGCCTTATCAAGCATGGCATTAAGCATTACTCTTGTTGAAACTGCTCATTATTTTCTTCTGTCCAGGTCATGTAATAGCAAGGCACTGCCTTCGTTTGCCTGATCTGGTCTTCCGGGGCAGATCAGGTCGCACTGGGCCCCCATTACCTTTAAAACATCTCCGGTTACAGCCTTCATACAATCACCCTGATCTGCTTTCATAGAATCCCAATCACTCATTACCACACCATCAAATCCCCACTCCTGTCTTAAGATTTTTACAAGGAGGTCATAATTGTTGGTACAGTATAGTCATGTCAAACCGGCATTTCCATAAATTCATCTATCACAGTAAGTACCAGCAGGGCATACTTTTCCTCTCCAAAAAGCCACTGCTCATGCTGCATATCAAATTCCCTGATATCAGGATCATGAAAGTACTTCTTATATCTTTTCAGGTACTTTTCACCCATCTTGTTTGCATAGATAAAATGAGCTTTTGTGTGCTTCACGTTTATATCATCTTCAAGATATGTGATAAGATCCGTATAGTACTCATTCTTAATCGACTCCGGTTTGAATTTGGAAAAGCAGGCCATGAACTGGTCTGCAAGTTCGTCACTCATAAGAAAAATATTCTTCAGCTTTTCCTTGGTCTTTTGCTGCTTCTTTTCACTTTTGGTAAAGCTTGTGAGAAGCGGAACTACCATTTTGGACTGAAGCCATGCACTAAACTTACCGCTCTGGTCCAGGTCGGGACTCCCAAATATCGCATGATCAATATGCACATTTCTTCTTTGCACAAGCTGTCCCACAAAACTTGAACCAAGAGACGATCCTATTGCACCATCAATCTTCCCACCATGTTTTTCGATAATATACTTCTCAATCTTCTCCGTCACAGTTATCATGTCAGGAAATATTTCATCCCCTCCATCGAAACCATCATAGTTAACGCAGATAAGATGATATTTCTCAGAGAGCTTTGGCAGGACATTAGCAAAGTTGGTCTGATAGTCACAGCATGTTCCAGGCAGTAGCATAAGTGTCTTTCCTGTCTTAAGTCCCATTTCTTCATATTTCATATCGCAATCTCCTTACTTCCTTGCCACCAGATGCATCCTAAATTTCCTTGCCGCTTCCAACTTCTCAATATATAGTCCGCAATTATCGCAAAAATCCCTGATCTGACCAAGAGAATATGCCCCAACATCACCATGACCTATCAAATTAGCAAGCGGCATCTCTGTATGGTTCATGAGCCATAAAATAGGAGTCGGTGCTGTATAGTCTTGAAGGATGAGCTTTCCACCTTGTCTTAATACTCTTTTTACATTGTCAAAGAACTTCTGGGGATTTGGATAGTGATGAAAACTGTTTGTGCATATGATGACATCAAAAGACTCGTCCTCAAAGGGCAAATCTTCACAATCCCCAACTACCCATTCCGTTCCCTTAAGGTTCTTACTTTTGGCAACCTCTATCATCTTAGGCGTTAGATCCAGTCCTACATAATGCTTGGAACTGTCTTTTTCATGTAAAAGAGATATCATAGGACCTGTACCGCATCCACAGTCCAACAGATCCTGGTATTCTATATGTGAGAGTTCTGCCTCAATATACGGGTAATCATCCTTGCACATTTCATAAATTCCTGCATGATCGGTTTCATATATTTCCGCTGCTTTGGTAAATTCACTAATTGTAAGTTTCTTGTATTGCTCTGCTGTTTTCATTATAAATGCCCCCATATGTCAAATATTTAGATCACCATAATCAATGATACACCATAATGTTAGCTTTGGCTAACTTTATTTCAAAATAAAAAGGACTGCGTAAAAACAGTCCCAATTACTTGTAATCTCATATGTTCACTTCCTAATTGTTTTAGTATTTTCTTCATATCATTACGCCTTTTCAAAATCAGGTTTCCATCCTGCAAACTGGACCAGCTGCTCATCTGTCCTGTGATAATATCTCTCATTCTTATCAAGTTTAGCGATCTTTGCCATCTCATCGTCTGTCAGCATAAAATCAAGGATGTTGAGATTATCTTTGATGTGATCCACGTTCTTGCTGCCGGGGATCACAACAAATCCCATCTGTGTATGCCAGCGGAGGATGATCTGTGCAGGAGTTTTTCCGTACTTCTTTCCAAGTTCGGCAAAAACCGGCTCATTTATCAGGCTCTTATCGCCGTGTCCTAACGGATACCAGCTCATAAGCTTGATCCCATACTTATCAAGAGTCTTTCGCAGTTCCTTCTGGGTAAAATAAGGATGCGCCTCCACCTGGATAAACTGCGGTGCGATCTCCCACTTCGTCTCAAGTTCTTCGATATACTTTCCTTCAAAGTTAGAGATACCGATGCTCTTTGCCTTACCTTCCTTATAAGCCTTCTCAAGCTGTCTGTATCCTGCAAGCCAGTTGCCGGCCGGCTGATGTATATAAAGAAGATCTACGTAATCTACACCAAGGCGCTCCAGAGTCTCATCCACAGCATTTGGATTTTCATATTCACTGGGCCAGAGTTTGGTGGAAAGAAAGATCTCATCTCTCTTTACTCCGCTATCCTTCATGCCTCTTCCAACGGCCCGCTCGTTTACATATGCATTGGCAGTATCAATGAGGCGATATCCCATCTTAAGTGCTTCTCTTACACTGTTCTCTGCATCGGCAGGCGAAAGCATAAAGGTTCCGATCCCGACTGCGGGACATTCCAGTTTATTATTTAGTGTTACATATTCCATTGCATAATCCTCCATTCATTAATATGTTGACGCCTTTGAACTCATCAATTTCCATGTTCCATTTTCTTTTCTTAAGGTAAAATCTCCCTGCAGTCTCCAGCTTCCCTTTCCTCCGCCATAAACCTCTGCGATCACTGTGCTGCATCCACGGCATCCTTAAAGTATGGCTCCCTTACATCCGTGGGACCGCCTTGTTCCATCAGATCAAATACATATCCTCTTTCGTAATCCATCTCCGTCACCATTCTTCTTCTTAAACCAGTCCGTTTGCTGCAAACCATTTTTTTACGGCATCTTTGGAATCTGCGGCTTTTGAACCCGTGATTGCAAGACCACTCTTTACTGTTGCCCCTTTAGCACATTTCTTTATATCACTCTCACTGGAACCCATACCGCTTCCCTCATTTGTGCAAAGCGGAAGGATGGTCTTTCCTGTAAAGTCATATCTCTCAAGGAAAGTTGCGACTGCCATCGGGAAGGTCCCCCAGTAGTTCGGGTAGCCAAGTACTATGGTGTCATACTCATCGATACTATCAAGATAATTTGTAAGCTCAGGTCGTGCATTGTTCTGCTTGTCTTTCTTTGCTTCATCGATGCAGGACATGTATACCGGTGAATATGGATCCTTCATCTCGATCTTGAATGTATCCGCGTCGATCAGCTCTTTCATAAGACCTGCAACGATTTCTGTATTTCCGACCTTTACGTATCTCATTGCTCCGCCGAAATAGTTTTCATCCGCTCTTGAAAAGAATGTAATCAATGTTTTTGCCATCTTGATCTCCTCCTTTTATCTACAGGTGTTTACATTTATTTTTGTTTCTATGACTTGATTATCACGCAAAACACTTGAATAATCCAATTCAAATATCCTATAATTGATTTAATTTTTAAATAGCTGACTTTCAAGGAGATATATCGATGACAACCAAGCAGATAGATTACTGCATAGAACTGGCTCATACCCTTAACTTCAGCCGGGCGGCTGAGAACACATTTGTAAGTCAGCCAACCTTTTCTTATCAGCTAAAGCTTTTGGAAGATGAGGTAGGCTTTAAGATATTTGAAAGAAACGGCAAAGGAGCTGCACTCACTCCGGCCGGTGCGCAGTTCGTAACCTATCTTTCCGGTATGCGTGAGGATATGAAACGCGCCATCGAACAGGGACAGAATTTCAGTGCCAGATACAGGGACAACATAACTGTTTCCATGATGGTCAGACAAGCCATATACTTTCTGCCCGAAGCTATCCGCATATTTGAAAAGGAGCAACCCGGTGTCCAGGTTACTCCTCTGTTTCAGTACGATAACGGTGTGGAAAGCTTTTTAAAGGATGAGTCCGACATCCTCTTTGCACTTATAGAACAGACTAAACATATCCCGGGAATCAACATCCACAAACTCTTTGATTCTGGTATCTACCTTATTACCGATAAAAACGATCCTCTGGCTAAAAAGAACATCATCACGGATGAAGACATCTACGGACGCACCCTCATGGTAGGCGGCGGCTCTCCGAACGCTTTACGATCCGTCCAGCAAAAACTAATCTCCTCTGGGAAGATCGAGTATTTTAACAGTCCTGATCACGACTCTACTCTTGTAAATGTCGCATCCGGCAAAGGTATCTGCCTTGCTCCCGGATTCTTAAACGACCATAGCGGACAATTTGCGTGGATCCCTTATGACTGCAGGGAATGTTTTCACTGCGTCCTATGCACCCACAAGACGGATAGTCGTGAGAGCCTTGCCTCATTTATCAAGACGCTTCAAAAGCTGTACAAAGATGCAGTGGCTTTTCCGCTTTAACTTCGTATATAAACGACTATCACTTTCCTGTAAGTTTTAAGAATTTCTTATCGTTCATTTGCTCGTTTGTAACATACTCCCCATCATGGAATAACGCATAATTCGTAATCGGTGTCGGTGCATTCTGTGCTTCTTCTTTGCTTTCAAGATGTATTGCCTTGAATGCAATACCATTTTCTTTTGCCGTCTGCTCCAAAACCGGGACATATTTTGCATTGAATGGGCACTGATTCGTATAGTACAGAACATATCCCTTCTCTTCTATATGCGGATGTTTTGCACATTTCTTAAACACCGGAGCTTTTGCATTTTTATCGAACGGCATATACCAAAGCTGAATACCATTATCAGCTTCATCGCTCACGACAAATCCTTTGTACTTCAGAAACTTCGGATCAGCCAGAAACGGTTTCTTCTTTGAAGCGCAAAGAATACAAATCCCTTTTTTCCCCTTTTCCTTACTATCCTCGATGCAGGCAGTAAGTAGATCAGTAGAATATCCATGTCCTTTGAAAGCCCCGGACACCCAGAGACAGTCAATGTACATATATCCATCTGCCTCTATCGGAATCCATGCGTTTTCCGCCGGGATATATTCGATAAAACACTTTCCGCGCTCTACGCTCTTTAGGAAAACAAGTCCTTCATCAAACCTCTCCGAAAGCCATGCCTTCTTAGAAGAAACCTGAACATCCTTATTATTTGATATCGCGCAGCAAATATGCTCCTCTTCGAGGTTATCTTTTGTTACATGAACATATTCCATGACCGCTCCTTTCAATAATATGCCAATGAACACTTAAGCTCCTTGGCATAGATAGTATTTACTCAATAGGGAAACAAGCTTCCGTTACATACTCATCAGGATTCTGTGTCTGTGCAGGACTCACATGATAGATATTAAACATAGGTCCATTCATTTTATATCCATTAGCTTTGATCCATGACGCCACAGTTGCATATGCCTCACCCATCTGATCGTAGCTGCCTTTAATAATACATATTGCCGGGATCGTAAAAACTCATATTTACAGTACCCCATAATCATTTCTAAGCATGCCATAAATATTATAATCGCAATAAACAGAAACCATTTTTCCTTGGCGAATGGTTCCTTCTTTTATAAATCCACATTTTTCCATAACCTTATTTGAGGCACTGTTTCTTACATCAGCGCGCCCATTCAATCGTTCTATTTCCGTGTTCTCAAATATAAACCGTACAACTTCCTTTAGGGCTTCTGTAGTAATTCCCATATTCCAGTACTCAGGATTAATTCTGTATGCTATATCACCCATTCTGGCATTTTGGATATCAAATACCGAGATCATGCCTACCACTCTATTGGATTCTTTCAATATGATTCCCCAATCAAAATCAGGAGAAGGTTTTCTTTTTACCCAAGGGCGGGGGTCAATAAACATAAGTTCAGGATTTTTCTCACCCTTACTTGCTTTTCGTCCCCAATAGGTATAAATTTCGTCTCTCCCCAACCATTCTCTCAAATCCGGCACATCAGCTTCGTTAAGAGTTCGAATGATCAGTCTATCAGTTTCAAGCATTGGCTTATCTATTTCATAATCTTTTAACATAGTTTCTCCATTAAATTCCAACCCGTACAGGAAATCTCTTCATTCGTCACGAGATGATCCCGGTACCCAATCTTCATCCAAAGCTCTACAGTGTGGCGGACTTCTTCGCCTATCTTTTCATATGGATGTCCAACATATCTGGGGCATGCAGCACAATCGTTTCCACAAGCCGCTATTATCTTTTCTATCATCCTTATCCCCTAGCGCTATAAGAAGAACCGGAATCGCCACTATCGTAATTCCTAGCCCAGCAAGAATCTTGCTTATTAACCTTTTCATTCTTCCCTCACCTATCTGATTTTAGAATTGCGTACCAACTGGAATCATTAAGTCCCTGGTTGTTAATATCTGAGCTACGGAGTGTCCCTTCGTACTTCATTCCACATTTTTTCATGACCATACCGGAGTGTGGATTATTAACATCATGCCTTGATTCGATACGATTTGCTTCCACCTTGTCAAAAAAGAAATCTATGACTGCTTTTAATGCTTCAGATGTAATACCCTGATTCCACCAGCGCTTTCCGATACAGTATCCGATATGAATCATGTTTATACTCTCTTTCATACCAACTGCAGAGATACTGCCTATTGGTTCATCTATTTCTTTTAGAACAATGGCCCACTGATAGTACTTTTCATCCTTATATGAATCCACCCACTGTTTTAAAATCTCTTTTGTAACATCCACCGTTCCATGAGGTGACCAAGTAAGATACTTAGTAACTTCTTCATCATTTGCCCAGTTCTTAAACATGGCATCTGCATCTTCTCTCTTGAATTGCCTCAGTATAAGTCTTTCTGTTTCGATAGTCTGTGTTCCGCAATGCTTCATCTTATCCTACTTTCCCTTTTCCTATCATTTTTTCGACAACTTATGGATTATCATACCTTTTTTCAGACAAAAATAAAATAGCTCCGGACATCAACTAATCAAATCTTGATGCTTTGCATGATGGCACCTCCCTCATGCACAGATTGTAAATCAGTTTTTCTGATAACGGTACAAGATATCCCATCGCAAGTATAATTCCGAATAATACAGCTGCAAGCCAGGACTTAGTGAAAAGTGCAAGAAGGATACAGATGCCAACAAGTTTCATCGGAAGACCTGCTACATTCTCATAAACGCTTGCTACTATCGTGATCATCAGGCTTAGTAAGCTCATTACAATTATCATTGGAAGAATTATCGGTGCCAATAGGATTTTTACTAATACTCTACTCATATCAGATCCTCCCTTCGCGTTTTTCATTTGCTACCTTATAGGCAATCAAACGAAGTACATAGTCAGGCATCTGTCTACGTCCAAGCTCCCACTCCTGCATAGTTCTATAAGGAACTCCAAGCCACTTGGCAAATTCTGTACGATTCATACCAGACTGTTCCCTGATTACTTTAAACATGTAAGCTGTCCTACGACGCTCAGCGTCTTTGTCATCCTTGTCAGTTCTTTCAACTTCAATCTGGATGCCTTCTACATCATAAATATCTTTCTTCATAGGCTACCTCCATCAATGTAGTCAATGCGTATATTTATCTACCTTCATTTTAATGTAGTCATTGCGTGCATGTCAATGCAAAAAATAAAGCTGACTGCCATAATCGACAATCAGCTTCTTTTACGGGATCTCTATCATAAAAATGTATCTCCCTTTTTACAAAAGTGTTTCTATATGCACAAATTTGAAGTTGTGCGATTAACTTCCGTTTATTCTTCCATCAAGGATTATGTATTACATTTCTCTTTCCACTATTGGCAGTTCCTCTTACTTCTTCGTGGTAAAAGTAATCTACGATTGTTGGATGTCCTTTCTCTACTCTCTCATACGGAGTTTCATTATCAACAAACCTGCAATCATACTTTTTAGCCAGCTCTTCAGCTTTCTTTTCCAACGCTTCAAAATAGCTGCGGTTCTTTTTGTTATAAATTTCGTCATACAGCGGCACCAGATCCGGATGTTTATCGGAAATGTATTTCATGATATCTGCCTTAAAACCTCCGCGAAGATTCAGATTCTCAAGCCATACAAGGTCACACTGATCTTTTGTCCTGTCTATGATTGCTTCTATATCCGTAATCCCCGGGAACACGGGTGAAATGAAGCAAATTGTACGAATGCCTGCCGCATATACCTCTTTCATTGCAGCAAGCCTTCTTTCTATGCTTACTGCCGCATCCATATCGTCTTTAAACTCTTCATCGAGAGTATTGATTGACCATGATACTGTAAGTCTGCTATTTTCATTGATCTCTTTTAGCAGATCCAGATCTCTTAGTACAAGGTCTGACTTTGTGCAGATAAGTATGTCCGCACCACTGTCCTTTAGTTCTTCCAGAAGTCTTCTTGTATTTTTATATGTTTCCTCTAGCGGATTATAACCATCCGTAACTGTTCCAATGATCACCTTCTGGCCGGCATACTTCTTTGGATTCTTTATTTCAGGCCAGTCTTTCACATCCATGAAAGTTCCCCATTCCTCCGTATGCCCTGTAAAGCGTTTCATAAAAGATGCGTAGCAGTATTTACAGGCATGGGGACACCCCACATAGGGATTCACCGAATATCCTCCAATAGGAGTATTCGATTTTGTCATTACACTTTTTGTTTCTATATGATTTACTTTGATTTCTGGTTGTTCCATATCCTCTGTTCCTCCAGCACTTTGTTAAAAGCATCCGGCATTTCCTGTATCATTTCTTCTCCCATAATCGGAACAAGATCTTCTTTCCAGAATACAGGAATGTTCAGTTCATGAGCCTGTTCTGTCAATGAATAAACCCACCCGGGATCTGTTTTAACAGTCCTGCTCTTTGCACCTGTCATGGTTCCCACCACAATCCAGTCAATGCCTGTAAGATCAACCTTACCCGGATCATCGAACAAAGGCTCAAAGGTAACATGATATTTTTTTTCCTTCACATTGCTCCGCAGTGCATCAATACGCCATAACTCAGACTTTCTCGTAACTGTAACGCCAAACCATGCATTATCAAGATCTGTTTCAAAAGACAGAAGATCCGGTCGTTTGGTAAGAAAAAGAAACTGGTGCTGAGGATTCTCTGCTATCTTTTTAAAGACTTCCTCTCTCCATTCCTCATGCCATCCCGAGAGATCGCTCATACCGGTCAGCAGAAAATTCTGCGGCTTTTTCTTTTCCATCATACGAAGCTTGCCTTGAAAAAACTGTGGCTTTTCAAAATCATCTATGATGTGATAACGCCTCGTATTGTTTCTGGCATAGCAGTACGGACATCCAACAGTGCACCCTATAACAAGATTCATGTTCTGAATCTGATCTTTAATACAGATACTCATTTGTCACTCCATTCCTCAAGGTTTACCCTGATGCGGTTAAGATACTCTTCAAACTGAAGAATCTCTTTATCCGTAAAATCACGATAATAAATATTCCCCATCTCATTGGATACGGAGTCATAAGCTTCTTTAAGTTCTTTGGCTTTATCTGTGAGGAACAGAATAGTTTTTCTCTTATCAGCTTCATCAGTTTTGCGGCTTATCAGTCCGTTTTTTTCCATCCGCTCAAGCATGGTTGTAAGTGAAGTAATTGCAAGTCCGCTTTTCTCGGAAATAATTTTAATAGGAACACCATCTTCCTGCCATAAGACATAAAGAATCCTTCCCTGAGCTCCATTAAATGCATCAATGTTTTTTTCTGCCAGTATCCTTTCAAATATACGATCACCCAGCTGTTTTATTTTTGTAACAAGAAATCCACCATTTGTCTTCATAATTTAATACTCCTATATCGCAGTTTTATACTACGATATAGGAGTATTTGTGTCAAGCACACATATCATAACTGCAAATATTATGTTCTAACGATTATCTCGACAAATTCTGAATTTGTAAGTATCTGTCGACATATTTCATGCGGGCTTCTGCTGTCCACTTGCGGATGAACTCAGTTTTAGCATTGGTATAGGCATCTCTGTTATGCTCATATCTCTTCCATAATTCAAGCTTCAATGCTTCATATTCCTCTGCAATATGAGGATGCTCATTCAGATAGTCTCGGAAATAAAGCTCGTCATTATCTCCTGTGTATCTAAGATGAATGTGATAAACCTTATCCGCAAAGCCCTCTTTTGTATATCCCTTATTTAATGAAATCCGTCTTTTTTCATCGGACATTCTGATAAATCCATTCTGCTCTAAAATGTGAGCGACTTCTTCCATGTCAGGAACAGAATAAACTTTTATATCACCATCATCACTCAAGAGTACATTTTTCATCTTAAATTCCTTTAGACCATCATTTTTAGCGGAGTTGGAGAATAGCACCTGCTGAACCATCGCCTCCAGCAAACCGCGCATTGTATGCCAATTTTACCTTACTTCTTTTACCATCATATTGATAACTATAAGCAGTATGACTACCGAAATCCATATGGTTTTTATCCCAATGATTCCGGATATTACTCCGCCAAATCCTGCTCCTATAGCAAATATCAGAATGATTCCAAAGAAGTGAAATGATTTGTACAAAGATTGTTTGTTTTTGTCTCTAAGGTATTTAGAAAGGCTCTCTGTTCCACTTCTCAGATTTCCAATGCACATGGTACTTGCATATCCATATCCATGTACTTTTCTAAATGTTTGCACCTGCATGGCACATGAAAATGACACAATCATATTTGCTATCATATTCATATCCATGGGGAGAAGTCCGACAATGCTAAGCGCAATCATTTCAATTATTATGATAATCTGTCTCCAGTGGATTTTTTCAGCACATTTATACTCGTTTTCAATTCTCTCTGCTATAAAAATCCCAGCAGCAAACGAAAAAAGCGGACACATATAGTGTAACCCCTGCATAAAATTACCCTGCATCAGGTTCTGACTCATTAAAACAACATTGCCGGTCTGTGCATTGGCAAAGACTTTATCCCTCATATTATATGTATACGCATCCTGTAATCCTCCTGAAAAGGATAATAATGCACTTAATCGAAAACTCTCAGATGTCTGCATATTTCTCCTACATATTTTATTATCGCGGAATAGTTACTCATGAATGTAATTCTTTTATTTCATGAGTTTACGGATCGTCTTCAATAATTCGTCCACGATTTCTTCATCGTCATTTTTTATGCCGTCCGTAACGCATCCTTTCAGGTGATATCCAAGAAGTTCCTGATTAAAGCCGTCTATTGCTGAGGCTGCAGACATGGACTGTTGAAGGATGTCGTTGCAATATACGTCATCCTCGATCATTTTTTCCAGGCCACGTATCTGCCCTTCCAGACGTTTCAACCGGTTGGTCAGAGCCTTTTTCTGTGCTGCTGTTCTGACTGTCTTTTTATGTGCCATAAGTAATCTCCCTATTATTCATATGTTGACTAATAGTATCATATCCCGGCTATTTATTGTACAGAAACAACCTTATAGCCAAGATCTTCTATCTCCTTTATCAAGGTGTCATCCTCTACCTCTTTTTCGTACTTCACAACAGCTTGCTTCTTTTTGAGGTTCAGTTTTGCAGATACGCCATCAATTCTGTTGATCCGTATATTTTTTAAACTCAGTCAAAATATTATTTCTGTCCATATGTACTGATTATTCCATTTCCAGTGTTTTATAGTTTTTCTAAATCACATACTTTTAGCAATCTTTACCAGCCTGCTTGTGCCAAGTCTGTGTGCTCCAAGTTCAATAAATTTCTCAGCATCTTCAATTGATGCAATACCGCCTGATGCCTTGATCTTGATATTTGGACCACAGTGTTTTGCAAAGAGTTCTATATCTTCAAAGGTTGCACCGCCTGTTGAGAAACCTGTTGAAGTCTTGATATAGTCTGCCTTTGACTGCGTAACAATCTCACACATCTTGATCTTCTCCTCTTCTGTAAGAAGGCAGCACTCAATGATAACCTTCATGGTATGGTCGCCACAGGCTTCTTTGAGTTCATTGATCTCATCAAGAACAAACTTATAATTCTTAGCTTTCAGCTCCCCTATGTTTATAACAATGTCGATCTCTGTTGCTCCGTTTGCAAGCGCATCCTTTGTCTCAAAAACCTTGGATGCAGTTGTTGTATTTCCATTCGGGAATCCGATTACTGTTGTTATAGGCATATCAGGGCCCATATACTCACGGGCTTTCTTCACATAATATGGAGGAATGCATACGGAAGCCGTATGGTACTTCATACCATCGTCGCATATCTCTTTTATCTCATCCCATGTGCTTCCCTGAGCAAGCAGTGTGTGATCAACCATCTTTAATATTTCTTCAAGTTTCATTCGAGTATCCTCCATTCTTCGACCTAAGGGTGGTACCGCTTGCGGTGGATTCCCTAGGTCCATCCAAAAATTTCATAGTCTTTTTGGTTCATAATTTGACAATAAATACGGGACGACAAAATAGTCCCCCCTACCATTTGCAATATATACTAGGGGGGGAGTATTTGTCAACGCCTATTTTTCTTTTACCATATTCCCATTACATGCTGCATCAAAAGGCTGACAACTGTTATTCCGATCCAGCAACAGCCGCCAAGCAAAATCGGCTTCCCACCTGATTTAATTAGTTTGATTATGTTACTGTTCAAGCCAATAGCAGCCATGGCCATTATTATAAAGAACTTGCTAAGTTCCTTAAGTGGCTTAAAAACATAAGAAGGGACACCTGCTCTCAAGCAAATAGTTGTGATAATTGAAGCAATCACAAAGAAGACTATGAACATCGGAAATGCTCTTCTAAAGCTAAAGCCATTTGTCGAACTTCCATCCTTTTTTGCTTCCCTTGCCCTCAAATACGCAAGTACCAGTGTAATAGGTATGATAGCCAGTGTTCTTGTAAGCTTGACCGTAACTGCCTTATCAAGAGTCTGACTCCCCAGGTTCCACATACTATCCCAGGTTGATGCAGCTGCGGTGACGGAAGAAGTATCATTAACTGCAGTTCCCGCAAAAATACCGAAAGCCTCTCCTGTTGTGATATCAAAACCTATAAGCTTTCCCAGCGAAGGAAAAAGAAGTGCTGCCAGCACGTTAAAGAAAAATATCACAGAAATTGCCTGTGCCACTTCATCATCATCCGCATCAATGACAGGAGCCGTAGCTGCAATTGCTGAGCCGCCGCATATTGATGAGCCAACTCCGATAAGAGTAGCTGTGTTTCCTTTGATATTCATAACCTTATGAAGAATCCATGATAGGATAAGCGATGTTGAAATCGTGCAGATAATTATAGGAAGTGACTGTTTCCCGGTCTGAAGAACGACCGAAAGATTCATACCAAATCCAAGGAGGACAACAGCCTCCTGCAGAATTATCTTTGATGTAAACTTTATTCCATCAGCCGCCTTCCCCTTGTCATTCCAGAACAGGGCTATTATCATGCCCAGAATGATTGCAATCACCGCTCCGCCAACGACAGGGAAGCGCTTTCCCAGGAGCCATGAAGGAACTGCAATAGTGAAGCATACTATTACTCCCATGTAATTCTTTTTCAAAAAATCCATCTCAAGACCTCTCTCTCTTTTTAATCTGTTCTTTCGCAGGTCTTATTCTATTCTGTCTTTTGAAAAAGATAAAATTATATATTATTATATATCCATAAACATTTCTTATCGTTAGGGAGGACTGATTATGCTGGATTTCAGGATAGATACCTTTCTATGTGTTTGCAGGCACCTCAATTTCACCAAGGCGTCTAAGGAGCTGAATATTACTCAGCCCGCTGTTTCTCAGCACATACATCATCTTGAAAATGAATACGGGACAAAGCTGTTTACTCAGGATGGAAAAAAACTTTTTCTAACTGATAACGGAAAACTCATGTATAAAAAAATGAATCAGATAAAAAATGATGATGAAAGTCTCAAAGAAATACTTTCAAAGAATAACCATGGCTTAAAAGACATCTCTTTTGGTGTCACCATGACCATAGGAGAATACATAATTGCTGATCCGATCAGTGATTACATAAAAAATCACCCGGATACTAATCTTAAGATTACATTTGGCAACACATCGGAGCTTCTTAAAAAACTCTCCGACGGTGTTATAGATTTTGCACTTGTAGAAGGATATTTCCCTGAAAATGATTATGAAACGCTGCTTTTTAGCAAAGAAGAGTTCGTTCCTGTCTGTTCGGCAAAGCACTCTTTCAATCAGAAGCCACGCGTGATAAAAGATCTCTTTCCCGAGCGAATTCTTATAAGAGAACCCGGTTCAGGAACGCGCAATATATTGGAAAGAGCTCTTGCCCTGAACAATTACTCCACAAGTGATTTTAGGAATTTTACCCAGGTGGAGAACATGCATGCCATAATAAGCCTTATTGAAAAAGATTGTGGCATCACCTTTTTATATAAAGCAGCGGTTGCATCAGGACTGCAGTCCGGATATCTGAAAACAATCCCCCTTGACGACTTTAGGGTAAAACATGATTTTACCTTCATCTGGCCCAAAGATACTGTTTTCAGTGAAGAGATCCGTGCAATATGTGAGGAAATACAACCTATAACTCATTCTGCATGAAGTTCATGTTCTTTTTCATAAAGCTTGTTATCCTGCCGTCTCATGAAAATCATCCGGGACAGAAAAAGAATCAAGCTACTTCCTACAAAAATCTGAATCGGATATGTGATTAGTACGCTTTCAGATATTATCATGCTCAGCATGGTAATAGCGCCAACCGGTGGCATATACATCTTAGTAAAATGAATAACGATAAGCATACCACTTGTAGCAACAATTGCTGAAATCGTAATAGGAAGCCCTATCCAAATAGCAAAGAAATATCTTGAAATCACACCAATTATGGCACACACAGTTATCACTGCCACCGTTTTGACTGGCATATTTCTTGTTTTGTTCCTTGGCCTGGAAAACTCAGTAAATGCCACAAGTAACGGAGGTGCCACAACAAATCTATAACCCGTTCTGAATGCAACACCGGCTATTACTGTCACACAAAGGATTCTAATGGAAGTATCTACCATATCGTCCCTGGAATTCAGCATCACAGGAACATATTCCTCATCTGCTCGGATTCCCTGAAATAGAAAAAGTTTATGAAACAATATTACAAGTAATGTCAGTACAAATGCAGCTATAGGATACACTATACTTGTAGTATGCATCATCACCGGGAGCACTATTGCTGAGACAAATGGTGCAAACGTGGTTCCTGAAAACATAAAGATTACCTGAGCGATTGTGAATGCCAAAATCACTTCGATATACGTATCAAACGGAACAAATCTTACAATGCACACTCCTATTATCGCACAGCCTGTTATCAGTGAAAGCATACGCTTTCCATTAACCTTCCAGCTTCTATTTTTTGCCACCATATATCCAACTGCTAATGCTGTTATCTCAGGAAATATAATCTCCTTCTCATTTAAAGTTTCTGCAAATAGTGTCATCAGCGCTACTAACAGAACTGTACAAGCGTATGGTATTATTCTCTTGACTCTATACATATTCTATAAAAAACATGCAATCAATGTGATGATCGCGATTCCTCCTTACTTAAAAATAGCACATTTACTGACACTCTTTCCAAGAAAGACTCCGCAAGGGTCTCGTCTGTTGTTTTTCGTTTCACAGCTATTCACTCCTTTAGTCAATTTTAATCAGGATCTGCAAAAGAATTATCTTCAACAGAATTTTTCCTTTTTATAAGTTTTTTGCAATTTCAAATACTTTTCTTAGATACTTACCAGCGTTTTTATCCCGGTTAGCATCATTACCATAGCCTCTGGTCATCTCATCAAAAGCATATACTTCGCAGGTTTTTGCTCTATTTCTGATCCGGTCACCAACCATAACTGTCTTCATTGCTTCCAGCTGATCTCTTCTTACCTTATCTTTTAATGACCCACCCATGGTAATCAAAAATAAAGCTTTCTCAAGACATTTCATAGATGTTTTATCCCCATATGCAAATCCGTAAGTCCATACCCGTTGAAACCATCCCTCTAACATAGCAGGAGACGAAGTCCAAAAATCAGGGTAAATAAAAGCTATCGCATCTGCTTCATTTATCTTTTTCTGCTCAAAAAGAACGTCCTCCGATACAGGACTATCCAAATTATAAAATCCTTCTCTTATATACTCTTTTTCCGGCATCACGGGATTGAATCCATCTGCATACAGATCAGAAATCTCATATGAATGTCCTGCACTCTCCAGTCCTTTGATAAAAGCTTCTTTCACTTCATATGTGAAACTATTTTTACTTGGATGACAATATACAATGAATACCTTCATTTCATACTCCTTTACCTATGGCTACTTATCCATCTCTATCCACTGTATGAAAGCTGTCTTATCACTGCTGCTATACCCAGCCTTCTCATAGAAATGCATAGTCTCCGGCTTCTTTGATCCTGTCAGTAGCATCATTTTGTAACAGTTTTCCTTCTCCGCAATCTTCTTTGCATAATCCAGACATTCACCTGCATATCCGTTTCCTCTGAAATCCGCATGTGTTACCACATTCTCAACAAAAGCATATGGTCTTATATTTCTTGTTAAATTCGGGATGATCACACAAACACAGGAAGATATAATCTGACCATCAATCTCATTTACGATCAGATGGTGATTCGGATCCTCAATGATCTGATTCCATGTTTTTTCAAGATGTTCATCATGCTTGGGAATACTATCTTCATGTAAGTAAAGATACAGTTCCAAAAGTGCTTCCAAATCTTCTTTTCTTGCTTCTCGTATCATCAGCTAATAATCCTTAACCCTTTAATCTATTAACCTGAAATTCAAAGTTCCATAATTTCTAAATCGTCCGGAACAAAAAGCTTTCCATTATCCAAAGAAAGGGCATCTTTCTTTGATACACTGCTGGTTCTGCGATGAGAACTCACAGTGTTGCTTCTCATATTCAATCTGCACACCGTAGTGCTGTCTTACGTACTCTATTCCATGCTTGAACGCAATCATAGCATCTCTTTTACAACATCTTGGGCCATTTATCTTGCCAAGCTCTCCTATGGCGCTTGATGTAAATGCCATGTGATCTCCCCATGTGCCATCCTCAGAAAGTGGTCCTGTACCATCAATAATAGAAAGAGCTGCTCCTATAGATGTTATCGCTCCGCATATTCCCCACAGTCCGCACATTGCTCCCGGCATCCGAAGTCCTTCTTTCAAAAGCTTCTCCAAGGCATAGTCTATATCTATTTTGCCACCAGCATTATGATAAGCCATTAAAAGACATGCCCCATCTAATATATGATGCTCTGGCCCATGTATGCTTATATACGCTTTCTTTGCCATTGACTTAAACATCTTGATAGGATTTACGCCTTTTTCATTACGTATATCTTCAATAATCCTGTTTGCTTTTTCTTCAATAGTCATAAGTAGCTTCTCCTATAAACTAATTATGAAGCTCTGTACTCCATAAGAGTTGTGTTCTGCCATTTTCCAAATCGATCTTTAGCTATTCTTTCCCTATAGCCAATTTCCCTAAAACCACATTTTTTGTGTAAGGCTATACTTGCTTTATTAATTGAAAATATTGCAGAGTATATGCTCCAATATCCATCTTTCTCAGCTTCTTTGATAATCGTATTTACCAAAGCTGTTCCTATCCCATGACCTCTATAGTTTCTGTCTACATATACACTCATTTCAACGCAGCCTTTATATGCGCACCTACTTGAAGAAGGACTTAGCGCTATCCAGCCTACAACCTTCCCTTCTTCCTCAAAAACAAACCTGCAATTCTTTACATGGCCTTCATTCCACTCAGTAAAACTAGTGTACTGACACGTTGACAATTAATCAAAGTCGCTCCCTGCCTTAAAGGACAGGGTACAGCGATTTGAGTTTGATTCTTGCATCAGATGTTTTGAATTGCCAATCTACAGTTGCTTTATTTGAATTACGCTCATCTTCCCAAGTGCTGAGTTCTTTTATAAGCAAATCAATATTTGATATCCGTCGTGATAGGCACTGCCTTGTCATAACATTGAGTTCTATTTCGGCAATATCAAGCCAACTTCCATGCTTGGGAGTATAGTGTATCTCTAACTTTTTTAATATCCTGCGAGCTTCTGCAGGAGGAAGGAGTTTGTATAGTGATGCAGGTCTATGTGTGT
>NZ_AUJU01000020.1 GCF_000424385.1 Butyrivibrio sp. LC3010 | reverse complement strand
CCCCAGTACGAGGCAGGTTGCCCACGCGTTACTCACCCGTCCGCCACTAAAGATTATCAAGATTCTGCCGAAGCTTCATCAGCGATAATCTTCCGTTCGACTTGCATGTGTTAGGCACGCCGCCAGCGTTCATCCTGAGCCAGGATCGAACTCTCACGTTTAAATGTTTCTCAAACATCTCTGTTTAAGATCGTTCGTCTTCTGACCAGAACTTAAGCTTGGCTTTTGTTCTGTCCGTTTTACCTTTAGTTAGGTTGTTTTGTTCTCTGAATATTCTTTTTGGAATTTTCAGGGTTGCATTACTATTTCATTGTCAAAGTGCTTAAATACTAGGCTTGCAGGCATTCGTATGTTTGCCGTGCGCCGCAGCGATATTTAATATATCACTCACCTATGATAGTGTCAACAACAAATTTCATGTTTTTTTATTTTTTCCACCAGTTTCCATATTTCTAGCTGTTTACTAGTGCTGCTGTCATTAAATACCTCGACTTTTTACGAAGTATAAATTGTTCTTCTGCAAGGCGGAGGAATGAGTCGTACCGGGTGGTACGGCGATTGACGCCAACGCAGCAGAAGACAATTTAGACAAGTAATAAAGTCGACTTATTTGATGACAGTAGCACTAGCTTTTAGCTATATATTAATTTTAGAATTATCCAATATGCAATCAAAGACTTCTAAAATCACTCAAGAATTAAGGAATAGTATTCAAACGAATAATGCACATGAAGTAAGAACCGGCTTTCATGTAGCCGCTCTCTTTATGCCAATCATTCTGTTTTCTACTTATATTATGATGCAACTAACACATCTGCTACACTATATTCTTTTCCAACAGACAATTAGGATTACTGATATAGAAAGAATATTTCAGTAGTCCAGGAAATAATCCAACTCTATAACAAATTTTGCTATTCTTTTAGCAAATAGTCTGCTATATTAATTCCTGCATTAAATGTATGCATCATAATTTTTGGTGTTTAAAATTATTACTTTTTTGCTGTTAGAAAATACAATAACATTTACGGTAAATTTTTGCACTACTACACTTTCGAAATTACAATACTTTTATATCCCTTTATCGATATTTATTACAATTTTTACAAAGATTTTATAATTGAATCTTAGACAGCTTCTGTGATATTATATTAATGTTAAATATTTTACTTTTATTTAAAGGAGTTATCATGCTTCATATTAAATCACTTTCAGAAGGTCTTGATCTTTTCAAGGCACTCGGTTCTGATGTACGAATAGAGATAATCAAGATTTTATTAGAAGAAAACGGCATGAATATGAATGAACTTGCAAGCCGTTTAAATATAACGAATGGTGCTCTTACAAGTCACATTCGCAAGCTTGAGGAATGTGGAATGATCACAGTCAGCAACGAGACGAATGGTCATGGTAATCAGAAGATTTGCTCTGTGCACGTTGATAAAATTCTAATCGATATTCAGGATGATGAACACGATGAAAATATTTATACTGCTGATATAAAAGTAGGACAGTTTTCAGATTACGAAGTATACCCTACCTGCGGGCTTGCATCATCAACTCAGATTGTAGGGCAGGTAGATGACACCAGGTATTTTTCACATCCTGATCGTTACAACGCTGATATTCTTTGGTTTACCAAGGGTTATGTAGAATATGTTGTACCTAATTTCATCCCTTTTAATCAGAAAATCGATGAAATATGTATCTCTGCAGAGTTATCAAGCGAGGCACCCGGTGTAAATAATGTATGGCCTTCTGATATTTCTTTCTTTATTAATAATGAATTTTTAGGGACATGGGTTTCACCGGGAGACTTTGGTGATGTGAAAGGTATATTCACGCCGGATTGGTGGTTTCCTAACTGGAATCAGTATGGTCTTTTGAAGATGCTTGTTATAAATCATCATGGAACTTTTATTGATGGTTTGAAGATTTCTGATGTTACTATTGATCATTTTGCTCTTACAAGTAAAAGCAATATCAAGTTTAAAATGGCAGTACTTGATGACGCTGAGCACGTTGGTGGTCTTACAATTTTTGGAAAGACCTTCGGAAACTACAGTCAGGATATAAATGTTAAGATCGCATATAGTCCTATTACAGTTGAGGAATAAGAGCATTTTGAATTTCTGCCAGGTACACACTTGCCCGCAAGCTCCACTAAGCCTGCCAAACAGACTTACGGGGTTGGGCCCCGCTCGTTCAGACAAGTTTTCACTTGTCTCGTCCTACATCTAATGAAGTAATTTGCTCAAATAAAATATTAAAAGCGCTTTCCCTATTTGATTTTTAATAAGGAACGCGCTTTTTTGAATTAATGTCAATCCACTATTTTATACAGATATTCTGTATTATATGTCAGCACATACATGGTTTCTTCCTGCACGATAAAGTAATATGGAGCTGATTTTACATTTATTTTTTGCTGTACTTTTCCATTCTTTATATTAAGTACATAGATATAATCAGGCTCCTGGGTAAATCCATATCCGCAGTAAATACTGTCACCAAGGATTACGAAATTATATGAACTGCATACCTGATCATCGCTTTTCCAAAGTGTTTCACCGGATACCATATCAATTGCTACCATATATGATTTATGAGGATTGGCTGACGCATAGGTTCTGTGTCCAAGTGACACATAAAGTATGTTGTCCTTTATTTTTGCATAGTAAATATATGGTGTCGTAACGTCTGCAAATAATCCATCTCCCTGATCAGGTGGATTCAGGAACTCATCGAAATAATAATTACCTTCAAGACTCCCAAGCTCATTATTAAACACCGTAAGCGAGAGTTCACCGTTATCAGCATCATTCACAACACTATAGCTATAGGTTTCATCTGAGTATGGAAATCTTTCAGGAAGAGGTATTCCTTTTTCCTTAGCCCATGTTTCTTCATTAAGCCAGTCTGTGGTGTTTGAGCTGATTTCGCTTAATTCATATGAAGGTTTTCCTGCTTCTGTATCTATCCCGTCTGCTGTAAAAGAAGTCCATCCGGGATTTTTGACAACAGCATGGTACCACCAGTCCTCACCATATTCCTCATCTTCGCCTTTGCCATCATCGTCTAACCCTCCGGGGAATTTCCCTTTGTTATCAGTTATATCAGTAAGAAAAGGTGTGGCATCGACAGTTACGGTATCAGTTTCTTTAAGCTCTTTTCCTATCTCATTTATGTCAGGCATTTCGCTCTCATCATAATTATCATATGTATCTGTAAATATTTCAGGGTAATCTTTGAATTTCACTTTTACCATCTGCCATCCAAGGGCATAGCTACCCATTGCATAATCCTCAAAGCAAAACACTACTCCATCATAATCCAATGCCCAAGACAAAGCTTTGGCATTTTCCTTTAGTCTGTCAGGGAAGCTTGAAATAAAATTATTTCTGTCATCAGGATATCCCCTGAAATCTTTTGCTATATCTTCATTTTGCTTTTCAATTTCATTTGCAATTATCTCCGGTAATGTCTCAGTATTTTTTACAACATCTGAGAATGCTATCTCTTTACCGGTTACCGGGTCAAAATTATAATCTTTAAAATATGTATATCCGTGAGCGCCTCCAAGAAATGCATAGTCTTCGACTACGAAAGAAAATACTTTTCCATCTGCTCTTATCGGATAGTAATTAAGAGCCACTTCATAAGGAATATTCCATTCGCTTTCAAACATCTCCTTAATTTCCGGTGCACTTGAAGAGAAAAATTCGTTAGTCTCTTTCTCACCTTCAGCGCCAAAAGCATCCAGTGTTTTTTGAAGCTTATCAAATTCGTTAATTACGTTTTTATCAAGTTTTACTGTATAGTAGTTAGCACTGGCATAATCAGTATCTCCATTCTTAAGCGTCATTGGATGGCTCTGATAGGTGTAATCCAAAGTCGCTTTAAGATCTTCATCTGTGAGTTCATGAGATGACTCATCATTCAGCGCACTATCTGTTGGGATATTTTCTTTGGATGCATCTCCATTTGTAGAGTTATCATTTTCTGAATCATCTTCCAAAGGATTATTCCCGGCATTATTTGATTCTTCATTATTATTTGAAGATCCATTATTTTCATCATCTGCAATGATATTATTTGGAGAATCATTTGATGTCTCACCTGCCGTATCTGCTTTATCGGCGGATTCAAGCGGCTTATCTCCTGCAGCCTTTCCGGAATTATTCACACCACATCCTGATGAAAAAACAATTACTCCCGACAGCATAAGTGCCATGATTTTTCTAATAACATACTTATTTCTTCTATTCATATGTCCCCCTATATCAAGTAAACCTGCCAGCTAAAGTGCTGCAATTGTCTTTGCATAATTGTTTCTAACTCTTTTCTGGTAATTTGATGATACCATCAAAAGGACAAAAATGAAAAGGGACAACAGATATGATGTCTGTTGTCCCAAAATTTTACTTTATTCCACTTATAGCAATTGATTCGATGATAACTCTCTGGAATAAGAAGAACAATACCAGTGTAGGTAACATCGCGATTACAGAAGCTGCCATAATTAAAGCGTAATCACTTTGAATCGCATAATATGAATTGAAGGATCTGATTACAACCTGAAGTGTCCAGTGTTTCTCACTTCTAAGGAAGATCGTAGGTGCAAGGTAATCATTCCAGATTCCCATGAACCAAAGCATAAGCTGTGTTCCAAGAGCTCCCTTCATAAGGGGAAGGAATATCTTGTAGTAAATCTCAAAATAGTTACAGCCATCGATTTTTGCTGCATCCATGAGTTCTGTGGGTATGCTGTAAAGGTTCTGTCTTAAGAAGAATATCATGCTGACATTACCGAAGCATCCAGGAATGATAAGTGGTGCAAGTGAGTTAGTCCAGCCAAGTTTTGTAAAGAGAACGTACTGAGGAATCATAACTACTGCAAACGGAATCATGATAGTTGCAAGTAATGCCAGGAAAAGGGCATTTTTACCTCTAAAATTCATCTTGGCAAAAGCAAATGCCGAAAGTGATGAAGTGAATCCACCGATTAGAAGAACCGGTATTTCTACGGTAATAGTATTTATAATGCCGCTTATAAACTGGCCTTTACTAAGTACCTGGCTGTATTTTCCAATCAGGATCGGGTTAGGAAAAAGTGTTAATGTTCCTGAAAGAATCTGATTTTTAGTCATGAATGATGTAGCCACCATGTAAACAAGAGGGAACACCATTGTTATAGCAAATGCAAAGAGTAAAACAAAGATGATTATATTAACAATCTTCTCTTTAGAAGATGTGACGCGATCTGTCTGATAGTCTTTAGCACTTGACTTCGCTCTTTTGGGCGATTGTGAATTCATATTTGATTTTAAAGCCATTTCCATCTGTCACACCTCCTTTACTCTATAGTTTTAACCCATTTATCCTGACCCCAGAAATTGATGGCAGTGATAATGAAGATAATTATTGCAAGAATTACAGCTACTGCACTTCCGTAGCCAAGCTGTCCGTTTGTAAATGCCTTTTCATACAGATAGAATACAACCGTTGCTGCACTGTAGTTTGGTCCGCCTGAAGGTGTCATTACCTGTACTTCTACAAAAACCTGGAACCCACCGATAAGCGATGTGATGAGAACATAGAAGGTTACAGGTGAAAGAAGAGGCAGTGTGATGTTTCTGAACTTCTCCCAGCTGTTTGCTCCATCAATCATTGCTGCTTCATAATAATCCCTCGGGATATTCTGTAAGCCTGCAAGATAAAGGATAATCGTTCCTCCGAGTCCTTTCCAAACCATAAAGATGATCATGGATACTTTAACCATAGTCTCATCTCCAAGCCAGTTAGGACCATGTATTCCTGTGAGCGCTTTGTAGATACCATTCAAAAGACCATAATCATAGTTGAATACCCATGCCCAGAGGATAGATACAGCAACCAGTGAAGATACTACAGGAACATAATACATTGTAGTAAGAACTCTCTTGCCAGGGATTTTTCTGTTAAGTCCCATGGCTACGAGCATTCCAAGTATCATACCAATCGGGATACCAATCATGTAGATGATAGTTGTTCCCATTGCCTTCCAGAACTTAGCATCGCTTATTATCTTAATGTAGTTTCTAAGACCAACAATATTTCCCAACAGCGAGTTGATTCCGGTCCATTTGCTTGCGCTGGCAACCAGGGCAAATACGATTGGGTAAGCCATAAAAAGCATGAACCCTACAAAAGGTGCAGCAATAAATAACCATGCCCATCTTTCTTCTCTCTTTGCCATCGCAGACATCCGAACTTTTACTTTTTTTGATGCCATCATGTACTCCTTAAAAACGTTCCTTATATATAGAAGGAACAATGCTAGTTATAACCCACTTCAAAGTCTGTTTAAAGTTATCTCCTGCCCTTTGGCAGGCAGGAGATATAATGTCAATTAGTTTGTTGCTGAATTCTGAAGTTCAATTGCTTCATCAAGTGCTTCCTGCATTTCAGGCTCTACCTGATTGAGGTAATCCTCTACAGAGATATCACCATTCTTGATGTTAAATACGCCTGACCAGAAAGGTGTGAACCACTCACCGTTATATGTGTAGTCAGTCTCCTGAAGAGCTGCTGCATAGTGATCATTGCCGTCGAAGTATCCGAAGATTACATCTACGTTTGAAGCATAAGGAACTTTTCCGCTGTTTACTGCATCCTTGAATTCGCCATAAGCAAGTTCTGTGATGTTAGGAAGCTGGATAGATTCACCTGTTGTGATACCGGAAACTGCCTTCTGTCCTTCTTCGTCAGTTGAAAGCTTAGCTGCAAGCTGTGCTGCAAGATCAGGATTCTCAGATGTTGCTGATACACAGTAACCAACTGAACCCATCCATGTGTGTGATCTTCCATCACCTGAAGGTCCTACAGGCCATCCGCAAAGGTTCCACTTGTAAGGGAATGTAGCCTCATCCATGAATGCTGCAACATCCCATGTACCACATGCATAGAATGCAACCTGCCCATCGAGCCATCTCTGATATCCGCCAAGTGCTGTATCCTGCTCAACTGAAGGTGTAAGTCCATCTTTTGTAAGATTTGTGTAGAATGTAAGTGCTTCCTTAAGAGGCTCGTTGTTAGCAACATTAACCTTTGTCATATCATCGTTAAGGAACTTAACGCCATTAGAATAAAGGAAAGGAGTCATACCGAACTGGTCTGCGTTAGCAACGCCCCACTGATCGATCTCACCATCGCCGTCCTTATCTATTGTAAGCTTCTTACAAACTTCGACAAATTCATCATATGTGTAAGGCTTCTCGGGATCAGGATATTCAAGTCCTGCTGCATCAAACAGATCCTGGTTGTATGCAAATGCAAAGCATGAAAGATCCTTGGGAAGTGCATAGAGAGAACCGCTACCAACATTTTTACCATCATAACGGTAAATCTCCTGTGTAGTTCCCCATACGCTGCTGATTGTATCAGCATCTACATAATCATCAAGAGGAAGAACATATCCGTTGTCTACATAAGAACGAACTGCTGCAGGTCCTACATAGAATACATCAGGCATATCGTTGGCTGTCATGTTAGCGATCATCTTCTGGTTGTACTCATCCTGAGTTGTAACCTCAAATACAACCTCCTTGATCTCATCCTTGTGCTCATCTACGAACTGCTTTACAAGATCTTCATAAATCTTCTTCTCATGCTCCTGCATGTAAAGGAATACATGAAGTGTCTTATCACCATTACCTGTAAGAGAATCTGAAGATGATCCGTCTGAACTCTCAGCTTCTGCTGCATCTGCGGTCTCAGTAGCTTCACCGGCATCAGATGCTTCTGCAGTATCTCCACTTGCAGTCTCTTCCTTTGCTTCTGTTGTGCTCTCAGCTTCGCCTGCTTCTTCAACAGTTGTTGTTGCGCAACCAGTCACTGTACTAAGTCCCATGATGGTTGCAAGTGCAATACCTAAAAATTTCCTTCTCATGTTAAAACCTCCTAAAAAACTTGTCTAAGTAATTAACTTATGTAGTAATTCTAACTAATCCAATTTACATCGTCAATAAATATTTTAGATTTTTGTAAACAATTTTACATTTTTGTTATTTTATATAAAAACTTAAAATACTTTTTGTGTAAATAAACAAACTTATCAAATATTGCTGCCTTGTCTTTACAAAATTGCTTTTTCGTGCTCTATTTCAAATATTTTACTGCCCACAGAGTCTTATTGTCAGTGCCTTTTGCAGATATACAAAGTGTATTGTTACCTGCTTCATCCGTCATTGTAAAAGCGCAGCCATCATAACTGATTCCGTCAATTGTGAAATTCACATAGGTCTTACCTCCACTTAATGCATAAGTTCCCTGCAGAGCATCTTCACCTTCATATGATTCGATCCTGCCTGCTTCAAATTTGCACTTAACAGGCTTATTTACTATGTCATTCACATCTAGTCCATGACTTAAAAGGTAAAAGGTTCCATTCAGCATGTCATCTGTCACATTAGCATTTTCCCCAATTGAAGTAATGCTCTCATCTCCTGTGTATTCAAATGGTGCTGCCGTAAACCATCCATCCTCTGTCATGAAAAGCTTATGAATTCTGGGCTCATGGAATTCCTGTCCATCATCAAATCTCTGATGATAAACAATGTAGTATTCTCCATTTTCATCCTGAAATACAGACTGTCCTCCCGGTGCCATATAGGTAACGGATAAGCTGGGAAGTGTATAATTTCCCATCATTTTAAGTCCGTAGCTCATGTAATTTTCTTCGTTGCCAAGCCTGTTTCCCGCTGCATCAACGTAAGGTCCTGTGGGATTCTCACTTCTAAACTGCCTTATCTGATATCCTCCATTACTTGTAAGTCCGCCATATGAAAGGAAAAGGTAGTAGTAGCCTGACTCTTTTGAATAGGTAATATATGGGCCTTCAATTGCATGATGTCCGCCGCCTACAAGTCTGTAACCATAGTACGGGTCAGGAGCATCCTCTCCGCCTTTTGCAGCTTCTTCAATAGGATGAATTGGTTTTCCTGTGGCAGGATCAATTTCCAGAAGAAAAATTCCGCCTGACCATGATCCATAAACCATCCACATTCTGTCATCTGCATCCGTAAAAATTGCGGGATCTATGCAGTTTGGCCACTTTTTGTTATCATACCCGCCAAGCTTTAAGTAGGGCGTTATATCCGCATCTTCTCCCAATACATCATATATGTCTGTTTCAGCTGCATGTGAACTGGTAAATCCGGAGTAAAGAATCGTATCCGTATATGTATACTTTCCACTAGGTTCATCAGACACTGCCATGCACAAATTTGATTTTATATAGGAAGAAGTCGTACAAAAATACATGACATATTTTTGCATTATCTCGTTGTAAAAGGTGTTAGCTGCCCAGACAGAATATCCACCTTCTTCATTTTTCCCGACATAAGAAAAAGCCGGGAGACTGCCCGAAAACAAGTTGTCAAAGACATTGTTCCCATTACCGATATAGCTCCAATCCTTTAGGTCATCTGACTTTGCAAGTATCTGATGACTGCCTGTCATATAATAAGTACCATCAGCAAGAATAATCTGTGGATCATGGCAACTCACAGCATTTTTGTATACACCTTTTTTTATTTCAGATTCACTCAGTTCATTCTGATTCACTTCGTCATCTCCCTGTGCAGCATCTGCACTTCCATTATTATTGTTCGTGGCATTCTCGCTTTGAGTATCACTGACTTCTGCTTCATTGTTTTTTGCTGCATTTCCTGCGCATCCTGAAAGAGTCCCAACCATAAGGGAAGTACAGATTGCAGCCAGCGTCCTCTTATAAAAATTCCTTCTTCTCATATCATTCCTTTCGCACCAGCACTAAACTTAACTTTCAAAATTCATCTGCGCATGAGGCACATCCATAGCGCATCGTTTTTATCCTAAAGGAAATCAAATGTAATTACCCTTAAGGTGGAAAAAATCCCCATCTTTCATACGAAAGACAGGGATTTAAGCCTTATAACCGATTATTATCTACAGGAAAAAACCGGACGACCGCTTTCGTCGTATTTAATTTTCATTAACATCGCATGGCGATTGGGATTGTAAAGAGGATCTCCGACTATCTCTGTCTCGGTTCTGGCATGATAAACCATTATGTCATTGCCATCCTCATCTACAGTAAATGAATTGTGTCCTGGGCCATAAACAACAGCATCTGCATCACTCTTCAAAACAGGATAGCGCTCTTTTGACCAGGATCTTGGATCCAGTAAGTCAGCATCTTCATCAGCAGTCAGCATACCAACGCAGTATGCAATTCCTGTTTCGCTGGCTGAATATGTGACAAATATCCTGCCATTTCTTTTAAGCACCGCAGGGCCTTCGTTTACCCAGAAACCAACTCTTTCCCAATCATAGTCAGGTGTTGTAAGAAGCACCTGCACAGTCTCAAGTTCATAGGGTGACTTCATTTTTGCAATATAGAGATTTGATATTTGTTTTCCGACTCCTACCTTCTCAGCCCAGATGTAATACCAGTCACCTTTATGCTCAAACACTGTACCATCCAGCGAAAATGCTTCAAATGAAAACTCATCATCAGCAGCTCTTTTAATTTTACCTTTTTCGATCCACTCATCGTTTATGGGATCATCGCCCTGACATTCAAGCACATATGGACGAATCGCCCATATGTCATCGACATCTCCGGCAGCAAAGTAGATGTACCATTTTCCCATCACATAATGAAGCTCCGGGGCCCAGACATGTTTACTCATTACCCCTGAGTCATGCTTCGTCCAGATTGTATGTTCCTCAGCATCTTTAAGTCCCTGAAGAGTAGTTGATCTTCTAAGTGCAATTCTGTCGTATTCGGGCACAGATGCAGTAAAATAATAAAAACCATCATCTGCCTTGAGAACATAAGGATCTGCTCTCTGGAGTATCCATGGTTCATTGTATTTAAGGTCTTTCTCATTACTCATAATAACCAGCTCCTCTGATAAACGTAGCTTTAATCTATCTCATTCCATCAGGATACGGATACTGTAAGCACTCCAAAAGAAGTATGCTGACAGCTACTAATCCCTTAATGGTTTAAAGAATTTTGATCAATAGTTCAGGTTATAAGTTAATCTTAGACATTGATTTATTTTTAATTCGTTCTGAACTATTTTATATTTTCCTAAATTATATTATTATTATCTAAAATTTTCAAGTTTTTTATAAAAGCTATATTGAAAATGATTTTTTTAGAGCATAAAATCATATAAATAATTTCGTATGTCTATGGAGAATGTACTTATGAACGGAAAAATGACTGAGGGAAAGCCTCTTAATATTTTATTGAGATTTGTTATACCGATATTTTTAGGATTCATATTCCAGCAATTTTATAATATGGTGGATACAGTTATAGTCGGCCGTTTCGTTGGACCAAAAGCTTTGGCAGCGGTGGGATCCACAGGAACTATCATGTTCATGATCATGGGACTTGCCAATGGTCTTACCACAGGATACACAGTGCTTATCAGCCATAAATTCGGTGCAGGTGATGATGCTGGAACAAAAAAGGCTTTCATCAATGCAATCTTACTTGGCATCATAAGTACATTCGTTGTAACTGTTATAGCTATTTTGGTCATGCCTTCTTTGCTACATATAATGAATACTCCTGATGACATATACAAAGATGCTTATTCCTACATAATTACAATATGCGCAGGCAGTATAGCACTTATAGGATATAACCTTCTCGCATCTTCACTAAGAGCAATAGGGAACAGTAAAACACCTCTGTACTTTTTGATTTTCTCAGCATTTTTAAACATTTTGCTGGATTTATTATTTATCGTAATTTTCCGTCTTGGAACCTTTGGTGCTGCCCTTGCTACAGATCTCTCGCAGGGAATTTCTGTTATCCTGTGTGCAATATACATTTATAAGAACGTTGATCTTCTAAGGCCCCAGAAAGGTTGCTGGAAGATGGATGCCAATTTTGCAGCAAAACAGCTGAATATCGGCATTCCCATGGCACTTCAATTCGGAATAACTTCATCAGGCACAATGGTAATGCAGGCATCAATCAACATATATCAGTCTGTTGCAATTGGCGGATTTACGGCTGCCGGAAAAGTTGTAAATCTAATGACAGCAGGCATGCCTTCAATCGGTCAGGCTACAGCTGCCTATGTAGGACAAAACTACGGTTTTGGGAATCTGGACAGAGTTCACCAGGGTACAAAGGATGCTATGAAAATATCCGTGGTGTATTCTATAATAACCGGTATTTTAAGTGTTGTTCTTATGCCTTATATTGTTTCTCTGTTCTTTGACAGTAGTGTAAATCTTGCAGAATATATGCCTTATTGCAGAATATATATTACAGAAGCTGCCCTATTCTATATCCCGCTTTGTATGATTTTCATATACAGAAATGCCATGCAGGCCTGTGGGTACGGAAAAACAGCTCTAACCCTTGGTTTTATGGAATTGACATCAAGGCTTTTAACAGCCTATGTTTCAATCAGACTTCACAGTTATGCCATCGCAGTAGCAGGTGATGCACTGGCATGGTTCACTACCGGAGTATTCTCATGGATTTTATATACGATAGTACTAAAACAGTGTATTAAAAAAGTTTCTTAAATATAGTACTAAAACAGTGTATTAAGAAAGTTTCTAAATATAGTACTACTAGAGATTAAAGTATAGTACTAATAGTAAATTAAGTGTAATTCAATCAAGTAGCAGTTTTGCTGAATATGCATAGTTTCATATTTTTCTTCATGAAAACGGGAATCGTATGGGGCAGGTCCTCGCGAAGTAAGGGGTGTGTCCTGCCAAAGGCAGGATTCTTGAACGCATTTTCATCTCTTTGTTTGGAAGGTCATATTTCACATATAAATACTTATTTTGCTTTTTATTTTTGACGTTTTATACTATAATAATCCTTAGGGTTACGTTATTTGTTTAACATTTTTAACAAATTCAATAAGCAATAAGGAGGTTTTTTAGTATGGCACGTTTTACATTGCCCAGAGACATCTATCACGGAAAAGGTGCTCTTGAGGCGTTAAAGACTTTTGAGGGCAAAAGAGCTATGGTCTGCACAGGTGGCGGATCTATGAAAAGAGGGGGATTCCTTCAGAAGGTTGAAGAGTATTTGAAGGAAGCAGGAATGGAAGTTGAGCTCTATGAGGGTATTGAGCCCGATCCTTCCGTTGAAACTGTTATGAAGGGTGCAGCAGCCATGGAGAAATTCCAGCCTGACTGGATTGTTGCTATCGGCGGTGGTTCACCTATTGATGCAGCTAAAGCTATGTGGATCAAGTATGAGTATCCTGACACCACATTTGAAGATATGTGTAAGGTATTCGGTCTTCCGAAGCTTCGCACAAAAGCTAAGTTCTGTGCTATCTCTTCTACTTCAGGCACAGCAACAGAGGTTACAGCTTTTTCAATCATCACTGATTATCAGAAGGGTATCAAGTATCCTATCGCAGACTTTGAGATTACTCCCGATGTAGCTATCGTTGATCCCGAGCTTGCACACACAATGCCTAAAAAGCTTGTTGCTCACACAGGTATGGATGCTATTACTCATGCTATTGAGGCTTATGTTTCTACAGCTAACTGTGACTACACAGATCCGCTTGCTATCCACGCAATCGAAATGATCATGGACAACCTTGTTAAGTCATATAACGAAGACATGGAAGCAAGAGATGCTATGCACAATGCTCAGTGCCTTGCAGGTATGGCATTCTCTAATGCACTCCTTGGTATCGTTCACTCTATGGCTCACAAGACCGGTGCTGTTTTCGCTGATCTCGGCGCTCACATTATTCATGGTGCTGCAAATGCTATGTATCTTCCTAAGGTCGTTGCATTCAACGCAAAGGATCCTGTAGCTAAGAAGCGCTATGGTGTTATTGCTGATTACATGCATCTTGGAGGATCAAATGATGACGAGAAGGTAGACCTTCTTATTAAGTATCTCCGCAAGATGAATGATGACCTCAATATTCCTCACAGCATCAATCATTACGGTGCTGACGGCCTTCCGGCAGAACAGGGCTTTGTACCTGAGGATGTTTTCCTTGAGAGACTTCATGACATTGCTGCCAACGCTCTCCTTGATGCCTGCACAGGATCAAATCCTCGTCAGCCCAGTCAGGAAGAGATGGAAAAACTTCTTAAGTGCTGCTACTACGACACAGAAGTTGACTTCTAAATAAACTATAAAAAGAAGGTGGACCCGTATTGTGATCCACCTTCTTTTTTAGTATTTGACAAGGTATCTTTGAATTTCTATTCTGTTCCTCGCTCCACTAAGCTCGACAAAAGCCTATCCTAGTGAACTTATATGACTCCACTAATCTCAATAAAGCCTATCTAAGTGGACTTGTATAGCTCAACCTTGCTAGTGCTCTTCTCAAAATCAAATAACACCCTGACCTTTTTCCTGATCATCTTTCTTGGTAAACTCATTTTGAGTATAAATGGGTGCACTATCCATATATTTATCAGTAATATACAGGTCTTTCTTTTTTCCAATAATAAGTCTTATTCCGATATATACGATTACAATTGCGAATATGAATGTAGGTAAAAAATAAAATGCATTATTTATAATTTCGAAGATAGCCAGTCCGGTGTAATCCGCGATATAATTCAAGCCTTCAGAAATAGGACTCATTATCATATTCCATATTATTGATAAGCCGGCGATAATGAGAACCCAGGCAACAATCTTTCTTGCAGTTGATGATTGAATATTTATCTTTTTCTCACCAAAAAGCTCATTCCAAAAATAATCATCCTGTACTGTCATGAAAAATTGAGGATTACAGGTTGCAAGATTTCTTGCATGGAAAAAGGCATAAAACCACAGTACAACCGGTATAATCATAAACGCATCACTTAATCCTAAAAAGCCTATGATTCCTATCATTCCCATAAAGCTGCCCATAATGCTTATTCCCATTTTCATGAACCCCATATACATTTCAGCAGCCCCCGGCATAAATGCAAATATAAAATTAAAAAATCCTCTCTTCTGTGCTTTCATATCAATCCTCCTTGTCCTTATCAAAATGACATCCGGTCATCGTCTCACTCATTACGTGATTTCCTAAAATTGCTGACACGTAATTTGTTCTTATTCTTTCTGAAGTCTGTTTTTCAACTACCTGAGCTTTTATAGCATTTATGCTGTCACTCTCCGATATAAATGGCGAAACTATCAGAAATAGAACCGCAGCAGCCATGGCCATACATACCTGAAATCTGAATTTCTTGTACTCTCTCTTTTTGTCCTCAAAAGAAACAGTGCTTTTCATTTCTGCTCTTTCAAGTCTCTTTAGCACTTCTGCCTCAAAACTAATCGGAGGTTCAAGAAGGCCTGCTTTTTCAGTTGATTCGATAAGACTATTCAAATCATCATCGCTTAAATATTTAAAATCATCATTCATGCACGAAGCCACTCCTCTCCATAAGATTTTTTCAGCATTTCTTTCGCACGATAAATTCTTGTCTGTACTGTTTTTATGTTTGATCCATTTTCTTCTGCAATCTCTTTTGCTGTCCTTCCGTTCACGAAATGCTCAAGAGCCACTTCATTGTAGCCATCTGGTAATTCTTTACAACATTTTGTGAAGCTACTCATAACTGCTTCTGATTCGTATATTTCTGCCGGATTATTTGAAGAAATACCTCCGCCCAAATAACCGTCATCCAAATCAGGCATCTCATCTTCTGCAGTCGGAAGAGCCCTTGCAGCAGCACTACGCAGATAATCTGTACATTTATTTGCCGCAATTCTGCAAATCCAGGCCTTTTCATTTTCTCCATCAAAGCTGTCCATGTGCATATATGCCGAGAGGAAAGTTTCCTGAGCAATATCTTCTGCTGTAAAATAATCTCCGGTCATTCTAAGGCAGATGGAAAAAACCAGCTTCTTATATTGGTCCATCCAGCGTATTAAATTGTCCTTTGCCTCTACTTTTTTCACCCTTTAGCTCCAATATCACCAGCAAAATCTTATTTTCGTCTCTCATATAATATAACGAGATAAAAATCATAAAGTCTTCAATTTTTTATTTTATATAATATTTATTTTTAAATAAACATTATTCTGCTTTCGCATATACTGATTCATGTATAATTTTATTATAGTTATTGTATTTCTAAGAGGAGGTCCTTATGAATATATCTGTGCCAGAGGGAACAATCATAATAAAGGAAGGTGAAAAAAATAAAGATCTGCATAAAATTGTAAGTGGTAATGTGGAGATTTATACCGGTTATGGCACAAAAAATGAATGTCTTCTGGGCATACTATCAAAGGGTAATTTTGTTGGAGAACTCGGATTTTTCACCCAAAAACCGTCCGTATATACTGCAGTTACTTATAATGATTGTATCATTTACAGGATACCAATATTGGATATGCGCAGATATCTTCTCGATAATATAGACGATGCCATAATGCTAATGCATAACATGGCTGATTCTGTATATAGTATCAGTTACATGATTGACCATATGCAAAAAGAATTAAATGAATTTAACAATGTAAATAAATCTGAGAATACTATTATCGCCAGAGATATGGCAAAGGAAATGACAAAACAAATCCTTAAATACAACATGGGATTAACAAGAGCCGTTTCGGAATTCAATCTTAAGACCTGATTTATTCTATAAGTAACCATTCTATCCATAAAGCAGCGCTTGACTTCATGCCGACAAAAAGCAGAATATATTCATGAGTTTTTGCTAGTGCTGCTGTCATTAAATACCTCGACTTTTTACGAAGTATACATTGTTCTTCTGCAAGGCGGAGGAATGAGTCGTACCGGGCGGTACGGCGATTGACGCCAACGCAGCAGAAGACAATTTAGACAAGTAATAAAGTCGACTTATTTGATGACAGTAGCACTAGATATAAAGAAAGACGACCAACTTATCACACATAAGCTGGCCGTCTTCAATAATTTCTATTTAAATGTCAGATTACATCATGCCCATTCCAGGGTTTCCTGCAGGCATCGGAGGTACGGGCTCCTTAACAGTAGCTACTGCAGCTTCTGTTGTAAGGAAGCTTGATGCTACTGATGTAGCATTCTGAAGTGCACTTCTTGTAACCTTAGCAGGATCGATGATACCATCCTTAACCATATCTACATACTCTTCTGAATATGCATTGAAACCAATACCCTGCTCAGATTCCTTAACCTTGTTAACAATAACTGATCCATCAAGACCTGCATTGTTTGCAATGTGGTAAAGAGGAGCTTCAAGAGCCTTAAGAACTACCTTAGCACCTGTCTTCTCATCACCTTCAAGTGTATCAGCAAGCTTTGCAACTTCCTTAGAAGCGTGGATATATGCACTACCACCACCAAAGATGATACCTTCTTCAACAGCAGCTCTGGTTGCGTTAAGAGCATCCTCCATACGATACTTAGCTTCCTTCATCTCTGTCTCTGTAGCAGCACCAACTCTGATAACTGCAACACCGCCAGCGAGCTTAGCAAGTCTCTCCTGAAGCTTTTCCTTATCGAAATCAGATGTTGTATCTTCAATCTGCTTCTTGATCTGAGCGATTCTAGCCTCGATCTCACTCTTCTCGCCAAGACCATCAACGATTGTTGTCTTTTCCTTCTCAACCTTGATGCTCTTAGCACGACCAAGATCATCCATAGTTGTATCTTTAAGCTCGAGACCAAGATCTGAGCTGATTACCTTACCGCCTGTAAGAATAGCGATATCTTCAAGCATAGCCTTTCTTCTGTCACCATAGCCGGGAGCCTTAACAGCTACTACATTGAATGTACCACGAAGCTTATTAACAATAAGTGTTGTAAGAGCTTCACCATCAACATCCTCAGCGATGATAAGGAGCTTAGCACCTGTCTTAACGATCTGCTCAAGAAGAGGAAGGATATCCTGAATATTTGAAATCTTCTTATCTGTGATAAGAACATAAGGATCATCAAGGTTAGCTTCCATCTTGTCCATATCTGTAGCCATGTAAGCAGAGATATATCCACGATCAAACTGCATACCTTCTACAAGGTCAAGCTCTGTAAGCATTGTCTTGGATTCCTCGATTGTGATAACACCATCGTTTGAAACCTTCTCCATTGCATCAGCGATCATCTGACCAACTTCATCATCACCTGATGAAACTGCTGCAACTCTCATGATCTGATCTTTACCCTTAACCTTAGTAGCCATCTTGCTGATAGACTGAACAGCAGCATCTGTAGCCTTCTTCATACCTTTTCTAAGTACGATGGGATTAGCACCTGCAGCAAGGTTCTTAACACCTTCATTGATCATAGCCTGTGCAAGAACTGTAGCTGTTGTTGTACCATCACCTGCTACATCGTTAGTCTTTGTAGCAACTTCTTTAACAAGCTGAGCGCCCATGTTCTCATAAGCATCCTCAAGCTCGATCTCCTTAGCGATTGTAACACCGTCGTTAGTGATTGTAGGAGCACCATAGCTCTTATCAAGAACTACATTTCTTCCCTTAGGACCAATTGTTACTCTTACTGTATCTGCAAGCTTATTAACGCCTTCAACCATAGCTGTGCGGGCATCAGCGCCATATTTAATTGTCTTTGCCATTTCTATTTGCCTCCGTTTTTTATATTACCTTCATCAGGCTCTATATAAATCCAATTATTTGATGATAGCTAAGATATCATTCTGCTTAACAATGATGTATGTTACATCATCAAGCTTAACCTCTGTTCCAGCATATTTTGAATAAATTACATTATCACCGGTCTTAACCTGCATCTTAACTTCCTTACCATCCACGATACCTCCGGGTCCAACAGCAATAACCTCTGCCTGCTGGGGCTTCTCCTTCTCAGCACCTGGAAGTACGATTCCTGATTTAGTAGTCTCCTCAGCTTCAAGTGCCTTAAGTACGACTCTGTCTGCAAGTGGTTCTAACTTCATTACAATTGCCTCCTTTATATTATCATTTTCTAATAAGCTATTTTTAATTGTTAGCACTCATTAGTTTTGAGTGCTAATCACTAGACATAATATTACCACACACATTAAAAAAATCAATACCCCTGACAGCAATAATTTGAAAAACATCAATCATTATTCCTTGGTTTTGGTATATCCTTGCCTGCAAGATCAATGAAATTTTGCTTTAATGCCTCTGCCCAATACTTCTCCGGAATCACCGGCCATCTGACTATTCCTCTTTCGGCTTCACATAATCGCATTGCCTGCAAGAGAATTGCTTCACTTAAATCTATACCGGTCCTTATGGTATGCATTGTTGCTGCCGCCCAGGCCGGCGCATATTCCATAAGTCCACTTGTCTGAAACTCTTTTATTAACGCATGCCTGTCATATTTTACCTGAATGAGCTCTTCCTCCCAGCCACTTCTTCCACTGTGCACTATGGCAAATTCAGCAAAACAATTCTTATTTCTTGGAAGCCCGAGAGCGCCTGGATTAACGACCCTTTTCCCCCTATATAAAAAACTTTCCTGCACATGCGTATGCCCATGAAAAAGAATATCCGTCTTCAATTTATTCATTATTTTCTTCGTATTACGTTTATCCCCAAATAAAAGCTCAGATGCTGAAGTCGGTGAGCCGTGGCAATATTCAAAACCCATGGTCTTTTTGGGATTCCAGATTCCATATATAGGTAAGCTGTCAAAAAAATTAAAATCCTTGTCAGTAAGCCTCTCATATGTAAACAAAAGACTTCCACTCCCGGATCCTTTCTCCCACCCAGTTTCGCCGTTTTTTCTATAATTAAGCATGTATTCCTCTCGGTTTCCTCTAACTATATAGCAAGTAAAATACTGCTTTAAAACGTATATTAATTCCATGGTCTTTTTTACACCTGGACAATCAGAAATAAAATCACCCAGCAGAATATAATTTGTAATCCCCTTCCCCATGCAGTAGTCGATACATGCCTGAAGCGCCGCACTGTTTCCATGAATGTCGCTAAATACAGCTATATCCAAAACTTTTCCCCTTTTCTTAAGTTTTTAATAATTTTATTATAAGTAGTTTATAGTCAAATAAAACCCTCTGTGCGAAAATATATTTAAAGTTTTATTCGGATATTTTTTATATGGAGGATAACTATGGCTGGTAATCGTGAAGATTTGATTCGTTCACTCGCAGGTGTTATGGGCATGAGTGGAGAAAAAAAGAAGGAAGCTTCACACTTCGATTCAACTACAGGAACTCTTTATTGCGGCAGTAAAGTTTTCTCTCAGACTGATATATCAGAAGCCAGAAAATTCTGCGAAAATAATATGAAAAAAATGGCTGAATTGAAGGATAATGCAGAAATGTATTACGAAATTGCAGCCTCCGCCATTGAGCTTCTTCAACAGGATAGTGTGAAGAACGGAGGAAAAGTAGTGGTAAAAGATCAATCGTAAAATATATCACCCCGGGCATATGCCCGGGGATTTCTGTATCATAATAAATTTATCGAACGCAGCTTTTATTGGAAAAGACTTTCATCATGCCATGCATGCCACTTCAGCATCAATCAATTCTCAATATAAGTGTGAGGATATTTTTAACTGCTGTATTAAGCTCATCTCTGGATATAGCGCCCTTTTCAAGTGCTGCCAATATTCTATCAGGATAGCCACAGCCCATTTTCATATCGTTTCCGGCTTTACATTCCTTATAGTTTTCACCAAAGGTCCACCAGTCAGTTGTAACCATTCCATCAAATCCCCACTCACCTCTAAGAATTCCATTCAGCAAATCCTCATTCTCAGAAGCACGTCTTCCATTAATAATATTGTAGGAAGTCATAATGCTCCAGGGATGTGATTCCTTTACAACAATCTCAAAGGCCTTCAGGTATATTTCTCTTATAGCTCTCTCAGAAGCTCTGGAATCACTGTTCTTACGGTTGGTCTCTTTATTATTCAATGCGAAATGCTTAGCCGTAGCTGCAACATTATTACTCTGAATTCCACGGACCATTCCTGCAGCCATCTTTCCTGTAAGATATGGATCCTCTGAATAGTACTCGAAATTTCTTCCACAAAGAGGTGATCTGTGAATATTTATAGCAGGTGTAAGCCATGCACCAATATTGTTCTCTTTTACTTCCTCACCTCCGGCGATACCAACCTTTTCGGTTATATCCGGATCCCAGGTGCAGGCAAGAAGTGTTGCGCAAGGAAATGCAGTAGTCTTCACCCCGACCTGTGGCTGAATACGAAGACCTGCAGGGCCATCTGCTGTCATAACATTAGGAATACCAAATTCATAGTTGTTACCATATCCAAAGGTATTGGCTACGCCGACATTAGGCTGACCTCCTACAAGCCATGCAGCATCCTCATCAGAAAGTGCTTTCACAAATTCATCAAGTGAAAGTTTACCATTAAAGACATCGATGAGCTGAGGTTTCTCTGATGGCTTAAAGCAGCATCTTGGTCCTTCCGGTCGAACTCTGGGAGTCGGTAAATCAGGCTCTTCACATGGCATATCTCTAAGCACATTCTCATTATATTTTGTAATATCTCTCTGCTGAAGCATCTCATAGGAACCATCAGCCAGAAGACGCTTAGTAAGAGCTGCAGGAGCCATTCTCTCTGTAAGCTGAAGGACTACTCTGTTATCATCCAAAGTATACTCGGTATCTACCTTTTTAGCATTTCTTACATCTGTGCCCACATAGAATTTATATTTACCCTTTTCAAGCACATAAGCAGACTTCTTAACCTTTCCAAGGTCATCATAGGAAGCCATTTCATCTGCTGAAAACTCGATAATTATTCTCTGTGTCTGTCCCGGCAAAAGCTCTGCCGTTTTCTTGAAGCCTATAAGCTGTCTTTCAGGCTTACCAAGTTTACCCTGAGGTGCACTAAAATAAACCTGAACTACTTCCTTACCGGCGCAGTTACCGATATTTGTAACATTCAGCTTAACCGATATCTTACCGTCATCATCACTGACTTTGATGTGATTTAAACTAAATTCGGTATATGAAAGTCCATAGCCAAAAGGATAAACTACCTTCTTAGCTGCATCCTTCATGGTTTCAAAATATCTGTAGCCCACATAAATATCTTCTTCATACTCTACATAATCATCAGAGTCATGGAAATGCTCTGTTCCGGGATAATCCGCCAAATCTTTTGCAAAAGTATCCGAGAGCTTACCACTGGGATTGCCAAGTCCGCAAAGAAGCTCTGCTGTTGCAAGTCCGCCTTCCATGCCTCCCTGCCATGCAATGAGCGCAGCACTTATATCTTCACTATCTTTGATCCAGGAAACATCAAACATGCCTCCAATATTAAGTACTATGATAGTCTTATCAAAGGATTTTCTTACGTCATCCAGTAGTTTCTTTTCTGCCTTGGATAAATAAAAATCTCCGCGCTCAAAAAGCTTATCCGTTATATCAATAAGCTCCTGGTCAACATCTTTGAGTTTACGGTCAATAACCTTATCACTCTTTCTGTCCCAGCCCTCTCCGGAATATCTGCTAAACGAAACAATTGCTGTATCTGTAAAGGCTCTGGCCTTAGCAAAAAGATCCTGTGGAACTTCAGGCTCTGCTATAAGCCCCGGAAGAATTCCTTTCTTATACTTAGCAGATACATAATCCTCATAAAATGAAACGGAATCATTAAATAACGACACCTGTCCCGGCAACTTATTAAACCCTTCTGCAAGATTTGTTACATAAGGAACAGTGACATCACCACTTCCGCCACCACCTTTAACATAATCTATAGTAGCTTTTCCAAAAAGAGCGATCCTCTGTCCTCTTTTAAGCGGCAATGTTTCACCATCATTTTTTAACAGGACCATACCCTCTTTAGCTGCATTTTTGGATATCTCAATATGCTCCTTAGATGCAGTAACCTTGCAACCATCCTCTCTGAGTGGCAGATTTGGATGATACTTAACGCGTGTCCATTTCTCCATGTATTAACCCTCCAATTTTAAAAATGAAATATCTTTTTATCGCTTCCCATCTGAAAGTGTAAAATGCCAGAAATCCCATATTTTCCAAACAAGTACCTATCGGATTTTAACGATAACAATATTATATCTGTTTTACCTGTATTCTATATCAAAAAAGTTAGAAAACATAAAAATATCTCTAAATTTTGAGTAGCATTTAATAAGATTGATTAATGTATGAAAGGCCGGACACATATCCATAATGAATAGTGTCCGACCTTTATTAAGCCGAGTACATAACGCGATTAACGCGAATATTATTTGTTAGCGATAGCTGCCTGAGCTGCTGCAAGTCTAGCAACAGGTACACGGAAAGGTGAGCATGAAACATAGTCAAGACCAATCTTGTGGCAGAACTCAACTGATGAAGGATCTCCACCGTGCTCTCCGCAGATACCAACGTGAAGGTTAGGATTAACGGGCTTACCAAGCTTAAGTGACATATCCATAAGCTTACCAACACCTGTCTGATCAAGCTTAGCGAAAGGATCGTTCTCGAAGATCTTCTCATCATAGTAAGCGTTAAGGAACTTACCAGCATCATCACGAGAGAATCCAAATGTCATCTGTGTAAGGTCGTTTGTACCGAAGCAGAAGAAATCAGCTTCCTTAGCGATCTCGTCAGCTGTAAGAGCAGCTCTCGGGATCTCGATCATTGTACCAACCTCATACTCAAGCTTAGCACCAGCTGCAGCGATTTCAGCATCAGCTGTCTCACATACAACCTTCTTAACGAACTTAAGCTCTTTAACTTCACATACAAGAGGGATCATGATTTCAGGCTTAACATTCCAATCAGCATGAGCCTTCTGAACCTCAAGTGCTGCACGGATAACAGCCTTTGTCTGCATCTTAGCAATTTCAGGATATGTAACTGCAAGACGGCATCCTCTGTGACCCATCATAGGGTTGAACTCATGAAGTGAAGCGATGATAGCCTTGATGTCTTCAACGCTCTTGTTCTGAGCATCAGCAAGCTTCTTGATCTCTTCTTCTGTTGTAGGAACGAACTCATGAAGCGGAGGATCAAGGAATCTGATTGTAACAGGGCATCCCTCAAGTGCTTCATAGAGCTGCTTGAAGTCGTTCTGCTGATAAGGAAGAATCTTCTCAAGTGCAGCTTCTCTCTCTTCTACTGTATCTGAGCAGATCATCTCACGGAATGCAGCAATTCTGTCTTCCTCGAAGAACATGTGCTCTGTACGGCAAAGACCGATACCCTCAGCACCAAGCTCACGAGCCTTCTTAGCATCAGCGGGTGTATCAGCATTTGTACGAACCTTAAGCTTTCTGAACTGGTCAGCCCAATCCATGATACGGCCAAATTCGCCTGCGATCTGAGCATCTACAGTCTTGATAACGCCATCATAGATGTTACCTGTTGTACCGTCGATTGAGATGAAGTCTCCTTCGTGGAACTCTTTACCAGCAAGTGTGAACTTCTTGTTCTCTTCGTCCATGTTGATGTCGCCACAACCTGAAACGCAGCACTCACCCATACCACGAGCAACAACGGCAGCGTGTGATGTCATACCACCACGAACTGTAAGGATACCCTGAGCAGCCTTCATACCTGTGATATCTTCAGGTGATGTCTCAAGACGAACAAGGATAACCTTCTCACCTCTCTCAGCCCATGCTACAGCGTCATCAGCTGTGAATACAACCTTACCGCAAGCAGCACCGGGTGATGCACCAAGACCCTTACCCATAGGAGTAGCAGCCTTAAGAGCAGCAGCGTCGAACTGAGGATGAAGAAGTGTATCAAGGTTACGAGGATCGATCATTGCTACAGCTTCTTCAGGAGTCTTGTGTCCCTCATCAACAAGGTCACAAGCGATCTTAAGAGCAGCAGGAGCTGTTCTCTTACCATTACGGCACTGAAGCATGTAAAGCTTCTTGTTCTCAACTGTGAACTCCATATCCTGCATATCGTGATAGTGGTTCTCAAGAGTATCACAAACTTTGATGAACTCAGCGTATGCTTCAGGGAATTCCTTCTCCATCTGAGCGATCGGCATAGGTGTACGAACACCAGCAACTACGTCCTCACCCTGAGCGTTGATAAGGAACTCACCCATAAGTTTATTCTCACCTGTTGCAGGGTCACGTGTAAATGCAACACCTGTACCAGACTCGTTATTAAGGTTACCGAATACCATAGGCATTACGTTAACAGCTGTTCCCCATGAATAAGGGATATCATTGTCACGACGGTAAACGTTAGCACGAGGGTTATCCCATGAACGGAATACAGCCTCGATAGCAAGCTTAAGCTGCTCTACAGGATCTGAAGGGAAATCTGTACCAAGCTGATTCTTGTACTCAGCCTTGAACTGCTCAGCAAGTTCCTTAAGATCTGCTGCTGTAAGGTCTACGTCAAACTTAACACCCTTCTGCTCTTTCATCTTGTCGATGAGCTGCTCGAAGTACTTCTTACCAACTTCCATAACAACGTCAGAGAACATCTGGATGAAACGACGATATGAATCATATACGAAACGCTCGAATGCAGGATCAGGATTGCCCTTGATCATTGCATTTACAACCTCGTCATTAAGACCAAGGTTAAGAATTGTATCCATCATACCAGGCATTGATGCACGAGCACCTGAACGAACTGATACAAGAAGAGGATTCTGAAGATCACCAAACTTCTTGCCGTTGATCTCTTCCATCTTCTTAACGCCTTCCATAGCCTGAGCCATGATCTCGTCGTTGATTTTACGACCATCTTCATAGTACTGTGTACAAGCTTCTGTAGAAATTGTGAAGCCCTGAGGTACAGGAAGTCCGATTGATGTCATCTCAGCGAGGTTAGCACCCTTACCGCCAAGAAGGTTTCTCATGGTCATGTCGCCTTCGCTGAACATGTAAACGTATTTTTTCGCCATTTCACTACCTTTCTTACCGATTATTCGATTCGGTAAAACCCTTTCCATTTATGTTACAAATTTATAATTAACTATGAATAGCATAGCAATTACCAAAAGTTATGCAGGGATAAATCCCTCAAAAATAAAAATCTCAAATCTTCCGCGATTATTATCAAGCTCTTCCTGGGACTTAATAGTCCAGGCTGCAGCAGTATTCCTATATAAGCCATGGCAAATCATTCTAGACAGATTCCCGGCATATTTATGATTATATGCAACAAAATCCGGCTTAGTCAGAAAGTTAAAAATAAGAAACGCCAGTAAATAATAAAGCGGTGTATGCCAAAGTGTTTCAGGCTCTCTGAAAAACTCCTCTGAAAGCTGACCTCTGAATACCTCCTTATGATTCCGGCGATACCACCAAAGTCCTAAAGGATTAAAGGATTCGATACAATAAACTCCCTTATAATTACGAAGCATATTGTCAACTACAGGACAAACTGTTGTATCAAATAATTCAATCTTCAGTTCGATGATAAGCGGAACCTTCCCATCTACCATTCTCAGAAAATCTTCAAACTTCGGGATCTTCTCATCTGAATCAAGTAAATGAAATTGCTGCAGTTCCTCATAGGTGTAATCAATTACCTTACCGGCGACACCTATACTGCCATCCTCATTGCGTACTGCATCTTCAGGAATGCATTCATCTTCATATCTGGCAACTCTTGCCAATGTAAAATCGTGGAAAATAACCGGAACCCCATCCTTAGAGAGTTGAACATCAAGTTCTATTCCATACCCCGCATCAACAGCCTTTTTAAATGCAGCCATGGAATTCTCCGGAGCTGTAGTCCTGTTATCATGCAATCCTCTGTGCGCATAAAGATTCTGTTTAAGAAGTCTGTCCGCAGAAGGTCTTCCAAACATACGTGGCATAATGGCCAATAGGTAAAGAATTAGTAAAATAACAACTATAAGCAAAACCCTCAAAGTAACTACCTGACTTCCTAATATACTTTTCTTATTTAAAACGCCTAGAGTATTTTAATATCTAACGCAAATTTTTACAAGTATAAAAAAATAAAATGTCAAGGCTTTTTTCACAATTTTTTCGATGTTTTTCCACCTTTTTGCTATAAAATGTAAATTATTTTTATTTAATTGCTTTTTTCAAATGTATCAAATATAATACCATGTTGGTTACATAATTATAGTAGAAACACATTTGGAGGAATCCTAAGCATGATAAGTGCAAACAATGTCACATTAAGAGTCGGAAAAAAGGCTCTGTTTGAAGATGTAAATATAAAATTTACCGAGGGTAACTGTTACGGTATCATCGGTGCCAACGGCGCCGGAAAATCAACTTTTCTTAAGATATTATCCGGCAGACTTGAGACCACAAACGGCGATGTAGTAATAACTCCCGGTCAGCGTCTCTCCTTCCTTGAGCAGGATCACTTTAAATATGATGAGTTCACAGTACTTGATACTGTCATCATGGGTAATGCCCGCCTCTACGAAATAATGAAGGAAAAGGATGCTATTTACGCAAAAGAAGATTTTACTGATGAAGATGGTATCCGCGCCAGCGAGCTTGAAGGCGAGTTCGCAGAGATGAACGGATGGGAAGCTGAGTCAGATGCCGAGAGCCTTCTTAATGGTCTTGGTATTGATACCGATCTTCACTACAAGTTTATGAAGGAGCTTGACGGTAATCAGAAGGTTAAGGTACTTCTTGCAAGAGCACTTTTCGGTAATCCGGATATTCTTCTTCTGGACGAGCCTACCAACCACCTTGACATGGACGCTATTGCATGGCTTGAGGAATTCCTCATTAACTTTGAGAATACAGTCATCGTCGTATCCCACGATCGTTACTTCCTGAATAAAGTATGTACACATATTGCTGATATCGATTATGGCAAAATGCAGCTTTATGCCGGAAACTACGACTTCTGGTATGAGTCATCACAGCTGATGATCCGTCAGATGAAGGAAGCCAACAAGAAGAAGGAAGAACAGATCAAGGAATTGAAGGAGTTCATCGCTCGTTTCTCTGCTAACGCAAGTAAGAGTAAGCAGGCTACTTCCCGTAAGAAGGCCCTTGAAAAAATCGAGCTTGATACCATTAAGCCTTCATCAAGGAAATATCCTTACATCGACTTCAGACCTGACAGAGAAATCGGTAATGAAGTCCTTACAGTAGATGGCATCAGCAAGACTATTAATGGTGAAAAAGTTCTTGATAACATTTCTTTTGTTGTCCAGCATGATGACAAAATCGCATTTGTAGGCGGTAATGAGCTTGCAAAAACCACTCTGTTCCAGATACTTACAGGTGAAATTGAGCCTGATGAGGGAACATACAAATGGGGCGTAACAACATCACAGGCTTACTTCCCCAAGGACAACACTAAAGAATTTGATAATGACTATACAATCACAGAATGGCTCACAGGATATTCTGAAATAAAGGATGTAACTTATGTCCGCGGATTCCTTGGCCGTATGCTCTTTGCAGGTGAGGATGGTGTTAAAAAGGTCAAAGTCCTCTCCGGTGGTGAAAAAGTAAGATGTATGCTCAGTAAGATGATGATTAGCGGTGCCAACTGCCTTATCTTCGATGAGCCCACAAACCACCTTGATATGGAATCAATCACGGCACTTAACCAGGGTATGATCAAGTTCCCCGGCGTTGAGCTATTTGCCTGCCGTGATCACCAGGTTGTTCAGACAACAGCTAACAGAATAATGGAGATCCTGCCTGACGGCTCACTTATCGACAAGCGCTCTACTTACGATGAGTATCTTGAAAGTGATGCTATGGCAAGAAAGCGTACTGTATACAGTACTAATGAAGATGAAGATAATGATGATTAATATCATTTTATCTAAGATTCCTGAACACACATAATATGCGTTCAGGAATCTAAAGATTTATGAAAGATTTTCATTATCATTCATAAATCATTAAATTGTAAATCACAGTTAAAGCCAAAGGGAGGATAATTATGCAGGAATATAGTCCGGTAAAAGAAGGTAAGGTTCGTGAGATTTATGATGTTGGTGATGCACTTATTATGGTAGCAACTGACAGAATCTCCGCATTTGATGTAATTCTCAAGAACAAAGTTGAGAAAAAAGGTACTGTTCTCACACAGATGTCAAAGTTCTGGTTTGACTATACCAAAGATATTGTTAACAACCACATGATCAGCACAGATACAGCTGATATGCCTGAGTTTTTCAGAAGTCCACAGTTTACCGGTAACAGTATGCTCTGCAAAAAGCTTACTATGCTTCCCATCGAATGTATTGTTCGTGGCTATATTACAGGTAGCGGCTGGAATAGTTATAAGGAGAACGGAACTGTCTGCGGTATTAAGCTCCCTGAAGGGCTTAAGGAATGTGACAAGCTTCCTGAACCTATCTACACCCCCTCTACCAAAGCAGAAATCGGTGATCATGACGAGAACATTGATTTCGAGAGATCTGTAGAAGTTCTTGAAAGAGACTTCCCCGGACATGGTCAGGAATATGCAGAGAAACTTCGCGATTACACTATAGCTCTTTATAAGAAGTGTGCAGATTACGCTCTTACACGCGGAATCATCATCGCTGATACCAAGTTCGAGTTTGGACTTAATGAAAATGGCGAGGTTGTACTTGCAGATGAGATGCTTACACCTGACAGCAGCCGTTTCTGGCCTGTAGAAGGTTACGAGCCCGGAAAATCTCAACCTTCCTTTGATAAGCAATTTGTCAGAGATTACCTCAAGGCTAATCCTGATTGTGACTACAATCTTCCTTCAGATGTAATCGATAAGACAATTGCTAAATATGAAGAAGCATATGAATTATTGACAGGAAAAACATTATAATTATTGATAGAAAAAACATTATAATTATTGAAATACCCTCTTTACCGAGCAAAACCGGTAAGGAGGGTATTTTTTATACGTTACAGTTTCGAATATAAATGAAAACAAGTGGAAATATGACTTTTGAACGCATTAAGGAAAAACATTCAAAATCCCGCCTTCATCTTACGATGAATCCTATGTCTTTTTTATAATCAAAAAGGAAATGAACCACAGAAATTCATCCGTCAGATTTTCTCAACCTTAATAGGTGTCCTGCGTTTTAAGGGTTTAGTATCCCCATGCCTGACCATCAGCATGGTAATAAATGCAAGCATTGAGAATACCACTGCATAAGGAAACAATGTTCTATAAGACACATGTTCCAACAGAAATCCTGAGAAAATAGGAGTAAATACCTGTGCTGCCATTGAAAAGGTATAGTAAAGACCTGTATATTTTCCTATTACTGAGCTTCTGCCCATCTCAACAACCATTGGATATGAATTAACATTAATCGCTGCCCAGCCAATTCCTATCAATCCAAAATAAAAATTCATTATCGGATTGTACTGAGGCATAAGTGCAGCTGCAAGATAACACAAAACCATTAAAGCCACACCCATAAGAATTGTAAGCTTTCGCCCTATTTTTGCTGAAAGATTACCAATAGGAAGATACGCCAGTACCGCGGCAACAGTTGCTACCATAAGGCAATCGGCATAAGCTCCGTTACGAAGTCCCCAGACTTCACCCACATATCTTGAAAAGGCAGTGGTCACAGCATTATACGCCGTAAACCATAGAAATACCGAGAGGAGAAGAAAGAGCATACTTCTCTTAACATCTTTTGTAAGCAAATCGCCTTTTGCATCATTAACGGAATTACTTTCTGTATTTTTTTCAGCATCACTTATCCTGGCACTGACCGAATTACTTACTGTAGCCCTATCAGAATCACTTGCATCAACAGACGCTAAATCCTTTATCCTTTCATGATCATTGTCATTTAGCCTTCCGCCCTCTCCATCAAAGTCATCAACTCCCTCTCTGACCTTTGTTATAAGCTTGTTTTCAGGAATTGTGATAAAGAGGATCATCACTGTAAGAACCATAAAAATTACAAGCGACAGCATGAGCGGAATATAATTGGTGTCCGCTTCATTTTCAGCAGATTTAAGAAGCATCTTTATCATAACCAGGGTATATACTGCCCCAAGTGTTCCCATTAAATTGATAATGGCATTAGCCTTACTTCTGTGGACTGCAGGCGTCAATTCAGGCATAAGTGCAACTGCAGGTGACCTGTAGGTTCCCATTGATAACAGAAGAAAAAACAGAATTGCAATAAAAAGCGCCAGGTTGCTGCTTACATGTGCAACATATATAAGCAATATGAGCAGTGCTGATGAAACAAATGTTCCAATAAGAATAAAAGGCATTCTTTTTCCTATTTTCGTGTCCACTTTATCTGAAATGGAACCAAAAACAGGCAACATGAAAAGAGCAAGAATATTGTCAAGTGCCATAATAGCGCCTGTCCAGGTCTCGCCGAGACCAAAATGATATGTCAAAATCTTTGGGATTTCGTTATCGTAGAATTGCCAGAATGAACAGATCGACATGAAAGCCAATCCGATTAGTATTGTTCTCTTATAATTCAATTTCATTATAGATTTTCCCCCAAAAAACTTTTTTTCTATCCCCTGGATAAAAATATGCCCCAAATCTTTATCCAAAAATTATCCTCTTATCTGATTCTATTTATCTAATTTTGTTTATCTGATTTTATTTATCTAATCTCATTTATGAATTTTATTTTTATCTTATTATTGCCAGAATCTAATACTGAAAAACCTTTCAATTTCTGTTAATTTCATTTTTGACTTTTATTGCCAGGCTTTGCTTTTTCAGGATTAGTTCTTCCCCGCATATTCCTTGATTTTATCCAACACCTCCATTGGTACAACCATTCTTCCGGTGCCCACAGCCAAATCAATGTGCGGCTTATTAGCACCATGGAAATCAGAACCACCGCTGATCAGAAGGTCATACTTTTTTGCAAGGGCCTTTATATCCCGCTCATCCTGGGCAGTATACGTGCCATAAAGTGCCTCAATACCTACAAGTCCAACGTCCTTAAGCTCGTGAACAAGCTTATCCATCTCATCCTTTCCAAGTCCATACAAAACCGGATGAGCCAGAACAGGCACACCATTAGCAGATAAAATCTGCTCCACCGCCATCTGCGGCGTGATTTTTTCTCTGGGAACATAGCATGGGCAGTGGTCTCCAACATATCTGTCAAAGGCCTCCTTCACGCTACTTACATATCCTTTGGAATAAAGAAATTTCGCAAAGTGTGCTCTTGTAATAACAGCACCAGGATTCATATCAACCAATTCCTCAAATGTAACAGGGAAACCGGCTTCAGTCAGTTTCTCACACATCTTGCGGTTTCTGTTTACTCTTGAATCAATAAATCCTTTCAGACTAGCCTGATATTTCTTATCCTGGTAATCAATGTAAAGTCCAACAACATGAACATTTTTCCCGTTTCTGGTTGTGGAGTACTCGATGCCCGGAATAATCTCAAGATCAGGATACATCTCTCCTCTCTCCATGGCTTCAGATAATCCCCATACCGTATCGTGGTCCGTAAGAGCAAGGGCTGACAAGCCCTTTTCAACAGCATAATCTACCAGCTCTGTGGGAGAATAGGTTCCATCAGAAGCAGTTGAATGAGTATGTAAATCAACTATTTTCATAAGCATTTTCTCTTTCGAATTAAGGTTATCAGTTTAGAATTATTATAATACCTTATAAATGCTCTGTTCAAATAAAAACCAAATTTGATTAAACATTTCAAATATGTTAATATCTTGTAATTGTGAACTATCAGAAAGGAAGAAATTATGAAAATAGCAGTGACATATAGTAATGGTGAAGTGTTCCAGCATTTTGGACATTCCGAGCAGTTTAAAATATATGAAGTTGAAGAAGGCAACGTAAAATCATCAGAGGTTATCGGTTCTGATGGACAGGGCCATGGCGCTTTGGCAGGTCTTCTTGCAAGTGAAGAAATTGATGTTCTTATATGCGGTGGCATCGGTGGTGGTGCTATGCAGGCTTTAAATGATAACGGAATCGAGGTTGTTGCAGGTGCTTCAGGAGATACTGATGAAGTCGTAACAGCTTATCTTAATGGTGAACTTGAAAGCACCGGTGTCAACTGTAACCATCACGGTGAAGGCCATAGCTGTCACGATCATGAGGATGGACACTCCTGTGGAGGTCATGGTGAAGGTCATTCCTGCGGTGGCCATAATTCCGAGTCAGATGCAAATGATGCAGCCAATAGTAACAGTGATGAAAAATCCTGCGACTGTGGTGATAATGAATCCTGTAATTGCGGCGATGACGAAGTTTGCGGATGCGGCGATGATGAGGAAGGCTGCGGTGGCGGATGCGGCGGATGCCATGGTTGCCACTCTGCTCCTGCCATTGAAGGTAAAAATGTTGGAAAAACCTGCCGTACTCATTATGTAGGTACATTTAATGATGGTACCCAGTTTGATTCTTCCTACGACAGAGGCGAGCCTCTTGAATTTGTATGCGGAGCAGGTATGATGATCCACGGTTTTGATGCTGCCGTTGCAAATATGGAGGTTGGTGAAACAATTGAAATCCACCTTGATCCTTCTGAAGCATATGGCGAGAGAAATCCCAATGCCATCATGACAACCGAGATTTCTGAGCTCCCCGGTTCTGAAGACCTCACAGTAGGTCAGCAGGTATATCTTCAGGATATGTTTGGAAGACCGATTCCTGTAGTTGTAACTGAAAAAACTGACAGCACAATAACTCTTGATGCAAATCATGAGATGGCTGGAAAAGAATTGAACTTTAAGATTGAACTTATGGAAGTAGTCTGAAATGAGTAAGCTTTTTTTCACAGATTTGGATGGAACTCTATTAACAAATGACAAAAAGGTGTCTCCTGCTACAATGGATGCGCTTGTGAAATTCACTGCTGCAGGTAATCATTTTGCAATTAATACAGGGCGTGGATTGGACAGTGCAATGTTTGCCCAAAGGGAAAATAACCTCTTCTTCCCCGGAAGCTATCTGGTTGCATATAACGGTTCACAGATTTACGACTGTGATGCCAAAAAAGATGTTTACAGAACAGGAGTCCCTTTCGACCTTGTGCCTAAGATTTTCTCACTTGCAAAAGAATATGGTATCCATTGTCACACATACAATGATACACATCTTGTAAGCCCTGCAGAGGATGATGAACTGGAATTTTACAGACATGTCATAAAAACGCCATATATCATAACAGAGGATATATGTTCTGCTCTTAGTGATGTTCCCTGCAAAATCATAGGAATAGAGCTTCATGACAGAGCTAAAATAGAAAGATTCAAGGATGCAGTCATGGAAATGGCCGGCGACAGACTTACTCTTCTTTTTTCCAATCAATATTACCTTGAGATTTTCAACTCCGAAGCAGGAAAAGGAAGTGCGGTTAAGAGACTTGCCGATCACCTTGGCATTCCTATTGAAAACACAATTGCAGCAGGTGATGAGGAAAATGATATTTCCATGATTGAAGCTGCAGGCCTCGGCGTAGCAATGCTAAACGCCGTTGAAATGGTTAAGGATGTTGCTGATGTTATAACAAAATCTGATAACAATCATGACGGACTTGTACCGATTATACTTGATAATATTTGAGTTTTTCTTTAAGACATGAAATCCTATGGGATTTCCTATGAAACAAGCTACAACAGGCTCGATAAAGTCTCTCTAAGATTTACTATGAAACAAACTCCAACAGACTTGATAAAGCCTCGCTATGTTTTCCACTAAAACTAATAACAGGGTAATACCATTATCATATGGCGTTACCCTGTTTTACTTTACTATTTGACAAATTGGATTATTGCTCCTAATACTATCATGACAACTGAACATCCTAATATTATCAGTCCGCCCTTTTTATTCGCATCAGGATCTGCAGTATACTGATCAACATGAGCATCATCCGGTTCTTCAGGATTATATGAGATGTCCACTCCATCTCCCACAGTTGGTTGTGAAACAGCAGGTATATTGTGAAGTATATAATCCTTGCCGTTAACTGTATAGTTGCAGGATATCTTATAAGTGTGTGTCTCATTATACCCCGGACGGTTTCTCTTTTTGGTTCTGTGTGTTTTGACAATCACATCACTTATTGTACCACTTGTTTTTGCTGTTCTTCGCTCAAACTGTGCCCTTGTTCTCGGCGTTTTTATAAAAACGTGATACAATCCGGCAAATAAAAAAACTACTCCAAGAATAATAAGTGCAATTCCTACCATAGCAAATCCCCCTTTTATTTACTACATAGTTTTATTTAATCAGAATAATCTGATTATTTGCATTTATTTAAAGCTTTCTGCAGACAAACCATGCTACGAATAATTCGATTAATCCTCTGGAGACCAGTTAGACTGAAGGTCTTCAATAACTACATTTTCATCGACCTTTACTACAATCTGATACTCGTCCTCATAAACTATCTCTCCGGGAAAATTGGTATATACCACATAATATGGATGCTTATAACGCTCAAGCAGCCACAGAAGCGGATTTACCATCTTCATCATCATCTCGGTGTTTTCCATTTTAAAGTAGCATATAACACTTTCCTGCCTTTTACACTGAGGTGGCCAGGGAAGCTCTTCTGCAAACCAGGAGTCTATCTCCTTAAAAAGACCAATATCTTCTTCATCCATAACACCATTTGTCACCATCTGATTGAGCATACTGAATATGCCCTTTCCGGTTCTGGTATTTGCCGCAAGTTCTTTTCCCTGAATTCTGCAATACTTAAATTTCATAAGCACCTGCTAACTCGTAGTACTTCACCAGTATTAGTAAAGACCTACGGAAACCTCATTGGTGTTCTGTTCAAATAAAAATATGAAGCATAAAGTTTATTGTCATGATTCTTATCAAATCCTTGTTATGATTCTTCTCAAATCACAGCCATTATCCTTCAACAATAAGATATCTTCCGTCACCTACATCAAATACTTCTGAAGCTTCCATAACGTCTCCATCCCCAGGATCAAGACCTGCTTCTTCAAAGTACTCTTCTACTTCCTCAGGTGAATTAACAACTACTGCCATGCAGTCCTCAAGAAAAGCCTCGGCCTCTTCAGGGCTCTCGGCAACATTCTCAGAAAAAAGCTGTCCCTGATTCTCCAAAAAGCAATTTAGTACGGCATCGTCATACTCGTGCATAGATACTCTCTTTCTCCCATGTCCAAATTTCATTAAAAGACATGCGTTTTGTTTAAATTAATCTGTGTTTCTTCATTTCCAAATAAAGTCGTGCAACCGGAAGACCAACAACACAATTGTAATCTCCCTCTATTCCACGGACAAATTTTCCAAAAAGTCCCTGGATTCCATAGGCACCGGCTTTGTCATAAGGTTCGTCAGTATTTAGATAAGCCTCTATCTCATCTTCATCCATGGGATAAACATTTACCTTGGTACATTCATAAAAAGTGAATTCTTTTTCTTCACCGGAAGTACCATAAATTACCGATACTCCTGTGTATACCTCATGGGTGTCGCCTGAAATAGATTCTATCATTTTCCTGGCATCATCCTTATCCTTGGGCTTACCAAGTATTTTCTCTTTATATGATACAACGGTATCTGAACCAATTACAACGAGGGTATCTTTATTATCTCTTAAAACTTTATGAAAAATCTCTTTAGCCTTCTGATTTGCCAATGAAGTGACAACCTCGGAAGGTACCTCACTTGTAATAATCTCTTCACCTTCTGCAGGGATTATTTCAAATTTAAAACCAAGGCTTCCAAGAAGTTCACGCCTCCTTGGAGAGCCGGAAGCAAGTATATAACGCATATCTAATTCCTAACTAAGTTAAAATTTCGCCAGATTCAAAAACACCTGACCAGATGGATTTTAATGGCTTGTACCAGGCTTAAAATAACTTTGCCAAGTGCTCTGCCAAAACTAAATTACAGGCCATGATCATCGCGATATTCAGGCTCAAAGACCCTGCTCTCTGCGATGTTTTTGGGCTTACTGAGCTCTGTAGCTTCCTTGCCGAAAATCTTCTGCGAATTGATCAGATCGCCTCTCTTAGCCACCTTCACATACTGTCCCTCCTTGTTCATGATATGTGCTTTGACATTATCATGAAGCTCCGTGTCCAGTATATGCCACAGCTTTTCCCTCAGTCCGGGATTCTCAACCGGGAACATAATCTCAACTCTTCGCTCAAGGTTTCTGGGCATCCAGTCTGCACTGGATGCATAATACTCAGGACTTCCTCCATTTTCAAAGTAGAAGATTCTGCTGTGCTCCAGGAAATTACCAACAATTGAGCGAACATTTATGTTCTCGCTGACACCGGGAATTCCTGTCTTTAGACAGCATATTCCTCTTACGATCAGATCAATCTTTACTCCTGCGCTGCTGGCCTCATAGAGGGCAGCAATGACATCTTTATGACATATGGAATTCATCTTGGCAATAATATGAGCAGGCTCACCATTTCTCGCATGATCAGCTTCACGCTTAATGAGATCAAGGACTCTGTCCTTAAGCCACAATGGTGCAAGTGTCAGCTTGTTCCATACTGCCGGCTCAGAGTAACCTGACAGCATATTAAATACCGCCGTTGCGTCCTCACCATAAGCCTCTGCACATGTGAACATTCCCACATCCGTATATAACTTGGCAGTAGAATCATTATAGTTACCAGTAGCAAGATGAACATAACGCATGATGCCGTCCTCTTCTTTTCTCACCACGAGTGTTATCTTACTATGGGTCTTCAAGCCCTTAAGTCCATAGATAACATGACAGCCTGCCTTCTCAAGCATCTTCGCCCAGACAATATTATTTTCCTCATCAAAACGGGCCTTAAGCTCAACAAGTACAGATACCTGCTTACCGTTATCTGCTGCCTTCGCAAGCGCAGCAATAATAGGTGAATTACCACTTACTCTGTATAGAGTCTGCTTGATAGCCAGAACTGCAGGATCTGATGCTGCTGCTTCAACGAATCTTACAACCGGATCAAAGCTTTCATAAGGATGATGCATTAAAATGTCACCCTCTCTTATACACTCGAAAATATCCCTATCAGAAGGAAGCTGTATCACCGGAGCAGGAGAATTATAACCGTGCTCCTTCAAATAGTCAAATCCTTCTATTCCATACATCTTCATCAGGAATGTAAGATCCAGCGGACCATCTATAGTGTAAATCTCACGCTGCTCCACCTTAAGCTCATCCGTAAGGATTTTAAGAAGGCGCTTATCAAAACCTTTCTCAATCTCAAGCCTTATAGCCTGTCCCCACTGGCGCCTCTTTAGCTGCTTCTCAATCTCCTTTAAGAGATCCTCAGCTTCATCTTCATCAATGGAAAGGTCGGCGTTACGTCCAACTCTAAACGGATAGCAGCACACAATATCATAATTAAGGAAAAGCTTGCGGATATTTCTCTGAATAATCTGCTCAAGGAGCATGATTTTCCTTACACCGCTGACTTCCGGAATCTCCATGATTCTGGGCAAAACCGAAGGAACCTGAACCATGGCGAATTCCATTTCGTTGCTCTCTTTTCCTTTTACAAGAGCTCCGATATTAAGTGTCTTATTCCTTATGAGTGGGAACGGTCTTGATGAATCATATGCCATCGGTGTCAAAACCGGATAAACAAAGTCATCAAAATACCTGTCAATATAGTCCGCTTCTTCACTGTTTAATTTGTCATATTCTCTGACTATCTGAATCCCGTTATCTGCCAGTTCCTGAAGCAGCATGTGGTTATATACCCTGTACTGCTCATTCTGGAATTCATGAACGGCTTCCGTAACCTTATCAAGCTGCTCCTTAGGAGACATGCCTGCTATATCAGGCTTTTTATAGCCTGCATTTATCATATCCTTCAATGATGCGACCCTGACCATGAAAAACTCATCAAGATTGCTCGCAGTGATGCTTAAAAACTTCAGCTTTTCAAAAAGCGGTGTTGCTTTATCCTTTGCTTCAGAGAGACATCTGCTGTTAAACTGAAGCCAACTAAGCTCTCTGTTAATGTAATACTCATCATTGTAAAAATTTATTTTGTTTGATACTGTTTCAATTTTCTTTTTTGCTGACATAGGTAACCCTCATCCCTTTGCTTTGCTAAAATTCCCTCTAAAAGGGTGTTCAAATTATTATTTGTTTCCAAAATTCAAGAAAAAATATCAGAAACGTTTTTGTCTGATAACCGGTCTAAGTCCGTAAACCTGCTCGAAGAAGCCTCCCCTCTGACCAAACAAGCCTTTTTCAAGGGATATATCAGCCATGGTGTCCACCGTTATCTCAAGCTCCTTATCCTTAACAGCAACCTTTACATTTTTGAATTTCTGTTTATGGGTTCTGTCAAGGCCGTTGGCAATTCTTAAAATCGCAGTGAGTTTGGCTATCGTCAGATAAGCATCATGATCTATTCCATGAAATCTATAGCCGCCGTCCTTATAGTATTCAAAGTCATCATGATTGAACCTTACAACATTGGCAACTATTGACCTCTCAAGGTGGGACAGTCCTATAATCTCGGTTGACATTATTATGTTATAGGAACAGTCTCCAAGATTTACCATGCTTATATATTTTCCGCAATCATGTAATATCGTGCATATCTGAAGGAGCAAACGATCTCTTTTGGTGAGACCGTGTATTTTTTTCATACTGTCAAAAATATTAAGTGCAATTGTCTGAAGGGTTTCACTTCTGGACTTACTGCCCATATATCTTCTGGAAATATTCTGTGCACATGCAACTATATCCTGCTCGAAATTGTGAGAGCTCCTGAGGAACCTTTTCCTCTCAGCATATTCGAATGCAATACCATCGCAAAGTGTACCACCGGGAGCCCATATAGTCTCTGCGTTAAGAACTGACAGGATATTACTCAACAATAGTCCGGAAACATACATAAGCATAATATTGTCCTGTGCAAGTCCAAGCTTTTTCGCTGTATCCGTCAGGGACTTGCCTGCAAGAGTCCCTATGTAGTCCACAAATACTCTCGCTGAAGCGTAGGACTTTTCATCCATGCCAAGATTAACTCTTTGAAGGACAGGCGATACATAATCATCCAGAAGAATAACGTTCTCTACCTTTCTGTCCTTAAGATGCATCTTAGCAAAAACGTTCAGCTGGGACTCTACCAGTTCCCGGACAAGCATCGGATATTTGCTGTGGGGAGGCTGGATATGCTGCATGGTTGAATAAAGCCTCAGAACTCCGAGTCTTAGCTGCTGAGTTGTAACCAGAGTATCATTATCAAAAAGAGATATCTGAATACTACCGCCTCCAACATCCACGATAGCCGTAGGCTTTTCCAGGAATTTGAAAAATCGTTCATTATTTAGTGCAACAGATTTGTAGTCCAGAAATCTCTGCTCAGAGTTACTAATGATGTCAATCTCGATGCCGGTTCTCTGACGCAAAAGCTCCAGAACCGTGTCGTTATCCCTGGTCTCTCTCAAGGCACTTGTCGCGTACGCCTGATAACGTGTCACACCATATCCTTCCATGATCTTGTTATAATCCGTAAGGATTCTGATAAGCTCGTCCATGTGATAAGCTGAAATCTGCCCGGTAGCGTAGGTCTCTGTTCCCAGGTCGATTCTGTGCCTTACATGGTCGATCTGCTTAACGCCTTTTTTCTGTGACATTTCATAGATTTTCATTTCAAGCTCGTAAGAGCCGAGATCTATAGCCGCAAAAACATCTGTCGCCATAAATAATAAATCCCTCCTCATCTGTAAATAACAGTTTTAACCAAAATCATTGGGGCACATTGCTGCTGTTCATACCATAAGGTGTTCACAGTAACAGGACGTTTCTCAAATTATCGTTTATTTACCCAATAAATAATCGATAAACTGCTGGGCTGTACGTCCGGAGAGACCGCCATGGTTCATCTCCCATTTTCTCGCCTCTTCTATCAGCTGCTCCTTTGGCATTTTTATCTGATTCCTCTCAGCGAGTACACTTACTATTTCATCGTATTCCTTCATCTCCGGTGCACCAAAGTATATGGTTACTCCGAACCTGTTCGCAAGGGACAATTTTTCCTGAACAGTGTCATTTCTATGAAGGTCATCATCAAGTACAGCAGGCTTATCCTTAAAGCTCTCACGAATAAGATGCCTTCTGTTAGAGGTTGCATAGATAAGGACATTATCAGGCTTTTTCTCAAGTCCGCCCTCTATTACAGCTTTCAGATATTTGTAGTCAGTTTCGAATTCCTCAAAACTAAGATCATCCATGTAAATAATGAACTTATAGTTTCTTCCCTTTATCTGGGCAATGACATCATTCAAATCCTTGAACTGATGCTTGTAAATTTCAATTATTCTCAGACCTCTTTCAAAGTATTCATTCGCAATTGCTTTGATGCAGGAAGACTTGCCGGTTCCGGCATCACCGTAGAGCAGACAATTGTTTGCCTTTTTACCTGCAACGAAGGCTTCGGTATTTTCAACGAGCTTCTGCTTGGCAATTTCGTATCCCACAAGATCCGAGAGTTGTACATGTCTGATATTTCTAATTGGTTCAACGACTGCCTGAGGTTCTTCATGTCTTACCCTGAAGGCTTTGTGGAGGCCAAACTTACCTACTCCGTAGTGCTTGTAAAACAGTGCAAGTTCATCCAGCATCGCCTCAGCATCGCTGCATTTTGCAAGATCTTTGGCAAGGCCGCATATTCTGTCCCTCACCCTGGTATTAAACACCTTACTTTTGGTGGAGCTTACTTCAAATGAGAAAAGTGCGGAAAATTCAGGCACGTGAAGCCTTTCAATCATCTCCGAAAAATCGATGTCGAACCATCTTCTGAAACATTTCAGATCATGAAGTGCCAATTCTCTTATGGTTCCTCCGGTATCGCCCCTCATTTCATCTGCCATGCTGAAGGCATTCTCATCAGATACCAGAAGAAGTGCCAGAAAGGTGTGCCATAGGTTGCCGTTAAAGCCTCTTCTTGCTGATTCATCTATAAGAATATTCATGCATTTATGTATAAGCTTTTTTTGTTCCCTGATGTCAAACAGAGCATCTGCTGCCTTTTTGTCTGACAGAATCACAAGGCTGTCTCTTAAGTCAATCTGCTGCTTTGTGGCATTCCTGTATAAAATAAGTGAATCATCATCGACATCAAAAAAATCACCCGCGCCGCTTTTATCAAGTATCGGGTCATCGATTGCTCCCAGATCTGTAACCCCATTTTCACTTAGTCTTTCGTACTGCCTTTTCCTGCTTATCTCCATGATTCTTTCAATGAATTCACCGGCAGCAGCTTTATTGTCTTCATCACTTGCAAGGGCTTTAAAGGATTCAATTTTCTCCCTCTCCCTGTCTTTATCAAAGACACTTTTTCCTGTCTCTATCTTATACTCAGCTACCTTCTCGCTTATCTTCATTCTTTTTTCAAAAAGCGATAAAAGCTCCGAATCAATTCTGTCTATATCCCCTCGAAGTTCATTTAAATCCATTAATTATCTCCTCATCTATAAGCAAATCTTTATTATTAAATATACCACATTTTGCGGATAAATTAAGGGAAAGTTAATAGTATCATAGCTAAAAACCGTGTTATAATTTATAAAATAAAGTCAATATTTCGTACTGATAATATAAGTTAATGATGAGGTGTATCTCTTATGCGTAATAGAATCTTTCTCATTATTTTTTCAGTAATAGTTGTAACGCTTTCAGCACTGATTTTAATATATACTCTCTCAAAACGTGTCCCCATGAATGATGAAACTGTAGTTGGAAACAATCCGGGTAATCTGTATAATGGAGGACTTTTTCTGGAGATGGGCGATACAGTTTATTTTTCCAATCCTTTGGAAAACGACTGTCTGTATACCATGTCCCCTGATGAAACCAATCTCAAAGAGCTGACATCAATGGGTGTCCGCAGTATTGTCGGAGCAGGAAAACATGTCTACTACTACCTGGACTATTCTAAAACAAATCTATCCGGTGATTTAAAAGGACTTGGAAGAGTTTCAACTTTTTATGGCTTATACAGATGCGATTATGATGGAGATAATCAGACTCTTCTTGACAGAGAATCTATTTCTGCTGTACAGCTTGTAGGCAGTAATCTCTATTATCGCGTTGACACAGGTTCTAAGGCAGGACTTAATTCCATCCGAATCGACAAGCAGAATCAAAAGACCATAACCAGCGAATTATTGGATCCATCCTGCGCACTGGACGGCAAGATTTATTACAGTGGCATTGATCTTGATCACGACCTTCATGTGATGGACACCCTTTCAGAAAACTCATCCAGCATAATACTCAGTGGAAATATCTGGCAGCCGATCATACAGGGTGATTATGTTTATTATATTGACGCAGCCCACCACTACAGACTTTGCAGAACCAATCTGATAAGCAGAACTACAGATGTAATAACGAATTCCAGAGTCGATTTCTACAACATGAATGAGTACAACATTTTTTATGCCACATCAGAAGCAGGAAATCAGACCCTTAGGGTCACAAGACTTGACGGTTCCGGTAACACAGTAATAGCAGAAGGCATTTATCACGCCCTTAATCTTACATCAAAATATCTGTATTTTAAGCCCTTTGGTGTAGATAATGTCATGCTTCATGTACCGGTTGACGGCTCTGAAATGCCAAGCACTTTTCGTCCTCAAAAGTAATTCAAATTCGCTCTAGACAAAGCGCTTCAAACATATATAATGATGTAAGGGTCAAAGCAACTAAGCTATGTTCCTTACATCATTTTTATATATGGGAGTGCACAATCTATGATGAACAATCTAAGACACATGATGCGTCCGCTCGACTTTTCCATCGAGGAGTTGGATCAACTCTTTGATACAGCAGCCGATATCGAAAAGAACATGAGCAGCTACGCTCATAAATGCGATGGTAATATCCTCGCAACCTGTTTCTATGAACCAAGTACACGAACAAGACTCAGCTTCGAAACAGCAATGCTGCGACTTGGTGGTCAGATCATTGGTTTCGCCGATGCTTCCAGTTCCTCCGTTTCAAAAGGAGAAAGCGTCGCAGATACTATCCGTGTTATTTCCAGTTTTGCTGATATCTGTGCTATGCGCCATCCCAAAGAAGGTGCTCCTATGGTAGCAGCTGCAAATTCACTTATTCCTGTTATTAATGCAGGTGATGGTGGTCATCACCACCCCACTCAGACTCTTACAGATCTTCTAACTATTCGTTCACTTCACGGTTCACTCGGTGGCTTTACTATTGGTCTTTGCGGTGACTTGAAATTCGGCAGAACCGTTCATTCTTTGATCAATGCTTTAGTTCGATATAAGGATATCCATTTCATTTTCATATCTCCTAAAGAGCTTCGCGTTCCCGACTACATTACGGAACTTCTTAATGAAAAGGGCATATCATATGAAGAAGTAATTAAACTTGAAGATGTAATGTCCAGACTTGATCTGCTTTATATGACTCGTGTTCAGAAGGAACGTTTCTTCAATGAAGAGGATTATATCCGTCTGCGTGATTTCTACATTCTGAATGAAGAGAAGATGACTTTAGCTAAAAAGGATATGCATATCCTCCATCCTCTTCCGAGAGTTAATGAGATTTCTGTCGAGGTTGATAAGGATCCGAGAGCTGCATATTTCAAGCAGGTTCAGTATGGCCTATACGTAAGAATGGCACTGATTCTGACCCTACTTGATAAGACAGGTGCGCATATGAACCACGGACTGCTTAGGGTATTCTAAGCGCTTATAGATTATTATATTTCATAAGAAATTCAATAATCTTGCCATATGATGACCATGCTCATATCAGAGTTTTGGATTTTATAAGAAAAGCAGTTCATAAATCATTATACTTTTGAAAGGATAAGCTATGCTTAATGTAGGTAAAATTGAAGAAGGCTTCGTTTTAGACCATATAAAGGCCGGGAGAAGCATGCAGATATATCATCATTTAGGGCTTGATAAACTTGATTGTACTGTGGCCATAATAAAAAATGCCCGCAGTAATGTTATGGGCAAGAAAGATATTTTGAAGGTTGAATGCGATATCGATACTCTGGATCTGGATGTATTGGCATTTATAGATCACAATATCACCGTCAATGTTATAAAAGCCGGAGAAATCGTTGAAAAAAGAGCCCTTTTCCTTCCTCACGAGATAAAGAACGTCATTAAATGTCATAATCCCCGCTGTATCTCATCAATCGAGCAGGGACTGCCTCATATCTTCTATCTTGCTGATGAAGAAAAAGAAATCTATCGTTGCAAATATTGCGATGAGAAATATACCGAAAGCGACCAAAACTAAAGTAAAGACCGTCGCCTTTTGCACTTTATCAAAACGCACCTATGACTTCTTGAACGCTTTTTCCTTAATGCGTTTAAGAAAATCACAGGTGCGTTATTTAGTAGTACTCCAGGTACATCATCGTCATTTTTCACCAGCTTAGAAAAGCCTGCTAACAGACTTATCTTAATTTCCACATTCAACACTTATCTCATTGAATAGGTGCATTATCTGATCAGGATCCATCTTTTGTTTTTCTTCACCTGACTTATCCAGAATAACCGAACCCTCATGCATCATAAGAAGTCTGTCGCCATACTTGGTGGCATAACGAAGATTGTGTGTAACCATGATGGTCGTAACCTTCTTCTCTCTTACGATTTTCTCAGTGAGTTCCATTATTATATCAGCTGTTTTAGGATCAAGTGCAGCTGTGTGTTCATCAAGAATCAAAAACTCAAGAGGTGTCATGGTGCTCATAAGAAGTGCAACTGCCTGCCTCTGTCCGCCGGAAAGAGAACCAACCTTGGTATAAAGCTTGTCCTCGAGTCCAAGACCCAGACTTTTAAGAAGCTCTCTGTAATAGTCCTTGCGTCTGTGGTTGACACCGGGCTGAAGGCCAAACCTTTTTCCCTTATTGTCAGCTATTGACATATTCTCAAGGATATTCATAGAGGGACAGGTTCCTTTGGAAGGATCCTGATATACTCTTCCAATCGTCCTATGTCTCTGATAGTCGCGCTCATTGGCTATATTTACACCATTTACCAAAACCTCGCCTCTGTCTGCCTGAATAGATCCGCAAATGATATTAAGCATTGAGGTTTTTCCTGATCCATTACTTCCAACCACTGCCACAAACTGACCGTCAGGAACTACCAGATTGAAGTCATCAAAAAGGCACATCTCATTGACGCTGCCGGGATTATAGTTTTTATAAATTGATTTAAGCTCCAGCATATCAGGCCTCTACTTTCCGCTTTCTATCCCTGGTGATAATGAGAATCACAAGGAAAAGAACAGCTGTGATGAGCTTAAGGTCTGTTGACTGTAATCCGCATTTAATAGCGATTGCAACACACGCCTTATAAACAATAGCTCCTATTACAACACTTGTTGTTATTTTGAAAAATGATATCTTACGAAGAAGTGCTGTTCCGATAATAACACTGGCAAGTCCGATAACTGCTGTTCCGGTACCCATGGATACATCAAAATAGCGTTGCTGCTGAGCGTAAATAGCACCAGAAAGGGCAACCAGGCCATTTGCAATTGCAAGCCCTGTGATGCGAACCTTACCTCTGTCAACACCCATAGATGTTACAAGCACATCGTTATCACCTACCGCCTGAAGCATAAGACCTGATCTTGTCTTCAGATACCAGTCAAGTATCAGCTTCACAACTACAGTTATAACAAGAAGTATTATAACTGACTGAAACTTATCCAATCCGGGAACTGCACCAAATAATGAATTCATGGTTCTATTGTCAAAAATAGTATAGTAATCATACATGGGAAGGTTTGCTCTTCCTGCAATCCTTAAGTTAACAGAATACAATCCTGTCATCATGATAATTCCTGCAAGAAGGTCCCTTACCTTGAACACCACATGAATAATACCGGTACATACACCAATAAGGCAGCCTGCCGCAAAACAGATGGGAAGCGTAAGTATGGGAGCAACTCCTGCCCTTATCATAACCACCGCAAGGCATATTCCAAAAGGGAAGCCACCATCGACGGTCATGTCCGGGAAATCCAATATTTTATATGTTATGTACATTCCAAGAGCCATGATCGCATAACACAATCCCTGCTCCAGCACACTTACTATCAGTGCCATATTTCCTCCTAGATAAACAATAGTTTATATCTGATTAAATCCGGTGGGATACAAATACCGTAAGCACTCTGTGAATATGCACTAACGGTACCTGGCTCCTATACAACCTGTTATCAGTTGGATGCGATGCTGTCAAAAGTCTCTGCTGCACTTGATACAAGAGCATCATCAAGTGTCATGCCGATTTCTTCAGCAGCCTTTGTATTTACATAAAGGCTGGGCTCGTTGATAACTTCAAAAGGCATCTCCTCAGCCTTGCTCTCACCCTTAAGAACCTTGGCTGCCATCTCACCGGTCTGAATTCCAAGCTGGATATAATCAAGTCCCATGGCTGCTACACAACCAACCTTAACCTGCTCAACCTCTGAACCAAAAACAGGAATCTTCTGCTCTTTTGCATAGCTAAGAACTGTCTGAAGACCTGAAACTACTGTATTGTCTGTGAGGTTGTTGATGCAGTCAACTTTTGTAACAAGGTCTGCTGCTGCCATATCAAGATCTGCTAATGTATTGATACCGCTTTCTACGATCTCAAAGCCATATTCAGAAGCATGCTCCTTGTACTGGGCAATTGTGCTCTCTGAATTAGTCTCGCTTGTAGTATATAAAATTCCAATCTTCTTTGCATCAGGAAGCATCTTACGGATCATATCAAGCTGCTCTGTAACTGCAAGTGCATCTGAAGTACCTGTGATATTACCTACAGGAGTTCCATCTTCTTTTGCAAGTTCAGCTGCAACAGGATCTGATACAGCAGAATAAATAACGGGTACTGTTGTGCCAAGCGCTGAATTGTATGCACTCATGGCACTGGGTGTAGCTATTCCGCAGATCAGGTCAACACCGTCAGCAACGAAAGCATCTGAAATCTGGCTTGCAGTACCTGTGTCTGCCTGAGCATTCTGGAAATGAACAGTGAGGTTTTCACCCTCTACGATTCCTTCATTTGCAAGTCCCTGAAGGAAACCTACACGGCAGTTATCAAGTGAACCGTGCTCTGCAAACTGTGAGATACCGATTACGTACTCCTCAGCACCCTCAGAAACATCTGTGGCATCGGTCTCCTCTTCTTTTTCTTCTGTAGCGTCATCTGAAGTCTCTTCAGTAGCATCATCTGATGCCTCTTCTGCAGCCTCTTCAGTAGTCTCTTCGGAGCTTTCTGCCTCTGCAGCTGAAGTATCTTCTGCATTAGAAGTATCCTCTGCAGTCTCCTCTGAAGTGTCCTCTGCAACACTGTTGTCCTCTGCTACCTTACGATTGTCTCCACAACCGGTGACTGAAACCACCATCATGGATGCAGCCAAAATAGCTGCCAGCATTTTCTTTTTCATAAATCCCTCCTTAGTGCGTTTGCACTTCACTACTGTAAATTAACACAGTCAGTAACTGTTTTATAATACAACAAAAAGTCCTGTGACGCAACGTCACAGGACCTTCCAAAACACGTTTATTCTTTTTAATATCCGAACTCCTGAGCCCAGTACCAATTGCCGTTACCGGCCTGAAAAACTGCAATTCCCACTGTCTTAAATCCTGCCTCCATAATGTTAGCAGCGTGTGTGGGAGATGCCATCCAAGCGGCAACTACTGAATCGCCGGTATTGTAAAGCTTAGCAAGGTTCTCGCCAAACATAATGTTGCTGTTTACAGTGTACCAGGGACTTCCATCAGGTCTGTTATGTGAGAATGTTCCAACAATCTCCTGTGCTCGTACCAAAGCAGCCTGAGTAAGTGAATCACTCCACTGGAGCTGTCCAAGTCCTGATGCAGCTCGCTTCTGATTAACAAGTGCGAACGCTGCCTGAGCTGCTGCCACAGCACCTTCACTTGAAGTGATCTCACCTGCAAGAGCTATAGCCTCGTCATCAATATAAATATTCTCAATATCCTCATTGATCCCTCTGAGAGCAGCCACATCGTCAATAGTAGCTACCTGCTTTTCACCGCATGCCATTACATTTAATGAGAAAACGACTGCAACTAATGTAGCAATAGCGCGTCTAAACTTCTTCATTTCCGTTCCTCCAAATTAAAGAATAGTTTATTGATAATTACATAGCATAATAATAGCATGTTTATCATATTTGTCAATTAAATAATCATAAAATTTTTCATTTATGATTGATGCTATTATTATTTTCTTTCAAAATATGTATCCATACAGAAGCGCTATACGCAGTACTTATGATATTTTCATTATTCGGACAAATCGATTAAGCCTTCTCAACCCTTTTTATAAGCAAAAGTCGCATTTTTAGCACCGGCTTTTTTCAGCTTTTTCACAATTTTATTATATTGTTTCTTATTTGCAGCTATTATTGTTATCTTACATTTGCCGTTTATATTCTTAAATGCACCGCTCCGGACTGTCGTAAGATTATCCGCATAAATTCTGATTGTCTTTAGTTTAGTGCAGTTTGCAAATGCGTTATTACCTATTGTTGTAACAGTTTTCGGAATGACAAGCTTTTTGAGCTTTTTATTTCCCTTCTTAAGCTTAGAACCAATCTTTGTGACAGTGTAGGAGAGTCCATTTTCATCTGTGATGACCTGAGGTATTGTAAGACTTGATGCATTCTTCTTCCCTACCTTCTGTAAGGTGACTGTCGCCTCTTCATCATTAACAACATAGGTTCCGTTTTCAGAACTAACTGAATAACTTATGTACGTACCTGCAGCTTTGGGCAAAGGAGCTTCCTGATTGCTGCTGCCTTGTGACTGATCATTATTATCTGACTGGCCACCGCTTTGCTGATCACCATTTCCGCTTTGTCCGCCATCCTGCTGGTCAGTATTTCCGCCTTGTCCGCCGCCCTGCTGGTCACTATTTCCGCTTTGTCCGCCGCCCTGCTGACCATTATCTCCGGACTGACTATTATCGCCTGAGCCACTTCCTCCGGCATTCTGGTTTCCACCATTCTGACCACTATTATCCTTTTGTCCGCTACCACTATTCTGCTCTGTATCATCAGTCTGATTCTGAACTGCTTTAACAGTGACAGCGCATGTTTTCGTGAAGCCTCCATCAGTTGCTTTTATCGTAATATTGGCAGTTCCTGCAGAATTTGCATACAGCATTTTGCCGTTAACCTTAACTACATTCTGGTCACTGCTTTCATAGGTATATTCCTTTATAGACGCATTTTCGGGAGTAAAAGTAGGCTTAATGGTAAAGTTTGTACCTTCATCAACTTCCATAGCTTCTGCTGAAATACCTATTCCCTGAACAGCAATATAATCTGAATCTTTTTGCATAGCACTACTATTCTGAGTAATGTATGAATAGGTATAGTGTGTTCCTGTCGCAACAGGCATGCGATAGCCTACATAACCCTGATTTTCCGTTCTGATATGCTTATGATTTTTTATTCCATTAGCATATTCAGAGGTGGTTTTGTTAAAGTAATCGTGTGATACAGTTCCGCCACTTGATGTTGATGCCCACGTAGTATCCGCTTCATACCATAATCCATCAAGTCTTACAATATTCCAGGCATGCCCGCCTCCAGAGCCGGAACTGCTTGTAGTAGCTTTTCCTGCTATAACCATGGCGTCTATTCCAAGCTTTTCCAAAATCATCTGATAGCCTGTAGAATACCCGTCACATACTGCTTTTTTGTTATATAAAGATCCATAGGCGGTGTGTGCAACGTTGAAATAACCTGAATACCCTGCGTCATTTGCAGCATCATTATCGTAAGAAACCATCTTGGAAAAATAGTCATGAACATTAAGCTCTGTAATGGCAGGCCAGTTAGCATCCACAAGGTTCTTACTTTGTATGTCGGCAACAATTGTATTTAAAGAGTTCTGAATTGTAGTATTTATTTTTGCAAACTGAGTATCATCAAAATATGCTTTTGTGTACACATAGGACTCCACTGTGCCATTTCCCCGAGTGACAATTCCATAGTTAGCCATGCACATATAAAACTCAACATTACCAGGATGGTCAAAATAAAGCGCCTCCTGAACTCTGTTGAGAATACTGTTCATACTACTTATGCCATAAATTTCACTAAAAGACTTATTTCCTGAATAAATCACATAAGAATAATTTGAATAAACGTCACTTGCGTTTACATTATTTCTTTTGCTATATGGAATATATTTTTTTGTAGAAATCAAAGAGTAGATAGCTTCATAGAGAATCTTCTCCTCTTGTGAAAGATATTCATAATGAGGCCCGGTTTCTACCGGAACAGCATCCAAAGGATAAACTGCACTTCCTCTGAGAAGATTGGGATTATCATCTAAGCTTTTTTCCGTGTCATCTATTACGATAGTCTCAATTTCTTCACGTTCCGGAATCCACATTCCTCCTACAGGAGTACCATTTTTTGCACTTACATTTACCCGGATCATTCCTATCATAAAGAATGTCAGCACAAAGATAAACGCTGATAAATAAGTTCTTTTCTTTCTTATAAATTTCATTTTGTATCCCTGCTTCTTTTACATTTTGCTCTAGTGCTGCTGTCATTAAATACCTCGACTTTTTACGAAGTATAAAGTCGATTTATTTGATGACAGTAGCACTAATGGTTTGTATAAAAAAGTCTGTATCTACCTTATAAACTTCATCCAAGGCTTATATTTTAAAATATGGCATTGCAAAAAACATTTCAAGGAAAATAAATATAAATTTTTTCGTTATCCATATCGATAAAATCATTTATCGGGAATTAGGTTCTATTTTTGGGGTATAATTTTGTGGTATTTCGGTTGCCTACAGTCACAACAATTAGAAATTGAAAACAGACTCCTCAGTATTCATAATAACATTTTGTAGTTATCACTTTTTTGATATATATTTCAGTCTAAATCTTGTTTATCTCATAAGTGACTGAACATATTCATATTATAGTTTATATTTTATCTGTATATAGTGTAATTGTGCAGTCACTTTCTTCTTTTTTCATATATTGACTCTTCCGTGCATTTACGCACAGATTTTTGCCAAATCACAAAGAATGAATATTCCCAGGAAAGATACAAAGTCTGATTCTATTTAATATTTGATCAAATTACAAATAACGATTATTCCTTAGGAAAGTTGCAAAATTAGATTCAATTTACTAGGATAATGAAAGGATGAAATTATCCCTCATGAACGATACACACATAAAGCGAAAATAAACTGATAATTTTGCTTTGTATAAACTAAGATGTTCACAGGACTTTTTTCGAATTTTCTAAGGGAATACCAATAAGAGTATTAAAGGAGAATATTAACAAGAGTTATGAGTAAAAACAAGAACAATACCACTAGTCCGTTATACAGATTTTTTCATGTAATAATTATAATTGCACTACTTGGAGTAGTCATATACGAAGCTGTTATGATTTACAAGGATCAGTCCGAATATTCAGCAGCAGTTAATGAATACAACTCAATCAAGGATACTTATGTTAAGCCTGCAGAAACAAATCCTGGTGATGATTCTGAAAGTCCGGAGGACTACCCGAAGCTCGACATCAATTTTGCTGCGTTAGAGGAAATTAATTCAGATTTTATCGGATGGTTGTATTTTCCGGCATTTTCCAAAATCAACTATCCTATTGTTAAGGAGCAGAGCATAGATCAGTATCTCTATAAGACCTTTGATGGAAAAAATAATAAGGCCGGCGCAATCTTTATGGATGTCCTTAGTGATGAGAATTTCTGCGGCCTGAGCGATATGATTTTTGGACATAACATGAAAAATCAGTCAATGTTTGGTTCTCTCAAATCTCTATACAAATCAGGAGATGAGAATCCGCTTGAAAAGGATCCTTTCATATATATCTATACTAAAGATAAAATACTTAAGTACAGAGTTTTTTCCTATTACATTACAACTGACGGTTCCTACAGCTATACCGAAGTGAAGGACCATGAAGGCTATGATGAATATCTGAAATTTGTTAAAAGAAATTCCATGATGGATATTCCAAACGATGTTAGTTTTGAGGATTACCCTTCTCTTCTCACCTTGTCCACGTGCCAGGGGCAATCCGGAAGCGGAAGAAGATTTGTCGTGCATTCAGTGAAGGTTGATACATTCACGAATTCCTGATTCTTATAGTCCCTTGCTGATGGCGTCGTCTCCAAACTTGCCCTTTATTAGGCGCTCCATTTCCACAAGCTTTTCCTGCTTCTCATTAAGTTCCTTTTCTTTTTTGATTTCAGCCTGCCCGGTGGTTGCCCAGTCAAAGAGATTCACCTGTCGGTATTCTCCGTTATCAAGATTATCGACTCCGACCCCCACCAGTCTGATTCCAATGTCATCTTCAAAAAGTCCATTTTCTCCGGTTAGAAGATTCCCCAAAAGAAACATGGCATTATCATAGATGACATCTGCATTGTCAGTGGATTCTGAAAGCTTTATCTGCCTTGAAAAACGCTTGAAATCATTGGTTTTAACCTGCGCTGTCACTGTTCCGCCATATACGCCATCGCGCTTAAGTCTGCCGGATACTTTCTCAGAAAGGTACCTGACTACCGGAGGCATGTCCTGGTCATAATTTGCAGCAGTGATATCGTAGGTCATGGTGGTCTCATTCGAATAGCTCTTGGCATCCTCTCTCTCAGGATGAACAGTATCCGATCCGATTCCGTTAGCACTTCTTTTTATGTAATCCCCTGACTTTTCTCCAAGCTGAGACTTTAGAAGATCCATGTCAGCTGTGGCGGCTTCACCAATTGTTCGAATTCCTACTCCACGGAGCTTTTCAGCACTCTTTTTGCCACATCCAAAAAGGTCGCCTATATCGAGCCCCCACATTTTATCCTGTATTTCTTCAAGATAGAGGGTGTGGGTCTTGTCAGGCTTTGTAAAATCACTTGCCATCTTAGCAAGTAATTTATTCGTAGATATTCCCACATTTACAGTAAATCCAAGCTTCGTCCGGATCTCATACCTGATGGCAGCGGCAAGACATATCGGAAACGGCTCGTTAATTCCTTCGATTGAGTCTATCTTATTCTGCAACTGCTTTCTACCTGCATAAAGATCTTCTGCATGATTATTTCTAATAATATAGGATTCAGCCCCATTCCCGGGTCCATCAACATAGGATTCTTTTTCATGTTTAGTACCTTCAACATATGATTTCTCTACATGATTAGTTCCATCTGCATAGGATTCTTCTACATTATTAGTCCCTTTAGTATACTTTTCACCTGCAGAACTCATATTATCCGCATGTGCTTCTTCAATACTGGTTTTATCTGTATATAAGTCTTCATCTGTGCTTGCTTCACCCGAAAACACATCCATCAAATGCTTCTTCACATCAAATGATGATAGCCCGGTTACATCCAGGAATGCCTCATCGATAGAAACCTGCTCAAGGATCTCTGAGTAGCTCCTCAAAATATCGATAAATGCATGAGAATACTCCCTGTAGGTCTTGAAATCGGAAGGAACAACCACAAGCTTTGGGCATTTCTGCAGAGCACTTGTGATTGGCTCAGCGGTATTAATTCCATATTTTTTGGCAGGGATAGATTTTGCTGTCACTATCCCGTGCCTCGTTTTAATATCTCCTCCTACTACAGAGGGAATAGTCCTGAGGTCTATGGAATCCGGATCCTCTTTCAGGCGTTTCACCGCAGTCCAAGAGAGAAATGCAGAATTAACATCTATATGAAAAATTATCTTTCTTCTACTATTACCATTCATAACTATAGCCCACAAAAATACCCTCGAAAGACTCAACCTCACGAGGGTATTTACTATAAATCACATTATCACTTTATCTCTCATTCTTCCAATAGCATCCATTGCAAGTCTTGATCTCTCACATTCCTCTGTAGACAAGGTTATCTGCCAGCACAGTTCTGAGCCCTTCATGTGCTCGGACGCGTAGGACAAGCCATTTGTCCTCTCATCAAGGAATGGACGATCGATCTGGTTCGGATCACCTAAAAGAATTATCTTAGTGTCCTTACCTGCTCTGGTTATGATACCTTTTGCCTGAGCCGGTGTCATATTCTGAGCTTCATCAATAATGAGATAGGTTTTTAAAATAGAACGCCCTCTGATAAAATTCAGCGCTTCAGTCTGAACAATTCCCCTCTCAAATATCTCTTCTGTTTTATCCTGAAGCTCCTTTTCATCCTGATATCGTTCTTCTTCACTGGAATCAATCAGCTGCTCCAGATTATCTATTATAGGTCTCATAAGAGGCCCGATCTTCTCCTGTTCATCGCCAGGGAGGAAACCAATATCATCATCAAACTGCGAATTAGGTCTGCAGACCAGAATTCTTCTGTATTCTCCCGTGGGACGATTAACCATTTTCTCAAGACCAACAGCCAGCGAATAAAATGTCTTTGCAGTTCCTGCCATTCCCTTTACAATAACCAAAGGTGCCTTCTCAGCAGGCTGCATAAGTGCCTCCTGAAGGAAATACTGCCCGGCATTTCTGGGGGTGACCCCGTAGGGCTGTGCCTTTTCAAATTCAAGCTTCCTAATCACTCCATGATCAACCCTGCCCATCTGAGTCTTATTAGTGGCCTGATCGCTTTGGAGTACGACAAATTCATTTTCATAAAGCTCCGGCTTGATTTTATTACCCGCTCCATCGCAGGTATAAACTACGTCCACCGGAACTCCTTTTCTTCTAAACTCCTTAAAATTCTCCTCGGGTGCATAAACTCTTATGCGTCCGGCATACTGTTCTCCATGTGATACTACCTGTTCAGTTGTAAAATCCTGAGCTTTAATTCCTAGAAGCTGCGCCTTTATACGCATCAATATATCCTTCGTTACCAGAATAACCTGTTCCTTGGATGTATCGGAAAGCCCTTTGCATACTCTGAGGATACGATTATCGGATTTATACTCCGTCATATCCTTTGGCAATTCTACGTCTTTAAAATTCTTCTCAATCCTGAGAATTGCGCCATCCTGCAGCTCAACTCCCTTGGTAAGATCTCCTTTCTCCCGCAGCTCTTCAAGCAAACGGATCACTTCACGGACATTGGCACCCCGCTCACCCTCGTCGCGCTTGTGCGAATCCAGTTCTTCAAGTACCACCAGTGGCAGGATAACATCGTTATCATCAAAACACTTTAAAGCATGTGGTGCCTGAATGAGGACGTTAGTATCGAGTACATAGATTTTTTTCATGCACTTTCCCCCCGATTATGAAATTTGGTCGGTTGAAACAAAGTTGTTTATAAAGGAATTATACCATATATTGTGTTTTTTAAATACATTACTTGCAATAAATTGTGGTAACTCTTTTTTTATTTCTGCGGAAATTCACGAGCTATTATGGTATAATTTTACTATATATAGACTTTTATGAAGGTATGATTCTTAATCACTTTTACCTTACAATATTCTTGGGGAGGGGGCGTAATCTTGGCACTATTTGGCAGGGATTTTGATGATGAACTTGATAATAATTACTTGCCGCTTGAAGAGTATGCTCCTACAATCAGCAGGCAGGAGGTTGTAAAAAGGAAACGCCTTTCAGACCTCATCGCACCGATCCGCGATATTCCCACCGCTTTAAAAGGAAGACGCGATCAGATAGAGGGGGATCTTAATTCCTTTGCATCTGATCAGGACGAAGCCTTTGACAATCTTTCTGATATGCTGCTTGAAATCATTGCTGCTTCAGGCGGTCATATTGATGATGTAAATATTCTTGGGGAAACCATGGTAAAAATAAGCGATGCCCTTTCCTCAATCAGAGAATCTACCGATAATCTTCCGGAGCTTCCGGCTAATTCCGATCTTGCAGGGAATATTGAAATTCCTCAGATCAATCTGCAAAAGCTTTCTGATGAATATATGCCGGACCAGGAACTTATCATGCAGATAAGAAGTTACTCCTCTTTTTCCCATATTCTGAAAAAATCAGTATCATACACCCTGTCCAGCCTGGAGCAGTATCACAAGCAGGTGCAGAGTCTTTCGGAAAAGAAAGATATGCTCGAAGCCCTTGCATCCGAGGCAGATCTTTTTGCGCTACACACCACAATAGAAGCTACACATATGAATGAAGAAAGCCGGGAATTTTCAACCAGGATCGCTGCCGAGGTAGGAAATCTTTCAAGAAAAATCCACGATATATCTGCGGCTTTGGACGCTGAGCTGGGAACCCTTGAAAACGGCTTTAATACCGTTCGGTCATCTCTCAATACGATTGAATCTGCTCATCGGGACTCCACGAAATACGCTGATATGTATTCTTCCGTATGCAACGAATATTACAGGCAAAGTACAAACTATACGAATATTCTGATAAAAAGCCTGTCCACTCTTAATCAGGATTTTCGCGCTGCCATGAAAAAGCAGGATTCGCTTCAGAAAAACTATTTAAAAGCCCTGGAGGTTTTCAGATCTGAAATCATGAATTCTGCCAGACAGATTACCTATAAAGGGAGCAGAATCGGAAGTGTTCTGGATGGGTGCATTAGAGGCGCAAGGTCACTTAGTGATGAGATGAAGGAAACTCTTGAAAAAATAATAGAGCTTCAGGATTCCCTATCTGCTTTAAGGCGCACTGATGCTGTACGGAAATCCAAATACTCTGACGCACTATTAAAAGCATTTGATCAGGATATCGTATGGCTTAGAAACAAAATTGAAAATGTTCTTGAAGATGCAGAGAATGAATAAACAATCAAAAATGTACTTGAATTCGTAGAGATTGAATAAAGCACTCAAAATGTGCTTGAAGATGCTGAAAATGAATAAAGCAAAAGAGCCGGCGCGATATTGGCACCGGTTCTTTCTCCCTCATAATTCTATAAACCGCAGAACGATTTATATTTCGTACACTAAAATGTGCACTCTGAACTTATCATTCTTGATATATCTAGATTTTATCACACCAAACCCATAATACAATATATTTTATGGCTTTTTTTCAGATTTTTTACAAATAGTTTCCAATTTAAAATCTCATATATCGCGGTCTACCCGAACTAACAACATAGTCTTCTGCAAAGATATAAGCAACCAGTTTCCCGTGATAATAGAATTCGCACCTATTTCCAAACATCTCATCAATTGTGAGTGTTATAGAATCCACCCTGATACAGTCCTCATTTCCCTCAAACCATAAGCCCTGAACATTCTGCGCATAGGTTATTACAAAATCTCTGAGCTCACAGTAATGAAATCTGTCGTATGTGATCAGCATTCTTGAATTTTTGTTCTCTTCTCTTCCTGCCTTGGGAATTCTCGCACCTACAATTTTGATACGTCCGCTCTTAAGTGGTCTGAAGGAAACCATAAGGTCATGACCTTCATCAAGTGCCTGATAAAGTACAAAGGGATGTGTACTGCAATAAAGCTTCTCACTGCCATAACCCAGTTTTCTCCGAAGCTTGGTAAGAGCAAGTCTGACTCTGGCAAGAAGTGCCTCGTCTTCACTGCTTCTCTTAACCTGTAGTCTCAACTGCATCGCATATTCAGCCTGCAGATAGTAAGAATATGCCTTAGCTGTATCAACCGGACCTCCTATACCCTTCCGGTACATATCACCCATATCATAGGCAAGCTCAGCAAATCTGCACTTGTAATGACCTTTTCCTTCGCTTATAAATTTCTTAAGTTCTTTCCTATAACCCGCACGAACTTCTCTTCTGACGTAAGTTCTGCTTTCATCTCTTTCTTTCATAACCCATATAATAACATAAATCCAAAATTATGGAATATAATGATTTTTCACTAATTTTTTACTGTAACCATTATTTATTCCATAAAAAATAATCATCCCGGATAAAAAGCAGCAAAATTTTTGCCACAAAATTCTTTTAGATGAACCAAGATTTTTGTGGCATAGATACATTTTTATTTGTTTAATGAAACAGTTACTTCATCTGCCCATGCAAGGTTAAAATCACCTGTTTCTTTAACTGATTCTTCCATTATCTTTTTATCCGGTTTTAAGTCAACAGTAATTTCTTCATTCGGAGTCTGCACGGTCAAAGGTCTGTCAAAATCCATCATCAGAGGATTTGCTAAAATGGTAATCTCTCCGTTAACGTCATCAATCTCATCCAAATATACTGTATTATTCTCTTTGTCAAAAACCGCTTCAATTACTCCCTGATTCACGGATTTATCTGCCTTTAACCAGTAAAAAGCATTATCGTTTCTACTATCCGCTCTCGTACCGAGATCCCAGATAAATGACTGTGGTAAAGGTTCACGCTGATAGTCGTTCACATAGTGAACCGCATCAGTATCTCTTTCCTCTACAACTTCCATATTCAGGTCGTTTGTCACATACTCAAATAGTTTGTCATCAAGTCCATCCGGAGACTCATAAGACAGCTCTGAGCAGGATGTTTTGCCGGAAACCTCTTCAAGAATATTCATAAAAGCAGATAACCAGTCCTCATCCTCTGCTCTTCTTGCAAATTCTTCCGGATGTTTAAGAACGTGAGGATAAAGCTTTGCCGGATCCTCATCCTGCAGACCATACTCCTCAATAAATTCATCATTTACTACATAATTGTCATTGATTCCATGACCCTGAGGAACATGAACCAGCACTCTGTGAGAATAGCCGAAACCAAAAGCTTCACTATATCCATTAAGAATGTCCTCGAATTCTGCACCACGCAGTGACCTTTTTGCAGAAGCACTGTAGTAGTCCCTTATTCCCACCTGAATCTCTATAGGAAGATTTGATAAATTAAGAAGACTAACATCATTGGGATGGCCGGATGACATATTAACTGCAGCGAATCTGTCTGCCATCCTTGGAGCAACAGCATATACTCCGTCACCTCCTGCAGAAAATCCCAGAAGATAAACCCTGTTGGGATCAGCATTTTCAAGAAGTATCATATCCTCAATAAGCCTGTCATACATAGGATACGAATCTTCCAAAAAATGCATATTCCATACATCTTCCATACCTCTTACAGCTACATAAATTCCATTTTGCACTGAATCGCGATAATAATTCATCATTGCTATCCACTGCTCATTATTTTCCTCAGCTGTTGATTCACCGCCGCCGTGCATAGTGATGTACAAAGGATACATACCTTCATCATCAGGCTCACCTATTATTTCCATGGTATATTGCATCCTGCGACCATTCATTTCAATGGTACAGATATCATAAGGATCACTCTCACCACTTGTAGTTGAAAGTGTCTTAGATACTGGAGTTACTTCCATTTGCCTCACAGGATCTGCCATGGCACTCTCCCTGTAATCATTGAAAACATTGCTCAAATCCCACAGAGCTTCCTGCGTCTTATCTCCATAGTCTTTACTTACAGCAAAACCGGATTCTCCTTCAGAATCTTCCTGACTACTGTTCTCATTCTCATAGTTTTCATTTTCCGTCTGCCAATCTGATTCAGATGCACCTTCACTACTTATTGAAGAACATGCCAAAAGTGCAGATGCACTGGTAAGAGTCACGCCAAGCAATGTGATTTTCTTAATAATATTCATGATAATGATCCCCCTCTTTTTTTGTTAATCTAATAATAGCTTAACCATTGTCACAATATTATCCCTATCCATTTGTTTATAATCAAGATTTTTTCCTGTTACAGAATTTTCAAAACGGGAAAGCTCATCCAGATCGTCCCATGGTATCAAGCACGCATGAATTTTATTAGCATTATCTTTGGTGATTCTGGTGGATTTATCCTGTTTATACTGCTCTTCTCTGGCTTTGATCTCGTCCTCTGTCATGCATCTGTAGCCCATGGAATAGTGAAAAGCGCACCATCTCTCATGTTCAGATTTCGCCAGATTCTCCATACATTCCGGAGTGATTTCTTCAGAGCCTGAAATTCCCAGCCTGCCTATAAGCCCTGATAAATAGTCCGCACTGGCTCTGCAGCTCATTCTGTCAAAGTATGCACAGTCCTTCCACTGCTCATCTGCAGCCTCTGCATCTCCCCTGTAAAAATGATTTATTTCTCTCGCCAGCTGATCGATATTTCTGTCATAAATAATTTCAGGTGCAAAAGTATCGGTTATCTCACAATGCATATCTTCCTTATAATAAATAACCGAGCCGTCACAGCACTGATAAATAGGTGCCTGACATCCTGCCTTTGATAATATCTCATGTATTCCATATGCCATATCGCGACCTGCGGATTCATTACCAACTGTGATGTATATGCTTGTAAGATTAGCCGCATTTTCTTTTACATAATCAGTGAGCTGAGAGCTCCTGCCGTCATAAGGCATAAAAGAAATATCATAATTTTCCAGCATCGCTTCATAGCGGACTCTGTAAAAACCGTCCTTTTTATGAACATTAGGATCAAAAACGCAAACCTTGAACTCGCTTCCTTCAAACTGGCCACCTGAGACAATTCTTCTAAGAAGCTCCTGCCCTACATGTCCAAAACCTATGATAAGGGCGCTCACATCTCTTTCAGCTTTTGCCTTTGAATTAAAGGGAATCGTGTTACATACAGGATATTTCCTAAGAAGAATTCTAGCTGTAAGCTCCGGGGAATTAAAAGCAAAAACACTTCCATAACCATAGGTGTTCCCCAACGCCTGAAAATAATTATTCTCTATATCCTCCCTGCCAAAAAGTACAAGCTCAGTCTGAACCGGGCTGATTCCGAATTCCTGAAGGCATTTCATCATCTTTGAAGCATAATCAAAATTCGCATCTTCATTGACTGACAGTGCACTTATGCGGATTTTCCCTTTATATCTCTTAAGAGATAATCTTTTCAAAAACTTTTTCGTAGGCTTTTTCGCATCATTATCAGAAAAACAGATTCCTCCCATGCATCTGATAGTTGATTCATACCCTGCTCCGTTTCCAACAAATACCACGGAGGCCTTGTCATTTTTTACAAGTTCTCTTCCTGTATTTATGGTATGCTCATTGATACCATAGATGATTTCAATGTCATGAATCTTCAGGAAAAATATACGCATTTTCCTAAGTACGTTATCACCGATAAGAAGAATGACTGCGCTTACCAGTGAATAGTAAGCAAAGAAGTGTATGAGCCAGTAAAAAACCGAAAGTCCCGGATTTATACCGACAGCATTTTTGAACTTCTCAAAATTATCGCCACCTGTATTACCAAACATTTTTCCAAGGTCAACAACAGTCCTCAGAACAGCGCTCAGAGGCTCAGCACCGTATATAAACGAATTTATAGAGCCGTATATAAATAGTCCGCCTATAATAGCTATGAAAAAAGCTATCTGTGTCCATTTTGCTATATGTTCACTATCTATCGCAAGCCACAATGCTATTGCAAAAAAGATTGCAGCCGAAATCAGAATTATCAAAATACTTTCCATTAAAATTCTTCCTTTATTGATACCATATCTTTTATTGTTAACTTTTTTCAGCCAGATAAGTACATTACATATAAAACTTAATTAATGTTGTATTTAACCTTTTTCTCAGCACTGAGTACTGCTCCTGCAAACTGCTTCTTTGCTTCCTCTATCAGCTGCTTATAGTTCTTATACTGAGTGCATTTCAAATCCATCCTGTCACTGCTTATAAGTATGGAATCATCATCAGTAAAATATGCCATTCCTCTATCAATATCAGCTACGCAGCCATAGGTATCCGTTTCATACAAAAGCATTCCATATCCTGAGCAGACAGCCATTAGCTTACTGTCTTCATCACAGACAATACATCTTACCTTTACGCCCGTATCAACAGAATTTACAATTTCCCTGCTGTCCATATCCCATATGCGAACCTTATAATCATCGCCCTGCATCACAAGATGTTTATTGTCGCTTGTAAATGAAACATATGCCTGGTAATAAGCATCCATAGGAATAACTTCAACTGTTGCAAGACTTTTAATATCAACAATTCTTACATTTCCATCCATGCATGTAATGGCAAGATACTTTCCATCGGGACTAAGCGTCATATAGTTCATGTTAGAGCTGTTTATCACCATTCGAAGGTTGTCATCACCAAGAATTGTATTCTCACCTGTAGCAATCTCTGTTTTATAAAGTGTTTTTCCTCCCTCGATTATATAGACGGTGTTTTTATCTGCCGCAGGAATCGCAGCTCCTATCTGATTCTCTGTTTCAATAAGTGCAAGCTTTTCCTTCTTCTCCAGATCAAGAATCAGCAGTTTCCTACCACTCCATATAGCAGCAGTATTGCCATCAGCAGATAAATTCACATCAAAAAAATTAATGTCAAAGTCATAATCCTGAAGACGGTATTCCTCAGCACTCTTTGATGTAAGATCGATTTTTACAATAATTCCGCTATCGTATATAAATGCTGCATTGCCTCTGAAAACAACATTCTTAATCGAATCACCCTGATCATAGGAATAAATCACATTTCCTTCTCTGTCATAGATAGAGACTTTACCATATTCCCTACTGGCGCCCATAGCCAGATATTTTGAATCGTCTGATACGGAAAATACTTTCATATCATCATTAAAAACCATAAACTCTTTTGCATCAGGAGCTTCATGCCATGACAGAACATGTACATCAGGAGATGAAAAAGAATTAAAGGCAAGTCCATGTTGCAAGACTACTGCTTCTCTGACGGAAGCATTTGTTTCAAAACTGAATTCTGAATGAATTTTGCCTGTAGAAAAATCTACAAAATCAATGTTTCCCTGATTATATCCAACTCTTCCATAGGGCACTCCAACAGAAAGAGCAAGCATGGTTGCATCTCCGGGAAGATTGAACTCTGCCTTTATCTCACCTGTAGATTCATCTATAGTAAAAGCATCTGATTCAACTGTAACTACTATATCTGAATTCGTAACTCCGTCTTTTTCATACTGGTGTGCTTTGACTATAGCAACAAAACTCAGTATATTGCTGGCATCAGCATCAAGATCTCTTGACCACACTAAATTGCCATTTTTATCAATCAAATCCAGAACCGTATGGGTCAGTCCATTATGCAAAATATCTCCATTACATGATAAAACCGCATAGTTTCCATTATCAGTAATGCCAAAATCAAGGCTGAAACCTTCAGACAATTTTGTATCAGTTTTTGTGCCATCCCCGATATTTATCAGTGAAAAATAATTATCAGCATTTTCATCATCACTGTAATGCTGTGCTGCATAAATTCCTTTATCAGCAATATACTTTCCACCCTTTTTAAAGGTAATTCCTGTGGATTCTTCGATAGTTTTCTGTACCTCACCTGAACCTGCATCAAGTATTAAAATTGAATTATGGCAAACGAGAATCACCTTATTGCTATCTTCACAGACTTCACATTCCACAACCATATCATCCGTTTCCTTCGAATATATGACATTCCCATCATAGTCATACTTGGTGAGCGCATAGTCTGTGTTTATATAAACGCCTGAAGCGTCAGCATCTGCCGTATTTACATTTTCATAATAATTGAATTCATTAACACTTGGTTCAATGGTAGTCTTAAGCGTCCAGTTCTCTGTATCCCATACGTACACCTTGTTCCCTTTATCAAAGGTTACGAGTAATCTTGCATCATCTGACCTTTTCATAAATGCCAAAGGCAAACTGTGTGTCAGATTTCTGTCAAAAGATAAATCATTGCCGCTGTCATAGGCATAAAGTGCTTTTGAAAGTGCGTATTCAGCTTCAGGAACATAAGGTCTGTCATTTTCTTCCGAAGGCAGTCCCTCCATAGCAACAAGAACAGCATCTTCTCTGTTTCCCTGATCAAAGAGTGAAAGTGATTCCTCTGCATAGAATCTGGACTGATTTTCCTGCTTACCCTTATATTGGACAGTTATTTCATCAGCAAGTCTGCTCTTCTCATCAGCAAGCTGCTTCATCTTAGAAGCGACTCCGGCATTATAAATACCAAATGCCATACCCGAAACGGCAATAACCGCTGCGGCTGATGACGCAAGAGTTATGGTCTTCCTTATCATCCTCTCTCTGTGGCGCTGCCTGAGTTCATCATAGGTACAGCCAATAACCGGAGCAGCCAGGCGAAGAAGCTCCGTCTTATACTTAGAGTTTCGCTCTTTTTTGTCAGCACCTCTTACATCTGCAGCAAGAGGCTCTACAGGATTACCTTCCTCATCAGTAAGAAGCTGCGGAGGAAAAGATTCTGATGGCTCTCCCTCTATCAGAACAGCAAGTACATGATTCCTGTCATGCATCTTTATGAAATTTTCAATTTCCTTACAAACCCAATAGGATTCAGGTGTTCGTGGAGAACAAATGACAATCAGATATTTAGATTCGGCGAGAGCGCCTGAAATATTGTCATCAAGATCACTTCCAATGGGCAATTCTTCCTGGTCTCTGAAGACCCTGCCCATCTTCTTTTTTCCTGTCTTTTTCTGCACAGAAGCCGGTATCTTATAAGTTTCAAGCCCTGTGTGAATTCTCTTTGCAACCTCCATATCAAGAGGTGCATGTCTGTAGCTTATAAATGCATCATATCTCATCCCCAAAAAACTCCCTTTTCATATTTCCCCTCAAATAGATTTAATATCCAAGAATAGATAATGATTTTAAATCCAGGTCTTAGTTTACTATTTATGGAAGTTTTATTCAATTGCTGTATTGGCAAAATCGGATGCAGCAATTGGCTGCATTAGTATATAATCCTGAATACAAAAAATCCTCCGAAAAATGATTTCCGGAGGATTTATCGCTATAAACTAATTAAATTAGTTCTTAGATGTTCTGTATGTAATATCAAAGTAGCTTGTTCCAAATGTCTTAGTGATCTTGTTCTGGTAAACAACAATAATTCTTGTGTCCTCAGCCATGTTGCTCTGTGAAGAACGAACTGTTGAATACTCAAGACCATCATCATTTCTTGTGTATGTGTACTCATCCTTAATAGGTGTTGTATCAAGTGTGATCTTCTTGTTATTACCTACAACCTGTACTGTATCTTCTGAGTAGTTATTCTCATTTATACCATAGATTGTATCAAGTGTATCACCATCACCATTAAGGTCAATACCTGTAGTCTTCTGTCTTGCTGTCTGAGATTTTGACCAACTGTATGAATATGAATAATACTTGCTGCTGTATGAATGAGAATCTGCATCTGTCTTTACCTCGTAAGGTGTACTCTTAATAACAAATGCTTTAACAAACTTATAGTTCTTACCCATAGTAGCCTTGAACTTACCGGACTTCTTGGTTACATAGTTGATACCAGCTTTATTAGAGGTATTTGTATACCATGTATTTGCATTAGTTGCATTTCTGTCATTATCACGAGTAAGCTTCTTACCTGCATATGAAACAGCCTTAAATACTCTTGCATCATCAGATACTGTAACATTTACCTTAGTCTTCTTGCCTGATACAGTGTACTCAATCTTAGCCTTACCAGGCTTCTTACCAAAGATACGATATGTATAATTGGTATCTACACGCTTCCAAGCCTTCAACTGCTCATCTGTAGGATAACTTTCAGAAGTAGCAATTACTTCTTTTGTGTTATCACTCTTCTTAAAATATACTTCCTTAGTCTTTGAGTCATAGCTGGGATATACTGTAGTCTCATATTTGTAGGACTGCTTAATTGAAATATTAGCCTTACCGCTCTTGATTTTTACGCTGTCAAGTGTCTGTCCAACCTCAGGATTGATAGAAAGGCCATAATAGCTATCAGTACCAACCTCAATCTTCTTCACGTCCTGAACATATTGTTTTGCAGCACGTTCTGCATCAGCATTATTTGTGCTTGCATCATAAGCAGCACCTGTAATTCTGTTTCTGTAAATGGTTCCTGTTACGTTCTCTTTTACAGTACCATTCTCAATAGAAGAAGTACCCTGACGATCTACGTCATAAACCTGCTCAGCTGTACTGTAAACAGCTGCTCTAGCGCTGCCGGGCACTGCAAGTGAAATAATCATTGCTGTAGCAAGTGCCATTGCTCCAATTCTTTTGATTCCCTTCATGTGAATCCTCCTCCAACAAAATAATTGGTCACCCTCTTTTTTTTGATAATTGAACAAGTCCAATTACCCGTGACAATTACAAAATATACACCTATTTCAATTGTTATTCAACTCTTTTTCAGAAAATTACAACCGTTTATCCTGTTGAAGAAATTATTTATTTTCTTTCTACTTTCTTTGTTTTAACAGTTATTTGAGGTTTATATATCTATTCTTCGAAATTTTTAATTTCTTTCTACATTGGGAATCATTTTCAAATTTTATGCCCTGCCACAGAGTTTTTTTGTTTTCATTATTGCGATAAAACCATTATGAATTGCATAGAAAATGTCCTCCATCCAGAATTGGACGGAGGGCATATAAACATCTAAAATATATCTTATTTTATAAGACGTCTTGTAATAGTTGTGTTGAATCTGTAAAGCTTATTTGTGCTCTTATCAACAAAATAAATATAAATAGGTGTTGAAGAAGAATAGCCCTCTCTAGAATACAAATGTTCATAAGGTTCTTCCCCGGTCTTTCCATATTTTGAATAGCCATAACTACTAGGTGTTGTACTAAGCGCAAGCTTGAAGCTCTTTGATGCTCCGCGGTCAGTCCAGGTATAGTAATTTGAGAAGGTACCAAAATCACTCTTGAACTCACTCTTAATCTGCTCTGCATCTTCTCCATAATAAGGTGCCGTCACATCATCAGGTTTTACAACATATCCATTCTCTGTACCTGTAATAACCTTTACAAGCTTATAGCCCTTATTCATCTTGATTTTAACTTTTCCAGACTTCTTTGTCGTAGTGTTACTAACATATTTAATTCCAAGAGCATTTGCATTTGTAGCACCAATATAACGATCATGAATAAGAGATTTACCTGCAAAAGTTACGGATGCAAAAGGAGCAACCTCCTTTGCAGTTACCTTAATTTTAACAGTTTCTGTTTTATTTCCTGTATTGTCATACACATCATAAGATATTGTAGCTTTGCCTTCCTTCGAAGCCTTCAACGTAATATGATATCTGCCTTCTGATGCATTAGGTGCTGCATCCTTGTTTGCAACTATAGTCTTTTTGCCTGATACACCATCATAGTAATAATACTGTCCATTTTCTTCATGTACAGATATCTTATCAGTTGTTGTATATTTACTAAAATTCTTACTGAGATTAGCTTTTATAACCTTTTTATTTGAGGACTTCACATTTCTGATCTCGCAATTTCCATTGCCTAAATATACATGAAGAGTCTGCCAATCATTTACCTCAATTTGCATCTTCTTAGGAGCAGTATAATCAATCAAATCTGCACTCTCAGCAGCAGTAGCTCCAGTAGTGATATCTGTATAGGAGACAACCTTACCTGATGCATCTTTATTCTCCTTGATTTGATCTACTTCAGAAATACCAGAATACCTTTGTGAAAAACTAGGTCCTGCCGCTTCCTGATAAGCTGCATTAGCGTTAACAGGAGCGATAAGCGTAAGTGACAAAGCTGCTGCAAGAGCCATTGCTCCAAATTTTCTTAATCCCTTCATAAAGAGACCCTCCTTCATAAAAATTCTTTCTACGGTATATCGAACCGCGTTGCCGTGACTATACTGATTTTAGCACTCTATAAAAAGCTGTCAAGGCGCTCAAATACTGGCTTTATAGAGTTTTTATAAACTTTATTAAATGTTTATAATTTCGATAAATATATAAAACAAGACAATAGCTGCATTTGCGCATATTATTTAGCAATCATATTACTCGCCGCATATGCAATATTTTATAATTATTATATTTTGATAATCATGGCTCGCACTAAGCTCGTAAAATACCTCGCTAAGTTGCTCTGCTCTGGAAGCTCCACTAAATTCGACAATACCTCATTAAGTGGACTTCCATGGCTCGCACTAAGCTCGTGAAATACCTCGCTAAGTGCTCTGCTCAAAAAAAGAACTGCCACACAGGACTTTTCATCCCATGTGACAGTTTTGTGTTCACTCATATTACCTGACTAATATCTTAAGTAAGGAATTTACTCCATTACTTCTTTACTGTACGATAAATAGTCCTCTCAATTGTGTGATATTCCTGAGCAAGTGTGTCGTATACAACTACCTTGATTACTGTAGGAGCAACTAAATCATATCCCTTATTAGTAAACTTTTCAGAAACAGCATTTCCGGCTACGTTTTTATCATATATATTTTTACCATTATCCCTTGTTCTTGAATTCACCTCATAGGAATGTGTCTGATCAACGCCAACCTTGCTGAGCTTAATCTTTTTGCCGGACTTAACTGTTGTAAACTTATATCTGGCATTGGATTCACTTACACCATCTATAGTATCATCAGTATCGCCATCACCATTTAAATCGATACCGGCATCTACAGCATTTCCGGATATATTACTGTATGTATAGCCATAATTCCCATGACCTTTCTTAGCCGCAATTTCTGAAGTATAAGGAGTAAGTCCAATTGTACCAACCTTAATCTCAACTACCTTATATTTCTTATTTGCTTTTACAACAAGCTTCCCACTGTTAGCAGATGAAACATTATAGTCTGTATCTGATGATTTCTTTCCATACCAGAAATTCTTAGGATTACTATAATCACCAAGAAGAGACTTTCCGGCAAATGTAAATGTCTTAAGCATATCCTGATCAGATACTACATAAACTGTAGTCTCAACTTTACCTGTAACCGTACCCTGCTCATTTACAATATCAAATGAAAGCTTGGAGCTTCCGGTCTTAACAGGTGTGAGTTTGATATATACTGTTGCATGAGATCTGGTTGCCGCCAAAAATTTAGGATCCTTCGTATAATCATCTGCAAGAACAACCTTCTCACCTGCACTTGTGTAGAAATAATGTACTGTTTTTCCTCCAACAACCTCACTCTTTACTCTCACATTATCGTTTGAAGTAAGTACTAAGTCTTTCTTTTCAAATCGCTTAGCCTTAAGAATCTTTTTCTTGGAAGACTTAACATTGGTTATGTTAATATCTCCGTTTATAAGTGGAACTGAAAGATATGTTGTCTCACCTGCAGCAATTCTGATACCAGATACGAATTTCTGCATTGCAGCTTCGTCATTAACATAAACATCATCTTCTTTTACGCTTGTCTTACCGGTAGTTGGGTTAATATACACTCTTTGAGTTACAGTATACTTTACATTATCCGTATCATCAGAGTACGTGGATATATTATCAATATTAAACTGATATCCATCCTTATAGTAATAGGTGCTATAGCCCTCCCCATCATAAAGATATATTGAATTTTCAAATTCACCTACTTCAGTAGCACTGAGCCAGCCACCTGCAAGACCAGCCTTTACAACAGCAGCCTGAACTGCATCTCTCTCGCCCGACTGAGTAAATATCGACTTTACATCTTCATCAACACGTAAAGTGTTAGTACCGACCTTGTCAAGATTTACTGTTGCACTGGGTTTTGATGCTGCCAAGGCAGTAGACGGGGTTAGAAAAGTTACAGATAGTGCAAGAGCAAGCGCAGTTGCACCGAGTTTTGATACTTTTAACATATCAATACCTCCTCCAGAAAAATTAGACGGTTTTTAGAAAACCAATTAATCGTGACATTCTAATTCTAACACCCTGTAATCTTTTGTCAATCTGTGAAACTTCTGACATTTTCTGCGTTTTCAGACACTTGATATTCTGTTTTATATTTCGTTTATGTGTTTGAACTTCCCTTCAAAAACTTATATATTCTCCCGGTACAGTCAGGTGCTTCATCATAGAATGCGTGTCCATAATCCTTATAGATATAGGACTCACAATTAAGTTCTCTTGCCAGTTCCAAAGTGGGTTCCATGCCAAAAACCTCATCCTTGTCTGCGCCAAGAACCAGGACTCTGCTTTTTATGTTCTTAATCTTGTCAGAGATATCCATGTCACTAAGATCTGAAGCTATTGTTATGAATCTCTTCAGCTCTTCATCCGTCACCGTTTCGGCTATTTTCAAAAAGGCATCATGATATTTTGAAGCATATTCTCTGGTATAGCACTTATCGGCAAAATCCAGCATCAGTGCCTGCTTATCTCCACTCTTTGCAAGACTTATCCATTTTTTAATTACAGCCAGTGATTTATCATTTGCATGGGCGCTGCTGGACGCAATTATAAGATTACTGATAAGATCAGGATATTTTAATGCCATATGCATTGATATCATGCCGCCTTGAGAAGTACTGATTATACTTATTTTGGACAGACCAAGCTTTTTAATGACCTCAGCTGTATCCACAGCCATTTCTTCGATAGAATAAACTTCCGGTAAATTCTGTCTTCTGTCCATTACATATACGTCATATTCGTCCACAAAAATACTGTAGGCAACTTCAATAAATTCTGCAGATTCCATAACACTCTTAATTGATAAGCCGGGGATTATGACCAATGGACTTCCGCCTTGTTTCCCAAATCTGAAGTAATTCATGGTGACGTTTTCAGTCTTAATTGTTTCAATATTTATAGCCATAAAAACCTCCTTTTTTCCATTAATGTAAGCCTACACAGTCCCCTAAAAAAGACGTGACTTTTACGCTTTTATGTATTAAAATATAAAAGTTGCGCTTAAAGCGAATCTATTTTAAAATTTCAGTTTTTTTAGGAGGTATTAGAAAAAATGGATTCAAAACGTATGAAATGGAGTACATTGGCGTTCATTGCCTTCTCCACTGTTTGGGGATTTGGAAACGTTCTTAACGGCTTCGTTTATTTTAATGGTATTCAGGTTATTTTCAGCTGGATACTGATGTTTGCACTTTACTTTATTCCTTATGCACTTATGGTCGGTGAGCTTGGTTCAGCATTCAAGACATCAGGCGGTGGTGTGAGCTCATGGATTTTAAGTACCACAGGTCCCAAGCTTGCTTACTACGCTGGCTGGACATATTGGGCATGCCACATTACTTATATCGCATCCAAGTCATCAGGCGGTCTTAAGGCACTTAGCTGGGCAATTTTCAGAAATGGTGAGACATATGATACATTCCCTACTCTTGCCGTTCAGCTTGTAACCTTTGCAATTCTTCTTATTTTCTGCTGGGTTGCTTCAAGAGGTCTTAATCCTCTTAAAAAGCTCGCAACCATCGCAGGAACAAGCATGTTTGTTATGTCTATTCTCTACATACTTATGATGTTTGCAGCACCTGCCATCAACCCCGGTGCAGGCTTCGTATCAATGGATTTCACCATGAAGAGCCTTGTTCCTCAGTTTGATGTCAAGTATTTCACATCACTTTCAATTCTCGTATTTGCAGTTGGCGGATGTGAAAAGATTTCTCCTTATGTTAATAAGGTAGAGAATCCCAGCAAGGGATTCCCCAGAGCAATGATCACACTTGCAATCATGGTAGTTGTATGTGCGATCCTTGGCACAATTTCAATGGGTATGATGTTTGATCCCGCTGAGATCAATGCTTCAACAGAAAGCTTTAACGCATACAATTCAAACGGAAGCTATTGGGCATTCCAGAAGCTTGGTAACTACTATCATGTTGGTGACAGCCTTCTTATCATCTACGCTGTATGCAACATGATCGGTCAGCTCTCAACACTTGTACTTAGTATCGATGCTCCTCTTCGCATGCTTCTTGATAACGAGGATGCAAGAGAGTTCATTCCTTCAGGTCTTCTTAAGAAGAATGATGCAGGTGCTTATGTAAATGGTATTAAGATGGTAGCGGTTCTTTCAGGATCCATCATCCTTATCCAGTCATTTGTACCCGGTGCAGCAGCAGTTCTTAAACAGCTTACAAAGCTCAACTCTGTATGCATGCCTCTTCGTTACCTTTGGGTATTCTTCGCTTACATGGCACTTCGCAAGGCAGGCGATAAGTTCCCTGCAGAGTACCGTTTCGTGAAGAATCAGGGTGTTGCATTGTTCTTTGGTGCATGGTGCTTTATCGTAACTGCAGCAAGCTGCATCCTTGGTATGTATGATGCTGATCCGTTTACTTTTGCACTTAATGTAATAACACCTCTTGTTCTTACAGGACTTGGAGTAATCCTTCCTATCATTGCCAAGAGAGAGAAGTCAGGAGAGTCTGCTAAAAAGGCAGCTTAAAGGATACCAGCATGAAGAACTTTTTAAGAAAGATCAAATCAGATCCGGTACTTATGGCAGCATGGATACTTGCGATCATATCTTCAGTATTAGTAAGACCTGATAGTAAATATCTCTCTTACATAGATTTCAGATCCCTTGGTATTCTCTGGGGTCTCATGATTGTAATTCAGGGTTTTAGAGAAAATTCCATATTTGAAAAGATTGGAGAGATCCTTCTTAAGAAAGTACAGACGGGACGGCAGCTAGCTGCCGTCCTTATCCTTATGTGCTTTTTGGGAAGTATGTTCATCACCAATGATGTGGCACTTATAACATTTGTTCCCTTTGCTCTTATGACTCTGCACAGCTGCAGGCGTGAGGATATGATGATACCGGTGATAGTTCTGCAGACAGTTGCTGCCAATCTTGGTAGTATGCTGACTCCCATCGGTAATCCGCAAAATCTCTATCTGTACGGACTTACAGGAATGACACTTCCGGATTTTGTAGTATGTATGCTGCCCTACAGCCTGTTCTCTCTCCTGCTTCTTATGATTTCACTTCTTTTCATAAAAAACGGAGCAAGCGCCCTGAAGGAAAGAAGCGATAATTACCAGATAGTAAAGAGCTTTGGAAGTAAGAAGCAGGTAATTGTCTACAGCATTCTTTTTATCATAGCTCTTATAACCGTACTAAGAGTAATCCCCTGGTATGTGATGGCATTGATAATCCTTGCCACAGTTGCCGTTATGGATGGAAAGATACTTCTGAGAGCCGATTATATTCTTCTGCTTACATTTATAGGATTTTTCATTTTTACGGGAAATATGGGACGAATCCCTGCCGTAAGTGATTTTCTCATGAGTGTAGCCTCCGGAAGGGAGTATCTGATTTCAATCATTGCAAGCCAGTTTATCAGTAACGTTCCTGCAACACTTATGTTATCAGGTTTTGTTACAAACTATAAAGAGCTCCTCATCGGCGTCAATATCGGCGGACTCGGAACTCTTATTGCTTCCATGGCAAGTCTTATATCATTTAAAGCTTACGGCAATGATTACAAAGATAATAAAGGAAAATATATCCTCGTATTCACTATTGTGAACGTAGTATTTTTGCTTGCGCTTTCATGTTTTAAATATTTTTTGACAATAATTCTCTAAGAATTATGAGGTTCCTGCGTAGATAGCTTTCTACTGCCTGTACAAAGTTCCTACGTAGGTAGCCTTATCTATTACTCTCCAGGTATCATTACAGTAAACTACAATGTTTACCCCATCGCAGTGAGGCGAGTAATCTTCGTTATCTATTATTATCTGGCTGTAGCCATCTGACTCACTTCCATTAGACATAATTACATAATCGACTTTAGAATTTCTGATACTTCCTATATTTCTGACTTCCTCTGAATCAGTAACCTGTTCTATCTTATCGCCGTTTTTTATTGCATAGTATCCGTTTCCTACAGGAATATCCAGTTCAAACCCGTGACCTGCAAAGGCATTTACAGCCTCTTCATCAAGATACTCGGATATATCAGACTGCCCTGCCAAAAATACTGTGTACCTGGGGCTATTCAGCATTTCCAGATATTTTTCCAAATCGCTGATATTCTGAAGCTCGCAGTCTCCAAGTGTCTGCTGATAATAGTCCTCCGTACTGTCCCACTGCTCATCTTTAACACCTGCAATGTCATATTCATCAGCCAGTAGCACTCCCATATATTTTGAAAGCTTTCTTGCTCCCCAGATATTGCAATGCCAGTCATCGCTCATGTTCTTTTTCCATTTAAACTTGGCAGCTTCATAATAGGCGCTCTCGTTAAAATCGATAAAGTCCAGACCATTATCCGTAGCATATTCTGCCACGGTATTATGCTTTGAGGTATCCCAACCGGTTGTAGGCGTTTTAGTAAGAATCAGCTCTATTCCCTTTTCATCGCACAGCGAAACAATCCTGTCCAGATATTCTGCCATGAGTGGATGTGTATCTGCCATCATTTCGTGATCATACTCCAGATACGGCTCATAATCAGGATACACACCACCACGCTTTGCAAGAGGCGCATACCCTTTAAGCTCATAATGATTCTCAAGAGTTATGAATTCAAAATCTGTCTCAGAAAGATTCATCCATCTGGTATGGAACCTTTCATTAGTAAAAAGGTAACTGTTTATCGTCTGACTTTCATCATATTTACATATATCGTTTATGGCTTCCCACTTTACCTCTGACCAGTTCATAGCATCAATTGCCATTCTAGTGAAGGCTTCCGAAGTATTGAGCGGGTCCTTTGGGCTAAAATCAAACAACATATAAAGCTCCACAACCACTGTCTTAGGAGTCTGATAGCGCAATGCTTCCTTTAACCAATAATAAGAAACAAGGAGGTTTTGCTGCTCACAGGCGAGGTTATAACTTCTTATCCCGTTATTGTCGTAGATAACCTGGGGTGTAAATGCCGCTCCACCATGGCTGCTTCCGAGAAACAATACGTCTATGGAATTCTTTTTCATTTTATAAAAGCCTCTGAAGGTTGAGGTTGTGGACCAGGAATCCTCAAAATACTTCTTGGGCGTGATCATGTAGTTGATCATAACTGTCACGGTAATAAGTATCAGGGTGAACACCACTGCCCTTACTCCGAATTTTAAATGCTTTTTCATTAAAAGCCTCCATATATAAAATCCTGGGCATCAAAGCCATAACCATAGGTTCCAAAGAGAAGAACACAAATGATGGCCACGATATATATTCCCCACCTTATTAAAAGCGGCTGGGTATATATCTTCTCCCCAAGAGATTTTCCCATTTCCTGATACTTTCCAACTTTTCTTAGAATGTAGACCGAAACGATGAGCACTACCACTTCTTTCCAGTCAAGCCCGAGTGTAAATATTCTGTCGTTAAAAAGAACCCAGGGATTAAAGTCTGTAAACATGTGCAATAAAAGCTTTGCACCGTCTCCAAGAGAATTCGCTCTGAAAATAATCCAGGCAAAATTCACCAGTAAAAAAGTACCTGCTATCTTGATCCATCGCTTTTTGTTGGATTCAGCACTGATACCGCAAAATGTGTACGCCTTTTCACGGGCTTTATAGGTAAATTCACCTATTATCTGATAAAGCGCATGCATAAGTCCCCATGCAAGAAATTTGAGTCCTGCTCCATGCCACATTCCGCTTATAAGAAATGTCACGACTAGATTTATATATTTCCTTGTTTTTCCTTTTCTGTTTCCGCCAAGAGGAATATAAATGTAGTCCCTAAGCCACTCACTGAGGGAAATATGCCATCTTCTCCAGAAATCCTTGATGGAGGTTGAAAAATACGGACGCTTAAAGTTATTTACAAGCTCTATTCCGAACATTCGTGATACGCCCCTTGCCAGGGTTGTGCAGGCAAGAAAGTCCGCATAAAGCTGAATACTGTATAAAAAGGATGCTACCCAAATGTATGCTCCGGAATAGGCCGGGAAGTTATCAAACACTGTATTTACAATGACTGCTGCCTTGTCTGCGATCACAAGCTTTAGGAAAAATCCCCATATTACCAGCTGAAAGCCTTTGACAAAGTTCTTTTCATCAAAAAGATGTCCCTCTGTCAGCTGAGGATGGAGCTGTCCGAATCTGGGTATCGGCCCCTGTATGACCTGTGGGAAAAAGCTTGTAAACAGAATATACTTGGCGATATTTTTTTCAGGCTTAATCTTTTCCATATAAACATCAGCCAGATAAGCGATGAGCTGAAGCGTGTAAAACGATATTCCGAGTGGAGTTACCAGGTTTATCGGATCTTTTTTCATGATAGCTTCAAGGACAAAGTTAGAATTCTTGATAAGAAGCCATGGAATTGTCACAAGAATAATACCTGCTATAAAGGTAGATTTCCTTGCACCATCTTGAAGCTTTGCCATCACGTTGGCGTCTATGTAACTTATAATTATTGTTCCAAGGAAAATCCAGATACCTGCCTTATAAAAAAAGGCATAGAATACAACGTTTGCAGCAAGTAGTGCTACCCACCTATGCCTTACAGGAAAGACATAATAAAGAACCAGTGCCGCAAGCACCAGCAAGTAATAATTTAGAGATATGTAAATCATACTTCAAAATCACCCCATAAACTTTTCTAAACTTCCTGCTGATTATAACAAGTTTCTGCATGGCCGGGCAACACCTCAATGGGAGTTGAATGGCAGATATCGAACCTATCGTTCCTGAACGCATTAAGGAAACGTGTTCAAGAATCATGCCATCGGCAGGACACGCCCGTCGCGATGCGAGAACCTGGTCCAATACAACTATAGAATGTCCGAGGAAATTCAAAAAGGGTGCTCCAAAAAGGCATTATGCGTAAAATAGACGCTTGCATTAATAAATAGGTAATAAATTAATTGGAAAAAATTATATTTTTTTATTTTACGTAAATATATTGTTCATATGAAGTACAACATATTCCTATATGATAAACAGTGGTATTGCATAGGAATTTTGCGGACTGTTTCTGCTTCGCCCGCAAAAAGTTTTTTTTCATCAGTTCACGGAAATCATATAGGAGGTTAATTTCATTATGAGTAGTGTAGGTAATTCCGAGAAAAAGGGTGCCGTAAAGGCTATAAGCGTAAGACTATCAGTTATGTTCGTCATCTTACTTATCATTAGTATTCTGGTCACCCAGATAATTGTAGTCAGTATGGGTTATGGTCTTATAAAGGATCTGATCAATTCCACACTGACAAACAAAGTTTCAAGTGATGCAGGGCAGATCAATAAAGACATGAACTCAACATTCTATTATCTAAACGGTGTGGCAGATGCTGTAGAGCAGAATCAATATGCAAGCAATGAAGAACTTGCTGAATATATGGCAGGAACCGTTGGCAGATATGCAATGCTTCCAACAGGAGCTTACATTGCTTTGAACGATGAGACTTTCATTTATCCCAGTGCACCTGACTTTCAGATGGATGCAATAACGGAAAAGAGCTGGTACAAACAGGCGATGGGCTACGACAATAGCTGGTTCTATTTCTATGATCAACCATATTTTGACACAGTAACCGGTGAACTGTGCGCTACAGTTATCAGACACATACATTTAAAGGATGGTCGTGAGGGATGCTTTGCAGCTGATTTGTTCCTGGATGATGCCCAGAAAAACCTCAATGATGTTAAACTCTATGAAACCGGTGGCGCTATGATGCTTACAGCTTCCGGACTTATCCTTACATACAGAGATGATCCTTCACTTTGTGGAAAGAATGTCTCCGAATTAGGTGATAACGATTTCCTTACAAAGATTGCCGAAATTGTGGCTTTGGATAATTCCATTGAAAGTGAAAGCAAGACAGGCGAAGTACATGAATTCAAATCCAACGGTCAAAACTATTATGCCGTAACATCTCAGGTAAGCGGCGTTGACTGGAGAGTAATAATCTATGCTAAACAGAGTGAAGTACTGGCAGTTCTCACAAGACTTGTCATCGCACTTATAGTTGTATCAGTTATTTCAATAATTATAGTAATAATCATCATGTCTCAGGTTCTTCAGAGAATGATCAAGAAGCCTGTCACAGCCCTTACAGAAAATATTGAGAAAATTTCCGGCGGTGACTTTACAGTTGATATCACTTCCAATGGTGACGATGAAATTGCCTATATGAACAGGGCAATGGGCGAATTCATTCATGGTATGAAGGATTCACTCACTGAAATAAAAGATGTCTCAGGAAAGCTTATGGGAGATGCCCAGAATTCCAAGAGTACAGCCGAGAACCTCGAAGAAGCTGCCAGCAATCAGTCAGCCAGCATGTCACAGATCAAAGAGAATATCGAGAACATGGCAAATGCTGTTAATGAGGTTGCTGAAAATGCGACTGTACTTGCCCAGACCGTAGCTAATGTTACGGATCAGGAGTCCAGAATTGAGTCTTCGATGAATGAACTGGTAAAGAAAGCAGACAGCGGACAGCATGATATGTCCAGCGTTGCATCCGGTATGTCAGATATCGTATCCTCCATGAAGGATATGGCTGAAGCGGTTAAGAACGTTGACGAAGCTGCTGACAAGATCAATCAGATCATTGATCTTATCAACTCCATTTCTTCACAGACCAATCTCCTGTCTCTTAACGCTTCCATAGAAGCAGCAAGAGCAGGCGAAGCAGGTAAAGGTTTTGCGGTAGTTGCTGCTGAAATAGGTACTCTTGCCCAGAACTCTGCAGATGCAACCAATCAGATTGGCGAGATCATAAAGGATATGTCTCAGAAGGTTCGCATGCTTTCAGAAAAATCAGAGACAAATACTACTCTTATCAACAACAGCGCTGAAACCGTAAACGTAGCTGCTACTACTTTCGAAGAAATCACTCAGGAGCTCTCTGAAGCAAATGATATTCTGTCAGAAATGGCCGAGCAGATGAATAAGGTTAATGATGTTGCCACCAACATGGCTTCAGTATCAGAAGAACAGTCCGCTTCTACCCAGGAAATTGCGGATAATGTTGAAAAGGTAACCGCTGCCGCACAGGGCGTTGCTTCATCTTCAGAAACTGTACTTACCGCTGCTTCATCTGTTTCCGATGCAGTTGATACCATAAATAACAACCTTGAACGCTTCACCATCGGATAATGGAGTAACCTGAAAATTATGTTCTGAGTTGAATTGTTGTTTTTATAATTGACAAAATACTTCAATATTGAAATTCCTTCAAAAAACTTAGATTTTCTTCTGCCACTATCTGCGTTCTGCAATAGTGGCAGAATTTTTCCTTGTTCTATTGCTAAACACAATAGGATTGAAATGATCTGACCTCTCTTATGCTACTCTCCATATTTTCTTAATAAATTATTATCTTTTGCGAAATTAATTGACACACGTCTTAATGTTGTGCTATGCTAACTTTTCGTTAGACATAACTAACGTAAAACAACTGGAGGATACGCAATGAAGAAAAATTTACTATCTATTATTACAGCAATTACAGTAGTAGGTTCAGTACTTGCAGGATGCGGAAGCACCGGAAGTTCTGATAATGAAGCTGCTGTTAAAAATGAAGCTGCTGCAGAGACAGCAGAAGCAGAAAATAATGACACGAATAATGAAGAAGCAGATTCCATTTCTGAAGACAGCAGTACTGCAGAGACAGAATCTGAAGAAGCTGCCTCTGACTCTGACGAAGCATCGCAGTTCCCTATTACAATAAAGCACGCTTTTGGTGAAACTGTTATTGAATCAGAGCCCACCCGCATCGTAACACTCTCCTGGGGTAATCAGGACCCTATCCTTGCCCTTGGTGTTGTTCCTGTAGGTGTCTCTGCTGCCAACTTTGGACTTATGACTGAAAACAAGCTTCATCCCTGGACAGATGATGCTTTCAAGGCTTTAGGTGAGACTGCTCCTAACGTATTCAATGATGAGACAGGTTGGGATTATGAAGCTATAGCTGCTTCTGAGCCGGATGTAATCATCGCATCATACTCAGGATTCACAGAAGAAGAATATAACCTTTTATCAGAGATAGCTCCTGTGGTTCCTTATCTTGAAACTGCATGGAAAACAAACTGGCGCGAGCAGACAATTACCAACGCTACTGCAATCGGTAAAAAAGCTGAAGGCGAAGCTTTAGTTGCAGAAGCTGATGCCCAGATTAAGGAAAAGCTTGCAGAATATCCCTCATTAGAAGGAAAAACAGCCGGATATTTCTGGATTTCTCAGGATGATATGAGCACTTTTTATGCATATCTTCCCAGCGATCCCAGAGCATCATTCCTCAATGATTTAGGTTTTGCAACACCTCAGAGCATTTTGAATCTTGCAACAAGCACTGATGATTTCTCAGTTACAATATCACGTGAAAATACTGAACTCTTAAATGATGTTGATATCCTGGTTGCATATGGTGATCAGGGACTACTTGAAGCAATGCAGGCAGATCCTCTTATGAGCCAGATCCCTGCAGTAAAGAATGGCGCTGTGGTACTTATAGATTCAACAAGTTCACTTGCAGCATCTGCAAACCCGTCAATTCTTTCAATACCTTATGCATTGGATGATTATCTGGTACTTCTCGATGAAGCTGCAAGCAAGATAACTGAGTGATAATTAAGCAATTTGTTCAAATAAAGGGTGGAGTTTGCTATGCTGCACCCAATAAACTAATAAATAATAAGAAAGTGCTTTAATTCATAATGCACTAATCGGAATAGATGAATACTAAGAAAATCGGAACAATTTATATTTTAGGAATAATACTCATATTTATATCAATGGCGTTGTCGATAACCTACGGAACAAAATCCGTAGGTTTATCTGACGTTATCGATGCAGTTTTAAGCAGGAATACTGAGTCATTCAATGTAAATGTTGTTCAGGCAAGAATACCACGAACAATCTTTGGAGTCATTGCCGGAGCTTCTCTTGCAATCTCAGGTGTTTTGATGCAGACAATTACCAGAAATCCCATCGCTGATCCCAGTATCCTTGGAGTAAATACAGGAGCTTCACTTTTTATTGTAATCGGTATAGCTTTTTTCAATATTCAGTCAAAGCTCTCTTACATGGGACTTTCATTTGCAGGTGCCATGATAACAGCTCTCATTGTCTATAAACTGGCTTCATCAGGTTACAGCGGTCCGACACCAATTAAGCTTGCTATTGCCGGATCTGCAGCAAGTATCGCCCTGTCTTCTATTATTAGTATTGTACTTATGCCTGATTCAAGTGTTATGACAACCTACAGATTCTGGCAGATAGGCAGCATCGGAGGGACAGGTTTTGACGATATCCTGCTGATACTTCCGATTTTTCTGATATCGGTGATCGTCAGTCTTTTATCCTCTGACAACCTTAATATCCTGCTTCTTGCAGAAGAATCAGCAGTTTCTCTGGGACTTAATATAAACCGCGTAAGACTAATGGCAGCTCTCTGCGGAGTTCTTCTGTGCGCATCAACCACTGCGCTTGCAGGTCCCATAGCTTTTGTAGGACTTATGGTGCCACATTTTATAAGAATGGTAGTTGGAAGCGATCACAAGCACCTTATTACCTGCAGCGGACTGTATGGAAGCTGTGTGCTCATATTATCTGATGTAGCAGGCAGAATTCTGGGCCGTCCGGGAGAGCTTGAATCCGGAATAATAACTGCCCTGCTTGGCGCACCTGTTTTCATATTCATTATTCGAAAGGCGAGGATACAGAGCCTATGAATACATACTCGAAATCACTTTCCGGAGTAAAAAGAAGGAAAAGCAAATATATTCTTACAGCATTGATACTGCTTACCATAGTCATTGCGCTTTGCATTATAAATCTTTGTATTGGTGAAAAGAATTATTCCTTTTTGCAGGTACTCAAAACCATAACCGGAGTCAGTAAAGAGGGAACTTACATAATTGCAAAATTAAGGTTTCCGAGAATGCTCACCGCCGTTCTTTGCGGAATTGCCTTTGGAGTTGCGGGAAACATTTTTCAGACATTACTGAATAATCCGCTGGCAAGTCCTGATATTATCGGCGTAAGCCAGGGTTCAACCGTGGCAGCTGTATATTGCATTTTGTTTCTTAATCTAAACAGAAACATCGTGTCTGTAATATCAGTTGTAGCTGGTATCCTTGTGGCAGTGCTCATCTATCGCATCTCATATTTAGATAAGTTTTCCTCAGGAAGGCTTATTCTTGTGGGAATTGGATTTCAGGCATTTTTTACAGCGCTTATAAACTGGATGGTTATGAAAGCTGCTGAATACGATGTCCCAACAGCCATGAGATGGATGAACGGAAACCTGAACGGAATCGTGACTGACTCTCTTCCGCTTCTGGCATTGGTGGTAATTATCTGCCTTGGAACAATAATCGCCTTAAATCATGCCATGCAGTCACTGGTGCTTGGAGAACAGTTTGCAATAATTCTGGGCGTCAGAGTTAATTTTGTCAGAACTCTTTTGATGGTGTGCTCCGTAATCCTGATAGCTTTTTCCACTGCAATATCAGGTCCAATCTCTTCTATAGCATTTTTATCAGGACCAATTGCAGGAAAAATCTGCGGCAGAAGTCATTCAAACATAGTTACCTCAGGTCTCATAGGAGCAATACTTGTTCTTGGCGGAGACTTTATCGGACAGAACCTTTTATTTACGAGATATCCTGTCGGCGTAATTACGGGAATCCTGGGTGCTCCATACTTAATTTATTTACTCATCTCACAGCGAAAGCTCCAATAAATGGACCGGGGTGTTAATAAACCTCACTAAGGATTTATCCTTTCGAACGATAGCAAGGAAAAAACCAAACGAAAATCAGTCTTTAACGAGTCATAAGGAATCCACCGCAAGCGATATCCCCTTATGACCACAATCACCAAACACGCCTTCATCTTACGATGAAGCCTATATGAAAGGGAAATATCATGAAGAAAAATACACTTAAGGCAAATAATATTAGCGTTGGATATGGAAATGGAAATATTCTGGACTCTGTAAATATCGCTATTCCTGAAAACAAGATCAGTGTAATTCTTGGTTCTAACGGAAGCGGTAAATCAACACTCCTTAAAACCTTCTGCAGACTTTTGCAGCCTGGCGAAGGCTCCATTACACTAAATGACACTTCCCTTAAATGTATGAGATCAAAGGATATTGCAAAGACCATTGGTCTTCTGCCTCAGACTCTTACTGCCCCTGAGGGAATCAAGGTTGCAGAGCTTGTTTCAAGGGGCCGTTTCCCTCACAGAAAATTCATGGGTTCCCTATCCCGCGAGGATTATAAAGCAATTGACAGTGCAATGTGTGCGATGAATATTACAGATCTTGCAGACAGAAGCATAGATGAATTATCCGGTGGACAAAGACAGAGAGTTTTCATAGCTCTTGCCCTTGCACAGAATACGGATATTCTTTTTCTTGACGAGCCAACAACCTATCTTGATATTGCATATCAGGTTGAAATCCTGGATCTTTTAAAGGAGCTTAACAGAGTAAGAAAAACCACTATTGTAATGGTTTTACACGATATCAATCTATCATCAAAATATGCGGATCATATTTTTGCTATGAAAGACGGTCATCTTCTCACAGAAGGAACACCTGAAGAAATCATAACTGAGGCAACAATAAGAGACATTTATGGTATAAACAGTGTTGTGATAAAAGACCCCCTTTCAGGAAGTCCGTTCATTATTCCGGTGAGTTCACATGATACCATGAGTGTTGCATCATAAAAGGCGCCTTACTTCAATAATAAAAAATTCGGCGCCTCAAAACTAACAGGATTAATGGGATAAAGCCCTGATTATACCCTGTTAAGTTTTGACATAGAAGCCAGAGATGAAATATGAACAGGACATACTTCCATGCACGAAAGTGCTTTTGAGCATGCATTCCCGAAATGTTTAGCGTAGCTGACATGAATATCTTTTGCTTTATTGGTGTTCCTTTCGTGAACCAGGTAACAATCGTTGGCATAAACTGCACCGAAAAATGATTTTCCTACAGTGTAGTTTGGACAGACTTCCAGACACAGACCACATTTTAAGCACTTTGCTGCTGTGTATTGAAGATCATGATCTTCATCAGCTTTTGGATTGTACTCACCTATATATATGTCAGTGATTTTCAGGTTTTCATGTATAATACTCCTGTCTACTATAAGGTCATGAATCACGGGGAACTTTCTAAGCGGGCGAAGTGTAACGGTTTCTCCTTTCAGATTTTTCAAAAACGTCTCACAAGCAAGAGCAGGCACCTCATTTATCACCATGGCACAGGCACCGCATACTCCCTGAAGGCATGAACAATCCCAGCCTATGCGGTCCGTTTTCAGCCCCTGGTCATTTAATATATCATCACCAAAATTGAGCTGGTCCAGCATTCCTGCCACAGATATTTCTTTTGTCCCATTATATTCAAAACACTCCCAATAAGGATTTGTTTCGGGTGTTTTCTGACGTAAGATTTTAATTTTCATAAACATGCTCCATATCCAGCGATACTTTGTAATTGCCGTTTTCATAGGAAATAAGTGTCGCTGTCTCATATTCCTTCTGGCTCTGCGGATAATCAGTTCTGTAATGAGCACCCCGACTTTCTTTTCGTGCCTGAGCACAGGTAAGCGCCGCCTTGCCCAAAGTCAAAATCCCTTTCAGACTATAGTTCGCATATGCCGAAACGCTGGGATCATAATTAATCCGGTCAACTACCGACAGTAAATAGCTGACATCCTCTATTCCCTGCTTAAGAGATTCTTCAGAGCGGACAATACTCATGTGCTCTCGCATGGTATCTGCCAGCATATCTCTGATATGCATTGCAGCAAAAGAACTATAGCTGTTAAGGCGTTTCTTCAAATTCTTCTGCTCTGTACTAATAAACCCTGTAAAATCAGGATGCTTCTCTGATAAGTTTTTTCCATATATACTATCTGCTGCCACCATCCCGCTATAGCAGGCAGCAAGCAGAGAATTACCCCCGAGGCGATTAGCCCCGTGATACATGGAGGCACACTCACCTATACCATAGAGATTTTTGAAACTACTCTCATGATCTTTGTGCACTGCAAGACCGCCCATAAAGAAATGTACGGAAGGCGCTACAGGTATTGGCATTTTGCTTATATCAATTCCTCTGTATTTTTCGCAGAGATCACGCACCTCGGGAATTTTGGAATCTATAAGCTTCTTATCCATGAATGAAATATCAAGGAAAACATCTTTTCCGGTCGATATTATTTCTCTTGAAATAACATCTCTTGTCATAAGATTTCCGCGGGGGCCAAATTTGTCCTCCATAAAATATACTTTTTTCTCGCCATCAAAATAAAAAAGTCTTCCTCCCTCTCCCCTGACTGCCTCTGAAACAAGCATTCTCTTTTGCGGAGTTTCAAGTGTTGTAGGATGGTATTGAATGAACTCGAGATTTTTAAGAACAGCGCCTTGCATAAAAAGTTTTCCGACAGCATACCCGTCACATCTGCCTGAGCCTGTTGTTTTTCCGTAAAGACAGTTCTGCCCGCCGGTTGCCATCACAAGTGCATCAGCGTAAACCGGTATGAGAGTCCTGCTCTTTTCATCATACAAAATCGCACCGTAACAGATTCCATCTTCAATAAGAGCTGAATAAAAATGCTGCCTCTGAACACGCGTAATCAGTCCCTGTCCCTCAAATCTTCGACATTCCATGGTAAGCGCAGAAACAATCTGTTTTCCCGTGGATGAACCGCAGTAATATGTTCGCTTGTGGGACTGACCTCCAAAAGCCCTGAACGCCGGTCTTCCCTTTTCATTAATCGTAAAAACAGTGCCAATTTTTTCCAGATATTGAATGATTTCTTCTGCATGAGAGCACAAGCCATAAACAGAATTTCTGCCGGCGATATATGCTCCGCCCTTTAGTGTGTCTTCAACATGGCAATCTATGGCATCTCCGTCTTCATGATCTTCTGTGACAGCATTTATCCCACCTGCTGCCATTACGGATTGTGACTGCTCGGAGGGTCCGGGCGCAACGAGTCTTACATGCAAACCATGCTCAGCACAGCGTATTGCACACATCATTCCGGATATTCCGTTTCCTATTATCAATATCTCCCTCATGTATAGGTCCTCGTTTTAACAATAACTTCGATAGCCATCATTTTTGATCAAATTGTGCAATGTATGTTTTTATATGCAATGAAGAAAATCCAAGTTGATGCGTCGGCATCATCAATTTCTTCATTTAAGCACAAACATAATAAGCTGTCCTCTTACAACAGCCACTGATACCGCCAGAAAAACTGCGCCATATATGCACCACACTACCCTGTCGAGAGTTGCAAGCTTTTTCTCATCGCTAATAAGTCCCAGAGTAATGCATCCTTTTGAAAATGAAAGCGCGGTATGCAGGTTGACTATGGCAAAGAAAAGTATCTGACTTACAAATATCACCGCAAACATAAACCAATTGCCTTTCTCAGCGCTACCTGAGAGTAGACCATAAGTTTTCAGATGAATAAAAAGTAATGGAAAAATTAGTGCCGCTGATACGCGTTGAATTATTGTTTTAAGATTATGTTTCCTGTAGAGATCAAGTCTTGTCCCATCTCCCATAAGAAAAACTGTACACATACCACAGACAGCATGTGCACATACCAGAACCATAAACGGCATGGCCGTAAGTAGCTTCAAACCGGGATTATAGTAGAAGGTAATATATGAAAATAAATTGTACCCCATATGTATCAGTAAAGCTATTGCTGACAAAAGACCGAGAACTGCATTTGTTTTTTTCAGTTTCAAATTCGCCACCTCATATAATATGTACTGGCACGATAACTTCGTAATCCTGCCATATCGCTCGGAATGATTCCGACCTCTCATTGCTTTACAAATAAAAAACTTTTCATGTGCAATTATAGCATTCCATACTTCGATAAATCTACTTTTCCATTCTCAACTTCTATTCCGTCTTCTTTAAGAAGTCTTTCCTGAACTCCTTCACCAAATGCGAAATTGCCTGAAAGTTTCCCCTCGGAGTTAACCACCCGAAAGCATGGAATGTTGTAAGGATCAGGATTTTTATGAAGAGCATTACCTACAGCTCTGGACATTTTGGCATTACCGGCCATAGCTGCCACCTGACCATATGTTGCAACTTTACCCTTGGGAATTTTTTTAACAGCCTCATAAATTCTCTTGGTCGGTGAATCAGTAACGAGATCATAGCTCAAAGCGATCATCTTTTTTATCTCATCATCCGGAATCGTTCCATCAAGGATAACGGTGTTCCAATGCTCTTTATTCTGATGATAAGCGGGAATAACTGATGCGTAAGCCTTTCTCCACAAATCTCTGAAATCCGGATCAACCTTTACATTCAGATTGATATAACCGTCCTTTTCATAGGTCCATAAAAATGCTTTTTTACTACCATTTACCCTGACAAGCTGCCAGTTTTGCTCTCTAAACGGCGCTTCCTTATATGTATCAGGGAAAGATAATCCGTATTCCAATGCTTCCTGTCTGGTTTTCATCTGTATAAATGCCCCCATTAAATTTTGTATAAATGCTCCCGTTTACGCAGCGGAAACTCGTGCCCGGAGCCTATTATAAAACTTTCATTTTTGACTTCTTGAACGATAAGAAGAAAAAAAAGCATTCGAAAAAAAAAGATTTCTGAATGCTTTTGCCCTCAGGAAGTTATAAAATCAAATATGCTCATCTGTCTGTTTATCCAGCTTTTCTGTGGCACATCATGAATAATATCATCTGATCTGTAATTCCCAATAAGAAAAGGGGATTTTGGATCATGATTCTTGTTATTTATGGCTACCTGATTTATATCGTTATTTGCGTAACAATATCTGCAAAGATGTTTGCATGTATCATAAGCTCCAATATCTGCAGATAGATAACAGGCACATTCTTTTCTTGATGGCTTTGTCTTTGGAGCATTCAGTTTTTGTCCAATCGCTCTTTCGTAATCCGCAATTGTCATACAACCAGCGCAGTCTGCACCATATTTTTCCAGAAAAGTCCCCTCTCCGCAGGGCTTTACTACCATTCCGTGAGCCGCTGCAATTCGAATCATTTGCTCCCCAAGATAGAGTTTATCCTCCCTGGATACAGCTTTTGCCTCAGGAAAATTCCTTTTTACTTTTTCATAAAGATCTATAAAACTAATGACTACAATTTTCGTGTAGCCATCGAGTTCAGCAGCCATTTTTTCAAAAGCGTCCAGATGAAACTCAGTCGTATACCTGTCATTTATCAAAATAGGATCATAGCGCCAGCCTATTGCATTTATACCGACCTTTTTGGACAGATATTTAAAACTCTCCATTACATGCATCTTGTCAGGAACTTGCGGCTCTATGTCTTTATCGTAGGGCGTAATCGTAACATACCAAAACTGTCCATAATCCCTTATAAGATCCAGATATGGAAAAAACGGCTCGGGATTTTTACTGCAAAACCCGATAATATCAACCACTTCAGGATTGATCACATATCTGCTTACCTGCTGAGGATTATAGGGATTTCTTACACATACGTATCCCTCTTTTATCCTGTTAGCAAGCCACTCTGGATAAAAGGCAGGAATATCTGTCCGCTGTCCGGTATTTAAAATCAATAAATTTCCTCCATTTTATCTTTTGTTTTAAAAAATATCTTCTTAATCTTCAAAGACTAAATATGCTCATCTGCTCATATTTTTCCGGCAATTCGTGCATAAACTCAAAGCATTCCTCCGGACTTGATAGAATCCCATTTGCCTTGCATATCTTCATAAATATATTTCGCAACTCTTTTGCGCGAGGGCTCGGAATATCATATGCATTTCCAAATTGTCTGATATACCTTTCCTTCATTCCCGGGAAATGTTTATCAAGCGCAGCATAATAATATTCCCTGTCGCCATCTCGCAGCGTTAATCCCATTCCAAAATCAATTATCCCCCTCACTCCTACACGTACACACTCATTAAGAATTGATGTTATATTTTCCTCTGTATCATTTATGAAAGGAAGAATTGGCGTCATCCATACAACCGTGGGAATCCCTCTTTTCTGCATCTCTTTCAGCACTTCTATTCTACGCTTAGTATTGCAGACATTCGGTTCAAGTATCTGACACAAGTCATCATCATATGTCGTAAGTGTAATTTGCACAACACATTTCGCTGCACGATTTATCTCATCTAAAAGATCTATGTCTTGAAGAATACGGTCCGATTTAGTTTGGATGGCAACTCCAAATTCATATTTCCGTATGATTTCAAGGCACTTTCTTGTAAGTCGCAAGTTCTCTTCACAATGCATATAAGGATCTGACATAGACCCTGTTCCAATCATGCACTTTTTTCTCTTGGATTTTAGTGCCATCTCTAGAAGCTCAGGCGCATTCGGCTTTACTTCTATATCTTCAAATGGATGAGTAAACTGGTAGCATTTACTTCTACTATCACAATATATGCAACCGTGGGAACATCCTCTGTAAATATTCATGCCGTAATGTCCACCGCTTCCTGTCAGTATTCCTTTAGCTTCCACAAAGTGCATAACCGCTTTCCCCTTTGCCCCATCCTTTCGTTCCTCAAAGCGCCATCGGTAAATACTTTTGTCTTTCTTTTTCTATTGCCTTAGTAATCCATTCCTTGTCCATGATATTATCATATGCACCTGCAACTACGGATTCGTCAGCATAGTTGTCAAACTCTACCTGTTTTTCCTCAAGAATCAGCATCATATCATCATCAATAGTATCAGGGCATAATAGCTTGTAGACCAGCACATTTCTGACTTGCCCCATTCTATATACTCTTGAAAGTGCCTGGCTTTCAAGAGATGGTTTGATCTGAGGTTCACAGAACACTACTATGCTGGCTGCCTGGATATTAAGCCCAACACCACCGGCTATTATCTGACTCACAAGAACACTTCCACCCGGAGCATCTGATAGCTTGTCCACCAAAAGCTGCCTTGTACACATCTTAGTGTCTCCGCTGATCACGCCTATGCATTGATCTCCCAGAAGAGCGCTGACTTTAGATATTGTCTCTCTAAAAAACGAGTATATGATAACCTTTCTTCCTTCACTCTCCGCCAGCTCAAGAAGTTCCATCAGTCTCATACATTTAGATGATGTAGCCATGTCATCCTGAAGAAACGATACTCTTCGCATATCAGAAAAGTTTCCATTAAGAATTGCATCACGGTAATTATTTCTATCAATATCTGTAAGACTACACCACTCCAGCTCCTGATCAATCTCAGGAAGCTCTTTTAGAACCTGCTTCCTCGTTCTTCTGATATAAACAGGAGCAAGACTTTCTTTAAACTGAGGCAAATGGCTGATATTCGCCAGATTCCTTACCTCTTTTGTCATATCCGGCCTGACGAAATCAATCAGGTTGCACATTTCATCAACCCGATTTTCCAGAGGAGTTCCTGTCATCAAAAGGATTCTCTCAGACTCATTTTCAAGCCTTCTGATATACATAGTTCTTTTAGCATCAGGATTCTTCATGTAATGAGCTTCATCGATCACCAGCATCGCCAAAGACATATGATTGTCTATACGATCTACGATCTTACCCATTGATTCATAGTTGGTTATAGCCGCACCACCATTTACCTGCCATCTGTCAAAAGAATCTTCAATTGTCTGACCATGTAAGATAAAAGTTTCTAAGATACTGAACTTTCTGATTTCTCTGTCCCAATTAATCAGTACACTTGCAGGGCATACAATAAGATAATGGCAATTTTCATTTTCCGTAATCTGTATATGGGACATTGCAGCAATGGCCTGGATTGTCTTTCCAAGTCCCATCTCATCACCAAGAAGAACTTTCTTCTGGCATAAGATGTATTTTGCTCCAAAAACCTGATATGCCCTTAGATTTCCTCTAAATCCATCAAGATTTAGCTCAGTCTCATTTATCTTTTCCGCCAGCTGAGCCGGAATGCTGTCATAAACAAAGGGCTTATTTCCTACAGCATTGCCAAGGTTCTCCAAAATTGCATAGAAATCAGCGCTATTCCTTTTAAATAATTCCAATGCCTCAGCCTGCGGGGTGTTAGATGCACCCTGATACTGATCAGCAATATGAATCATTCTTTCAAAAAAAGCGCTGCTGCAAAATTCGTATATGTTTTCAGCCATGTCCACAGTATTCTGCTTAGACGCAGTTGAAGAAAAGAACCAGCGAAAACTGTTTCTGATTATTCCACTACCTTTAATTTTCTGAGCATAGGCATCAAGATTCGGTACGCCTTCGTAGGCATCTCTCCTAATTTTTTCACTATTGATATAATTGGCAAGCTCTGTAATAAGCTCTGAATTATCAGCAGTATTTTCCGAAACAGCGTCAGCATCAAGTCTTATCGTAACTTTAGATGCAATACTATTAGCAAATTCGGTAATAACACCTCTGATTGCCTCTGTCTGTTTTTCTCCTATACCGTTAACAGCCTGTATCTCAAAATCAGTTGCCCCGGCTATCTGGCCGAGGTTATTATAACCAGCCTCCATAAGAGCCTGAACACGGATCCCGGCTTTTGCATTCTTAAGTTCATCCACGGAAACATTAAAAAGCTCCTTCTTAGCCTGTGCTCCTGCAATCCTGTTACAAAGCTGTTTAATATTATTTTCCTGACGAGCCCGGTCACCATATATTTTCTTAATGGCAATATTAAGATCATCAACCGCTTTTATTAACTTTTTTAAATCTCTGAAATTTGGTTTATTCATTCAGTATTTATTTTATGTAATCCAAAAACATCCTTATTTTTTAATCAGGCAGCATTTAATGCAGCCTTTTTCTGAAGAAAGCTTTCTGTTCGTTTCTGCACATTCTCCTGAAGATTTACAAAGAAAAGAAAATTATCATAAATATGCAGGCTTCCATCGGGAAACATATCAAGAATCTTAGGATACTTTCCGGTATCAATATCAGTTACCACTAAAGTGCCTCTTACCGGGTCAATATATGCTCCGTACTTTCCTACTTCCACGGAAAGAATAGCCCCAGTCTTACTATCCTGAGTAACGGTTCCTTTATTGATTTTCTTAGAAGCTACTGTACTATCTGTTCTCCAGTTGAGGGGATTAATTGAAAGCGCCTTTGTTCCTGCAGGTGTAACCAACGAATCTGTTACTGTTCCATCCTCGCAGTCATAGCTTATTACCACACCGGTATCTGTCTCTCCGGTTGCAGGAACTATCTGAGGATACTTAATGATCATATCTTGTGTCATGCTCCAGCCTATAGCATAAACGGCTATCAGGTTTTCCCTGAGATTTACAGCTCTTTCTCCATTTCCGCCATAGTATTCTTCAAGGAGTCTGTAGCACATATCCGCCCCCTGTGAAAAGCCCGCAAGAATAAGAGGTCTTCCATTATTCTTATGTTCGATGTAGTACTTAAATGCCGCTGACACATCAATATATGCATTCTGCATTGCCTGCTCTTTTGCTGCAGCATCTTCCATGGTATATACCTTAATCGATGCCTGCCTGTAATATGGCGCATATATGCGTGCTGTTTTTGCATAGATAGCCTGCTGTTGGTTCATGGCATTTCTGAATAAACTTTTGTATTTTGGTGTAATAGCCGAATTACTCTCACTGACTGTGTCTACTGTTGGCGCAACAATAAAGACATCCACAGAGTTCTCCGGATATGCGCCATCATAGAGCCAGTTATCTGAGATTGAATAATCCATGGGACTTGTAAACGGCAGAACTCTCACTGCCTCAGCACTGATTCTTACTGAAAATACTACCGCCACCATTAAGAAAATTGAAACCAGCATTCTTCCAGAATTCCTCATTTGCTACCTCCTCTATAAATGCTATTTATATCCTACTTAGTCCGATCTGATACGGATACCGTAAGCGTAAAACTTTGCGCTAACCTAATTTTTTCTGTTCATATTAAGCCCTCATAAAAACAACACAAACATATACTCCATGACCTTCTAAAGGTTTTCATAGCCTTTCTCAAGCTTCTAAATCAATAATACCATTATTATGTTTTGACATTACTAAAAAAAACATAAACACCTTTGCTTTACAGAAAGCACTCAGGGATATCCTTTATTCCTCTGGAAAGACAGATCGCTGTCGTAGGGCCGCTATAGGATAAGGGATTGCCCTCAATATCAGTAATTTTGCATCCTGCTTCCTGTGCTATAAGTGCAGCTGCTGCATAATCCCACAGCTGAATTCTCATTTCGAAATACAGTCCGCATCTTCCAAGGGCCACGCAGCACATATCCCATGCAGCGGTGCCGGATCTTCTAAGATCAACACACAGTGGAAGAAGCTTTTTTGCAATATCAAAGGTTCTGTCCCTTAGATCCTCGTAATAGGGTGCTGTCCCAAATACAGCAAGTGAATCCGATAGAGGTGCATCAGATGACATTATCTTCTCTCCATTCATATAAGCTCCCTGCCCTGCTGTAGCATGAAACATCATATCGTCATAGGGATTGTAAACTACAGCCATGTACGGTTTTCCGTCCTTAAGAAGTCCCACTGAAATCACAGATGGTCTGTACTCATAGATAAAGTTGGAAGTTCCATCTATTGGGTCTATCACAAAGCAATATCCGCTGCTCATCTTGGAAGAAAACACATCTTGTCCATCTTCTTCTCCTAAAAATTTGGCTTCAGGTAATACTTCCTCCAGCTTAGACACAATAAATCTCTGAATTTTCTCATCGGACTCTGTTACGAAATTTGCATGCCCGCTTTTTTCCATTATCTTGGGACGATTCGCATTTAGCATTAAGTCCCCGGCTTCTTTTACAATTTTTGTTATATCCTGTATCTGTGCTACAGGAGTATTTTCAAACTCTTTTATCTGCTCACATATCCTGTCAGGTACTTCACTTACAAACTTAAGCATCATATCAGACTTGTAAAATTTATGACCTGATACATCAATAGGATCCGGAAGATTGTACTGTACGTCTATGAGATGTCTTTTCATCTTCGTTATGCAAGCAGCTTTCAGATAGTCTTCAAAATCTGTTTCATGGGATTTTTCAAGTAGCTGCATTATCTGATCGGCACTTTCGATATTCTGATAGAGCCACCTGTCTATCCTATTTGACTCGGGAGAATAAGCCTCCTTGAATCCGTCGTAGGTCATAGGAGGAATCATCTCTTTTTGAAGAGCGCGCCAAATAAGTAGATCATTCCAATAGTCTGTAAGACAATGCACAACTATCCCGATATAGAATGAACGCTGTATGCTGTTTTTTTCATTTACTACATATCCTGTCCAAAAGGTCCGGATATTTTCTATCCAGTTATCATAGTTCTGAGTATCTCCCCATGGACCACAGTTTTCAAAAAGATGAGAATGGATTTTTTTACTTAGATAGTCTTCATCAAAATGCACAGAATCAGGAGCGACAGAACCTAAAATGAATTCCTCTTTTCCCTCGTCTATCCCCAATTTATCAATAAGCCTGCGCGCGATTTCCATATGGGTAATCTGCCCTGCCATCTTAAGTCCTCCTTATAATCCGAATGTGTCAGTATTCATCAAACCTGTAGCATGGGATATGTGGTTCAAAAACAAAATGTGTGTATTCCACTTTTCATCCTCTAACTATTTTAATTCTTGATGAATATTTGAACAACATGATTTGAATACCCCATCAGATCAGGTCTTTCAGCAGTCGCTTTCAAATACTGTTCTTCCAGTTCCTTCCCCTTCAATTCCATTTCATATCCTCCTATCTAAATATGCAGAACAGGCCTGTTATCAGGAACGTTTTTATCTTTTGAGGTGTATAAATAAAGCGCTTTATATATTCTTTTAAAGTGATATGTTCTTCCTTACTTTGACTGTATTGAACAAATCCTCATCTTATTGTTTATCGTCAGAACACCCCACGCCTTCCTGTTTACGGGAGATGCCGGCGGAATGAATACACCCTCTCTTATAGTGTTGCTCTCTGCTCTTCCAAGGTTCGTGATACAATGGCCGTCGCGCTTTTCATAACCGAACATCTTGCTGCCGACAAATCTGCCGGCCTTGCTCTCAAAACTTCCAAGAGTCGATATAGCTATGGCATCGAGGAGTTCCGGATCCATATTGAAATAACACGAGAGAACGAGCATCTCCCTATCCGGCTTACTTATTATGCTCCTGACTTCATGATCTACAGCCCTGGCGAGTTCCATGATCTCAGAGGTTTTCTTCTTAACCACCACGCTGAATGCTGTAGCATAGTTTCCAAGCGAGCCTTCCTTATAGTTTTTAATCTTATTCCTTATGTCAGAAGCTATGACCACCTTATTTGTTTTCTCATCGATCATCATCTTAGCAACAAGATAGTCATTGAGCGATACCCCGTTTTCTCTGCATAAACCCAGGAGCGTATCAAGCTCTTCTCCGTCAACTCTCTTTATCTCACGCTTTATATCCTGTTTGCGATCATGATCACGTTCAAACTCAAGATACTCGTCGTAGCTGACCCTATGCCCTTCTTTACGCCACTTCTTATTGGCATCTCTGATCAGCGCCCTGCTGATAAACCTAAGGTCGCTGCCATTCGGAAGATCATCAAGGCTTTCCATCAGCTTCTCATCAACCAGGTGCGGCCTGGCACCGCTAGTATAATGATCCGCAAACTCCTGCACCAACTGTAGAAGCCCTCTCCCGTCGCAAAGAAGATGATGCGTTATAAAAAGGACTCTCGTTCCACTCTCGGATGGATAAGCATAGACCTTGAGCAGCGCTTCCTTCTGAACATTCCATCCAGCTGAAGATACCGCCTCATAATCAGTCTGCCAGTTATCGTCTGCCTCTTCTATCGTTATCGGAATCTCAAGTTCAGGATGCTCCTCATAATATATCATTGAACTTCCCTCCTCCTCGGCTATCAGACTTCTCATAAGCGGATGAGCCGATCTAAGAACACCAATGCTCTCGATGATACCGTCCGCATCGAACTCCGATCCGATTTCCGCCATGATACCGAAGTGCATGTTCGGGGACATATAGTGCGCCCTTTCCGTATATAAATATTTCCTACCTGGCATAAATCTCTCTTTCTCCTTATAATCGGCTTTACTGAAAAGATTAATGATCTGATCTTAACGCATCCCTGACCGCGGTTTTGATTACTATCGTAAGAAATGTCTTAAACAGCTTTTTCATTGTCTTTTTCTCCAAGATACATAACGATAGGCTCTATGTATTTGATATCAGAGATGTCATAGGATGAAGCCATCTTCTCAGCCATTACCTTCTCTTTCTCAGTGGCATCCTTCTTGTTTTTTAAGGCTGACACAAACATCTTCATAGCAATACGAGATGGCGTCTTCATCTTTTCATAGTTAAACCCGCCCTGGCAGTAGAATACCTTTATGTATTTTAGTCAGTTATACTTTCTTTCGCACTGTTGATAAGACCGAGAAGGCCCGTCTCCTTAATAAGAGCTATACCCTGGAATTCATCTCCGAGGACAATCAGATTGTCGCCTGTTTTAATATCGAAGATCTTTCTTGCTTTGGCAGGAATGACGATCTGACCCTTATCTCCCACTTTGACCATTCCAAAGATATGTTTTCCTTTCGGCGGTATAGCATATCCCAGGTTGTCCGAATCATTCTTTTCATATGAGATAAGGTCGTCCATGGATACACCAAAGAGGTCAGCCAGCATCTTACATCTCTTTATGTCCGGCAGAGACTCTCCGGTCTCATATTTTGAAAGCGTCTGTCTGGATACGCCTATCTTCTCTGCAATTTCCTCCTGTGACAGGTTATTAAGCTTTCTTAATTCCATAAGATTGTCTGCAAAACTCATTCTTTCTTCTCCTTTTTTATTCCCAGAACACACCACCTTATGAAAGGTATGCAGCTCATGATTTCATACAGAAGGTAGGAGCCTGCGAATGCTGCTATTGCAACCAACAGGTATACGATGACAGGAGCAAGGAATGGACATAATGTATGCAGATACCATCCGCTGACCGCTATCATCAGATAATGGAATACGTAGAGGCCCCATGATTTTCGGCACATCCACTTTGAGAAAGCATTCGTAAAATTTCCCCATTTTTTCATGAAGGCAAGTATACCGAGAGTTCCAAACCATGCGTATACATTGCACATGATTGTGTCCAGAACTACGTGATCCGGATAAGGCTGACCTTTATATAAAATCACAAAGGCTACGCAGGATGCGAGGGCAAGAATGCTTAATAACAGCCAGCTTTCGCCAAGTCGATCCATCACTTCGTCATGGGACAGTACAAAGTAGCCGATCAAAAAGCCCAGTCCGTAAATACCGAATCTGTATACCACTATTATCGGTGTGTTAAGTATCTGCGCTGCTCCGTATACGGGTATGACAAGAAGTATAAGTGTCAAAAGATTTGCTTTGCCGCATATATTATAAAATCCGTCTTTTTCAATCCTTCTGATCAGTACCAGTATCAGGCTGAAGAGCCAAAGCATCTGAATGTACCACAGCGGACCTGATCCACTGACTGCCATTATCAGGAAAAGGATTGGCCCCGGTACGTTGTTCATGGAATTAAATGCACCAGACATCAGCATGTTGTAGTAGCCAAGAATCCAGCCGAAAACCAGAAGGCCGATTGTTGATGGTACAAGATACTTTCTCGTCCTTACTCTGATGAATTCCTTCTCTGTTCGCTTAACCAGTTCATAGCGGGCTGACATGCCGGATACCACAAACAGAAGTAACATGAACCAGGGATATACAATGTACTGATACGTATCCTGGGGCTGATGCTCACTGAAGGGACCGATGATTCCATGTTGTATTACACCGTTGAATATGTAGATTACATGATAGATGACAACCAGCACTACTGTTATCCAGCGAATATTATCCAAATATGCCTTTCTCATATTTCTACCACCTTTGCTAAATATTTTAACATTTTTCTTAATCATAAAAAAGTAAGCTCCACCTGTCTACCAAGCGAAGCTTACATATTTTGCTATTTTTTGTTAAATTTGGTTGCGAGCGCATAGTTTTATAAAAACCTCATTGGTGCCGTCAATAATCCTGGAAAATAAATATGCTACTATATCATCTGAAAATGTCTCAGAGCAACCTCTATCGCTTTAACTTTCTCTTATAAGGTTAACCCCAAAGTCCTGCATGACCTGCAGAGAGTTGATTGCCATTATGCCAAATAAACCAATGTCAAATGCTTTTCCGAAATCTATTACATTTTCTTTTTCAAAAAAAGGCGCACTCATACCTGCCATTAGTAAGTATAGAGTGCGTCTTTTCCTAGTTGTTTATTTCAAATGTATCATCGATGAATGTACAATCTCGTCTGCTCCGGTTCATCATCCCCTTGAGCCATACAGTAAAACTCCCATCCATAACGCTCATAAAAACCAGTATGATCTGTAACAAGATAGAGCGGTGAAATTCCTTTTTTATTCATGTTCTCCACAACAAGATTAAGAAGATTTCCTGCTATCCCCTGTCCACGATGAGCCTCTTCAGTATATACAGCGCAAACATTGGGGCTTAAGTCCTTCCTGTCATGAAAATCATTATCGATTACACCTAACCCCCCGACAATTTGATTTCCTAACATGCATAGGTACCAACCATTTTCGGTCTCTTTATTAAGATACGCTGTCATACATTCAAGATAAGCATCCTTGGGGACTCCCCACTTTTTGTGAAACCAATCTGCAGCCATATCTTTTAAGTCGGTTTTTTCTCTCAACTCAAAATATTTGTATTCCGTATTCGCATTAATATCTTTTACCATCTCAACAATCTCTATATCTCCGTCAGCAAGAATCTCCACGATTGATTCATGTCCATCCTCATTAGCTCCATTCTGCCAATAGATTTCAGCCATCCTAAGATTCTCTTGTTCGTCTGTTACTCCATCAAAACACTTGTAGGCATCTCCTTTAAAAACTCTTCCAGTCACTTTTATCTTTGCAATTCCGAAAGTAGGTCTTCCTAACTTAGCAAAATAGTCTCCCCACCTCTCAGCTTCCTCGTATGACTTAGACACATATAGCGAAGCCATTCTCGAAGGGTACTCCGAATACTTTTCTTTTCTAACTTTTTCCAACGCAAGCTCACGAAGCGCTACATCCACCTTGTGCGTCAGTTCTGTATCCTTATATTTTTCAGGATTGTTATATATATCATTTACTGTTTCGAGTTCCTCATATACACGCTTGTGGACACCGTTTGGATGCTTGTCATCAAGAATGATATGTTCACCGACCTTCTTGGGAATGTCGGATATTACATGAAAAAAATATTGTTCTTCCATTACATTCTCCCTATTGAAATGGCCGGACACATAGCCCGGCCGAAATTCATTTTAATTCAGCATTGTTTCTTTTTAAAAAGTCTATATCGCTACCATACTTCATGGCAGTTTCCATATCGTTATTCATAAAGCTCTTAAACAATTCTTCAGGTATCTTTCCTGGACGAGTCCTTTCATAAATTGTGAGGTTCTTGGAATGCTTACATTTCTTACATCGATATATCAGCCATACATCAACACTCTTACCGTTAGCATTTACTCTAAATCTATAGGAATTGATAAACTCCTGTTTCTTCCCACAACCTCCACATCTAAAGAACACTCTTGTTTTGGTATGATCAGACAGAAGGGGCACCTTTGCTTAAGGCCAGCCTCTGATTCCTGAGGATTCTCTGAATGCTTTTCTCCGACAAGGAAAACCTGTGTGCAAGTTCGTGTATTCCTATTCCGCCTATGTAGTTTTCGTATATTTCTTCATTTCTTTCACGAAAGAAGACCTTGGCAGAAGTCGTGGTTCCCCACTCCTGTTTTTCCTTGCAGGGAATATAGATCAATTTACCGTCTACATATTGCTGAATCGTTTCAATCAGTTCCTGTGGCAGCACGTTCTCTGCCTTAATATAGCTCATAATGCTCCTCCTAAATTGATATTTCTTTTAGGATTCATCTGAGCTTACGATTCATTTATTATTTAAGCTCAGACTACTGAGCGGTAACAACTCTGATGGTCATATAATCATGCTCCTTTCCAATCAAATAAAGTAAATCTTTGTAAATTGTACGTGAATACAGTTTACGATTCAACCTTAACAATAATTATAAAAGAACTTGCTCCATAAAACTTGTAAGATCAAGCTCGTCCATATCTACCTTTACGTTGATATGATGCTTTGCTTCATGAAGTTTGGACAATAAACATACCGTCTCCACATGCGGTACTACTGCAGACAATTTTAACATACTGCGTAGATACTAGGCTTTGATATGTTCACCCCTTTTTACATAGTTTGCGGTGAAGGGGTTAAGAAATAGCGGACATCATTTATACAACAGCATAGATTTCCATTTATATGGAAAATCAATATGCGCCTTCACTATGTCCGATTTATACTTCCTCATTAGTTTCGCCAACGGTTTTACAAATTCATCATTCCATCTTTTATGATCTGGATACATAAGTTTCAGCATATATAGCTGAGCAAATAATCTTCTTGTAGGTATATATTTTTCGCCTTGTGGCATCCTTGGTAACGCTGTAAATATCCAATAATACAATCTAGAATAATGAGCACATTTATTTCGTAAATCAGTAAGACACCTAAACCAACTATCAAGTACCTGATAATTCACACCATATGTATCTTGTGCAATAGTCGCTTTATCTATATTAGGTAGATCACGATAAAAATATGAAAGCATTCCAATAGAAAAATACTCAATCAATACCCATATTGGAAAATGACCGCCATAATTATTCATATGGTGCTTAACAACAAGAGTACGCTGGTTTTCAGCTATACAGGTTGATACACGTTGCAAAAAAGCATTATGGTTATGTTTGCTATTGTAATTTGCACTATCTGTATAACCTTCTGCGTCATACTTCTGAGAATGGTAATACGAAATCTGAGATTTCAAGTATATCTCTATTTCATCTATTGTTCCTATTATCAGCTTTCTTAATTCTGAGTCAAAATGATATATATTCTCTAATTGCTCAAAGCTTGTACCATCATGAAATTTTTTGTCTGTTTTTGAAATAAACGGAAGAAAATATCCCGAAAACCTATAATAGTTAACATGATTGAGAAAAGAAATAACATTGCCACTGTTCTGAATTTTAAGTCCCTTATTTCTTAATATCTCAACCTGCTCCTTATAAGTCTTAGACTTTTTAAGTTGCATAATAACCCCTAAAATAAAAATGTGCTCCCATTGGACACTTCAAAGAGAGGTGTGGGAGCTCCTGTTAGTTTCATTATAACAAAAGCTACTTTTTTTTCAATAAAATTTTTCTGTCGTCGGATATATTGTGTAGTTTATCTGACGAACTGCTCACAAGCAATTAGTCCTCACACCAATTCCCTCATATAGCCAGATTCATATATGTTCCTATATACTCTGTCAGGGTAAAAACGTAAATATTCCTTTACTACCGAAAAATCCAGTCTTGTTGTATTAACATACTTTTTCAATTTCTTCAACAGCTCTCCACCGCTGATCTCGCTGTATTTGTCAATATTTGTCATCAGATCAAGGAACTGGAGAGCAGATACATTTCTCTCAGTAATAGTGTCAACAGGCTTGTACACAATAATGGCATTACCGTCAAAGTCCTGTTTTCTCTGCTTAGTAGTAGCTTCATTGCTGCAAATTTCATAGCAAGCTGGATTTTGTGAAGTAAAGCCATATTGATTTGCCAGTTGCAGTCCTGTAACATATCCAGAAATAGCACCACCAGAATTCAGATACTTCTTATCGATATACTTTTCTACAGATATTTTCCCCTTTGTTCCCAGGCTTGTAACATATGGAAGATAGTAAACACCGTTATAAAGTCGCTCCAACCTGCCTTTATCAACAAGCTTCTTCATCTCCTGCCTTAGATAATCCTTGGAATTTGTAGGTATTTCTTCAAGAAAAATGGGCTCACCATCTGTAAAGTTCTCAATCAAATAATCAATTACCATAATCCCCTCATGTTTTTGAAATTGTTATTTTCATTTTTATAATATGACCATTCAAAATATATTGCAAGTAAAAAAGCCCACACCTTATGATGCAGACTTTTTCAAATATCTATTATTCTACTTGTCACGATTATTATGCAATTATCGTGACGCTTCTAAAACAATATCCTTAATTCCTGCCCTGATCTTCGACTTGGGCACCACATGATTCAAATTGCCATTCTTCCAAAAACGGTCCATAACATAGCAATCATGACTACAATACTTTCTAAACTTATTCCCATTTGCTGAAAAGTACCTCTTGCAGTAAGCACACTCAAAAGTATAAGTAGCCTCTTGGGAATGTATACTTTTCTCCGGGTGTTGCTTCCACCATGCTCTTCGGCACTCATCTGAACAAAAGAGCTTCTTTCCGGATTTAGGATTTCTCTTGATCCTTTTACCACAGAATTTGCATCTGCTAGGTGCATTCTCATCTTTGACGGTTGCCTTAATCTGCTCAATATCTCCTACAAGGCCATGTGTCTTATAAAAATACCTGACATTCTCACGAGAAATTCCTACTACAATACCTATTGATTTGTAGCCAAGGCCTTTCATTCTTAACTGCGTTATCTGGCGCGCCATTGCTTCTGTCATTGTGATACCTCCTTATCTGAACATATAGTGTTTGCCCCACGTAATGGGCATACTATACGTCACTCTGAAGGAGGTATTAGTCAACTATTATCAGTTTTCGCACACTTCCATATGTTTGAAATTACTTTTTACGCTGCTAACCGCTTATTTATTGCCATTCTATAATTTTGCATTTTCCCATAATTGTTTTCAATAGCGGGTCCCTCTCAGAATACTCTTGATTGCCAACAATGAATATCTTATCTCTGGCTCTAGATAGCGCAACATTGATCCGCCTATCATCAGCAAGGAATCTATATGAGCCCTTAGTTCTGGTAACCGAAAAAATCACAACATCGCTTTCCTTTCCCTGAAAGCCATCCACTGTGTCTATTTTTACACGATCCGAATTAATACACGCCTTTCGCAGAGATGATATCTGGGCACGATATGGTGCAATTACAGCAACTGTTGTATTTGGATTTCCCTCGCTAATAATCTGCTTCACCAAGTCAGCAACTATCTGACATTCATCCTCATTATAGATCTTTGGTCTATCCGATAATTCTTCTGTTGGAATAGGCCAGTCATTTGACGGTTGCAATATCTGGTGCCACCGTGGCCAAATCATTAAAACCAGACCAAATTTTAGAGTTAGTCTTCAAAAATGGACAACCACTTTTTCTACCAACTCGATTGGATATCGTTGCTTCCCATTCGAAATCAAAATGCTTTCCTGTGACAGGGTCATCATACGGAAACATCCACCATACTTTTTTATTGCTACCAGCCGCAACCTCAGAAGGAAGCAAATTCCCATTTTTGGTTGGATGCCATTGTTCCGCAACATCCGGTGCTACCGTAGCCAAATCATTTACACCTTTCTCCACTCTTTCTATCATAAAAACCGCCTTTTTAATCCTACTATAAGTGTCAATAACAACTTTTTTCTACATCAGGGTTAATCTGCTTTATTACATTTTCATACTGTTGGTGTGTCTTAGCCACAATATCTATCTCCGCAACCAAATTGTCAGATCATCTTCTCAGAGTATTCTTCCCAGTACTGTTCTTCATTTGCCCATTCATGACAATAAATGTACATAAATACGCATTCTATCTCTTGCTTCTTGCCTTTCACAAATGGTTTCTTTGGCATTTCTCTATAAAGCGAGTCTAATCCAAACAGATTGCTTTTTTGTTTAAAATCATAGTCGTACAAAAAGGACTTTGACATCTTGTACTTCGAATCAGACTTACTGTATTCCTCATAGTATTCTGATCGTTTTTTATGAGCCTTAGGCCATCTATCTGGTTCCTCCAAAAACTCAAATATGTATTCAGAGCAAAAATCATACATATTCACACCGTACTTAAGATATGTTTTGCTAATCCATTCATCAATACTATCCGTTATATGCGGTGGAGCTATTTCATCTGAAATTAAGCTTCGTGCATGGTGTTCATCTTTTATAAAACGAAATAGCATCTCAGACTGTGTTTTCATAAAATCATACTTCTTTATTACTTTTGGATACAGTTCATAGGATAATGCCCTAAACTCAGCCTCGGAATCATATATAAGAAAGTAAGGATCATTTATGAGCCTAGGCAGTGTTTGATTCAAGTATCTTCCGTATGATGAATACATATCCACTAGCCATTCCTGTATTTCAGCAGAATACTTACTCAAAGTCCTCGCATATTTTTCAATCTTTTCATCATGTAAAATGGTTCTTTCCTCGCCAGCTGTAGTTTCAAGATAATTATTGAAATATTCAAACACGTAGTTCACGCAAATACGCGTATTCTCCGCTCTTTTGTCTCGATCAAACTCGTTAATCCCGTCCTCTTTTTTTCTCTTTAAAATGTATTCCTCAAGTCTCATATGCTTTCATTCCTCGCCAAAAAATATGGTCATATAAAAGTACACCATTATTATCTCACCTTCTTGTTATGTTTTTAATAATAAGCAATTAAATTTCTATGCCTTTCATCAATACAAAAAACCTGTAGACAATGCCTACAGGTTTTAGCTCATAATCCGTCCGCCAATATCTACCATTTTCATCCTAACCTCTCGGCGGACTTAAATCCTACATATCAGCGTACATATTCAAATTCTATCTTATCAGCGTACAACAGAGACGTCCGCAGATATGTATTATTCCATATCCCCTTAGCTTCATCGTCCGCTAAAAGTACATAATTTTTGCTTCGATTTTAGTCGATTTGTTTCCTTGTAAATTGCCCTCAAACCCGCATGGTTATGCGGTTGTCTTAGTGAGCAACACTACAGTCTCAACATGGCATCCAGCAGCTCTAAAGCACGATAAATACTGGCTTTGAACACATTTCACCTTTTAACGATAGGCCTTAAAATGAACCCAGTTTTGAAAACACCATAAAGTTCCGTTTCTTCAATATACTATACCTGGTCATTTACGAAGGCTCCATTAAATTCCGATATTATGCACCAACTCCCTGGCAGATGGAGCGTTTTACTGAAATTAACTTTACTTGTATTACGTATTCAAAAAAATTCTGTGGTTTTGTTGCAAACTTTGATCATTACCTTCTCCGATGGCAAATGCTTACTCTTAATCCTTACACAGTGCACAGAGCATTTACAAAATATTTCCTTTGCCTTTTTGAATACCCTGTCCGCCGGAAAGAAAATATCATTATCCGATGCAATAATAAGAAGCGGAGATCTGATGCAATTAAGTTCATCCTTCTTATATTCCCTCGGAGGACGCATTTCCATCTTATATCCTGACATCATCAGATTGAAAAATCTCCGCCAGTCCTCATCGCCCTTTCCGCCCATGCACTGAATCACTCCATTCAATCCTTTCACGGTCGGATGAAAATAATACTTTATAAACGGAACCATCATATTGCTTAACATAGGCATTACAGGACCATGAGCAATTCCGGAAGGTACCAGCAAAAGAGCCTTATCCACCATCTCCGGGTAACTTTTTGCAAAAGAAAGAAACATGGCCGAACTGTAGGATGAAACAACAAATGAAATCTTATCCACTTTGTAATGATCAAGGACTTCTTTTATCCAAATTCCATATTCATCTTTACTGCTGCTTATATTTCTGTAGGGTGCGCTCTTCCCCGGCATTCCCACAACATCAGGAGCGATGATGGAAAAATCCTTCAGCAACGGCAGGAAAAGTTTGAGATTGAGTGTCGTGATCCCATTGCCGCCGTGGATCGTGCATACTCTCGGCTTCCCCGGATCTCCCACAAGCAAAGAATGCGTTCTGCCAAAACTTGTCCTTATATAGCTATCAACGTAAGGAACATTCAAAGATGCAAGAGTTTCATCATAAAACTCATGCATCTCATTCATTGATTTTCTATTCTTATAAACATTTTTTTTCTTTTTCAATATCATATTATCTGAAATTAAATCTTACATCCAGTTTTGTCTATACAATATGTTCATTCTAATCTTTACTCGCAAAAAAATAAAGGCCAGGAGGCTTATTGACTCATTGCTTTTCAAGAAAGGAGGGTTTGTAATCTCATGAAAAAAATCTTAAAAAATATAACAGCATTACTTATCGCTATTCTTATAATCACTTCCTTTTCAGCACCAATACCTGTACTTGCTGCTTCACAAAATGGACAGGCTAATAATGCATACTCCTATGTAAAGAACAACGCATCTAAAGTTTTTGGTAGGAATGGATACAAATGGGGAGCAACATATAAAAAAACCCGGTAAGAAATATGTATTCACAGTCACAATGACACAGCGAGAGTAAACCTTCGAAAATCAAGGTTGAGACTTTCGGATTTTTTAATATTCTGGTCGATGATAAACCGGTGGCTTTTAAGAGATCGAAGGCAAAAGAGCTCCTTGCATGTCTCGTCGATCGCCGTGGACAATTCATCTCCCGTAAGGATTTGTTCTACATCCTTTGGGAGGACGACGACTACGACAGGGCTAAGCAGAAGTACTTTGACACGATTATAAGAAGCCTCAAGGATACTTTATAGGAGTACAATATATCGGACATCTTTGAAACGCAGCCCGGGCTTATGCGAATAGTACCTGAAAAAATCGACTGCGACCTGTACCGGTTTCTGGATAAAGATAAGGAAGCAATTGACAGCTTCAGGGGAGAGTACATGAACTCCTATACCTGGGCGAGTGCAACCGAAGGATATCTTGACGACGTTTTGTAGGACAGTCGGTGATATAGTTATTACAACATTAAGATTTCCGGTGAGGGGGAGATTCTAATGCGACGATCAGACACACGGTGGCTGATCAAAGTACAAAATGTTTACGAAAAAGAAGAGGCGCGGCTTAGGCCGCGCCCTTTCGTTTTTATTTCACGACTACTTTTACAGTAGAGGTTGTCTTTTTGCTTTTGCCTTTGGCTCCGACTGTAACCTTGAATTTATAGGTTCCCTTAGCGGCGCCCTTCTTGAATTTGATGGTGATCTTTCTTCCTTTTATCTTTATTTCGGCGTTATCGGCAAGCTTCTTCTTTGTAAGGTTTTTGACAGTTATTTTTCCTTTTGAGTTATCTACTGACAAGGTAACTGTCTGAGCTTTTTTCTTAAGCTTGCGGACTGAAAGCATTGTCTTGTCTGAAGTTATAATTGCCTTAGTTGATTTCTTAGCTGATTTCTTAGTGCTGTCAGTACCGCTTACGAACTCACTTGAAGCGGTATCCACAGGGGTAACCGATTCTTTTGAAGCAGTCTCGGAAGCTTTTTCAGAATTACCTGATTCAGACTTTTCGGGAGTGACTTCTGCAGGTTTATCCTGGCCGTTTTCCTGGCTCTCATTACTGCCATTTTCAGGTTTTGTATCAGAAGGCTTTTCCTCAGAATTCTCCGACTTTACCTCAGGCTTCGGTTCGGGCTTAGGCTCGGGCTGAGGTTCCGGCGTTGGTTCCGGCTTAGGCTCGGGCTTAGGCTCAGGCTGAGGTTCCGGCGTTGGTTCCGGCTGAGGCTCGGGTTTAGGCTCCGGCTTCTTGACCTCTGACTCATCGTATGGAGTGCCAAGCTTCTTGGCTTTGTAATAGTTTATGCCCTTTTCATCAGCGTAAAATACCTGATCATAGATATATACAGATTCTCCGCATACATAGAAAACAGGATTGAAGTAAATAGCAAATACATATTTTTTATCAGGATCAAGATCATATAATTTGTAGTTACTATATGAATCCTCAACATTCAAAGCCAGATAATTCCTGGAGTCTTTTGCCATATTAAGCGCTGCCTTATAACTTTGAAGCACTGCATCTCTGCTGTAAGTATCAGGAAGAGCAGCATATCCTATTGAAAACATAGTCTGGTAATTGTAGTTATAAGAGTTGCTTCTTGGATAATATCCCTTCAGCACATCCTGATTCAGGAACTGCTGCAGTGCTGATGTCCAGTCGAGCTCAGCGGTTTTTCCGTTTCGCGATAGTGTCACATCGTACATATAGGCATTGTTACAGGAATTCTTTACCTGTGTTCCTATGGAAGTATATTTTTCACCTGAATGTGTTGTGATATTTTTGGTGTATGCGTATACAGTATCTTGTTTTCTGGATTTGTTTGAAAAACCGCATTTCATAATAATCATGTATGTAGTGTTGTTTTTCAGACCTGAAAAGGTATAACTTGTGTCTCCGTTTTTGACTTTTATCGGAGAGGATTCAATTTTTTTCATGGCCTCCCTGAAATTTGGTCCGTAATTAGACTGGCAACCATACTGACGTTTGTCAGCGACGGGATCATAGTTTGCACATTCAACGCACATGAGCTGTATATTGCTCTGCCCATTAGCGGGACTTATTACAGTGCTTTCATCACTGTTTGATGACCAGTCTACAGTAATAGAGTTTTCCGTTACGGTAGGATTCATCCATATAGTTGCGCCACTATAGAATGAGCTTATCAAATACTTATTATATCCGGCAGAATCATAGGTTGATGTATCGAACGGGACATACTCTGCTTTCTGATATTTTGTGCTATCATCCTCCCCGGTGGTGGTTACGGCATCGTTCTGAAAATAGCGAAGCATTATTTTACCTGTTTTTCCGTCGGTATAACTAATCTTTGCTCCAATTACAACGGTATAAGTATGGTTCGGAGAAAGGCCCCTCAGCATGTAGTTACCCTGGGAATCGTTCAGACGATGCGTCTTTTTTCCGATCATTGCCTTTGCGGTTTTTAAGGCATTATCTTTTCCGTTTGCCTGGTCCCCGTAGCCCAGATAATAGGTGATAGTGGGTCTTGTCTTGTCCTGAAGTTCATTCTTCAGTTCCTTTATAAGACCTCGGTAATCCACCGTAGCGGTTGTTCCCGTAGCGCCGAGAACAGGAAGTTCCTTCGGCTTTGTGGAAGTGCAAACTCTTCCGAGAGTAATATTGCACATAGAAACTGACGGACTGCCGGGTGCGTATCTAAAATAGTATTCGACATTTACATAGTAGTTTTTATCAGACTGTAGACCTGTAAATGTGTACTGTCTTGTAGAACCACCAACTCTTACAGCACCACTTCCGGGACCATTTAAAGCGTGCGATTTTCCGTCATCCGGATCATAAATGACTACATCAAAATAATCGAAATAACCGCTTGGGTATTCAGCTCTTTTCCTCTTGTATTCGTAATCGGCAGCTTCGGTCCAGTCTACTGTAATGCTGTTTTCTGTGGCATCGATCCAGTAGATGTTTCTACCATCATTTGCAGCTTTTGCTTTGTTTGGAAAAAACATAGCAGACAAGCTAAAGAAGGCCATGATGAGTATCAGGCCCAAGTGACGTTGTGACATTTTTTTCATACCATAATTCCCCTTAATAAAATTCCCCCTGAGGGGATATTATAGAGGAAATCGAAATTAAAGTAAATAAGGGCACTATGTGATTTCTAATTACCTCCAGCCAATTGTTCTCGCCAATTATATCTTATCGTCCTCATCCTTTTTAAACATCTTTTCCATTCTTATGTAGTACTCCAAAAGCCTTACTACATAGTCCGGAGCATGGCGCATATCACGTTCCCATTCCGTGACAGTTCTATAAGGGATATCAAAGTACTCACAAAACTCCCTGCGATTCATTCCAGTGCTTTCGCGCAGTTCCTTTATCTTTTTAGCCTTACATCACAAAAAATGTGGCATCAGAAGTACTTGCTTTTACAAATTGTAGGCCCATAGCCATTTACCTCATCACTTTTACTGTATCGTCGGAGTTCTTTCTGATTGGATGCCTGACCACAGTTTTCAGTTTTTCCGGTGCGACTTTCCTTGCATCGCTCAGATAAATCTCATGGTGCATTCTCTGATCCGTAATATCAAGAACATATCCCTGCTCTTCCATAAACCTGTGCATTGCTTCTACCGTAGCAGGTTCATCATCATAAGATCCGATATGCATGCACTGCACACACAGACCCTCATCATAGGTGAAAAGCTCAACCTTTGAGAAATCCTGTTTTTTCTTAGCTGTAGCTTCCCTGACAGCCCACTCAAAATCCTCTTTCGATACAAAATCAGGCAGGCGGATGACTGATATCCACTGAAAATCTTCTTTATGATCATAGTCGATACCGGACACACCCTCTCCAAGGAATCGCCCCCTCCCTTCGGTCGGCGGCATATCGGTCGCCGCATTCAAATTTGGCTTCTCCGAAGCGGCTCCCTGCCACCAGAAGCCTTCCAACGGTGGCACCACATAGTCAAAATATCCGTCTATCTGACGATTACTCTTTTTACTCATCTTGATCGTAAACGCAATCCCATACAGAAGACCAATAGCCTGCTTATACTCACCGTCTTCATCGTTTGGATTTCCGCTGCCCCTGACCGCGATATAATTCATCTTCGGAACAGTAACGATAGACGGCGTGCCCTTCGGCATATAGAATTCTTTGTATTCCTTCTTATAATCTAACGCCATACCCTTTTCTCCACTTCGTTTCGGTCGGTGCTAAACGATCGTCCACTGGACGATCAGCACCCCTCCGTCAGATCTTTCTCTTCATAAGGCTTCTTACATACTTCTTTACTGCTTTTGTGGCCTGCGCAGTTGATTCTACTGTTACAACATTAGCTTCATGTCCGTCACCGCATATTTCCTTAGCAACAGCTACAGTTTCATCGTTTTTATGTGCCCACCAGATCATCTTTTGAGGATTCCAGCGGTACTTTACTGCTTTCATTTTATTCCGAATTTCCACTGATGGCTTTATTCCATCAAAATCGATCTCAACTCCACCTAAATCATTAAATCTGTAACTAGCCAAGAGCAAACCTCCTTAAAGAGCGCTTTACATCATTTTTTCTCTTATTTTCTCTACAAGTGTTATATCTGCTGGAAGCCAATCTACATCATATAAAGTATCCTTTGTCAGCCATTTTGCAGCCTCTGCTTCCAAAAGCTTTAATTCCCCTTCGATTACCTCACCCCAAAAGCAGTCCATAGATAAGTGGAATGTAGGGTAATCATACTCAATCGTATCTATAAGGTCACCTACCGCGATGGTGGCTCCAAGCTCTTCTTTGATTTCTCTAACAATGGCCTGTTGTGGTGTTTCCCCTTCTTCTATCTTTCCACCAGGAAATTCCCAGCCACCTTTAAATTCTCCATAACCTCTTGCTGTAGCAAATATCTGCTTCTTATCCTTCATAGAATCACAGATCACAGCAGCAACAACACGTATTCTTTTCATTTTATGTTCCTTTATTCTAAGCTTCATCCAAATAAATCTTCCAATATTTTATTTGAATCTTTGTAATTTATCTCACTTAGTTCATTCAAATATCTTTCAAGTATACTCCTATTTCCATACGTAATATAATCCTTATATCTTAGAATAAATTCATACTTAAGGTTTGTCGCCTTTTCTTTACAATCCTCATAATCGCCAAGCAAGTCATATGTTTCTATTGCCTTCTCGTATTCATTCTGTGCCAACTGATTTGCAAATTCATACGCAAGAGCCTTTACATCATTACTATCATCAACACGAAGCAAATCCTCTACAACATCATGCGGATACTTATATTCTATTCCGTCTAAAGCTGAAAATATATTTGTTGAAATTTGCTTAAACTCCTCAGCTGCTTCCTCGCATTCACCTTTTTCTAATAAAGAAAAACCCTTTTTCAGGTGTACGCTTCGAAATAAAAGAGACGTCTGGCTATCATCAATATCCATAGTTTCCAAAAGACTTATTGCCTTATCATAATTTCCTGCTTCAATATAACGTTTTGCAATTTGGTTTTTTATTTTGGGCATAGCCAGAATAATGATAATTACCATAGCAAAAACCGCACTTGCAATTAGTCCCATTGTCATTTTCTTTTTATTTGCTTTTTTAGCTTCCTCGGCCTTTAATCTTTTTGACTCTTGGTAGCTTTCATAGTTTGTGTCAATATTACTCAAATCAAATATTTCTGCATTTCGCTTTTCAAATCCACAAAAAGGACAGCTATTTGATTCTATACGATTAGCAAAGCCGCAAACACATTGCCAGTAATCCGTTTTTATCGCAGAATGATAACGTGCTTTTGATGAGTATTTTTTAGCATATTCCAAGTATTTTTCAGACAATCTGTTTTGACAAGTAGGCACCATGTGTGAAGTATTATTATTCCATATAGTTCCATCTGAATACTTTATCTGATCAATATGTAAATTCAACTTACGAATTTCATTATCAGGAAGCAGAACTTCTATTCTATTTTTTCCAGTTTCCCCGGGCATTATATTTAAATCCTGAAGTAGCACCCCTGTTTCAGAATTGCCATTAACAACAATTTCATTATCAAATGAGTTAAGCATTTTTCCTGAAGCTTTGACAGCAACGATAGTTTTATCTAAGGACAAGTTTCTGATATTACAGTTAACAAATACCTGATTGTCATTCATTGAAAAAATCGTTTGTTCAACTAAAGCATTTGCATTAATATCTATTTCTTCAGGTATTTCTGAGGTGCCCTGAGCATTTAATAGAACTATATTCTGTTTTGCATTATCTTCTTTTGATGGATCAGGCAGACAAATAGCATGAATAATTGCAACAATCCATAGCAACACACCATAGATGTACCAGGTCATAAAATCCTTTCCTTTATTCTTTGCTATGTTTGCTGGAATGATCCCCAAAATCAAGGCTATAGATAATCCTATTACAAATTCCAAAACTGCTCCCTTTCTAGCATATTATTGAATAATAATGTTGTAGTCATACTTTGCATTAGTACAAAACATCGCATCAGTTAAATAATCCATTACCATTACTTATTCAATTAGCTATATTATATTTTTCAGCATTTACCATAATATCACAATGGCTTATATGCGTAAAAGCTCTATAATTGTAATACTCTCTAAAATGTTCAAATAAAAAAGCGGCAAGCCTTTGCCTGCCGCAGCATAGTGATTTATCTATCTCGTGGAATATCAATATCAATCCCGGCCTTAAAAATCACCTGAAATCTGTCTTCGTGTATCTTTATTTCTTTTATATATCTCCGGACTAGTTTTTCATCATATTCTGTAATCTCATGGCCTGTTTGTTGTATAAATTCTTCCAGCTCCCGGATCCTATTCTTAAGGCTTTCTCTCTGTACCTTTTTGGCAAGAATCTCCTGCTTTTCTTCATTAAGCCTGTCAAGCTCATCTGCAAGGGCAGTGTAGTCCTTTTTTGCCTGAGCCAATTTAACAATCTCATCTTGTTTATCCGAAAGCTTCTTATTTATTTTCTCAATCTCTGGTGAGTTATCATCTGCCAGGGCAGTTTTTATGTTCTGCATCAGAGTGTCTTTCATGGTCGGTGAGCACTTCATCACCTGATTTATTGCTTTTACCACTGCTTCATGAAGATCAGGCTCCACCACTGTAGACGCATCACACGCCGTTGGTCCACCTTCTAGCCTGGTACAGCAGCGCCAAACCTCTTTATAGAGTCCCTCCGCATAATGAACCCTTCTGTAAATATCTCCACATTTTACACAAGTGCAAATGTAGCCCAATGCATATTTGTTGTTATAGATTCGCTTTTTTCCAGGTATCCTATTAGCTAAGCTCTGTCTTCTTTGGATTTCTTCTTGAACTTCTGCAAAGATATCCCTCGGTATAATTGCTTCATGATCATCGGTTACATAATACTGCGGGACAGAGCCGTCATTCTTTATCCTAGTTTTCTCAATAAAGTCTGTTGTAATAGTTTTCTGCAAAAGCGCGTCCCCGATGTATTTCTCGTTTGTAAGTATCCCCAGGATAGTGCTTTCATGCCATCTATATCCTTTAGCTCCGGTCATTAACTTATCACGCTCGAGCCCCTTCTTGATGTCCCCGCAAGTAGCCCCATCCAAAAACTCTCGGTATATCCGACGGATTATCTTTGCTTCCTCTTCAACTATTACAAGTTTTCCGTTTTCATCTTTTGTATATCCAAGAAAATGGTTATAGTTAACTATTACCTTACTTCTGCTGTCAGCAACAAGCTTCTGATAACAAGGAAAACAAAATGTCCTTCCGTTGCCATAAGGGCAAGGATGACTGCAATTACAGGGTGTAACCGGACCAAGCTTTGGTGATACACTGTGAGGCACTCTGGAAATGCCGTCTTTGTTGAAGTTCTTCTGAACTCTAATATATTTCTTACTCATCTTAGATATCTCCTTTCGCCATTGAAAAAGGCCTCCCTAAAAATAGGGAAGCCTCTCTCTTACTTATGATGGAGCTTATAAAGAAGTCTCATGCTTCTTGGTTGTAGCCTTTGTTGCTGCATCCTTAGCCGGATCTTTCTTTGCAATCTCCTGTTTCTTTTCTTTTAGATCTCCAAGGACGGAATCTTTATCAACAGCCTCGTGTTCAGCCTCACGCTGACGTTCCTCATACTTATCAGCCAACTCAAAAATATGATTCTGGCTATCGTAATGATAAACGTGATCTGTAAGCTGATCCGCAGGTTCTACCTGAGTCGCATTGACTTCCTTAACCATGTTTTCCAGCTCTTTGGCTGTCATCTGGCCATTGTCCTTGACAAGCAACACCTCATGAATACTGCTTGGAAGAACAAAGAAGTCACCGCCCATCTTCTGAGCTGCATCCTCCATGAAATTCGGATATGCGATAACACCAGCTCCATGGATCTTATCCGGAACTGTAGCAACAAACATCTGCTCATCTTCCGGTGCAACCTCAGGAATCATGCCAGGTGCAAGCTCACTCATTACTTCAGACATACCTCTGATCTCAGATGGTCTGATTTCAGGTGCATTCTCCATAGCATCAGCGCGAAGCTGCTCTTTGGTAATGCCATACTGATCAAGCAACTGATTGGTAACAAGGATTGTTCCATTGCCGGAATCTGTCTGATCAAGCACAAAGCGATAAACAACAGCCATATCCTCCATTCTTTCATGAGGTACGCTCTCAAGAAGTTCCGCATTCTTCTCTGCAGAAACCACTTCCATAGAAAGCTTGCTCTTCATCTGCTCATAATCAGAAAGCGACTCCAGATCTACCTGAGGGGATTCACGGAATCCTTTTTCCACTGCATCAGCAAAATGCTCTGCAATCTCCGGAATCGGAGTTCCGTTCTCATAAGAAGCAAACGCCTTTTCAATGCTGATGTTCACTCCAATAGAACTTTCCGTAGGTCTTACCGTGATAGCATCATAGCTTCCATTCATCTTATCTACTCTGCGAGCAGTAAGTTCAACATCAGCTCCTCTAACAGCAAGTTCAGCCTTTAACGCATCCTGGAAACCTTCTTTGAAACGTTCATAATCCATATTCAGTTTTCTCCTTTTCTTTTTGCATTTTGTTTAATAGAAACACCGGCGCGCGCTTACCGGAATTAGCAATAAAAAAGTGCCTACGGCACCTCAACTCCCCTGCCCCTCAATCATGAGGGGTGGGGTTGTTTTTTGCCTCAACTCATTCATAATGATTTTATGAAACGAAATACTCTACAAGATCTGTTCCGCGATCATTATGAAGAAATTCAATATACTCTTCATCCCCGCAAGACCGAAATGGAAAACATCGATAAGATGATCAATTGCGGGGATCCTGCTTATGGCGGCGCTATGTACGGCTGCCCTGATTGTGGTACTCTCAAATTTGTTCCCTTTCGTTGTCATTCAAGATTCTGCCCTACATGTGGTGCCATGTATTCACAGAAACGTTCTCAGGCTATGTCATTTAAGCTCATAAACTGTCAGCACCGTCACTGCGTATTCACCATATCAAAAGAATTACGCCATTTCTTTCTCGAAGATCGCGACCTTCTTAACTGTCTTTTCGAAGCTGTCAGCAGTGTTATTAACCGGATGTTCTACAAAATCAACAAGAGTCAGAACTTTACACCTGGTTACATTCTGGTCCTTCACACATTTGGTCGTCCTTTGGAATGGAATC
>NZ_KE384180.1:97447-118209 GCF_000424385.1 Butyrivibrio sp. LC3010 | reverse complement strand
TTAGCAGTAAGACCCCTTAGAGACTATGAGGTAGATAGGCACAAGGTGTACGCACGGTAACGTGTTCAGCTGATGTGTACTAATAGGTCGAGGGCTTGTCCAATATGGATATAGAACGAAAAAAGTGGATCAAAGATGAAGTATTCAGTGTTCGGTTTTGAAGGTACGGAGAATAATATTTGTTTAAATTTGGGGTCTTAGCTCAGCTGGGAGAGCATCTGCCTTACAAGCAGAGGGTCACAGGTTCGAGCCCTGTAGGCCCCATTTTTGTGCATAACTATAAATAGATATAACATTTGACGCTTATTTTGGGAAACATCCTAAGATAAGCGTTTTTTAGTATTTAGCGATGCCAAAATAATCAAAATGAAGATAAAATCAGACAAAAATGGTATCATTAAAAATACGATGAAGTTATAGTTTGTAATAGAAACATAATGAGCATGCTAAAGGAAAAGGAAACACAGCTAAAGGAGCGTCTGGGAGAGGCAATCTCAATAATTCCCGGAAAAAGTGAAAGCTGGCTCATGCTTGCAATCGAGGGAGGTATCCCGATGTATTTCAGAGGGGATGATTCACAGCCCACAGCTTTTATTGAAGTTAAAATTTATGGGAACGCATCATCTGATGTATATGGAAAGATGACAAAGGAACTTACAGGTATATGCGGAGATGTTCTCGGAGTAGCACCGGATCATATGTACATCAGTTATTTTGGTTCGGATGATTGGGGATGGAATGGAAGCAACTTCTGAAAAACATTTTATTAATGCCGTTTTTATAGCTGGAAGAATATTGTTTCGAGGCTATTTTATGTTGATAGGATTGGTGTAAAATAGCATGTAATTACATTATTGTGGGAGGTTAGGTATGAGAGAAATCATTGAAAGAAGAAGCAAATTATTAGTAGATAATCAAACCGCTATGTGTAAGGGCTTTATATTTGAGCATAGTCTTACAAATGCTGTTGCAGCAGCTGCTTTTGTAGAAAAGGATAAGGCCCTAGATGTGGAGCTCATAAAGGAATCAAAAAAGCTGCTCAGTGAAAAAAAGGGGATTTTTTCAGAGTTCAGATCATATAACGAGATCATAATTTCTACGAAGATGGCATTAAGTGGTAATCCTGAAAGATATTTAGATGAGATTAGTGACGTCTATGATAAATTCAATAAGGGCAAGATTTTCGGTTCATCATACAAAGTGCTTGCTGCGATGAGCATAGTCGATCAGGGTAAATATTCAGAGGCTGATAGAATAATAGAAAAAACAAATGAAATTCTTGTTGGAATGAAAAAAGTGCATCCTTTTATTACATCAGATGAGGATACCTGTTTTGTGGTATTGCTTGCCATGACGGATAAGAGCGTAGAGGATATCCTGACTGAACTTGAAAAATCATATCAGATAATTAAGAAGGACTTTGCGTTCCATGATGATGCTGCATATTCACTGACACAAGTGCTTACAGCTTATGAAGGAAGCGTTGAGGAAAAATGTGAAAGGGCACTGAATCTGTATAATGCGTTTAAAGATGCAGGCGCAAAGTATGGAAAAGATTACGAGCTGGCATCACTTGGAGCACTGATAGATATCGATGTAGATAAAGAAGAGCTCGTTTCAGAAATTATCGAGGTTGCTGATTATCTTAAGGGTAAAAAGGGATTCGGTATGTTTGACATGGGCAGAGAGACCAGATTGATGTTTGGAACAATGCTGGTATCTCAATCATATCTTGCAGGTGAATACAAGGCAAATGCATCTTCAATAGGAGGAGAAATAGGAAGAATAGTTGCGCTACAGACTGCCATCCTGATAACAATGATGCTTGTCATAACAGCGAGTGCAGCTGCAGCATCAACTTCACATTAAGGATTAGAAATCATACCTCTTTATTTCGCAATTTTTTATCCCAAAAGAGGAGAATTCTTCGTTAGTCATTTCTCTGAAATATGACTCGATGATACGGGCAAGACCATTATGGGCGACAAGGATATATTCTTTGTCGCTTTCTTTAATGTCATCCAAAAGACCATATATCCTGTGAGCGACCTGAAGCATAGATTCACCTGTGCCAAAGCGACTTGCCAGGTCTTTTTTTGCTTCATGAAATTCTGCACCATCCCTGGGAGTTGATTCATATCTTCCAAAATTTTGCTCAATAAGGCGAGGCTCGATTTTCATGGGTATCCTGGTAACTTCGGAAATATGCCTTGCGGTTTCTTTAGCCCTTATTAGTGGAGAGGTGATTATTAGGTCTGCTGTTACGCCCATTTCAAGGATTTTTCTTCCAGCCTCGATAGCCTGATCGTGTCCTTTTTCTGTAAGCTCTATATCTGTTGCACCACATATCTTATTTTCAACGTTCCACACAGTTTCGCCATGTCTTACAAAATAAAAATGGTTCATAAGTATTCCTTCCATATGTTACAGAAAATTTTTGCATAATGATTATACTATTTTCCTGCAAATATAGAAATCTTGATTCTATATCTTTACTGTGAGATTAGGCAGTGAAGCTTTCTCTTGTGCGATGAACCGACAGGTGCTCTTGATTCAGCTACTGCAAAGAAAACACTTATTCTTCTCGAAAAAATAAATAAAGAATTCGGCATCACTATGCTTATGGTCACTCATAATCAGGTGATTCCACAAATGATGAAGAAAAACTGCATCATGAAAGATGGAATTATAATTGAAAGCAAAAACAAATGAAAACCCTGTGCCTGCTGCAGAATTAGTAGGAATGTAAGAATTTCATAAATCTGCGGATTATCACATCAAATGCAAATACTGTTTGTTGCCCGGGACACTATAGTTCCGGGCAGTTTAATATTGTCTAGCAAACCTTATATTCATGTTTGACATCAAATTTCTTTTCCAGTGCATTCATCATGATATTCACAGCCAGATTAGCTTTTTTATTTATATCATTATGTATGGTTAATGATTTTGGAGGCACTGTGTTTTCGCTATCTAGTGTTGAAATAACGATCAGATTAGCTTCAGAGATAAATTGCTTTACTTCAAGTCCAAGAAAAGTACCAAGAACGAGCACTTTTTTGTTTTCAAGTTTCTTAAAATCCTTATCAGACATCTCTGAATAAATAAAAAATTTGCCTTTAGGCATGGCCAGTGAGAGATACTGGAGATATCCCTCGTTGTAGTATTTATCAGTTATAAGATAGAAATCATTACCGAATTTTTCAGACGCGGTTTTTACCAAGGTTTCTATATCTGTGTGGATCTGATAAAAGAGAAAATCATTTATCATCATATCAAGACACAGGACAGGAACGTAATAATTACCGGACATTATCTTGAAATCATGTTCATTCAAATCTATGGCTATTATGCCATCAAGTCCGCTAACAGGTTCATAAGAATCAGCCGAAGGTTCCATAGGAATAAGAATAAATTTATATTTCATTCTTGCAAAGCGCTCAGCTAAAAGGCTAATGAGCTGCATAATCTCAGCACTTCTGGAAGGTGATTCGGGAGTTAAGGCGTAAACCACGCCGATAGAATAGGTCTCCTTGCGCTCAGTTCCGGATTTGTATTTTTCGGGAATGCTGTAATTAAGCATATTAGCGACCTGAAGAACCTTTTTTCTGGTGGAGTCACTAATTTTTGCCCCCTTTTTATCGTTAAGTACATATGAAACGGTTGCAACTGATACACCGGCCTGTCGGGCTATGTCTCTAACGGTTGCTTTTTTTTCATTACTCATAAAGTGAAATCCCCTAATTATTTCGTTAAGTTAACAAGTTAACCCAATAATAGCAGATACATTTGATATTGACAAGTGGTTAATGCCGTGTTATTACTAATTTAACAATTAACTTAACAAGGTTAACAACGACGAACGGAGGATAAAAATGAAAAATAATGTAATTGCAAAAAATCTGACAGTAGTATTAGCTGGGAGTTTACTGGCTACAGTGATCTTAGCAGGGTGTGGAAAATCCACAGCAAAAGAGCCTGTGGCAGAGGATATCACAATAACCTTTATGAATCAGGATGAAACGTTAGGTACTGTATCTGCAAAAGCAGGAGAGGTTCTGGATGCAGCTTCTTATGAAAGCTATGAGGCAACAGATAATGGAGAGTTTAATGGATGGTTTGAGACACCTACATATTTGGAATCAAGTAAGAAGGATTTAACGACTGATACTTTTACAAAGGATACAACTTTATATGGAGATTTCAGGGCAGACGAAGTTGCAGAAGATACAAGACTTTGGTATGTAGCAGGAACTTCTGCAAAGGGATCACTTGCTTTAAATAACTGGGCGGCAGACCTTAGCGATGACGAAAAAGCACAGTTTCAGTTAACTCCTACAGGGAATACAAATGAATTTTCATTGAGCATAGACTTGTATGAAGGTGATCAGTTCCAGGTCATTCATGACTGGTCATGGGACGGACAGAAGGGCTTTGGTAAGTTCACTGATATAGATCCTGAGCAGATGGAGAATGCAGGCGGTCTTGGCGGTACAGATGATACAGCCAATGTTCAGGTTAAGCAGGATGGTAATTACACAATTACTCTTAACACAAATCCCGATAATGAAGCACAGGATACTTTATCTGTTGTCAGAAATTCAGATCCGGTTACAGAAGCAGCAGAGTAAGGAGCAGGAATGAATCAGCACGCATTGCAACATATACCGGATTCATCATATTGTTTTCCTGTTTCTGACAATAAGATGATATTAAAACTAAGAGCAGCCTGTGATGATGAGATTAAGGTGTGGGTGCTCTACGAGAGCAAGTATAAAATAGGCGAATCCCATAAAAAGAAGCAGATGGAAAAAGAGCTGACAGGGAAGCTGTTTAATTATTATTCAGTGACACTGGAGCTTGCAGATACCAGACTGGCCTATGTTTTCTATATCTATGATGGAAAAGATTATTATTATTTTTCCGAGGACGGATTAACAAAAAGCTACGATTTCACCAAGGGATACTACAATTTTTTCCAATATCCATACATCAATGAAAATGATGTGTTAAAAAGGGTGGATTGGATAAAGGATGCCTGCTTTTATCAGATTTTCATCGACAGATTTGCCATTGGTGATAAAGACAAGAACACAGATTATATAAACCTGAAGTGGGGAGAAATCCCCAATCCTAAAAGTTTTGCCGGAGGTGATATAAAAGGCATAATTGAAAAGCTTGATTACATAAAGGATCTTGGCTTTAATGCGCTGTACCTTACGCCTATTTTTCAAGCTCCATCGAATCATAAATATGATACAGTTGATTACTTTGAGATCGATGAACACTTTGGAAATAAAGAGGACCTGAAAAATCTGGTAAGCGAGCTTCATAAGAGAGGCATGAAGATAGTTCTGGATGCTGTTTTTAATCATGTGAGTGAGCTTAATGACAAGTTTCAGGATGTTATAAAAAAAGGAAAGGCTTCTCCTTATTATAAGTGGTTTGTCATAGATGGAGATTTCCCGTGTAAAGAGCCTCTAAATTACGAGGTATTTGCAGGATGTGATTACATGCCCAAGTGGAATACTTCAAATGAAGAGGTCCAGGAATATCTTATTTCGATAGCTACATATTATATAAATGAATTCGATATTGATGGATGGAGACTGGATGTATCCGATGAAGTCAGCCATGATTTTTGGAGAAGATTCCGTAAAGATGTTAAAGCAGCAAAGGATGAAGTTGTAATTATCGGTGAAAACTGGCATGATGCCTCGAACTATCTTAGAGGTGATCAGTATGACAGCATAATGAACTATGCGTTTACCAAAGCGGCTCTTGACTATTTTGCATATAACAAAATGGATGCTAAAATGGTAGCTGCAAAATTAAATGATATTTTAGCAAGAAATACAGATACAGTAAATGACATGATGTTGAATTTGCTTGATAGTCATGATACCGACAGATTTTTCAGTGAAGTTTCAGAAGACAGGGATAAATTAAAAGCTGCTCTTTGTCTGTTATATCTTTTCCCGGGAGCGCCTTCTGTATTTTATGGGACCGAGGTTTATACACCGGGTGGATATGACCCTGATTGCAGGAGATGTATGGATTGGAGGGCAGCAACAGAGGATCTGGATGTTAAGGTTTTGATAAAGAAATTATCTGATGTCAGGCGTGAGTGTTTGTTTGAGTATGCAGGAACTAGAATTGAAGCGTCTGAAGACGGAAGAATTCTGGCAGTTAAGAGACACGGAAAAGTTTCAGATGCTGAACTTTTGATTAATCAGACTGATAAAGCAGGGATATATAAAAATATAGAAGTTAAGCCATGGAAATACAGGCTTTTTGTTGATGGAGGCGAAATATGATAAGACGGAAAAACAGAGCAGGGGTAGTAATGCTTGCAATGGTACTTGCAGGCGCTCTGACAGCATGTGGTAAAAGCGGGGCAACTAATAATGAGGCTTCCGCTGAAGGTGGAGAAATAACTCTTAGAATATTGGAAAACGACACTGCTAAAGAAAAAGGCTACCTTGACGAGCTTTTGAATGCATTCAACGAGGCATATAAGGACAAAGGAATAAAGGCTGTTGATGCAAACATGGAGGAATACAGTAATCTTGCAGAAAACGGCCCTTATGGTTATGGTCCTGATGTTATTTATCAGGCAAATGATAAGCTCATGGCTTACGCTGAGGATAAGCATATTCTTGCATTAAACAGAGAAGACTTTGAATGTGCAGATAAGATTCCTGAAGAAGCCTGGAATGCATTTACATTATCAGTTGACGGAAAGCAGTATACATGCGGAATTCCGGTTAATGTTCAGGAACCGATGCTTTTTTATAGAAAAGATCTTTTACCTGAAGGCTGGGAGAGTACTAATGATAGTGACAGCAATGGCACACCGGATTTTCTTGAGGATTGGAGCTCTCTTTACAAATATTCTGAGGAAATAGTAAACAGCTCTAATGGTGAAAAATATGGTCTGGTTGCACCCTGCAATGATTTGTACATGATGGCAGAGTTTTTCTTCTCCTATGGCGGATATGTATTTGGTAAGGGTGAAGATGGCACAGTGAATTCTGAGGATATAGGTTTTGATAAAGGAGATGCTGCAAAGGGCATGATGGCACTCAGACAGTTCTCAGGAATCATGAGCGAGGAGAGCCTTGATGATTCAATAAAGCAGAGCAGATATTCAAAGGTTGCAGATGGTACTTATTTTTGCTCAATTTCTACACCTGATACCTATGTGCTTTTCCATGACAGATTAAAAGAAGTATATCAGAACGAGGGTCTTAGTGAAAACGAAGCAGATGAAAAGGCGACCGAAAATCTTGGTATGGTGGAACTTCCTTCAAAAATGCCTTCTTCCGGTGATCTTTCTTCTGATGAAAAGGACAAGGATACTATCGTTATGGGAGGTGTAAATGGGTATGGAATAAGCGCCTATACCGAAAATAAAGAGGCTTGTATTGAATTCGTTAACTTTGCTACAGGTTATGACATGGTTGCAAAAAGGGCAGAGCTTTTGGGAATAGCTCCTACAAGATCTGATGTTGCTGGTGACATAGGTGGTGTAACATCAATGATATTTGAGAGCTTAAATGAAGGACATATTTATCTTATGCCTTCAGTAAAGGCTGTAGATCAGATCTGGGATCCTGTTGGAACACTCCTTAGCGATGTGGCCAAGGATGCGTTCAGAGAAAAGAAGAACGAAGCTGTAAAATACGCAGATGAAAATGCAATGCAGACTGCACTGGAGAGCACATCTAAGAGTATCTATGATGCAATCTATACATTGTCAAATTAAGGAGCAGTTGTAATGAAATCAAGTAGTATAAAAACTAAATGCTCCTATATAATAATGGGACTTGGGCAGTTCCTGTATGGTCAGCGCATAAAGGGACTGCTATACATGGGAATTTTGGGCTTATACCTGTGGTACTTATTCACCTCAGGTATAGGTGATATGACAGGTTTTTTCACTTTGGGCACTGTTGAAGCTGATCCATGGCTTGGAACAGAGGGCGATGATTCAGTTATCATGATGCTCCGGGGAATTCTATCTTTTTTAATACTTGGTGCCGTTATAATTTTCTATTTAGCCAATATTAAAGACATAAAAGAGACAGAAAGACTTGCCGGAAGCGGCAAAATGTTGCCTTCCTTTTACAGATCAGTGCTGGCATTTGTGGATAAAAAGTTTTATGTTGTGGCGCTGTTTTTTCCTGTGATCGGGGTTCTGATATTTAATGTTTTGCCAATCATTTTTATGATCCTCATCGCATTTACGAACTATGGTGGAAACATCGTTCCACCTAAGCTCATCGATTGGATAGGACTTGATAATTTCAGGCAGATATTCTCTCTATCAGGAATAAAGGGAACCTTTGTTAAAATTCTTGGCTGGAATATCACCTGGGCAATTTGTGCAACTCTGCTTAATTATTTTGGCGGACTTCTGTTGGCACTGCTGCTGAATAAAAGGTGTGTAAAGGGTAAAGCGATATGGAGAGCTTTTCCTATCATCGCCTATGCGGTACCGGGATTTATTACACTTTTAGGATTTAAATTTATGTTTTCCTATGGCGGACCAATTAACTATTACATCAAAGCTATGGGAGGAACAAGTATTGGATTTCTTGATATAGATGCCGGATGGAGAGCCAGAATAATAGGACTTTTGGTAAATGCATGGATATCAATACCTACATCGATGCTTCTCGCAACAGGTATTCTCTCCAACATGAATAATGAATTGTACGAAGCAGCTTCGCTTGACGGAGCAGGCAGATGGAAGCAGTTTACCAATCTGACATTACCGTTTGTTGTGTTTTCGACTACTCCGACGCTTATAACAAGCTTTGTTGGGAATTTCAATAATTTTGGCGTGTTCTACTTTTTAAGAGGCGGATTGTATCTTGATGATTATTTCCTTGCAAGTGATACAGACCTGCTTATTAACTGGCTGTACAACCTTTCCATAGATAACAACTATTATGGAATAGGTGCGGCTGTCAGTCTGATTATTTTCATTATCACGTCTGTAATATCACTTACAGCTTATGTAAATTCTTCAGCCTTTAAAAAGGAGGATACATTCAGATGAAAAAAGAGAAAATCTCTGAAGTTATTATTACATATTTGATTCTGATCGCGGTTTCATTAGTGTTTTTCTTTCCGGTATTTTGGCTGATCCTGGCTTCATTTTCTTCGTCAGGTTCGATTTATGATTTTGACGGATTTTTTCCGAAGAGTTATAGCACGGCGACTTATGTGAAGCTTTTTTCAGATACTCAGATGTATGATTATCCCAGCTGGCTAAGGAACACGTTGTTTATAGCAGGCTTTTCATGTGTGATTTCTACAATTCTGGTGATACTCACAGCTTATACCATGAGCAGATTCAGGTTCAAAATGAGAAAACCACTTATGAAAACGACTCTGATATTAAGTATGTTCCCGAGTTTTATGGGAATGACAGCTGTTTATCTTATCATGATCAATTTCAATATGATAAATAACCTTTGGAGTCTGATTCTGATATATTCAGCCGGAGCTCCAATGGGATATTTGGTTCAGAAGGGATATTTTGATACTATAAGTAATTCTATATATGAAGCTGCGCGAATTGATGGAGCAACCAATCCGGAGATTTTTTGGAAGGTAACACTCCCTTTGTCCAAGCCGATACTTGTTTACACGGCTCTGACATCTTTTGCATGGCCCTGGAGTGATTTTATTCTGCCAAATATGCTTCTGAAAAACAGAGATCTATGGACTGTTGCTGTCGGTCTTACCCACCTGGGAGAGACTGAATTCTCAAGATTCGCTGCCGGAGCTATTTTTATTGCAGTTCCAATAGTAATTCTTTATTTTTCTCTTTCCAGATTCCTGGTTGCAGGAGTATCGGATGGTGCTGTTAAACAGTGAGAAACATGTTTCAAATGTGGAGAACAGGCATAATAAGTTAAAACTTATGTGCCTGTTTTTTTGTCTTTTGTGATGGACATAGCAGGCTGCTTGAAATTCAAACATTTCTAGTCCCAATATATACTTCATCTGCTACAATAAAAATATTCATAGAAATTGTAAATAACCCTAATACCAGGAAGGGTGGTCAGGTGAACATCCTGATTTCCAGTGAGTATTGAAGGAATAGATTATGAATGAAAAGATAAGAGCACACTTGATATTCAAAGGATATGTACAAGGTGTTGGTTTTAGATATAGAGCATACCATGTTGCTACCGGATTGGGATTGACAGGATGGGTTAAAAATGAGTGGAATGGCTCTGTCACTGTAGAAGTTCAGGGGGACAGAGATTCCATTTATAGGTTTATCGAGCAGGTAAAGGAAGGTCGCTATATCGATGTGCTGGATATGACGATGGCTACAATACCCTTGGAGGAAGAGCATTCATTTCAAATAAAATATTAAACTGAAATTGTTTGGGGCATATATAGACAAAAAGGTTGTGATAGGATAGTATAATTGCATCAAATATAATTGCACATTTAAATCCCGCAGTTAAAAACAGCTGTGGGATTCATTTTGTAAACATATAGTCGAGTTAATATAAGCAGCTACACTATACAGTAGCCGACAGATTACTGAACCATGACTCTGTGAACTCCAAAAAAAGCTGCTCTTCAGGACTTAATTCTTTGTTTTTTGGATATGCCAAAGCCAGAGTCCTTGTGGGATGATTTTTTAACTGCATAAGAGATGCATATCCTGACATGCTTTGGAGCCAGGATGTGGAAGGAACAAGAGCGATACCAAGACCCGCTTCAACCATGGAGCGCAGGCTTTTCATATCGTCAGCTTCAAAGGATATGCTTGGCTCAAATCCTGCATCTTTGCACAATGAGTCTGTGAATCTTCTTAGCTGATTATTCGGATCATATGCGATAAAAGACTCGTCAGAGAGTTTCTCTAAATCAACAACCTTTTTACCGGCCAGATGATGAGATTTTGGTATAGCTGCCATTATTTCATCTTCCATCAGTACTTTATATTCATATTTATTGTCGTCTATTGGAAGCTGGAAAAAGGTAAAATCCGCTTCCTTATTTTTGACAGCATTCCCCTGCAAAAAGAAAATTCTTATACCGGGATAATTTTTCTCAAAATCAGGAACAAGATAAGTCATAAAATGTATTCCGCTTTGAATATTTATTCCAATACCTTTTACGGAAGGTTTCCTGAGGGAATTAATTCCTTCATCCAGAATGCTAAGTGAGCGGTCGACGGTTTCTAAAAAACGCTTGCCATTAGCATTTAATTTTATTGCCTTCCCGGATCTGTCAAATAGCTTGCAATCAAGCTCATTTTCAAGTTTTTTGATTGTAATACTTACAGCTGATTGCGGTATGAGATGATGCTCGGCAGCTTTTGAAAAATTCTCCAGTGTTGCAGCAGTTCTGAAATAGCGTAGTTCCAATAGATTCATTCGAGTCCTCTGTGAATATAAGTTTTGTGAAAAGGTGGTGAGTGCATTTTGTATTTAGCTCAGATATAAGATGAACTTAATACAGGATTAATCGCAGTATGGCTATAGATTTGCATATATATAAATATATATAAGATTATATAGGTTTTGGTATTTTTTTTCAATTTTTCTCTTAGATATACTTTTATTGGCGCTTATAGGCAGCACATTACAGTAACGTAGATGCACTTCCTGCGGGATTTTGCTGCCGAATCTGTGGTGGGAAGAGAAAAAGGAGAAACTAATGTTTATGGGAGGAAAAAAGCGAAAGGGAAAACAACTTTTAGCGCGATTAATGCTTGCAATCGTCTTTGTGACGATGGTGTTACAACAGGGGACGTTAACATCATTTGCAGCAGAAAACACGCAGTTGGAAGAACTCGTGACAGGTAATGAATCACAAGATTTTGAGAATGTCGATGAAACAGGTATTTTTGATATCAATTCTCAAATAGGTGAAGAAGCCGAGTCTTACGAAACGGAAAGTGAAAAAATCGAAGAGAATGTCACATTATCCGGCACTGTAACCTCAGGAAATGGAGATGAAGTTATTACTGATGTTACTCCGGCAAATGAAGAAGTTGCAGAAAACGAAGAAGTTACAGAGACTGAAGAAACAACAGCAGATGATGCGGCAGAGACTGAATCTTCAGGGGATGAAGAATTCACAACTCTGTCAGTCAATCTTGCTGATGATGAAGCTTCAGATACTGTAAAGATCCTCATGGTAGGAAACAGCCTTACCAGATATAACGATGTGGCAGGAAAACTGACAGCGCTTTATGCACTTGATGGAGTAACTGCACAGATTGATACCAGAACACAGATGGGAGCATCCTTGTTCGATCAGGCTGATATCTTAAAGGATAGTACCAGAGAGGCTATTGTAAATGGTGGTTATGATTTCGTAATTCTTCAGGAAAAATCCTCAGGCTTTTCAGAAGCTCTTTTACGTCAGGGAGCAGAGGCTTTTTATCCATGGATTCAGGAAGCGCCTTCACAGCCACAGCTCGTTTTTTATATGCCCTGGGCAAATGAAGATGTTCTTAAAAGCATGCAGACAACAGTAACTGATGCTTACGTCTCAGTTGCAAAAGATTTTAATGCAAAGCTCGCACCGGCAGGTGAAGCTTATTATGAGCTTTATTTTGATAAGAACAAAAAGTGGTACAGGAAGGGTGATAATGTACACGGTAACGATCTTGCCAGCCTGATATCCGCAAGTACTATTTACTACACACTTACAGGAAAAGAAGAAGCATTCAGTTTTACTTCAGAAGATATCGATGCTTTAAAGGCTTTGGTAGAAAGTGCAGATTATAAAAATAACAGAGTTTCATATAATGCAGAAACTGTTAATCTGATTGAAGCAACATCACTTAAATATACAGGTATATATAAGGATCTTACAAATGTGCCGAGTCTTGAAGGAAGAGGCATGGACGGCAATACAAACCTTGCAAAGGGTAAGCAGGGTAGCGCTTCTTCTAACGGAAGAGGTTCAACGAGAGGAATCGGAGCAAGAAATGTTGGAAACCTTACAGATGGAAGCTACACATCATTTTTAGTATCCCATGAAGAGGATCCGGATATCTGGTATGCAGTAGATTTCGGAACGAGTACAAAACTTGATGAAGTAATTCTGTATTTTGGTGGAACAGGTACTTATGTAAACACTGAACATGCCGTGTTTACTGTAGAAATGTCTGATTCATATGACAGCGACTATCGTGTTGTTGCAAGCGGTGAGAGTACTTCCACAGAACCACTTGATATAAAATTTGACGAAACAGAGGGAAGATATTTAAGAGTTCATGTTTCTTCTTTCTCAGGACCTTATGTAAGTATGTTTGAGATAGAGGCATATTATCAGAGACCTGAGCAGACAGAGGAACCCGGAGAAAGTGAAATACCGGAAAATACAGATGAACCTGCAGAGCCTGAAAATCCTGCTCCTTCAAATGATGAGCCTTCTGAGGAAGACGAAAACGTAACAGTTAAGGCGTATCCAGGTGATTTCCTTCAGGTTAAGGCAGGTGATCAGGTCGCAAATATGGCGCTTTATGATGGAAATATGTATGAAGCTATCCTGCCGCTTAATTCCGGAGATAACACCATCAGCATCATCGTGAACGGAAATGTTGTCAAGGAGAGACAGTGCACAGTTTCTGGATCTTCGAAAAATGTAATTGTGAGATACTTTGCCGATAAGGATAAAATCGTGACAGGTTTTGACAGTCATAAGGATGCTAATGGCAATGTAGTTCAGGATATCAAGAAGACAGCGCATTGGACAGGAAACTTTTTCAACAGAACAGGCATAAACGAATTTAAAGAGTTTGGTGGCTGGGATCAGGCAAATACACCTTCCTGCCTTGATTATATTGGTGGTGGTGTGTTTAAGCGTACCTACACATACACAGTTCCTGAAAACTCTGTATCTTATGAGTTTAAGATAAACTTTGACGGGGCATGGAGTAACGGAGAGGTTCCTTCCTCAAATGCAACCGTAACATTCCCTGCAACCGATAAAGAAACAGATACATTCGTGTTATTTGTAAACTCAATTACAGGTGAGTGGTTTGACTCAATAAATAAAGGAAAGGTTACATATAAACTGGCAGATGGAAGCACATATGATCAGGAGGCAGGTAAAGCCAATGTAACTGTCAGCTTTGGAGAAGACAGAAAAGAAATGGTACAGACTTCTCTGAAGAAATACAGATTTACAGATTATCTTCCCGCAGGTGAGCATAATGTCAGCATCTATGTTGACGATCAGCTCCTTCAGACAACAGTTCTTAGCCTTAATGGGGCATCATCTGTTACAGCTGTATATGACACTGCTAAAGGACTTGAACTTATAAAGAAGGATGTGCCTGCTACTGAAGATAAGGATACGGATGAAGGCACTGAGTCCGGAAATGATAATGAAAATGAAAATCCTGGAGAGCAGGGTACAATACCTGAAAACGAAAACCAGAATCAGGATGATTCGGCAGTAATTCCTGAAAGCGGGAATGCAAGTCAGAATGATTCAAATTCAAACCAGAGTGGCTCTGAAGGAACTCCCGGAAACGAAAGTACTAATCAGAACGGCTCCACAGGAAGAACAGAAGGTGGAAACGCTTCACAAACTGTACCTGAAGTAAAAACGCAGACCGGTAATGCACCTCAAAATGAATCTGTATCAAAATCAGAAGTTCCTGAAGTAGTGCAGGTTCAGAATGTTGAAGAAAGCACTAAAGAAACCATTGATGAAAAGCAGAAGAAGGCAAGTGTTTCTGAGATAAGTGCCGGTAAAAAATCCTTTACGATTAAATTCAAAAAATCAAAAACAAAAGTAAAGGGTATCAATGGATACGAAATTCAGTATAGTACAGATAAGAAGTTTGAAAACGGTACAAAGTCTGTTTTCGTAAAGAAATCCAAGACAAGCAAGAAAATCAGCAAACTTAAAGCTAATAAGAAGTATTATGTAAGGGTTCGTACCTACAAAGAATCCGGTGACCAGAAGACTTATTCTAACTGGGGAAAGACAAAGATCGTAAAAACTAAGAAATAAATCTCTAGAAGCAACTCCTAAGCGTTATGTTTAGGGGTTGTTTTCTTTTCATGTAGGAGTTTACATTGGTTTTCTATAATAAAAAACGTTCCGATGGGATACACACTTAGCAAGGTATTATAAAACTACTATGAAAAAAACAGATGGAATGATATACAATATATTTGACTTTCTAATGTTTTTTACGATTGAATGGCTTAAGTAGTCATCATATAAATTGGAGGATTTGAAATGGCAACACAAGGTGCGACTAAAGAGCGTTCCAAGAGTAAGATTAAGGAACCAAGACAATATAATGTGGTAATGCATAACGATGATTTCACTACAATGGAGTTCGTAGTGGAAGTTCTTGTTGATATATTTCATAAGGATGAGGTAACGGCAGAGGCTATTATGCTGAATGTTCATAAAAACGGACATGCTGTTGTCGGGAAATATCCCTATGATCTCGCAACAACGAAAGTAAATGCTGCCCTTACCAGAGCAAAAAATGAAGGTTATCCTTTCAGGATGACAGTGGAGGAGGCGTGATGAATTTATCAAAAGAAGCAATGGAAGTTTTGCAAAAGGCCGTGAATTTTGCAAAAGACAATAACTATGAATATGTCACACCGGAAATGCTGCTCCTTTTTATCCTGGAAACACCTGTGTTTACAGAAGCCTTTTTAGAGTGTGGTGGTGATATCAATCTGCTTTCGGCACAATTACTTTCATATTTGGAAGAATATGTTGAAAAAGTTAATGATAAAGATCCGGAGATTTCCTTAAGCCTTAATTATTTGATTTCATTTGCAGGACAGAGTGCTTATTCAAGCTCCAGCGACAAGATTCATATAAGACATCTTGTGCATGCCTTTTGGAATCTTGAGGAGAGCTATGCTTTGTACTACATGGAACAGCAGGGAATCATGGAGGCAGATCTTTTGCAGGAGATGGCTGATATAGAGGACTATCAGCTTGATATAGATCAGAGTATGCAGGATAAAACAGCCGCAGACAGAGAAAATAACTGGAAATTATATGCTCCGTGCCTCAATGAAACTTTGCAGGATGTTAATCCTCTTATAGGAAGGAAAGAAGAGCTGGAAAGGACGATTCAAATTCTTTGCAGAAAGGAAAAAAATAATCCGCTCCATATAGGAGAACCGGGAGTTGGAAAGACAGCAATAACTTACGGACTGGTAGAGCTTTTAAAATCAGGCGAAGTTCCGGATGCAATAAAGGGTGCAAAGGTATTTGCTCTCGATCTTGGAGGAATGCTTGCAGGAACCCAGTACAGAGGAGATTTTGAAAAAAGATTCAAGAAGGTTTTATCGGAAATAGGAAAAGAGGAGAAGCCCATCATATATATCGATGAGATTCATAATTTGTCCGGAGCCGGTGCTGTAGGAGAAGGCTCATTCGACGCTTCCAACATGCTAAAGCCTTACCTTTCTGATGGACATATACGATTTATCGGCGCGACTACATACGAAGAATATAAGAAATATTTTGAGAAAAACAAGAGCCTTATCAGAAGATTTCAGAACATTGAAATAAAGGAACCTTCCGAGGATGAGTGTGTCAAAATATTGAACGGACTTAAAGAGAAGTACGAGCTTTACCACGGAGTTAAATACAGTGATGATGTAGTAGAATACGCTGTAAAAATGAGCAGCAGGTACATAAATGAAAGATTCCTTCCGGATAAGGCTATAGACATAATAGATGAAGCAGGATCCTTCAGAAAACTTCATCCTGGTGTCAAAAATGACCTTACAATAGATAAGAAAGTCATAAATGAGATACTCACAAAGATATGCAGAATCCCTATTGAGACCATAGAAACCGATGATCTTGCAGGGCTTGCAACGCTTGAAGAGAGACTTAAAAAGCGCGTTTATGGCCAGGATGAAGCTATAGAGCAGGTTGTAAATGCAGTTAAATTCTCAAAGGCGGGATTGTCTGAGGAAGGTAAGCCCCTGGCAAGTCTTTTGTTTGTTGGACCCACAGGTGTTGGTAAGACTGAAATAGCAAGGAGTCTTGCAGATGAGCTCGGGGTCAGGCTTGTGAGATTTGATATGAGTGAATATGCTGAAAAACACTCGGTGGCAAAACTCATCGGATCGCCTGCAGGATATGTTGGATATGAGGAGGGAGGAATTCTCACTGAAGCAATAAGGAAAAATCCTACAGCAGTACTACTTCTTGATGAGATAGAAAAAGCTCACCCTGATATTTTCAATGTGCTTCTTCAGGTTATGGATTACGCAACCCTTACGGATAATCAGGGAAGAAAAGCAGATTTCAGAAATGTCTGCATAATAATGACATCAAATGCAGGTGCAAATCTTCTGGGTAAAAGCGGAATAGGTTTTGTCAGTGACAATCACAATATGGGAGCCTTGATGGATGCGGTAAAGCAGACATTCCAGCCTGAATTCAGAAACAGACTCAGCAAAGTGGTTTCTTTTAACAGTATGGATGAAAAAATGGCGGAGAGAGTAGTAGAAAAGAAGCTTTCAGAATTGTCAGAGCAGTTAAAAGAAAAGATGATAGCAGTAACAGCAGACAAGAAGGCAAAGGAGCTTGTAAAAAAGCGCGGCATTAGTCAGGAATTTGGGGCCAGAGAAGTAGACAGAGTTATAAGAAATGATATTAAACCGCTATTTGTGGATGAAATACTATTTGGAAAGTTGAGTAAAGGTGGTAAAATTACTATTTCTGCTTCGAAGGGAGAATTTGTAGTTAAGACAAAAGAAATCAGTTCGTGAGGTTGATGAGCCTTTACAGATATTTTGAAATTTTATTGGAGCATTTAGTTAATGAATATTTTAAACGTAGAAAACATATCAAAAATATATATGTCAAAGCCTGTTCTCAGCGGGATTTCAGTTGGCATCAGTGATACGGATAAGATTGGAGTAGTAGGAACCAACGGAACAGGTAAATCCACACTTCTTTCAATTGTTGCCGGAGTTACCGAGCCTGACAGCGGACAGATAGTGGCAAGTAATGGCCTTAGAATTGCGTATCTTCCACAGAATCCGGCTTTTGATATGAGCAAAAATCTTTTGGAAAACATCACAGATAAAATCTATGCCGGTGGAGATCACTGGGACAAAAAAGGTGAAATTAAAGCTAATCTTGCCAAGTTTGGAATAGATGATCCTGAATGTGATCCTTCAATTTTATCAGGAGGACAGAGGAAAAGAGCAGCACTTGTCGCTGCGATTATGACTCCTTCTGATCTTCTGATTATGGATGAGCCAACTAACCATCTTGATTCTGATATGATTGAGTGGCTTGAAGAGTATCTCAGACATTTCAGAGGCGCTCTTCTTATGATCACTCATGACAGGTACTTTCTTGATGAAGTTACCAATCAGATTTTGGAGATTGATAATGGCAATGTTTACCGCTATGAATCCAATTATTCCGGATTTCTTGAGTTGAAACAACAACGTCTTGATTATGAACAGGCTGCTGAGAGAAAAGCACAGGCTCTTTATAGAAAAGACCTTGCCTGGATGCTGAGAGGAGCAAGAGCACGTTCAACCAAACAAAAGGCACATATTCAGAGATTCGAAGAGCTTCGTGACAGGCAAAGACCTGAAGACGAAAGACAGGTAGAACTTAGTGCACTTCCCAGCAGAATGGGAAATAAAACTATTATCCTTGAACATATCTCCAAGTCTTACGAAGGTAAAACACTTTTTAAAGACTTTTCATATACTTTCAATAAGCTTGACAGAATTGGAATTATCGGGCCAAACGGCTGTGGTAAGTCAACACTTTTGAAGTGCATAGTAGGTTTGATCTCACCGGATGAGGGTTCAGTAGAGATCGGACAGACTATAAAGATTGGCTATTTTGGGCAGGAAAACGAAGCCCTGGATGAAGAAAAAAGAGTTATTGATTATATAAAGGATACTGCAGAATTTATCAGAACATCAGATGGTCTAGTTTCTGCTTCTGTAATGTGTGACAGATTTTTATTCGGACCGGATATGCAGTATGCGCCGATTTCCAAGCTTTCAGGTGGAGAAAAGAGAAGATTATATCTTTTGAGAGTTTTGATGGAACAGCCGAATGTTATCGTTCTGGATGAGCCTACCAATGATCTTGACATTCAGACACTCAGGATCCTGGAGGACTTTCTTGACGGATTTGCCGGAATTATTATTACGGTAAGTCACGATAGATATTTTCTTGATCGTGTAGTTACAAGAATATTTGCTTTTGAATCTGACGGAACTTTGTATCAGAGTGAAGGCGGCTATTCAGACTATGCAGTTCATAAGAAAATCTCTGAGGAAGCAATCCGTACTGATAATGTAAATGCAGATAATCAGACAGAGAATAAGACAACTAAGGGAAAATACCGTGCGCCACGGGAAAAAACCAAGCTTTCATTTAAAGAACAGCGGGAATACGACAATATCGAAGCAGAGATAGAAGAGCTAGAAAAAAAGAGCACTGAGCTTGAGGGCAAAATAGCTGAAGCTGCCACGGACTATCCCAAACTGGTAGCACTGAGTAAAGAAAAAGAGGAGGTAGATGCTCAAATCGAAAATAAAATGAACAGGTTTGTTGAGTTGCAGGAGATGGTAGATAGGTTTGAAAGCATGAACCAATGATTATTTAAAGTATTAGACTTATGTGTGAAAAATAATGGACAGTAATAGAAATTTCAAAAATGTATAATTGATAATTGTTGAATGTTTTTTTGATTTATTATAGAATGTTTTCTTGAGGAAAGTTTATTTGGGAGGAAACTTAATAATGAAAAAATCTAAGCTGTTCACATTTTTATTTGTGCTGAGCATGTTTTTTTGTGTGTTTGGCACGTCTTCTATTACTGTTAAAGCTCAACATGAGTTTACTATCACCGATGCAACCACATCAACAATTTCATTTGATTGGAGCAAAGTTGCTAAGAGTTGGCTAAAAGATAAAGATACTAAAAAGTATCAAGGAAAATTTAGAGATTTCAAGATTGATATATCTGAGTATAAGGAAAGCAAAAGGGCCTACGCAAAGCCAATAGTTCATACTGTAAAAAGTACGCAATTCCATCATACCGTAAAAAATTTAAAGGCTGGAAAAAAATATAGAATAGATATACATTTGTATATGGACTATAAAGGTGGCGGTGGCAGAGTCTGGGGAATATGGGATGAGGTATATACGACAAGACCTTCTTCCTATTCCATGAGAATTGCCGGTGCTACAGATCATAGTGTAGTTCTTGATTTTGCTGATGTTGTTAATACATTAAAATCCGGAGTTACTGCAGCAGGTGGTTCATATTTTTGGGTATCCGGGGTTACTTATGGATATGTTCCTCAGACTACAGATCCAGCTACTGCGATAAGGCAAGCCAGAAAAAAAGCTTTAGGAATTGGGCAGGTATATAATAACTACAATGTCAATAAATCTGCATATGAAATTGGCGGATTAAATCCTAGTACAGCATATGCATTTTCATGTTTATTTGCATATAGTTATAATGATAATAAGGGGAGATTGGTAACTAAGATGGAATATGTGGAAGCAGGTAATATAGTAACAGCACCTAAAGAAGTGCCGAAGCCGGCACCCGCACCGACGCCCACACCAGCGCCAAATCCGACACCTGCACCGAAACCAAATCCGACACCAGCGCCAAAGCCAAATCCGACGCCAGCGCCAAAGCCGAATCCGACACCTGCGCCGAAGCCGAATCCGACACCTGCACCAAAGCCGAATCCGACACCTGCACC
>NZ_KE384180.1:0-97087 GCF_000424385.1 Butyrivibrio sp. LC3010 | reverse complement strand
TCTAAGAAGCTGAGAAAATATGCGAAGATTAAAATAAACAATTCAAAAAGAAAGATCAAGATAACCTTTAAGAAAGGTGCTCCTAAAGGAAAATACAAGTTTAATGTTGCAGTAGGATCAAAGAAAAAAGGAACAAAGAGTACAGAAACCTTCGAGGTTGTTGTTAAGTAATATAGAGGGACTGTGAAAAAATGGAAATCATTTTTTCACAGTCCCTATTAAGTTAGCAAATCACTTTACAATTAAATTAAAGGTCACATATTGTTGTGATCCACCCCAATAATACGGAACAAACTCAAAATACAGGTATGCTGTTTGATTTTTCTTTAGTTTAATTGTAGCAGTAGTGACTAATGGGTACTGACTGTTATTAACACCGATACTTCCAAACTTAGGTGCGTTTGTTTTAATACCTCGAGCCCACATATCCCTATAGGTCAGATATTTGCGTCTTCTTTTTTGTGTAACCTGGGTCTGTAACATTATATGACCAAAGGTCGAATCTCCATTATCGGTATCAAGATCAGACAGTGTAATATTGTATCTTTTGGTTTTAGGTGCTGTAAACTTTACGTATCCATAATGCTTTCTCCCTAACTTGTATATGGTTACAGTATATTTCTTCTTGAGCTTTATCTTTTTTGCAATTTTTTTGACATTAGCTACTCTAATTACCCCGTCATGGGTTTTTAGTGTGATGTTCTTGGCCTGTGCTGTCACAGGATTTAACATCGTAATCAATGCAATAAACGCAAGTACCAGCCCAAAAGTCCGTTTCAATAAAGCTGTATTGAATTTTTGTTTCATAGTAATCCCTCCATATAAGAAAAAAACTTACATTGCAGCTAAATTATACAATCCTGAAATATGGCCAACAAGGTGTTTATGAACTTTTAATATTTCACCTTTTTTATAGGTATTGAAAAATTGAATATTTGATAATTATTGAATGTATTTTTGAGTTATTGTAGAATGTTTCCTTGAGGAAAGTTTATTTGGGAGGAAACTAAATAATGAAAAAATCTAAGATGTTCACATTTCTATTTGTGCTGAGCATGTTTCTTTGTGTGTTTGGCACGTCTTCAATTACTGCTAAAGCTCAAAAAGAGTTTACTATCACCGATGCAACCGACAAATCAATTTCAATTGATTGGAGCACTGTTGCTAATAGTTGGCTAAAAGAAAAAGATACCAAAAAGAATAACGGAAAATTTAGAGATTTCAAGATTGATATTTCAGAGTATAAGGCAAACAAAAGAAAATTCGAAAAGTTAAGAACTGATACTGTTAAAAGTACGCAATTCAGTTATACCATAAAAGATTTAAAGCCCGGAAAAAGATATAAAATTGTAATAAATTTTTATATGGACTATAAAGGAGGCGGTGGGAAAACCTGATATATAGGGGATGATGAAGTTTATACTACAAGAACTTATCCCTATTCCATGGGAATTGCCGGTGTTACAAGTAACAGTATAGTTCTTGATTTTTCTAATGTTATTAATAAATTAGAAGCCAAGGCTGCTGCAGATGGTGGTAATCTTTTATGGATATCCGGTGTTACCTATTCATATGTTCATCAAACTGCAGACGCAACAACTGCGATAAGGCAAGCCAGAAAAAAAGCTTTAAAAATGGGACGGTCATATAATAATTTCAACAATAATATGACTACATATACAATTGGTGGATTAAGTCCAAGTACCACATATGCATTTTCATGTTTATTTTCTTATAGCTATCATCTTCCGAACGGAAATGGGGTAAGTGGAATGGAATATGTGGAATTGGGTAACATACCAACTGCACCCAAAGATATGCCGGCACCTACACCTGCGCCGAATCCGACACCTACACCTGCGCCAAATCCTACACCTGCACCTGCGCCGACACCTACACCTGCACCTGCGCCAAATCCGACACCCGCACCAAAGCCGAATCCTACACCTGCACCTGCGCCAAATCCGACACCCGCACCAAAGCCGAATCCGACACCTGCACCGAAGCCGAATCCGACACCTGCGCCAAAGCCGAATCCGACACCTGCACCGAAGCCGAATCCGACACCCGCGCCGAAGCCGAATCCGACACCTGCACCGAAGCCGAATCCGACACCCGCGCCGAAGCCTAATCCGACGCCTGCACCGAAGCCAAATCCTGCTCCTGCACCAAAGTCAAATCAGGAAACACAAAAGCCGCAGGAAGCAGCAAAGGTTAATGATACAGCACCCAGTGACAACAATTCTTCTATAATGGTTTTAGATCAGAAGAATACACTTGTTGCTGTAGATAAAGATCAGCTTAAGGCATCTAAGTTAAAGAAGAAAAAGCAGTCTATAACCATGAAGGTGACAAAGGATAAGGGTAAAATCAAGGTTAAGAATGCATCTTCTAAGAAGCTGAGAAAATATGCGAAGATTAAAATAAACAATTCAAAAAGAAAGATCAAGATAACCTTTAAGAAAGGTGCTCCTAAAGGAAAATATAAGTTTAATGTTGCTGTAGGTTCAAAGAAAAAAGGTACAAAGAGTACAGAAACCTTCGAGGTTGTTGTAAAGTAATATAGACAGGTTATTATTAGTATATCACTGATAATAACTTGTTTTTTATCTTGGGAATTCTTCCGGATTTCCTGAATGATAAAAAACGCTCCGCTATGACAATTTCGTATAATTTCATATTAAGATAGCAACCGATATTGAAAGGAGAATAAAGTGAAAACAGTTTTTATAACAGGTGCAACTTCAGGAATTGGAAGAGAATTTGCGAAAGTCTATGCATCAAAAGGCTACAGACTTATTATTACAGGAAGACGTACTGAGCGTCTTAATTCCATTCGCAACAAAGTAGGAGAAAACTGCAGAATTATCACATCTGATCTGGCAGATGAAAATGGATGCAGGCAGCTTTTAAAAGAAATCGAAGCTGAACATATAGATATTTTCATAAATAATGCTGGGTTTGGAACAGCCGGAACCTTTTTAGAAACGGATCTGGATAAGGAAATCTCAATGATTCGTGTCAATGATATTGCCATGCACATTCTGTTCAAAGGCATCCTTCTCAAAATGAAAAACCAGGGAAAAGGAACAATTCTGAATGTTGCTTCATCAGCGGGACTACTTCCTGCAGGGCCATACATGGCGACTTATTATGCATCAAAAGCTTATGTTGTTTCGCTTACAAAAGCTGTGGCACAGGAGCTCAAGGAAAACGGAAGTAAATTATATGTCTGTTGTTTATGCCCGGGACCTGTGGATACGGAATTTAACAGCAAATCGGATGTGATATTTGCACTTAAGGGAATTACTGCGAAAACCTGTGTTACTGAGTGTCTAAGAGAAATGAAAAAAAGAAAAGTGGTTATAGTTCCCACGCTTAAGATGAAGCTTGCAGTTACGTTCCAGCATCTTCTTCCTGAAAATATGCTGATAAAACTTGTAGGACATCAGCAAAAGAAGAAAATTTACTGATAGTTACATAAAAACGCCGGACACCCCGGCGGAATGCTTCCTCTGACTGAAGCAGAAAAGGATACCTTACACAATCCAGCTTTACCATATAACCTCTATGTGGCAGATGCGACTATACTGCCAAAGGCTATGGGAAATCCGCCGATTCTGACTATCATGGCTTTGGCGAAAAAAATTGCTAAAATTAACTTGGAAATGTTCTTGTAAAGTGCCAGCAGGAAATCTGGTGCAATAATATAAAAGCAAAATGGCTTTTCTTTTAGTTAGATTAGTTTATAATTTTAAAAGGTATAGATTCTGTTTTTTCTGATGAAAAAACAAAAACCTATGACTTTTTGTGGGCAAAAGCGGAAATCTATGAAAATTGTTTTGGGAGGAATTATAAATGTTTAGACCTGAGATTGCACCAAGAGGTTGGAATAGTTGGGACTGTTACGGAGCAGCTGTTACAGAGAAGGAAGTACGCCAGAATGCAGAGTTTATGGCTAAGCATCTTAAGCAATACGGCTGGGAGTATGTTGTAGTTGACATACAGTGGTATGAGCCAGGTGCTACAAGTCATGAATACAGGCCATTTGCAGATCTGTGCATGGATGAGTATGGCAGACTTATTCCGGCACCGAATCGTTTTCCGTCATCTGCAGACGGTAAGGGCTTTGCACCGCTTGCAGAATACGTACATTCACTTGGATTGAAATTTGGAATACATATCATGAGAGGAATTCCAAGGCAGGCAGTTCATAAGAATCTTCCTGTTCTTGGAACTGATAAAACTGCACGTGATGCGGCAAGATTTAACAGTATCTGCGTATGGAACCCCGATATGTATGGCGTGGTTCCGGATGAAACCGGCAGAGCATATTATGATTCTATTTTTAAATTATATGCACAGTGGGGTGTTGATTTCATTAAATGCGATGACATATGCAGAGAGCTTCCTCACGAAGAGGCAGAGATGATCATGCTCTCAGAATCACTTAATAACTGTGGAAGAGAGATGATTCTTTCTTTATCACCGGGACCTGCTCTTCTTGAAAAAGCTGAGTTATATAAGCAGGTTGCCAATATGTGGCGTATTACAGATGATTTCTGGGATGACTGGAAGCTTTTGTATGCTATGTTTGAGCGTGCTGAAAAATGGAGTATACATGCAGGAGCTGGTCATTATCCTGATGCAGACATGCTTCCTATCGGACCTATCAAACAGGATTATGACAAGAATAATAAAACCGCATTTACAGAGGATGAACAGATTACAATGATGACTCTTTGGAGCATTATGCGTTCACCCCTGATAATCGGTGGAGAAATGACTGGATTTGATGATTTCACCATTAAACTGATCACGAATGAGGCAGTGCTCAGGATGCACGCAAATTCCAGAAATGCCCGCCAGATCTTCAGACGGGAAATAAACGGCAATGAGTATATACTTTGGACTGCAGATGATTGTGAAGGCGGAAAATATATAGCAGCCTTCAATGCCGGAGAAAAAGCCGGATGTCTGGAATTTGAACTTGCTGAGCTTGAAGACATATTGCCCGGTAGTAAGGCAACAGAGCTCTGGTCCGGAGAGAATACTGAAATAGGAAGTACATTTAGTACAGGGCTTCCTGCCCATGGTGCAAAAGTGTTTTACTTAGCTTAATAAAACAGGCTTTACCAGGTTGCCTACTCGCATTTACGTACCATGGAAGTGAACTTATACAAGGGAAAAGCTGGCGCCTTGTCACGGGAGTCGCCAGCTTTGTGTGTTGAAGAAAAGTTTTCTGTTCTTTATGAGGGGTATCTAAGAGTGGGTATCTCTTTGATGGTTATATGATACCGCCAAAATCGTAACAAACAGTGATTAAATTGTGTACAATCTGTGAAATCAAAATATTAGTTGTAAAATCTACTTATTTATTACAGAATCACAAGAAAGTTAAATTATATTATCCTGCTTTATTTTTTTGAAAATAGCTTCTGCAAGAATCCTGTGATTATCTGCATCAATGTGAACTCCGTCTGCTTCACTTACCTCAACAAAATCTGCAGCATCAAGGAAATAAGTATTATACATTTCAGAAAGCTGCTTGTACCAGCCTGAAAGCTCCAAAGAAACCTTCCTGACATTATTTCTACTGATGATTATGATTACTATAGCACTTTTCGCGGAGCAAAATAGTATGAATCAGCTTATTTTGGTAAAAAAAGCAGTATTTGAGCAGTCTTTATTCATATGTGAATAGTAGGCCGTTTTAGTTCTGGTTATAATTTATCTAAAATAAATTTAATCAATGGAGAAATGATATGGGAAATTGGGGCGATAATCTTGATTACGAGGCTATGTCAATAAAAGACCATGAGGGTCGATTTACGATAAATTTCAAAAAGATTTATATGGATGTGGATGAGATATCGCAGAGAACTCTTGAAGTAACTGATAAGCATCCAAAGGATTCATTGCTAAAACTCTGGGCCGGTGCTATGACAGGAATATTCATATTCTTTATTTTTTCCTATCAGATACTTTTTCTGGTGACTATACCTTTCATAGTCTTTTATTTTATTGCGATTTTCAGGATAGCGGCTTGCTGGATCAGCTTTAAGTATAGTGCAACACAATTCTGGCTGATGACGATATTATCGGTTCCTGTATTATTTGCAGTATCGAGAGTTGTACAGTTTTTTATCGATAAATTTCTTTTGTGAATTGCATGTCATTATACTAGTGCAGCTGTCATTAAATACCTCGAGTATTTGATGAGACAGCACTGGAAAACTCCCTCACTTTATGACAATATTATAAAAAGAGGAAAGCTGGCGCCTTGTCACGGGGGTCGCCAGCTTTGTGTGTTGAAGAAAAGTTTTTTATTCTTATGAGGGGTATCTAAGAGGGGGTATCTCTTTGATGGTTATATGATAGCGCCAAAATCGTAACAAACAGTGATTAAATTGTGTGCAATTTGTGAAATTCAACTTCGGATAAAACTTGCGTAGTATAATCAGCAGACATTTAATAGATTTGTTGGCCCGACACAGGTACTTGTATCCGGAGATACTCTGCAGGTTGCAGACTATGGCAAGCTTGACTGGGAATGGACGATGTTTGACCCAGAACAAAAAATAAAGCGACATGAAGAGGTATTAGTATGCCATGAGAAGAAAAGGGGATTTAAATTAATGATTAGATGTAATAAATGTGACGTTGAGATGTTTACTGCAAGTATTAACACGACATATCCGGTTTCACTTCCGGTGATGCTTGTAAACAGGGAGAAGGGACTCTTTGCAACTGAACACAAAAGTGAACTCTTATGCTACGTGTGCCCGGAGTGTGGTCATATAGAGTTGTATGCAAAAGATCCTCAAAAACTCAAATCAAAATGATCTTATAAATAAAAGAATCACCGTGGCCATTGTGACACAGGTGATTCTTACTATGTGCTCATATAACACCGCTTACATACGAATAATGACAAAAAAGCAATCATCCCCGGCTGTTTGGCAGCTATGGATGATTGCTTTTTTTACTCCCGGCTTTTATTAGTCTTCGTGATCAGATAGAATTGGCATTTATCCTGTTTTCGTGGGAGGAAGGTTTGCTATTTAACATATCGATCATACGTCTGAACAGATCCAGCGCTTTTTGAGGAATCATACTGCGGGGCAGAGTAAGGTCTATCTCTATGACAGACAGATTTCCGGCAAATGTTTTTATAAAACCGCTGCCTGCGAGGTAAGGCATTTCTTTTTCAAATAATTCACCGGCTTCGGGATTTGAAAGAAGCTCATTTAGAGTGGAATCCTCTGAATACTTCTTTTTTTCGAAGGATGCATCCGTAGCATATTCGAAGTGATAGGCTCCTGAGCCATATTCTTCCTCAGCTCTGTCCGGAAGGGAGATTAGTGCGGTGGTGTTTGCAGGGACTTCTATGTCTGCTATATATTTTCCATTCTCACAGGAAAAACTAATCCTGATTTTCCCATAAGGGCTTTCATAGGATAGTTCAAAGGAGGCGATTCCGGGCACTAGTCTTGGAGAAATCCGGAACTTTTTAAATCCGGCTTCTATAGAGTTCAGCCCGCACAGATCCTTGTAGAGCCAGTCGCCAACAGTTGCAAAGCCGAACTGATTTAGCGAGTTCATTTCAAATAGATTAAAGCTGCCATCGGGATTCACGCCGTCCCACAGTTCCCAGATCGTTGTGGCGCCTAAGTTTACACTATATAGCCAGGAGGGGCAATCCTCCTTAAAAAGGATGGTTCCAGCAAGCTCATGCATATTGAATCTGCTTAACACGTGCATTATATATTCTGTTCCCACAAAGCCGGTATAGAGATGCTTCTTGGTTTTTACAAGATCGTAGTAAAGTCTTGCAGCTATTTTTTCTCTTACTTCTATAGGTGCAAGATCAAAGTATAGAATGAGTGCTGCAGCTGTCTGGGTGCCGGATGCTATTCGCCCTGATGGTGTGATGAATTCTTTTCTGAACTTTTCAAGGACATCGCCGTACAGATCGTTGTATTCAGTATAATCCTTTGTTTTCCCAAGAATTTCTGCCGTTTTTCGTATTATGTCTATGGAATACAGATAATATACATTTGCTGTCAGATGTGAGTCTGTACCGCCGGCACGTTCATCGGAAGATGGGTTGAGAATACCTTCAGGCACTTTTCGGAATGGCCCCTTTGGTGCATCAAGGGCAACCCAGTCTCCGAACTGTGAACTGTTGTCTGTGCTTAGAAGTCCTTCTTCTCCTGCGAGCTTTTTGGTGTATTCCACGCTTTTTTTCATGCTTTCATATTGCTCAGTAAGTACAGAAATATCTCCGTAGGTTTCCCATAGGATCCAGGGGACAATGGTCGCTGCCTCGTGCCATATAGACATGCATGCATGGGTTTTTAGAATATCCGGAGCAGATAATGGAACGCCAAACTCATCTGTCTGTTCTGTGGCAACATCTCGAAGCCATTTCCTGATGAAAAGGGCTGTATTCCGGTGAAAAACTGCTGTCGGAAGGAAAATCTCTGTATCACCTGTGTAGCCTAAGCGTTCATCCCTTTGAGGACAATCTGTAGGAATATCAAAGAAATTGGCACGTAAAGTCCAGTCTATGTTTTGAAAGAGCCTGTTAATTTTATCATCAGAGCATGAGAAAGCTCCGGTTTTCTCCAAATCTGTGTGCATAACACAGGCTGTGAAATTGTCGATATTTATCTCATCAAGTCCTTCTATGCGGATGTATCTGAAACCATGGTATGTGAATTCCGGGAGGAAGGTGTCATCACCACCGCTGCAGATAAAGGTGTCACAGGCTTTTGCGGTCCTTAAATTAGTCGTAAAAAGATTCCCGTTTTCATCCAGAGCCTCTGCGTGATAGAGCTTAATTGTTGTTCCCCTGTCGGCCTTTATTTTTGCTTCTACTACACCTGAGAGATTTTGACCAAAATCAATTATTTTTTCACCCTTTGGAGATGTCAGGAGTGCCTTTGCGGGAATGCGCTCTGTGATTTTTACGGGTTCACAGCTCTGTGCGATCAGGATGTCTTTTGGCTGGTCAAGTATTGACACAGACTTCACTTCCTGTTTGGGCAGAGAATAGTCAATGGTCTCACCGTTATAGATATCACTATATCTGATCTCCGCAGTGCTGCTCATCCAGCTTTCATCGGTAATAACAGTGTCGAAAGTCCCATCGACGTAGGTGATCTCTAGTTGAGCAATGAGTGCGGTCCTGTTGCCATAATGACAGCCCTGACCATAGAAACCGAGAATACCCTTAAACCATCCGTTTGCCACAGTTATCTCTATTTTGTTCTGACTTTCTATTAGCCCGGTTACATCAATTGTCTGATACTGGAGTCTCTTCTGATAGGAAGTCCAGCCTGGAGCAAATCGATTTTCATTTATTCTTTTTCCGTTTATAAGCGCTTTGTAAATTCCAAGAGAGCTTATGTAGAGTCTTGCCTTTGACACTTTTTTGTCTGAATGGAATTCCTTAAAAAATACAGCACAGGGTTCAAGATCAGCTTTAAATCCGTGGGTAATAAAGCTTGCCTTAAAGCCGCCGCAGTTCATAAGACCTGTCTCAAAAAAGCTGCTATGCTCAGCCTTTTCCCCGTGATTATCCGTTATGAGCAGGCGAATATCATATCTTGTTTTAGGGCTAAGGGCAGTTCCTTCATAGGTTATGTACAGGCTTTGATCTGAAGCGCATTTACCTGAATCCCACACAATATCATCACCATGGGATATTATTATCTGATAATCTGCCTGAGTAGTATTATTATGTGTAGATGAGAGTTTATAGGAAAAGGAAGGAGTGGGAGAATCAATGCCGATGGGATTGGTCTGATAGTCTGTTCGTAAATCATATATTTTTAGCATAGTTTGACCTCAAATGATTGTGAATAGGATAGTTACTGTAAAATGGTGCATTGTCTGATTGAAAACTGTAAGTGTAGATCGGTTATATTTTGTCAGATCCTGGTCCTTGCGTATATGGCTGCACCTATAACGCTTTTGGCAGGCTCATCTTCGGTAAAGACGATGTTAAGATTTTCCGCAGGGTATGGCTTTCTGGAATGTTTTATTATCAGTTCTTTTAATCTGTCCTTTGGAAAATCAGTCATATTTGTGACACCTCCACCTATGAGGAGATGGTCCGGGTCAAGAATATTTACCTCCGAGGCAGCCGCGATCGACATATTATTAAGGAACTGCTGTATTTGGGCGGAATTACCATGATGTGTAAACACATCGGAGATAGGAGTTTCGGGAAAAAATCTTTCCAGGATGCTTCGCAGTGCTTTTCCCCCCGCAAGACTTTCAATACATCCGATGTTTCCACAGCCGCAGGGAGTGGTGTCTCCTATGACGGGGATGTGGCCGAGTTCACCGGCGGTTCCGTTTTTTCCGACTAGTGGCGTTTCGTTTATGCATATTGCATTTCCCACACCGGTGCCATAATATACAGCACAGGTTATGCTGGAAGCAGCGATGTTGTATTTTGCCATATCGAAATATATGGCCATTGTTACATCCCGCTCAGCATATACCGGAACATTCAGCCTTTTTGAAAGATAATCCGTAACATTAAGGTTTTCCATAAACCGCAGATTGGGCGCCTGGAGAACTTTTTTTCTTTCTCTGCCGAGGGTTGCAGGAAAACCTATGGCTAAAGCATCAAATGGAGTATCCTTTAGGAAGTCCTCTACATATTCGGAAATATCCTCTAAAACAGAGGTTGATTTTATCACTGCAGAGGTAGGAACCTTCTTAAATGAGAGGACATTATTATTTTCATCAACAAGTCCAATGCGAAAATTGGTTCCGCCAATATCTATTCCGATTATATTCATGTATGTTCCCCTTTTGCATAGTTGATCTGATTGTTGCGGTTATCAGTAATAACTGCATGCAAGATGAGATAAGATGTCATCTGTATTTTTAATCAATCATCTCCTGGGAAGATGATGCCTGCTTCCTTGCGGGATTTTTCTATGATTTCAACGGTTTCAAGAGTAGTAGCAAGGCGTTTTTTCACTTCTTTCGTATCATCTGTCAAAAAGATACGTGTAAGTTCCCTGATCTCATAGTACCATCTGTCAGGATCAGGCTGTTCATTGTAGGTATCATCGCTTTCCTTGGTGACTACACGTACAGACTTTATCCCGTTGGATCCATTCTCGATATAGATATAACCCTTTTCTCCCTCTATCTGGAAGAAGTTTGTGCCGAAGGTATCTTTGGCGCCTGCATTAGTGCTGATGAAGTCTTCATATTCCATGACCATAACGCCGGAGGTGTCAGACAGTCCGGGATAAAGATTTGCGTGGTAGGTCGCCTTCTTTGGTTTACCAAACAAAAGTAAATTCAGAAGTACATTGTAGAAGTTGATATCCATTAGACAGCCGCCAGCATACTCGGGATCAAATATTGCAGGCTTCTCACCTCTAAGTACCGCGTCATACCGGCTGGAATACTGGCTGTAATTACTCATTACAAGCTTCAGCTGCCCAATCTTGTCCAGGGAATCTTTTAATATGTTAAAATTCGGTAGAAAGCTTGTCGGTGCAGCTTCTACAAGAAACAGGTTCCTGTCAGATGCTATATCCGAAAGCTCTTTTGCATGGGAATACTTTGTTGTGAACGGTTTTTCACAAATCACATTTTTACCTGATAGGAGAGCTTTTTTGGTGTATTCGTAATGCAGAAGATTTGGAATTGCGATATACACTGTGTTTATTTCATCATCAGCAAGGAAGGCATCAATATCTGTATAGGTTTTTTTGCATCCATACTCATTGGCTAAATTTTTGGCCTTTTCGGCGGATCTCGAATAAACTGCGTTAAGCTCTATTCCGTCGTTTCTTATTACATTATCCAGGATGGAGTGAACTATAACTCCGCTCCCGATAGTGCCAAGTGTTATCTTTTCCATGATTTTGCCACCTCCGTTGCTTCTTCCAGTATTTCAAGAACTTTGACAACTTCCTCATCTTTTACACATTTTTCTGCTCCGGTTTCTATAGCCGATACAAGTGAGTCATATATTCTTTCGTAGTGCGCACAGCCGACAGGAACCTTCTCGGTAACTTTTTCACCGGATTCGTTTATGTAGACAAGAGTTCCCCATCTGTCTTTTGGTGCGGGATCGGTGCTTACCACATGCCTCCCGACGACCTTTTTCTTTCCTGAATTGTGTATTACGGGTGGAAGAGTGAAGCTGCCTTTAGTGCCATGCAGAGTGAAGCGGGGATAATCTATCAGTACACACATAGAGGTGTTGACCGATGCCTTGCAGTTTCCATAAAAGAATTCCAGATCATAGTAATCATCGCCTGTTCCCGGATGATGTATGCTTCTGACATCAAGATTTGTTCGGTCCGGGATGCCTAAAAGGCTTATGATCTGATCAGTGGTGTGGACACCAAGATTATAGAGAGTTCCAAGGTGGTCATACCAGCCGTTTTCCTTGTAATAATCATAATGGCTTTCCAATCTTACTAGGTCACCAAGCTTTCCGCCGGCTATTACTTCCTTAACTGCGAGGAAATCCGCATCAAATCTTCGGTTCTGGTTGGGCATGCAGATCAACCCTTTTGATTTTGCAAGCTCGAAACACTCACGGGCTTCTTTAGCAGTTTGGGAAAATGGTTTTTCTATTAGAGCATGTTTTCCTGCATTCAGTATCTGATGTGCGTAGGGCATGTGGAAACGGTCAGGTGCTGATACAACAACCAGGTCGACTTCACTGTCATCAAGGACATCGTTTATATTGGTTGTAAATCTTATCTCAGGATAAAAAGGTTCGTACTCAGCAAATTGAGGGATATCTTCTTCTCTTCGAAAAACGTATTTTACCTTAATATCATCCCTGTTTTCTACGTAGGGAATGTGGTATTCGCGCACTGAAACTCCAAATCCGATATAAGCTACTGTAATCATTTAAAAATAACCTCCGTTAATGTGATTATGTATTATCGTAAGGCATTTTCAGAGAGCATACAATGTGCTATTATGACAATAATAATTGACTAAATTTGATATTGAAATGTGGGCGGCGATTATGGCTATAACCAGGAAGATAATGGATAGAATAAAGGAGTATACAGAGGATGAGCTGATATATAAAAAGTATTATGAGATGAGGGATGACGATGCAAAAAGACTGGCCTATATGAATGAGATTGAGGAATATGTCAGGGAACACGGATTGTTTATCAAAGAATTTCCATTTGTAGAGATACCGGAGGTTTTTTCTGAAGACAATTTCTATCCCGATCTTGCAATTAATAATGAATCCAGTGTAGATGTCGTCAGACATTCAAGATATACTCCCATATTCAGATACAGATGCGCATATTTTGAAATTCTCTATGTGTTTAGCGGCAAATGTGGGCATGAGCTTGGAGATAAGCACTATACGTTGGGAAAAGGAGATGTGGCATTCATACCGCCGCAGACAATGCGCACAATAGAGGTTTTTGACGACAGCCTGGTTTTTACAGTACATATAAGACGGGATGCGTTCGAGGATGCATTTTTAAATACATTAAGATATGACAACGTCTTGTCCGACTTTTTTATGAGTAGTCTTTATTCCAGGGAATCGGCAAGAAGCATGCTTTTTCCGACAGGTGATGACAAGGAGGTGAGGGATAGTATTTTGGAAATGTACCTTGAGGTGCAAAGAGGAGATATGTACAGCAGCAGACTTCTAAATAACATGGTGCCAATTTTTTTTGCAAGGCTTTTAAGGAATCATTCCGACAAGGTACTGGTGCAGGATGAGCACTTGAAGGAAGGGCTGCAGAGCGAGATGCGAAGTGCCAGACTTAGGATATTGAGCTTTATAATCGATAATTATAAGAAAGTCACATTAAATGAAGTGGCAGAGCATTTTAATTATTCGCTGGCGCATTGCTCCAGACTTATCAAGGAAGAGACAGGAGAGAGTTTTTCTTCTTTTGTGAGAAATATAAGGCTCCAACACGCTGAGTCACTTTTAGTAAATACAAATACTACCATAGCAGATATAAGCAGTATCATAGGGTATGAAAATCCGGAGTCTTTTATACGGTTATTCGAGAAAATATATAATATGTCGCCCTCGAAATATCGAAAAAAGCACAACTGCATAGAAGAATAAGGCAGACTTCTTGGGATATATATGGTAATAGCATATTCTGTCAGTCATTATATTCTACTTCAAAATCTTTAAAGAAAGCCTCTGTTCCGATTTCAGAAAAGAATCCTATAGATCCGTGTGCATCTTTACCGTGTTTCATAAAATGAACCACAAGTACAGGATCTTTTTCTTCATTCAAATAAAACTGAGCTTTTTCATCATGAATAATGGCTGTCAGCTGTACCCACTCATTTAATCCATTATGAATCGGCGCTTCATAATTAGTGATTCCAAATTCTCTAAAATAAGCAAAAGTATATCCCGGATAAGAAAAGTACTGACATCCATGTGCCTTACGCACAGGATCATTTGTCGTCCCATTAGTTGGTCTTATATAAAAAGATTCGAACTCGCTATTATCCTGATTTACCCTAAAAACGATCCCTATGAATCCTCTGGCGAAATCCGGAGCGTCGGGAAGAAGCCTGCTCAACATTTTTACCCTGATGATACCATTATGGAAATCTATATTTCTCAGTTTGACAAAGGTATTCTCATCGAACTGCATGATTTTTTCCTTTTTTATGACCCTGAAAACCTTCTCTCCATCTAGCTTTTCCTGAGTAACTGTTGTGTGTACCGGAATAAATTCTTCCAAATCTTCATATCTTGTCATCATTGATGTGTTGTCCTTTCATCTATTTCGAGTAAATGTCTATAATCCATCAAATCACGATTAACTAATACTAAAATTTTAACCATTTCAACAATAAAAATAAAGCCCACTAATGTGAGCTTTATTCTGTATACAAATTTAATCTGTGAATAGTAACGAGGGGTTAAACAACTAAAAAAAAATTAGCACTCTGCTTGACAGAGTGCTAATTTGGTGTTATACCATATATAGAACAAAGGAACAGAGAAGACCGTTAGGACTTATGAATTCCAATGATCCAAAGAGTGGAATCGCCCCCTCCCCATGGTCGGCGGCATATCGGTCGCCACATGAGAGTCAGCTTCGCTGATGGTGGCTCCCTCCCTCCGTCCCAATGCTCAAAAATAAATGTTTTTGATGCAAAGGAGGAAAAAACTATGTTAGCACCAAGTATTTTTGAAGAAAATCTATTTGACAATCTGTTTAATTTCCCTGATTTCAGAGAACAGAATAACATGGAGCGTAAGCTCTATGGAAGACATGCCGACAGGCTGATGAAGACTGATGTTAAGGAAGAGGACAATCAGTATGAAGTAAGCATTGACCTTCCTGGTTTTGCCAAAGAGGATATCAGCCTTGAATTAAATGACGGATATCTTACCATCAGCGCTTCGAAGGACATTAACAATGATAAGAGTGATAAGAAGGGCAGACTAATAAGGCAGGAACGGTACTCAGGATCCATGCAGCGTAGCTTTTATGTTGGAGATCAGGTCACAGAAGATGATGTAAAGGCATCCTTCAAACACGGAGTCCTCACGCTGATGATTCCTAAAAAGGAACAGCCTAAACTTCCTGAAAAGAAGCATATTCAGATAGCATGAAAAGATAAGGCATCTTCTCATAGATAAACTCCTAAAAGGGGCTGTGAAAAAATGAGAAATCATTTTTTCCAGCTCCCTTTTATTGCTATTTTTTATGCAGGACTATTCTTTTATACCAGCGATCTTTTTTGATGATTCCGAAAGTACCTTCCGCCTGAATGGATCTGTTCATTCTAAGAAGTGTTCCCTGGATGCTCTCAAGATTATCTATGACCTCCTGATGCATGGCAGTCAGTTCTTCATTTTTTAGATAAGATTCAGACCCTTTGTCCCGGTAAAGCACATGCTGCCTTTGCGATGGGGCTGTAGTTGTTTAATCAGGTTATCTCCCCCTCATGAGAAACTGATAAAAATTGTGTGTCGTCCTTATCTGTTTTTAAGTATACAGGGGGTTGTCCAACAAGGCCGGACGTCTATTTCTTGCAATATATTGTGTACGGAATTACAATTTTAAAGTAACGTAAACAAATCTGTCTATGCAGATAAATATCGGTTGGGATTAATATAAGAAAGGCTAATCATGAAGACTAAATATCCCTTAGATAAAGAACTAAGAAGCTTAACGATGGCACATCTGTTTCCCAACATTCATGTTTATCCATTTGTGAATGTGTTTATGGGAATGATTCCCTGCAGATCTGATGAAAAAGTAGAAGTGACGAAGCATTTCATACCGGGGTATGAAGGATATAAGCTGCCTACACTGATAATAGAGCCCGGGAATAATAAAGAAAAGCTCCCTTGCATCATGTTTTTCCATGGTGGCGGTCTGATATTAAAAGCGGCGGGAGCACATTATCAGTTTGCAAAATGGTATGCAGAAAAAGCGCACTGCAGAGTTATTATGCCGGACTACAGGCTTATGCCAAAGTATCGGTTCCCTTATGCGGTGGAAGACTGCTATTGCGCGTATGAATGGACGATAGCTAATGCCAAGGACCTAAATATCGATGAAAACAGGATTATAGTCATAGGAGACAGCGCCGGAGGTAACATTGCGTCAGCAGTAGTATTCATGGCCAGGGACAGAAAGCAAGTCATTCCTGCAGGAGTTCTTATGTCTTATCCTGCCCTGGACAGACGCATGAATACTGAATCGATGAAAGAATATACGGACACACCGGTTTTGGACACAGGCCTTGCAAAAATGTATTGGGATGAAATGCTGATAAATGGACTTCCCCGGCATATAGAGTATGCTTCTCCGATGGAAGCAGAGTCTTTTTCAGGATTCCCGACTACATATATAGAGATTGCGGAATTTGATTGCCTTCACTATGATGGGATTTTATTTGCGGAAAAACTGAAATCAGCGGATATACCCGTAGAGCTTCATGAAGTAAAAGGCACCTGTCATGGTTTTGAAGTTGCTCTTAAGAGCAGGATTGTCAGGGAGTCGATTGACAGGAGGATTGTCTGGATAAAGAAAACATTAGAATAAGATATGAGGAGGTTCATGTGAAGAAGATACTTGGCAGAATCATAATTGTAATACCGGCGATTGCATTACAGATAGCTTGGTTTTATCTTACACTGAGCTTTTTAAGGAAAATAACCGGCGGATATATTGTTGATATTGTAAATGGCTTATTTACTGTGCTTGCTGTGTTCTTTGTTACAAGACTCATCGCAAGAAGAGATGAAAGTACCTACAAGCTGCTTTGGGTTTTAGTGATAGTGGCACTCCCTGTTCTGGGTGCGATGCTATATTTTACCCTCGGAAATAAAACAACCGGCAAGGGTCTTCGCGTTAAACTTCAGGAATCTGCATCTGATTTAAACAGATTGTATGGCACAGACCGAATTAAGAATACCGAATATATCGATGAGATCAAAAAAGAAGATTATCGCCTGGGGCAGACACTGTCCTTTGTCAGCGAAACTACAGGCTTTGACATTGTGAAAAATGATACTTCAAAATACTATCCTTTCGGTGAAGATATGTTTGCCGATATGTGCAAGGATTTGAAGACTGCAGAAAAATTCATATTCATCGAGTATTTTATTATCCAGTCAGGAAAGTTCTGGGATACAATTACAGACATTCTGGGAGAAAGAGTTCAGGCCGGTGTGGATGTAAGAGTAATGTATGATGATCTTGGAAGCATTGCTACATACTCTGTAAAAGACATAGCTGAACTCTCCGGGAAGGGAATCAAGTGTATTCCCTTCAATCCCTTCTTTTTGATCAAGTCACAGCTCAATAACAGGGATCATCGAAAGATTATGGTTATTGATGGAAAAATCGCATACAGTGGCGGCGTGAATCTTGCGGATGAGTATATAAATGAGAAGCAGATGTTTGGAAAATGGAAAGATATAGGCTTCCGTGTAACGGGTGAAGTAGTTGACGGCTATACTTACATGTTCGCTGAATTTTGGAATGCGTTCTCTCATCAGAAAATTTCTGATGAAGAGCTTAGAAAAATGGCCATACAGGAAAGAACCTGCGCAGATAATGGCTATGTTTTACCATATTATGATTCTCCGATGCGAGATGAGCATACGAGCAACATTTTTTTTACCGAGATTCTTTCAACCGCAACGGATTATGTCTGGTTCTATACTCCATATCTTATGCTTGGTGATGCGCTCTTTGATGCTTTCATCAGGGCAGCTCGCAGAGGGCTTGATGTAAGGATTATTATGCCTGGGATTCCTGATAAGAAGCTTGTTTATCGTCTATCCAGGAGTTATTATGAGGATCTTTTGAAAGCAGGCGTGAAAATTTATGAATATACACCGGGATTCGTTCATGCGAAGGCATTCGTTTCAGATGACAAGATAGCAGGAATCGGAACGGTTAATCTTGATTACAGGAGTCTGTTCCTTCACTTTGAATGCAGCTCTGTCTTTTACAGAGCTGACATTGTCAGTGAATTAAAAGCAGACTATTTAAATACTTTAAAAGACTGCAGAGAAAGGCATTTAGAGGATATAAACCGAGGCTTTATCCACAATACCGTAAATAATTTCCTTAGAGTCGCAGCACCATTATTGTAAAATGAGGAACACTAATGAAATATAATTGTTTTTTGATATATATAAAGGAAATAACCGATTTAGCTAAAAATTTTCAAGCAAGGCTTAATATCATCCCTTATGACGGTTCCTCAGAGGTTAAAAAGAATAATAGCGGAAGTGTGGCTTTATTATTTTTTTACAAATGAAATAAATGCAAAATGGTAAAATGTAACTGATATGTTGTTTGTAATAATTTACTTCGGGACGAGGTGGAAATTATGATTAGAGTAACAGCAGGAGATGCATTGCATTTATATGGAAATGTTGGACGTGGAAGCTATTCGGTTAGACTGTGTATCCGAATGGATGAAAATATAGATGGCAAGCTTCTTGCCAATGCTTTGAAAAACACTGAAAAGAGATACCCATATTTATGTGTACGACTTATGAAGAATGACACTGAATATTACTACGAAGAAAATGACAACCCGGTGTGTCTCTTTAATACAAGTGAACAGATAACGTTAAATGCTGCAGAAACTAATTACCATGTCTGGGCAGTCTGTTATAAGAATGATTACATTTACCTGGACTTTTTTCATGGTATATGTGATGGAACCGGAATGTATTATGTCCTGAGCACACTGCTTTACTATTATCTGTCAGAAAGATATGGACATATCAGCCACGAGGGAATAAGAACGCTTGATGATCCAATTGAAGAAGGTGAATATCTTGATCCTGTGGATACACTTCCGGAAGTTGATCTGTCACAGATGCCGCAAAGTCTTAACAGGCGTAACCCTGCATTTTCAATTGTAAAAGACGGAAAAATGACCATTATTGATAAGCCAGTGGTAAGGGATGTTATCATTCCTGAAAAAGAACTGCTTAAATTCACCTCTGCAAATGACGCTAGTCCCGGAACTTTCATAGCGGTTCTTGTTGCAAGAGCTATCGATAAGCTAAATCCTGAAAGAGAAAAGGATATCATTGGATCATACATAATAAATGGAAGACCAATGCTCGGAAAGTCCTGTACGCACCATAACTGCGTTAATACTACCATATTAAAATACTCTGATAAGCTAAAGAAAATGCCGCTGGACAGGCAGTGCACAGCTTATAGAGGAATGACTTTCCTTCAGAGTGATGCGGAAAATGTTCAAAAAATAATGACTTTTTCATCCTCAAGAAGCAAAATGATCATGAAGATGCCTGACCTTAAAGGTAAAAGAGAGGCCTTTTCCCAAATGATAGATGGTGGAAGGTTGTTCTTTACATATATGGTCAGTTATGTAGGACAGTGGAAATATGTGGATATTGCAGCACATATCCGAGAGTTCTGGACACATGTACCTGTTGCCAACGGTTTTCTTACAGAAATTGCTGCCGTTAACGGGAATATATTCCTGTCCATACATCAGAATTTCGGAGAGGATATTTATTACAAGTCTTTGCTTAAAGAACTGGAGGATAATGGAATCCCATATACAGAACGAGCAGTTATAATCAATGATATAGCAGGTTTTGCCGAACCATGAAGCAAGGTGGTACAGAAAGTGCAAGCAAAGAATACATTATGCAGGCTATAACGTATGCATGATTCGCACAAAAAAGTAAGTGTAAAACAGACCTTTATCAGTGTAATTGATAAGGTCTGTTTTTCTCTGTAGTAGTGTATTTTTTGGAATGGAGGTGACTGAGTTGGAAAAGAGAAAAAAGAAACCTATTGGAGTGATCATTACGACTACTGTGTTGCTGGTAATGGTAGTCTGCGGTCTTGTGTATAGCCATTTTGGAGGATCCTACTAAGACAAGACCCAAAACAGGAGATAAACTATGAAATTAACAAAACTTGGTATATGTGGAATTATCAGCCTGCTTTCATATACGGCGATGGTTGTGTTTTCGCCTCTTGCTTATCCGGGATATGACTGGCTTAGCATGGCGGTAAGTGATCTAAGTGCTGTCGGAGCTCCATCTGCGGAGCTTGCCGGGCAGCTGAATGCCTTGTATGGACCGTGCGGGCTGGTTTCTATCATGGCCGTCTGCGTGGCTTCTCAGAATCTTAAGACTAAGGTTATGAGGCTGGGAATATATTTCTTTGCTGCTATGGAATGGATTTCGGATGTAGGATACAAGCTTTTTCCATGGGTGGCAGATGCTGACAGTAGTCACCCCCAGAACATAATGCACCTTATAGTAACTGCTCTAGTGGTGATCTTTTCTCTGACAGCGCTTATCCTCTCAATAATCGGAGCTAAAAAAGAGGGGATGAAATCTCTTTTTATATGGGCCTGCGTGTGCCTTGCTGCGATGCTCCTTGGGCCTGTCGGAACAGGAATCATGCCAAAGGCAGTATTCGGGTTGTTTGAGAGATTCAGTACCTTTTCGGCAGTAACATTTAACGCAGTGTTGGGAACATTCTTGTTGCTTGGAAAATTCGGTAAGAGTTTTGACTGATCTGCAAAATATATTAAAGTAAGTGAAAAACAGACCTTTATCAGTGTAACTGATAGGGGCTGTTTTTTATTGTGATAGATTAGGGTGTGAAAGGGGAGTGGCATCAAGTAAAGCTTTGGTATGGTTATTGAAAGGAGTAAGAAAATGAATAGAAAACATGAAATTATATGTAATAGCGAAAGAGAAATGGACAGACGGGCAGATTCCTTGATAGAGCAGGGATACACGGTTGAGAGACATTCAGGTGTATTGCCTCTTCAGCCGGTTAGCATCCCCACATATAAAGTAGTATTTTGGGGGTGAATCAGCGTAAAACAGGAAGAGAAAAACATATTAGGAAAAGGAGATTGGCCATGACGGATTATATCGCATTCTGCGGACTTGAGGGTAAATAAACTCAGGACTTTGATATAATGTGTTGTAGTTAAAGATAATCGCGCTATGACAGGGGGATTTATGGAAAACAAGGACTTTATTGAGGGTTCTGAATTACGTATTGCTATATGTGATGATGACAAGTCTGATCGGGAAAAGGTACATGTTCTTCTTCAGGATTACTTGAAGAAAAACTCTATAAAAGCTCAGGTCAGAATATTTGATCATCCTGACACACTTATAGAGGAGTGCGAGCATTACAGACCTCATATTTACATTCTGGATATAGTTATGCCAATGGTTACAGGAATACAGGCTGCCAGGGAACTTAGGTGGAATCAGCCCGATGCCCAGATTATTTTTGCAACTTCTGAGAGCTCATATGCGCTGGAGTCTTTTGATGTAAATCCTATAAATTATATTTTGAAGCCAATTGAAAAGGAAAAGTTCTTTTCAACTCTTGATCTTGCTATTTCCCGCGTGGATATCGGTAGTGATAAAAGCGTCTGTATAAAGATAAAGGGTGGTATGCAGACCCTGCACCTTAGTGACATTCTTTATATAGAATATCGTAATCATGTGGTTTCATACCATATGGATAATGGTGAGATCATATCAACCCCAACCCTGAGAATAGGATTTGCAGAATATCTTTCAGAAAATCATTCCGGAAAAGATTTTGTAAGATGCCATGAATCTATAGCTGTGAACATAGCAGCAATTGATAAATTGACTAAGATAGATATTACGCTTCGAGGTGGGGAACAGATACCTGTTACAAAGAGTAGATATTCTGAAGTTATGGATAGTTACATGGACTTTAGGCTGTAAGAACCTAGCGAAGTACTTTTGAGCTTGGTTCGCGCGTCTTCCGGCGAGCGAATGCGAGAGCGGAAGTTCATTATAAGGAGAGTTACTTTTAATGGATAACAAAGCAAACAATTATGATATTCCCAAGAGAGATGGAAGTGTGTGGCCAGAAGATATCTGCCCGGCATACACACCAAGAGAGGATGCTATTCCAAGTATAAAAGGCTGCTGGTATTGTAAATATGCAGATTTTCATCTTAAAGAAGAAAGGGCACTTGAGGTAGGCATCTGCAAATGGCCAAAAAAAATTATTGATTAAGATGGAAATGAAAAATGATTTTTATAACACCAGTGCTTGGAATTATAGGCATAATAGGAGGACTGCCTGGAACTTGAAATGGTATTATGAAAGACCGGAAAAATTAACGATGCTATAATAATTTAGAAATACATAGTATCAAGGGGGGATTAGTTATGGCTGACCTTTTGTCCAATCCATATACATTGCTGCTATTAGGGGATATAGTAGCTCTTTTTGTGTACTATGCCATACATTTGAGTTTTTACGTGATGCGAGAATTCTTTAAGAAGCATAGGATTCTCGTATTTATGATATATGCATTAACTGTGCTGTCTTTCTTTTACGCCAATACGCTGGGAGTGATTTATATAAATCTGATAGCATCATACCTGGCATTCCTCATTCCATTATTCATTTGCTATAAAGTTAATAATATTCGAGGCATAATATATTTCATTTTCTATTTTGCTGCCCAGAGCGCAATTGAAGTATTCATCACGATTTATGTTCAAGGCGTTCAGAGTATGGATATGGTTAAGATAAACTATGACTTTATGACTCCTCAGAGCTATGGAATTATCTTGTCTTTGCAGATTATTGTGGTCAGAGTCATCTGTCTTTTCGGAAATAAGGATAAGGACAAGGACAAGAGGCTTGATAAGGAAATGCTTCCATATGTTGTGCTGCCAATCGCTACTATCATTATTTTGGTTCTTGATGGCAACAGATATCTTAGAGGAGAGGAATATAACCTTTCCCAATATACTGAACTTATGGTGGTTCTTGTAGCTATTAACATACTTGTCTTTGGATTTCTTGAAAAACACACAAGACTCATGAAAATGGAGATGGAAGCAAGGCAAAATGAGTTAAAGCTTCAATCAGATGCGGTTATTATGGAGATTGCAACCAAAGCCATGAGGGAACGACTTGCTATTTCTGAGAGCATCATGCAGCAGGACAGAGCCATGCGTCATGACAGAAGACATTTTGAGGCTCTTCTTCAAACTCTTTTACAGGATGGCAAGACGCAGGAAGCCCTGGATTGCCTTAATGAGAGGCTCAAACAGGAACCCCACTCTGTAAAAAGATATTGCGAGAATACTACACTTAATGCGGCAATCACACATTACCTGTCTATGGCCGAAAAAGAGAATATAAAGGTAAATATATCTGCTAATATCCCTGCAAATCTGAATGTGGATGAGATGCAGCTTGCCATAGTGATCAGTAACCTTATAGAGAATGCTATCCATGCTTGCGAAAAAGTTCCTGAGAGTGAGAGACGGATTGACATCACGGCAAGGTATAAAAGTCAGCTTCTGTTTGAAATCACGAACTCATGCGCTGAGGAAGTAAAGCTGGATGAGGAAGGACATCCGTTTAATACTGAGGAAGAGCATGGAATAGGAACTAGAAGTGTTCTTAACTTTATTAATCAGACAGATAGCGAGATTAGATATATAGCAGAAGAGAAGACTTTTAAGGTCAGGATGCTGATAAATTAAAGAATAAGTGTAAAACAGACCTAAATCAGTGAAACTGGGGTGGTCTGTTTTATTTTTGGGGGATAATAGTATTGTGAAAGGGAGAAACTGATTATGGTTACGAAGAAGGAACTAAAAGAATCACTAAAAGCACTTGGGATAGAAAATGGGATGACCTTGGAGGTACATTCTTCACTAAGCAGTTTCGGCGAACTAGAGGGTGGTGCAGAAACAGTGATAGATACGTTAAAAGAGCTTGTTACAACAGAGGGCAGTATTTTCATGCCTGCACTACGCCTAAGCCCAGAACTGCCGCTATCTGAGGAAGATAAAAAGCTTGGTGTTACGGTGAAAATAAAAGTACTTCCAGCTGATGCAGACAGGACAGCCATGGGAATAATTGCTGATACATTCAGGAAAATGCCAGACACCTATACGGGAACAGATACGATCAGCACTTCCGGTTGGGGAAAGCACGGAAAAAAGGCGGTGGAAAGCGGCCTCGATTATCCAATCCACAATGGAGGAAAGGCTCTTTTGCTGGGAGTTGATATATATAAATTGACAGCGATGCATTACGTGGAAAGTATCACACCTGAGGATATCAATAAGAGGTTTGAACCCAATGAGGAGATAAATCGAATATATCCCCCGGGGGAGTGGTTTATGGAAGCAGGGCATCCACCTGTAAAGGCATGGTACAAAATACAGGATATGGCTTATGAAAATGGACTTATCAGAGAAAGCTTTATCGGTGACTGCAAGGCAATGTTTTTTGATATATGGTCTGTAGTTTCTTTATATGAAAATGAATTAAGACAAGATCCTTACGGTCTATGGGGTATGAAAAATGAATAAACGGTTCAGACAATATATAGGCATAGTAGTTGCAATAGTTACGTATTATGTGGTTCATGAGGGTGCTCACCTTATCTGCGCCGCTTCTTTTGGCGTATTTAAGCAGATCATCTTTTCAGGGATTGGCATGCAGATAGATGTCTATCGTGAAAAGATGGAGGATTCCAGCTGGAATTCAGGAGAATTATATTCTGCACCAAGGGAATCTGTAAATGGCCAAATAAAATAATTGATTAGTATGAATGATCCGGGAGGTTACTATGAAAATAGAAACAGAGAGATTAATCCTCAGAGAATTCACAGTAGATGACTTTGATGCCTTATATGAAATATTATCCGATCCTGAGACTATGCAGCATTATCCGGCCCCGTTTGACAGAGAGAAAACTATGGGATGGATAACCTGGAATCTTGATAATTATAAAACTTATGGGTTCGGATTATGGGCAGTCACACTTAAAAATACAGGGGAATTCATAGGCGATTGTGGCATTACTATCCAGAATATTGACGGAGAATTGCTACCTGAAATAGGCTACCACATTAACAAGAAATTCTGGAGACAGGGATTTGCAAAAGAAGCTGCGCGCGCATGCAGAGACTGGGCATTTGAGAATACAGATTATGAGAAGATTTACTCTTATATGAAGTACACAAATATCGGCTCCTACTCAACGGCTATGGCCAATGGCATGAAAAAAGTGAAGGAATATCCTGATCCCAAGAATGAAATATCTTATGCATATGCTATTACGCGTACAGAGTGGGAAAAAGAAAGGGCTGAATAATGATCAAGAGTAAAACGAAATATGAAGCAACTCTAGAAGAAATAAAGGAGCTTTTCGCATTCCATAAACTTGGGAATGTGTCAGATATAGCACCACTTGGCAATGGAGAGTTCAATTCTGCATATAAGGTAATGCTTGATGATGGAAAGAGCTTTGCCCTCAAGATAGCTCCTCCGGAGGGTGCTACGGTTCTTTCATATGAGAAAAACATGATGGGATCAGAAGTGTTCTGGTATGAGAAAATGCATGAAAACACAGATATTCTTTGCCCGGAAGTATATGTGTCTGATTTTTCAAAAAGCATCGTAAAGAGTAACTGCTTCATCATGCAGATGATGGAAGGAGAGCCTTTGTGGGCTGTGAATTTTTCGGATCATGAATATGAAAACGTTCAGAAGCAGAAAATAGAAATGCTTGCCAAGATACACAGGATCAAAAATGACAGATTTGGCTACATACAATCCGGACTTCACGATACATGGTATGATGCGCTAAAGTCCATGGCGGGTAATCTTGTTAAGGATTGTAAGGCTCTTGGATACGAGACCCCTGATGGGGAGAAGTTTATCTCATATATTGATAAACATGCTGGGTTCCTCCGGAATGTACCTTGCCGAATGGTGAATTTTGATCTGTGGGACAGTAATGTCCTTTATCATGATGGCAAGATCTGCTGGATTGATCCTGAGCGAGGGTTTTGGGGTGATCCGGTAGCTGATTTTATTACTCTGGGTGCAGGACAAAAAGCACCACTTTCAGCCAAACAGAAAGAGCTGGATATTTACAACGAGACTGCAACAGAAAGGATAATTCTTTCTAAAGAGACTGAAGTTAGATATGCATTAGCGGTTTGTTACCTGGCCCTTATTGAAGAAGTAGAAAAATATGTAAGATATGAGCCGGACGAGCCAAACTATATAAGAAATACCAATGATGCAAGAGAAATGTATGACATGGCTTTTGATATACTTTAACTATGGATCGGGTATGAGTATGAGAGACGATGAACGCTGCAGGTTGTGACCTGCAGTGTTTTTTGTTACTCAAAAATCAGTGTAAAACTTATGCAAATCAGTGAAACAGACAGTTTAACGCTTCCGGACTGTTATGCTGTAAACATAACAAAGCCCGAGAATAAAGGAGATCAAATATGGAAAACAAGGCATTGGTTGTTATAGACCTTCAGAACGACATCACGAAGAACTACAAACTGATCGTAGAGCGTGTAAATACAGCTATTGACTGGGCATCAGAAAATGACATGCGCGTAATCTATATAAAACATTTTAATCTGTCTGAGAAAACAAGAACCTTTAAACCCGGCAGCAAGGGAGCTGAGCTGGTCCCGGAATTAAATGTAGTATCAGAGAATATTTTTGAAAAATCAAAAGCAAGTGCACTCACCTGTGAGGCGTTTTCGAACTTTATTGAAAATAATGAAATAAAAGAGTTCTATATCGCTGGAGCTGATGCAACGGGGTGTGTGAAATCTACAAGCTATAACCTTGCAAAATGCGGATACAAAGTGCATGTAATATCTGATTGTGTGACAAGCTATGATCTGAAGAAGTTGCCTGAGATGTATGATTATTATGCCAAAAAGGGCTGTGATGTATTAACACTTGCAGAGTGCAGGTAAAGTACTGAGAATGGTGGGAGAAATGCATTAGGCAAGTCTTCTGCGTGGGGCATAAGGGAAGACGGATATATGGAGATAGATATTTGTTTTCCATTGAAATGAATTATTATAAGTGCAGAACAGGCTCAAATAAGTGTATTTGGGTCTGTTTTATTTTGAGGATGATAGGATGAATCGGAAAGGGGAATGCTATCATGAATTATAAGATTTTTGGAAGTAAAACTGTAGATATCGTAATAGAAATGGGCCTTGGAGCATGCATAGCTGAATGGGAAGCGCTTGCAAGAGAACTTGGAGAGAATCACGGTGTGCTTGTCTATGAAAGAGCCGGGATAAATCACAGTGATAAGAGTGATAAAGAAAGAACGCCTACGAATATTGCTAAAGAATTAATGAATCTCCTGGATGAAATCCCGCATGATGAAAAGCTGGTGATAATAGGACATTCGCAGGGAGGACTGTATGCCAGCGAGTTCTGTGGTCTCTGTCCGGAGATGGTAAAGGGACTAATTCTTTTGGACCCATTAACTACAGAAGATAATAGATTTAAGAAGGAATTAACTGCGAAGGAGTTTAAAAAATCCGGAGTAGATAAGAGTAAAAACTTTATTTTTTTAGAAACGCTTACTAAGCTTGGAATGAAAGGCTTTGTAAAGAAAGTGATGTGTCAGGCACCGCCTTTTTATTACGCCAATTTTTCCATGGAGCAAAATGAGGATATCCTTAATTCGCTTGTAAATACCACGCATCTACGCACGTGCAGGGAAGAGTATAGGTTAGCTCACGATGGTGCATCGTTAAAAAATATGGTATCTAAGGAAAAATATCCTGATATTCCGATCATTCTTGTGACTCATTCATCTGAGGAAGCAATTAAGGAAAACATGGAATTTGGTGGAAACAGCCGTCCTTTTGCCGCCAGGATCGAACAACTGTGGCAGGAGATCATGAAAGAGTATTTAGGGTATTCGAAAAGAGCAATATGGATCCAGGCTAAGAAAAGCACTCATTATATTCACCTGACGGAACCGGAAATAGTTATAGAGAGCGTCAATACCTTAAATAATTGATATACTTAAGAAAGTAACAACATTCGGTAAAGGAAATTCAGTGATCGGCAAAATCTGTTGGATTGATCCTGAGCGAGGATTTTGGGGTGATTCGGTAGCTGATTTCATAACCTTAGGTACAGGACAAAAAGCTCCGTTATCAACAAAGCAGAAAGAGCTTGATATGAGGGAGTTATAGGTGAGCGACATGGTAATAGAAACTGATAGATTGATAATTAGAGATATAGAACTGCCGGATGGAGAGGCGTTTATTCATATGGCTTTGGATGGGAGCTTGAATGATGTAGGCTTTGGCAAAGATTGCAGTTACTGGATGGATGACTGGATTATAAAGGCACAAAATCTGGCGCGAGAGGACGATCCTCGAAAGAATTATCTTGCTTATGTGATTGAAGATAAAATAACAGGTTTGCCTGCCGGAGCTGTTGGATGTACATTTTATGAAGATTTGGAGAAAGTGGGCATTACTTATTTTATCGGAGCAGATTTTCGAAATAATGGATACGCTTCAGAAGCAATAAAGGCATATGTTTGTTATTTCTTTGAGCATTATGATGAAAATGAGATAATTGCCACTATCCGTGAGGATAATCTTCCATCTTGGAAAACGATAGAAAGAGTAGGCTTTTCTCTGACAGAGAAAAAAATGTACAGAGATATTAATGATGCAAAAGAAAAGCTATACCGTTTCTATTTGGCACAAAGAAATCAGCAATTTTAAGTTAATCGGACTGAAAATAGGACAGATTTGAACAGAAAATGACAGGATGAGTACTGACTGACCAGATATACTAATTGTGTCAGGGTAAAGGAAAGGCTGTTTCGAGTCGTTGGTGTATGTTTAGCAACGGCCGGAACGGAGTAGGAGATTGTATAAGATGGAGTGGCTTACCAGCATTCGCACAGCAATTGATTATATGGAAGAACATCTGAAAGACAACATCAGTGCGCAGGATGTGGCAGATCAGGTGTATATTTCTCCGTTCTTTCTTCAGAAGGGATTCTCCTTGATGACCGGATACGGAATTGGGGAGTATATCAGAAACCGCAGGCTGTATCAGGCAGCATTGGATCTGAAGAATACGGATGATAAGGTAATCGATATTGCATACGCTTATTGCTATGAGACGCCTGAGAGCTTCACAAAGGCATTTTCTCGCTTTCACGGTGTAACACCATCACAGGTCCGTGATGGGGCGGCTGTGAGGACGTTCCTTCCACTGACTGTAAAACTACAGGTTCAAGGAGGCGATCAAATGAATTGTAAAATTACAAAAATGTTCCAGTTTAAGGTTATCGGTTTTCAAAAGATATTTGATAATGATACTGCTTATCAGGAGATTCCAAAGTTCTGGGATGAGATTTGCGAGAAGTATGCAGCAAATGTTTATGCCGGGAATGCTCCGGCCAATCCTTATGAGAAGGCTATCGTAGAGAACTGCATTGGAGAGTATGGAGTCTGCATCGATGATATCGGAGAGGGAAAGTTTAGGTATCTTGTGGCTGGGAAGTATGCCGGAGGGGAAGTTCCTGAAGGAATGGTGGTTTATGAGTTTCCGATGGGTGACTGGGCAGTATTTGACTGCATCGGCCCTATTCCTGAGGCACTGCAGAGCCTGAATACACAGATTTTCAATGAGTGGCTTCCGGGTAATCCGGACTATGAACTTTGCGGGAATGCATCTGCAGAATGGTATGACTGTGTAAATGGCGAAATGACGGATAAGGATTATCACAGTGCAATCTGGATCCCCGTGAAGAAGAAAGATGGAAATAACTGATGCATGTCTTGGAGAGAAGAATCGGGCGACCGATTCTTCTCTCATTAACAAACATGATACCAGTTTCGCAAGATGAAAAGCATTACAATGAATGAGAATAAGAAATCCCTTGTGTGACTGTAATAAGTGCAGTGATGCTATTACTGAAGCACGGTACATCTCATAGTGGGCTTCTTTTTTCCAGGTGTGGAGAACCACATTGTCTTTTTCAATGTATTCAATCCTTGCGTAGTTACTTTCAAACATTACTTTTTCCGCATATGATTCTACTTCATTATTTTTTGTAAACAAAGTACCATGTAGGATTAGTGAAAAGCTAAAGTGCACTTATTTTGTTGTGTTTTACACCGAAGTGGGGACGGGGTTAGTGGTTCAACATGTATGTTCAGAAAAATAAGTGTAAAACAGGATCAAATATGTGTGTTTTGGTGTTTTTTTAATGGGTCTGTTAGGATAAGGAAGAGGTGAAATATGGAAATATTATATAAAGATATAAAAGATTTTAGAGCTGAAGATATTGAAAGATTGTTTTTGTCAGTGAACTGGGAGTCCGGACATTATCCAGAAAAACTGGTCAAAGCTATGCATAATTCGACCCATGTTGTATCAGCATGGGATGGTGACCGTTTGGTGGGGCTGGTTCGAGCATTGGATGATGGAGAGACAGTTGCATTTTTACATTATCTGCTAGTTGATCCTGAGTATCAAGGCTATGCAATAGGAAGAGAATTGATGAAAAGAATTCTGGCATGCTCTGAAAAACACTTGTATATCAAGGTAATGCCTTCAGATCCGAAAACAATACCATTTTATGAGAAATTTGGTTTTCAAAAATATGAAAACTATTCAGCAATGGTAATAAAGAATTTTGGATGATAGGCTAAGATTAATATAAAAGCAGACTTTAGATTAGTCGAGGGAGAACTGTTTTGAGTAAAAGGACGAGACAATACCTTGGATTGATTGTAGCTATAATTTCATATTACATGATTCACGAAGGAGCACATTTGTTATATGCAATGACCATCGGAGTGTATAAGCGGATCAACATGATAGGACTAGGGGTTCAGGTAGATGTATTTGCTGAGAAAATGACAGACATTCAGATGGGGGTGTTTTGCATTGTTGGTTCAGTGGCTACGCTGATAACTGGCTATATACTTGTAAGAATGATAGATATTTTGATCAAAGTTCCTTCAGATGTATTTAAGGCATGTATGTTCTACGTAACGATAATTATGCTATTTGTGGATCCGATATATTTATGCTTTCTGTATTCTTTATTTGGTGGTGGAGACATGAATGGGATATCACTTATCATTCCTGAAATTGCTGCGAGAATACAGTATGGATTCTTTCTTGCATTGAATACAGTGATCTTTATTAAAATAGTTTTGCCAAAATATAAAATAGCATTTCAACAGGAATAAGTTTTTTCAAAGGTACTGAATGCACGTGATGATTACAGGATGGGGTATCTCTGGAAGAACGATGAGCTTCTATTCCGCTGTGGGTTTCCGTCTCAGTTCTGACCCAATTTCATCCTATGTGGAAGATGAGCCATATGATCTTCAGATGGAATGTATTATTAAGTAAGAGCATAAAATCATGAGAATAGTGGGTGATTAAATTGAAATATATGTATATCATAATACCTTTAATACTGATTACTATCATATGTGACTTAATTCCTCCAAGTACCGGGCAACTGCCTAAGGGCCATGCGATAAGTGAGAAGACAAAATTAGACATAAATGGCACCAATATAGGGACGATCATCTTATCAGATAATGTTGACAACCCTGTGCTGCTTGTCTGCGGAGGCGGCCCGGGAATTCCGCAGTATCTGGTAGAGAGTTTATATCCATCGATACTCCCCGAGCATTTTACCGTGTGCTATTTCGATTACAGGGGAACCGGCCTGTCTTTTGAAAGTGATGCCAATCCTGATGATATGACGACAGAGAGATTTATCGATGATGCCATTTTGGTGACAGACTATCTCAGAGACCGCTTTGGACAGGAACAGATATATATCATGGGCCATTCGTTTGGAACCTATATTGCGTTAAATGTGGTTTCGCTTCACCCGGAGAAATATATCGCATATATGGCTATGTCACAGTGCTGTGATCAGCATCGCTCAGAACTTCTGGCTTATGATTACATGCGTTCTCAGTATGAGGCACAGGGTAACAACTCGATGATTAAGAAGTTTGATAAGTACAGGATACACGAGTCGCAGGAGGATTATAAAAAATATTCCGGCTCAGGTCTCAGAGACAAGGCCATGCATGAACTTGGTGTCGGGACGACATCGGACATGGATAATGTGATAACAGGCCTCTTTTTCCCAAGCCTTCGGGTAACAGCTTATACTCCGCTTGAGAGGATAAATCTGTGGAGAGGGAAGGCTTCTTCCGGTAAGTTTGCGGTTCATAATGAATCTAGGATGTTTAATGCGTTTGAAAGCGTCAGAAGCATTGATATACCGATCTGGTTCTTTGCCGGTGAGCATGATATGACATGCGCCACATCGGTGCAGAAGGAATACTACGAGGCGATACAAGCACCGGAAAAAGAGTTCTTTTTATATAAAGGATGCGCCCACAGTCCTATCTATGAGGATGGAGTAAGGACGCGGGAAATACTGAAGAAAATGCTTTAGCAGAAGTGATGAACGAACAGAAGGAGAGAATGCATGGAAACTTGCCGGCACCTGTTGAGCAGATGCTTGAGAGGAAACATGGATTGTTTGATTCTGAAGCTGTGGATTACAGATTTGATGAAGTGAATGGAGATGCGGCGGCTTTGTGCAAGTCGCTTCAAGAACATATCTTGGTGGGACAGTAAAATGATTAGACTTATGGAGAACATTGACTTAGCACAATGTGGCATGATTTATGCAAAAGCATTCCCCATGGAACATTGGGGAATAGATTGGACTGCAGAAAATGCAACAGAATATCTTCGCGATTTTTTTGAACAGAAAAGATTTGTTGGATATGTTTATGAAGAAAATGATGAAGTGTTAGGTTGTATATTCGCGCTTTGTAAAATTTCCGGAAGCAAAGAAGAGATTTACATTAATGAGATGGCGGTACTTCCCGAACGACAAGGGCATGGAATAGGTAAACAATTATTAAATGCAGTTAAAGATTACAGTAAAGAAAAAGGACTTGCAGGCATTGTTCTATATACAAGTGAGTATGCACCAGCGGCTAAGTTTTACGAAAAGAACGGATTTAAGTTATCAAATGGAACAATATGTATGTATTGCGAATAATTGAAAAGTTTTTGATGATAACACTGCTGATTTTAAAGCCCTGGAGACAAGAATTTACAGTATGCCTAAAGAAGGAACTTTTTTTGGAATACACTACAGAGATGAAAGTTCACCAATGACGAAGTTTGTGACAGTTATAAAAGGCAGAGGGTTGGATTACGTTATTGATCTGAGAGAAAAGTCGCCAACCTATCTTCAATGGGAGTCAATTGAACTATCAGAAGAAAATACCTTGGCTGTACTGATTCCTGCAGGTTTTGGTCATGCGTTTATATCATTGCAGAATGATACGATACAGCTATATTCTGTGGACAGAAGTGGCGACGATGCTCATTCAAAACAAATAAATCACAGAGATTCAAAAATCGGTCTCAAACTGCCCGTACCCATTTCCGAAATTTCGGATTATGATTTAAACGCTCCTTAATGCAGCAATAACACACTATGTAGCAGTTGCTGAAGAAAAGAGCATTAAAGTAAATATATCTGCTACTATACCTGCTGATTTGAATGTGGATGAGATGCAGCTTGCCATAGTGATCAGCAACCTTATTGAAAACGCTATTCATGCCTGCGAAAAAGTTCCAGAGAATGAGAGAAGAATCGACATCAATGCCAGATATAAGAGTCAGCTCTTGATAGAAATCAGCAACTCATGTGCAGATAAAATCGTCCTGGATGCAGAAGGACACCCATTTAGTAATGAGGAGAATCATGGAATAGGAACCAGAAGTGTTCTGAATTTCATAAATCAGACTGATAGCGAGATAAGATATATAGCTGAAGAAAAGGCCTTCAAAGTCAGAATGTTGGTCAGTTAAGGAGTCAATATGAGTTTACAGTTATTAAAGGCAAGTACTTCTGATGCGCTTTCATTGAATGGAATATCGAAGCGCGCATTTGACAGTGATGTACTGATCGGTGCGGAATCACCGGGAGGACCTCCCGGATATATGTCATTACAATTTCATACGAAAATGGCACGACAGGGGCATTTGTATAAATTGACAGATGATGGACTCATTGTTGGCGGAGCAATCCTTTTTTTGGAAAATGATGTTTTAAATGTTGGCAGGATATTCGTTGCACCGGAGCACTTTCGAAAAGGGTATGGGCTTTTTATTATGCAGGAAGTTGAGAATATGTTCCCGGAAGTAAAGGAGTATACACTGGATACACCTGTTTGGAATGTCAGGACAAATAGTTTTTATACTAAGCTTGGCTATAAAGAAATAAAGCGCGATAAGGAGTTTGTGTTTTATTCAAAACATGTAGGACCACATTGTCTTTTTTGATGAACTCCTATTAAATCAGTGAAAAACAGACCTAAATCAGTGTGATTTGGGTCTGTTTTCTTTTGCTATGATAAAGTATGGTCACTACTACTACATATAAATGTACAGAGGCTAAATTGAAGGGCCTAATATGAGGGATGATCAACAATGGATAGAGTAAGTGGCAGGCTGATCGTGTATTTTGAAGATCCATTTTGGGTGGGGGTATTTGAGAGGGTTATCGATAAAAAACTATCAGCAGCTAAAGTGACTTTTGGTGCTGAACCAAAGGATATAAAGTTGCTTGAGTTTATTAATCGGAACTATTATCATCTGCATTTTAGTCCAGAGATTGAAACTACCGTAAAGGAAACTAAGAAGAATCCCAAGAGAGCGCAGCGTGATGCGAAAAAGCAGATACTGGAGACTGGCATAGGTACTAAATCACAGCAGGCTCTCAAATTACAACAGGAGCAGAATAAACTGGAACGGAAATGCAAAAGCCGCGAACAAAAGGAAGCTGAGAATCAGCGTTTGTTTGAACTAAAACAGGAAAAGAAAAGAGAAAAGCATAAAGGGCATTGAATTTTATTAACTGGAAAAAGAAAGGAAAAGTATGAGTAATTACACAATTAGATTACTCAATTAAAATCAGTGTAAAAAGACTCCAAATAAGTGCAAGGAGTCTTTTTTATTTTGCAAAGTGTATAGTTACTAAACAGTATTGCAGCTATACAAAAGGAGGAAAAAATGAATAGCAAAATTGATTTTATTAATGGAGAAACAAATAAGTCACTTATCAAGATGTTTGCTCCACTTATGGTAGGCATGATCATGCTAATGATCTACAACATGGTGGATGGCTTGTGGGTTGGAAACCTGCTTGGAGAGCTGGGGATGTCGGCGCTCACCGCTGGAACGGCGATTGTTTTGTTTCTAAATTCCATTTCAATGGGTGTTGGTAACGGTATTTCAGTTATGATAGCTAATCTTGTAGGAGCAGATGACAGGAAACATATTCCGGGGGCAGTAGGGACCGTTATAGCAATGTCCACCATTTTTTCAGTTGTACTTCTCATCTTAGGCGAAGTACTTGTTGATCCGATACTGGTTCTTATGGGAACGCCGGAAATTATTTTTTCTGATGCCGCAACATATTTAAAGATCTACTTATTGGGAAATGCAGCATTATTTATCTATATGGTGTTTACATCAATCTTTAGGGCATTTGGTGATCCAATGTTTCAGATGAAAGGTATGATGCTCACAGCCGTGTTTAATGCAGTTGTTGATCCTTTTGCAATAAAAGCTTATGGACTAGCCGGCGCAGCAATTGTTACAGTGGCTTCTGAAGTTCTATGCCTGGTTTACGCCATTATTTATCACAAAAAGAAAAGATGTTTTCTATGGATTTTAAAAAGATCAATATGAATGATGCCATAACCATGGTCCGTTTATCTGTGCCAACTACAGTACAGTCGATCATGCCGCCACTTAGTTCTGCTTTTATGATTTCTTTCATCTCCTCATTTGGAATGAACACTATAGCAGGCTTTGGAGTCGCCAGAAATCTTGAGCTTATAATGTTTATGCCTACTACAGGAATGTGTATGGCAGTAACATCCATAGTGGGACAATGTGTTGGAGCAAAAAGGCATGACAGGGCGATGGATTATTTGAAATCAAGCATGATCATAGGAGGCTCTCTCATTGCAATTACAAGCGTGCTAGTGATTCTTTTTTCAGGTCAGCTCACAGCAGTTTTTGGACAGGGGGCTGAAGTCGCACAGGTAGTATCAAGGTTCTTTTCAATAATCAGTATTGGCTATGTTCTGTACATGCTCACAAGTTGTATGCAGGGATATATTACGGGAATTGGTAAGCCGGGAATGGCGATGGTTCTTTTGGTTCTTTATTACATTGTGTTTAGAATTCCAACTGCCTATATTTTTAAACAGCTCTTTGGCTTAAACGGAGTATGGTTTGCGTTTCTGATAAGCCATATTTTATCCATGATAGTGGCTTTTGTAATGGTATCCTATATACAAAAGACATATTCAGCAGAGTATCGTATTTGTCACAAATTAGGAGCGTGAGCTATGAACAGCTACAAGGAACTTGCCTGGTTAAGGGTAAAGCGGCAAGGAATGATCACCGCAAGATGCATGAAAACATGGGAACTATGTATGAAGCTATGCTCGACCAGATACCTGAAAGTACTTTGGATAGCATGGGGCAGTTCCTTGAAGCTTTTGACAGAGCGCTTGATGATATGGATAAATCAGTGTAAAAAGCAAAATAATCAGTGTAATCCATGTTTTCTTTTCTCCAAAGGGTATAGTTACTATACAGTTTATGTTTTACACATTTGGAGGATATTGAATGAAAACCTTGTATTTCAGCTCAACTGGAAATTGCTTGTATGTGGCCAAGTGCTTGGGAGGAGAGTGTTTATCTATTCCCAAGCTGATCAAACAGGGAACCTGTGAGATAAAAGATGATGTTGTAGGTATAGTATTTCCGGTTTACGGGCTTTGCATACCACCATATATTGAGGATTTTTTGCAGAAACTGAAGGTAGAGTGCAACTATCTCTTCGCCATAGCAACTTACGGATGTTTTGCTGGATCTGTTTGCAACGAGGTAAACAAGATTACTCTGGCAAATGGAAGAAAGTTCGACTATATTAATTCTGTTTTAATGGGCGAGAACTGCATTACTTTTGCTGACATGAAAAAACAGGAAGGCGATAGCAAAAAGCAGCAGGACGCAATTGACCAGATTGTGGGCGATATAGTTGAAAAGAAAAAGTATGTAAAGAGGAATTCGTTTTTAAGCAAACTTATTACAAGTAGTCATAAGAAAAAGTATGAGTTTCCTATAGGAATTGGTATTACAGAAGAAGTTACCGTGAACGATGCGTGTACGGGATGTGGCACATGTTCAAGACTTTGTCCAATGGGAAATATACATATTGAAAATGGTCACCTACTCTTTTCAAAGAATTGTATAAGCTGCGGAGCTTGTATTCAGAACTGCCCTAAGAATGCTATCCACCATAATAGAGAGAAGAGTTCCGCCAGATATAGGAATCCACATATAGAAATTGGTGAGCTTTTAATTTCTTAACGATGAAAAATGGAGAAAAAATATGAGTAATTACACAATTAGATTAGAAGAAAAGAAAGATTATAGAGAAGTTGAAAATTTAGTAAGAGAGTCATTTTGGAACGTTTATCGTCCTGGATGCAGTGAGCACTATGTAATTCATGTGCTCAGAGATGATCCAGCATTTATTCCTGAACTCGATTTTGTTATGGAGCAGGATGGAAAGCTGATCGGACAGAACATGTTCATGAAAACTTTCATTGAGGCAGATGATGGAAGGACTATTGATGTGCTTACCATGGGTCCAATTGGAATTACACCTGAACTTAAGAGAAAAGGCTATGGAAAGGCTATCTTAGATTATTCTCTGGAAAAGGCTGCAGAGATGGGATTTGGAGCAGTTCTTTTTGAGGGGAATATCGGATTCTACAGCCATTGCGGATTTGACTATGCAAGCAAGTTTGGGATCAGATACCATGATCTTCCAGAGGGCGCAGATGCGTCATTTTTCCTGTGCAGAGAGCTGATCCCGGAATATCTTGATGGCATCACAGGGGTATATCAGACCCCTAAGGGATACTATGTTGAAGACTCAGATGTCGAGGAGTTTGACAAGACATTCCCTCCGAAGGAAAAATTAAAGCTTCCCGGACAGATTTTTGATTAACGATTGGAGAACGAAGATGGAAACAAATTTGCAGAGATGAAATAAAATAAAAATATCGGAGGAATAAGATAACAATATATGGAAAAACGTGTAAAATGGTACGTGGGTCTAAGTTATTTTGTATTTTGGTTTATGGTGCTTGGATTGTGCGGGACTGCAAGTATGGTATTCCATTGCCCGCCGGTTGTAATGAGGATTTTATCTAATATCTGCGCGTGGGCACCGACAATTGTGCTGCTAATAGGCTTTAAGTTTTTTTGTTCTGGTCGTAGTATTGCTGAATTTTACAAAAAAGCTTTTGGTGGAAAGATAAGCATAGTAACGCTGGTAGCTTCAGCTATACTTACTCTTGGAGCTACTATTATTACAGTATTTGTTTTGTCCTTGATTCAGGGGAAGGCATTTGGTGAGTACTGGAATCTTGGATCCTACCCGTTCTGGGCATCAGTTTTATTCTCGATCACAACTGGGCCAACAGGAGAAGAGTCAGGCTGGAGAGGTTATCTTCGCCCATACCTTAATGCAAAATACAGTTTTTTCAGTGCATCAGTGATACAGGGAGTTATATGGGCGTTCTGGCATACCATTCTGTGGTTTGTAGATTCAGATTATATGGGAATCCAGATGATACCATACGTTCTGTCCAACGTTATTGTAATGACGGGACTTTGCTTTATCATGAATCTATTCATGGAAAAGAACGATAACCTGATCTATGGCATAGTGATACACTTTTGCTTTAATTTTCTGTATTGTTTCTTACAGGTTGATATCTGGTTTTATGTTGTACTGTCAGCAATATACATAGTGATTATTGCGCTGATATGTTGGAAAAAGAATGTGATGTCAAAAGAATGATATCCGTTTAAAATAACAAGAAGGAGGAAGGACATGATCAATTGCAGTGTATATGCTCCATGCAGATGAAAAATATTTGTATGGAGGTTAAATGATAATGAAAAACAGAATAAAGGAATTAAGAGATTTTTACATAATCTGGATCACACAGAGTCTATCACAGCTTGGAAGTGCAATAACTGGATTTGCGCTGACACTGTGGATGTATGAAAAGACTGGATCAGCGCTGAGTACTGCAGCACTTACAATCTGTACATATGCGCCATATGTCATTATGAGCATTTTTGCCGGAGCAATAACAGATAAATTCGATAAAAAGAAAACCATGCTCATATGCGATCTTTTAGCGGCACTTACAACGGTTGTTGTATTTGTACTGTACAAAACTGATACGCTGACCATGTGGCACCTATATGCCATCAATGCCTTTTCGGGTCTCATGAACACTGTTCAGCAGCCTGCTTCAGAAGTGGCATATTCACTTATTGTACCAAAAGAGCATTATCAGAAGACCAGTGGCTTTCAGCAATTGTCCCGTTCGCTTATTTCAATTGGCAATCCGCTCATAGCTGCAGCACTCTATGGACTGGCAGGGTTGGATACGGTTATTGCGGTAGATCTTCTGTCTTTTGCCATAGCATTTGTGGCATTATTGTTCTTTATTAAATTGCCAGAGATCAAGGACGGAACAAGTAAGGACGAAAACGTGATCAAACTGGCTAAGGAGGGACTAAAGTTCCTAAAGGAAACTCCGCTCATACTTACTGTAATACTGTTTATGGCGGGGGTTAACTTCACAGCTTCAGCCTTTGATGCTGTACTTCCGGCCCTTGTTATACCTCGAAAAGGTAACAATGTTTATGGGATCGTAACAGCATGCTCAGGACTGGCCATGGTGGCAGGAAGTTTCCTTCCAATGATCCTGCCAAAGCCCAAGGACAGGGTAAGAGTCATATATCTCACGATGCTTTTTGCGCTGGGGATAGAGAACTTTTTACTGGCCTTTGCAAGAAGCTCTGTTTTATGGTGCATAGGCCAGATAATAGGATGGGTGTTTGTTCCACTCATGGCAGCCAACCAGAATGTAATAATGCGCAATGTTATTCCAATAGAGCTTCAGGGAAGAGTATATGCTTGCAGAAATACTCTGCAGTTCTTTACTATTCCAATCGGACTTTTCCTTGGCGGACTCTTTGTAGACAAGATCTGCGAACCGTTTATGGCATTGAAAAGTAATGATCCGTTCTGGACTTTTCTTTTCGGAAGCGGAAAGGGATCAGGCGCCGCAATGATGATGTTCATTCTTGGTGTGGCAGGAACAGCCATATGTATAATCTCCGGTCAGATTATGAAAAAATATAGATATACTGAAGAATGATTTTTGACTTAAATATCAGTGTAAAACAGCCTCAAATGAGTGTAAATTTGAGGCTGTTTTTTGTTTTGTGATAAATATATTATTGGAAAAAAGAAATTAAAGATTCATGACAGGTGGGAGGAATGAATGGAATGATCCTAAGGTTTTATGACTGTTATTTGAAAAATGAAGGAGAGTTTTCAGTAGAGGAGTGCTACTGAGCTATTTAACAGATGGAAAAAAAGAATTCGATTTTTGGAAGTGTTAAATTTTATAAAAATGTGTTGGCGATAGCAGTACCTATAATGCTTCAGCAGCTTATACAGAGTATGGTGTCGCTGATAGATAATTTTATGGTGTCAGGACTTGGCGATATATCAATGTCGGGTGTAAACATTGCCGGTCAGGTTCTTTTTGTGTTTATGGTCTTAATTAACACGATCACCATGACTGGTGGAATATTCCTTACGCAGTTTTTTGGTGCAAAAGATTGCGGTGGAATGCAGCAGGCGTTTATGTTTAAACTGCTTGCAGGATTTGTTGCGCTTATTCCATACCTTATGGTCTGCCTTGTATATCCAAGAGAGATCCTGTCACTTATGGTTATTGGAAACACGCAGGCGCCTCTTATTCTTGATGAGGCAGTTCCATACATACGGATCATGGCTATTGTGGGAATTCCCATGTTCATTTCTATGAGTATCGCAAGTTCACTAAGAGATATGGGAAAAGTCAAAACACCACTTGCTGTAACAGTAGTAGCAACTCTTACAAATACGGTATTCAATTACCTTCTTATTTACGGTAATTTTGGAATGCCTGCACTTGGTGTAAGGGGAGCTGCTTACGCCACTGTTATAGCCAGAACACTGGAGTTTGCTATATTTGCATTCATCTATTTCAGGAGCAAACCTGATTTTGCAGTTCGCTTAACAAGGGACTTTATGTTAGATGGAAAGTTGTTCAGGGAAATTTTAAGAAAAGGCGCTATGATGCTGCTTTGTGAAATGACCTGGGTCCTTTCAGAAACTTTGACGACGGCTATCTATAACGGAAGGGGCGGAGCAGATGTAGTTTCAGGTATGGCGTCCAGTTTTGCTATAGCAAACCTGTTTTTTGTAGCATTTGGTGGAATCTACTCGGCAACTACCGTCATAATTGGAAAAACTCTTGGAGAAGGGAATCTTGAAAAAGCCCGCAAAGAAAAAACATGGCTTTTATCAGGAGCTATCGTATTTGGTGTTGCCATGACTTTTGTCGGATTTGCTACAACACTTATCATTCCTGTTGTATTTGGAAAGCTAAGTCCAAGTGCTATTGCAATTTCAAGGAGTATGGTAATACTTATGGCATTCTTTATGCCTGTATGGGTACTTGTAAACGCACAGCAGGCTATTGCAAGATCTGGCGGCGATACCAAGATGGGCGCATATGCAGATGCTGGAATAACAATAGTGGTCATGCTCCCTATGCTTTTCATGCTTGCAAGATATACCAATTTCGGCCCGGTACAGATGTACCTTTGCGTAAAGCTTCTGGATATTGTCAGGACCGTTATATTCCATTTTTGGCTAAAGAAAGAGCACTGGCTTAATAATCTTGCAGGTGAACATCAGTCAGACCCACATGCCCAGAAGGCTTCATGAAGTATTGGAGGAAAAAATGAATACTATATTGGCAGTAATTGGAATTATTGGCGGTCTTCTTTGTGCTACCGCAGATCTATTACTGGATTTAAAGGGACCGAAAAATAAGAAACTTGGTAAGATGGGCGTCATTGACAGCGAATGGAAAAATATGGCCCACTGGAGGTTTGTGTGGTCTGATATCCTTGCGATGTTTGTCTTCTATGTTTAGACTGGCATTTTTCTTCTGACATCAAGTGCATGATATAATTTTCAAACGAGGTCTCGTATGTGACGGGGCCTTTTATTTTATGCATTTTTTACTTGTGACGTTTTAGGGAATCTTTCTGGTAGAAAAAGGGTATGTATTTAATAAAAACATAGAAAATATTGGATAGCTAAACATTAAGGATACAAAATGTGTACCTCCGTTTGGCGGTTTGTACCCTAAAACATCCGAAGTATCAACTGATTAAAATCAAGGACTGTAATCCTGAAGATAAAGTTGAGAAGAAAGATGCAAAGAAAACATCCGCCGGGAAGAGCGCAGCGAAGAAATCATCAGTAAAGCTTCCTACACAGGCCCAGGTTAAGAAGATACTTGGTGCTGCAAACAGCGGATATGCAAAAACAGTGATGGAAGTAATAAAGACATCCAACCAGATAACATTTGAGATGAACATGAGGATGAAACTTGCAGAGGCAGGACTTGGTGGTACAGTATGCCAGGAACTTGCCAAGGCATTAAATGATGAGTTTGGGAAAGCATTACCCACATCCTAAAGCAAACGGAGATATATGGAACACATGGTGCTCTTTGATTACGGTCTTGATCCGCTTTCAAGAGAGACAAAATAGTTTTTTCAAGGTCGCCTCTCGTGCGACCTATTTTTTTCCCAAATAAAGTAACATTACCTTACAAGCTAAACAACACCACATGATAAGAGTAAAACACGGCTGGCGCGCAGGCCGGGGATGCAGAAGAGGGCTATGGAGGTGGCAGCCGTATCTCACAATCATCCTGAAGGGATAAAAGGAGCGGTTGTGACATCAACATGTATCTGGATGGCACGTCATGATAAATCCAGGCAGGAAATCTATGAGTATGTCCTTGAGCAGTATCCGGTAAAGGATTATAAGTACAGCATTGGCTATAGCCTTGATGAAATGAGACCGCGTTACAAGTGGGATGTCAGCTGTCAGGGATCAGTTCCTGCAGCCATGAGGTGTTTTTATGAGAGTACAGATTATGAGTCTTTTATCAGAAATATCTATAGTCTGCCCTGTGATAGTGATACATTCGGAGCAATTGCCGGTGGAGTAGCGGAGGAGTTCTATCATGGCTTCGGAAGTGTGGATGCAGATAAGATATTGAAGGAATATCTGACAAAAGAACTACTGGAGATTCTTGAATTGTAATAAGGGGATATCTCACAAATGGACGTTCGACAGATAAGGCATAGCTGATGATTGTTTGGAGATCGTTTTTGCTAGCTTTCAGAAACAGGAAGCGGGTATGGGCATATCAGTAACCAGAATTTTGTGCAGGGCATCTTTTTTGAGATGATGTTAGCAATAACTAACATAAAGTGATATTATGAAACTGCAGATAAAGTTAAACGATTGGAGGACGGTATGAAAGCAGATTATAAGAATTGGATGTCGAAGGGCATGGTGCTGGGATCACTTGCAGCCACTGTAGTATTCTGTGTTATTATAGCTATAGTTGGGATTGATTCGATTATAGGAATAGTACTGCAGGTTATTTCGATTCTATGCGCAATAATGACACTATGGATGTTTCTGATGTACAGAGCTTTTTCCTACAACGGCACGAGGCAGATGTCAAAGCAGATTATCGATGGAGTTTCATCATATGTGGTTATCCCTGATGGTGGTAAATGTCTTGATGTTGGCTGTGGCAGCGGTGCATTAAGTAATGCTGTTGCAAAGAAAAAACCGTGTGCGCAGGCTTTTCGAAGATTAAGACAGACCATCATGAGAGTAAACCTTGGATTACAGTGATTGCAAGAAGTTTGCTGAAAGGTTTGTCGATTACGGCATAACAGGCCTGTCAGTTTAGAGGTGTGTAGTAAATGTTTGATAAGAGATTGATGGCTATGTGCCCAGAGAGCAAAAAATACATAGTGGGTAACATTATCTGCCAATGGTTGGAACTTATGATGAACGCAGTGATGATTTTTGTCATCGCAAATGTAGTAGGAAAGCTGTATCGCAAGGAAATGATCGTAAATGAGATGCTTATTTTTCTTGTGATACTTGCAGGTGTTCTCATTGTTCGGTTTATCATGACAAAGGAAACGACGGAGATGAGCTATCGCGCATCGAAGACTGTAAAGCGCGTCATGAGAGAGCAGATATATAAAAAGATACTGCAGCTTGGAAATACTTACAGAGAGCACGCGACAACTGCAGAACTTGTTCAGGAATCGGTGGAAGGGGTAGAACAGCTTGAAAGCTATTTTGGACAGTATGTACCTCAGTTTTTCTACGCATTTATAGCTCCGATCACCTTGTTTGTGTTGTTCGGTCTTGCGGGAAGTTTCAAGGTGGCAGGAGTGCTGCTTATCTGTGTCCCCCTCATCCCGGGAACTATAATGATGGTTCAGAAGATTGCAAAGAAGCTTCTGTCCAAGTACTGGGATCAGTATGCGAAGCTTGGAAGCACCTTCCTCGAAAACCTTCAGGGGATGACAACTCTGAAAACATACAAAGCAGATGCTTATAAGAACGAACAGATGAACGCGGAATCCGAGAACTTCAGAAGGATTACCATGAAAGTCCTGACGATGCAGCTCAATTCCATTATCATCATGGATTTCTTCGCATACGGTGGTGCCGCACTTGGCATTGCGCTTGCGGGAAAGGCCTTTGTAGACGGAAATCTTACAATTCAGAGTACGGTCTTTATGATCCTTCTTTCAGCGGATTTCTTTCTGCCGATGAGAAAACTTGGTAGCTACTTCCATGTGGCTATGAATGGAATGGCCGCAAGCGATAGAATATTTAAATTCCTAAGCGAGGAAGAGCCAAAAGAAAAGACTGCGAGACTTCCCGAGACCGGTCTGGATATTAGACTTTCAGATGTCTGCTTTTCTTATGATGATGAAAAGCAGGTACTTGACAGTGTTTCAATAGATATCCGAGAGCATACGTTTACAGGTATCGTGGGGGAGAGCGGAAGTGGTAAATCAACCATCGCATCTCTTATCATGGGACGAAATACGATTAAGCAGGGAACTCTTACTATTGCCGGAATAAACGTTTTTGATATCAACGAAGATAATCTTTTTATGAATATCAACTATGTAGGTATTGGCAGTACGTTCTTCAAAGGAACTGTGCGGGAAAACCTTCTTTTGGCGAATCCTGAGGCATCAGAGGAAGAACTTTGGAATGTGCTGACTGAGTGTAATATAGACGGATTCTTCAAGGAAGAAAAAGGACTGGACACTCTTCTTACGGAAAATGCGGGAAACCTTTCCGGTGGGCAGAAACAGAGGCTTGCTTTGGCAAGAGCAATCCTTCACGATGCGAAGGTATATATATTTGACGAGGCTACAAGCAATATTGATATCGAGAGTGAGGAACTTATCCTTTCTGAGATAAAGAAACTTGCTGAAAAAAAGACAGTTATCATGATCACCCACAGGCTTATGAATGTTGTGGATGCGGACAGAATCTTTGTGATGGATAACGGCAGGATCTCCGGATCGGGAACGCATGTAGATCTTCTTGAAACGAATAACGTATACAGAAATCTGTGGAATACACAGAAAGAACTTGAGGACTACGGGAAGGGAGGTTTTATCGCATGAAAAAGCAAAACAAAGCACTGATCCTGTTCAGAATGCTTAAGCTTGTAAAGCCTCTCTCCGGGTTTATGATCCTGGCTGTCGTGCTCGGAACACTTGGCTTCCTTACAGCAGAGTTCATTCCGATACTTGGTGGAGAAGCAATACTCATAGGGCTTGGGATACAAACAAAGCTATCTTGGAACACGCTTGTATGGCTGCTTTTATCATTTGCGATACTGCGAGCGATATTCAGGTTTACAGAGCAGCGGACGAATCATTATATAGCATTTACGCTGCTCGCGATCATAAGAGACAAAGTGTTTAAGGCACTCAGAAGGCTATGCCCTGCAAAGCTTGAAGGAAGGGATAAAGGAGATCTGATATCTCTCATCACATCGGATGTGGAGCTTCTGGAGGTGTTTTATGCACATACTATCTCGCCGATATGCATCGCTATAGTATCGGAAACGATTATGTGCCTGTTTATCAGAAGCTTTCACCCGCTTCTTGGTATCGTCGCACTGATTGCGTTTATTCTTGTAGGCGTGATTCTTCCCATGATCATTTCAAAGCGGAGCGGTACAACGGGCGATGAACTTCGGGCGCAGTCAGGAGAACTTTCAGCACATATGCTTGAAAGCATAAGAGGGATCGATGATATGCTTCAGTATTCCTTTGGAGAAAAGAGACTGAAAGAGATAAGTGATAAAACGAGAGCACTTTCGGAGAGACAGGGAGTTTTGAGTAAGCTTACCGGAACCAACATGGCGATAGCAAATATGCTGATACTGATCTCCGATATCGCAATGCTGCTGGTTTGCGCATGGCTTTATCAAGCCGGGCAGATTGGATTTGACGGATTCCTTATACCGATGATCGCTCTCATGTCATCCTTCGGACCTGTTATCGCACTTGCGGCACTTGGTACAACTCTTCAGAGTACAGTGGCTTCAGGTGCAAGAGTCCTTGCAATCATAGATGAAGAACCGGAGACGGAAGACATAACAGGGAAGGCATCTGTAGACTTTGACGGTGCGGAAGTAAAAAACGTTTCTTTTGCCTACGCAGGAGAAAATGTGCTGAATAACATATCGCTGCAGGTGCCAAAGGGAAAGATTGTCGGTATTGTTGGAAAGAGTGGGTGTGGCAAGTCTACACTTTTAAAGCTTCTCATGAGATTCTGGAATGCCTGTAATGGAGAAATCTCGGTATCCGGAAGAAATGTAAGTGAGATAAACACAGCGGATCTTCGGGACATGGAAAGCTACATGACTCAGGAAACAGAGCTTTTCAAAGATACGATTGGTAACAATATCCGCATCGGAAAACTTGATGCAACTGACGAAGAAGTTGTGAAGGCATGCAAAAAGGCTTCTATACATGACTTTATTATGACGCTTCCGAAGGGCTATGAAACTGAAGTTGGAGAATTGGGAAGCACCTTGTCCGGAGGCGAGAGGCAGAGAATAGGACTTGCAAGGGCGTTTCTTCATAATGCACCGTTTATGCTTCTCGACGAACCAACAAGCAATCTTGATAGTCTCAATGAAGCTGTGATTCTGAAATCTCTTAAAGAAGAAGGGAGAGAAAAGACTGTCCTCCTTGTATCTCATAGAGAGTCAACCATGAGGATTGCAGAGAAAACATTGGTGATGGAAGGCGGACGAATTTCGTGAATAAGAAAGGGGTACCTGTAGATTATTATATCCCCTGGTCTCCCGATCATATAGGTAAGGATGTGGAGTTGGATTACTGTTTGAAATTGATTTAAAAGACTATAAAAAACAGATTTTGTTTTCCGAAGACCATCAGGCAGAGCTATCATTATCAAGGGTGATATGATAGCTCTTGTATAATTAAGCGGCAAGCTCCAGACATTTGACACTGTACAAGAAGTGTTTGATTATTGCTTCATAACGCTCTGCGTCAACAAGGATATTGCGAGTATGATCTGCGCCTTCAAATATGTGCATTTCTGTATAGCCCTTGGTTGCGGACTCAAGTTCCATAGTATCATTTACAGGTACAACGCAATCACTGTCTCCTTGAATGAAGCATACCGGAATTGTATTGCCTTTAAGGCTGTCTTTTGTAAAAATGTTTTTATAAGAGAATCCGAACATAAGCTTGAAAAAAATCTCCGCCGGATCAAAAAGTACAGGTGATACATGTGCTACCTGCTGAGCAAGCTTGCAAAGAAGTGAATAAAGTGAATTGTAGCAGCTGTCAGCGATAACAAAAGAAATATGAGGATTATACTTAAGAGCGGTAAGAGCAGTCACACCGCCAAGGCACTCGCCGTGTACGCCTATTTTGATATCATTCCCGAAACGGTTAACTGTATCATTTATCACACTAAGAAGATCCTTGCTTTCCTTGATGCCCCATGTTGATGGAGACTTTTTGTTATCACCATGCCCACGAAGATCAAAGAGAATACCATTATATCCCATTTTTTGGAATATGTTAAAATATTTGATTCCTCCAATTCTGCAATAAGTTGATGAATGAACCAGAATAACGTATTTTTTGGAAGGTATGGCTGAAGGAATATATGTTGCATGTAGCTCATAGCCGTCAAAGGATTTAATTATATATTCTTCCTTTTTCCAGTTCTTATAACCATCCAGAAAATGTCTACGATTTTCTTTCTGATATGCTATGCTGGGATCGATGCATTTAACAAGTCCCATAGATCTTGCAAGTATTGCGCAGACAAAAAGATATAAAATGATTAGAATTATTGGTACTACTATTATCATATAATGACTCGTTTCTTACAAAAAAAATAAACAAATGATTTTTAAGATAGAATCATATCATAAAAAATCAAAAAAGCAAATATTTTGTTTCCAAGGAGATCTGGCTATGAAGAAGATCATTATTATTCTCATGGCTATGTTTTTTTTATAGTCAATGTGTTTATGTATGTGACGATTACAAGACGCCTTGGCAATAACTATAGCGATGCTACCAAGAACAGGATGGTTGATCATGATAATAATGCGGTTAAAAGCGGTATTTTCAATCTGTTTAAACAGATTGCATTCAGGAAAGCTTCATCTAAAACAGAGTGAGTCGGTAATTAAATTGCAAGCATCCTTCAGACATGGAACCCTCCCGGAAATAGTGCATTTCCGGGGGAATTTTTAGTGGTGCGTGCTCAATAATTAATAACTACTGATATTTACTGACTTTACGGGCAATCCGTGAGATAATAAATGCAAGGAGATCATTACTTTTGCTTCAAAAACCTTGCACTTTTCGCGGAGAATCCCATGTATAAGATACCGAAACAGAATCAATCTTGCTTACTGCAAGGATCTTGGAATAAGACTTGCTGGCCCAGCTCTAGGGCGCCCAGGTAAGGACACAGTTATCGATAAGCGAACAGAGTACATTGATAGCGTAGACAGAATCGAAGCCCGGCGTATATTTGGATTATCAAAGCACAGTCATGGACTGGGTCTGATTATGACAAAGCGTGAGGATACCACACGCAGCTCAATAGTATTGTCAATCATTTCAATGAACCTGGATAGCCTACTAAGGCTTTCTTTGTTCCAAAAACTGATTTTGATATTTTCAAGGTACAATTGTTGTTATTGACTTTGCCCTTGGGGCAGCCTTTATCATTTGAAAAAACGAAACAACAGGAGGATTACACAATGCAGATAGGAAGTTCAAATGATTCAGAAGCAGTAAAGGCGCAGTATGCCACATCAAAAGGATTAGATACCAGGTTATCTTTTCACGATAAATATTCCACAAATAAGCTGGGATACGGAAATTGGATAGTGTCAAATTATGAAATAGCTGAAGCCATGAAGGTGCTGGAACTTGGCTGCGGCACAGGAAGTTTGTGGATGGGAAGGGATGAACTTGTGGATAAGTTTGGCAAGTTTGTTTTAACCGACTTTTCGGAAGGAATGCTTGCTACAGCAAAAGGAAATCTTGGAGAGAGAAAAAATCTGGAGTACAAACAGGCTGATATACAGGACCTCCCCTTCGAAGATGACTCTTTTGATGTGGTTATAGCAAATTCCATGCTGTACCACGTGCCGGATATCATGAAAGGAATCAGCGAAGTTCGAAGAGTTTTGAAGGACGACGGAGTTTTTTATACGGCGACGCTTGGGGAAAATAACTTTACAGACATACTTGCTAAGTGGTTTGAACTTGGGGGCGAGAGCTTTAATCCAAACCATAACTTCACTATGAAAAATGGCGGCGACATGCTGAAAAAGGCTTTTGCAGATGTGGAAGGAAGAATTTACGGGGATTCACTTCATGTGACAGATATAGAGGACCTTGTTGATTATCTGTGCAGCCTTGCATCTTTTAAGACGATAATGGATATTCCTGTGGATAGGATCGCTTGGATATTAAAAGAGCATGCGGTGGACGGAGCTATTGATCTGCCAAAGGAATATGGCATGTTCATAGCAAAAGGCGTGCGTAATTTTGGAGGAAGAGTATGAAGGCCATGATAATAGGAGCCAGTGGATTTCTTGGTGGAACTATATATTACAAATTAAAAAATGCAGGCGCTGAGGTGCTTGGCACATACAGTCAGCATAAAAAGCAGGATGATTTTGCAGAGCTTGATGTTATGGACTCTCAAAGACTACTTGAGATTGTGCGTGATTTTGCTCCCGATGTCATCATCTGGACAGTTATGAACCATGACGCAGAAGAGGAAATAGCAGAAAAGGTAATGCCTGCGCTGCGGGATGCAATCGGAGATACGAGGTTTATTTTTATCTCTACTTCAGTAGCCTATGAAAAGAATATGACCGAGGATGTGACACCTTTTCTAAGGTCAGAAGAGATGTACAACCATCACTATTTTAACGGCAAGATAAAGTCCGAGAATGTCATAAGAAAGATGCGGGATTACTGCATTGTCCGCCCAGGCAGCATATATGGGATCAATCCTTACGGCGAGATGGATGTAAGGAGCTGCAAGTTAAAAGAGCATGTGGACTTAGGGCAGCAGTACGTCAGGGCTGACAACATTCTATTTAGCATAGTTGAGGTGAATGAGCTGGCAGATGCCGTAATTGAACTTGCCACCGGGGATTATGTTGGAATTATAAATGTTTCTGAGGATAAACCCATTTCCCATTATGGTTTTAATAAGGCTCTGTGCAGGCGTTATGGCTGGGATGATAGCTGCGTTGTGGCTAATAGAGAGATCGAGAATATCTACTATTTTGATAATAGTTTAAGAAAGCGTCTATTGAAGACCAGGATCATGAGTATTGATAAATCATAAGAAAACGGATGTAGAAGGCATTCATGGCGGGATAGAAGGAATAATAGTTAAGGAGAGTTATGTTACCTACAAGATTAGAAGCTGAAAAACAGATAAGGGAAATAAAGATTGATGATATACCTAGCGTTTTGCCGCTGTATATCACTTATTACAATGAAAATGAAGATGGCTGCTGGACAGAAACTACTGCAGGAAAAAGAATCCATCAGGTTCTTTCAATGGAAGATTCTTACGGCCTGGTTTTGGAAAAGGATGATCAGGTGATTGGCTTTGTAATGGGTTTTTTCAAGCAGTATGACGATATTGTGGGTTATACGCTGGAAGAGATAGTCATTGCCAAGGATTTTCAGAATCAGGGACTTGGCAGCTTTTTATTAAATGAATTGGAACAGCGCGCTAAAGAAAAGGGCGCATCTTGCGTAGAACTGCAGGCAGTAAATGACGAGATGCATGAAAAGTACTATGGAAAAGCCGGATATTATACAGCTGCGAATTTTGTGATGAAGGCAAAGTGGTTTGAATAATTGGAGGCTGTATGAATATTGCAGTTTTATCAGACATTCATGGAAATCATATTGCACTCAGAGAGTGTTTAAATTTTCTAGAGAGTAAGGACATAGATGCATATTGTTTTTTGGGCGACTACACCGGAGAGTTTCCGGGAATAGAAGAGACCATGAAAATGCTCTATGATCTGCGTGATAGTCATACTTGCTATTTTTTAAGAGGAAACAAGGAAAACTATCAGATAGATGAGCTTGGTGAAGACTACCCGGAATGGGACGCATATCCCAGTACCATAGGAATACTTAGGTATGCGCATAAGCACCTTACTAAAGAGGATGTTGAGTTTTTTAACAGCCTCCCAATCACTATGAGAAATACGGCGAGTGCAACTGGCCCATGATCCCTGAGGAGTGCTATGCAGCGGCGTTTGAGGAAATCGTAAGTGAATGCGGAGGAATCAGAGGTATAAGTCATGGGATACAAAATCAGAAAAGCGGTTTCGGAAGATGAGCAGAGAATACGCGAATTGTTCATAGAGATGTTGCAAACTATTTATCATACAGAAGATGTACAGGATTATGAGCCGGGGTATCTGGACAAGTATTGGACAGATGGCGAGGATGTTATTTTTGTATCTGAGGATAATGGCGTTATTGCGTTCCTGGGTGTGGAAGTTCATCGAGAGGACGAAGAAGATTTTGTTTATCTTGATGACTTGTCGGTTACAGAGAAGTACCGCAGCCAGGGGATAGGTTCCGCTTTGATTCATGAGGCTGAAAATTACGCCAAGAAGAAGGGTGTGGAGAATATCCTTTTTCATGTGGAAAAATCAAATACTGAAGCGTTCAGGTTATATGAAAAACTTGGATATAAGATATTCAGGGATGATGGTAGCAGATATCTGATGAAGAAATAAAATGAAACCAATTACCAATGAGTAGACCAAGAAGCGAATTTTATAAACGAGAATAATACTGTTGACTTTTATTTATTCATAAGAATTGCCTTGGCATTATGTTGGTATGAGAAAATCGGAAAGCTGACATAAGAAAAAAGAGCATGGATTATGATATGATTCCCCTTAAGTAGACAATGGAAATACTTTAAGTCTCTTAAGGGGATTTTTATTATTATTATTATGGCTTTGAAACTTGTAGAAATATAAAGTACGTGATTTGACAATCTTTATCTAAGCTTGTGATGGGTAATATTTCCATCAATCCTGTCCCTGGCAGCCATCTTCTGGTCATCTGTAGCATCGGCCCGGTTAATGTCTTCTGATAAAGCGGCGTATACCTCCTCTGCCTTATCTCCCTCACCGGCTTTGTAAAAAGCAACCATTTTATGAAAAGCGACATCACTTCTAAATGCGAGATAGTCGCCCATATCAACAGCTTCTTTTCTTGATCCGTAGGCTTTAATGACATCGTCGCACCAGTTACAGATTCTTAAAGCATCATCCTTTTCACTCCACCATCCACAGTTAAGGGATATGGTGTAAAGTATTCCGCTAAGGACGTTGAACAGGAGTTTCTCATTGACCGCTATAACACCCTTCATTTTCTCAAAGCCGCCCTCAAAGAATGCCAGTTCCATATCGATTTTCTCTTTTATTCTGCTGGATTTAAGACTGGGTAGCACTCCTAAGTGATCTCTCGCATTGTCAAAATCTTTGGTATGAATGTAAATCCAGGTAAGTGCGTAATGAGTTTTTTCCTTCAGAATCTTGTCTCCGCAATGGCTGATAAGATATGCACCTTTCCTTATTGCGTCTTTGAGGATTTTATCTATTCTCTCATCCTGCCCTTCATAGTAATTATGCAGAACCGGATCCGCATACATGCTTAGGCTCGCTGCTTCCTGCGCAAAATCCTTTATGATTTCAAAATTAGAGGGATTGAGATTTGTCTCTGCTGAAAGGTATTCACAGATTTTAAGAGTACTTCCGGCTCTGTCCTCATCATCCTTCATGGCATCAACTGCCTCCTGTATCCTGGCTGTCTGCACTTCAATCTCAGATATATTGTCATACCCAAGCAGCGCGTCCGTGCTTACTCCAAGCACCTTAGCCAGTGGAATAATCATCGATACATCAGGATAGCCGGATTCAGACTCCCACTTGCTGACAGCCTGCGGTGTCACGCTTAAAAGCCCTGCCAATTCTTCCTGTGTGAATCCTTTATTTTTACGAAAAGTCTTAATATTTTTCCCAAGATTTGTACTCATGATTAGCCTCCAAAAATTAAGTTTTCAAGGGTTTTCCGATCGGTTATTTCCTTTGTAGCCTAATCATAGCCTTTGTAATATAGCTTTACAAACAACGCTCAGTTGAAAAGGGCTCAACTTAAAACCGGAAAAAAAGAGAACATGCTTGTCTTCATTATAAAAACATGGACTGTAGCACTATAGTACAACAGCCCATGTCCTGAATTTACGGATTAAATTAGATTCCCTCTACCTTGGGAAGTGTTGCAAAGCTCTTTTCAAGCTCTTCGTCCGTCGGTATGTAATCTGTCATATCGCCGTCGTTGAACTTCTGATAAGCAACCATATCGAAGTAGCCTGTTCCTGTAAGGCCAAAGAGAATTGTCTTTTCCTCTCCGGTCTCCTTGCACTTAAGTGCCTCATCAATAGCAACCTTGATTGCGTGGGAGCTCTCAGGAGCAGGAAGAATACCCTCAACTCTTGCGAACCTCTGAGCTGCTTCAAATACAGCTGTCTGTTCTGCGGTTACTGCTTCCAGATATCCATCATGATAAAGCTGTGACAGAATCGGGCTCATGCCGTGATATCTAAGTCCACCTGCATGGTTAGCTGAAGGAATGAAGTTGCTTCCAAGTGTATACATCTTAGCAAGAGGACAAACCATTCCTGTGTCGCAGAAGTCGTATGCGAATTTACCTCTTGTAAAGCTGGGACAGCTTGCGGGCTCTACTGCGATGATTCTGTAGTCCTTTTCACCGCGAAGCTTTTCTCCCATAAACGGAGAAATAAGTCCGCCAAGGTTTGATCCGCCACCTGCACATCCGATGATTATGTCAGGGGTAACTCCATACTTATCAAGTGCAGCCTTTGCTTCAAGACCGATAACTGTCTGATGGAGAAGAACCTGATTAAGTACGCTTCCAAGAACATATCTGTATCCTTCGGTCTTAGTCGCTACCTCAACAGCCTCTGAAATTGCACATCCAAGAGAGCCGGTTGTTCCGAGATGTTCGGCGTTGATTTTTTTACCAATCTCGGTCTCCATGGAAGGTGAAGGCGTTACGCTGGCGCCATAGGTGCGCATAACCTCTCGTCTAAAGGGCTTCTGTTCATAGGAAACTTTAACCATGTATACCTTGCAGTCGATTCCAAGATATGCGGATGCCATTGAAAGAGCTGTTCCCCACTGGCCTGCTCCGGTCTCGGTTGTCACGCCCTTAAGTCCCTGCTTCTTTGCGTAGTAAGCCTGAACGATTGCAGAATTAAGTTTATGGCTTCCACTTGTGTTGTTCCCCTCAAACTTGTAGTAAATCTTTGCAGGTGTTCCAAGTGCCTTTTCGAGACAGTAAGCCCTTACAAGTGGTGAAGGTCTGTACATTTTATAGAAATCCTGAACTTCCTGCGGGATATCAACATAAGGTGTTGTATCATCTAGTTCCTGCTTAATAAGCTCATCGCAAAAAACAGGTCGCAGATCTTCAAAGCCCATCGGCTTAAGAGTCCCGGGATTAAGAAGCGGAGCCGGTTTATTCTTCATGTCCGATCTTACGTTGTACCATTGCTTTGGAATCTCATCTTCGCTTAAATAGATTTTGTACGGGATTTTTTTCTCTTCACTCATTGTTTTTGTCCTTTCTGCATTAAATCAAGTGTTTGGGAAAGGAATAAAATAAAAAACCTGTCCCAACAGTTACTTGCTGGGACAGGTAAAAATCTAACCTGCGGTGCCACCCGGCTTGGTGAAATAAATCACCCACTCATACGTACTATCATACGCAAATCTTTGTTAACGGAGGATTATCTCCGGCTAACATACTAGTTAAAAAATAACCTTCAGCTCGCCCTCAGAAGCCCATTCACAAATGTCTCTATATCGTCTCGCACCAACCGACGACTCTCTGTAATAGAAATCCAAATGTTACTCTTTCTTCTTCAACGGTTTAAACTATTAAAGCATTTTTCAAGTTCAAAGTCAATAAAACTTCTAATATTGCAGAATATTACTACATTCTGGATAATCAGTCTTAATTGCATCTATTACCTTGTAAGTGAGACTTTTGCAGGGAAAATGGCTTTTCATCATGCAGGATTATCCCCCATTGAGCTGGATGAAACTAAGTAGATGGAAACATTGGAGTTAACGATGAGGGGATTATCACGGCGCCGCTGTATGTGGTCCGAGAGAACTCATCGACTAGGCGCAGGATGCTATCCTGGAATCAGAAGACAGGGGCGAAGATAAGATATCTGAAAAAGCAGTAATAGCTGCAGCCCTTGAAACAGTTCTCGAAAAGGTTGCACAGAACGAGGACGATATTGAAGATGTTATTACAGGTGTCTTCAACAAGCACTTCAGCCTTTCAATGGTTAACGGTATGAGGCGGAAGAAATAGGATTATAGGGGAAGGCTTAAGGCTTTCTCCTATTTTTTTATGGTTTTCACGGGTTTTCTTAGCTCTTCAGGGTTTATAATATCAAATAAAGTGATCAAGAAAGGTGAGTGAGACCATGAGTTTACCGGCAGATTGGGATAAACCATCTCCTGAAAACAGCATATTATGCGAAAGGTTCCAGTATGGTGTATTTGATTATTCTGGCACATTGCCATACCGATTCTTTGTGCCCGAAACCTTGGAAAAGGTGCCTCTTGTAGTATTTCTTCATGGGGCTGATGCCTATGGTGATGACAACGAGCTTCAGCTTTCCATGCATGATATAGGGACGGTATTTGCCGCGGATTCCTGGCAGAAGAAACATCCCTGTTATGTGCTGGCTCCACAGTGCAGAAAGGGAAGGCACTGGTCGGGACTTCTTGAAGGAAATCGTATATGCGTCCTGGTGAAAAGATTCATGGAACAGTATGCCAACATAGCCCCTGAAAGGATCTAAATTTATGGCTACAGCGCGGGAGGCGTTGGATGTCTTGAGATATTAAAGTACCATTCTGAAATGTTTGCCGGTGCTGTTTCCATATGTGGGGCTACGGGATTTAGAGACTTAAGCAATCTTCTGAAAACACCCATATGGCTTATCCATGCAGCTGACGACAATATTGTAAAAGCATCATACAGAGAAAATAGCGTAGTAAGTACTCATCTGGGTTCACGGGATATTTACGCAGAGCTAAAAGACAAACATCCGGATCTCCATTATACAGAATATGAAGCTGGTGATCTTAAGGAAAAGTACGGTATAAATCCTCACTGCAGCTGGGTTCTTGCAGGACGAGATGACCAGGTGAAAGAGTGGCTGTTTTCAAATGAAAGATGTTGATATAATTACCAAAATGTAGTAAATTATTTATTAGATTAGATAAATGTTTTACGGAGGAGTCTTCATGGCTACAATTAAGGAGATTGCCGAAATGGTCGGCGTATCCAGCGCAGCAGTATCCAGGGTCCTTAATTATGACGAAGGTATTTCTGTAAGCCCTGAAACTAAAGAAGCGATATTTGCCGCAGCAGAGAAGGTAGGCTATAAGAAAAAGGTTATTTATCCAAAGATAGAAAACGTGGTTCTTCTCTACTGGTGTGAAAAAATAGATGAACTTGAGGATATCTACTATCAGAATTTCAAAAAGGAATTGATAAAGCAGGCGGCCAGGGTCAATATAGACATGACGATAGTAACAAGGGAAGATGGAATGTCGGCTATTCCGAAAGGAACAATTGCTTTTATTGCTATCGGATGGATGAACCGTAAGGAAATAAATGCACTCTATAAAAAATGCAAAAAGGGTGTATTTATCGGAACCTCGCCAGATGAAAAACTCTTTGATGCAGTAAGACCAAACCTTGATTCATTTGTTACTCAGATGGTCGATTACTTTATGGACAATGGCATTACGGATGTTGGATTCGTTGGAGGGACAGACAGAAATATCGATACCGGGGAACCCTCAATGGATGTACGAGAGTGGTCGTTTAGACAGAGTATGCTTTACTATGGGCATCTTAATGAAAAGCATATACATATCACGGATTCATTTACTGTAGATGCAGGCTATAAGACAGGCCTTGAGATGGTTAAAAAAGGCGACCTGCCTAAGGCAATCTGTGTAGCGTGCGATACATTGTCTGTCGGATTATTGCAGGCATTTAATGAAAAAGGTGTAAGTGTGCCTGAAAACGTGAAAGTATTTAGCATAAATGATATAAATGTGGCAAGATACGTTTCTCCGCCGCTTACGACATTCCATGTTGATCATGAAGCAATCTGTGAAGCAGCATTGGATCTGCTCCGTAGTAAAGTGCTTGGAGGAAGTAAAATTACTAAAACCGTGTTTGTTAACGGGCTTCCGGTAATGAGAAAAAGTACCTGAAAATATAGAATACATAATTGCTTAAAGCTGTCCTATGGGGGCAGCTTTTTGTGATTAATAAACAAAAATATACTTGAGCGTTTTAGCATTCCTACAAAACTTATTTACCTGGATTGAATTCTAAAAAGGGGAGTATTATAATGCAAAACAAGTAAAACATTTACTAGTAAATAAATAAATTATTTATCGGAGGATGACATATGAAAAGAAGGATGATCGCTTTAATGCTCATAACAATGGTTTTTGCATTACAGACAGGTTGCGGAAGCGCAAGTAAAGTAAGCGCAGCTAAGCCGGATGATAAAGGGAATTTTATTGTAAACGGAAGTTTTGAAAATCCTGAATTTGATCCCTGGGTAGTTACAAATGTTGATAACGTGACAGAAGAACTTGATGTCTATGATAGGGATACGGATGCTTTTGAAGGTGTTCAGTCACTTCATTTCTATTCTGGTTCTTCTGATGTTAACTTTACGGCAGAGCAGACCATAACAGGTCTTGAAAGTGGAAAGTACAAATTCACAGGACATATCCAGGGTGATAATGCCGGTGATACAGATGGAACAGCCTGCTTCTACGTAGAAGTGGGTGGTGAGAGAACAGAGATACCAGTTTCACTTAATGGATATGTTGCATGGGATACACAGGAATTATCAGGAATAGAAGTTGATGGTCAGGATGTAAAAGTAGGCGTGAAGATTTCTCTTGCACCAGGTGCATGGGGAACCATCGATGACCTGACACTTGTGAAGGAGTAAAGATGCAGTTTATTAAGGGGATGGATGTTTCCATGATAAAGGAGCTTGAAAATCATGGGGCAAGTTATTACTTAAAAGGGCACAAAGAAGATATATTCAGTATATTGAATGAATGCTCTGTAAATATGATAAGGTTAAGGCTTTGGAGAGATCCATATAGCAGCGATGGCGAAAGCTATGGCGGAGGAACCAATGATCTTGAAACTACACTTGAACTTGCCAGACGTGCTAAAGAAAATGGTATGCAGGTACTTTTGGATATACATTACAGTGATTTCTGGGCAGATCCTGCAAAGCAGGTCAAACCCAAGGCATGGTCAAAGATAAGCGGAGCAGAGCTTGAAGGAACAGTGTATGGTTATACGGCACTGGTTCTTAAGGAGTTTAAGAAGAACGATCTTATACCGGAGATGATACAGATTGGGAATGAGATAACAAAAGGACTTCTGTGGCCGGATGGACATATAGACAGGGTTTCCAATATGGCAAGACTTCTTAAAGCAGGAATAAAAGCTGCAAGGCATGTCTGTCCTGAGAGCAAGATAGTATTACACCTCGATTTTGGGACAAATAATGAGCTCTACAGGGACTGGTTTAAGGCACTGGAACCTTATAATATAGACTATGATGTTATAGGAATGTCATATTATCCACACTGGAATGGAAGCATCAAAGAACTTGTTGATAATATGAATGACATAAGCAAAAGATATGATAAGGATGTAATCGTAGCAGAGACATCAATAGGCTATACTCTTGATGATCTTGGATGCAAAGGTATTGTTTACGGAGAGAACGAAGAGAAGGCTACAGGATATCCCGCATCACAAGAGGGGCAGGCAAAGTTCCTCAAAGATCTCTATGAAGCAGTAAGAGGAGTTAGTGACAATCATGGAATAGGAGTTTTTTACTGGGAACCGGAATGGCTTCCTATCCCTGATTGTACGTGGGGAAGTCCTAAAGGCTGTGATTACATGCATGATCCCGTGGAAGCAGGGAATGCAATGGCTAATCAGGCATTGTTTGATAAAAACGGTAATGCTAATGAGGCACTGCTGGCACTTGCCGGTATGTGATATAAACGGAGGGTTACAGAATGAAAAAAAGGATTATTGCCACAATTTTATCGATGGCATTGTTAACAGCAGCATGTCTGGCTGGATGTGGAGCTAAAGCAAAATCAAATAAGATTGTTGTATGGACAAATATGGAAGTGGAACAGCCGACTATTCAGAAACTGGCAGATGCATGGGGAGTAGAGAGTGGCTATGAAGTTGAGGTGATCCATCAGTCCCCTTCAGTACAGCAGTTTGCACAGGCTGTAAAGAGCGTTGATGGACCGGATGCAGTTATCGGCATCCCTAACGACCAGCTGGCTGATTATGTAAATGCAAACCTTGCAGCAAAAGTTCCTGATGATCTCTATACGGATAGTGATTATTCAGATGCTGCGATCCAGGCATGCTATGTTGATGGTGCAAGATATGCAGCCCCGCTGTCTGTTGAGACAATATCCCTGTTTTATAACAAGGATAAGGTAAGTGAAGTTCCCGCAACATGGGAAGAACTCATAGACAATGCAAAAAGTCATGGTGGTGTACAGTTTGATGCGACAAGTATCTATTATGACCTCGGATTTGTAAGAGCAAGCGGAGGATATATCTTCAATTACTTAAATGGTTCTTATGATGTCTCCGATATCGGTCTTGGAAATGAAGGAGCGATAGATGCATACAGCTTTATAAATAAGCTTTGCAATGATTATGGCCTTGTGTCTGCTGATGTTACAGCTGATATTGCAAGAAGCAATTTCCAGAATGGACAGACTGCATTTTATATTGGTGGCCCCTGGGATATAGATGGCTTTGAATCCGCGGGAACAAACTTTGCGATAGCAAAGATGCCTACTTATAACGGGCAGGAGTTTGTAACACCTGTAGGAACACAGGTGAGTTTTGTAAGTAATCAGAGTTCAAAGCAGGACAAAGCGTGGGAACTTATCACATATATCATGGGAAATGGAGCATTGGAACTCTATGAATCCGGAGATAGAATTCCTGCACGACTTGCTGATCAGGAAATCAGCCAGATCAAGGATAATGAATTCACCAAGGCATTTATTGAACAGATAAACGTAGGTGAACCCATGTCTACCGTATCTGAAATGGGACAGCTCTGGGGAATTTACACGAACAATATCAGATCCATGTGGTCAGGTGAACTTACTTCTGAAGAAACAGGAGCAAATATCGTAACCCAGCTTAAAGAAGCTGTAGAACTAATGAATTCAGGGAAGTAACAGAATGAGAAAAAAGAATAATGCAAGGGCATATCCGTATCTGGCACCGGCACTTATCTCGATATTTGTAGTGACACTGATTCCTATAATATATACGGTTGTTCTTTCATTTACTAATTACAACATGTATCACCTTTCGGATTTTTCATTTATTGGGGTTGAGAACTATGTTACTGTTCTTTCCGGCAGTATAAGGAATGTATTTTTTCCCGTTCTTGCCTGGACTGTATGCTTTGCAGTCATAAGTACCTTTGGTTCTTATTTTGCCGGACTGATACTGGCAATACTTTTGAACAATCCAAACATGAAGGAATCTAAAATTTACAGGGCAGTGCTCATCGTTCCATGGGCACTTCCCTCAACAATAGCTATTCTTGCTTGGCAGGGACTTTTAAACGAGCAGTATGGTGGAATCAATAATCTTCTGCATATGCTGGGAATAAACTTTAATATCCCATGGATGACAGACGCATTCTGGGCAAGGGTTGCAATAATAATCGTAAATGTATGGCTCGGATTCCCTTACATGATGAATGTCTGTCTTGGAGGGCTTCAGTCGATATCAAATGACTATTATGAAGCAGCCAGAATTGACGGGGCATCAAAATGGCAGTGTTTTAAGAGTATCACTTTCCCAATGGTATTCCATTTGTCAGTACCACTCGTGATATCTTCATTTGCTGCAAACTTCAATAACTTTGGAAATATCTACATGATAACCCAAGGTGGTCCAGCCAGAGTTGATAACCAGTTTGCGGGTTATACGGATATCCTTGCAAGTACAACATATAAGATGACAACGTGGTCAAACAGGTATGAATTATCAGCTACATTCAGTGTTCTTATATTCCTTATCGTTGGAACATTTACACTTGCAAATATGCACTTTTCAGGACAGTTTAAGGAGGTGGACTGATGAATAAAGTATTATCTGCCTCAGAAAAACGAACATTGTGGATCAGCAGGATCGTCATATGGATTACCATAGTTGCGGTGCTGTTCCCTGCACTTTGGATAGTGATGTCCTCATTCTCAGCAGGAGACAGCTTCTTTCTATCATCACTGTTTCCTGAAAAATTCAGTATAGAGCATTACCGAGAATTATTTACAAATACTGATTTTGTGCTGTGGGTGTGGAATTCATTGAAGCTGTGCTTGATAGTTGCAGTGATACAGCTTGTCCTGACATCCCTTTCTGCATATGCATTTGCCAGAATGAGATTTACAGGAAGAAAATACGGGCTGATGTCACTTCTAATCCTGCAGGTATTCCCAAACAGCATGGCAGTCTCTGGATACTACATACTGATCTATAACTTTGGACTTGTAGACAGCAGCCTCGCCTTGATATTTGTACTGGCAGGGGGAAGCGCATTTAACATATGGCTGTTAAAATCCTACATAGATGGTATACCGATTGAACTTGATGAAGCGGCAATGGTTGACGGAGCAGGACAGTTTAAAGTGTTCTATGCCATTATTCTTCCGCTTGCAATGCCACAGCTTGTTGTTATATTCCTGTTCTCATTTATAGCAACATACAGTGAATATGTTATAACTTCTGTATTTTTGCAGACACCTGGAAAGATGACCCTTGCTCTTGGATTACAGTCATTTATCACTAACCAGTTTGCAGCACACTGGACACTATTCTCAGCAGCTGCAGTAATATCATCATTACCAATTATGATTGTCTTTATGGCACTTCAGAAGTTCATTCAAAACGGGCTAGTTGCAGGTGGTGTTAAAGGCTAATTGAGTAATTATGTACAGAAATAAAGTTATATTCTAAGGAGAAAGGTTTTGATACAAAGCACAAACAGACTATCCTATACACCAATGTCACTAACTGTTGATGACAAGCCTTGCAAAGTATCTGTCACTCTTTGATCCTAAAAAGAGCCTTGATGATAATATCAAGCGTCTATTCTTTAATACTGATGGATATCTTTTTGAAGAAACAAAGAACCTTCTTACCCAGGAATTTGCTGATGTAACACTTGTAAATAACGTAATAGAGCAGGTAGCATCAGGAGAAAATGCCCTTAATATCATTGCATCCAAAGTAAAGGAAAAGGACCCGACAGTTCTCTATTCCCTTGAAAAACTTATTGATGTAGGTCTTGTAGAGAAGAAAAAATGCATCACAGAGGAAAAGAATAAGAAAAAGACCCAATATGTACTAAAGGATCATATGTTTAAGTTCTGGTATGAGTTTATTCCAAAGGCCATAAGCGTAATAGAGATGGGGCAGGGAGATCTCTACTATGAAAAGGCAGTAAAGCCAAAACTTCATGAATTCATGGGAAGTGTATATGAAGAAATGTGTAGATACTATACTTTAGAGCAGGGAATCCAGGGAGCATTTGGATCATTCCTAACAGAGACCGGAACCTGGTGGGGCGTAGAGCAGCTTCAGGATGCGGAAGATAAGTGGTATCAGCAGGCAACAGATATAGACGTTGTTGGCATTTCTACAATAGATAAGACTGCAGTTATCGGTGAATGCAAGTTTAAGAATGAAAAGATCGATAAAGGAATATATGAAACCTTGATAGGAAGAGCAAGACTCATTTCCGGTAAATATAACATAACAAAATATCTGCTCTTTTCACTTAGCGGATTTACAGACTGGTTTAATGATATAGATAAGACAAATCTTGTTCTTATCACAGTTGATGATATGTATAAGTAACATTTGCACCTGCCATTTTTTAAGAGGGATAAGTCATGACATTTGAAGAATTCAAAGCGCTTTATGGTCCTCAAGAACATCAGAAGGAAAAGAGAAAACAAATAAGTTCATCCCACAGTCTGGGCGAAAAGACTGTGGGACTTTTATATCATAAAAGTTACTATCATAATAAGTGTAGAATCCCATTGATCTGATATGAGCATTGAAGCCTGAACACAGTTGCTGCGTCGTTTAGATCAATGTCTGTAATTTCTGTAATCTTGGTCATCCTGTAATTCATGGTGTTTCTATGTAGGAATAGTGCATCTGCAGTATCCTTTATGGAGCAGGACAGGCTCAGAAAGACCTTTAAGGTTTCAACAAGATCTGAGTCGTGCTCAAGGTCATAACGGTGAAGCTTATATAGAGCGGGATGTATATAGGACTGCAAAAGGCTTATATCCGATACATGGTTAAGAAGATGGTAAAATCTGTAGTCTTCATATCTGTGTACTTTAGACGGATTTCCAATTTGTTTCCCTATACGATATGCCTCCTGAGCATATTGGAAACTCTGAGGGAAAAGAGAAGCCGAATTAAACTCCGGGCTTATTCCTACATCCGATACATTTTTTAGAAGTTCATCGTTATTTTCTATGTCACCTATTATGCCGATATATGAAGAGATAACAACAACAAGTTCTCTGAAGATGAATATTGTGTTCCCGGGTATCATGGAGTCAAGAGTTCTTTTGATAAAAAAGAGCTCATGTCTTGAGTGATGGATTGGCTTTAATACCACACAAAACGTATGCTCAGGTAGTTTGGGCAGCATTTTCTCAGTACTCTTTAAATCTTCCTCACTTCCATCAAGAAGCTTAATATACATATCCGTATCGTCCTTTGACAGATCAGGATATGTATTATGTATATTGATAAAAGCTGACAAAAATTCACTTATCTTTGGCAGATATGTCTTGTGAAATGATGTAAGACCACGGTTGTTATCGAGCAAAACAAGATATGCTACCGGCCTGTTTTCTATGAAAAGCTGTGAAGCCAGTTTCTCTTCTGTAGAGCTGGCGCATGTGACCTGAAAGCAGGCAGAAGTCTTGGGAAGACTCTGGGCAGGCATAAGCTCGTTCATCGCATTAATAAACTCAAAAGTGCAGGATCCTTTCTCTATATATCGCTGCCACAAAGGGTCAGTGATGGATACGGAAGTGGAGTGCGCAAGAACTTTAAATCCTAAGTCTGCAAGAACAATGGATCTGTCCAGGAAAAGGGCAGATTTGTTTATGAGCTCCGTTATGGAGATATTTTCCTTGGACAGCTCTTTCAGATGCCTGAATCTGCTCTCGTGGTCAGTGGCTCTGAAAAATGCAGAAGTAAGAGCGTTCATACAGTTCATCATCTCTTTATCTGTTGTATATATAAATGAGATATTTTCAGGAAGTCCTTTTGTTGTTGTGAGAATACAGGGGGATTTTTCAGTTTCTCTGATAGTATCAGTATCCACTTTTCCAATATAGAGGCACGAAGGATCATCTAATGGCATGCCATCAGATAAAAATGAAAAGTGCGTAAGTTCCGGATTTGAATTCCCTACGTTTATGCTGCAGTTGCAGCTTTTCTTCATTATTTCAGCTATTTCTTCAAAGTTCATAAAATCCATCTCCATTTGTGTTGTGCATCAAGCACAATATATGCTCATCTGTTTATGCAGGCAAAATCTAGACCATTATTTTATAGCCCAGTAAAATTATTGTATTCATGGATGTTCATGGATGCAACTCTAAATCGAAACATTGTTGTAGTCTATGCACAATAAGTAGCATTTATATGTTTAAAGGAGGTACTTATGGCTTACGAAAAATTGTTTAAAAGTGGGCGTATAGGGGGCGTGCGAATCAAGAACCGCACAGTAATGCCTGCGATGGGAGTTTCGCTGGCAGATCCAACAGGAGAAGCTAACGAGCACATTATCAGATACTACGAAGACCGTGCAAAAGGCGGTGTGGGTCTCATTATCACTGAAATCACAAGAGTAGATGAGGTAGAAGGTATTGGTACACCTAATCAGCTGGGAGCTACAGATTCCAGACATGTTCCTCATCTCGAGAGGCTTGCTGAGCGTGTACACAAATATGGAACTAAAATCCTTGTTCAGCTTCAGCATCCAGGAAGGGAAAATAAATCATCCATGATAGGCGGCAGACAGATTGTTGCTCCTTCACCTGTTATGTGTAAGGTTACTAAGGAAATGCCAAGGGAGATGACAACAGAAGAGTGTTCAGCACTTGTAAAGAATTTTATCAAGGGTGCTGTCATCTGCCAGAAGGCCGGCATGGACGGAATCGAGCTTCACGCAGCTCATGGCTACCTTTTAAATGAATTCCTTTCTCCATATACAAATAAGAGAACGGACAGATATGGCGGATCTTTTGACAACAGAATAAGAATTCTTGAGGAGATAATCACAGGTATAAGATACATGTGTGGTCCCAGATTCCTTATTTCAGTGAGAATTTCAGCTGATGAATTTGTAGAAGGCGGATTAAAGCTTGAGGATACAATCAAGATTGCAAGAACACTTGAGAGCTTCGGCATCGACTGTATCAACGTTTCAAGCGGTATCTATGAATCTGCTACAACAATTATCGAGCCTTCTTCATATCCTCAGGGATGGAAGAAACATCTCGCATCCGCTATCAAGAAAAATGTAATGATTCCGGTAATTGCAACAAATAACATCAAGGATCCTGAAGTTGCAGAAGCACTTCTTGAGGAGGGCGTTTGTGATTATATTGCTCTTGGCCGTGCTCATCTTGCTGATCCCGAATGGGCAAACAAGGCTAAGGAAGGCAGAGGCGATGAGATCAACAAGTGTATCGGATGTCTATACTGCTTCACTGCACTTTCAGACGGAGGACATATCAAATGTGCCGTTAACCCCAAGTGCGGAAGAGAAGTTGACTATAGCTGCGTAGAAAAGACTGGCAATGGCAGAAAGGTTGCTATCATAGGTGGAGGCCCTGCTGGAATGGTTTCAGCACTCACACTTAAGGAGAGAGGTTTTGAGCCTGTAATTTTTGAAAAGGCAGACTCTCTTGGCGGACAGCTTAATATTGCAACAAAGCCTATCATGAAGGAAAAGCTTCAGGCTTATCTTGATTCTCTTGTTTGCAGAATCAAGAAAAACAACATCGAAGTCAGACTTAATACAGAAGGCACTGTAGATGCTGTAAAGGCACTTGATCCCACAGCTGTTTTTGTTGCGACAGGTGGAACACCTATCATTCCAGGGCTTCCCGGAGTTGATGGAGCCAATGTTATCACTGCTGAAGAATATCTGATGGGCAAAAAGGAAGTAAAGGGTGACGTTGTAGTAATTGGCGGCGGTGTAACAGGTATGGAAACTGCTGAGACCATTGCAACAAGAGGCGGAAATAAAGTTACTCTTGTAGAGATGACAAAAGACATCGGAAGAGGTCTTTACCGCTCTGTGATCGCTGATTTCACCATCAGATTCGGAAAACTTGGTGTAAATGTCATGACAAGACAGCAGTTCATGTCTGCAGATGAAGAATCAGTTGTTGTAATGAATACAGTAACAAGACAGATGACAAAAATTCCTGCTGGTACAGTAGTTCTTGCACTTGGAGTACGCTCAAATGATGTATCAGCACAGTTTGAAGAGAACTTTGACAATGTAATAGTACTCGGCGATGCAAACTTCCCCGGAAGAATTGCGGAAGCTACAACAGATGCACTTGGCAGAGCATCAACACTGTAAAGGGGAGGTTTTCAGATGAAAGAATTCAAGAATAAAGTTGCACTGATAACCGGTGCAGCAAATGGTTTTGGTAAAGAATTTTTAAAAGAAGCATCAAGGAGAGGCATGCGCATCGCTGCTCTTGATATCGAAAAGGACGAAGTAGAAGCAGCTGCCAAGGAAGCAAAAGAGCTTGGAGCTGCAGAAATCTTCACTATCCAGGCAGATGTAACAAAGGTAGAAGACTGTGAGAGAGCGGTTGATGAAGTTATTGAAAAATTCGGCGCGATTGACCTTCTTATGAATAACGCAGGTGTTGTGGTTCCTGGTGATATCTGGGACACACCGGTTCGAGACTGGGAGTGGATCACACACGCTAACTTCCTTAGCCATGTTTACTTCATGCACAAGGTTATTCCGATCATGATGAAGCAGGGTACACACTGCAATATCGTGAACACATGCTCAGTAGCAGGACTTATCACTTCAAATGGAATGCCCGCTTATCACGCTACAAAGCATGCTGCAGTTGCACTTTCTGAAAGTGTTAGCTATGACCTTCAGGCAAAAGGCGCAGATATTTCCGTTAGCATATATTGTCCGGGATTTGTTCAGACAGACCTTCACCATGCTGAAAGACACCGCCCTGAGCAGTACAAGGATGCATCTGATCCTTACTACACAAGCAAGGAATTCGCTATGGGTCAGAAAATAGCAGAGCAGGTTATTGTAACAGGTATGCCTATAGATTCTGTGGGAATGAGAGTATTTAATGCTATAGAAGAGGATCAGTTCTATATCCTTACTCACCCTATCTATACGACCCTTATCGGTAAACGTGTGACAGACATGCTTGCAGGAAAAGGACCAAACCTCATGGAACTTCGCGGAAAATAATCAAAGCAAAGGGCTGTCAAAATGATGGCCCTTTTTCTTTATATACCCAGGCAAAGAATATCCGCATTATTGATACCTTCATATGAAGAACTGCCTCGTGATCTTTTGCCATAAGATTTAACCTCGCTGATTCTTCAACAAAATAGAGATTAACTTTCCAGATTTTAAAACAGGCTCTGTTCCAACAAAAAGATGGTACAGAGCCTGAAGTTTGTAATGAATTAAATATTTAACGCGGTTTTCAAAGAGTTGCTAGATTACTTCTTGTTTACAAGGTCCTTAAGAGCCTTACCAGCCTTAAATCTGGGAGCGATAGAAGCAGGAATCTTGATGGTAGCACCAGTCTGAGGGTTCTTACCAGTTCTAGCAGCTCTCTTTGTAGTCTCAAATGTACCAAAGCCAACAAGCTGAACCTTATCCTTCTTTTTGAGCTGTTTTGAAACTACATCAACGAAAGCCTTTAAAGCCTTCTCTGTGTCCTTCTTGCTAAGGCCAGTCTCTTTAGCCATAGCTTCAACGAGTTCTGTCTTATTCATACTTTTCATCTCCATAAGAATGTGTAGTTGCGGGCTTATGCGCCCTGGTTGGTCACATTTTACGCCCTTCTTTGCATTTTGTGAATAAGTTTCCTTGATTTTATGTGGTTTAGTTCATCAATTGTTCATGGCTTCATTATTGTAAAACGCATACTACAACCTTAAAATTATAAGTAATAATTTAGAAAAATGGAGACTTGAAATATGGTAGGATTGTCTGAAAAAGACTGGAAACTTTTTAGAAAGAACCTTCCTGAGTGGCAGGAAGCATATATGGGGAGGCTTGTTGAGGAATATAAGGAAATCCTGAACAGCGATAAGCTCCCATCTGATAAATACTGGGCACTTGAAGGGCGCATAAAGTCTGACAAGAGAAACCCCGGAGTTGTGATCACAGATATAAGCAGATCAAACTTTTATGATCAACTTGTATCTCTCTTAAGGTACAAGGTCATAACCATGGAAGACCTTAAGGACTTCAGTGATGATACAAAAGATATAATTAAACGGCTGATAGGATAATGAGGGGATAATGAAAAATAACAGATACACGAACATAATTGTATGTTATGGGGATGCTGACAGGGATATCCTGACAAAGCAGATAAAGATGTACAGGGAAAGATACCAGTCGAAGGTTGTAATGGTAATGGATTCTGAAGCTGACACTAAATGGTTGGATAAACACAGCGAACTATTTGAAGAGACTATGGACAGGACAGAAGGGGTGAGCCTTCAGGATGATATTGTAAGTTATTGCAACGCTCATCACTTATCAGAAAAAGAGACAATGCTTATAGCAGAATTTGGTGATACTGAACCTTTAACCGGGCTTGGATTTGAAGTTAAATGCCCTGGTGCCATGGCAGAATCCTATAAAAAGGCGCTTGAGATGCTAGGAAATATGATAAAGCCGAGGGTATAAATCATGTGGAAGATAAAACAGATTTTTGATGGTGATTACGGATGTGAAGAACTAAACCCAGGGGAAGATCCAAAGCTATCCGTAACGCTTATATCAGATGGTGGAAATGAGAAATATGTCCAGGCTACAGATAAATGGCTTACGGAAAAAGGGCTTGATGTCGGTTCTATTTGGCCTGAAGAATAAAAAATTAGAGGTTTGGTATTAAAGGGGGAAGAATGGGACTTATAGAAATAGCCAGCGGTAATTCTGTATGGCGAGGCATGGATTACTATAACAGTAAAAAAGTAGAAGAAGTAGAAAAGACCAGTGATACTACGATAGATGGCACAGTAAGGGGCGAAAATCTATACAGGGTTCATGTTGATATATCGCATCCAAGGAAATCAACCTGTACATGTCCGTTTGCTGACGGAAGAAGAGTTGTCTGTAAGCACATGATAGCCCTATATTTCACAGCATATCCCAAAGCTGCAGAGGACTTTTTAAAGCAGGTAGAGGAATGGGAAAAGGAAGAAGAGGAGCTTGATGCCAAGGATTTTATCATAGATCGCCCCTGTGAAACAGAAGATGAAATGTAATAATACCAATTTATTAGAAAAATAATTCATAGCATCCGGAGGTACACATGAGTAGATTAAAAGATTTGAGGACATATATCGACAAGGAACTTGCTAACATTACTGAATCAGACAAAAGGACTAGCGCAACAGCTCATCTTTACGGCGTATCACTTGCGGCAACAATTCTCGCAAAGAAGCGCGGACTTAATGAGCAATTAGGTGCTATGTCAGGAATGCTTCACGATCTTCATGCATATAAGAGTGGTTCCTATGAAGACCACGCCCATCTCGGAGCAGATCTGGCGAGAAAGATTCTAGAAGAACTTGGCATCACGTCAAAAGAAGAAACTGATATCATATGTTCTGCGATATACCATCACGATGATAAACTCGTGACAGATTCTCCGATGGATGAGCTTCTAAAGGATGCAGATGTTATAGACCACTGTTTTAAAGATTCATCGAAGCCTGTAAAAGAAAAAGAGCAGAAGAGATATGATGCTCTCTGCAAAGAACTGGGGCTGTAATCGTTTCATGGAATATATAGATGTATATACAAGGGATGAGATCCCTACAGGAAAAATTAAAGAAAAACATGAAGCTAAGATCCCCGGCGAGTATTACAGACATGTACTAATCATAATGAAAACTGCGGATTCTCCCACACCCGGAGAAGGTGAAGGTATGTACGTAGTACAGCAGCGTTCACTAAAGGCCAGATATTATGCCGGGAAATGGGACATGACAGGTGGCGGGGTACGTTCCGGGGAAACACCTGGTGAAGCTGCAGTAAGAGAACTTTCTGAAGAACTGGGTATTGCCGTCAATCCACAGGATCTGAAACTTGCCTTTGACTACATAAAGGACTGGAATGATGGAACCGGGCTGTTGGCATCGGTATTTATGATACGTGTAGAAGTCCCTGAAAATGGCTTCTCATTTAATCATTATGAAGTAAATGATGTAAAAACAATGCCTTTTCATGAATTCTATAATCATGTGATGGATCACAATGATGAAGAGATGGGAAATGGGCTAAAGGTAATCGAACAAACATTATGACCTTTGGCGGTAGATGATTGGCAGGAGTATCTTTCTGCAGTCACCACACCCCATTAATGGGGAAAGCTGGAACTTTGTCACGTAAGTTCCAGCTTATTTTTTTGAAGAAAAGTTTTTGTGTTCTTATGAGGGGGTTGTTATCATTTCTGATGTTTATATGATACAAACAAAATCGTAAGAGAAAGTGTCAAAAGTATGGAGAATCTGTGAAACTATCTCTTCATTGAAACAGATATAATCCTTTAAACTCAGGACTTAACCACCTGTATTTTGCATTTATAAATATATATTCATGACTTTTATCCATATAAAATGTTGACAAAAGGAAAGATTGCTTCAACTCTTTACAGATTTACCCTATAATTGAAGCTCGGGGAACTTTTTACGCGGAGGAATTGATTGATATGAAATACAAGCTAACGGTGTTCATTGCTATCCTTGCATTTGCTGCGCTACTAAGTGGTTGTTCCAAAAAGGTATCAGAGGCAAAAGCAAAAAAATATATGCTTTCATATTTAAAGCAAAAGTATGATGAGCAATTTGAAATAACTGGATCAGAACTCGAAAATAATAACAATATGATGGTTGCAAGATACTATTACAGATTTGATGCAAAATCTGAAGATACCGGTGTCACTTTCACATGTAACTGTGATGCATACAGGCAGAAAGATTCTGATCCATATATGGCCGATAACTATGAAAAAGCTTTATATCAAGATACAATAAACAAGGAATTATCTGATGTAGAAACAAATGCTGATGGATGGACTCTAAGAAGTATTGAAGATCAGATTTTTAGCACACACACAGGTAGTCACAGCTACGAAGAGTTTAAAAACGATGCAGATAAAAATACCATCTTCATAAAGATTGATATTATAGCTGATGATCCATACACAGCGGCTTCATCAATATATGATTATCTGTGCCGTGTCCGCACCATCAGTAAATATATATGTGTTGATTTATACTATCCTGATAAGGACGTTGTTTTTATAAAAGTAAGGCCTGATTCAGATTTGGAATATAAAACTGTGCTTCAGAAAATGCAGAAACTATGGGGCTAAGGTATAACTATTACAACATGGAGGATAACATGAGCAAACATAGTGTGAAATATAATAAAAACTCATGGAAGAAGCATCTACTAAGGATACTGTTAATAATTGAAATAATAATTGTTGCTTCATTTGTATTCTTAATGATGTCAGATTTTCATACTATAGCCCTTATTTTCCAGCTTTTTATACCGTATTTTTTAGGCCCCATTTTACTGGAAGCTTTTCCGTTTATCTTAATTATGGCAGGACTCATCATTGCCATGAACCGTATAATGAGGCATATGCCCTGCTTAAGATGATCAAGGATTGCGGGCATGATAATAGTGATGATCTGTGGGCAGAATTTACCGTAAAGACAGAAGAATTTGTTAAAAAGCATGATACAGATATCGGACATTCAATAGCAAGGATGATAACTGATGTAGCTGACAGTGTAGCAGACATAAATGGTGAGGAAAGCTGATCAACAGACTGAAAGAATAGGTGGCAAAAGAATTTCGGAGATTCAATAAAACATATAAAGCGTAGGTGATGGATAATGCCATTTCAAATTATCAGGAATGATATTACAAAAGTAAAAGCAGATGCCATAGTGAACACAGCAAACCCGAAGGTTGCTATTGGAAGTGGCGTAGATACTGCTATATATAATGCTGCAGGAAGAGAAGCTGCAGAAAAAGTTGCAAATTTTCTGGAAGTGTTAAATCACTAAAAAATAATTAGCACTCTGCTTGACAGAGTGCTAATTTGGTGTTATACCATATATAGAACAAAGGAACAGAGAAGACCGTTAGGACTTATGAATTCCAATGATCTAAACCCTCCGTCCCAATGCTCAAAAATATATTTTTTTGATGCAAAGGAGGAAAAAATTATGTTAGCACCGAGTATTTTTGAAGAAAATCTATTTGACAATCTGTTTAATTTCCCTGATTTCAGAGAACTGAATAACATGGAGCGTAAGCTCTATGGAAGACATGCTGATAGGCTAATGAAGACTGATGTTAAGGAAGAAGATAATCAGTATGAAGTAAATGTAGATCTTCCAGGATTCAGTAAAGAGGACATTAGCCTTGAATTAAATGATGGATATCTTACCATCAGCGCTTCTAAGGACATGAATAATGACAAGAGTGATAAGAAGGGCAGGCTAATAAGACAGGAGCGGTACTCCGGATCCATGCAGCGTAGTTTCTATGTTGGAGAGCAGGTCACAGAAGATGATGTAAAAGCATCCTTCAAACACGGAGTTCTTACTCTGATGATTCCTAAGAAGGAACAGCCAAAGCTTCCTGAAAAGAAGCATATCCAGATAGCATGAAAAGATAAGGCATCTTCTCATAGATAAACTTCTACTAATCCTCCCGGAAATAGTACATTTCCGGGAGGATTTTTTAGGGGGGTCATTTGTTATTTTGGGTTTTTTTAAGGTAACGCTTATATAAATCTCGCAGATCATCCCTTACATCAAGCATGGCATTAAGGCCCAGATAAAATTCTTCAAAATCATTGCTCTTCCCATTGCAGATGCACCATTTGAGTTCATGGCCTGTAAAGAGGTGGGCAAGAGAATGGTACAGTATTTGGGGATCATTCATATTTCTTATTTCGCCTTTATTCTGGGCTTTTTTAATTATGAGTTCACCCATTCTGGTAAGTGAATCGCGCATGTCAAGGCTATGACGGTTATCCTGAAGATTTGCTATTATCATCTGACTGAAAAGATCATATCCAAAAGCAGTAGTATCTTCTATCAGTTTTGAGAAGATATACAAAAGCTGTTCTAATGAGGAATCAGTTTCTATGAAATGGTAAGGATCAGATATCAGTTCTTTTACTGTTGTATCATACAGATCCAGGACAAGCTCATCTTTAGAGCCTGCATATTTGTAAAAAGTCGGCTTCGTAATGCCACATGAATCACAGATGTCATTTATGGTGACACTGGAATATCCTTTTTTTCTTATAAGTTCTATTGCAGTATTTTTAATGTAATCTCTTGTAATTTGTTTCATATAAATTTACCTCGGTAAACATAAATTAACTATACAATAATATCATGCACTATTATAAGCGTCGATAGTAAAATATTTTTTATTTCGAAGCTCTTATACCGTAAGAAAAATTAATAAAAGTTGTCAGACAAATTTGTGTAAGGTGACAGAAATACAGATTGGACACCATGTTTTATTGACACACATTTTTAATGACGTGATAATTTACGTATGGCAACTATATATTTACCTGTGTAAATATGTAAAAACATTTTTGGGTAGGAAAGGTAGGAGAAAAATGGATTATAAGGAATTGTTTACACCGTTTAAAATCGGGAACATGGAAGTCAAGAACCGCATCGGTATGAGCCCAATGGGTACAAACTCTGCATTTACTAATGGCAGAAAGGATGCACAGGAAATTGACTATTTTATAGAGAGAGCTAAGGGCGGTACAGGAATAATCTTCCTGGGATGCCAGATGCTTAATGAAAGACTTGCACAGGGTTCTATGGAGGGATATCTTGACAGTTTCACCGTTCTTCCGTCACTTACAGCAGTTTGTGATGGAGTTCACCGTTATGGTGCCAAGATTGTATGTCAGATAAGTCCCGGCACAGGACGAAATGCCTTTCCTGACACATTGGGTAATCCTCCAATTTCATCATCAGAGACCTCATCTGTATTTGACCCCAGTATTAAGTGCCATGCACTTACTAAAGATGAGATCAGGGAAATGATGGAAGAATTTAAGTTTGCAGCAGGACTGGCTAGGGATGCCGGCTTTGATGCAATAGAGATCCATGCGCACGCAGGATACCTTATCGATCAGTTTATGTCACCTGTATGGAACAAGAGAACTGATGAGTATGGCGGAAGTCCTGAGAACTGTGCTCGTTTCCCAGTTGAAATAGTTCAGGCAATGAAGAGTGTTGTTGGCGATAAGCTTCCTATCATTTTCAGAATATCATTAGATCACCGCTTTGAAGGTGGAAGAACGCTTGAAGATAGTATGAAACTCCTTAAAGTCCTGGAAGAAGGCGGCGTTGATGCATTTGATATCGATGCAGGTTGCTATGAGACTCTTGATTATATCTTCCCTCCGTCATATCTCGGAGAAGCATGCATGGCTTATGTATGCGAGGAAGCAAGAAAAACAGTTACTGTTCCGATATTCAACGCAGGAACACACAACCCTGATACAGCATTGGAACTCATCAAATCTGGCAACGCAGATTTTGTAAACTTTGGACGTGCGCTTATAGCTGATCCCGATATCTGCAATAAGCTTATTGAGGGAAGAGTAGAGGATATCCGTCCATGTCTTAGATGTAATGAATTCTGTATCGGACGAATCTGGAATAACCATACAAAGCTTTCATGTGCGGTTAATGTCCAGGCTATGGAAGAAGAGCGCTTTAAGCTTACTAAGACAGAGAATCCCAAGAAAATTGTTATCATTGGTGGCGGTCCTGCCGGAATGGAAGCTGCACGTGTCGCTGCAACTGTGGGTCATAAGGTATCACTTTATGAAAAGTCCGATAAGCTTGGCGGAGTGATGGGCGATATCTGCACAGCAAAGTTCAAGACAAACATTAAGAAATTCACAAAGTATCTTACAGTACAGCTTGAAAAACTGGGTGTTGATATACATCTCGGCACAGAAGTTAAGGGTGATGAAGCATTCCTTTCTGATTGCGATAACATCATTATAGGATCAGGAGCAGCGCCTTTTGTTCCTCCGATAGATGGAATAGATGGCAGCAATGTGGTTACTATCTTGGATGCACATAAGGATCAGTCCAGGATCAAGGGTGATAACATTGTAATCTGCGGTGGTGGACTTTCAGGTCTTGATGGAGCCCTTGAGATGGCTTCTGAGCTTGGAAAGAAAGTTACAATTGTTGAGATGCTTCCTGAATGTGGAAAGGATGTAATGTTCATCAATAAGATAACACTTTTCCAGAAGCTTGCTGAAAATGGGGTAGAGATGAAGACCGATTCAAAAGTTGTTTCCATCTCATCTGATGCAGTTACTATTGAGAAAGCAGACGGTTCAAGGGAAGAAATAAAGGCAGATACTGTTATTGCAGCATTTGGAATGAGACCTGTAAGAGATGTTGCCGAAAAGATCAGGGATAAATATCCTACAAAGACAAGAATCATTGGTGACAGCATGAAACTCGGCAAGATTGGTGATGCTGTAAGAGAAGGATTCTATGCAGGTTCAAGTCTTTGATTTGAATGCGGAATTTCTTTTGATAGTTCCCTTTCAATATCAACCGTTTTTGACGATTTTACTAATGGTCAAAGCTAACTTTAAAAGCTAAAATTTATTTACTTGAAGAGATTTAAAGATTCTTCAGATAATAGAGGCCAGGCGGTGCTGTGGGAATACCCATGGTGTTGTCTGGTCTCGCCAATTAATCCGGAGTGCCATATAATTAGAAAAGAGTAATATACAGGCAGGAGACATATCGTGGCAAGAGAACTGACAGATGAAGAAAAGAAAGCATATGACCATATGCTGGAGGGTGCAAAACAGCTTAACATCTTCGGAGAAGAAGAGGCGCTTGATGCAAAGGATTTTATCATTTATCCATCAGATTATAATGAAGCGGAGATATCGTTATGAACAAAAAAATACTAGTAATATCAGATTCACATGGATATCCGGGCTTTGCAAAAAAAGCCATTGAAAAAGAATCTCCCTTTGATTTTCTTGTTCACTGCGGTGATATCCAGGATTCTATTTCTACCATAACAGGAGATGATCCATCATATGAGGTAAAGATAGTCCGCGGTAACTGCGACTTTGGAAACAGTCTTCCACTTAACGAGGAATTCAAGGCTGGCTTCTTAAACGTATGGGTAACACATGGAAATGCCTACAATGTTAAATATGAGGAAAGCCTTAAGACTTTGAAAGAAGCGGCTAAATCAAGATGCGCTGATCTTGTCCTCTTTGGTCACAGCCACTTTGCAGAGATTGTGAAGGACAAAGAAAATAATATCACTCTTGTAAATCCGGGAAGCATCTGTTATCCGCAGGTTACAGGCGATAAAGCTACATATGCCGTTATTACAGTTACAGATGACTACGAGGTAATACCGGAGATTAAAGAAATAGAAGAGTCCTTATAACCCAAAGCACCACCACCGGGATCCTGCCACAGTGACGGTACCTTATAGGTTTCCTTTAGTATTCATTTTTAGGTTCCTCCTTCTATGCTTATATAGTAGCAGGAGGAGAGCAAAAATAAATCAACCAGTTTGGGGAAATAATATTGTCTATTTTTCTTTAGTTATAAGGTGGATGATTAGTATCGACATCATAGCAATATGCTATGGTGTCTTTTTTTCTTCAAAATGGCTAATCTGATTCTTCTATTAATATATGAAAAGCCTTGTGCTATCTGCATTTACGGCTATGCCACCTCTGAATTAATTCCGCAAAAATTACACACCTTGTAGTGAAAGGAGGAATGCACTGCAAATAAAAGAGGAAATATGCGGTGCAAATTTCACATGAAAAATACAAGGCAATTAACAAAGGATAATTTCAAATCGGAAAAATTACAATTGAATGAGGAGGTGATAGAAGGCGTGAATAGTAATCCAGACCTATATGGAGGCATTTATAAGGAATTAGCGGAACTGCTAGGGGATACTGCAACAATAAAAATCTGGAAGAGATTTTCAGGTCTAAATGTTACCTTTCCCCAAAGGCTATATTCTAAAGAATACACAAGAGAATTTATAAAAGAAAACATGAATAGGCTGAAACCCGCTGAACTGTCAAGGGCTATGGGACTATCTGAGAGAAGAATAAGGCAGATTATTACCGAGATCAAGCATGAGAATGAGGAGGTGTGATATGGCATTTTGTTCTAACTGTGGTTCTGAAATTAAGGAAGGCGAAAAATTCTGTACTAATTGTGGCAAAGCAGTCGCTACGGAAGAACGTGCGCAAAACACTGTCAATTATGCAGAAGACAATACCGTTAAGAAGCCTAAAAAGAAGATAAAGATATGGAAGATCATATTAGGAATCATTCTAGTGATGATAATCGGTGCGGTTGCATTCGTATATCATGAGTTGAATGAGGATTTTCCTAAAGATATCGGGAAGGAGAAAACAACTGATATAGAGATTGGTGGGATAGTATTCCCAATGTCAGAAGCCTATGAGTTTGCTGGCTCGAATGCTAGTGGCGGTCAGTCCTATAAAACAAAAGGTAGTAGGTCATATATGTTGTTTGAGAATACAGATCTTGATGTACCTGAAGGCTTCGATATTAAGGATAAGTATCTTGAAGCCAAAATATATGAAGCAATCAAGTCCAATGCGGATGCTATCCTAACTACACCAAAAGAAGTAAATACAGATAATATGAATATCGATGGTTTGCCTTGCTGGTCAAAAGCATACGAAGGTAAGTATGAAGGCATAGATGCATACCTAAAATGCGTAGCTACTTATAATTCCTACAGTAAGAAATTCGTCGCGGTAACGATAGTTGCATCTTCAAACTATGCGGATAAGGCAATGACCAGATTTGACCGCATGCTTAGTACGGCAAAGGTTAATAAATCCTTATCATCAAGCATAGAAGGAGTAAGCGTAGATTTAAAGGAGCTTCTTGATGTACTTTAAGCAATACTTTATATTTCCGAAGAGATTTTATTTTTATTTAGGAATTGTATTGTCGGTATCATGATACAATTATTTCGGTATGTTATGCAGTATTTGATAATTTTATCATTGTAAATTTATATGCAAAGCTGCTGGTTCAGATTTATATATGAGGATATTTAAATGCGAGAAATAATCGTTTTTGCGCCTGGCTTAAATGGTCAGGAATTTATCAAGAGCCTTGTTATGCATGGTAAGAACTGTATCAACCTTAGAATATGCAATTCTGGAGAATTGGCACGTATTGCCCTTATGAGATCTGGTATATCGATACAAGAAGATTTCGTTGATTCAGATGAAGAGACAACTCTTGTCGCAAAGGCGGTTGAAGGTAATAGCTATTTTGATAGTCCATCGTATGCCGATATCAAGGAGCTAACTGCTGCTATAAGACGTATGAGAAGCCTTGTCTCTGATGCAGATGAAGCAAAAGCTGTAGAGGAGACACTTAGTAAGGGGATCTTTTCTGAGAAAAATGCTGCGCTAATTAGTGTATATAAGAAATATAATGACCTGCTGACTTCTCAAAAGCTCGTGGATTCTGTGTCTCTCGTACGAAGAGCAGCAACAGTTAGTAATACCATAGAAGCAGACTTCATCACGTTAGATGAATTTCCGCTTACGCCGTTGGATAAAGCACTTTTGAATAAGATTTCTGAAGGAAAGTTCCAGCAGATGGGTGTCTGTGATCTGTTTGGTAAGGCAGACGCCGGGATCCAGATTTCAAGCTTCAAAAACTGTTATGGAGCTCCAAATGAGGTTGAGTCCGTTATTGCGGATATATATTCGAATAAAAATTTGGATGAATGCACGGTGGCTGTCACAGATATAGCGACATATGGGCAGCTGTTCTTTGATTATGCGCTTCTTTATGATATTCCAGTTACTTTTGGCTGCGGAATTTCTATAGTAAATTCTAATCCGGCCAAGCTTCTGTCGTTGTATTACAAATGGATGACAAGAGGCTTCTTTGGCGCAGCAGCTTTAAATGAAATGATTGGAAGCCCGGCTTTTAATAGGGCCAAGTTACATAATATGTTCCCAGAGCCAGGAGAGAACTTTAAATGGAAGGTATTTTATGAAGTACTGGGAGCATTAAAACTTACAAATGATAAAAGTAGTAACGACAAAAAGATAGAAAAACTAAAGAAAACTGTTATTGACGAGAAAAAGAAGGCAGTGTTGCCTTCTTTAGAGATTATGGCATCAGAGCTTTCCTTGCCAGTTGAGGAGTTTATCTCAAAGTATTCTTTTGTTCGGGATGGAACCGAAAATAATAAAGATAAGTTACTTATGAATCTGGACATGGCTGCATCGGGCGTTATATACGGAGAATTAAGTACCATACATAAAGCAGGAATTGAGCAGGATACAGAAGGACTGATTCTATCAATTCTAAAGAATAATGTCTGTGCGCAGCGAAGCGAAGCAGGAAAGCTCCATGTCACCAGCATTAGCGGGGCTATTTCTGTCGTGAGAAAAAATATGTATATAACCGGGCTTTCTGCAACAAAATATCCTGGTTCTCCAAGGGAAAATTATCTGCTTTTGGACGCGGATCTGAACCTATTTGGCAAAGGGGCAGAATTTCTTACGGCTGATGGACGTATTCTAAAGAAGAGAGAAAACCTGCTGAAACTGGCAAGCTTGGCAACCGCTTTGGAATCAGATATCAATGTTTCTTATGCTGGACTAAATGTGTCTGAATTAAAGCGCGATAACGCATCTTCTTTGATGTTTGAATTATTCAGGCAGGAACACGGAGAGAATGCTACTGCTAAAGATTTGGAGGCAATAATTAAAAAAGTCGATTACTTTGCACCAGCTATATCAGTTACCAGAGGTATTGGCGATGCATATGACAAGGGATATAAGATCATTAAGCCTGCAGAAACATCTGATGTGGCTTTCAACTTTGGATGGAACCTTGAAAATGAGTATTCCCCGACAGCTCTTGATAGATTCTTTAGCTGTCCAAGGAGTTTCTTGCTCAGCTATATTCTTGGTATACCTGAGCCTGAAGTGGATGACCCGTTTGAGATTATTTCTGCTGCAAAAAGTGGTTCTATGGCACATTCTTTAATGGAAGAGCTGGGTAACTCAAACATCTCAAATGATGAATTTCAGAAGTTGGCTGCAGAGTCTTTTGACAGCTTTATTTTAGAAAATCCCCCTCTTATAGAGGGGAATGTTGAAGCTGAAAAGGAACAGTTCCTACAGATGATGGATACAGCATATGAAATGGATCCCCACAGAGAAGTTGTGCTAAAGGAAGAGGATGTTCACTGCGTTCACGAGAGCGGCGTTAAGATACACGGGCTTCCTGACCGTGTAGAAAAGCTTGATGATGGTTCATATCTGATTGTGGACTTTAAAACAGGACGCAAGGTTTCCCATATTCAGGATGATATTGGGACATGTTTGCAAGTCGTTATATACGCTTACCTTATGGAAAAGAAGGGTTTTAAGATTTCCGAAGGGGAGTATAGATATATAAGGCTTGGAGAGGTTGTGACTTGCAAATACGATGATGAAATGAAGAAACTCTTACTAGAAAGGTTAAATGAGTTTAGGGAAAGTATCCTTAAGGGAGAGTTTCCTTTGCCAAAGCCTGAGGAAGGTAAAGATCCTTGCAGGTACTGTAAGTATGGCTACATATGTGGAAAGACTACCGAAGAAAGCGAGGTGTGATAAATGGGAAACCTTAAATCAAACCTTGAAATCGATACAATATCAAGAAATAAGATAATTGCCGAGATAAATACCAACTTTTTTGTTGAAGCCGGTGCAGGATCCGGAAAAACAACCATGCTTGTAAGCCGCATGGTTGCCATGGTTGAAGCCGGTATAGACATAAGTAAAATCTGCGCTATTACATTTACTAAAGCAGCCGCCGGAGAATTCTATGAAAGATTCCAGAAGGCGCTTATAGAGCGGAGTAATCCCGTCTTTATTTGGAAGGATAAGGGATTTGCCGGGCAGCTTCCTGCCCCAACAGCTGAATCTAGAGCCAGATGCGAGAAAGCTCTTCAGAATATAGATTTGTGCTTTATGGGAACCATAGACGCCTTTTGCGGAATGGTCTTATCAGAACATCCTTCTGAAGCAGGAATTTCTTCTGATTCAACAATTGTTTCCGACATTGATGTAGAGACAATGTACAAACAGCAGTATGTGAAGATATGTGATGGCGATTATGGAAAAGAAATACAAAATCTTGCCAAGTCTTTCCGCTCAGTTAACAGATCTGCGGAGGAAGTCTTTGTGAAGGGAATGCAGCTGTTAATGGATAATCGGAACGTGCATTTCAATTTTAAAGAGACCACTTCTTTAGACATAGATAAAGAGTATGGCAATCAGAGAACCGAGATAATTAAAGCGGTAAAGTGCCTAAAGGATCACCCTGAAGTAATGTATGACGGTAAAAAAGAAAGCCGAGAAGCGTGGGCAAGAATAGGCTTTATTTATAATGTACTTAAGAGAAAATGGTCTAATGATTTTACCGGTGTACTTAGTGCTCTTGATATTCTTAAGGATATTCGGACAATTTCTAGTGCAGTTGACGATTATGGAGCTTCTCTTGGCGGCGTCTTTGAACCTGGCGGAGCAAAGGGAAAGTGGCTTTCATGCTCTGTTGGACAGGAAGATAGTCTGCTTATCAGAGCTGGAGAACTTAAATACAATGTATCTATGACGTTTCTAAGCAAATGTGTTCCGTTGATGGAGCAGGCTATGCTTGAAAAGGGACAGCTTACTTATTTTGACAATCTCTATTACCTAAGAGAAATGTTGAAAAGAGATGCAGAACATAGTGGAAAGCTGATTCGATATATCTATGATCGTCATAGCTATTTCCTCATTGACGAGTTCCAAGATACCAATCCTATGCAGGCAGAAGTCTTTTTCTATCTAACAGCCATGAATCCGGTTCCACAATGGAGAGAATGTGTTCCGAAGCCCGGATCGCTTTTCATTGTGGGCGACCCCAAGCAGTCTATATATAGATTCAGGAGTGCTGATGTCACTTCATTCCTTAATGTAAAGAAGCTGTTTGAGAAAAATGGTGGTGAGATAGCGCCTCTTTACAGGAACTTTAGGTCTACGAAGGTGCTGTGTGAGTACTATAACAAGGTCTTTTCCGAAATGCTTCCGGAGGAGACTGAGGATCAGAGTAAATATGAGGAGATTCCATTATCTTCAGAGAAAAAAGATGAGTTTCAGGGAATTTATTCCTATAAGGCATATATGGGGAAGGCTATTCTGGATAAGCCGGATGAAGCAGATCCTGTCATGATAGCAGATTTGATAGAAAGGCTTGTAGGAAGACAGGAATATCTTGTAACCACAGAGGGTGATAAAGCACCAAGGCCAATCAGATACAGCGATATTATGGTCATCACCTCTTCAAAGAAGAACTTAGCACCTATCACAGCGGAATTGAGCACCAGAGAGATTCCTACAAGAGTTGAAGGTGATGTACCTTTTGGCGAAAATGTGGCACTTCGTGAAATGCTTCTTATTTATAAAGCAGTGGTGGATCCTGAAGATAAGATAGCGCTATATGGAGCCTTGAACAGTAACGTATTAGGAGTGTCACAGACAGACGTAATGAAATACCGCCAGGCTGGGGGCTCGGTATCTTTGAGTGGAACAAAAAAACTTGATGACAAGGATGAAGTCGTTCAGTTGGTTCAGGAAAAGCTCGAGATGCTTACAGATTTAAGCAAAAAAGCTCATAGACTTTCACCGGCTGCTCTTTTCTCGAAGATTATGGATACTCTTATGATCTACAAGAAAGTGGATACAGATAATCTGGAGGTGGTTTATTACACACTTGAGCTTATCAGAAATGCTGAAAAGTCTGGGGAAGTGGTAACACTTAAGGACGGAGCAGCATTACTCTCTGACCTTATTGCAGGTGAATCTGATGAGGAGCGTTGTCTAAGCCTGAATGATGAGAAAGACTGCGTCCATATGGCAAATCTTCATAAGGTAAAAGGCCTTGAGGCTCCTATTGTAATTCTAGCAGCCTCGTCGAAAAAGACCTTTGGTGCTACTTCCAGGTTTATTCATGGAGAGAAATCTTCTGAAGGATATGTTTTTGCTCTTGAGAGTGATCGTGGTGATAACGGCAGAAGTTGGAAGTACTTTGAAACTGCTAGCTTTCCGGATGAGAAGGCTGATGAGGATGCTTCATTGAAGGCTGAAGGGGCAAGGCTTGTATATGTTGCAGCAACAAGAGCACGGAACGCGCTGATTATCTGTAATAGTGTGCAATTGAGAAATGGGAAAGAAATTCAGAATTCCAAATGGAAGGATCTTCTTGCTGCAGGGACAGAAGATATCTTTTCGCTTCTGACAGAACCTGCCAAGAAGAATAAGGATAAGGTTAAAACAGCTGAGGCAGAACAGTTGTATAAGGATGCGCAGGAGAACTGTGCGCTTAATGATAGAAATCGAGAGACTGGAACATATATGGTCGAAAATCCTAGCAGACTGGAGCTGAAGTCAAAGCTTGCGGATAAGGATGATGTGCAAACTAATGTGCAGGATGTAGTACCATTAGCGATTGTCACTGATGACACCGCGGCTTCGGATGACAAGAAGGAAGGTGCTCCATCCGGAACTCATGGCAAAATGGCGGCTATTACTGGAACTATGGTTCATAAACTGATGGAGATGATGGTATCCACTAGAAACAAGCTTGATGTTTCAGACGCAGTAATGGAGATAATCAGAGAGTATAGGACTCCGGAATATGAACCATATGAGAAAGCAATGGTTAAACGGTTAGAGACCGTAGCAAACAAAATGAGATCTGGTGGGTATGCTCAGACAAATGGACTACCGCAGGACATGTTGAATACGCTTATCAGTGCTGATGAAGTATACTGCGAGGTTCCATTCAGCTATAGAGATGATTCCGATGGACTTGTTATTTGGAATGGAATCATGGATGTAATCTATTGCAAGGATGGTCAGTGGCATATTATCGATTACAAGACTAATGCTGATGGAAGTGATTTGGATACGAAGTATCAGGCGCAGCTTTCGGCATATATAAAGGCATTCAAGGCTACAACCGGAGAAGATGCAGATGCGTTGACGTATCATATCAATGTGTGAAAGGAATTTTTCGGAGGCTATATGGAGTATAAGAATTATTTAGATTTGATCAAAGAGCCTGCATATTTGGAATTGTATGAGTACTATTCAAGCGAAACAATTATGGGAATATTGGGAGTTGATCGTCAAGAGAATCCGCATAGCTCTTTTATCAGATGGCTTCTTGATATAAATGGAAACCATGGTTATGGAAGCAGCCCTATGCGTAAATTTTTGGAGACTGTCTGCCTTTTTAAGGAAAAAGTTTATACAGCCCCAGATACTCACAAATTAAGAAAGCAGGACTTATGGCCTGGTAATAATTTGTTAAATAGTCGCAATGAGAAAGTATTGGATGAGATAAAGTATGGAAAGTATGAAATAACCCAGCAGGTAATTGCCACGGAGCAGGTCCTATCTGGCCAAAGAAGGGCAGATATTTTTTCAATATTAAAACTTGAAGGCAGTGGCTTTAAAGAGAAAAATCCCGTGTATCTGCTTGTTGTCATCGAGAACAAAGTACATAGCACAGAACATACAGAGCAAACTAAAGCATATGCAGAGAGTCTTAAGGACAATGTCAATAAGGTGTTGAAGAAAGTTGCAGATAAGTCTCATCAAGATTGGATATCCAAAGAGTTACTTGGGAAAGAGAAGAATAGCCAACCAACTATTCTTAATCTTTTTGTTTATCTAAATGCATTTCCAACACGTGAAATAAAAAAATTTTTAGGATCAGAAGTAAATAGTATCTCTCCATTGGCGGAATCTGATGATTTTATTACGCTAAATTATCAGTATCTTCTTGATGGGGTAATTGAACCGTTAGCCGCTACGTCAAAGGGCAAGATAAAGGAATGGATGAATGAGTATATCCGATGCCTTGGACAGGCCAAGATATCGTTATCAGATGAATCATCGTTTGATAAAAATGAAGAATACTTAATAATGGCTGTATCAAGTAGAGAAAAAAAGCTCGCTTTAGATTTGTGGAATAATAGTCAATATCGAAATGCAATTTACGATATTTTAAAATCAATTTTTGAAAAAGACGAGGATTTTATATTAAGAAAGCGAGAAATAGTTTTTTGGAGATCATTAGCCAATTTATACCGATTTATAGGGGACGATATTCCAGAAAATTTGGGCTTGGATTATGTTGTATCAAAGCAGGAATTATTAGATTTGGTAAATACTGATAATGTGTCAAAAGTTGTGCACAAATTTTGGTATAACGGAAACTTATATATTTCTAATAGACAACGCTCTTTGGGGTTGCTTTTTAGAGATATGGTTAATGATTATATCCAAGCGTTGGGGGATACTGATAAGCAGAAAGCAGCTATAGAAGAATTGAGTGATTATTTTAACGCAAACACCAACTTAAACTGCAAGATGTTTATGTATGAAGATGAAGTCAATGATCTCAAAAAACGTTCAAAGCGCGGCAAAAGGTCTGCTCGTATCACATCTATAGATTGTATTGAAGACTTTACATCTAGGTATTTCTCAGATTTAAGGAAAGATGGCAAATATATTAAGGAAAAAATTTCTGGTTATGATAGCAATAATAATGACGATACATCAATAATGCTTAATAATGGAACAAAGACTTTCATTTGGAGATATTGGTCAGCTGAAGAAATAGAAATGTTAGTAGATTGGTTAAAAGATAAGGGGCATACGGCTTTTAAATATGAGAAAGTCCAATAGAATAAGGAGCATTCTATTAAACAATGCAAATTAAGACATTCATTGGCATGAAAATGCTGAGGGATAGATAATTTGTAGCAACTTCTATATAGCCGTCTTGTCAATATGAAAGCGATGTACATTAATTTGTATGTCGCTTTTGCTATTGTTCTTGCTAATGTGCATAAAAACGAACATTAAACAGGATAGGATATGATAAAATTAGTATATGTCGGAGGTACATCCTTATGATTGAAGTATATGGAACTGAAACAAAAAAGATGCTCAATATACTTATTTTAGATGTATTGAGGCGTTATTCTGATGAAGAACATCCTCTTACGCAGCAGAAGATAATCAAAATCCTTAAGAATGACTATGGCGTAGAGAAAATAGACCGCAGGTCTGTAAAGGCAAATGTACAGTCTCTGTCAGATATGGGTTATGAGATATCCATGGAAGAGGGAGCAGGGTATTTCCTTATAAGCCGTGAGTTTGAGGATGCTGAACTTCGCATGCTTATTGATTCTGTGCTGTTTTCAAAAACTATCTCTGACGCATATGCGAAGAGACTTATAGAAAAACTAAAAAGCTTCGGGAATATATATTTTGACATGAAAGTGTCACATGTTAAGCCCACGCCTACACTGCAGAGAACGGATAATAAGCAGGTTCTCTTTAACGTGAATGAAATAAATGATGCCATGGATCAGAAAAAGAAGATCAGCTTCCGGTACAACAAGTACAAAGCTGATTTTAAGCTTCATGACCAGGGAAAGGATTATATTGTAAATCCGTATCAGATGGTAGCTTCAAACGGTTTTTATTATCTTCTTGGAAACTTAGATAAATATGATGATGTATCCTACTATAGGATAGATAAAATGACTGATGTAGTAATATTAGATGAAAAGATAAAGCCTCAGAAGGATGTAGTAGGACTTGAAGGACAGCTGAACCTCTCCAAGCATATGGCAGAACACATATACATGTTCTGCGGAGAAAGCCTCAATGTCAAAATGAGGACAACCCCTTCAATGATGGATACACTTGTTGACTGGTTTGGAAAGGATTTTAAGATAACCAAAAGCACCGATGATGTTCTTGAAATCATGGTAAGGTGCAATGAAAATGCTATCTTTTACTGGGCACTGCAATATGGGCCATATGTAGAAGTCATTGCCCCCAAAAAACTACGTCAGGATCTGGCATTAGAGATAAGCAGAATGAATGCTAAATATAACAGTAGCTTATGTTCTGGTGTCAGTGCAGATTAGGCTTTTTGTATGGAGGCAAAATTATGAATTTGGAGATTAAAAGAAATGAAGTTATAAAATTCTTACGGAAGTACAATCTTGATAGTAAAGATTATAAAACAAGAGTTGTTTTGGCTGCTCCTGCATATGGAAATAAAAACGAACTTCGTGTTTACATGAATGGCGGAAATGTCGGAAAAATAGCTCTTAATAAGAAAGGCATTACGACAGGAATAAGTAAAAAATACTCGAACAAATATAATGGTATAGCTCCTGAGGCTGTATATATACTTGAAAAAAATAGTAGATACAGTGAGTCAGATAGATTGGATTCGCTGATTGATTTGAATTATCTTAAATATGCACAGGAGGCAACTACCACATACTCAGTAAAGAGCGCTAATGATTCTGACAGGGAAAGAGCAATAGAAACTCTGATAATGGATTATAGAAATCAAAAGTACGGGAATGCAGCTATTGATATGGAAATACAATACTCTGTAAAAGATCATTTCGGGTGGACAAGAAATAAGCAGGACGGTCATGTATATCCAAGTACTATGAAATATAGAAAACACGAATGGTTTAATGAAGAGTTTTTTTGTGATTCGGATGATACAAAAAGTCCCAGAGTGGACTTGATGGTTCTGAATGATGCTGGGATTGGATTTGTTGAACTGAAAGTTGATAACGAGAATTGCGAAAATCTATCAAGTCATATTAGACATATGAATTATATTTTGTCGCATCCGGATGTATTTATCAGTGATGCAGATAGAAGATTATCAGTGCTAACTGAGTATCATTTGATTGAACCAGAAATGCTGACCAATCAAGAAAAGTGGATAAGAAATCATCAGATATGGTGTGGACTCATGTTTGTTGGTACCGCAGATAAGCTTGATGGTGCGAAACGCATGATAAAAAAAGAGTTGAGTAATATTCAAAACATAAAGTGCTGCTTTGTTGATATAAGTGCTGTCAGGGAGAGAAGACTTAATATGAAAAGTGATATTTTTATCAGCAAAGAGACGTTTATTTCGTCCGAATATTTAGGGGAAAGATGATGAATATTTATAAAAGGGCTCTTTGAAAGGGCTCTTTTTGTGTGCAAAAAAATGCACATTGCTTCTGATACTATAAAGCCAGAAAGAACAAAGTCTCTGTAGTATTTGGAGGTGTATAGATGTTTTTTTATCAAATGGTAATTGCATATGATTCCTCAGATGTTCCTTTTGTGGATGAAGAAAGAAGACTCTCGTATACAAAGGGGTCAACTGAAGAAAAGAGTGATTTTTATGATAAGATCAAATCGATAAATAACGATTTTGCAACAGATAAATCTCTTACCGATGTGCACATATTTTTCTATTCCGCTACAAATGGAAATCTTTTTGCTGTTGTATCTGCTGACTCTATAAAAACCAGTAATCGTGCTATAAAAATCCATGTGATAGAGTACATTAACAAGCATTTTGATGTTGCGAATTTACATATAGAAAAAATGCGTGAAATCCCAGTCAGTGATTTTAATCAATTACTGTTCCTGGCAGACAGAAAAGACCTGATAGCCAGTCAGTACGACATAAAAAAGGAGATAGGAACAGACTATTTTGACAATAACTCCTACAAGATAAAGGAAATCATGACTGACGGGAAAAGACTGTCATATAAAGATGCTTTAGAGCAAGCGGCAAACATAATTGCTGATAAATCTTTGTTGCAGGAACTTGAGAGAATATACTCTGACCTGAATGAGAAAAAGTACTACGGCAATCCTGTTCACTATAAAATTGAAGCCGCAAACATGGATGCCGCCATGGATATAGCCGAACTGCTAACAAAAGCTCTGGCTACAAATAAAAGACTGCCGGGAAGCAGGATAACCAAGATATATGATATAGGCGAAAACTGTTATGATGAAGATGATGTAGCAAATATCATAAAGAATGCGCAGGGTGGGGTGATAATCCTTGATATGTCCGGAACCGAAGAAGATCATGGGAATTATGCCTCAGCATATCACGATGTTGTCGATTTCTTCATAAGTCAGATACAGAAATATCAGCTAAATACTTTATTCATATTCCTGGAAATTTCAAGTCATCCTGGATTTTCCAAACCAATGATCTCCAAAGCAACGGAAGATATAAGCATAGTTGAGATAAAGGAAGGTACCGCTAAAAAGAAAGAAATCTATTCATTCATTAAAAGTGCAGCAAAAAAGAAAAAAATAAGCGTTACCGATGAGGATATTGCTAATGTTCTGACCGCCCAAGATGAATATACTTCCGGAGAAGCATATTGTGCAGTTGACAAGCTTTACCATGACAGCCTTAAAAACACAAGGTATAAAGCGTACAAAGCGGTATCAATGGTATCTGTTGAAAAAAGTGAAAAGAAAACTGAGCCGTATAAAGAGCTGTCAGCTATGATCGGGTTAAAAGAAGTAAAGAAAGTCGTTGATAACATAATCGATTCAGCAAAGATAAGGAAACTCAGAAGCAAGATGGGCATGGATAATTACAAGCCATCCATGCATATGGTCTTTACAGGGAATCCTGGTACTGCGAAGACTACGGTTGCCAGGCTTCTTTCTCAGATATTGTATAAAGAAGAAGTTATAGGCAGTGCCAAGCTCACGGAGTGCGGCCGTGCAGACCTTATTGCAAAATATGTCGGCTGGACTGCAAAGACAGTCAGATCAAAGTTCAGGGAAGCCAAAGGAGGCGTATTATTTATTGATGAGGCATATTCTTTAGTAGATGACGAAAACAGCTTTGGAGATGAAGCTATAAATACCATTGTGCAGGAGATGGAGAATCACAGGGATGATGTGATCGTTATATTTGCAGGATATCCTGAAAAAATGAAAGCATTCTTGGACAAAAATGAAGGCTTAAGGAGCAGAATCGCATTCCATGTGGATTTCCCAGATTATAATCCAGACGAGCTTTGCCAGATCTTTGATCTTATGGCAAAGAAAAAGGGGTATATCGTTGATGAAGCTGTAAAGCAAAAATGCCTCTCCATCATGGAAACAGCCAGTAAGAAACCTGAATTTGGTAATGGACGTTTTGTAAGGAATCTTTTGGAACAGGCAGAGATGGCACAGGCTGGAAGAATCCTAAAGGAATATAATGGACAGGATATTAATTCGGAAGTCTTGAAAGTGCTAAAGCCTGAAGATTTCAATGTCAATGCCAGCAAGGTGGGAAAAGAGTTAACAAAGATTGGATTTGGGGCATAATAATATTAGGGATATTCCCTGCATTCCATATGAAAAATAAGTCAAAGTACATAGTAAACAATAGAAGAGGGCATGTAATATGCTCTCTTTTTTATGTACAAAAAAATGTTCAAACATAATGGTAGCATATAGTTGTAGGAACAAGATAAGACTAATGAAAAAGGAGACAGAGCTATGTGGATGGATGAATTTAGGCTAATTGATAATGAGGGTAATGTTCGTGCAACAAAACATCTTATGGGGCATATTCAGAGTAAATTTGCAGAGATAAAGTCGACCGAAAACATTATCTATCCATGGAAAGTCACATCTGATGTTGCAAAAGATGTTTTTGTTATTGACGAGAATACTACTCAGCAGGATTGGCGAGACTATTCTGAGTATTGTAGTAGGCTGCTTTGACACATTTGCGGGATTGATTTATGACAGGAGACAAGAAATATGTCAAAAACTATATCCATAGCGTTACAAAAAGGAGGAGTCGGGAAGACAACAACAGCAATCAATCTCTCTGCAACTCTTGCTGAGGCGGGAAAGAAGGTGCTTTTGGTCGATATGGACCCTCAGGCTAACACCACTGGAGGCTTGGGAATAGATAAAGCAAATAATGAAAAGACTATTTACCAGGTATTGCTGTGTGAAGTATTGGCTGAAGAAAGCATCTTACATATCCAAGCTGAAAAGCTGGATCTGATACCAGCAAATGAACATTTGTCAGCGGTGGGAGTCGAACTGGCGGGAGCTGAAAAAGCGGAATTCAGATTAAAGGATTCATTGGAAAACATACGAAGACAGTACGATTACGTGATAATTGACTGCCCACCTGCCCTAAGCTTCTTAACGATCAGTGCTTTTGTCGCATCTGAAGGTATTTTGGTACCGGTTCAGTGTGAATACTATGCATTGGAAGGATTAAGCCTTTTATCACAATCTATGAATCTAATCCGGCAACGAATGAATCCTGTGCTTGATATTGAAGGAATCGTACTCACTATGTTTGATACGAGAAATAATCTATCTGGCGCGGTCGAAAGAAGTGTAAGACAATGCTTCCCAAATAAACTATATCAAACAAAAATACCGAAAAATATACGCATTGCCGAGGCTCCAAGCTATGGAATGAGTTCTATTCGGTATGCTCCTAATGCACCGGGCTCAGAAGCATATCGAAAACTGGCAATAGAATTTATAGAAAGGGGTTAACGGAGGATGAATATGTTTGAGAGATAGAAAAAGCCTAATGTGGATTCGACGCCATGTGCTAAAAAAAGCACATGGCTTATTTTATTGTAAAGTTGAAGGAAGTTGAAAGAAGTTGAAAAAAATATAAACATTGCATGAAAAGAGTTTAAGAACAAACATTTTTGATATGTGAGGATATAGAATGGACTGTAGAAATGAACCTTCAAAAAACAAGGCAGCTCATGAATCGGAGGACTACTCTATGTATGGCACAGGCACAAAGAAAATGCTGAATATGCTCATTTTAGACATTTTAAGAGAACATTCTGACAGTGAACACAAGCTTTTGCAACAAGATATCATAGATTTACTGAAAACAAACTATGACATGCCATGCGAGCGAAGGGCTGTCAAAAACAATATTACGTGCCTTCAGGAGATGGGTTATGACATAGTTGCTGATAAAGGCTATTATCTTAGAACCCGTGAATTTACTGATGCTGAGCTAAGGCTGATGATTGACAGTATCTTTTCTTCCGGTGCTATTACTGATAAGGAGGCTCATCAGCTGGTAAAAAAGCTGGAGAAGTTCTCAAATAAGTACTTTAAAGCGCATGTTTCCCATATCCATAGCTCCTCCAGCGGGAAAAATGCAGATAATCAGAATGTTATGGAATCCATAGCAACTATTGATGCAGCCATATCCAAAGGAAAGAAGATCCGTTTCTCATATTTACAGTATGGCACTGACTTTAAGCTTCATCCCAAGAGAGATATACGGCATGTAGTAAGTCCTTATCAGATGATCTGCAATAAAGGTAAATATTACCTGGTGGGAAACTATGATGCATATGACGATATTTCTCATTACAGGCTGGACAGAATTACTGATGTTGAGATACTCAAGGATCCTCGCAAGCCAATTAAATCGATAAAAGGTCTGGAAAATGGGCTTGATATTGCAAAGCATATATCTGAGCGTGTCTACATGTTTTCCGGTGAAAGTGAGCATATTAAAATCCGGGTTAATGAGAACCTTATGGATACACTCATAGATAACTTCGGAAAAGACTTTCGGGTAAAGTATGGAGATGGTAGCGATATCATAGTTGACCTTAAATGTAACCCGGACGCCTGTTTTTACTGGGTAATGCAGTATGGACAGCACGCTGAGGTTTTAGAGCCCGAAAGCATGAGAAAACGCATAAAAGAGGCTTCTTATAACGTGTATAAGATGTACAAATAACGTATTTTGAAAGAAATAATTTGGAGGCCATGATATGAGTGATGACAAGAAGATAAGAGTAATACCACACAGAGGAATGCGGCAGATAGGTGGAGTTTGCACGGAAATTGCTACGGATGAAGCCAGAATTCTATTTGACTTTGGATCCCCACTGGAAGATGAGGGCGACCAGAAGCCTTTGAATATTGAAGGTGTTACAAGAGGCGAAGTGGATTGTGATGCGGTTTTTCTGACACATTATCACGGTGATCATGTTGGTGAGGTACCCAGCATTAAAGCAGGCATTCCTGTGTATATGCAAAAGACAGCAAGAAGAATCCTTCAGGCACAGCAGGAACATAAAGAATGCCTGGGAGAAGTGGTTTGGGCTTCAGGCGTGAAAGAAATGGAATACGGCGTTCCTGTAATTATTAAAGATCTTACTGTAACACCCATTGAATCGGACCATTCTGCGATAGATTCCCTCATGTTCTTAGTAGAAGGCCATGGAAAAAGGATTCTTCTCACCGGGGATTATAGGATGCACGGATACCATGCAGAAAAAATGGAAGAGACTTTTAGTAACATGGGGCATATTGACCTTATGATTACTGAAGGGACAAATCTGACAAAAGAGTATAAAGGCGAATATAAAACCGAAAAAGATGTTGAAGAGAAATTTAAAGAGATAAAGAAGAAATATAAGTATGTATTCCTATTTACGTCATCTTCAAATATCGACAGGATAGCAGCTTTTACAAGACACGTTCCACGTGGCCAATATGTTGTTACAGACGAATATCAGAAGAAAATACTTGAAATAGCGGATGAGAATCGTGAAGAGGAACTGAAATTGCATAAGGTATTGTATTATAGCCGTTACCTAGAAGATAAAATCGAAAAGCCAGGCTTTAGTATGGTCGTAAGATCCGGGGATTCCTTTTATGACATTGTAAAGGAATATTTTGAGAAATATCCGGATGAAACTATTCTAATTTACTCAATGTGGAGTGGATATAAGAAACTTCCTGGAGTTAAGAGAATTTTGGATATTGCTAAAAATCAGATCAGTGTTCACGTATCTGGACATATTACAAAAGAGGATTTAGAACATGTTATAAAAATTGTGGAACCTGATAAACTGATTATTAACCATACTTCAGCGAATAAAAGAGACAAAAATACAATACTATTACCTACAAAAACTAAACTTCTTAAAGTCGATGATACAGATTCCGTACAGATATAAGGGGAAGTTATGACGAACGATGAAATTAAAAAAGCTATGAAAGATAAATTTAAAGGGATAAGATTTCCTAGAGATATTGATTTTATTGGAGATGAAAAGAATATTACTGTAGAGCTGAAATATGAGCTAATTAAGAAACATAATATGCAAGTCGCGGGAAATGCTTTTGAAGGATGGGCAATTGCTATACATATGGTATTTTCGGATATGATTGTTAGACTGTCGGTTGACTTATATCCTGATGCAGGCTTAATGAAAGGACATTGGGCAAGATTTATCTATAGAGCAATGAAGTTTTCTGAGCAATATGAATGGTTTAGAGTATCAGAAGAACTTGCGAGTATTATAAAAACCTTTAAGACAGATTTGGATGAAAAAGTTCTTGTAAACAACATTCCTACTCAAGATGCAAAATGCATTGGAGAAGATATTGAAGCTGGATTAGAAAGTGAGGTCGAGGATAAGTTAGCAAGAAGAGGTATATTGCATAGCTACTTACCATCATATGTAGGAATAGATCAAGAAATACACAGGCAATTACCAGTAGGATTATTTGAAATTAATGATAATATGGAAAAGATAGGAAAGAAAAATGCTTGGTTTACATATGGTCATTCTGCTATCGATCTATGGAATATCAACGGTGATGCTATTAATGTTATAGAACTTAAGGCAAGAAATCGTATGATTGGAATAGTTACTGAAATATTTTTTTACACCAATTTCGTTTACGATTTTGTTATGAACAAAAAAACCACGGGATTTATCATGAGTGATATTCCGGAAGGTGTTAATGAAAATGAGCTTAGAGGATATTCTGAGCTTTATAAAAGTAAAGGGAAAATAAGGAAGGTTAATGGAATTATGTTGGTGGATGACGACAACTATCATCCTTGTGTTACAAAAGATATACTTGTTATATTAAATGATAATGGAAAGGGTGATTTAAATTATTTCCGTGAAAGCTATCACTTGGGAATAGTTCTAGGAAAATATAGCAGATTTTAGAGTTGATTATCACATAAAAAAAGCAATGCGCTAAAAACGGCACATTGCTTTTTTTATTATGTAACTGAAAGAGTACTTAAGAAACTTAAACTTCGCACATAAAAAAGTGCTTTAGAACCTTGATAATTCAATAAGAACTGGCATTTTTAAAGGCGTGAAACCTCTGCATTTGGTATAATTTAAGTACCACCAAAAACCATCCCAAAGGAGACTCACGCCTTGTCTAAAATTATATCACAGAACGACTACGATTCTAAGCAGATTACTGATTCTATCAGATACTTTTTTGAACGTTTTCATTTATCAGCTGTTCTCAAAGCATCCAATGCAAAGAAGTCGAAAGGCGTCACACCGCTCCAGATCGTGAGTTATGCCTTTGCTTTGGTTTTTAGAAACAAATCTA
>NZ_AUJU01000017.1 GCF_000424385.1 Butyrivibrio sp. LC3010 | reverse complement strand
GTTGCCCACGCGTTACTCACCCGTCCGCCACTAAAGATTATCAAGATTCTGCCGAAGCTTCATCAGCGATAATCTTCCGTTCGACTTGCATGTGTTAGGCACGCCGCCAGCGTTCATCCTGAGCCAGGATCGAACTCTCACGTTTAAATGTTTCTCAAACATCTCTGTTTAAGATCGTTCGTCTTCTGACCAGAACTTAAGCTTGGCTTTTGTTCTGTCCGTTTTACCTTTAGTTAGGTTGTTTTGTTCTCTGAATATTCTTTTTGGAATTTTCAGGGTTGCATTACTATTTCATTGTCAAAGTGCTTTGTCTCGGCTTATCAGCCGCAACTCATTTAGTATATCTTGTTAGCAGCTTTTTGTCAAGAACTTTTTTATTTTTATGTTCGCTTTATCAGTGTAGTACTGATTCCTTCCGATTAGTAGCTATCACTCGCAGCGAGCGAATATAAATATATCACTGCCCCCTATTAGTGTCAATCACTTTTTTTAACTTTTTTCAGTTTTTTAATAAATTTGGATAAAAGGTTCAACATAACCAGTATATTGTAAGGAATATAGCATATAAAAATCCCCAGCAAATAAATTTGCTGGGGATAAGCTAACGGAGAAAGAGGGATTTGAACCCTCGCACCGCGTGAACGGTCTACACCCTTAGCAGGGGCGCCTCTTCAGCCACTTGAGTATTTCTCCATGTCTGAAAACCTCTACCAAATGGTATTCAGTTGTTCGTAAATGCTTTAGCATTGACGCAAAATTTATTATACAAATCCAAAAGGTTATTGTCAACTAATCTTTTCAAATAAATCACAATATTTGTTTTTGGAATGTATTTATTTTTCTCCATTAAATTCTTTGATTGCTGTTTCGTACAGATTACTTCCGTAACTGTCTATCACAACGATGGCCGGAAAGTCTTCCACTTCAAGTCTTCTGATTGCTTCTGTTCCCAGATCATCATAAGCTACTACTTCTGCTTTCTTTATTGATTTTGACAAAAGTGCACCGGCCCCTCCGATTGCAGCAAGATAAACAGCCTTGTTTCTGACAATTGCATCTATGACTTCCGGTGATCTTTTTCCTTTTCCAATCATTCCGCACAATCCCATATCCAGTAATCTTGGAGCATATTTGTCCATTCTGCTGGCTGTGGTGGGTCCTGCAGACCCAATAGGTCTTCCATCACGGGAAGGTGACGGTCCCATATAATATATCACATTGCCTTCTATTCCTATAGGTAATTCCTGCCCGGCGTCCAAAGTCTCCATCATCCTTTTATGAGCAGCATCCCTGGCTGTATATATTACTCCGGAAATATATACCATATCTCCACTGTGTAATTTCTTGATTGTTTCAGCAGAGAATGGTGCTGTAATTCTATGTTCCATGTAAAAATCCTTCCATCTGAACTGTTGACTATTTAGATAGTAATACTTCTATGCCTGTTAACATGACAGCATATATTAACCGCTACAGGTAAACCGGCAATATGGGTCGCATAAGTATTAATGTTAACAGCAAGTGCTGTAACAGTACCTCCAAGTCCACCGGGGCCAATGCCTGTCTTATTAATCCTGCCAAGTACTTCTTCTTCCATTTCTTTTACATATGGTATATTCGAGTGCTCCCCTACTTTTCTTGTAAGGGCTTTTTTTGCCAGTAAAGCACATTTTTCAAAGGTTCCGCCAATTCCAACTCCAACAACCATAGGCGGACACGCATTGGGACCTGCATCCTTTACCGCCTGAACTATAGCATTTTTTACACCCTCTTCGCCATCAGCGGGTTTGAGCATATATATCTTGCTCATGTTCTCACTGCCAAAACCTTTGGGAGCTATTGTTATCTCTATATTATCTCCCGGAACAATATCATAATGAATAACAGCCGGTGTATTATCCCCTGTATTTACTCTTAAAAGAGGATCTCCTACTACAGATTTTCTCAGATATCCTTCAGTATATCCAAGTCTCACTCCTTCATTTACGGCATCAGAAATTGAACCACCTACAATATGGGCTTCCTGACCTACATTTATAAAAAACACTGCCATTCCCGTGTCCTGACATATCGGAATATTTTCTTCCTTTGCAATTCTAAGATTCTCTTCCAGCTGCCCGAAAATCTGCTTTCCAAGCCCAGACTTTTCCTGATTCTTAGCGTTACATATCGCTTCTTCCATGTCAGAAGATAATGTGTAATTAGCATCAATACACAGTTTTTTTACAGCATTGGTTATTTCAGAAACACTAATATCTCTCAAATCATTCCTCCGTATTCACACGAAGCCTTGCACAAAGATCCTTTAATTCTTCTGCAGTCGGCTCTGTTGGTTTCCATAATATATGCTGCCCATCATTCTCATATCTTGGAATTATATGTAAATGAAAATGATTAACAGTCTGTCCTGCCGCGGAACCGTTATTCTGAACAAGATTTATTCCATCAGCATCAAGTTTTTCTTTTAGTATCCCTGCCATCTTCTTCGCAAGCTTCATTGCATCTGCAGCAATATCATCAGGAAGCTCAAAAAGATTAGCATAATGATCCTTGGGCAGGATGAGACAATGACCTTTTGTAGCTGGTCCATTGTCTAAAATGATATTAAATCTATCATCTTCATAAATTGAATTTGTCGGGATATCTCCATTTGCGAGTTTACAAAAAATACAATTTGAATCCTTCATAACCATTCCTCCATTGTGTATTCTTTTTTACTTATTATCGTTATTAAAAATGTAATTATTACCCCGCATAACAGTCCACCTATGTGTGCGGCATTGTCAACATTAGCTGCAGTAAATCCGCTATAGACAGATAACATTACCATTAGAGCAAGCCTGATAAGAAGATTGGAGCCCTTTTTCAGGTTCTTTCTTCCGTGTATGACTATTATTATTACAGCACCAATAATCCCAAAAACAGCCCCGCTCGCTCCAATAGAAGGTATAAACTCCATATGCAGAAAGTCATATGCAACACTTGTGAGATTACCACCTAAACCAGATAAAAAATAAAGTATCAGGTATGGAAAATGTCCGATATCATGTTCCACATTAGCTCCAACGAAGAATAATATGAGCATATTATTAAAAAGATGCTCAAGATCTGCGTGAAGAAACATAGAAGTTATGAGTCTGTAATACTGTACTCCTGCCAGCACATAATCACTTCTCTGCTCAAATCTCTCTATAAGTGAATCACCAAAAACAAAATTGATAGCAAAACAGATGAGATTAAGGAGAATGATTATTGTATTAATATATGAGGTTTTGAATATTCCAATTTGTCTATTCCAAAAAACTTCTGTTTCGTCCAATACTATTTAAACTCAAAAAGCTGATCCATACTTCTCAGCAGTTTGAAGTCCCCTTTCATTTTCAGATTACCTTCCATAAATGCTCTCTGGAATGTCATTCTTCCTGACACTATCTGTTCCAATACAGATGTATTCATAGATGCGTGAACACTGGCACCGCTGATTTCGCCAAGCTTGCATTCTATGTCCTTATTATCAATCCTGATCATTATATCTTTATCTTTTGTCTGATCTAGCAGTGAAATCTGATAAACAGCATGTAATCCTGCGACAGGCTTGAAATGATTTTTTAAACTGTTAACAAAGTCCTCCGCGTGTTCTGCTCCGTGGTCCTTATCCATTTTGTCCCTGAAGATACTGCTCAATTCAAGAATATCTTCTTTTTGCTTCTGTACATATTCTTCATTAGAAATGTACTTTGACAACTGTTCCGTTTCCTGCGGAGTGAGATCTGTTATCTTTGTGATTGAAACTCTGTTCTTAACTGCCTGATTACTGGTAGGCAAAGATTCTATTTTCTGATTAATGCATCTATAGATATTCTCAGCTTTCTTTTCAATAAGATTCTGATAGCTTGAATTCCTTTCAAGTGTTGAAGAATCAGCTATATATCCACATATTCCATCAAGAGGGATTCCACCCAGTATCTCCCAGGCAGAAGACAGCTCCATCATTCCTTCACGCTCACCATGGGTTGTGGACATGACAATCGGAGCCATATATAGACCGTTTAATTTGTCTTTATCACCGTAAAGCCAGCATGCATCCAAAAACTGGTGCATGTATCCTCCAATCCCAAACCACTCTACAGTTGACGCAAGAATAATACCATCCGAATTTTTTAATGTTCCCGGAAGGGCTGTGATACCGTTTTTCTGCTCGAAAAGGTTGAACTGCTCAACCTGTACATTAAGCTCCTTAAACACTTCTGTCATTCTTGAAAGGACCAAAAGTGTAGGGTCATCTATTATTCCTCGGCCACCATAATATATATTGATCTTCATACCATACTCTCCATGAAAAATGAATCAGACTAAAGCTTATTATATCATAATTCATATCTTTTTTAGCGATATGCAAAAGCACATTTTCCAAAAGAAACCTCATCATCTATGTTGAGTTCGGCTTTTTCATTTGGCATTAATCTTCTTCCATTAATATATGTTCCATTCGTGGAGTTTAAATCCTGTATCCATATAGAATTATTTCCATTCTCAGATTTAAAAATACGTGCATGCATTCTTGAAACTGTCTTATCTTTTATAACAGCATCCGAGCATTTGGCGAGTTTACCTACCACAAGGGGCAATTTTCCAAGATTTATATTGTCCAGTTCTGTATCATCAATGGCATAAAGCTTATGTCCCTGTTTCTGAAAATCAAGTGAAAGCAATACAGTTTCCTCGAATCCCTCTTCATCACTAAAGTCATCCCCGGATTTTCTTACTGTTCCCCCGGGAGCATATACTTCTTCGTCTTTATATATGACAGTTTCTCTATGATTTCCTATGTTCCCATCAAAATATCTTTTACTATTTTTGTTATCTGAAAATTCGTCATCCTTTTTCTTTTCAATCTCTTTGTTCTTTTTATTATCCTTATCACTTTTAGCTACTTTATCTTTTTCTGAATTTCTATATTTAAAAAAGTTATCATTTTTCCTTAACTGAAGAATCAGACACGATAGCGACATGAGAACCGACACCATAAAGACTGCAATATCCAGAAGGTTTTCCTCATATGTAAGAATAAATGCGTATCGAAGATAGACCAGCACCCCGGCCACAATTGCAAAGAGTATTGCCATAAAAAAGCTCCCTTCAAACGGAAGCTTTATACCTATCTTTTTTTCAGTTGCATTTTCAGCATCATCCGGATCAGGTTCAGAATCATCAGTGCTTTCCAAATCCCAATCCTCATAATTATTCACAAAATTCTTCTCGTCTATACTTCCTGTACTAGTTGTTAAATCACTCACATCTGAAACAAGACTCCATAAATAATTAAAGTCCATACCGTTATCACATATAGAATCCAGTAATTTGTAAATGAGTCCCTGTGCTTTATCATCTTCTAGGTCTGCAAATTCGAGCAGTTCTTCCAAAAAGCCGCTATCCAGGATATTTTCATATCCAGGGTCATAGACAAATGAAAAGCTCCCACTGGAAAAATCCTCAAAAATGGTTTCAGGTGACAATACAATATGAGATGAATCCAAGAGATAGTCTTCCAGATTTTTTGCAGCTAAAACATAGGCTTTAAACAGCTCTGCCAACCTGTCATAGCTCATCTTTCTATTTATATATTTATTTTTGATGCTTTGCTTAGAATCCATTTCATAATATAAGTCAAAGCATCCATCCATATTCCTAAGACTAAAAGGAAGCAAACCTTCGATAGAATTGTTTTCCAGCATTCTGTATTGAAACATGTTCTCATCATTTACATCTGCTTTCAGTATTAAGTAGTTATGCTTCGCATCTTTATAATATTCTATTTCCATAATTCTTCTGCCTCTCATCCATTAATCATTTGTTAATCCCTTGTATATATCTTTTATTCTTTTAATTTTTCTGATTGACTGTGCAGGCTTTAAAATTTTTACACATGCTGCCGCCTCGGATTTCCACAGATCAGGAATTCCTTTAAAATATCCGAATAATGCATCGTGATTTGTAGTTGTGATGCCCTCAACCTTTACTTCATTACCATTTTGCATAGCCTTAATATCAGGCTTACTGCTGCCAAAGTAGCTGTCTTTTGTTTGCTCAGCTTCATGGTCAGTAATGTATTGGGCAGCATTCCCATAGCCCTGCTTCTCATAAAACAGGCCTGATCTGAAACCCAGGATATACACATCCTGCGACAATATACATCTTGAATGGACAAAAAATGCCATATATATTATCAACACAATTCCGAAAATCGCGGCAGGAACAACCAGGGCTGCCTCCACACTCATATATCCATCAACCCCGGATTTGTTAACTGAGCACAAAGCATGTCACCCCCATCCCAGCTGTCAGAAATGGCATGAATGCCAAGGTGGTTTTTCCACTTGCTTTCCTGAGAATCAACAATGTTCCTCCAACTATCGCAGAAAACAAGAACGCTATCATAATTGTCAGCATCAGATTCTCTAAACCTAAAAAGGGGCCCAGGGCAAATATCATAAGCCCATCACCTATTCCAATATTTTTCCTTGATATATAAGAAATTGCGATTAGAATAATCCCGGGTATCAGTGAAAACATCATTTCTTTTGGACCTGATATTTTCATACTCCAAAGGTATAACCAGTAAATAAGTGAGAGAAACAAAACAGAGGATGGTATAGATATAGGGATTGTTTTCTCTCTGAAATCGCAAATAGCTGCGATCAACATAATTATCATAAATAGCACTCTGAAAATGAGTCCTATGACCTCCTTATTAATTATTTCACAAAAATCCATCTTTATCCTTTCTATAAATCTAGCCGGCGCAATCTTTACAGGGAGTTTTTCCAACAGCTTCAGATATCGGTACTGTTTTTATGGTTCTTTTGATCTTGCTGCAACTACTTTTAGTGTGATATCTGTTTCCATAATTAGTTATGTACACTGTTTGCCCGGCTCCCTTCCCGCATGCTTCACAGGGGTAATATTTTGCTCCACCAATATTTCTTTTTACCGACAAGCCCGACTTGGTTATCTTTTTTACAGAAAGCTTGAGATGCGAGCAGTCAAGGCTTTTGTGATATGCAGATCCATTTTCTGTGATATATACAAGTTCTTCTGCTTCATCATCGCTATCTGACTGTCCACCGCCCAATTCATATCCGGTAAATGCATGTCCATATAATCTTCCTTCAAGCGGAAACTCCTTGAATCCCGCTATTCCAAACAGTGGATGAACTTTATAGGTTGCAACAATATCTATTATGTCTCCTGAAGAGTAAAACGCACTCTCAACGAACTTCAGTCCTGATGTTCCACCGCTTATAGGACTGTTATTAAGATAATTTTCGCCCAGATATTTTTTAACTTTCTTGCCTGCAGTAAAAGAATTAATTGCTCCTATTCCCGTATTCAAATTATTATCATCTGCAGCGTTGCCCAATGTATGCTTTACCATCGCCTGCTCCAGCATAATCTGACTTCCTGCTTGATGAAGGGCTGCTTCCAGATCGCACTGCAACTTCAAAATATCAAATATTGTCAGCAGATTGACAAAGAAGAATAGAAAAATAGGGAGTATGATAGAAGCCTCTACAGTTACAGAAGCAGCCAGTGACGGCCTTTTTCCACTTGCCCGAAGAAGCATGTCCTTTTTATTTATTTTTTTATTAGAGTTCTTCGAACGAATTTCCATTTTTTTACCTTTTTTTGTTTAATTTCATATTTTCCTTTTTTATATAATCGAAAAAGGCCATCACTGGCTACTTCTTGCCTGTTACTCAAACATTTCATAACCATAACTGCGTTCTATTTCTATTTTCTTGTTATAGGGTCCATTAATCTCAAAATCTGCACAAAGAATATCAACACAATCGTCAAGCTTAAAATTTAAATTCCCCTCTGTTTTCCTTATGTTCATCTCTATTACATCCATAAGTCTCATTGTCTTTTTCTCTTTCTTCTCCAGATAAATGAGTATATTGAGATAGTCCTTGTAGCTTAGTCCTGTCCCTCCGCCATCTTTGAGATGATCTCTGAACTCAAGCATATGCTCCAATGACAGATTCCAGGTTGATGCGGTTTTTATTATTGGTACTTTTCCTCCACTTAAAAGAATCCTTAAGTCTGAGATAGTTTCTGCAAAGGACCATGCAAATATAATCGCCATCATAATCTGATGCTCAAGTTCCGGAAGTGTAAGCAGTACCGAGGCCGTTAAAGCCAGAGCTTGTGCTTCTGCACGCTTAGATGCATCACCCATGATGTGTGCAAAATTAGCGGCTTCTTTCCACACAAATATCGCTTCCAATGTTTTTTCAAGATTGGCATAATCGCTATCTTTTCCTGCAAATATGTACTCAAGTTCATATTGTAGCTTTGACCCCTCTAGTTCATTTCCATAGCAACCACATTTTTCATGCAGGTATTTCTCAAACAGATGGTTCGGGCCAATTCCCTTTTTTTCAGATTCATCAAGTCCGGTACCCTTTTTCAGGCTTCGCTTAGATGCGCATCCGGACGAATCAATCGCAGCACTCGATATTTCATCAATGTCAGGCGCTGCAAGTGGTAATATTCCTATTCCTCTTTGAGCTGTTACCTGACTGGCAGGATTGTCTGCATAATATGTTTCAGCTTCTCCATCTCCGTCAGTATCAGCGTAATACGGGCTGGAAACTTCCTTTTCATTATCCTTTGCCTTGTCATCAATATCGCTCTTATCAAATCCACAGCTTTTTAATTCATCCACATTTTTCTGAATACTTCCTATCGCTGCATCAAGAGGATCACCTTTCATATATTCTATGATCTGTCTTCTTAAGACTGCTCCCTTCTTATCAGTTGCAATCGAATATCCTGTGATATTGAGATTTGCCAGCTTCGCCGGCATTAAGGTTGTCCTTCCCGTGAGCATACCTACAGAAGTACGTTCGAAATTCTTTGAAAAATAGTTTTCCAGATGATCTCTGGTATTAATCACAGAACCATTCGACGTACCATATGAGGTATCGATAAACAGAAGACCGTACCTGTCAAATAGCGCTCTATTGTATTCACCCAATACTGAATTCATTGCTATATCTACAGATAATTCCGACTTCATTTTTACTGCACCGATTCTTGCACTTTGTAAAAGTGCAAGAACAAGTGACAATATTATTGTTATGGACAAAGACAGGTATACTGTCAGATAAGCATCAACCTGTGACTTTTCCGGCTTTTGTGTTGATCGTATTAAATATTTCCTTAACCAGTCCATCCGTTTTCTCCTTAAATATGATTACAAGTCCAATAAGAACTACGATGATGAGGATGACTTCGACGGTTCCCATACCGCTTTCATCTTTTAATAATTCCTCCACCTTCTCTCTGGCTCTTCCTGCAAGAAATCTTGCCTGTGCTTTCATTAAAGTTACTTTGTTTGAAATATTTAGTTTCATATTTCCTCCTTAAAATTTTATTTAGTAACACCTTTGGGTGTTTACTTTTTATTAAAACGAAAGATATGCCGGTACCATGATCACAACCATTACTATGAAAAGCATCATGACCATTGGAACCAATAGCTTTGTCCCTGCCTCTTCTCCAAACTTTCTGGCATTAGACATTCTTTCCATCGTTGCTTTATCAGATTCTTCTCTCAAAAGATTCAGCATTTCACTGTTTCCCTTTTTCAGGTTTTGTGCCAGTAATGTCACAAGTCTTGCGTACTGCTGCGACCCGCATCTCACTCCAAGCCGTTCATAAACACTTATTTCAGGCACTCCGCTTTCAAGCTCATTGGAGCATTTTGTAATCTCATCATAGAGAAAACTTCGTTTTCTTCCCTCTTTTACCATTTTCTTGTATTCATCCGAAAATTTCAGAAAGATTCCCCTTACCGACATTCCGCTTCCCATATATAAAACGAGTCTTGATACAAAAGCCGGATATTCAAGGATCATTTGTCGCTTTCTCTCTTCCACCTGCTTTGTGAGGTCATTTTCTCCAAACAGAAAAATTGACGCTGCTGCCACCAAGGACAAAAGCAAAATCATGATGCTACTGTCATCCCTGTTTTCCTTCCACAAAACCACCATGCCATTTGCATCTTCAGGAACAGGAAATCTGTCTTTGTACCTGGTGATTTCTTCACTTTCTTTAAGCCGTCCTTCAAGCTCATGGTACAGTTCCTCTTCTTCGGTAAAATCCCTTGGAATAACCCTTATGTCAAATGTATGCTCCCATTCGTATTTCATATATGTAATCTCTGCAGTGAGCATAACCTTGGCGCCTGAAAAAGAAATATCATCATTTCCAACACTTCCATCAGAATGCAAAACATCTATATTGTCCGATTTCCATGAGATTTCAAAGGGGAATCCCTCTATTGACTGCGGAAGACTTAGCCCGCTTTTTACATGATCAAGATCCGTATTATTCTGAAGCATTTTTGTGGGTAGAACTTCTATCATTTCCTTATAGAGTTTATATGCTTCTTCTTTTGTGTATTCTATTTCACTTATCTTAAGATCAAACTCTCCCAGTTTTTCTCCGTACACATCCGTAGCGGTAAGTCTGGTTTCTTTTTCGCCTTTTCCATGGTCATTTCTTACAATTTCTCCATTCTCTGTTAAAGATGTACTCTTACCTGAGGTTATATAAGCAAGAAGCGATAGCGCTGACCCCATGAAAACAAGTATCAACATGGTACTGATCTTTTTTATGTAGTATGAAGTGACCTTCTTACCTATATCTGTGTCATTATTAAGTCTTTGAAGACTGTCTCTGACCCGCCTTCTTCCCGGTGATTTTAGAAACAATCTGCTGTTTTTGAGAAACCGCCTATATATGTATGTTGCAGCTCTTGAAAACAGTCTTTCAATACCATCCTCACACTCCAGATCATTTGGAATTTTTTCATCAAATGATAAAAATATCAGCAGCATGATAACTATGGGTATGACCAGATATAACACTATTAAGTATTTCATTTGAAATCTCCCTTATATCTCTATATCTATGATTTTCTGCGTAAATACATACGCAACAATATAAATCACCAGACAGATTGTCATTATGATGATTCCCAGAGGATTACCATATAAAGAATCGAAGAATCCGGGATTTGTCACACCAACATATGCCATGATTCCAAATGGAACCACCTCCATTATTTGTGCTTCCATGCGTTTTGCAGCAATCATTACATCGATTTCACTTTCCACGTCCATTCTTTTTCCTATAACATCTATGCATCTTTCTATAGTTTCAGCCATATTTCCTCCGCTCCTTTTTGCCACTGAGAAGACTCCGGCAAACTCCTCTATATCCCTGTTGTCTGTGCGTTTTCCCAATTCTGCCAACATAGCCTCAATGGTTATACTATTTCTTATACCCTGCTGGATTCTTTGAAGTTCCTTGCAGATAGGTGCACCTTTCCCATAGAGAATCTGCATGTCATGTATAGCTTCAGAAAAGGAATTCTCAATTGAATATCCTGCTTTTTCTGCTGCCAATACAGACATCATGGCATCCTTAAACTGAATACCAAGATCATGATTTTCTTTCTTTTGTTTTCTTTCCTTCTGCATAATGAACCATGGGATTGATAACGGAAACATCAGAATAGATGCAATGAAACTGCCATAGAACAGCTCTCCGATAATAAATAGGATTAAGATATTTCTAGCGATAAGTGGTATGTCAAAGGCTGTAACTTTTAAGCTTAAGACCCGCTGCTTCCAACTTTGATAAGCTTTCAAGCTCATTTTCACACCTCCATTCCCCTGCTATTTTTCCATTACTGTCAGTTCCTGTCTCATGGAACCTGAACAATGTTTTTATCTCTATTTCTCCTGTCATGTTTTCAACCTTTCCTGATAATTCACAAACCTCAAGCACTTTCCTTGATCTGTCTCTTAGTCTTCCGAGCTGTACAATAATGTCTATCCCTGATGCTATCTGACCTCTTACAGCTGAAAGCGGAAGATCCATTCCCATAAGAAACATCGTCTCCAGTCGCTTGAGCATATCTCTTGCTGTATTCGCATGCCCGGTTGACATAGATATATGCCCCGTATTCATAGCCTGAAGCATATCAACGCATTCATCTCCTCTTACTTCTCCTATTACAATGCGGTCAGGTCTCATTCGAAGAGATGACTTTATGAGGTCTCTTATAGTTATTGGCTTACATCCCTCCACATTTGCGTTTCTCGTTTCCATACGGACTATATTGGGTACGTGAAGGATCTGAAGTTCTGCATTATCTTCAATCGTAATCACTCTCTCATCTCTCGGAATACTGTCGGATAATGCATTTAAGAACGTCGTTTTTCCTGATCCCGTTCCTCCTGAAACAAAAATGTTATAACCGGCTTTTACCAAAGTTTGTAAATATTCTGCAAGTTCATTTCTTAATGCTCCAAATTCTATCAGCTTTTCCATTGTGATCGGAGTATCGGGAAATCTTCTTATGGTCAAAATAGGTCCATTCAAAGCCACGGGTGGCAAAACAACATTTACACGTGCGCCATTTTCCAGTCTTGCATCCACAATAGGTGATGCTTCATTGACAACTCTGTTACACTTGCTTACTATTTGCTGAATTACATCCTCCAGTTTTTGCGCTGATTCAAATTTCAGTTCATGCTTGTATAAACTTCCATTTTTTTCTACAAAAATATTATTCATTCCATTTACCATAATTTCTGTTATCTCAGAATCATCAACAAGAAGTTGCAGAACATCAAGCTTTCTGATTGAATAAAAAAGTTCTTTCCTAAGTCTTAGCTTTTCATTTAATGAAATACTTTGTTCTCTGCTATAATCAATAATTCCCTTATCAATTCGTTCAAGCATTTCATCATCTGATATATCCCTGGAAAAATCCATGCCAGCCAGAATTCTTTCTCTGATTTCTGACTTGAGCTTATCATGCTCCAATTCTGCCACCTCCGGTTACTCTGTGTAGCTTATTCATGTCAAAATCCTCATCTCTTTGCAGATCATTTATCAGCAAATCCACTCTTTTTTGTGAAATGTAGTCATTATCATGAATTACATACAACTCATCACACAAATTAAGAGCATCAAAGAGATCCGGCATCCCATCTGAAATATCAAAAACTATAGTGTCATATTTTTCTGTTTCAGCTATTTTCCTGAAGAGCTTTGCATATTCACTGCTTTTTATCATTCTTCCCTGACTTGGTATATGGCATACCGGTACAAAATCCAATTCCTTATCATGCTTAACTATTCTTTCAAGATAGATTCCGAATTTATCATCAGAACATTCCGCAAAATATATTAGATCTGCAATTGTTTCATTGTATTCCGGATTTCTGAGAATTTTGCTGGTACAAAAACTATCCGTATTTATATATAGTATCTTTTCTTTAGCTGCCATTTTCCCGGCATAATCCATTACTTCTGCCGTCTTATCTTTGCTATATCTGGGTGTATAAAATCCTGTTATTGTGAGACTGTTACTTTGATCTTTACCATTTCCTTTAACAACTATTTCAGGAATATCCAGGCACATACTGAGTATGCTGTCAGTAATATTCTCACTCCTTTGATATTTATCAATAAATCTGATATCTGAATCTTCACACCCGTAATAGCTTTCTTTTTCCTCAAGGACATTTTCCTTTTCCTTAAGAACGAGTATATGTTTAAAACCAAAGGGTATTTTCTTTTCAAACAACGACTGAGATATCAGAAGAAGAATATTTTTGCCACTGCTTGTAAATTCCGAAAGTCTTGTGATATCCGTAATTCCATAAATACTAAACGGAATGCTCAGGTTATCTCTTATATAGCTGTCCAGTTTATGGCAGTAATTTTTATCACTGTCACAAATTATCAGTAAATTGTTTTTCATTTTTGTCCTTTCTTGTTATGAATTTCAGATGAGAATGCATTTCCCTGTGACCAGCAAAGTACTGATGAGAATCGGTAATGCAAAATGAATTGTCTGATGCAAATTCTTTTTCTTGATGACTTTTATCAATCCGAAAACCGCACCGATAAAAAAAGCAATTACAACTATTGAAATCATTTCTTCAGTTGAAAGAAATATAGAAATGCTTGTTAAAAGCTTTAAGTCTCCGCCGCCAATTCCTTTAATCAGATAAACCGGAAGCAGTAACAAAAAAGTAATGGCAGCTCTAAGTATCAAAAACAAAATTGATTGATCGTTACCGGCTCCAAAAAAGCTCAATGAAACACCAGTCACAAATCCACAGAGGAGCCATACATTAAATATTTTATTTTTATACACATCCGTTATTGCCGATCCTGTTACCAGGCAATACAAAATCGAAGTCGTCATAATAATCTCTGTCATCCTTTCATTAAGAGATAAGATAAACATGCCGGTGTTTGTGCGAGTGCACAGATGAGCTTAGTATGAACAGGGAGGGCTATGAAAGCCTGCACCGGCATATTTAGATTTTTACACTGATTGCTGCTCACATCCATTGGTTGAGCAACGCTAGCGATATTAGCACCATGTTTTTTGCGGTGCAATAGGGAAAAATTTTGGAGTTTTATTTCGATATTTTTATTAAGAATTTCTTAATATTCCGCATAAATGCGATAAAAAAGCCAAACAAACAATCCGAAAATTGTTTGTTTGGCAAAAACATTAATTATAGGAAGAAAAATTTTTCCAAAAAATAAATCTTAAATTTTATTTAATTTCTTAAGCCATATATCCTCTGGATGTATAATTGTCCGAAACGCTCTCTGTCAGACGGCTTTTTCCATAGGTTAACCCAACATAAACCTTTGGAACATTTGTCATCAGCGCTTCTTCTTTATTTTGCTCCTCCAACTTAAGATATGCTTCATGAAGAGAATCAAAAGTTTTCTTCACATGAGTTAAGTCATCTTTACTTCTCTTTGCTATAGACTTTAATATTTGTCCTTTTTCAAAAATATATAAAGAGAGTAGATTTTTCCCAAGTTCATAGCCAAGGTTAAGTGAATGAATCAGCTCATCAATACAATTCATTGATTTTGACAGCTCTTCTGCAAAGCCTTTTTCATCGCCTTCTTCAAGCTTTCGCTCTCCTTCACTGATATAGTCAAGAATCATCTCGTACAAAATTGTGATCATCTGGGTTTTATTGGCCATGGTTATTCTACGTGTATATGCCAAAATCAGGTCCTGCGTCATAATTTATACCTCATTATTGGAGAAGCTGTAATATCTGTTGCGGTCTTTCATTTGCCTGAGCAAGCATGCTTGTTCCTGCCTGCGAAAGAACCTGTTGTGTAGAATATACTGTCATCTCATCAGCCATATCTACATCCATTATTCTTGAATAAGCAGCTGTCATATTTTCACTGGTTGTATTAATGTTGCTGACTGTATGATCCAGTCTGTTCTGATAAGCTCCAAGCCTGCTTCGTATAGCAGATATTTTCTGTATTGCACTTCCTATATCTGTTATCGCCTGATCTGCACCTGTATGAGGAGCCTCCTTTATTCTCTCATCAGCAGCTCTTTCAATTTCTTTCGTGTATTCCCAGAAATTCTCCTGTATTTGAGCCTTTTTTTGATCATAATCCGGATCCCACGGGTCCAGTCCAGCAATTTCAGAATTACTCCTTCTTAGTTTCTCAACTATTTTTCTTGCTTCATCCACATTTATGAAATGATATGGCTCTTCATCTTTTAGCCCCCTGGTATAATCTATGACTCCTTCTTTACTGTTATAAAATGTTGTATCGATTATATCTTCAGCAGTTATTTCGCTTCCATAAAGATACTGAGCGACCTCATCACTATTTAGAAATTCAACCGCATCTATGAGATCTGTCTTATATGTTCTGCTGACATCTACATAAGCTATACCAAGATTCGACAATGTAACTCTGGGTATTCTTATATCAAGCACCTGCCCCTCATTGGCACCAACCTGCATTGTCATTGCACCTTTTCTTGTTAGTTCAAGATCAATTCTCTCGCCTTTTAGATTTTTATTTACTTTTATTTCCAGCTCTTTTCCATCTCTTGTGGATATTTTCAGCAAATCTCCATCCACAGAAACGCTTGCCTGATACATGTAATTAATCTCTGTTTCCCGACCCTGATACTTTGTTATTTTTGTTACATCAATTTTTACAGAATCAGTCCTATAGCCGTTTGAATCAAGAAGCGTTATTTTTCCTGAATTATCGTCGTAGGAGCAATAAATCTCCTCAAAGTAGTAATTCCCGCTATCAATGACATCTGAATAAGTGTTTACTGTAACCAGCGGATCAGTATCTTTATCAAGGGTAGAATAACCGCGAAAATCAAATGATCCATCAAGCAGAGTCTGTCCATTAAACTGTGTAGCATCTGATATTCTTGTTATTTCATCCTTCAGCTGAGCTATTTCATCCTGAATTATCTCAAGATCACTGTCGCTATTGGTTCCATTAGCTGCCTGAATAGCAAGCTCGCTCATTCTCTGAAGAATATCATGGACTTCTGAAAGTGTTCCATCAGCAGTCTGTATTACCGATATTCCATCTCCGGAGTTGCCGCCTGCCACACCGAGACCTTTAATCTGTGCATTCATTCGCCTTGATATCGCCAGTCCTGACGGATTATCCTTAGCATTTGCGATTTTTAAACCGCTAGAGAGTCTTTCAATTGACTCTGCGAGCTTATTGTCATTAGCAACCAGCGCATTATTTGCGATCATTGCTGAAATATTATAATTTACCTGCATGATGACCTCCGATTCTGATATTAACTATACCGAGTGTACAAAAATCTCTGCCATCCTTAGCAATGTTCGCTTATCGAAAACTCCATTTCCCGATCCCGTTACTGCAGATCCTGCTTCTTGTCTACGGTAAAAAACTCCAATATTTTCAGGTTCTACAGACAAGTTCTCTTCCTTCTCTGATAGACCTCTGATAAATTTCTCCTTCACATCCGACAAATATTCGGATAAATCCTCTGTTTGCCGGTAAGCTGAAGCAAATGCACCAATAACCTTATTTTCACTTACAGTCATGGCCATCGATACCTGCCCAAAATCAGGTGTTTCAATCTCAGCTTCAACACGGCTTCCATCCAGTTCATTTTCTTTAAAAGTGACGTGCATCGATACAAGTCTGCCATCAATCTCAACAGGGATTTCGTAGCTTTCCTGCTTTGACATCTTAGAGGCAACTGTCAGCTGTTTTTGCATAAGATGTATTGTCTTTACATCAATATAAGAATCAGCTTCTTCCATCAGGAGTTCGTTCAAACTCTCTGATAATCCCATTAATTTTTCTTCATAAGCACTCTCATAATCATCGCTGTCAATTAAATCCTGAAGCATCTCCTGTCTCACCTCTTTAAAGGCAAGAGTGGCCATTTTTTCTGCAAGACTCCAAACAGAATTATTCCTTCCTTTTCTTCCGGACTTTAGATTTATAAGTGCCTGAACCATATCTGTATTTGCTGCAATACCATGCTTTTCAAGCTCTGTCACTATTTCATCTGTGGATTGAAGCGCAGCGATTTTTCGCATTTCCTTTGCTTTTTCACTGTAATACTCTTTTTCTGCGCTCTGTCCTTCCAGGGAAGTCTCTTCCATCGCCAGTTTTTCTGCAAGTTCATCCAGAAGCATTTCTTCTTTCGCATCTGCCTTAAGCAATTTCTCCGGCTCTAGATTTTGATAAACAATATCAGCGCTTTCACTATAATGCATAAATGCTGATTCTATCTGCGAAGAGATGGATTTACTATCGGTATCTCTACCTATAAGCCCGCCAAAATCATCATCGACTTTATAATCTAAACCCTTTTTCTCTTTCTTAAGCGTTCTTGTGGCAGATAACAGATTCTCTATCGTCATTTCAGCACCTGTCTCCAAAACAACGCCTATTGCTGCGTTATCTGTGATTTTCAGATTATGAAAAAGTCTGTATATTCCTATATATGTTTCCTTCTCTTCAGGTGTTATTTCGGCATTCTTTTCGAGTTTATAAAGAAATCTGGAATACTTTTCTTCCTGCTTTGAGGAATCTCCCTTATCCTGTCTGCCAAGCTCATCGCTAAGCTCATTTATAGTCATCTTCAAGGGATTATGCCCGTCCCTTATCATATTAAGAACTGCTCCGGGCTTTAACTTATTTACAGTATTCATAAGTTTTTCATCAATTGTACGAACACTTTCAATGTTTTCTTTAGTGATCTCCATATGGTTATAACCAAGGATTCTCACTGCCCGTCTGTTTTCTTCATTTATCTCCTGACCCTGATCCTTAAGCAGTGTGTCAATATTCCTAAATGCCTTTTTTATATTATCCCCAAGATCAGCTCTTACCTCTGTGCCAACTGCTTCATAGGTCTTTCCGGCCTTGTCATATCTTTGCTTTAAAGTCTTAGCCTCCTGATATATATCGCCAAAGTTTTCACTCTCTAAAAGATTATCTCTGCCTGCAATATCAACAGGGAAAAGCTTAAGCTCAGCCACTTTTGCCGTTGTCTCTTCAAACAGCAGATACTTTGAGCTGTCTTCTTCAGAAAATAGTTCATTGCCAAGGCTCTCAATTTCCTTCGTAAGTGCTTCGATCACCTGTTTAATGGGCTCTGTTTCAAGCTTAAAGCCTTTATCCAAAAGTCTTAAATTTGCACTGACAGTCATTGAAAGTCTAATCTCTTCCAATTGTTTTCTTGCTTCAAGAAATTCTCTTCTCTCATCATTATTCCCGGCTTCTTCCGGATGATTCACAAATTCTCTATTTACATTTTCAATGACATTTTTTTCAGAACTTACGGTATCTTCAGGCATAGGAAGTCTATGCTCATCTGATAGCGCTTTATCAGTGCCTGCTTTTTTATCGTTATCTAAATCTTTTTGCTCAGCACTAAGGTTTTCAATATTTAAAACTTTATCCTCTGACAATACTCTTTCTATAGCTTTATCAGAAATATTTGTAACTTCATCAGCTATCTCAATAGCCTTAAGTAAATTATTGCTCTCAGTATTATCATTGATTACAGCAGCATTTCTGTTTGAGATTGAAACCGCTGTCAATTTAACTATTTCTTCTTCACTGATAGGCAATTCAATGCTGCCAAGTTCATGGACTTTTTTCACATTATCTGTTGTAAGAGGTATTCCTTCCTCTATCATCCATCTGGCTTCTTCAAGGTTCTTTTTATCAGATGAATCAAGTCCGGACTCATCAATAATTCTTTTAACCTGATCCTCTACTGCATCCCATTCAAGCTTTTCAGCCTTTGTTCCATAATAGCCTTCTGTCTCAAGTGCAATATAGGTTCCGGTTTTTCTGTTCTGTCCGTTTGTGGCATGTTCTGCCATGTAAATATTATCAATGGTAGGCTCCATGTTATTCAGTGTCATGTATTTTAGCGCACCATCACTGATAGCAGTTATATCCTTGATTTTATCTATAGCTGCTACAATTTCCTTTACATTCTCCTGTGTAAGTGGAATATCATTTTCATGAAAAGATGAAGCAATCTCATTTGCCAGACCACTGCTTCCTGTGATCTGCTCAAGCTCCTTAGCTGATAAGTCATCTGTATATCCGATAATCTCTGTTCCTGACACGGCTAGTGTTGCCTTAATTTTATCAAGAATGGTCACAGATTCCTCCGGACTCATCTCTCCGAAGTCAAATCCATCCGCTGCTGCCTTTGCAAAATCATCAGCGGACATATTATTTGCCATTATAGACATGTAGTTATGTCGAACAGCAGTATCTGTGTTCTGCGCTTCTGCAATAATGTCATTTTTTGTCTTCCCATTATTTGCATATGCCTGATTATTTAGAAAATTACCATTAAGATCAACTGCAAATGCACCTTTTACGTTACCGTTCTTCTGGTATGCAGATGTGTAAATCTGACCTGCGTCCATGCTTTTTAATGGTCTGTCTAAATCGGATTCCATTCCATTTATTGTATTTAAATTCACGTTCATTTATATTCTCCGATTTCTAAGCAAAAGAAAAAAGGTGACAACACCTATAGTGTTTATCACCTTTTATTTCGGAATATTTTTTTTAAATCTTAATGATCCTTATTTTGCTTTCTTAGTTGTTGTCTTTTTGGTTGCTTTCTCTACATCTTTTTTCTCAGCAGGCTTCTTAGCGCTTGCTTTTTCTACAACCTTCTTTTCATCAACCTTTTTTGCCTCCGGATTCTGGAAAACAAAAAGCTCTGCACCATATGGCGGTATTGTCATCGTTATACTATAATCCTTGTAATCGCAAAGTCCCGGAACAGCTTTTATACTATCCGGTATTCCAGTACCACATCCAGCATACTTTTTGTCCGCACTATCAAGAATATGCTTATAAGTTCCTGCAAACGGAACTCCAACCTTATAATCCCTGACTTCCATAGGTGTGAAGTTAATTACAAAAAGAATATTATCCTTACCATTGGCAGCTCTTCTGTAGAAACTGTAAATGCTGTGGTCCGCATCATTTGCATTAATCCATTCAAAACCGCCCCAATCGTTATCTACTTCGTAAAGTGCAGGATATTTACGATAAATCTCTAATAAATCTCTTACATAATCCTTCATTCCGCGATTGAGATCTTCCTGAAGAAGGAACCAGTCAAGCTCTCTTTTCTCACTCCATTCACGTTCCTGTCCAAAATCCTGTCCCATGAAGAGCAGCTTTTTACCGCTATGGCCGAACATAAAAGCGTAACCTGCACGAAGATTAGCGTATTTGTCCACCTTATAGCCAGGCATTTTCTCAACCATTGAACACTTAAGATGAACAACTTCATCGTGTGAAAGCGGAAGGATATAGTTTTCAGCATTATTATAGCTCATGGCAAATGTCATCATGTGATGAGCGCCTTTTCTGAAATACGGATCAAGCTTCATATATTCACAAAAATCATGCATCCACCCCATATTCCATTTGAAGCTGAAATTAAGACCATCATCTTCAACAGGAGCTGTAATCTTAGGCCATGCTGTAGATTCCTCAGCAATCATCATAACATCAGGATAAGTTCCTCTTACTACGCTGTTAAGATGTTTAAAGAATTCAATGGCTTCATAATTCTTGTTACCACCATCTTTATTAGGAACCCACTGTCCATCCCTCTTACCATAATCAAGATAAAGCATGGATGCCACTGCATCAACACGGAGACCATCGATATGAAACTCCTTGATCCAGAAAAGAGCATTTGCAATAAGGAAATTCTTTACTTCATTTTTTGCAAGATTAAAAATCTTGGTTCCCCAATCCGGATGTTCACCCTTTCTCGGATCCGGATCTTCATAAATACATGTACCATCAAAACAGCCAAGGCCGAATTCATCAGGACAAAAATGCGCCGGAACCCAGTCAAGAATTACACCGATATTATTTTTATGTAAAAGATTTATCAGATACATAAAATCAGTAGGCTCGCCATATCTGGAGGTCGGTGCATAATATCCTGTCACCTGATATCCCCATGAGCCGTCAAAAGGATGTTCAGCTATACCTATCAGCTCGATATGTGTATACTTCATCTCCTTTAAATATTCAACTACTCTGTCAGCAAATTCTCTATAACTGTAAAAGCCATCCTCTGTTCCATCCGGATGCTTCATCCATGACCCAATATGACATTCGTAGATGGCAATCGGCTGTCTATTCAGATCCTTACCTTTTTTGCTTGAATACCACTTGTCATCACTCCATTTAAACTTTGATAAATCCGTTGTTCTTGAAGCATTACCAGGTCTCAGTTCAGCATAATTTGCGTACGGATCTGCTTTATAGAGTTTTCTACCATCAGGAGTACGAATAAGATATTTGTACAGTTCTCCTGTACCTACTCCAGGAATGAATAATTTGTAAATTCCCATGTTTCCGATTTTTTCCATCGGATACATTTCCTCATCCCATCCATTGAAGGATCCTATAACATGTACTGATTCGGCATTAGGTGCCCAAACAGCAAAAAACATCCCCTTTACGCCATTTTCCTCTGAGACATGTGCCCCTAGTTTTTTGTAAATATCATAATGAGTACCTTGTCCAAATAAATACTCATCCGCATCTGAAATAAAAACTGTCTGACCCATATCTAATCCCCTTTTAGAAAAATTTTGCATAAACATTATAGCATAAACATATATTTAATGAAGGAAATCCTTCTCTCGAAGAATTATCATGTCTTCCTTATCAAATCGTTTTCTGAACAAAACATCAAAATAATGCCCTACTGAATACTTATCAGCATAGTAAATGGCATCATCTACCATTTCCTTAACTTCAGAAACAGTCACCTCATGATCCAAAGTCTGTCTCTCGGAAATCTTCTGATGAAGCGCAAGAATTCCAAGATTGTCGATAACGTGCTCCTTCTCTAAAGCATATTGCTCAGCATATGCCACCAGAGAATCATCATCAAGAGCCTCTATATCTACTCGAACATTGAAGCATTTTTTAAGATCCGGATATTTATCAAGGAGTCTGTCTATATCATCCTTGGTATCCTCAATAACGACGATGTATCCCTTGTTCTCGCTCTGCAGCTGCTTTAACAAAGTGATAACCGTATCTTCTTTTAAATCTGCAGCTCTTCTGATAATAAGAGCTCCATTAACAATCTTATCAAGAATTGAACTTACAGAGCTTTTATTCAGCTTGATTGCTGTGATCATAGCAACCTTACCTGAAAAATTATCATCTGTAGCCTGAACAGCTTTGATAAGTCCCTTTGCAAGGTTAACTGTACCTGCGCCCTCTTCACCTGTAACTATGGCATTATTTGTGTATGCAGCCATACTAAGGCTGTCTATAGCACGAACTATCTGCCTTCTGGATTTTTTATGATGGATATAAGGTCCAAACAGTCCCTTTTCCTCGGGAGTCATAACACGGACTCTCTCATCTATTCCTTTATCATCCTTATCATCTTCGAGATCCACATGCTCATTTACTTCTGAGACTTCTGCTTCTTCTTTGGCAGATTCTGTTGTTTCTTCTACAAATTCTTCCTTATCTTCTGCACCAGCATTTTGAGTTGTTTCACTATACCGGGCGTCTTCTTTCTTTTCCTTAACGGACTCTCTGACAGCCTTTTCTATTTCTTCACTGCTAATCTCTGTTGTTTCACCAAGATCCACCTCTGCTGCCCTGGTGTTTTCTTCAGGCTCCTTAGAGGGTTCCTCCTCTACTCCCAAGTACTTAGCTGTCTCTAAATCCTCTCCTGTAATGAGAACCATTGACTGAGTATTTTGAAGGTCATCAACAGTCTTAATCTCAGACTGATCTTCCTCAGTAATAGCTTCATTATCAGAAAGCTCCTGCTGCGTGGTATCTATTTCATCACTCGCATATTCATCAGAAGAAAGCTCCTCATTTTCCGGCTCTTGGGCATAGAAGTCATTACTTTCCTGCTCTGCATTTGAACTTTCTGTATTTAACAGTGTTTCATTATCAGTCAGTTCTTCACTACTTACCGATTCCTCACCCTTTGAATCGATATCTTCTTCATAATTAACATCGTCTATAGAACCGGCTTCAGAAACTAATGGCTCCTCAATGGCACTATCCGCTGAGGTGATCTGCTCATTCTGTATTTCAGCATTAGATTTAATCAAAGCTTCTTCAGGCGAGATTTCACCATCAAGCATAGGCGATACAAGATTTTGGTCAAATTCCTTAAAAAGCTCACCTGTCTCTGAGTCAGCCAGCTTTTTAACTTTCTTGTATTGCTGATCCTGTTGCTGCTTTTTATAGTTTTCCCAGTCCTGCATAAACTCATTAATGCTTATCTGACCGGTTATCTGTTTCTCTACCTGCTTGGAATCATCGATAGCAAGACTTATCTGACCATCATATTCCTGAGAAAGCATCTTATCGAAGGAATTATTGATCTGATATCTTACATTTGGCTTGATCACCGCACCGGGAACTTCATCCTGTAATGGCTCGTCCGTGAAAACCGCACCCTTATACATTGCATGATCCTGCATAGCAGAAGCAGCAAGATTAGCTGCTATTTCCTTATCCTTTAATTCCTCAGCAATTGAGGCACTTTGCGGACTGGTAGGCAGCATATCTCTAGCCTGTTCTATTTCCTCCGCATTCCATATCTTTGTATCAGTATCTGCTACAGCCTCTCTTTTTGATTGAGATGCAAGTTTCGTTACAGGCATTTCAAAAAATGCTCTACTCTCTCCTGCTGCCTGTTCGCTTTCCTGCTCATTCTGCAGTTCTGCATACTGCTCCCCACCGTATTGATCAGTAGACTCAAAGCTTTGTCCTTCAACGGGAGTCTGTGCTAAGTCTTCAGTCACCGCAGCTTCATTTACAGGCATTTGATAGACACTATTGTCAACCGGAGCTGTTCTGTCTTCATAAAAGAGCTCTGACATCGAAGGCTTTAAAATCTCTCCTGTGGTGTCAAACATTTCTCCTGTATCAAGGTTCTCTGTCTCATCACCCTCTTTAACAACCTGAGGCCCGTGTGCATCAGCAAAAAGAGCTGCATCAGGATTCTCTGTAAGCATATCCTTAAGGTTTGCAGCAATTTCCTTCTGCAGATCAACAGTATTATATGTATCCACATTAACAGTAGGTACTGAGAATGAATCTTCTAATGGCGTCTCATACTGAAGCTCTTCCTGCGGTCTGTCATAAACCATGGTATCCTGAGACAGATTCTCCGAAACCGGTGCTTCATATGCAGTCTGTCCATAAGCCTGTTCTGCATATGTCTGCTGCTGTAAATCCTGCGCATAATTATTTTGTGCATAAGGCTGCTGCGCAACATTTTGATTATCATAATAAGCAGCATCTGATGAATAGTTATAACCAGCAGATGTACTTAGCTGTTCATCTGATATTTCCGGAAGTTCTCTTGTGGGAGACTTTCTTGCATCCACCACATCTTTTCCCGGAACAGAATCCTGCATATCCGGTGCATATAAGCTGCCACTGGTTTCTGCCTTATATTTTGCATAAACTGCTTTTTGTTCAGGGGAAAGAGGCTCATGAAGAGCTTTTAATTCAAGAGCTTTAATTACATATCGGCCCTCTCTCATGTACAGGAAAAGTTCGTCACATTCCTCTATACATTCTGTAGTGAGTCCGACTCTGTGATATAGATAGGCCAATTCATACGCCCATTTTTCGTTGTAGTCGTGCTTTTTATATTCCTCCAGTACGGCAATACGTTCCTCAAGGCTTACTTCCTGAGCCTCATACAGCTTGTACTGCAGAATATATCTGGCTGTGTTTCGTGGAGCAAGTCTCACAAATTCCTTGTAATACTCGACTGCCTGGACAAATTCTCCCATAGCAATAGCAAGCTCACAGAGTGAGTATACAATCTCTCTTCTCGTCGGACTTCTGTCATATGCGAGAAGTAAGATATCCCTGCTCTCCTCCAGCCTCCTGTTTACCTTATACAGATCACTGATTGCACAAAGCATACCGACACTCTTAACTCTCTTCCAGTCAATTGTGTCGGCAATCCTTACTGCTTCTGCAAAGCGCTGTGCCCTAATCAGCGATTTTATCTCTTCTGCTCGAATTTTATATTCTGTTTTATCCAAAATATTGTCCTCTAAAACTTTTTCATACTACATCTAGTGAAATTTTAGCATAGCAACGTTTTGATGTCAAAAATCACGATGTTTAATTTTCGCTTATTTCTGCGGTTTTTCTCGAATTTAATTTCATAATGTGGCAAAATAATAAATGTACTGATAGAATAACTAGACAAATCAATATTTCATTAAACATTACTACCTGATTGTTTTAGTCTGAAGCATTTTAAAAGCATAATGAAAATAATTTTATAAACGGAGAATATTTATGCCTACACTTGGATGTGCGTCCGGAACACGGGCAATTATTGAAAAGTATAATCTGAGTATACAAAAGAAATTTGGCCAGAACTTCCTTATAGATGATTCTGTTTTAAGCACAACTGTCAAAGCTGCCGGAATTACAGATAGCGATACAGTTTTGGAGATTGGTCCCGGTATCGGTACCATGACACAATATATAGCTGAAAGTGCCGGGAAGGTTATCGCTGTCGAAATCGATAAGATGCTCATTCCCATACTTGCTGATACATTATCAGACTATAATAATGTGACAGTCATAAATGAAGATATTTTAAAATTCGATATAGAAAAAGCTGTTCAGGAAGAAAATAATGGCAAACCAATAAAAGTTGTTGCCAACCTTCCGTATTATATTACTACGCCCATACTTATGAGACTGCTTGAAAGTGAGCTTCCCATAGACAGTATCACCGTAATGGTTCAAAAAGAGGTAGCTGACAGAATGGCAGAAAAACCGGGTTCCAAAGACTATGGAGCTTTATCTTTAGCTGTTCAATACTACACGGAACCTACCATGGTTCAGGTTGTTCCTCCAAGCTGTTTTATTCCTCAGCCCGGAGTTGACTCTGCTGTTATTAGTTTAAAATGCCACAAGAATCCTCCTGTAGATGTTGTTGACTCAAAATTCATGTTTTCTGTTATCAGGGCAGCCTTTGCACAAAGACGTAAAACCCTTTCCAATGGCGTTGCAAACGGAAACCTTGGTCTTGACAGACAACAGGTAGTATCCGCACTTGAAGAGATGGGGCTTAATCCATCAATTCGCGGGGAAAAACTGAGCTTGGAAGAATTTGCCAGACTCGCAAATTTACTCTATCCCCTGACTAAGTAAAGCATTTTAAGGAGAACTAATGATTTTTGAAACACACGCTCATTATGATGATGAGGCATTTGATAGCGACAGAGATTTACTTTTATCCTCTATGAAGGAAAATGGAATTGGAACTATTGTAAACGCAACTTCCAGTAAACGAACTGTAGAACAATCTATTGAACTGACGAAAAAATATCCATTCATTTATACAACCATAGGTGTACACCCCAGTGATTCTGCTGAAATGAACGATTCAGAATTGAAATGGCTCGAAGAAATGTGTTCTTATGAGAAAGCCGTAGCCGTTGGCGAAATTGGTCTCGATTATCATTACGATGAACCGTCAAAAGACATCCAGAAAAAGTGGTTTGAGGCCCAGATAGAAATGGCAAAGCGCACAAAACTCCCTGTTATCATTCACTCAAGAGATGCTGCTAAGGATACTCTTGATATGATGAAAGCTTTAAATGCCAGAGAAGTTGGCGGTGACATTCACTGTTTCTCCTATTCAGTTGAAACAGCAAGAGAATATCTTAATATGGGATTTTTCCTGGGAATCGGCGGAGTAATAACTTTCAAAAACGGAAGAAAACTTCGTGAAGTTGTCGAGTATGCTCCCATTGAGCAGCTCGTTATAGAAACCGATTCTCCTTATCTATCACCTGAACCCTACAGAGGAAAAAGGAATTCTTCCCTTAACCTGCTGTTTGTCATAGAAAAGATTGCTGAAATCAAGAATCTTTCCGCAGAAGAAGTCATTGCCATTACAGACAATAATGCCAGAAGACTTTATCATCTGTAATATTCGACTTCATGCAGCCTTGACCAGAATAGGCTTCGGATAATTTATGGGCGTGGGAAACATGTAACAGTTAATTATTTAACTCTGACAGAATAATTTCCCCGGCCCGTAACGATTCCTGAACCATGATAATTCTCTGATTGGAAGACCCTCTGAATTTTAATGTTATATCTTTAAGATCCAGCTTGAATTCTCCATCCACCAGCATATCGATATTATTCAGTATTTCCATGGTATCATCCGAGTGGCATCTTTTATTATTTTCATCCAATAGTTCTTCCCAGGTATAACCACTGTAAATCCATATGTTTTTTCCCGGAAGTTCCTCTTTTATACGCTTAATAAACGGATTTATAGCCTTCTGATTTAATATCTCCATAGGCTCGCCACCAAGAATTGTAAGTCCTGCGATATATGCAGGCTTCAGGGACTCTATAATTTCATCCTGCGCTTCCTCTGTGAAAGGCTTTCCAAAATTAAAATCCCATGTCTCCTCATTGAAGCAGCCTTTACAATGGTGAGTGCAGCCTGATACAAACAAGGAAGTTCTTACCCCCTGTCCATTAGCAATATCTGTAGTCTTTATTTCTCCATAGTTCATATTTTATTTCCTATATTCTTTCATTAAATTATGAATATCAATTGCGACATTCTCATGTGAATGGTCATTCATAGCAAGGTGCTGTTTATTTTATGAAATTCCACCGGAATTCCAATAAGTCAAAAAGGGACTACCTAAAGATAGCCCCTTTCTATATTTAATATGATTTACGTTTTCTGATCATGCCGGAGAACAAAATTAGAATTTCCGTCAAACTGAAAATCCCAAATATTTACAGATGTAATACTCTCTCTTTAATCTCCTGTGTACGTCCCTGATTCCAATACTGCGTACCAATGTATCCACATGTACGTCTGGCTACATTCATCTTTGCCTGGTCTGTATTTCCACAGTTAGGACATTTCCAGATGAGCTTTCCATCTATATCAGTTTCGATCTGTATCTCTCCATTATAACCACAGCACTGGCAGTAATCACTCTTTGTGTTGAGCTCAGCATACATAATGTTCTCATAGATATACTGCATTACAGAAAGTACTGCCTCTATGTTATCGTTCATGTTCGGAACTTCAACATAGCTGATAGCTCCTCCAGGAGAAAGTGCCTGGAACTCAGATTCAAACTTAAGCTTTGTAAATGCATCGATCTTCTCAGTTACATGAACATGATAGCTGTTTGTTATATAGTTCTTATCTGTTACACCATCGATAATTCCGAAACGCTTCTGAAGCGCTCTTGCGAATTTGTATGTTGTAGATTCAAGAGGTGTTCCATAAAGGCTAAAGGAAATATTTGTCTCAGCTCTCCATTTAGCACATTTATCATTCATGAACTGCATTACTCTCAGAGCAAAATCCTTACCGGCAGGATCAGTGTGTGTCACACCCTTCATGAATTTTGTACACTCACAAAGTCCTGCATAACCCAGTGAAATAGTTGAATAGTTTCCATAAAGAAGCTTATCAATAGTCTCACCCTTTTTAAGTCTTGCAAGAGCTCCGTTCTGCCAAAGAATAGGTGCAACATCTGAAGGAGTTCCAATAAGGCGATTATGTCTGCACATCAGTGCCTTTTTACATAACTCCGTGCGCTCTTCCATGATTTCCCAGAATTTTGCTTCATCACCGCCTGAAGAGCATGCTGCATCTACCAGATTTATTGTAACAACACCCTGATTGAATCGTCCGTAATATTTATGTTCACCTTCTGTATAATTCTGTGCTTTTGAAATATTACCCTTATTGCACAATCCCTCAGCATTTTCTTCGCTGTCGACTGTAAGGAAGCTTCTGCAACCCATGCATGGATAAACATCTCCTGATTTATATTCCTTCATCTTCTTGGCAGAAATATAATCCGGCACCATTCTCTTAGCTGTGCACTTAGCCGCAAGCTGTGTAAGGTACCAGTAACGAGTACCTTCATGGATATTGTCCTCATCCAAAACATAAATAAGCTTAGGAAATGCAGGAGTAATATAGACTCCCTTTTCGTTCTTTACACCGATGATTCTCTGCTTAAGCATCTCTTCTATAACAAGTGCAAGGTCATCTCGAAGCTGTCCCTCCGGAACCTCATCAAGATACATAAAGACTGTGATGAAAGGTGCCTGACCATTTGTAGTCATCAATGTGATGACCTGATACTGGATAACCTGTACGCCACGCTCTATCTCCTTGCGCACACGCATCTCAGCAATATCCTTTATCTGTTCATCTGTAGCGTCCATACCTGCATCTATAAATTCCTGACGCACTTCTCTTCTGAACTTTTGTCTGCTTACATCTACAAAGGGTACAAGATGTGAAAGTGTAATACTCTGTCCGCCATACTGTGAGCTTGCTATCTGTGCGATGGCCTGAGTTGCTATATTACATGCGGTAGAGAAACTCTTGGGTCTCTCTATCATAGTCTCTGAAATAACTGTTCCGTTCTGGAGCATATCCTCAAGATTCACAAGACAGCAATTGTGCATATGTTGAGCAAAATAATCTGAATCATGGAAATGTATTATTCCGTCCTTGTGAGCTTTAACAACATCCTCCGGCAGAAGGAATCTACGGGTAATATCTCTGCTCACCTCGCCTGCCATATAATCTCTCTGCACACTGTTTACAGTAGGATTTTTGTTGGAATTCTCCTGCTTAACCTCTTCATTGCTGCACTCGATGAGAGACATAATCTGCTCGTCTGTAGTATTAGACTTACGGACAAGGGCATGGCGATAGCGATATGTTATATATTTGCGGGCAACCTCAAATTTACCGGACTCCATGAGTCCATCCTCAACCATATCCTGGATTTCCTCAACGTTTGCCGCTCTGGTAAGTCTATTGCACTTCTCCTCTACCTTAGCTTCAATGTCCTTAATTTGATCTTCAGATAAGCTCTGGTCAGGAGTCACTTCCTTATTTGCCTTCTCGATAGCTGCCAATATCTTGGAACCATCAAAAGTAACCTCTTTACCGCTTCTCTTAATAATCTTCACTGGTTAACCCCCTAGTTATTAAATAATAATCAATAATTCCTCTAGAAATTTATACTTGTTGCGCTTAAAATCTAATTTTTTGGAAAAATAATAGCCACCCGAAACTATATCTTGTGGCTATATATAAAATATAATACATTATATAGTATTAATCAAGTAACAATTTATCGTTATCAAATATTCCTTACAAACTCAAGCCTGTTCAGCATTCTAAGGTATTTAGACAATCTGTTGTTATCCGTAATTTCGTCTCCTGACTCATAGTAGCTGGTATGATAACCAACCACTATATCTTGTGGTTGGTTAAAGATAATCTTACTATCTGCATCTTTTTTAATATTTAATCCAAGAACGTCTCCAAGATGATGAACTGTTCCGTAATTTCCATCTACCAGAAGCATTTTTTCACCGAGAATTTCTCTGTATAAAGGCTTAAAATAATTAAAGTGCGTACATCCAAGAACCAGCGTACTGTATTTCTCTTCCGTAGCCCCTATTTCTGAAAACTGTTTCCTTATATAGTTCTTTACAGCATCGCTTTCATAATCCTCACGTTCTGCGAATCCAACAAGTTCCGGCATCGCCAGAAGATCGGCTCTGTGCTTTACATCAACTCTCATGAGAAGATTAGCAAGTTTCTTCTCTCTGATTGTCACAGGTGTTGCCATAACCAGAATCCTTTTATCACAATCTTCAGCATTCTCCACTGCCGGTTTTACAGCAGGTTCCATTCCCAAAATCGGAAGATCATATTTTTCCCTTAGCATTTCAACAGAAACACTTGTTGCTGTATTGCAGGCTATCACTATGGCATCAACTTTCTTTCCGATTAAAAATTTTACTATTTCATCGGTAAAACCTTTAATCTCTTCTTCGGTCTTTAAGCCATAGGGTACATGCCTGGTATCCGCATAAAATATATATTCCTCGTCAGGAAATCTATGATAAGCTTCGTTAAGAACTGATAGTCCTCCGATACCGGAATCAAAAATTCCTATTCGCATATCTTCTCTCCTTGTTGTATCATTATTAATTATGAAAGATTTAATTACATTTGAACTACAAAAATTATATGACGATTCACATGTAAGTCCATTTATTCAGGAGCTTTGTGAATACTACACTTCCGGTCTCGACTATGAAGACGGATCTTACCAGGACGAAATCGAGCCTCGTAAAATTGTTGAGCCCGTTTATACTCTGTTCCTTTTACAGAGAAGAGAGATTTTCCTGGATGAGCTCTCTTATATCCGCAAAAAATATCCTCATCTGTTCTCAGGTGTAGAACAGCTTTATGAGGATATTCTAATAAACATGGACATACGTATTCCGGAATCAAAATGCGCTCAAAAACTTGCCGATGCGCTCGACAACAAAGTATCCTCATCAGAAATACTTGAAAAAATCGAAAACCTCTGCTCACGATATGAGGATTTCTGTGAGGCCCTTGATCCATTCTATTCGTGGATCCATAACTTTTATTCCTGAACTGCCGCGTATTTCATAGAGCAAAAGAGAAGCTGACCTTCATAATTAATTTGAGCCCACTCCCCATCGTCACTTACAGCCACCCTGTCAATGACCGTTCCCTTGGGAACCTTCGTGACAATAAATTCATCACTGGCTGTAGATGGCGTATTTCTTAAATTCAGATCCGCGGTTGTGACTATTTTATCATCTGTACGAGTGTATCCGGCGAGCTCCAAAACCTCAACTTTGGTTTTTGCTTCATCAGGATCCGGCACCAGATATCTGTCATAGACCTTGGCTTTAAAAATCATTCCTATAAGGGTCAGTATTATGATTCCGGTGATGATTGAAGAAATCCTTACTATTATTAAGGGATCTATTCCTTTTCCACCGGTTTCTTCATCCTCCCAATCCTCATCAGCCACTACTCTGGTCTTCTTCCGAAAAGCTTTGGATTTTTCTTCTGCTGCCTTTTCATCCTCATCCAGATAAAACTCTGATGAATCCTCTTCAATACTATCCCGCTCTCTGTCCATCGCTTCGTGCTGAGTTCTATAGTACTCTTCCCTCTCATCAGCGCTCAAAAAATCAAGCGGATCCTGGATTTCAATATTTATTTCTTCTGTAACATGTTCATCATTTGTTATCTTTTTTCTATAATCGTTAAAATTTCTGATATTGTCCGACATGACTTCTCCTCCGGGAAATCCCTTGGTCAACATCTCCCCCTGAATAAGCTCCACTAAATAAATCCAATAGCCCGCACGAATGCGCATCCGTAGTGAAGCACTTTTTCTATAACATAAAAGAATGTCGGGTAGACTGACAAATCTGTCTACCCGAGCCATATAATATCACATATTCAAATTAAATTAAAATCATGACACAACTTTATCAATCATGCCCTGAAGTTTAGCTTTACTCTGAGCTCCTACTGCCTGGTCAACCAATTCGCCATCCTTTATGAAAGCAAACATGGGAATTGACATAACACCATATTTCTGCGCAATCTCAGGCTGCTCATCCACGTTTATCTTACCAACCTTGAGTTCTCCATCATATTCCTTGGCAAACTCATCAATCATGGGTGCCATCATCTTGCACGGTCCACACCAGTCAGCCATAAAGTCAATCAGTACCGGAAGCTTACTGTTGAGAACTTCTTCTTCAAAGTTGTCTGTTGTAAATGTGTACTCAGCCATCGTCCACCTCTTTCCGCGATAAGAATATCGCTAAAAAAATTAATGTAACCACCCTACCGCTTAATAATATATTTGAAGATTGGATTCCCTTTCGCGGAAAACTTCTCCTCATATTCTGTCATGATATTTCCTTCATTCATTGAAGCATCATTATGCAAGTCATAGGTAACAGCTTCAGCATGCCACCCTGCAGTATTAAGTTCCATCAAAGAAAAATCGAATAGCTCTCTGTTATCTGTCTTAAACTCCAACTGTCCGTCTTTTTTCAGAATCTGATCATATCTTCTGAGGAAGCTGCTGGAAGTAAGTCTTCTCTGTGCATGTCTCTCCTTGGGCCAGGGGTCTGAAAAATTAAGGTAAATCCGATCGACTTCCCCTTCTTCAAATACCTCTGTGATTATCTCAGCTTCCATCCTTATAAATCTGACATTTGTAAGTTCAAGCTCAGTCTGCTTCTGAACTGCTCTTAAAAGTACACTTGAGTACTTCTCAATTCCTACATAATTAATATCCGGATTGACTGCTGCCAAATCCATAATGAAACGTCCTTTACCCGTTCCAACCTCAATCCTTATGGGATTATCGTTACCGAACACTTCTTTCCATTTGCCCTTATTCTGTTCCGGGTTATCAATAGTGAACGGACTTTCTGCGATTCTCTCTCTTGAACCTGCTATATTTCTAAGCCGCATATAATAAATCTTACCTCTCAATATATAATTAAATTGTACCACCAAATGCCACATATTGAAAAGTTTTTGCAGCTTTATCTTTGGTTTTTATCCTCTTTTAGTGTATCATAAACTAACAGAATACTGCTATAAGGAGTTTATATGTATTTCAGTAATTTTGTTAAAAAGACATCTGCTTTGATCATATTTTTAAGCCTATTAATAGAATTCCCTCTTGTTAGCCATGCGGAGTCCGATGCAGAGAGTGTTCAGGTTGCAAGGAAGTCACTTCCTATCCAGAGTAATGAAATCCAGGGCTGGCCCGAGGGCCCACAGATAGGCGCTGAAGCCGCCATCCTGCTTGATGTAAACACAGGAACAATACTTTATGAAAAAAACATTCACGAAGAATTATATCCTGCCAGCACGACAAAGATAATGACATGTCTGCTTGCTGTTGAAAATGCAAGCCTTGATGACCGTGTAGATTTCTCTTATGATGCGATCCATTCCGTTCCTGCTGACGGATCAAAAATCGGAATGGATGCAGGAGAATACCTTTCACTTGAAGAATCCCTGTACGGAATAATGGTGGGTAGTGCCAATGAAGTATCAAATGCAGTCGCAGAACATGTAAGCGGCTCAATAGATGCCTTTGTAAACCTTATGAACGAAAAGGCTGCGTCACTTGGATGTACCAATACCCATTTTTCAAATACAAATGGCCTTCAGTCTCCTGACCACTATACAAGCGCCTACGATCTTGCCCTTATTGCAAAAGAGTTTTTCTCGAACGAACTGCTCTGCAGAGTAGGCAACACACCGCGATATCATTTTGCACCAAGTGCAGGACAACCTGATGACTTTTATCTTAATAACAAGCATAAACTTATCACCGGAGAAATACCTTACGAAGGAATAGTTGGAGGAAAAACCGGATATACTGATCTCGCCAGAGAAACACTGGTTACCTGCGCTGAAAAAAATGGCATGAAGCTGGTGTGTGTTGTGCTCATGGAAGAATCACCTGCACAGTTTACAGATACTGTGACTTTATTTGATTATGGTTTCAACAACTTTAAATCAGTAAATGTAAAAAGTGAAGAAACCGGATACATTCCAAATGATAACGCCTTTTTTACATCAAATGATGATATTTTTAATACTCAAAGCGTATCTCTTGAATTTGGAAGAAATGATAATGTTATACTTCCTGTAACTGCTTCCCTGTCTGATGCAGTATCAACTGTTTCATACGACGGAAATACTGATTCTACAGGGATTGTATCCACAATCAACTACTCCTTTAACGGAGTTCCGATAGGTTCAGGACACATCCTCATTTCCCAGAGCGCCCAAGGCAGTTCTTCAAATGACTATTCTTCATCATCAAGAATGATTTATATCAATATGAAGATCATCCTTGCCGTTGTAGCCGTTACCGGAGGTTCAATAATATTTCTTATTTACCTGGCATCCTTGATCGGAGCATTTTCAGGAGTAAGTAAAGAAGACAGAAAACGACTTAACAGACGTAAACGTGAAGCAAAAAAGCGAAGTGGTCCAAGATTTTAAAAAAAGGCGGTTTAGTCCGCCTTTTTCTTATGATCTCCAAGTTTATTAAAATTTTTCTTTTCGGATTTTGCTTTAACCTCTTCCATCTCTTTATCAGTGATGAATTTAAGTGTCTTTACAGCATAATACTTCTGACTCTCTGCCTTTTTTAGTCTGACTTTTGCCTTCATAAAGCCATGCTCTTTACATAATGATACACTGTAAAAATGCTTTCCATTATTGGAAAACCACTTTACCTTTCGTTTTATCGGCTTATTGCAAAGGTAACACTTCGTCCCCATAACCTCAGGATCTGAGAGGAGTTCTTCTTTTGATTTAAACTCTCTGGAGATGTATTTTGCATAATGCTCGAAAATGATGTGAACCTCCTGGTCCTTGGTTTTTGGTGTCACATAATTATCGAATGAGTAATTATAGAAAACCTTTCTGCTCAGTTCACAAAAAATCCTCGCTGTATAATCCGCATCTGACAACGCCCTGTGAAATGCAGTATCCTTCTCCATCCCAAGACTCTCTGTGGCATGCTCAAGAGATCTTCTCATCTTACCATCTTCATATTGTATGCTGAAAAGCTTTTGAACATCATAAAAAGGTAATGGTCTGTCAGAAAGAAGTGGCAGATCATAAAAATCCATATTCCTTTGAAGCTCAGTCAGATCCAAAGGTCCCCATGTACAAAAAGTAGGCTCTTCACCGCACCAATCAAGAAATTCCCTGATAACAGTCACAAACTCTTCACCGCTCTGCAGATCTTCCATTGAAATATGAATCAGATCCTCAGTAATCTTATGCATTTTTTTATAAACAGTAGGTCTTATAAGTTTGCTGAATTCACCAGTTCTTTTTCTATTTTCATCAAGGCGCACCGCGCCTATTTCAATAATTTCAAAAGGAAGTGATTTTCCATTCTTCTCTTTTACTGTTTTACCTTGATTCCATTCCAGATCAAATACTATATAATTTCCCATGTTTTTATCCTGACTATATGCTTATAGAGTATATTCTCCTGCCAAAGTTGTCGGCAACATACAGTCTTCCTCCATAAATACAAATTCCAATAGGAGATACAAGCTCCGCATCAGGAGACAAACTATCCTTGATTTCAAGGCTCTTTACCTGCCCATTTTTTATACATCTGACAGCCCCGTTAACAGTATCCGCAACATAGACTGTTCCATCATCTCCTACAGCAAGTCCCTTAGGGGATGAAAAAGTCGCCCCTAGTGCATTTCCGTCATCAAACCCTTCTTCGCCGCTTCCTGCAACAACTTCCAGATCATTCTTTGACTTTGGAACGCTGAGGTCTGAAGTACTCACTTTTACAATGCGGTTTTTCCCGGTCTCTGCTACATACAGATAGCCCGCTTTCCAGAACAATCCCATAGGACTGTCAATTCCTTCAGCAAAAGTACCGACCGACCCATCTGAAAAAACAATCTTTACATCATCTGAATGTGTATCTGCTATGTAAAGATTTCCACCATCATCAGCAGATATTCCTGTAGGATAATCGTAAACCGAACCATCTTCAGATGAATTAAGTGTATCGACCTTTCCGGCATTTATAATTCTAAGCGAATTATTATCCGTATCAGTCACTGCCATTCCGCCCATAAAAGGGGCAATGGCCCAGGGCATTTTAAAGAGTGCCTCAGTTGCATCGGCATCATTATAGCCGCCCTGCGGTTTGTCATATATATCCCGCGAACTTTCTGCTCCCGCATAGATCTCTGCCGAACTGCCTGTTACTTTCCAGATACATTTTGAAAATGTATCCGTTACATAAAGGACATCATCATATACACACATTCCACATGGCTCAATTGTATCAGGCAATTCCTCCAACGCAAATTCCGCAGCATAGCCATTAGCAATTGAATTAATACCGTCTCCCTGTTCTAGGGAAGTTATCTCTGCATCATATGGTATTTCTTCTGACTCCTCTGCTTTATCTGCCGATTTGTCAGAATTTCGTTCCTTAAAAAGCCCGCAGGCAACCATAGAACCGGTAAAAGCTGTTACAAGAAGAACCAACACTAGTACTAACCATTTAAGGCCATTTTTCTTCTTTTTCATTCTTCCCCCTTATCTTCACACCATCCACAAAACTACAGCTTACCTGATATATATCGAATTACATCTATGTTTTACTATCCCGAAAAATTCATAACAATTAACAAATTATCAATTACATTATACATTATTGATAGTATGCTTGAATACTTCTATATATATCGGCACAAACACATGATTTGTTACTGTTCACACCTTACGGTGCTCACAGCAACTGGATTTGCCCATTCCAGTTGCCTTCGGCAAAGGGGCAAATCCTATATTCAAGACGTAGAACATTCTCACGCTCAGCGCAGCAAGTGCGCATAGCTGTCTGAACAGTAACCATGATTTCGTTTATATAATTCAATAGGCACGCTCTGCATAGCACTTACACAGAGCTGTTTAAACAGTAACCTGGCTACACTATTTCTTCGGAAATTCAAAAATCTATAATGTTATGTAGTGATTTTATCTGCTATAATTGGCATTCAAGGAAACAAATTATCAGACAAAAATACTTTAACCTCTAAGGATAATAAATAGATGACGGAATTATTCAACCTAAAAAAATTCAAACCGACACCTGTACAGATTATACCTGCAAGTTTCTTCATAACCATTCTCATGGGTACCATTCTGCTGATGCTGCCATTTTCATCTTCCAATGGGAATCATACAGGTTTTGTTACTGCATTATTTACTGCTACAACATCAGTTTGCGTCACAGGTCTTGTTGTAGTTGACACCTATGCTCATTGGAGTCTTTTCGGTCAACTTATAATCCTTATCCTTATTCAGATAGGCGGACTTGGAATGATTACCATTGCATCAATGCTTATGGTGATTACTCATAGAAAATTCACTCTCGGAGACAGGCTTCTTCTTCAGGATTCCTTTAACTTAAATTCGAATTCAAAGCTCCTTCTTTTCCTTATCAGAGTTCTAAAAGGAACATTTATTATGGAAGGAATAGGTGCAATATTTTATTCCTTTGTATTTATCCCGGAATTTGGCGTAAGGCGAGGCCTATGGATTTCTGTTTTTAATGCAATATCTGCTTTCTGCAATGCCGGAATGGATATCATAGGCCCAAACAGTTTAATCGATTATAGAAGCAATCCCATTGTTATGAGTGTTACAATGATTCTGATCGTTATGGGTGGTATAGGATTTGTTGTCTGGTTCGATATTTTACATACATTTAAGCAGGGGTTATCCAGGAGATTTTCTCCATTCACAATTATTACAAGGCTCTCAGAACACAGCAAACTCGTTATTACTTTTACAGGGATTCTGATTATCAGCGGAATGTTACTGTTTTTGTTAACAGAATACAATAATCCCTATACTATAGGAGAGCTGGGATTTGGTGCCAAACTGGCAAATTCCCTGTTTGAATCCATAACCCTGAGAACTGCCGGTTTTGCTACGTTTTCTCAGGAAAAACTCACCATATCATCCTGTCTAATAGCATACGTATTAATGTTCATTGGTGGATCTCCAATAGGAACCGCCGGCGGTATCAAAACTGTAACAATATTCTTACTTATTATGAATGTAAAGTCATACGTTGCACATCTTGAAGAAGATGTTGTTTTCAAACGCAGAGTTACCAGTGAATCAATGAGAAAAGCTTCTGCTGTAGCATTTATTGGAGCTGTGGCCATTTTCACCCTTTCACTTTTGCTTTCAATAGTAAACCCTGCCCCTCTGGAAGATATACTTTTTGAAATTATTAGTGCATGCGGTACTGTCGGGCTTACAAGAGGGATGACTTCCTCACTTAATATCGGTGGCAGATTAACTGTTATTCTTGCCATGTATCTTGGAAGAATAGGACCCGTTTCGTTAGTTGCTCTGTTATCTCGTAAAAAATATGATAAGAATAAAATAAATCATGCTGAAGGCACATTTTATGTTGGATAAGGAAGGAATAAAATGAAAAAATCTATAGGTGTTTTGGGATTAGGAAAATACGGCGCCAGTCTGGCAGAAACATTATATGATCTCGGTCAGGATGTACTTATTGCAGATCATGACGAAAAAACTGTGCGTGATATGGCTTCAAAAGTCACATCTGCGGTATGTGCTGACCTTGAAAATGAAGATGAAATCTTAGCTCTTGGTCTACAGAATCTTGATGTGGTGATAACCTGTATGAGCAGTAATATTGCCGCCAGTATCATGTGTGTTACGATTGCCAAAGAGAAAGGGGTCCCGGTTGTCATAGCCAAGGCCTCATCCCCACGAATGATAAATCTCCTCACAAGATTAGGTGCAGATAAGATTATTTTCCCTGAAAAGGAAGGCGGTATACGTTCTGCCATGATTCTTGCATCACAATTTATTCAGGACTATTTCGAGCTTGATGAAAATCTCTGCATGATAGAATTGCAGCCAAAAAAGAACTGGATCGGCAAAAACCTCATTGAACTTGACCTCCGAAGAAAGTACAACATGAATGTGGCCGCTATAAAAAACAAAGGCGGATACTGGGGCTACGTCAATCCTTCACAAAAACTAAAAGAAGAAAACTTACTCATGATAATTGTCGAGAAGAATGACATAAAAAGAATCCAGCGGCTTGAATAAAGCACGCTGGATCGCACTACTAATAGGTAGCATCGATTTTTTTCAGACTATAATCTGTTATTTTTATTCCGTCATAGGTATACTTTATGGTAAATAAAGCCTCCCCTCCTACCTTTGTCTCATCAGACATTTTCTGATCAGCCCTGAAGTTTCCGAGGGAATAATATACCAGCATGTCTCCTCCATCAGGTCGTTTAAGCAATTCATATTTCTGCAATACATGTGGATGAGTTCCTATAACTACGTCTGCCCCAGCATTTGCAAGCAGTTCTGTCATCTCCTTTTGATAATCACTTATCTCTGTTTTATATTCATCTCCCCAATGGGCATAGACCACAACAAAATCCGCTTCATTCCTGGCCTTCTTGATATCTTCCATAAGGCGCTTCTTTTCTTCTTCAGTCTTTGGAAAATAGTGCACAGTGTAAGGATATCTTTCCGATGCATCCATTTCTCCTGTTCCATACGTGTAGCTAAAAAGCGCAAGTTTTATGCCATTTTTGCTGAAAACATCATAAGGTCTGTATTCTTTATCTTTACTATTTTGAATTCCCAAAACCGCAATATCGTTATCATTATAAAAATCAGTTGTAACATCTATTCCGTATATTCCTTTATCAAGCGCATGATTGTTTCCGCAAACAGCTATATCAAAGCCTGCTTTCTTTATTGCTTCGCCAACCTCAAGCGGTGATCCGAAAAACGGATATCCGGAAACTGCTGCCTTTTTATCAACAAGTATTGTCTCTGCCTGTATCGAAGCAATATCTGCAGAATTAATTTCCTTTAAAAACGGCTTATATAAAAAATCAAAGCTTCCAGCTTCATAATTAAAGGCATGCTCATAAATTGTTTTATGAATTATGTTATCCCCAAAAGCAATAAATTTTACCCCATTATCAATGTTTTTTAGCCCAAAACCTTTCCAGGTCCAAAGTGAACAATTATCATCTAAATCTTCCGTCAAAATAATGGCATTGTTTTTCTCCATGAGCTTCATTCGTCGCACAAACATCCCTATATCAGAGGCACACCATTTTTGTCTGACATTTTCCTCTTCAATATCATAGATGAATATGTGCTGAGAAAAGCTGTCTTCATCATCGGTAACCCAGAATGGCATAGCTTTACCATACCTGCCAATTTTCCACAAAAGAAGTATCAGCTCTTCATCATTATCTCTATCCAGATCAGTAATAAAAGCATCCTGAACAAAAATCTCTTTACCACTCTTCCATATTTCTTTTCCGGAACTATTGTATATTGTTGCACTTTTTTCGGAGAGACTAAGCTTAATCTGATCTGTCACGGCCACTGTCTTTTCGTTCCACATGATCCATTCGGGAAGTGATTGCAGCTCTGCTGCCCTTACGCTAAGTCCCTGCCTATATGAAATTGTAATAAAAAAGGCTGCCGCCAATAATAGCAGCAGCCATAACCTTTTCTTACTCATATATTTTTACTTTATGAGATATCCCTTTGTCCAATCAGGTTTTTCCGGTGAATCCTCATTTTCAACCCAGTTCCAGTCATCATCAAAGTGTCCGTTTGACAGCGCTTCACGCCACTCTGAATCAGTCATACGGTTAGAAATCGGAACTGTAAACTGATAGAAGCTGTAAACACTTCCTTTTCCTACATGAAGTTTTCCATTATCAATCGGAAATACTACATAAATTGTATTTGCTGTTCCTGTTCCTACCTCAAGAACCTCTCCATTTGGATCAGTTGCAATATCTGCAACCACCGGACACGGAGCCTGATAACTGTAAATAAGATCCTCATCTACATTCTCTTTATTAGCCTCAATCCAGAAATGCTCGAGATTTCCACCGTACTCCCTTATGAAATCATAATCCTCTTCAGTAAGCTCCTCGTTCTTAAGCTCCTTTTCCGATATTGCAAGAAGTCGCAGTGCTATCTCTGACAAAAGATCCAGATCCTTTTTTGCATTATCATCAATCATTCCAAAGGAATCCAGTCCTTCTTTTGTCTTTGTGGAAAGGAATGCAAATCTGCTGTATACCTTTGGTTCGGGATCTACATAACCTCTATCATCAGGAATCTCATCATCTTCTCCACCACCCATTTCTGCAAGAACTTGTTTTGCATACAAAATGGTGTCGTGTTTAAGTTCAGTATAAGAACCTGCAAAGGTTTCCAGATCTTTCTTTGCCCAATCATCAGAAAGCATATATGAAGGATAACCTTCCGTCTTCTTTTCAAGAAGCGGTCTTAATGTGTTTAACCACCCGGAATAAAGGCTCACATTCCAAAGCTCAGGATCATCTCCTGCAAAATAGCTCTTAAGAGTAGTTACATTATCTGTATAATTTTTAAAATCGGTTGCTCCCTGCTCATCAAGTATTTTAAATGCTTCTTCTGATCCAAGGACAGCAGCTGTATCCAGTGCATCAGGAAGATATCTCTTCTCGTCTTTACTGTTTTCCTCGACAGAACGATAAATAAGTCTCTGCATTATAGCAGCATCAATAGTAAATCTTTGTCCCATAAATCTGAAGGAAGGAATTACATTCTCCTCGGTTTCCATAACCGGTATGGAATTGATTTTAGGAGGATCCAGCTTCTTAACTGCGTCAGCAACCTTACCAAAAGCTTCTTCATTTTCTGCTATTTCAGAAATCTCAGGAATCTTGCCATAACTATTATCGAGTATCTCTGAAAGACATGTATATCCCGGATCATCCGAAGTTCCTGCGAAAAAGCTTGTAATATTATATATACTCATCCAGTCATCCGGATTCTCTGAAACAGCTTTTGTGATAAGAATTGCACTTCTAAGTTTGTCCTCATCCTCAAATGCAAAAGGAATCCTTCCATACCACATCATGGTGCGGAAGTACTTTTCCATTTTCTCATCGCCTTCATAATATCCCCTGGGCTTATACTGGCTATAGTCTTCCTTATCACCTGATACTGCACATTCATCTATTCCTTCAGCAGCCATTATCTTGTCATATTCAGCTTTTACAACTTTGCTGAAGGCTTTGTCATCTATTGGCGCTTTTACGGAATCATCCAATAACAGATTACCAATATAGAAAAATTCAAGGTTAGCCAGAGCTGATTTCTCATAAGCTGTTCCCTTTAATTCTTCATATTGCTCCTTTGTTATATTAAGCATAGACTCACTGAGAGCTTTTAGCTTATCCGAAAGATAGTTAGACTCTGTCTTTTTCATCAAATATGAAAAATATAAGTGGTATGTATGCATTAATGAATCTACAGTTATGAAGCTCGGAAACATATTGTATCTGTTTGCTTCATAAATATCGAAGAATTCATCGTAATCCGAATCTGTAACCGCAAATGAGTTTTTAATAAGCATGTCCCTAAGCTTTCCGGGATCATTATACTCACTGGCATTTTCAGGATTGAAAATATAGTCAAATCTTTCATCGTATTCTACATTAGAAAAATCATCCGCCACTTTATAAGCAGGCACGGAAGGAACAAGATTTTCGTCATAATATATTTCTTCTTTATCTCCAAGCAGGTAAACATTATTCACTTTAATGCCTTCAGAAGAATCTGATTCAGCATCCTCATTTTCTGAACCATCTTCGGTATCTTCATCCTGTACCTCAGCCTCACTATCTACGGAAGTATCATTCTTCTGGTCGTCTTCTACTGTTTCATCAGACTCATCAGATGTCTTTTCCGTTCCCGTAGCATCAGTTTCTTCAGCTTTTCCCGTATTTTCAGTAGAAGTATCATTCGAAGCAGTATTAGCACTATTTGCAGATGAACACCCTGATAGAACAATAGTCAGGGCCAAAATCATTGATATTGTCCTTTTTCTCATTGTTATTTCCCTCATCTAATAATATGAAATTACGTTTTCGATGTGACAATATAAAGTATATCACAAAATCTACATCAATGCTTAATACTCTTCAACGCACTATTATGTCTTCATGTGCTCATACCGGTAGCTTTTTGTTATAAGTTCATTTCCCTCTCTGAAACTGCTTTCCGAAATTATTCAAGTAATAACTGTATTCCTCGTTTCTGATGAAAACAAATGCCTGGTGGGCATTTTTCTTTTCCTTTCTCAAAAGAGCCAGATAACTTCCTCCACAGAAACTTCTGAATCTGTGATTCTCAAATATGATAATCAGTGGTACATCAGCACCGCAATCCGACTTTTCCCCAGCACCTTCCCTGCCATCATCCTCTATAAGGCGAAGCGGAATCTTTACAAGTTCAGATAAGAAAAACTTCGATTCACCAGGCATTTCCAATCCTGCGTTCTCCAGGTATATCCTTGCCCATTCTTCGCCTACACCTGCATTCGAATACTGCTCGGCAGAATATATAGATGGTGAATACTCAGGAAGCTTTATCTTCTTTCCATATACAATCTTTTTAATTGATTCGGGAGACAGGTAAAACTCCTCAGCCAGTTCCATTATTCCGGCACCAGCCGCATATCTGCTGCAAATGACAGCATTTCTCTTATTCAGTTTTTTACGATATCCGGATGCTTCTCCCCAACCCTTTGATTTTTCGTTTTTTGGTATATAGATTACTTTTCCTTCTGCATACTTTTGCACTTCCTCCAAAAGGCTTGCAGGGAGAATATCCTTGGCATTTTCATATTTCATATTACTTAGTCAGTCTGTTCAATCGTTCTTCCAGTTCATTTATGGATTTAGTAATGGATTCACAGGACTCAATATCATCGATGGAAGAGTGCCACATGAGTGTATGAAGCCCTTTAAAATACGCCATACAAAGAAATCGTTCCCTAAAGTTCTTTATCTCAATATTCTTTTTCACGGCATATGCATACAGCTTTTCCGGAACCAGTAGATATGGCTTGTTGAGATCGAGAATAGCAAAATCCATCAAAAAGTCCATTATCCCGGCACGTCCCCAATCTGCGCAGTATACTTTTCCTGCATCATCCACGATCATGTTAACAAAAAATGTGTTATTGTTTGCAAGGAATCTTTGACCTTCACAGTAGGGTTCATACTGCATGATCTTTGCATATATACTATCAAAATAGTCTTTCTTCAAGAAAGTTGTCTCAAACATCTGTGTCCAATTATGCCAATAACCTTCCTGATTCTCATTAAAGGTCTCCCAGACAAACTCTTCGAAGGTAGCAAATGGTGCTTTATTATCTTCGTCAAATTCACCGTATCCGGCTAAGGAAGAAATGTCAACTGCAGCTATCTCAAAGATCATATCAAAAAAATGTTCATAGTTCTTTTCAAACTCTTCTACTGAAAGTTCATTGGCGCATCTGCCCTTTGGACTCATTTCAATCTTATCAACAGTCAGGTTTTTTATAAAAATATCTCTGTTCATTTTTATCATCCTTTCGTATTATCATGTTTGCTTTTTAGTATCGGCGCCTTACAAAAAGAATAATAACGAACATCTGCGCTATGTCATATAGAAAGAATCGTTATAATGAAACTTTACTCATTCTCTTTTGTCATAGTACTATCTCATAATACAGATAATCCCCTGTATAAGCGTATTCTGTATCATTCGTTTTTCTGTCATACAAATCAAATCCAACCGACTCATAGTTCTTAGGTGCAACCAGATTGCTGTTCGTGCATCCGGGTCTTCTCCCATGGCAATAATATATTCAGGCATTTACGCTTTCCCTTAGATAATTATAAATGTTATGATGTTTGTAGAAAACCTTATATTCTGCTTTGTATAGGAGGATGATTCCATGAAAATAGCAATGGCAAATGATCACGCTGGAACTGCAATGAAGAACGAAATCAAGAAATATCTATTAGAAAATGGCTACGAAGTTGAGGATTTCGGAACCTATGATGAGGAAAGCTGCGATCTTTCCGATTTTGTTTACCCTGCAGCTCTCTCAGTAGCTAAGGGTGAATGTGACAGAGGAATCTTCTGTGATGGAGTTGGATATGGCAGCGCACTCATCGCAAACAAGATAAATGGCTGTTATGCCGCTGTATGCCAGGATCCCCTTTGTGCCACCCTTGCCCGTCAGCATACGGATTCCAACATACTCTGCCTTGGCGCTAAAATAATAGGCACTCTTATTTCCATGGAGATAGTAAAGACCTGGCTTAATACTGACCCTCTTATGGATGAGAAATACAGAAGAAGAGTTCAAAAGGTATGCGATATTAACGATAAATGCTGCGTACCTATAAGTGAACTGAAATGATATTATGCGGTTTTTCATAGTCGAGATGTTTAAGAACTCCGTAAGTAAGATCACCACCGGAGATGCCATATATCGCGGTCACCTCGTTATCTATGTAAAACCGCATCTGTAAACCTACAATTATGTTCCACAATCATCCCCACAATAAATCTTTGATGGCACAGATTGGATCAGGCGAAGTATTTGTTCAGCATTAGCCACATCCGTAAATCTTTTCTTTCCATCTTGAGCAGTCATTTTCAACTGGTGACATTTTGTCACCAGTTGACTTTCTTCTTCTTTGAGTCTCTGCTTCAACTTATTCCAATATTTTCTGGCTTTTTCATAATCGCTCTGCTCCGTAAGAGCTCCAACAACATCAACAACAGAGAAATACCACTCCTCTTCATCCTCTACCCAAGCTGTCCTTATCGGCTGATCTTCAAATAACTGTACTTTATCATTCCCCAGTGTTCTTATTCCTCATCTCTTGACACTTTTTTCGAATAAATAGCATTATGTCATCTGGAAGGTCAATTTTACCATCATGTTTAATTATATAATCCTCTCCTTCAAAATAGTATTCTGTTTTGGTTGACGATTCATACCATACCAATAGATAGTCTGTTGTAGCACGTTCCTTTCCACGCATTCTAGTAAGAAACCCTGCTCCAGGCAGTTCTAATACGTTTTGGGGAGGGAACTTCCTCCTGCATTTCTTAAAATGCTCAAATGGCTGGTCTAGTATTCTCAGCGCATCGTCTAATGGTATAAAAGGATTTGTCGGAGATATGTTAATCCGAATGAAATCTTTATACGCTTTCTCTTCATTTACATCCTTAATCTTTTCCATAATCTTTGATGTCTTGTCTATCAGATTCCGATACCTCTCCATTCCATAATTCGTATCAGAAGAAAAAGAGAGGTACTCATATTCCTTATATATCCTGGTGAGTTCTTCGGCTAGAGAAAGCACCTCTTCATCAGATGTATAATACTTAAAAGTCTCATGCATTTTGCGATTGATAAGGAAACTATATACTTCTAATGAAGTCTGCATTACTATCAAATGCTCCTGCGACAAATATAAAGTAGCGTATACTCCTTCATCAGTAGTCTCACAAAATACAGAAAAATCACCATTACTTCCTCGGATCATGGGTGTATCATAGTCTATCGTTATATCCCCCTCGGGGTTCTTGTACCAAGACAACTCATATCTAAGTCGTTGCTGTATATCATATGCATTGATGGCCCTAATATCAGTTTTTTCACTCCATATTCCCAAAGAGCATGATGAATAATCGCCCATCCCCAGCAAAGAAGGAATCAGAATATTACGAATCTCCTGAAAAAGACTATGTCTTCTCGAATCCTTGTTCCACCTAGAACCTGTATCATAAATATAAATATCATCAATCCGGTCATATTGTCCTATCCAAATTCGGCTATACAGATCAAGCGCAGCTATTTGTAAGTAACATTCTGCCTCTGTTAGAGTCAGCGCCAACGTCGATGGAAGTGCCGGAATTCTCCTTTCAGTTTTATAACCATAATTTCTGTTATTATTCATATTAAGGTCCTCTATTATACCAATGGTATAATGACAGTATCACATATCATTGGTGCAATCAATAACATATATTCTTTTATTTAAGTTCAGTAAATCCATTCGGTGAAATCACAAAATGTGTTTTCACCGAATGCTACTATATCTGCACTAAAAAAAATCTTTGAATATACCGCCAAAGGCATTGCTCATATCCATCTGCACTCTATGCTTTCCCTTAGGATTTCGATAGACTTTAAACCCATCCCTTTTATCACATCCAATAATTCCATGTACTTTTTAGAATCAGTCCAATACAATGTGTTCAGTCTGTTCTCCATATCTTTTATATTCGGTGCCATCGTTTGATTCCTCCTCATCCGCTCCAGCAAAACCTTCACCCCTCCAATGTCAGAGGATTTGCTTTGGTATCAAAATTTATTCTATAGTATACCATTGGTATGTGTTGATGGTATCATATTCCAATGGTATAATCAACAGATAGCACCGAAATCAAATACTGTTTTCGAAGGAGTTTTCAGAAAGTATGAGTATTTCACTAAATATATACAGATTAAAAGAGTGCAGAGAGAAACTTGGAATCAGCAAGATGGAAGCAGCCAAAAGAATGCAACTCTCTCAACCTGCTTATCTGAGGTACGAATCAGGTACCAGAACACCTTCTATACAGACTTTAGAAGTAATTGCTCAGGTTTTGGATACTTCCAAAGAATACCTGATGAACCTTACCGATGATTCCAGCCCCATATCCTATACCATATCAAGAGCATCAGATCCAGAACTATTCGAAATCATCAAATTATGCCAAAATCCGGAAACCGAAACGAGAAAACGGTTAATCGCATACGCAAACAAAATAGCAGGCATAAGCTAAAAGAACAGACCTTGGAAAGGAGCCTCGTTAGTCCTTTTCAAGGTCTGTTACTTGTGTTCTATTTAATTCTTTTAGGATAAAACATTTTACCTCTTGGAAGGTAATCTGCTTTGCCCTATGACACATATGTCACTCAAGCTCAATTGTTCCCGGTGGTTTAGAAGTCAGATCGTACATTACTCTGTTGACTCCCTTTACCTCATTAATAATTCTGTTCATAACAGTCTGTAATATTTCCCAAGGAAGGTTTGTAGCATCAGCTGTCATGAAGTCTGAAGTATTTACTGCACGAAGGGCAACCGCGTAATCGTAGGTTCTGAAATCTCCCATAACGCCTACTGAGCGCATGTTTGTAAGTGCTGCAAAATACTGAGCAGGTAACCAGGAAGGATTTTTACCATTCTCTTCGCGGTAGGATGCTGCTGCCTTTGCAATCTCCTCACGGTATATTGCATCTGCGTCCTGAACAATTCTTACTTTCTCAGCGGTTACTTCACCAATTATTCTGATTCCAAGTCCCGGTCCGGGGAAAGGCTGTCTGAAAACAAGGTGTTCAGGAATTCCAAGCTCCAATCCTGAAGCTCTTACTTCATCCTTAAAGAGCATTCTGAGAGGTTCAATTATTTCCTTGAAATCAACATAATCAGGGAGTCCGCCTACGTTATGATGGGACTTAATAACAGCACCCTCTCCGATTCCACTTTCTACAACATCGGGATAAATCGTTCCCTGTACGAGGAAATCGACCGCGCCAATCTTTTTGGCTTCTTCCTCAAATACACGGATGAACATTTCTCCGATTATTTTTCTTTTCTTCTCAGGCTCTTCAACACCCTTAAGTGCTTCATAAAATCTTTCCTGAGCATTTACACGAATAAAATTAAGGTCATAGTCACCATCAGGACCAAATACAGCCTCAACTTCATCGCCTTCATTTTTCCTAAGAAGACCATGATCTACAAATACGCAGGTTAATTGTTTACCTATGGCCTTACTCATAAGAACTGCTGCTACTGATGAATCTACTCCTCCTGAGAGTGCGCAAAGAGCACGACCATCTCCAACCTTCTCGCGGATTTCCTTTATGCTGCGTTCAACGAAATCAGCCATTTTCCAGTCACCGGCACAGCCACAAATATTCATAACGAAATTTCTGAGCATCATTGTACCGCACTCTGTATGCATTACTTCCGGATGGAACTGTACAGCATAAATATTTCTATCCTGGTTTTCCATGGCTGCAACAGGGCAGTTTGCTGTTTTAGCAATTACCTTAAAGCCTTCAGGTGCCTTGGAAATATAGTCAGTATGGCTCATCCATGTTGTAACAACAGCCTTGGCACCACCGATTTCTCCATCATTAAGCTCGCTTTCAAAAGCATTATCTGAATAGCGAACAGGAATACCTTCCTCGTTTTCAATAAAACCGTTAAAAAGTGCTGATGCAGTATCCAAAAATGTTTCTGTTTTCCCGTACTCACTTACTGGAGCGGTCTTAACCTCACCACCATTTAAAAATGCAGTAAGCTGAGCACCATAACATATGCCCAACACCGGAACTCCAAGATAAAAAAGCTCCTTGTCACATAATACTGCTTGATCTCCATAAACACTATTAGGACCACCTGTTAAAATGATTCCTTTGAGATTCATCTTGCGAAGTTCATCAAGCCCGATATTGTAAGGGTGTATCTCACAATATACATTACATTCCCTGACACGTCTTGCGATCAGCTGCTTATACTGTCCGCCAAAGTCAAGAACTACAACCATTTCTCTTGCCATATTATCCTCTTTCATAGGTGATTATTATAAAAACAAGTTATTGCTCCAATTACAATAAATGTAATACAGGAAAAATGCAAGCAAAAAGCACAAATCAAAGTTATATTAAATCAGACCATTGAGCTCCTGATACAATCTTTTTGCGTAACTATCTGTCATTCCGCATATATAGTCTGTAACAAGCAGAAGCCTCAAGTATAATTTCTCATCCTCCGGTCTTCCCTCTGAATAAATATGATATATTCTCTTATAATTATCAGAGATAAATGAAATCATTCTCAAATCGATAGGTCTTAGCTTTTTATCTGTGTCATAATAAATGGCTGCAGGAACAAGTCTGTCTAAAAGATAAGACAAAATCTGATTAGCGCTCACTTCTATCTTAAGTATAGGTTCTGAATTAAAGGCATATTTTACGGCTATATCTCCAAGTGCATCTACAATATGCTTGCCCTCAGTTCCGTCAAGAAGTTCTTGCCCAAAGGAGCCATCCATTATAGCAGTATAATGTGATGCAAAGCTTTCTGTCGCCTGATAAATCAACTTGCCCTGAACTGCAACTATCCAGTTCTGTACTGCATATTCTCCGGGATCATTTACTCCATGCTCAATACCCTTTTCATATCTGTATTTAAGTGTTTCTATAAGTGATCGGTATTCTTTGTCAGAATTATCCTCATAACATCTTAATTCAAGTTCCCTCAATAATATATCAAAGCTGATTCTTCCCTTTTTATATGAATCCTCAATATCTGCAGTCCTATATGCAATATCATCAGCAGCTTCCAATATGTATGTTAATGGATGCCGTCTTCCATTTAATCCGCAGGAATACTCAATATCTCTGAAAAGCTCTCTATCTGCATAATAGTAACCCATTTTGTGACAGCAGATATCCTTACTTTTTTTATCTACGTTCAGTGAAGATACCGGGTATTTTATTATTGTAGCAAGCAGAGCCTTGGAAAGATTCATACCGTGTTCATCAACAAGATAATGAAGTTTGGTAACAAGTCGCAAAGCCTGTGTATTACCTTCAAAATTGTAAAAATCATTCTGCATCTGTGGATTTAGAATCTGACTTAAAGTTTTCCCTTCTCCAAAGGAATCCAGCTCAAAATTAAGCTTTGGCAGGTTCTCTTTAAACCATTCTCTTATCACGGTCTCCCCAAAGTGCCCAAAAGGAGGATTTCCAATATCGTGTAAAAGCCCGGCACATTGGAGAATATCGCATATATCCTGCTGATATGATGCTTCAAAGCTCTCATCTTTTATTTCAGTTACAATTTTTCTCGCAATATTCTGTCCAAGCGATTTACAAAATGAAGATACTTCCAGTGAATGTGTAAGCCTGGTGCGTACAAAGTCAGATTGATCCAATGGAAAAACCTGCGTTTTATCCTGAAGTCTTCTAAATGATGCACTTCCTATTATTCTGTGATAATCCTTTTCAAATTCACTCCTAAGATCCTTTGAGCCTTCATGCCTGCTAATTGGCCTGATTCGTTCTCCACAAAGTAATTTCTTCCACTCCAATATAAAATCTCCTCTGACAATCTCAGCCTCTGGCAAGATCATCCTACAAATCTTCTAATAGTCAATATCGTCCTGTATGTCGCATTTTCATATTTTATTCCTGTTCTGGCGGTACTGGCATGAACGATTTTGCCGCCACCAAGATAGATTGCAACATGTCCGCCATAATATATAACGTCTCCTGCCTGAGCATTCTGATATGAAACCTCTCTGCCGTATGTTGCCTGTGAATATGATGATCTTGGAACAGTTATTCCAAATTGTTTATAAACAGCATATACAAAGCCGGAACAATCAGCGCCGTTAGTCAGACTTGTTCCTCCCGCAACATAAGGATTACCAACAAACTGGCATGCATAATTAGCAATATTCTGACCTGTCGCAGAACCCGACGGAGCAGGTACTGTATTTGCCGGTGCTGCTGATGAAGCTTCGCTGGCAGCATTTGATGCATCTGATGAACTCTCCTGAGTGTTGTCTCCATCATCCGGATCATCATCGTCATCATTATTTTGAGCAAGTAGTTCTGCTTCCTTTGCCTCTTTTTCTTCTTTAGCCTTTTTCTTTGCAGCTTCCTCTGCTTCTTTCTTTTTTCTGGCTTCTTCCGCTTCCTTTGAAGCAGCTGCATCAGCGGCTTTTTTAGTTTTCTTTACCTCATCCTGTTTGGCATCAATTTTAGCCTGTAATTCTTTAATCTGAGCCGTTTGCTGCTGCAATTGCGCGGTATATAATGCCGCACTTTGCCTTGCTTTAGCCAGCTGAACATCAAAATTGGCATACTGTTTTCTATATCGGTCTATTACCTGTTCAACATGCGCCTGTTCTTCCTTAAGCTCATATTGAGAAGTTTCCAGCTCAGACTTAGCCTCCTCAAGCTCATCGCCATACTGCTTTGCAGCTTCCTTAGCTCCTATAAATTCAGCCAGTTTAGTTCTATCATAGTCATACAATTCCTCTACATAACCGGCTTTGTTCAACATATCTCCAACACTTTCAGCCTGAAGCAGAATCTCAGCATAAGAAAATTCTCCTTTCTCATACATGAATTTTATTCTCTTCTTCATGGCATCATAGAGAGTTTCTTCCTGTGCTTTTGCTTCCTCATATTCCTGTTGTGTTTTCTCTATTTTTATCTGCGTGTCTTCGATATCTGCCTGAATGAGATCAATACTTGTAAGGAGCCCTGTGAGTTCTTCCTTAGCTTCATCAATTCCTTCCTGGATTTCAGCCTGTTCTCCCTGGATTGAACTGATGTTTTGATTTGCACTGTTTAATCCACTTTGGCTTTCCTTTTTTTGAGACTCAATGTCGTTCTGCTGTTTTTCAAGCTCCTTCTGTTGCTTCTCAAGTTCTTTCTGCTGCTTTTTCAGTTCTTCACTTGTTGTAGCAAAAGCCGTAGTCGTAGTAAAAGTAAGCGTAGCTGCAGTTAAACCTATGCACAATATCCTATTAAATATCTTAAAATTAAATCTTTTCATTTATTCCCCATTGCTTATAAACAAAACTTTTTATCATATTAATTATATCATATGAACAATTTTTTGCTTGAAAAATACCTCCTTCACACATTATGTGTAAGGAGGCATTAAATAAATTTGATTATTCAAAGATCATCTGATATGCAGTTATCACCTACAAATTATTACCTTTCAATCATTAGCCGGTATCATCTTGCTATTGAAGTAATGGCGATCACATAAGCTTACATATAACATATATCTTAATAGATGCACCAATATGCAGTGTTACCATCAATCACTACCTGCTCATCTACATCAAAATGATCCCAATTCATATCTTTGAAATACTTTTTTCTGACTTTATTCCCGGACATAGAACTCTTTTTGAATCGCCTTCCATAAGGAGTTCCATTTGTCTCTTCTGTATTAACGAAATTATTATCATCTGCGCTGTTTTTCAGATTGTTCGTATACTCTAAAAGACTATACGCTACATTTCTGGACGTACGCTCATTTATCTGATCTAATGTATAGTAGACATTTTCGTAGTAATTAAAGGACTCATCATCTACACACACAGCTATTTCATCTACCGTAACTCCATTTATTTCTTCGTAATTGTCAATTTTATTAAGTACAGCTTCTGCACATGCTAAATCCTGCGTGTTGGATATGTAGTGATTTATGGCAATCTGCTGGCAGGAAAAAATCTGTACAATAACAGCAATCATGGTTACAGCCTGCGCATACTTTTTAACCCTTGCGCCTAATTGAACATATCCAAGAAAAGCCATGCATCCAAGCGCAGCATAAAGCGTATATATAACTCGCGGTGCCTTAGACTGAATAAGTGGAATCGCCAGCGCAAGTAAAAACATCACAATTCCTGCAAACAGGAACGTAAATACTCTTTCATTTTCCTTCTTACGCGAAATTATGAGTAATAAAGTGATTACAATAACAACTAACAGATTTATAAAAGGAACCGGAAGCAGTCCTATTCCATTTTTAAGGAAGTCCCAAAAAAGTCTTATTACACCGGCTATACTATCCAGAACCCCCACCGATGAAATGGGCTTCGGGTTATCTGTCATAACTCCCAAAAACTGCATCAATTTGGTGGATTCATAATTCAGGAGTCCCACAAAAAGACAGCTGAAAGAAACTATAAGTCCTCTTACCAGCATTTTAATATTCAGCACATAGTTGCCCTCGATCAGAATGTACAAAAGTGCATATATTGCACAGACAATCACAGAGACCTGATATGTCGATCCTCCAAGTATCATGAATATGGCAGCCAAGACATATTTCTTCCCGGAAAAAAAATAAAGCGCGATTGCAGTAAATAACACATAAAAACTGTAAACAAAGCACTCAGGAAACATCAGATATTCTGAAAACAGAGTACTGATAAAAGGCAAAATAAGAAGTGCTCTTCCGAAATACTCTTCATAAATACTGCCAAATTCACTATTCTTTTTTACCTTTGCCATGATGACTTGCTGATATATAAACGCACCAAGGGACACAATAAAAATATGGAGTATAAAGAAATATTTATATTTATCAGGCAATATTATTCCCATTTTATATAGAAGCAGTTCCATAACAAACGGGATATAACGACCATATGTGAATTCAGACTCGATGTTAATTAGCGGACTTAGATAATGAATCATTGTATCTGATCCAAACCCAAATCTATAAAATCCCTGGTACGCAAAGATTATGAGTACCAGGGTAAAAATATACGCTACTATTGAATTTATGTCTTTTTTGATTCTATCCATAATTATAAGTCGCAGTTTCCAACTGTTCTGGGGAATGACTCAACGTCACGAATGTTACCCATACCTGTAAGATACATAACGCAGCGCTCAAATCCAAGACCAAATCCTGCATGTCTTACTGAGCCATAACGGCGAAGATCAAGATAGAACTGATAATCTTCCTTCTTAAGTCCCAGCTCATCCATTCTCTTTTCAAGGATTTCGAGGTCATCTTCTCTCTGGCTTCCACCTACGATCTCACCAATTCCGGGTACAAGGCAGTCAGCAGCTGCTACTGTCTTACCATCCTCATTAAGCTTCATATAGAAGGCCTTTATTTCCTTAGGATAGTCAGTTACGAATACAGGCTTCTTAAATACCTGCTCTGTGAGGAATCTCTCATGCTCTGTCTGAAGGTCTGAGCCCCACTCAACCTTATAATCAAACTGGTCATTATGCTTCTTAAGTATTTCAACTGCTTCTGTATAAGTAATTCTTCCGAATTCACTATTAGCAACGTTCTTAAGTCTTTCGATAAGTCCCTTATCAACAAATGAATTGAAGAACTCCATCTCAGCAGGAGCGTTTTCAAGTACATAATTAATTACATACTTGAGCATAGCCTCAGCACAATCACAATCATCCTTCAAATCTGCAAAACACATCTCAGGTTCGATCATCCAGAATTCTGCAGCATGTCTTGTTGTGTTAGAATTCTCTGCTCTGAATGTAGGTCCAAAAGTGTAAACATTCTTAAAAGCAAAGGCATATGTCTCAACATTAAGCTGTCCTGATACTGTAAGGTTAACTGGTTTTCCGAAGAAATCCTGTGAGTAATCAACCTGTCCATCCTCTGTCTTAGGTACATTGTTTAAGTCCATGGTTGTTACCTGGAACATTTCACCTGCACCTTCACAGTCACTTCCTGTAATAAGAGGAGTGTGAACATAGACAAAACCTCTCTCCTGGAAGAATGAATGTATTGCATATGCTGCAAGAGAACGAACTCTGAACACTGCCTCAAATGTATTTGTGCGGGCACGCAGATGAGGAATAGTTCTCAAAAACTCAAGGGAGTGACGCTTCTTCTGAAGAGGAAAATCAGGAGTAGAAGGTCCCTCTATTGTGACTGTCTCAGCCTGCATTTCGAAAGGCTGCTTTGCGCCTGGTGTCAAAACAATTGTACCTTCAGCTATTATTGCTGATCCAACATTTAACTTACTTACCTCAGCAAAGTTATTAAGACTATCTGAATATACTACCTGTAATGGTGTGAAATAAGTTCCGTCATTCAAAACAATGAATCCAATTGCTTTTGAATCGCGGATACTTCTGATCCATCCACCAACTGTTACTTTTTTATCAGCATATTTCTCCGGAGCCTGAAAAAGCTCTCTGATATCTGTCAGTTCCATTCTTGCCTCCTATTATCACTCAGCAGTATCTGCTTCTTCTGAACTAGCTGCCGCATCTGTACTTTCTGTTGCCTCTGCATCCTCTGCAGTATCGTTACCTTCCTCAACTTCACTGCTCTCTGCTTCTGCTGCATCTGAAGTTGGTGCAGGATCAGTAACATTAGCATTTTCAGCAAGGAATTCAATCACCTTATTAGTGAGGAGATTCTCTTCAATATTTTCTACATCTACAGTCTTTTTATATTCATCAACACTGTCAATTGTCTTGCCTTCTTCAGCAGTAATATTGGCATTGGTCATATCATTCTGAAGCTTCTCATTAAGCTCATCATCTGTCACTTCAATTCCCTCAAGCTTGGCAATTGCTCCAAGCATGATAAACTGCTCTGCAAGCTCTATTGATTTATTATCAAGATACTCAGTCTGCTCACCTGAAAAGCCTTCCTGTGCCATCATCATTGAAAGAACCTGATCTGTTGTGTAGTTAGTTCCATAATTTGCTGAGTAATATGATGCAACCATGTTAGCCTGATCGCTGTAAAGTCCTTTGAATCTTTCCAAAGCAGACTTTGGAGGCTCAACAAATTTACAATTGGCAGTAACAGCTTCAAGTATTTTTGAGTTTACTTCGTTCTTATAATCTGTCTGTTTTTCCTCAAGAAGTCTGTCTTTAAGGTAAGTCTTAAGCTCATCAATTGTTGAAACATTCTCAATTCCCAGTGAAGCAGCATATGCATCATCAAGATCAGGCTTAACTTTAATACTGTTAACCTTTACGGTAAAGATTACGTCTGCTCCTGCAAGCTCTGTAGCACTGTAGTTATCAGGGAATTTAAGATTCAGATCCCTTGTCTCACCAATCTGAGCACCTACAAGACCATCTTCAAAACCATCTATAAATGTTTTGGAACCTATTGTAAGATCATAACCTTCAGCAGTACCACCATCGAATACCTCTCCGGTATCAGCTCTTTTGCCGGAATAATCAATATTTACCGTATCGCCTTCCTGAACAGCTCTGTCAGTCACCTCAACGGTAGCTTTCATTGAAGAACTGATATACTGCATGTATTGCTCAACTTCTTCGTCATTAACCTCAGGGGATTTAACCTCAATTGAAACGCCTTTATAATCTCCAAGTGTCACATACTTATCTAAATCAATATCTTTAAGATATGCAGCATCTGCACCCGCTCCGGATTTTGCACATCCTGCAAGCATACTGGCAGCAACTACTACAGCCGTCATTGCAGTTATAAATTTTTTCATAAATATTTACTCCTTAATTTAACTTCCATATTAAAATAAACTTTTTTTATACTAGCACAGTTTCTTCTTATGTTAAAGTATTTTGTTGCCTGATACGCAATTCAATGATAAAATACAATCTGCACAGAAACTTGTAATATTTAATAAATTGTTTAGTTTTAAATTTGGAGGAATGTTTTGAATCCGGTATTAATCGTTATTTTAGTAATCTTTGTTATACTCGCAATTGCTCTGGTTGTGCTTACAATTCTCGGAAGACGGGCGCAGAAACGACAGGAAGAGCAACAGGCACAGATGGAGGCAATGAAACAGAGCGTTTCGATGCTTATCATTGATAAAAAGAGAATGAGAATCAATGAAGCTGGTCTTCCCTCCGCAGTTCTTGAGAACACACCTAAGCTCCTTCGCCGTTCCAAGCTTCCAATCCTAAAAGTTAAGGTTGGTCCTCAGATCATGAATCTCGTTTGTGATGAAAAGATTTTTGATTCTGTTCCGGTAAAGAAAGAGGTTAAGGCAGAAGTCAGCGGTATCTACGTTTTATCTGTAAGAGGTATTCGTGGTGGCAATGCAGTAGTTGAAGAAAAGAAAGGCTTTTGGAAAAATCTTGTTGCTAAGGCTCAGGAAAAAGCCGGTGCAAAGCCCGTTAAATAATCTTATAAACATCAAAAAATTAAACATCCTTAATTCATAAGCTTATGAATTAAGGATGTTTTTTTGGTTAAAGGATATTTTTAATAATGGCAAATTTTAAATTATTTATATTGCTGCAAAGCCTTTTTCAAGGTCTGCAATAATATCATCAATATGTTCCGTTCCTATTGAAAGTCTGATTGTACTCTGACTTATTCCCTGATCCTTAAGCTCTTCATCGGAAAGCTGGGAATGAGTTGTTGTAGCAGGATGAATTACAAGGCTCTTTACATCTGCAACATTTGCAAGAAGTGAGAATATCTCAAGATTGTCGATAAACTTCCATGCTGCTTCTTTTCCACCCTTAATTTCAAATGTGAAAATGGATGCACCTCCGTTAGGGAAATACTTTTCATAAAGTGCATGATCAGGATGATCTGCAATTGAAGGATGATTAACCTTTTCAACCTGAGGATGTGAATTCAGGAATTTTACAACCTTCTTGGTATTCTCTGCATGTCTGTCAAGTCTGAGCGACAATGTCTCTACACCCTGTAAAAGTAAGAATGCATTGAATGGTGATATAGTAGCACCTGTATCTCTAAGAAGGATTGCTCTGATAAATGTTACAAATGCAGCAGGGCCAACAGCATCATAGAAAGATATACCATGATAGCTGGGATTGGGCTCAGCGATATTTGGATATTTGCCGCTTTCCTTCCAGTTAAACTTTCCTGACTCAACAATTATTCCGCCAAGAGTTGTACCATGACCTCCGATGAACTTTGTAGCAGAATGTACAACAATGTCTGCACCATGTTCAATAGGTCTGATAAGATAAGGTGTTCCGAATGTATTATCTATAACAAGAGGAAGTCCATGCTTATGTGCAATCTCAGCAATCGCATCAATGTCCGGAATATCACTGTTAGGATTTCCCAATGTTTCAAGATATATAGCTCTTGTATTATCCTGAATAGCACCTTCTACTTCATCAAGATTATGTGCATCAACAAAAGTTGTATTTACACCGTACTGCGGTAATGTATGTGCAAGAAGATTGTAGCTTCCACCATAGATGGTCTTCTGAGCAACGATATGTCCACCATTTGCTGCAAGTGCCTGTATTGTATATGTTATTGCTGCTGCTCCTGATGCAACCGCAAGTGCTGCACTACCGCCCTCAAGAGCTGCGATTCTTTTTTCCAAAACATCCTGAGTTGAATTTGTAAGTCTTCCATAAATATTTCCCGCATCAGCAAGTCCGAATCTGTCTGCTGCATGCTGGCTGTTTCTAAACACATAGGAAGTGGTCTGATAAATCGGAACCGCTCTTGCATCTGTTGCCGGATCAGGCTGCTCCTGCCCAACGTGTAACTGAAGTGTCTCAAACTTATAATTGCTCATACCTTTTCTCCTCTCTTGCAAAGCTCTTAAGCTGTTTTTTCGTCTCTGTAACTTGTTGAAAAAATAATACTTCTATTTACCTACCACGTCAATAGGTAATACAATCACTATACACTTACGTTACCTATAAGATCTGCTTATATATAAAAACCTCTTTCTCCGAAACTACTCAGAGAAAGAGGTTATACGCTTCTTTCATAATTAAATTTATCCCAAAACTCAATAAAACCGCATAAAATACCGAAGACTGTGATCACTTTACTCAGCTTTAAACGATTTCAGGGTTATCCTCAACCGGCGCTTCTGTATTATTCTTAGCTGCCATATCATCGAACCCTTTCATCACAGCATCATATGTCTGCTTTGAAATATCAGGCAATTCTTTTCCCCAGGAATTTGTGGCTTCTTTAAAGCCTTTTTCAAATGCGGAACGCATCTTGTCAATCTGGCCGGGATCACCGCCTGTTAATGCATTTGCAAAATCCAAAATGCGTTGTGAAGTCTGCTTAACTCCCCAATAGCCATCCTCAGAGATCTCTTCCTGCGCCTTTTTCTTTGCAGCTTCATCAATAGTAAAATCACCCTTTGCCAAAAATGACCAGATATCATCGGCTTTTCCAATAGCAACTCCCTGCTTTGACATCATCTGTGAGACAATATCCTTAAGCTGATTCTGCCTCTCTTCAAGGTCATTTTTCAACATACTGATCACTGCTTCATTCTTCTTATAGGTTTTATTGGTCGAACCTACGGCACTGGTATTATCCGACTTTTCAAAAACCGCAGCCTTATCGTTTTTTGCCTCAGCGGTCTTTGCCGTTTTATCTTCAGATGTAGCTTCTGCGGCTTTTGCGGTCGTTGTCGGCTCGTAATACGTGCTGGCCTGGTCTAAACCTGTAACTCCGTTTACGCCCATATGAACTCCTTTTCTACGCCAAATGATCTGACGCCGATACGACTATGTATGCCTAGTGTTTTGTCTGGGTGACTTTTGATTTAATTACGAAGTATCATTCTCAATAGGCTAGGAATCTGAATGAGTCGTAGCGGTGGCTACGGCGATTGAAGATGACGAAGCGTATTGAGAATTAGACAAGTAATTTATCAAATTGTCATTCAGACAAGACACTAGACATACTTACAGTATTACTCATCTTATTTATCGTCTTATATCACTTTAACCTTAAGTAGTTTTTCCATACTTTTCAATTAAAAAAATATAAAATTAATGTTGCCTCTTTTCTTATAAATGTATCCTATAAATAATTTATAAACTCCGCCTGTTTTAACTATTTGGATCATTTTGTGCTATTATACAAACAGCTAAGATAATCTTTGGACATTAATTTTATACCTTTGCCGGGTATACTTTCTAATTAAAGATGCAGACCGGTCAAATATGGTTTCTTCTTTCCTAAGAAAAATTATGCCTTAGATGTCTTATCTGATCATGTTCTTATAATTAATGGAGGATAATAAATTTGATCACTAGAAACGCATATGCAAAAATCAACCTTGGCCTTGATGTCACAGGCAGGCGGGATGATGGTTATCACCTCGTAAGAATGATAATGCAAAGCATTGATCTATCTGATAAACTTAGTTTTTCTGAAAGAACAGACAGCAAAATAGTCATAGAAACTGATGATCCCAGGATTCCTACAGATGAGCATAATCTCATATGGAAAGCCGCTGACCAGCTAAGAAATTACTGCAATGTTCCGGACAAAGGCGCTACAATCCGTTTGGAAAAACATATTCCCATGGCAGCCGGAATGGCAGGTGGCAGTACAGATGCTGCTGCAACATATATCGCATTAAACGAGCTTTGGAATCTGTCACTTTCCATAGATCAGTTATGTGATCTTGCTATAAAAAAAGGTGCAGATATTCCCTACTGCATCAAGGGTGGCACAGCACTTTCTGAAGGAATCGGAGAAATTCTTACTCCGCTTAAAGACATGCCATCATGCCATATCGTTATAGCCAAGCCGGCGCTCGACGTTTCCACAGCCTGGGCTTATACAACCCTGGACTCCGCTCCTATTGAAGATCATCCTGATATAGACGGCATCAAAGATGCCATTGAAGCCCATGATCTTTCAGGGATAACAGCGCGTCTTGGCAATGTATTGGAGCCTATAACATCCGGAAAATATACTGTTATAGAAGAAATACGCCAAATTCTGCTTGCTAACGGAGCTATGGGGGCACGTATGAGCGGAAGTGGTCCTACAGTTTTTGGTATCTTCGATAATAAAGATCTTTCACATGCTGAAAATGCTGTAAAAGAACTGCAGAGCAAAGGTATTGCCCCGGAGTTATTCATCACAAAGCCACTTACAACAGTTTAATATATTAGAAAGGATTTACATGAACGGTACTATTAAAATAATTGGTGCCCACGACCACGGAACAGGAAAACCTGAAATCGTAAAACACGAGCAGAAGGCTTTCTGTGAATTTGATGGTTCAAATTATATAATTACTTATTCCGACAATAACGAGGAAGAGGATTCTGCCTCCGGCATATCAACTCACAGACTGGAGATTGGAGAAGGTTACCTGAGAATGGCACAAACAGGAGCCGTCACATCAGATCTTCTATTCAGACTTGGTGAGACATGGGATACTGATTATGAGACACCTTACGGATTAATGAAGATGACTGCTATAACCCGTAATCTCATGATGGAACTCAGTAAAAAGAAAATCACCGCCCATGTGCAATATGAACTGCAACTGGACGGTGAAAAGCTATCTGATTCCAAGGTACGTATATCATTTATGCCTGACATGACAGATTGACATTATTTAACTGCTCCTATCAGTTCGTTAATGTCATCAATTTTCTGTTCAGACATATATCTTTCTATTCCTTCAATTGTGTTTATGGTAGCATATGGATCATGAAAATTCATGGCACCAACAGCAATTGCAGTTGCTCCTGCAAGCAGGAATTCGATAGCATCCTCTGCATTAGCAATTCCTCCCATACCTATAATAGGTATATTTACAGCATGAGCCGCTTCATAGACCATTCTTACAGCTATTGGTTTAATTGCAGGACCGGATAATCCTCCGGTTCTGTTTGCAATTGCAAAGGTCTTCCTATAAATATCAATTTTCATTCCTGTGATTGTATTAATAAGTGAGATAGCATCGGAGCCTGCTGCCTCAGCTGCTTTCGCCATATCGGAAATACTTGTTACATTTGGGCTTAGCTTCATTATAATTGGCTTTTTGGAGTGCTTTTTTATCTCTTTTGTTATGTCATACAAAGCATCAGCATTTTGTCCAAAAGCTATTCCGCCTTCCTTAACATTTGGACATGATACATTGATTTCGAGCATATCCACAGAATCTTCATCAGAAAGACGTTCAACAACATCCACATAATCCTGAACACTTTTTCCGCATACATTAACTATAACTTTTGTATCAAAATCCTTTAAAAATTTCAGATCTCGCTCAATCATCACATCCACTCCGGGATTCTGAAGTCCTATAGCATTTAACATGCCTCCATAAACCTCTGCAACCCTTGGTGTTGGATTTCCTGGCCATGGCACATTTGCAACGCCCTTTGTAACGACGGCCCCAAGCCTGTTGAGATCAACAAATTCGGAGTATTCCATACCTGAACCAAAAGTTCCGGAAGCTGTCATAACCGGATTTTTAAATTCCACCCCTGCTATATTAACTGATGTTTTCATCGATTTTCACCTCATTATACTCTGTATCTATATTTTACCTGAATAATTTGAATCCGGACAAAGATCACAGTTCAAGATCATCTGCATCAAACACGGGTCCATCAGTACATATTCTTGCATTATTAACATGTGAATGCTCATCGACGTTTTTGGTCTTGCATACACATCCAAGACAGGCTCCAACACCACAGGCCATGCGTTCCTCAAGACTTAAATATGCCTTTGCAGATATTTCCTTTGCATAAGCTGCAATTCCTCTAAGCATTGGCATGGGACCACATGCGTAAATAACATCTGCCGTAATATTATTTTCTTTGCAGGCATCTATTACATTTCCTTTTGTTCCCACACTACCGTCTTCTGTTGCTATAAATAGCTCTCCATTATTCTTAAATTCATCCAAAAGAAACGTGTCTGAATTTCTATATCCCATAACCATGGTCACACTTTCAGCAGCATCATTTCCTTCTTTGCCTTTAAGCTCTTTTGCAAGTCCTAAAAGCGGCGGAACACCTATGCCTCCACCGATTATAAGCACTCTTTTGCCAGCTGCTTTATCAAGAGGAAACCCATTGCCTAAAATTCCTAACACATCTACGGATTCTCCCTGCCCGTATAGAGCAAACTCAGCAGTACCACTACCTGCTATTCTGTACACAAGCCTTAATATCTGCTCATTCTTATCATATTCGCAAATGCTGATAGGTCTTGGAAGAAGAGTTGATCTGTTATGTGTATAAACTCCTATAAACTGTCCTGGATTAGCATCCTCCGCAAGACAGGTCCTTAACCTTAAATCCATGATGTCGTTTGATAACATATGCTGGGATACAACCTCAGCAGTTATTTTTTTCTTTTTGGGCATGTTCTTCTTCCTTTCAATTCTTATAAACTATTTTTCCTGCACATATAGTGAAATGAATTTTCCCCGGTAATTCCTCTCCTATAAATGGTGAATTAGATGCTTTTGATGCAAAGCTTTCCACTTTCCAGGTTTCTTTGTCTGAAAAAATCACAATATCTGCCGGACCGCCTTCATATATTCTGCCAACCGGAAGTGCAAGATAGATATTCTCCATTGGATCCTCCATATCCGGTACAATGGCATTAAGGTTATAAATTTGGGCAGGCTGACAGGTCATTCTTGAAAGTAGTGTCATAATATCCATATGACCTTTACTTACAAGCTCTCTAAGGCCAAGCCCCAGAGATGTCTCAAGACCTATTATCCCGCTGGGAGCTTTTGTGATTTCTCTTTCCTTCTCCTCCTTTGTATGGGGAGCATGGTCAGTTGCAATGGTTTCGATAGTACCATCCACCAGACCTTCTATAATAGCCAGACGATCTGCCTCTTTTCTCAGTGGCGGATTCATCTTGGCCATGGTTTTATGCTCTATGACTGCAGAATCGGTAAGTGTGAAATGATGAGGTGTTGCCTCCGCATGTATCCCGGGATTAGTCTTTCTGGCTTCTCTTATCATCTCAACAGCTTCCCTTGTACTTATGTGCTGAATGGTAATCTCTGCGCCTGTCTCTTTAGCTATCTCAATATCCCTTTTTACCATTTCAATTTCAGCTTCTCTTGGAGATCCTTTTATTCCTAAGGCATCCGCAGCTTCTCCGGCATTGATACCGTTATCTGTAATAAAGGACGGATCCTCTTCATGAAGACTTAGAACTTTTCCCAGTTCCTTTGCCTTTAAACAAGCTTCTCTCATAAGTTTCTCGTCAATTACAGGCTTTCCATCATCAGTGAAAAGGACAACTCCTTCCTTTAAGAGAGCCTCCATATCCGTAAGTTCTTTTCCGTCCATCCCTTTAGTGATGTTTCCACAGGTAAAGACTCTGATACCTGTCTGTTCACCTTTTTTTAGTGCATATCTTATTGTCTCCGGATTATCCATGGACGGTTTTGTATTCCCCATCATTACAACAGATGTGAATCCACCTTTTTTTGCAGCTTCGGCTCCGGTATTTATATCCTCTTTATCGGTAAATCCGGGATCTCTGAAATGTACATGTGCATCTACAAGGCCTGGAGCAACAATCATTCCTCCTGCGTCTATTTCATCCAGCTTTGGTCCGCTAAAATTATCCGCATTAAACCGGTTATCTGCATTATCCTTATAACCTGCCTGCTCAATGCCCATCTGCATCATGCTAAGGTATGATAATGCTTCACTTGCCATGTCATCAAGTGTACCGCAAAACCCTATTTTGACAATTCTTCCATCGTTTATCAAAATGTCTCTGTAACCATCGATCCCACTTGCAGGGTCGATCAATCTTCCATTCTTTATTAGAAGCATATTGTTTTCCTTTTCTGAATTCTTATTCCTTATCGTATTGTGGTATAATATAACATCATACTATATGTTTGTCGGAGATTCATTCATGATACGTTTAATTTTAGTTTTTTTATTTTTGCTTGTATTTCTGCTTTGCAGTATTCTTATACAATTTGTTCTTTGGATAATTGGTAAGTTCAACATTGATATTAAGAAAAAAACATCCCTTCGCATAGTTAGTTGGGCTTTTAGATGTGTAGCATTCCTGGCAGGTGCCAAACTTACCGTAATAGGAGAAGAAAACGTTCCAAAGGATAAAGCAGTTCTATATGTAGGAAATCATAGAAGTTACTTCGATATTGTTCTTAGTTATTCCAGAGTCCCAAGACTTACAGGATATATAGCCAAAAAAGAAATCATCAAGGTTCCGGTTCTATCCCAATGGATGAAAAACATGGATTGCCTCTTCCTGGACAGATCTGATATAAGACAGGGACTCGAAGTTATCCTGTCTGCAATTGATAAGGTCAAGAATGGAATTTCAATCACAATATATCCTGAAGGAACACGAAACGGTACAGACGAGATGCTTCCATTCCATAAAGGAAGTTTTAAAATTGCTCAGAAAACCGGTTGTCCTATAATTCCTATGACCATAAATAATTCCAATGCGATCTTCGAGGATCATCTTCCTTTTATTAAGAGATCACATGTGGTTCTCGAATATGGAAAGCCTATATACATAGATGGCCTCTCTCCAGAGGACAAGAAGAATATCGAAACTTATTGTCACAATTTAATTCAGGAAACATATCAAAAAAATAAGGCGTTGGTATAACGCCTTATTTTTTCGCTCCTGGTATCTTGTCTTGATGACTTTTGATTTAATTACGAATCATCCAGCCAAGACACTCGTAAAGAAAATCACATTTTGCTTCCCTTAGAACCACCACCAAGCTTAACTCCTTCAAGAACGTTAGTCTCAAATGAGAATACAAGCTTATGGTTCTCACGATCCTGTTTAATTGCAATTTCTATCATATCATCAAGCAGCTGAGAATACTTCTTTCCAAGGGGCTCCCATAAATAGAAAGATAATGATCCCGGAATAGTATTGATCTCGTTGAGGTAGATTTTTCCTGTCTCCTCATCCAGCATAAAGTCTATTCTTGAAACTCCGCTGCAGCCAAGACACTTAAATGCATCTACAGCCATTCTGCGAACTTCAGATCTCTGCTCATCAGTTATATTTGCAGGTATTTTTCTCTTAAGGCTTGCCATACCCTTGGATCCGCCACTCTTTGCTCCGCCTGTCTTTGCTCCCTTTGAACCTGAGCCACCGATATATTTATCCTCAAATGATAAAATATCATCTGAATTTACAGGCTCTTCACATTCTGACGCCTCAGCATTTTCATAATCACCAAGGACTGAACAGTTGATTTCCTTAAGTTTAACGATAGCAGGCTCAACCAGAATTTTCTTTGAAAACTCAAATGCCAGCTCAAGAGCCTCGGTAAGCTGCTGTCTGTTTCCGGCCTTGGATATTCCGATACTTGAACCAAGATTTATAGGTTTAATGATCACAGGATACTTGAAATTCGATTCAATCTTATCCATCAAACCTTCAGCATCCTCATAATCTGTCCAGGTATAGCACTTGCAATCAAGAACAGATATTCCATTGTCCTTGAGCACTGTCTTCATTACATATTTATTCATTCCAACTGCTGAAGAAAGAACATCACAGCCAACAACAGGAAGTCCCAATGTCTGTAAAAATCCGGTAAGAACTCCGTCCTCTACGTTAGTTCCGTGTACGATAGGAAAAGCAATGTCCACGCTGGTAATGATATTATTACCAAACTTCTTCATTGGATAACGGACAAGATTGACTTTGTTTCCTTCTTTTATCCAGACAACCTTGGTGCTCTTGTTTAAAAGCTCCGGAATATGTGTATACTCCTCGATCTTATCCATGCTCTCACCAACATAGAAGTCATTATCCTTGGTCATGTATACCGGAATAACATCATACTTATCTCTATTTATATATCCTATAGCCTGAATAGCTGAGATGATGGAAATCTCATGCTCTGTACTTTTTCCTCCAAAGAGAACTGCAAGCTTTAATTTCAAAATTAACACTTCCTTTCAAAAACATCTTTTAAAGTCATACACCAAAAGTATAGACTTATCTGCAAAAATTTCAACTTCTTTTATTTTTAACCCCAGCCATGGCAAGTATGATCGGTGATGCGAATATCAGGCATAGCGCGTATCTACTGTAATTCATCGGACTGACAACCAAAAACAACACCGATACAAAAAGCGGTACCAAGATAATCAGCTCAGGTCGCTTTCTGCCATTTTTGTTTAGTACTTTTTCTCTAATAACCATATAATAAAATAAATAAACAGGTATCCAGAAGGAGTATAGTACCTGAGAGAAAAGCAGCCTTATTACCGGCAATAGTGAAATCTTATAATAAAGCGAGATCAGTCTGTCTCCCAATACTCTGGGTAATATATGATGTATTTCCCCAAAAACTCCTGCTGCCATAGGAATATCCCCAAAAACCTGTATTCCGGCTCCGGGAGAAAAGAAATTCCCACAGATAGAAAATGTAGCTCTCAGATATACTATAGGATGTCTCAGTCCCATCCTGAACCATAACTTTAAGTATTCACTTATGTCTCTGTCACTTGCACTGAGTTTAAATGTATCTTTTACAGGATCTGTAGCTTCAAAAGAGAAGTTCTCCTTTATTTTTTCATAATCCAGAACAGCATCAATAATTTTCTTATCTTCTTCTGTAAACTCCTCTTCGTTATCACGGACAAGTCTTGCAGTCTGATGGAAGATCGTTCCATAAAGTTCCTGCTTACCTCCCGGATAGACATTTAATGCAGGGTATACAACCTTTGGAAATATTACAAACCATACTACCATGCTGATCATTGAAACCAGAATTATTTTGTACCGGTTCCTGTCTTTAATAAAAAGTGTGGCAATGCCTGTAAATAGCACTACATAAACGCCGGTATTCAGAGTCACGCAAAGCATCAATAATATCAAAAGGAAAAGTATCCAGGATTTTGCTGGTTTACTATCCATCCCTGCAAAATATCTATAAAGACTATAGATGAAGAGAATAAACAGCAGACTATGCATAGTGTTTTTCAACATGCAGATCATGTACATCGGTATGAAAGGCATGAACATAAAAAATACTCTTACTGCTTTGATCAGATATCTTCCATTATTTGTCTCTGCATTATTGTACAAATCATCCAAAATACCGGAAATCAGAATTGCACCAAGTGCCATCTGACATAATATGTATAATAAAAATCCGGCTGTTGCGCTTCCGAAGAATCTCCCGATTCCTATAAAAAATGAAAAGATGAAAGTTGGAACTATCGGATGATGGGCATTAAGAAAGACATTTACAGTCTCCTGTCCTTCAATAAATCCAAACGGAACAGGTGCCACACCGTCAAAAAAGTCATTAACCTGATTTACTGTATCATAGTTCGCTACACCGGGAAGAAAAATTATAAGATATGGAACCCACGCCAAAAACATCATAACAGCCTGCTTTAAACGGGAGATCTCCACAGATGATGAAGCTGTTGCTTTTGATTTTTCATTACTAACCAGAAATTCTATTATTCTTACTGCCGCATAAAACATAGCTGTATACACAAAAAACAGGACTATATATCGACGTACAATAAACCTGTCCAGAAAAAGATGATCGTCTACAGCATTTTTGTTAAATACAGTTATCAGGGACATAATAACAGAAAAGGCAGCATCCAATGCTACCGCCTTTTCTCCTCCACCAAAGAGTGTCCTTTTTAAAATAAGACTTTTCTCCTGCTTCATTTTTATCCTTACTGTTCTAAAATTTTAGAGATAATTGTCCGGAAGATCATTTTCCAAAAGAATAACCTTTTGCTTACCTGCATCAATCTCATACATAAGATCTGTTGCTTCCTTAAGACCTTCCTTTACAAATAACTTATCTTCTGAAAAGCCTGCTTCCAAAGCGCCTTCCCTGATGGGCTTTGTGTGCTCACTGCCCACTAAGATTATATAGTCTGCGGCTTCTGCTGCCTGCTTTCCAAATTCCTTGTTGTATTCAGCTTCTTTTTCACCAAGTTCAACCATACCCGGTGTAACAAGAATCCTTACACTATCTTCAAATTTTGACAATGTGTCCAGAGCTCTCCTTGCTCCCATAGGATTTGAATTATATGCATCATCAATTATACTAATATTTCCATGCTTCTTAAGCTCTTGTCTGTGCGGAGCAGGTGTAATCCTTCGTACTGCCATTTTAAGTTTACCCATGGGAATCCCCATCGTATGTGCCATAGCAATAGCACCGGTAACATTTGTGACATTGTGCTCGCCTAAAAGCTTCATTGAAAAATCTGCCGTATCCCCGTTAGGAGCTGTAACGGTAAAGCTCGCGCCATCAGATGAATACTTAACATTCGTAGCCCTGTAATCACATACCTCACTAATACCGTAAAGGATGACATTTTTATGGCGAATGTTATTTCTTATCAGTTCATTATCACCATTAGCAAATTTTAATCCCTGGCTGCTCTTCTCCTGGACTGCGTCAAAAAGTTCGAGCTTCGTATCAACAATATTCTCTATAGAATGAAATGTCTCCAAATGCTGCGGTCCAATCGATGTAAGCATTCCATCGTCAGGATGAACTATGTCCGTGATTTCCTTTATATCATGAACATGTCTTGCTCCCATCTCACAGATAAATATTTCATGCATCGGTGTAAGCTGTTCACGTATAGTACGCACAACTCCCATGGGAGTGTTATAGCTCTCAGGAGTCATAAGAACTCTGAACCCCTCTGAAAGCAAAGTCCACAAGTAATACTTTACACTGGTCTTACCATAGCTACCGGTAATACCTATAATTCTGATACCGGGATGCTCTTTTAAAATTCTCTGAGCATCATGTATAAACCAGTCATTTACTTTCTTCTCAATTGGTTTGTTGATTAAATTAGCCAGCGCAACAACAAGCGGAAGAAGTCCGACATATATAGCAATAAGCAGGAAAGCCACTCCTCTTCTTCCATTCGTATCAAACGTGAAATTGGTCACACTATTCTTAGTCGCAATAAAGAAACCTGAAAGAGCTTCTTTTGATGTAACAAGAAGGAACACCGCTGATACTGCAAATATAATTAACAATACAGCATAAGTAACAAAAAGCCTCTGTACTCTTTTAGTAATCACAAACTTCTTCTTTGCCTTATGCGGAATATACTGGAATATAAGAAAGATCAGAAATACCAGCGACAGGATTCTTATTAATCTTGCAGTGCTGTTACTTCCCAGAAATCCGGCAATTATCGTAAGGAATAAAAATCCGACATGTAATCCGTATCGCTGCGGTTTTGACCTAAGATACCTGAAATATCCCTGAAACTGATAGGATGAAAGCTGTAGCATATGAGTATAATGTCTAAGTCCAAGTACTACCACTGCCAGATAGGCAACTAAATATATAACAGAAATAAAAATATTCATTTGTTTTCCTCGGTTCTACATTTCAATCTTCAGGAAGCTTCCCAAGATTTTGTTATACATATATTGATTATCTAAAAACGAATAATGCCCTGCTCCCGGTATAACGGCGAGCCCTGCTTCAGGCATAAGCTCCTCCATCTTCTTTCCATCAGAGAGAGGTGTTGCAGTATCCTGATCCCCCCAGATAAGTAAAGCCGGCATATTTACACTTGGCATATATTGGGTAAGGTCCTCATTAACAACCTTTACCAGACTTCCTCTCATCACAGGTGATGCAGCTGCATAGTCTGCTGATCCGAATTTCTTTTTCAGATTTTCCAATGTATTAGGGAATGCTTTGGCTATACCGGTTTTTATCAAAACATTTTTATAGAACTTATACCGTTTCGTTCTGCCTGACTGTTTTCCTGATGGTACAGGCTTTATACCTGCACTATCCGTAAGAATCACTCTCGGAATCCTAAATCCAAGCTCCTCTTCAGTCTTTGTTCCTATCATTTTTATTATGACTCTGCCGCCCATTGAATGGCCCAAAAACATTATTTCTTTCTCATCAGGGTAAAGCTTCTTAATAAAATGGATAACAAAAGTCACAAAATCGCTGACTTCCCATGAGTCTTTTGGCTCATCGCTTTTTCCAAAGCCTGGCATATCCATTCCAACTACATGGTATTTTTTTGAAGCAAATCTGAATATTCCGTCAAAAAGATCCACGTTTGAACCCCATCCATGTAGCAGAATAAGCAGCGGTCCCTCGCCTTCATCCCTGTAATATATTTTTAAACCATCTATTTCTGTGTTCATAATATTCCTCTGTGTATAAATAATATACCCTAAACGATATTGCAAAATCCGCGGATACAGCAGTTTTCATAAGAACATAATACAGTATTATTCTTTAATCACACTCAACATAAAAATAAATTTCGCATTAAGCAGCGGCTGGTTCATTATTCCCAGAGCTTCATCAGAGTCCTTATAGGTTCTCTCAGTAGTATCTGTTACATAATTAATAGCCTCGGGATTTCTACCCATAAGGTAATGCGCATGATTTTCTATAATAGTAGTATACTCATAATTATATATTATATGATCCGTAATTGTTATAGTTCTCATATCATCCAGAAGCTGCTCATGGTCTTCACTTGTTACCATATACTCAGAGCTCCTTGCAGCATCAACAATATCTGTGGTTTTTGCCATCAAAAGCTTCATTATTTTAGAACATACATCTACATTCACTTTCTGATTTGTAGAAATATAGGTTATGCCTCCAAGAAATATATCTTCATTACTTCTAAAAAGAGACTCAAATCCATCTGACCCAAAATAAGATGTAAGAACCTGCTCATAATTTGAAGCACCTGTGGCCCTATACAGCTGCGCTGCTGCATAAAAACCCTCAGCATTTTCTCTTACATTTTCTTTACCTGCATAAAGATTGTATGCTCTGTCAGCACATTTTAAACAATTGGTGGCAAAATCAGAATCATAGCTCTGATATAAATAACTAAAATCAGCCAACAGCGTGGCAAATCTTATTGTCGCTTCCATTGTAATGGGAGTTATCTCGACTTCTGCCTGCATTAAGTCATCAGATTCATCTCTTATAGTAAGGGCAGAGCCATAAACCCCGCCTGTTCTCTCATCCTGCATTTTGATGAGCCAGTCAACCTCATATTTTACCTCATCAAGAAGATCCGGTATTCCATTTCCACTTTCCGGTATTCCTGAATCATCTGTAATAGCATTTGGATTCATCTCATAAGCAAGAAGCAGATTTTGAGCTATCTTGCATCCAAGTACTGTATCTCTGTCAGCCTGAGAATTAAGGTGCCATCCCCCGGAAACATCCAGCTTCCTGGCCGGATTCTCCTGAAGATGAGCCTCTGTTGTATGGCATGCCGCATGTGCTTCTTCACCGCTAAATTCCTCAGAGATCAGCATCCCACATCTGTTTTTGTAATACTTTTTACAGGCTTCATTAAAAATGTCATCGTACAGATCATTCTGAATTCTAAAGGCATATGAACTTCCAATCTTATCAGCATAAATATAATAAGATCCATCCTCTATCAGGTCAGAAAAATAGCCTTCTTTAATTTCAACACCTTCATCATCGTGATTAGTTGTCCTCATCTGACCTGTATATTCAAGTTCATTATCCAGATTATAAACATAAAACTTATCAGGAAGATCATTACCTTTAAATATTACTGCCTTCTCGGCACCGGTTCTATAGCCGTTCTGATCCACTAAAGCACTTGGAATACTTACAGGAACATCATATACGACATTTAGAGCAGGCTCGCCTCCCTGCGTATCCTGCTCTGTCACCATTTTATCATTTTGATCAGCTTTGGCGCACCCACACAACAAAGCTGTCATCATCAGAGCCGCTAAAGGCCCTTTAATTCTATTAAAATTAATTCTTATCATTTCTTGCCTGCGCGATTGTAATTAATCAGACAGCCATCCAATATAATCTCGCGTTCGTTATCTGTAAGATCTCCAAGAGTCATTGTAAACTCTGTAAGCTTTCCTTCTGATACTGCTACTGCCTTGATCAATTCAGATTTTTCTTCAACCTCACTTCTGATATTCGGAAGGAATATGAAATCGAGATTTTTAAACGGAAGATCTCCTTCCTTAATAACCAGCGGAAGCATTCCCCAGTTGATAAGATTTGAACGATAGCGCTTTGTAGCATACTCATTAGCCACATTTGCCCATCCACCGAGAACCTTCTGGCAGGATGCTGCCTGTTCTCTTGCAGAACCATCACCGGGTTTTACAGCAAATATTGTTGATCCAATTCCTGTATTTGATGTAGCAACATCAGGATATGAAGCCAGTACAGCTTTTACAGCCTCTTGTACATCACTACTCATATCCTCAAAAGGAATATCCTTAAGTCTCTTCTCTTCCTGCTCATGAATTTCCTTTGCTCTTCCTACGTATTCAGGATCCTTTCTTGAGAGTGTAAACTCTGCAAGACCAATAGGATTAGATCTGTAGGATGATGTCTCTCCTGAAGGAATAAGCTCATCTGTTGTAGTAACAGGATCATGAATCTCAGAAACAACCTTAAGAAGAAGATTCTGAGGAAGCTCTGACATTTTAGGCCAATCCTTGATATTTGGTCCAAACTGCAGCTCTGCATTTGGATCTGCAACACCGTGAGAGTCAAATACACGGTTTGCATATATTTCCTTATCGAAATGATAAGTGTATTTGTTAAATTTACCGTCAAAAGCTGTAGCAGGTGTAAGAACGCCCTGATTTGCTGCTGTTGCGGCAATTGATCTGGCATCCATCAAAGCTACAGATGCAATCTGGCCATTCTGAACCTTGGATCCCTCACGGTTAGGGAAGTTTCTGGTTGAATGACGTATACTGAATGCGTTATTTGCAGGAGTATCGCCCGCACCGAAACATGGTCCGCAGAATGCAGTTTTTAATATTGCACCTGTTTCAAGAATCTTAGCAGCAACACCGTTCTTCACTATTTCCATGAATATAGGAGTGGAAGCCGGATATACGCTAAGTGTAAATCTGTCATTTCCCGTAAATCTGCCTTCGAGTATATCGGCAGCTGCACAAATGTTCTCAAAACCGCCGCCTGCACATCCGGCTATAACACCCTGATCAACCATAAATTTTCCGTTTCTGATCTTCTCTTTGAGTGAATACTGGATCTTGTCTCCAAAGCTTACTTTTGCACGCTTCTCAACATCTGCAATAATATCCTCAAGATTAGCATTTACTTCATCGATCTCATAGGTATTGCTGGGATGGAAAGGCATAGCTATCATTGGTTTGATTGTAGAAAGATCAACCTCTACAACTCCATCATAATATGCAACTTCTCCGGGCTTAAGTTCTTTGAAATCGCCGCTTCTTCCGTGAATTTCATAGAAATTCTTAATCTCATCATCTGTTTGCCAGATAGATGAAAGGCATGTTGTCTCAGTCGTCATAACGTCGATTCCAATACGGAAATCAGCGCTGAGATTTTTCACACCGGGACCTACAAATTCCATTACCTTGTTTTTAACATAACCATCGCCAAAAACTTTTCCGATAATAGCAAGTGCCACATCCTGAGGTCCTACCCCATGCATCGGTTCACCGCTAAGATAGATAGCAACAACACCGGGCATTGAAATATCATATGTCTGGCTAAGAAGCTGCTTTACAAGTTCCGGTCCGCCTTCACCCATGGCCATTGTTCCAAGTGCACCATACCTTGTATGTGAGTCGGAACCAAGTATCATCCCGCCTCCTGTCGCAAGCATCTCTCTTGCGAACTGATGAATTACTGCCTGATGAGGCGGTACATAAATTCCGCCGTATTTCTGGGCAGCTGTAAGACCATACATGTGGTCATCTTCATTTATTGTTCCACCAACTGCACAAAGAGAATTGTGACAGTTAGTAAGCACATATGGAATAGGAAATTTCTCCAGTCCTGACGCACGCGCTGTCTGAATAATGCCTACGTAAGTAATATCATGGCTTGTAAGCTTATCAAATTTGATTTCAAGCTTATCCATGTTTCCTGATGTGTTATGCTTTTGTAAAATACCATAAGCAATTGTGTTTTTCTTTGCTTCTGCCTTATCAATCTGCTTACCAAGCTTTGCGCTAACAGCTGCTCCGGCACCATCTGTATCCGGTATCAGATCCGTTCCGTTAACTAAAAATGCGCCAGTTTCATACGTCTTAACCATTAAATCTCCTACCTTTCTGCTTAAATTATCTACTCCCACGTATTATACTTTAATATGCTAAATTTGTGTACTTTTTTATTACTGTAGTGTCATGGTTTCTGTTCATAAAGCTATGAGCACCGTAAGGTGTGAACAGCCTTACCAGGTACTCTAAAAAGAATTAAGCCGGCTGGATAACCAACCGGCTTATTTTACCCTTTGTTTCAGCTCTTTGATAAATCAAGCTTATCAATGTGCCAGATTTCATCAACATACTCCTGAATTGTTCTGTCAGAAGAGAATTTTCCACATGATGCAGTATTAAGTATTGCCATCTTAGCCCATTTTTTCGTATCTCTGTAAGCTTCAGAAATTGCTCTCTGGGCTTCGATATATGACTCGAAATCCTTGAGGATAAAGTACTGATCAGCCTTGTTTGAATTATAGGTATTCAGAAGTGAGTTAAACAAAGGTCTGAAAAGTTCTCTATCATTTGAGAACGTCCCGTCAACCAAATGATCCAATGTCTTCTTTATATTTGGATCTCTTTCATAAATCTCTCCGGGATTGTATCCTCCATTCTTTTCAAATGCAATTACTTCTTCTGATGTGAGACCGAAGATAAACATGTTCTCATCTCCAACCTCCTCAAGCATCTCTACATTTGCTCCATCAAGCGTTCCAAGTGTAATGGCGCCATTTAACATCATCTTCATGTTACCTGTTCCGGAAGCTTCCTTACTTGCGGTAGAAATTTGCTCTGAAATATCAGCTGCAGCAAATATCAGTTCAGCATTTGATACTCTGTAATCCTCTATAAATACAACTTTCAGCTTGCCATTTATTGAAGGATCGTTATTAATTACATCTGCAACAGAATTTATAAGCTTGATCGTGAGCTTCGCAGTCTGATACCCAGCTGCTGCCTTGGCTCCAAATATATATGTCTTTGGAGTGTAATCCATATCAGGATGTTTTTTAAGCGTATCATACACATACATAACATGAAGTATATTAAGAAGCTGTCGCTTATACTCATGAAGTCTCTTAACCTGCACATCGAATATAGAATTGGGGTCAACATCTATACCGTTGTGCTCCTTAATATATTTAGCCAGACGTATCTTATTGGCATGCTTGATCTCCATGAATTCCTTCTGGGCTTTTTTATCATTTGCAATATCCTTAAGCCCCTCAATAAGTGATAAATCTGTAATCCAGTTTTCACCTATTTTCTCAGTAACCCAATCCGCAAGGAGAGGATTTGCATGCATAAGGAAACGTCTCTGGGTAATACCGTTTGTCTTATTGTTGAACTTTTCGGGATACATCTCATAGAAATCCTTAAGTTCTCTCTTTTTCAGGATTTCTGTATGGAGTCTTGCAACACCATTTACCGAATGTCCGCCCACAATGGCAAGGTGAGCCATCTTTACCTGATTATCATACAAAATGGCCATACTTCTAATCTTACCCTGCACATCGATGCTTGGAAGATTTGAATACTGTCTCATGATCTGATCCACAAATCTTCTGTTTATCTCATCAACAATCTGATAAATTCTTGGAAGCAGTCTCTGGAAAAGGTCTATCGGCCATTTCTCCAATGCCTCAGCCATAATAGTGTGGTTAGTATAGCAGCAGGTTTTCATTGTAACGTCCCATGCTGTATCCCATGAAAGGAAATACTCATCCATAAGAAGTCTCATAAGCTCTGCAACTGCCACAGTCGGGTGAGTATCATTTAACTGGAAAACTGCTTTTTCATAGAACTTGCTGATATCATCATGGCGTCTCAAATATCTCTTAAGTGCAGTCTGAACTGATGCAGAAATAAAGAAATACTGCTGCTTAAGTCTCAGTTCTTTTCCGGCTATATGATTGTCATTGGGGTAAAGAACCTCGCAGAGCTGACTGGCAAGATTTTCCTGCTCAACCGCTTTCTGATAATCGCCCTTGTCAAAGGAATCAAGCTCGAAGCAGTTGATTGGCTCAGCATCCCATATTCTCAAGGTATCAACCACACCATTGCCATAACCAACTATAGGAAGATCGTAAGGAATCGCACGTACTGACTGATAACCTTCCTGCCTGAATACATTTCTGCCCCTGTCATCAACGAAAACATTTACATACCCGCCAAATTTTACTTCCTTGGCATATTCAGGTCTTCTCAGTTCAAACGGATTACCATTTTCAAGCCAGTTATCAGGCGCTTCAACCTGATATCCATCTATGATCTTCTGTTTAAACATTCCATATTTATAACGTATTCCACAGCCATAAGCCATATATCCCAGTGAAGCAAGGGAATCCAGGAAGCATGCTGCAAGTCTGCCAAGACCGCCATTGCCAAGTGCCGGATCAGGTTCCTGATCTTCAATAACATTAATATCAACCCCCAGCTCATCAAGAGCTTCCTTAACCGGTTTGTATGCCTGCAAATTGATGAGGTTATTACCAAGTGCGCGTCCCATCAAAAATTCCATTGACATATAGTAAACAATCTTTGGATCCTGTTCGTTTGCCGCCTTCTGGGTTGTCATCCAATGATCAACAATCGCATCTTTAATTGCATAGGCAGATGCCTGGAAAATTTCCTGAGGTGAAGCCTCTTCGATAGTTTTACGATACAACGTTTTTACATTATATAAAACGCTTCTCTTGAATAATTCTTTGTCGAATGCTAATGGTTTTTTCTTCATCATTTCCCTCCTCTAAGAAAAGAACAATACATTGACATTATAACGTAATATCGCTCACTGGTGTAGTTGTTTTTACATTTTCCTGAATATATTGCTCATATATAACTAATTATCTTTTGCATTATCATGCTTACAGTGTAAGGCAGATAGTACAAAAAATCATAGTGCAACTTGTGAAAAATATAATATATGATTATAATGTAATTTAGGATTGTATGTTTTCTTGCATACAATGATTCTAATGTTTAGTTTTTATTTAAAGAAAGGGAGAAAAACATTATGAAGAAGTTACTTGCAATGGTGCTTACAGCATCACTTACTTTCAGCCTTGTTGCTTGTGGCGGATCTGCTTCCACTACAACCGATACAGCTGAAACCGCTGTAGAAGAGACATCTACAGAAGAGACAACAGAGGCAGCTGCTGAGGAAGAATCTACAGAAGCTACTGAAGAAACTGCTGAGACTGCTGACACAGCAGACACATCTGACAAGAAAATCGCAATGATCACAGACTCAGGAGACATCACAGATATGTCTTTCAACCAGACAACATATGAAGCTTCAAAGGCATTTGCAGAAGCTAATGGTGTTGATTATCAGTACTACAAGCCCACAGAAGATTCTGATGAAGCTCGTATCGCAGCTTTCAACAACGCTGTAGCTGATGGCTACAATGTAATCATCGTTCCCGGCTATCTTTTCGCTGGCATGATTGCTAACGTTGCAGAAGCTAACCCTGATGTAACAATTATCGCTCTTGACTGCTCAGAGTTCGATTTCACAGACGCTGGAATGCCTTCACTTCCTGAGAACGTTTGCTCATTCACATATCAGGAAGAGCTCGCAGGCTACATGGCTGGTTATGCTGTAGTTAAGGAAGGCTACAAGAAGCTTGGCTTCCTTGGCGGAATGGCTGTTCCCGCTGTTATCCGTTATGGTTTTGGTTTCGTACAGGGTGCTAACGATGCTGCTAAGGATCTTGGCAACACTGATGAAGTAGAAGTTAACTATGTATATGGTGGTCAGTTCTACGGTGACGAATCCATCACAGCTACAATGGATACATGGTATCAGGGTGGTACAGAAATCGTATTCGCTTGCGGTGGCGGTATCTTCTCATCTGCTTGCGAAGCTGCTATCAAGGAAGGCGTCAACGGCAAGGTTGTTGGTGTTGACGTTGATCAGTCAGGTACAATCGAAAGCCAGTACGGCGTTGAAGGTCTCTGCGTAACATCAGCTATGAAGGGTCTTGGTGCAACAGTTAATTCTACACTTACAGATCTCTTTGCTGGCGACTGGTCTAAGCACGCTGGTAAGATTGAGAACCTTGGTCTTATCTCAGGTGATGATGTTTCTGTTAACTATGTACAGCTTCCTACAGAGACATGGTCAATGACAAACTTCACAGTTGATGATTATAAGACACTTGTTGCTTCTATGTATGCTGGTGATATCACTGTTTCAAGCGATATCGAGGCTATGCCTGCAACAGATATCAAGGTTACTGAGTTTGATAACATCCACTAATATATAGAATTTCTTAATTTTCTTAGAGATTCCATCTTATAAAATAACCGACTATTATTTTTGGAGCTGACGTACGAAAATACGTCAGCTTCTTTTTTTCTATAAGCAGTATTTAATTTTAAAAAAACTTGCAGTAAAATATAGTTTCGGCCATGAAGTCATAGCAACCTAAATGTACTACTTAAGCGTGTTTTATGGTATTATAAGACTGTAAATTAATTACTTTAATAGAAAGGTGTGCCACTATGGAAGATTATGTAATTGAAATGTTGCATATCACTAAAGAATTCCCCGGCATAATTGCAAATGACGATATTACGTTGCAATTGAAACGCGGCGAAATCCATGCACTGCTTGGAGAGAACGGCGCAGGGAAATCCACTCTTATGAGTGTACTTTTTGGTCACTATACACCTGAAAAGGGTGTAATTAAAAAAGATGGCAAAGAAGTAAAAATCAGCAATCCAAATGATGCGACCGCACTTGGTATAGGAATGGTTCACCAGCACTTTATGTTGGTTGATATCTTTTCTGTACTTGACAATATCATTTTGGGTTCAGAGCCAAATAAATTTGGCTTTCTTACAAAGGCAGCTGCCAGAAAAAAGGTATTGGATCTGTCAAACAAATACAATCTCAAGGTTGATCCCGATGCTTTGATTGAGGATATCACTGTTGGAATGCAGCAGCGAGTTGAGATTCTCAAGATGCTCTACAGAGAAAATGAAATCCTTATCTTTGATGAGCCAACTGCTGTTTTAACTCCTCAGGAGATCGACGAGCTCATGAAAATCATGAAAGAGCTCGCAGCAGAGGGTAAATCCATTCTTTTTATCACACACAAGCTTAATGAGATTATGGCTGTCGCTGACAGATGCTCAATTCTCAGAAAGGGCAAATATATCGGAACAGTAGATGTAAAGAACACTACAAAAGAAGAGCTTTCTTCCATGATGGTAGGCCGTAACGTAAAATTTGCTGTTGATAAAGCACCTGCACAGCCAAAAGAAGAAATCCTTAAGGTTGAAAATGTTTGTGTAAAGAGCAAACTTCACAACAACGATTCTGTCCACAATGTTTCATTCAATGTACGTGCCGGCGAGATCGTATGTATAGCAGGTATCGACGGAAATGGTCAGACAGAATTTGTAGGAGCTCTGACAGGTCTTGATGATATCGAGAGCGGCAAAATATCTCTTTGCGGCGAAGATATAACCAAGAAGTCCATCCGATATAAGAGCACACATGGCATGAGCCATATTCCTGAAGACAGACATAAACACGGCCTAGTACTTGATTACACCCTTGAGGAGAACATGATACTCCAAAGATACTTTGAGCCTCAGTTTTCAAAGAATGGAATTTTGAAAAAGGGTGAAATGAGAAAATACTCAGACAAACTTGCTGCTGCCTTTGATGTCCGCTCAGGTCAGGGGGCTACCACAATAGTTCGCGCAATGTCCGGTGGTAATCAGCAAAAAGCTATTGCTGCCAGAGAAATGGACAGAGATCACAAGCTTCTGATTGCTGTTCAGCCAACCAGAGGTCTTGATGTAGGTGCCATAGAGAATATCCATGAAGCAATCGTTAAGGAACGTGACGCAGGAAACGCTATCCTGCTTGTTTCATTGGAACTGGATGAGGTAATGAACCTCTCCGACAGAATTCTTGTAATGTATGAGGGTGAAATTGTCGGTGAAGTTGATCCCAAAACTACTACCCTTCAGGAACTTGGACTATATATGTCCGGCGCTAAACGCGATACGAGAAAGGAGGCATAATTGTGAAGGAGAAAAAAAGTCTTTTTCAAAATCCCGGATTTCAAACACTTTTAGCTTCTATTCTCTGCGCAGTTTTTGGAATAATTCTTGGTTTTATCATTCTTTTACTGATGAATCCGGAACATGCGACTGAAGGAATGTTTGCTATCCTCAAAAACTTTTTCAAATATGCAAATAATAAAACTAATCTGATGTATTACTTCGGATCTACACTTGTAAAGTCAGTTCCCGTAATACTTTGTGCAGAAGCCATCCTCTTTGCATATAAAACCGGTCTTTTCAACATTGGTTGTGCCGGTCAGTATACAGTAGGCATCATTGCAAGTCTATATACTGCCCTCGCCCTTCATTGGAACTGGTTTTTCTGCCTCTTATCAGCTATTGTGGCAGGTGCTGTATGGGGTGCAATCTGCGGATTCTTTAAAGCATATTGCAATGTTAATGAAGTTATTGCAGGTATCATGCTTAACTGGATTTCGCTCTACATCTGTAACATTGTACTTGGTAATAAGATTTGCATGAATACCACAAAGTCTGAAACCTATGACATAGCAGGTAAAAATCCTTCCGGTATACTTCCGGCATTTCTTGCAGACTTTTTTGGTCAGAATAAATATGTTACTATTGCCGTTCCGCTGACAGTTATAGTTGCCATATGTATTCTTTTTGTTCTTAACAAAACAACTTTTGGTTATGAATTAAAAGCAACCGGTCACAGCAAGGATGCTGCTAAATACGCAGGAATGAATGCAAAAAGAAATATCATACTCAGCCTTGTAATTTCCGGTGCAATCGCCGGTCTTGCAGCTGGTCTGTACTATCTGACAGGAATTGAGCATTACAAGATTGCTTCCTCAGTACCCGGCATGGGCTTCTCAGGAATAGCTGTTGCATTCCTTGGAGGACTTAACCCTATTGGTTCAATATTTGCAGGCTTCTTTGTAGAATACATAACACTTGGTGGTCAGTATCTCAACACTAACTACTATAATCCTCAGGTTGCGGATCTGATGATCGCTATCATCATTTACCTTTGCGGTTTTGTTCTTTTCTTCAAGACAATAATGACAAAGCCGGTAAGCAAGCTGGGTACAGCACCATCACCCACACCTGACAAAAAAACTGATGCAGCTGACAATACAGCTGACAAGAAGGAGGTGTGAGTATGGGATTACTTATTCAGTACACACTAATTTTCTCCGCTGTATTAATACTGGTTGCACTTGGAGGTATGTTTTCCGAACGAAGCGGAATCATCAATCTGGGACTTGAAGGTATAATGGTATTTGGAGCCATGTCAGGCGCTATGGTAATGGTACTACTTCCTGCAGATGCTTCAAAAATAACTGTTATCTTCCTGACATTGCTTGCTGCTGCCGCAGCCGGAATGGTTTCATCCCTACTGATTGCAGTCGCTTGTATTCATTTTAATGCGGATCAGACACTTATTGGAACCGCTCTTAACATGCTTGCAACTGCAGCAGCTACAGTTATTGTAAAAGCATTTAACACAGCACGCTCAAATGGCACTGATTTCTCAGCAAAACTTGATTATGTCAAAGGTCATGATGCTTTTGTCTTCAACGCTTTTGGCATTCAGCTCAGCTGGTTTATTATAGTAGCCGCATTATTACTGATAATCTCTATCGTAATGTTCTATAAAACCAAGTTTGCTCTTCGTCTGCGCGCCTGCGGTGAGCATCCTCAGGCTGCTGAGTCTGTTGGTATCAGTGTATATGCAATGAGATATTCCGGCGTACTGATCTCAGGATTTTTAGCTGGTATTGGTGGAATTATTTACATTGCTGCAGCAAACTCAACATGGCATTTCGACTATGGTGTTGCAGGTGCAGGTTTCCTCTCACTGGCAGTTATGATCTTTGGTCAGTGGAAACCTGAAAGAATTGCCTGGTCTGCAGTACTTTTTGCAGTATTCAGATCACTTTCTAACGTATATATGGGTATTGATTTCTTACATGCTCTGCCCATATCCGGAACTGTATACAACATCATGCCTTATGTGATTTCACTCCTTGTACTTGCATTTACTTCCAAGAATTCCAGAGCACCTAAGGCAGAAGGAATTCCTTATGATAAGGGACAAAGATAATTTGAAAGGATATAATTATGGATATTAAAGAAATTCTCAATCATTGCGATCACACACTTTTAAAGCAGGAGGCAACCTGGGATCAGATAAAAGAGATTGCTGATGATGCTATTAAATACAACACAGCTTCTATTTGTATTCCTCCATGCTATATAAAGAGAGCTAAGGAATATGTTGGTAATAAGGTTCAGCTTTGCACAGTTATAGGTTTCCCCAATGGAAACATGACAACAGCTACCAAAGTATTCGAGACAAAGGATGCTTTAGAAAACGGAGCTGATGAAATTGATATGGTAATCAATATCGGTGAGTTAAGAGCTAAGAACTATGACTATGTACTCAATGAGATAAAAGAGATCAAAGCTGCATGCGGCGACAAAATCCTAAAGGTAATCATTGAAACCTGCCTACTTACTGACGAAGAGAAGATTAAGATGTGTGAGCTTGTTACAGAAGCAAAAGCTGACTACATCAAAACATCCACTGGTTTCTCTACTGCAGGTGCTACTTTTGATGACATCGCATTATTTGCAAAGCACATCGGTCCCGATGTTAAAATGAAAGCAGCCGGCGGAATCGGAAGCATTGCAGATGCTGAAAAATTCATGGAGCTTGGCGCTGACAGACTCGGAACAAGCCGTATCGTAAAAATAGTCAAAGACGAAAACCTTCTTTAAAAACATAAAGCTGATGGATGATCATTACTTCATCCATCAGCTTTTAAATTACTGGAAAAAAATAGTTAATTACCGAATAACACTAATTGCCTCTGTACTGTCTTTATCAGACTCTTCTACAAGACCGAATTCATCAACCTTTTTAATTATCTGATTCACAGTATAATTCCAGAGTCTTACTGTCGGATTTGGAACATAGTGAACACCATTATTATCTCTGGCAGCTATATGCTTCTTAGTATAAGAATACAGATTTATGGTTTCAACATCATTCTTCTTTGCCCATTTATTAAGTCCCTGGTTAAATCTCTGCATGATTCCATCATTATAATAGAGACAGTCTCCAAGGTCTCCAAGCTTGCTGTTATCAGAGTAGCCAATGGTACATAGAACCAAATGCAGATCTTTCTTCTTGTTCAGCTTTTTATAATATGAAGAATACTTTGAGAAATCGCCATGATCATTGGCACCCATCCAGGATACTACTACATCAAAATTATTCAGATTGACTTTTTTCAATGTGGATTTCATATATCCATATGTAGCACCGTCTTTAGCATAAACAGTAATATTGTTATATACTTTACCTTTGATCTCACTCTTTTTGGCACTAAACATGTCCACTGTTCTTGAATCTCCAATGAACAATACCCTGACACTATCATCTATACAAGTTTCACAATACTTATCAGAATGTGCTGCTTTTGAAACAAGCGCAAAATCTGCATCTAGTACAACGAAAGAGCTTGCAAGCATAATAATAGATAAAAAAATAGATACTTTTTCCCTGATCTTTGAAATAGAACTGTTCTTACTCATATATCTTCTCTCCCACCACTTAGAAAACCGCAAATAGACCATTTGCTATGAATAATTACTCTAATAAAAGTGTATAGGATAAAAGTGAAGATATACTTTACATACCCTAAAGTATCAATTAAAGATAATAAAATCTTTTTGAACAAAAATAAATATTAAGTTTATGTTTTATCCAATTTCTTAATATATACATATATGAAGAGTATTGCCATCAAATATCAGCTGTTCATCTGAATAAGTATCCCAATTTAAGCTACCAAAATAATCCGTCAGCTCCGACTTTGGTTCTCCTTCTGTGTAATCAGTTCCAAGATAATAGTTCAAAGAATATGTCCTGCTCCAGCCGGTAGCCTGGGCTCTTGTACTGCTTTCGGTTTTTTCAAAGCCTGTATCCTGCCAGGTCCTTGCCATATCGCTGTAATAACATAAAGTATCTACAGTATTTCCCGTCGCTGTTTCGTACTCTTTAATTTTCTCGCCTATTATATTGCACAGATACAAATCTGCCTGATTGCATCTATATCTCTCAATAAAACACTTATGGAAAATAGTGTATTCTGATATGCAGATTATCCCTATTAAAGCAAATGAAAAAACTTTAATCGCATAATTCAGTCTGTCTTGTCGCTCACCCTTCTTTAACTCTGCAATAACATAGATAATGATGATACCAAACAGTGATGCATAAGTATAAACAACCCTTGGTGATATTTCAGAGTCATTAAGGAATACTATGGCAAAACTCATTACAATACAGCCAATCGTCTCATATGTAATAAGTAAAAAGTGCCTTATAAAGTCTCTTCTTTCGTAGACAAGAAAAAGCACAATGATCACCGCAAGTATCATCAGCCAGGTGCTAAAGGAGCCTCCTCCCAGATATGAAAACTTTTCAGTGCTTACACTTTTAATTGATCTGAAAAAGGCTGAAAATGACTCTGATAAACTACCTCTTTGAGATAATCGCTCTACCGGAAAAACGAATTTAGCCAACAGGAATGCAATCATCATCGGGATCAGATACATACATGCAACATATATGTTCTTTTTAATGAATTCTTTTGTATTAAGAGCAATAAAGGCCAGACAAAGCACCACATATAAGGCTATCAGTGTCTGATACATTAAAACCGATATCAGCAATGATATGAGAACCAGCACCGACCGACCAGCATTTCTTCCGGTTAAAAGGCCTTCCGAATCATCCCTGTCCCCACGAAAGATCCTTTCTGTCAAATACAAAGCATATACATTCAATAAAATGACAAAACAGAACATTCCTTTTTCAATAAACAGAAAAAACTCCACAAAGAACGGATTTACAATAGTCACAAACGCTGTGACAACAGAAAGAATGTCATTCTCAAAATATCTGTTAATGACACGTGAAAGGAGGAAAATTGAAAATCCCAAAAATATAAATGCAGATAAATAGGATATCTGATACTTTATTCCTGAGGACAAATGTAATTGCTCAATCAGATAATACAGTGCTCCCTGAAGAACTCTTCCATTGTCATATATCTTCACTTTCCAGTTATCATCCATCATGAGAGCTGCATAAGAATCTGTTGCATATTCTATTGTTCTGTCTATTCCAAAATAAATCAGCACTAATAAATATGAGCATATAATACCAACTCTGGAATTTTTAACTGCTTTTATAAAATCCATAAATCCTCCCATTGCGAACAAAACTGTTTACCATGTACCTGATTGTAAAATGAAAACACTATTTACGGTTTTCTTAAGAACATGCTTCATAATATTTTGTAACACAATACCTCTATAAATAACAAATGATCCCTTCCTGTACTTAACATTTGTTTCATACAAAAAGAGATCATTTGTATTAATTAAAGTTTTTCAACACCGATTGTAACTTTTTCGCCGTTGATATCCCATTCCTTGGCATTTGCAACATCACTGTCATAAACAATTTCAGTAGCAAGTACCTTTGTTGAAATGGATTCAGCATTATCTTTTACGATAGCTGCAATCTTGTCGTTACCATTTATTGATAACTTGATGTGATCCATTACTTCAAATCCGGAATCCTTACGCATTGTCTGAACCTTACTGATAACTTCATACATGAAGCCTTCGTTTAAGAGTTCCTCAGACAGATTTGTATCAAGAACTACTGTAATTCCATGATCCTCTGTGCTCTCAAAGCCTTCCTTCTGAGCCATATCGATAAGAAGATCATCCTCAGTAAGCTCTACCGCTACGCCATTAACTTCGAACTTGAGTGCTCCATTAGCCTTGAGCTCATCCATAGCATTATTTCCATCGAGACTGCCTAAGTATTCTTTTATTCCGCCGAGTACTTTACCATACTTAGGTCCTACTGTCTTGAGCTGGGGCTTAAAGGTATATGTTGTGAAGTCTCTTACATCATCTGCAAAGATAACCTTCTTAACATTAAGCTCTTCCTCAATTATCTCCTGATAGAACTCAGATACAGACTTTTCAGCTTTAACGTACATCTGTCCGATAGGCTGACGATTCTTGATTGCAGCTGCGTTACGGCATGCACGACCAAGCACAACTATCTGAAGTACCTCATCCATGTTCTCCTCAAGATCCTTATCAATAAAGCTCTCATCAACAGCAGGGAAATCACAAAGGTGAATTGACTCCGGTGCTGATGCATCACTGGTTCTGACAAGATTCTGATAGATAGACTCTGTCATGAAAGGAACCATGGGAGCTGCTGCCTTACATACATTTACAAGAGCTGTGTAAAGTGTCATATATGCAGAAATCTTATCCTGCTCCATTCCTTTAGCCCAGAAACGCTCACGGCTTCTTCTTACATACCAGTTAGAAAGATCATCAACAAAAGCATCCAGTGCCTTTCCTGCTTCAGGTATTCTGTAGTTCTCAAGGTTCTTATCCACTTCACCGATCATGGTATTCATCTTGGAAAGAATCCACTTATCCATTACAGTAAGCTTATCCTTTTCAAGGGTATACTTGGAAGCATCAAAACCATCAATATTTGCATAAAGCACGAAGAATGCATAGGTATTCCAAAGAGTTCCAAGGAATTTTCTCTGTCCTTCCTGTACTGTCTTTCCTGCAAATCTTGAAGGAAGCCAGGGGGCACTGTTTGTATAGAAATACCATCTGATAGCATCTGCTCCGTATTTCTCAAGAGCTTCGAAAGGATCAACCGCATTACCCTTTGACTTACTCATCTTCTGTCCGTTTTCATCCTGCACAAGTCCAAGAACTATAACATTTTTAAATGCAGGCTTGTTGAAAAGAAGTGTTGCTTCAGCATGAAGTGAGTAGAACCATCCTCTGGTCTGATCCACAGCCTCTGAAATAAACTGAGCAGGGAACTGCTTCTCAAAAAGCTCCTTATTCTCAAAAGGATAGTGGAGCTGTGCAAAAGGCATTGCTCCTGAATCGAACCAGCAGTCGATAACTTCCTTAACTCTGTGCATCTTCTTGCCACACTTAGGACATGTGATCTCATACTTATCAATATAAGGTCTGTGAAGCTCACAGGTCTCTGCTGAAGGATCTCCTGAAAGCTCAGCCAGCTCTTTTCTTGATCCTACGGAAAGCTGATGTCCACAGTCATCACATTCCCAAATATTAAGAGGTGTTCCCCAATATCTGTCACGGGAAATTCCCCAATCCTGAATGTTCTCAAGCCAGTCACCGAAACGTCCCTTACCAATTGATTCAGGAACCCAGTTGATCTCCTTGTTATTTCTTATAAGATCATCCTTAACTTCTGTTACCTTGATGAACCATGAAGAACGTGCATAGTAAAGAAGCGGTGTTCCACATCTCCAGCAGTGAGGATAATCATGTTCCATCTTAGGAGCTGAGAAAAGGAGCTGTCTTGAATCCAGATCCTTAAGTACTACGGGATCCGCACTTATAGCACCTTCGTCCATCTCCTTCTGTGTAGGTTTGCAACGCATTCCTGCAAACGGAGTCTCAGGCTTAAGTCTGCCTTCACCATCAACCATCTGTACAAGAGGAGCATCATATTTTCTACCAACACGGGCATCATCTTCACCAAATGCAGGAGCAATATGTACGATACCTGTACCATCTGACATGGTTACGTAGTTATCACAATAGATAAAGAATGCCTTTTTATGCTGCTTCTCAGTCTCATCAGCTGCACACTGGTAAAGAGGCTCATACTCTTTGTATTCAAGATCTGTTCCAACATAGGACTCAAGTACTTCGTAGGGCTTTTCTCCCTCTTCCTTAGCAAGTCCGCCAAGAACTGTATCAGCAAGTGCCTCTGCAAGATAATATGTATATCCGTCAGCTGCCTTAACTTTAATATACTTTTCATCGGGATTCACACAAAGTCCGATGTTAGAAGGAAGTGTCCAGGGAGTTGTTGTCCATGCAAGGAAATATGCATCCTCACCCTTAACCTTGAACCTTACAACCGCTGTGCGCTCCTTAAGTGTCTTATATCCCTGTGCGACTTCATGAGATGAAAGAGGTGTGCCACAACGAGGACAATAAGGAACTACCTTGAATCCCTTATAAAGAAGACCCTTCTTCCAGATTTCATTAAGAGCCCACCATTCTGACTCTATGAAATTATCATCATATGTGATGTAAGGATGATCCATATCTGCCCAGAAACCAACTGTGCCTGAAAAATCCTCCCACATTCCTTTATATTTCCATACAGATTCCTTACATTTTTTAATGAAGGGCTCCATACCGTATTCTTCGATCTGCTCCTTGCCATCAAGACCAAGAAGTTTCTCAACTTCAAGCTCTACAGGAAGACCATGAGTATCCCATCCGGCTTTACGTGGAACTGTGTAACCTTTCATAGTGCGATATCTCGGAATCATATCCTTTATGGCACGTGTAAGCACATGTCCGATATGAGGCTTTCCGTTAGCTGTCGGCGGTCCATCATAGAACATATACATATCGCCCTTGCTTCTGGTGTCTACACTCTTCTGGAAGATATCCTGATCTTTCCAGAATTTCTCGACTTCTTTTTCACGAGCGACAAAATTCATGTCTGTATCAACCTTCTTATACATAATTACTCCTTTCAGGAAAAATAAAAGCCCGTCCTTTGTAAAAAGGACGAGCCACAACTCGCTATACCACCTGTTTACACATACTCCCCTTTTCAGGTTTTATATGTTTCTCCATTACGGGGAGATTCCGACACAACTTACTTATCTGCCAAATTCAATCGACATACTTCTTTCAGTCATGCAGCTCAGAAGTGATTTTCTGTGTTCTGTACTTGCACCTGTTCGCACCACACACAGGCTCTCTGTAGCGTTCCAAAAATACATACTGTCTTCGTCATAGCTTTTATTATGCAATTTAAAAATAATTTTATTCACACAAATATAAAAAGTCAATAGGTTACCATAATTTTTAATATCTCAGTTCTATACATTGTACAATTTGAAAACAGAAGGAATGAGCCATAATAACCTATAATTAAGCTTTCTTTTTATTCACCAGTTTAAAAGCCAGAGGATACACTCCAAACATCACAAAAATTATTATTGCATACCTTAAAAATCTTACCACAAAGGCACCCATGGTGTATGATTCAAGAAATTCTTTTGAAAACGGCAGCTTAAGCAGCATATTTAAAACCAGATATATTAAGAAGCCGCCTGCGAATCTCATGACTATACTCAGTGGCTTTTTTGTCCCTTCAAATTTTACATATCGCTTTTCAAACTCTATCGCTGGGAAAAAACCTGCCATCAACCCCATTCCTGTATAATAATCGGTAGTTTTACAAAAGAAAAATCCGGTTGCAAACACTACGAAAATAATAAAATTAACGAGTGTCCTTTTCTCCTCACCGGCCTTTTCATATATAAATGGAAGAAGAAAAACTAAAATTGCTCCAACTCCCCATCCAAACATAACATCTGAAGGATAATGAACACCTACCACAATCCTTGAGATACCAATAAGAAACGGAAGAAGAAATGCTAAAATCGTAAAAATCCGGCCTTTTGTATATCTTGCAAGTGAACCATATATAATCGTCGAATTCATCGAATGTGCACTGGGAAAAGAATACCCCTGTGCTGCAACATCATAAATATCAGCACTTTTATCCTGCGGTCTGTAGCATACGATCTCTTTGTGAACTATATATGGTCGCAGCCTTAATGCGATATTCTTAATAAAGCCGTTAAACACAACTCCTGTTATCACATTAGTAGCTATATAAATTCCAAACTGCTTATCATAGCACCAATAAAGAAAGCCTATTATCACAATAGCTACTGCCTCTTCGCCTAAAGCGGATAGATGTGAAATAGCCAGCGCCCCTTTTTCTCCAAGCATATTTTGTAACCAGATCATTAAATGTGGCTCGAATTCAAAATAAAAAGCATTCCCCATAACATCCCCCTTAGAATAAATGTAAGTCTATATATTTTAGCAAATACTCCCATGTTTTACCATGTTGCAACCTACCTGATAACCTGTCAGAAACAATTATGTTATACTTTTTAAATCAATACTATTGGAGAAAAGATATGATACATATAAGAAATACTGATTCCTTAGACACTGCTGAGCTTTCTATATATAATGAGCAGTCAGAAGTACAGCTTTACCGTATAAATGAGCCAGAACCCGGAATTTTCATAGCCGAGAGTCCAAAAGTAATAGAAAGAGCATTAAATGCCGGATATGAACCTATTTCTCTACTTATAGAGAATAGCCAGATAAAAGGCGAAGCTGCTGAATTACTTGCGAAATTTGACTCTTTTCCAGAAGAAGTTCCGGTGTTTTCAGCAGATGACAACCTTCTGACATCAATCACAGGTTTCCATCTGACACGTGGCGTACTCTGTGCGATGAAAAGAAAGCCTCTACCTTCAGTATCTGATGTATGTGCAAATGCAAAAAGAATTGCTGTTTTGGAAAATGTTACCAATCCAACAAATGTCGGCGCAATAGTCAGAAGCGCTGCTGCACTTTCGATAGATGCCATACTTTTTTCTCATGGATGCACTGATCCGCTCTATAGAAGAGCAATACGCGTTAGTATGGGAAATATTTTTCAAATTCCCTGGACATTCCTTCCCAAAAACTCAGGCACTGATTTGCTCAAAGATATGGGATTTTCTACCGTAGCCATGGCTCTTAGAGACGATTCAAGATCCATAGATGATCCGGAAATTTCTTCATCCGACAAAATTGCAATTTATCTTGGAGCAGAAGGTGACGGTCTCTTGGCAGAAACAATTGACAGCTGTGATTTTTGCGTAAAAATCCCCATGTCTCATGACGTGGATTCTCTTAACGTAGCTGCTGCCAGCGCTGTAGCATTCTACGCCATCTCACATTAGATTTAACTGAAAAAACTCGCTAAGTACTCAAACAAAATAGCCTTCTGTTTTTCTGTTTATTGTATTCAGGACATTCTTTTTGTTCAGGCTCCAAAGTGGTTCTACCAAAAGCTTCCTTGGTCCATCTCCGGTCAACCTGTGCACAACAATACTCTCCGGAAGAATACGAAGGCTCTCCACCAAAAGATCGGAATACTCTTCAAGACTAAGAATATGAAATTTATTTCTTTCATATTCTTCATACATCTTAGTCCCTCTCAAAATCTGCAGATTCTGAAGCTTTATTCCATCAAGCGGAGGCTCAAGCTTTGACAGATAATCTATAGTACGAAGCATATCCTCCCTTGATTCATGCGGAAGGCCAAAAATCACATGTACAATTACATCTACCCCTATCGCCTTCAGCTTACTGTATGCTTCCTCAAAAACATCAAGAGCATAACCTCTGTGAAAATTCAGTGCCGTTTTTTCATGAATTGTCTGCAAACCAAGTTCAATCCATACAGGCTTTATTGCCCGAAGCTCCTTTATCATTTCCACTGCTTCATCACTTAGACAGTCAGGCCTTGTCCCCAGTGAAAGAATAGCGATATCATCTCTTTTTATCGCCTCAAGATAGAGTTTTTTTAATCTGTCTATATCACCATATGTATTTGTATAAGACTGAAAATAGGCAATAAACCGTTTTGCATCAGTTTTGCCCTGTATCCGCCTTTTGGCATCCTCTATCTGAACATCTATTGGAGCGATATCTGCGGCAAATTCTCCGGATCCTCCCTCTGAGCAAAAAGTACACCCCCCTGTAATCGGAGTTCCATCAGGAAACCTCACACTTCCATCTCTGTTAGGGCATGTACACCCGGAAGATAAAGATAGCCGGTAAACCTTCTCACCATATTCTTTTTTCAAATACTCCGATAGCCTTATTGCCATGTAAATACCTTTCAAATAAGCAAGCCTAATTCGGCGCTGTAAACGACATCAGGCAAAACCTAATGCCGTTACGATAACTCATTTCACAAAATATTTGCTTTAGATTACACTTAATTCCAAAATAGTTCATCCAATGTCTTGTCCAGTGCCTTGCAAATAGCAATACATAAATTAATTGTGGGATTATAATCCCCCTTCTCTATAGCACTGATAGTTTGGCGTGATACATCACAAAGCTTTGCCAGATCCTCCTGTGACAAATCTTTTGCTGCACGGGCGGACTTCATTCTCAGATTTTTCATAATGTCCACCTCATTCCTTACTTGCAATATTTCTTCTTATAAAAATTAAAAGCGAAAGACCTGCAAAATATATTCCCATCAGAATGTAGAAAAGTTCGCCCTCAAATACTTTGATTCCTTCCTCTAAGGCTTTAAGATCATCAATAACACGATATACTCCGGTCAGCAGATATATAGTTCCTAATACGCCCCATGTTAAGCAAAATCTCTTCCAGCGATTCTCATTTGACAAGTCGAAATATGAATCATGTAAAACTGCGTAAAACGTATCTACAATAAGTCCTACATAAATAACCAGTATAACAATGGAAGAAGTATCCGGTGAAAAGGGCAAAGGAATATCTAAGGCATCTATTACAAACCATGCAGACAATAATAACATAATTGAATAGAACCCATACCTGTCCCCTCTAAGCCTGTACAACTCCTGCATTTCATCATAATGCTGTTCACTACTACTCTTTTTTGCCATAAAAACAAATATGGCAATGAATAATATCATAACTAAAATATTCATAACTGATGATGTTGACATAATTGTTCCCTCCTTATCTATAAGTGACCGCCGGTTACCTCTTCATTCCCACCGTCCTTATAGCATCATTATATCTGTTGATTTTATAATAGAATCGAATATGAATTATGTCAAGTATATTTGACATAATTCTATAGACTTTTGTATGGTATATTTTACATATCGACTTTATAAATTTTGATAAAATTCTTGTTGACAATAAATATATCTTTGTGTAATATATTTATTGCGTTGTTAAATAATTTATAACTTTGCGATAGTAGCTTAGTTGGTAAAGCGCCACCTTGCCAAGGTGGAGACCGCGGGTTCGAGCCCCGTCTATCGCTCTTTGAAACCCCAGATGTTTTCTGGGGTTTCAGTTGTTTTAGGCAAAAATAAGTGGTCTTTTAGTGGTCTTTTTGGTCTTTTAAGCAAAGCATTCCCTGATTTTCTCAGCCTGTGTGTCACTCTGAACCGCTCTGATATAGTGCAGAGTAGTGTTCTTATCAACATGTCCTGCTGCATACATCACCGTCTGAATATCTCCTCCAGTTGCCCTTGCAAGGGCTGTAACACTCCAGAACCTGATCTTGTGACTTGAAAGATAGGGAATACCTACTGCTTCCGTTACCTTTTTCAGGTGCTTATTAAATTTGTTTCCGTCAAGTGGACTTCCGGCTGCGTTGCAACAGATGTGATCTGATACAACCTGCTGTTCCCTTAACGTTTTCAGTGCTTTTTCAGCCCTTTCAGATAAAGGAAGTACTCTCGCTCCATGTTCGCCGCCTTTGGTGTGATTAACTTCAATGAAATGGTTCTTTCCATCATCACCCTTTCGGAGAACTATCTCTCTTGAGATTGAAATCGTATGTTTTCTGAAATCTACATCCGACCATCTGAGAGCTCTCAGCTCACCGATTCTCACACAGAGGCAGAACATAAGCTCAATACCGTATTCATAACCCGTCTTTTCTGCAAGTCCATCAAGATAGGCTAGTATCTTGTCTCTGTCTTCATCCGTATATCTGATGTTTTCATTGTCCACAGCCTTGAATTTTAAGTCCTTGCAGCTGATATTTCTGCTCAGATTGCTTGTAACAATGTCATTATCAACAGCTATATCGAAGACTACATTGAAGATACTCTTGATATTGACGAAGTTCTTTCTGCTCATGACGCGACCAGCGGTTAGATCCTTGAAGAACTGCTTAAGGTCTGATGCCTTGATCTCTGATATAGACATATCTGCAAGCGGAGCATCTTCATAATACTTGTTCCAGATCTGGCGGTATCTCGATACTGTAAGAGAAGATGTGTCAGCATCATGTTCCTTGTTGTTCATTACCTCTTCGAACAGTGACCTTACTGTATATCTGTCATCTCCAAACAGATATATATACATCCTCTCATAGACTTCCTGCTCACTCTTGGCAGTAATCTTACTTCTGTCATCGTTCCTGAGCGCCTTGGGAATCCTTATCTTGTAACTTTTGTTGGTCTTGTCATAGACGACGATCTTACTTCCTTCCCTTGTATAAGGTAGAAAAGCCTCCTTTACTCTTAAAACACGTTTCCGTGCCAAATACTGCATCTTCATATTTGCAATCTCGGCACTCTCCTCTAGGAAAAGTGTAGCACCGCCGTAATCTGACTGTAAAGCAAATAGCGATCTGTTTCTGTTGTCTTTCCCCATATTCTCCTCATAAAAAGAGCCGGCAGCGAAGTGTAAACGCACCTCGTAAACCGACTCTAAAACTTTATTCTTATATCCTTTCTGTGATTATTTTTTTATTTCTTCCGTTTACCGTTTATCCGTTTATAGATAAAGATCAGGTAAAAGGTATTTCCATCTGTTCAGGAACAGGGACAAATCCGTCCGGATCCTCGACCACTGGCGGAGTACCTTCCCTTCTCCATGCCCTCTGTTTGCCATACTCAAAGAAGTTGTGAGATGAGACATATTCCCATCCTGGCATGTTGTTCATGATTTCAGCGATTATCTTCGATTCACCCATCTTTGGTCTGTCAAAGAGCTTGCTGTGACCAAGTGCTTCGTAATAGAGCATGTTTCCACAGACATAGTTCTCTTTGGTAGCATCAAGAAAGTCTCTTATTGATGTTTCCATGGGATCCTCAGGTACAAAGTCTTTCTGAAGCTCCTCCAGCTCATTCTCCATTTCTTCTGAAAGCGTCAAAGAGAAATCACCGCTTCTGTAGACAACCATCATTTCAGCCCACATCTGCTCGATATACTTTCTTGACGACTCCTCATCTTTGAGGATGTGAACCTCCGCCAGATAAGCATTGCACTCAACAGGGATAAATCGTCTGTTGCCTGATTTGTCAGGTGGTAGGAACTGCTTTTTATTTGAAGTTCCTGCAAACACACACTTTCTCGGATGTTCGGAAGAAAACTTATCATAGCGGATTCTGTAAACATCAACCTGTCTTGTAATGAAAGCCTTTATTTCCTCTTCATTAGCAGCTCTTATGGCAGCTATCATCTCAGCCATTTCTACGATCAAATGTCCCTGAAGCTTTTCAAAGACATCCTCACCATCCAGCTTTTTTACATCATCGGTAAAATATCTGTCCCTGACTGCCAGGAATCTTAGGAAAGTTGACTTTCCGGCACCCTGACCGCCAACAAGGCAGAGCATATAGTCAAACTTGTGACCTGGATCATAGACTCTTGATATTATTCCAAGCATGAACAGCTTCAATGCCTGATAGTTTAGCTCTGTTAATGACGCTCCAAGGAAATGGTGCAGTGCATATCTGACCCTTTCTTTGCCATCCCAGACCAGTGACTCCCAGTATTCTTTGACAGGGTGGTAGGGATTATCAAATGACACAGTCTTTATTGCCCTTTCTATCATCCTGTCAACCTTAAGCCCGTAATAGGTCTCAAGGTAGGTGATAAGATTAGCCTCATCCACATCAGTCAGTGGCTCGGAAGTTCTTCTCCATGGCATGGGCTTTATGATATCTATTCTTTCATTTAGCTCATTGTATCTGATGGCATCCTTTAGAACAGGATCCTCTCTAAGTGCTATCTTACAGTTGATATTGGACTGCTTAAGATTTCCCTTCATATCTGTTTCAAGCATTCCTCTTACAAGCTCACGCTGTCTTGTGACTTCATCCGTGGCTTCAGTGGACTCATTTTCTTTGTTTGCTGCGTACTGCTTGGCAAGTTCGTTCATGAATCCTGATTCTATAAGGACCTGCGCCATCTTTGACAGTTCATCATTATTCAAAGTTTTTAATTCGTTCCCCAATACTCTTTATCTCCTCTCCATAAATCTCCAACACCTCGATCTGCTTGCTTCTTTCTCCAAAGCAAAGGTCATCAAGAAGCTCATTTATAAGATCAAGTTTGTTTAATGCCTCCACGAAAAAGGGATGCCAGTCGGCATCCCCCATATCTTTTGGTTCATATTCCTTTTTCCAATCCCATAAAAGCCTGTGATACTTTGACAGGGTATTGATTGCATCCCGTCTCAGAATATCGAAAGCTTTGACTACCTCTCGACTGAATTCCAGTTTCTTTTCCTGACGGATCTGCTCTGGTGTTTTTGCTAAAGATTTGCTATCATATCCAAACTGTATTCCTAAGAAGAAATCTTCATTCAGCTTCTTTGCTGACTCTATAGCGGACAGTCCGTAATAGTTGGATACAAAATCAATAGCATCACCATCAGCCCCGCATCCGAAACAGTGATATCTGGTATCGACTTTCATGCTGGGATTTTTGTCATTATGGAAAGGACAGCAGCACATTCCTTTGCTGCCTACCTTTATTCCATAGTGGGTAATTACATCCAAAGCAGTTACTTTTTCCTTTATCTCATTGAATACACTCATCCTGATACCTCCCTCACAGGCACTGCTCGTGCCTTTTGTTTCTTGCAGGAATTTCCAGAGTCTTTTCCTTTTTATCCCTCTGTATAGCATCATTTTTAAGATGAAGAGCTTCCAAAAGGCTGGGCTTAGCTTCCTCTTTAATCTTTTCAATGAGCCGTTCTCTCTTGGCTGTAGATGAAAAGGTCTTCTTTAGTGTGTCCACAACATTTCTCTTAACACCATGAAGCCTCTGCTGAAGTTTTGTAAGCTGATCCACCGCAAACTTACCAAGAGTCTTGGTTATCAGGTTATCAGATTCTGTGATCTCACTTTTGAGCTTGCCTATCTCTTTTGATTCTTCTTTCCGCATGATTTCGGCAACTTCATCAATGACTGTCACACAGGCTTTGTCGTATATAATTTCGGTCACATCACTTATAAACTCATCTACAGAAGCAAGTTTTATCTCTTTCTTAAGCTTTTCATCATCCAGCTTTTCGATATCGCAGGTAAGTTCCTGCTTCTGTTCTATAAGAGCACTGTTATTAAAAAGTAACTGAGTGTTTTCCGTCCGAAGCACCTGGTTCTTTTCGTTGATCTGACTATTGATATACTCCTGCTTCTCAAGATATTTTCTTCCGCCATATATGGGTTCCATCTCAATCTGTAGACCGTGCTCTTTGCAGATTTCAATGAAGATTTTTCTGCATTCTGCATCGAAGCTCATCTTTCGATTGTTATATTTTCCTTCTTTTTTGTTCGGATCCGGCAGCTCAAATCCGAGCTCCCTAAGTGCCTGTTCCTGCTTTGGCTGCCTTTCGCCATACTGATTGATTACATCGAAGACATGTCTTTCATGAATGTGGGGAGTCGCCTCATCAAGATGGAGCGCCCAGTTTAAGGTATGGTAATGATCACCATACCTTTCATGGATTGTTTCAAAAAACTCCGTTGCACACTCCAGCAGCACATCCGAATCAACAGTTCCATTGATATTACCGATCTGATACAGACTTTCTTCAGGACAGGTCTTTTTGCTTTCACGAAGCTGATCCATAGTCCTGCATCTTTCCTTATGCCTTGCTTCAATGTTCCGCTTATTCTGACCGTCAAGGTAATCCTTGTATGCATTCTCATAGAAAATTTTCTCCACCTCAGTAAAGGAGATGCTGTCATCGTCCCTTTCACCATGACGGACTATTTCCTGGTCAATGCAGTTCCAGTAAACATTCTCATCTGTCATTTCTTTGTTTAGTTCTTCATTTTTATCAAGATCAAACTCTCTGTCATTATGCTTGGGATTATAACTTCCACATTTACCAGAGCGTCCGTTGTGTCTTGAACATCTCATCATTTAAAAAACCTCCATTTGTGAAAATCATTTTTAGTTTCGCTTCTTTTAAAGAAGTTTCAGCCGGGGAGCACCGCCTTCAAAGGCATTTAAGTGCCATAAGCGACTAAAAATACCCAGTACGATGTGTCGCACACGACCACATCTACTGGGCGGGGTTTCACCCTCGACCTGACAAAGGAGCTTCGCCCCCTTGACCCCCTTTCCGCGAAAATGCGTGCACTCATTTTCGCTGGCATCTGCTTTTGGCAGCTGCATGCCTTTCCAAGCTTTGCTGTTTGCCCTCATCAAAGTTTGGAAAAGCAAATGTCTTTGTTCCTGCGCATGGAACAAAGTCCATAATGGGCAAATCAAAAGTCACCAGCCTGATATAGATAAACTGGTGACCATTCATTTGCTCATTATCAAAAGATAATCCGAGCTTGCTTCTTTTTGTTTCTTTCTCACTTAAGCATTTGCTTAAGGTGTCGTCTCACCGCCTGAGTTCCTGACAAGTCCTCTCTAGATCCATGTTAGCCATTTAGACTTTTTTGAGCTTTGTCGTTTTCTACCCTTGGCCCGCTCCACCTGTTGGTATCATCGCTTGGCTTCCCCGAAATAGTATTCATTTGGAACGCTCATTCACTTTTTCTATACTGATTGTCGCAAAATGAGCCTTTCCATCCCGTATATCCAAAAGGTTGGAAATTTTATCGCAACGATACTTTTTCCACTTTCTTGGAAAGAACTATTTAAGTCTCTATGCTAATTGGATGCTTACTTTATTTCAGAAAGTCGTTATACTTATAATTGATTTTTAAATGATTGGGAGATCTAAGATATGAGGTGCAATCTTACTACACAGGAGAAGTTAAGAGACCTGCGTGCAAAACTTGGATACAAGCTGCAGCAGGTAGAAATGGAGTCAGGTGTTTCCAGCTCCACCATAAGCAACTATGAAAATGATGATACGAAAGACTTTCAGGTAGGAACACTGAAAGCTTTGGCGAAATACTATAATGTATCTCTTGGTTATCTGCTTGGTCTTACTGATAATCTGACAGAGAACGGAACTCCTATTGACGAACTCCATCTTGATGATGAGACCATAAAGATCCTTAAGAGCCAGAAGCTTAACAATAGACTTTTATGTGAAATGATCAAGCATCCTGAGTTTGAAAACCTGCTATGTGATATGGAAATATATGTGGATAACCATGCAGGTACCATGATCCATCAAGTGAACAGCTATGTGACAGGACTTAGACGCCTCATCATGGAAAAAGCAAATGTTCCGGCAGATTATATTTATATGAGGACATTTGAAAAAGCAGTGATCGATGACTCCGCATACTTTGGCGATCTGATGGAACGAAGCCTTAAAACTATCGCAAAGGATATAAGAGAAGCTCACAAAGATGATTGGGATACGGGAGATGAAGAGAGTATTGCAGATAAATACATTGAATCAATAAAAGAACTTGCAGAAAATCTGAAGAAAGGTGATTCAACACCTACCCCAACCATAGAAAGCGAAGATGATGAAATGTCCATTGTAGATAAGGCTACAGTTATTCAGTGGGGAAAGAAACTGGATATCAATTTTGCCAAGCTATCTCCAGAAGAAACAAGAACCTTAATGAATTTAGTTACAAAAGCTTCTCGTAATCCTCTTATCAGGCAGCCTTCAAAAGGAAGAGGGAAGAAGAAATAACTCTAAAAATGAACGCCATCATATCTCTCTAAATTAGATATGATGACGTTTTTGTGTATAACTTATCTTATTTCTGATTTACGATATATCTGATAAATAATAGGTATCATAAGACATACAATTATAGGATATGAGATAAACAAGATTGGCAATGCGCCAAAAACCTTACTTCCAATTTCATATGTATTAAATAATCTGACTGCCACTCCTATCTGCAATAATTGATCCGGAAAAAGCCCTAGAAATTCTGAAAGACGATCAATACCCCCGACAAATGATGGCAGAAACAATATTACAAATGGAAACGTGATTGAAATAACAGCAGATCTGGTGATTACTGACAACAACATTTCTGCAAACAGAATAGCCAGATTACCAATATATCCACCTATGATTGTAAATAAATAGTCCTCAAAAAAGGTAATGTTATAAAGGCTCTTCCAGCCATATAGGCTAGTTTGTATAGGACAATTCCAACCACTTGTACCTAAAATGCCTAATACTACTAACGAGTATATAATTACCATTCCCCAATATACTATGGTTATCATTACAAGTCCTGCCAGTATTTTGGCTCTGATTCCTTTTCTTCTGCCCTCAGCAGTGGAAAAGAATACTGCATCAGCCTTTAGTTGATATTCTCCCGAAAAAATGCCACACACAAGAAAGCTTAAGATTAACATGGTCAACATTATAATTGTCTGCGAATATTCCAGCAAAGCTTTCCATCCATCAGCATCTTCGTAGTATAAAGGAGTATCCAACTCTTGATATTTTTCCAGAAAAAATTCTTTTTGACTGGCAGAATACCTGTCTTTAGCTTCATCCGAATTAAGCCACTCCTGAAGAGTCGAAATTCTTCTCTGATAAACATATTTAGAATCATCTACGTTTGCACCGTCAATCAAATAGTAATTGTATTCCCTAAAAGAACTGAGGGAGCTGTTAATAATATCACGTATATCAGAAAAACCTTGTTTCTTTGCATACGCTTTATTATTTTCGTGGAAATCCTTAGACTTTGCTTCGGGAGTAGCTTCAATGGCTGCATTTTCTTTTATGACTGCAGCAAATACATCTTCTGTAAGATATCCGCTCCATTCACTTTTTCGTTCTCTTAGCAATCTTACGGCTTGAAACCCATAAGTATTATTTCCATTTTCATCTGTGTAATCCACATATCTAACAGCAAAAACACTAACTATTACCAATATTATAAAAAGAAGCAGAAGAGCAAGCTTACCTCCGGCTCTTGAAAAGATTTTCTTAACCTCAAATCTAACCATCTATGTCACCTGCTTTCTCTCCAAATTCATATAGGAACAGATCTTCCAAAGTCATTATTTCTTCACAAGCCTCTGGGCAAGGTCTTTCTTCCGAAACTATGCGTAATTCTACTCCGCCACGTATTACTCTGCGATTGGAAACACAAAAACGATTTTGTATTATATCAGCTTCATTTGTTGACAGCGTACATTCCCATGCCTTTGCTGGGGTAGCCTCAAGCAATTCATCTGCCGTTCCCGATAATTCAATTCTGCCATCCCTCATGAAAAAAATCTGGCTTGCCACGCTTTCGATATCTGAAACTATATGCGTTGAAAGAAGAACCAGTCTGTCCTGTGACAGTTCACTTATTAAGTTTCTAAATCGTATCCTCTCATTTGGATCAAGTCCTGCTGTAGGTTCGTCCAACACTAAAATCTTAGGATCATTTAGCATAGCTTGCGCAATGCCGACTCTTCTCTTCATTCCACCAGAAAGCTTTTTCATTTTTTTGTTTTTGCTTTTTTCCATTCCAACCTGCTGCAAAACATCATTTATACGCTTTCTTGCAAGTGCAGATGACAGCCCCTTGATTGAGGCAATATACCTCAAATAGTCAAATACTGAAAAGTCAGGATAAAACCCAAATTCTTGTGGAAGATACCCCAGCAGCTTTCTGTATTCTCCATCCATTTCAAAAATATCTTTTCCATCACAGAAGATTTTACCTTTTGTTGGGTGTATAAGTGTGCAGATCATCCTCATAAGTGTAGTCTTTCCTGCTCCATTTACCCCCAGAAGACCATACACTCCATTATTCATTTCAAGGTTGACATTGTCTACCGCTTTAAATCCGCTATAATCCTTTTCTACACTTGATATTACAAGTTCCATATCACATTTCCCCCATAAAGTTGTAAGCCAGAATTCTCCCAGAATCTTTCATAATTCTGTATATGCAGTAACATAGGTAAGAAACCGATATTACCAACAATAATCCCCAGGCAAAACCAGATACACGAGTAAAAACATCTTCTCTCAAAACAATAAATAGCCATATTGTCATCCATAAAAGACTTACTGTAATTGACGGCACAATTCCTCTCAAAAGCCTTCCAGAAAATGCCCTGAAGCAAATACAAGATGTAATCAGCATAGGCAATAGAAACTGAACTATAAGATCCGTCATTGGCACTTCGGTAGAAGATACGCTTACAATTACAAATATAGTTAACATCATAAGATCTACTAACCCGAACACTATCATCCTGGCTGCCATTATCTTTTGAAATGAATAATAAGACGCTCCTTCTATTTCAATTGATCTGTTACTGACATTTTTCCAAAGCTCCGGCAGCACCAGAATTATAAATATAGGCGCAAGAATTCCCATGCATCTTTCTGAATAAGGACCACTTCCTGAAACCTTAAGAAGAATCCATATAGCAAATAGCACACCAAATTGTATTAACCACCATGTTTTTCTAATATAGAACAACTGTTGGTACATAAATTCCATCCATGATATACATCTTGAGGATTCTTCATCCCAATATGCATCTTTTGCTGTTTTTATAGTAGATAAAACAGCCTCTTCCCTGGGGATTACTGTATTATTATCATGTGAACATAACATCTTATCTAAATTCATAGATCCTCCTTACCAAGGATACCTTTAAGCAAAGTTCGTCCTCGTTTCAAGCGGTATTTTACTAATGGAAGGCTTATACCTTCAGCCTCAGATATTTCTTCAAGTTTCATTCCAAGGAAAAAATGCATCCAGATGACTTCCCTTATTTCCTTTGGCAGTTCCATCACTGCTGTTTCAATATCCATTTTTTCAGTAACATCACACTCAACTGGCATATTCTTAATTGTTTCTGTCAGTTCTACCTTTTGTATTTTTTGTTCAACCTTCCAATAGTCTCTACAAAGATTGCCTGCTATTGAATAAAGATAATTTACAAGCTTTCCTCTATGGTTATATGTCTCGAAAGCCCTGAAAAACCTATAAAAAGTTTCCTGTGTCAAATCCTCTGCTTGCTGAACATCCTGAAGCCGATACTCACAATAAGAGAGAACTTTTGCGTAATACTTTCTTACAAACGCTTCAATAGCCGCTTCATCCCCAGCTCTAATTCTATGGATCAAAATCAAATCTGAATCCATTTCATCTCCTCCAATCAGATCCTTATAATATGTATAACGATGTTGACCCTAAAAAAGATAGTACCCTTTTTAATAAATAAAAAAACCGTAGGATTCAGTCCGGCATAATGGGCTGTAATTCTACGGTTTGCATATTCTCTTGTCCAATATTATTAGTACAATTCATCAATCAGAGTTACAAGTTCATGTACTGGATAATCTTTATAATTACGAGTGATAAGCTTAGCATTAAGGCATTTTGCCACATCAAAGAATACCCTATCCTTTTCATCGCGCATTTCCACGTAATCATTTGTTGATGGCCTTGGTTCAATATAATAGCCATGCTTCTCAACAAGAGCTATTACAGCATCTGCATCTTCAGGATTGATATTCAAATGCGGTCTGTGCAAAACATCCCGGTATTCCCTTACTATCTCAGATGACAAACCAATTTCATACTTTCCTCTGAAAACATCTTCCAAAAGCAGAACCGATTTGGCATCATCATTTTGGGATTTCAAGGCATTAACAAGTATATTAGTATCAATTACGATTTGTTGCATAAAGCTCCTTCCTGGCTTCAGCAACCTCTGCCTCGACTTCGTCCTCTGTCATTGGATTTTGAGATGTCCTCTTTCTAATCTGTCTGAATGTCTCAAGATCATTATTAGTATCCTGTGATACGCTCAGTCTATCAATCAGACTTACGATCATGTTAAAGTCTTGTTCATTAAGTGAATCCAGTTTGCGGAGTGTTTCAGCTGTAGCTGTCATATCGCTCACCTCCTCAATACGTATATCGGTTGTTACTTCTAACTGTATTATAAAATATCACTCCAGCCTTTTACAAGCCACTTCATAGAAGTGAAAATCTGTGGTCTTGGAAGTGGTCTTTTTTAGAATTCTCAATATTAGAAGTGGTCTTGAAGTGGTCTTTTTTGAAGAGGAGAGTGCCGAAAACCTCCTTTCTATGCGGTTTTCAAAACGGGCTATTACTTCGAGCCCCGTCTATCGCTCTAACCTTTAGATTCCGAAATGTCTAGTATTTATAGGCTTTTCGGAATTTTTATTTGTCCAAAATTCACGATTTTGGTGTGTGTATATGTGTGAATGGTACTAGTGTCTTGTCTGAATGACAATTTGATAAATTACTTGTCTAATTCTCAATACGCTTCGTCATCTTCAATCGCCGTAGCCACCGCTACGACTCATTCAAAAAATCCTAGCGATCTTTCAAAATTTGCAGTTTTTCTTTGATTCAGTGATAGAAAATCTAAAAATGTAAGCAAATTCAATAAAACATCCGCGAGGCGACTTACAATCAGTAAATGATTGTAAGCCCCTTTTTAGTCGGGTATAATCTAAATTATCCTCTCAACCAACGGTTGTTTCGATAACTCAACCAATGGTTCGTGTTCAAATTCCACAAATAGAAATAAGCTATGCATGAAGGAGGCATATTTAATGGATCAGATAAAGACAGGAAAATTCATTGCCGGTTTGAGAAAAGAGAAAGGTTTAACTCAGGCACAGATTGCTGAAATGTTAAACATAACCGACAGAGCAATTTCCAAATGGGAGACTGGTAAAAGCATGCCGGATTCATCTATTATGCTTGAGCTTTGCGGTATTTTGGGAATTACGGTAAACGAACTATTAAGTGGAGAGAGGATTGAAATGAAAGATTTTGAGAACAAAGCTAATGAAAACCTATTGGAATTAAAGCGTAATGAAGAAAGACGCTATAAACTTAGCACAGTGTTATCAATAATATACACGACGTTGTTGCTTGTAGGTATTGTAGTCTGTGTTATTTGTAACTATGCAATATCAAGAAAGCTGACATGGTCACTGATTCCTGTCGCAACAATCTTTTATGCATGGGCAATAACTATTCCTATGATTTACCACGGCAAAAAAGGTATTCGAGAATCATTGGTATCATTAAGTATAGTCACATTACCATTCCTATATATACTGAGTCTGCTTGTGAATGCTAAGGCCGTGTTCAGCATTGGTGCAGTTATGGCAGTTGTAGCCTTAGCTTATGTATGGCTCGGATTTGTTCTGTTCATACGATTTCAAGATCGTAAGCTCTTTGCTGGAGGAGCACTGTTTTTGATTTTTATCGTTCTTGAAATACTCATTAATATTGTTTTGTCCAAGATGCTAGACATACCTGTCTTTGACATTTGGGATGTCCTGTCAGTATCAATTTTTCTGATTGGCGGACTTGGGCTAATTTGTGGCGACATTTGCATGAATAAAGCAAAGAGAAAATCCAGTGAAAGTAACTGATTGCAGGAGCCTTACTGCAAGGCCTGCATGCCACTTGACTTTATAGATTATTCTGAATCCATCTCAACTATACAAGGTTATATCTATAAGAACTGATAAACAGAATAAATAAGTGAACAAAAAAGAACCCGACACGCCTCTCATTATGATGCGGACCACGTCGGGTCATTTTTTTATAAGGAAGTACAACATGAAAGAGACATTTTAAAAATATCTACATGTCTTGCAGCATACATTCAGCAGAAGGACGAGAAGAAAAATAAAGAACAACTACAACAGTAATAATTGGAATTAACCAAAACTTCCGGCTTTTTTGTAAATAGTGTGTTAGGTTTTGGCATCTTGAATTGTATTATATTTAGAAGGCCTTCTAAAAGATATCAGAAAGTGAGTGTATTCATGGAGGAGAAAGAAGCAAGACGGTTGGTGGAGAGCTATACAGATATGATCATGCGCATTGGCACCAACTACCTTAAAAGTACTGTAGATGCAGAGGACATATGCCAGGCAGTTTTAGTTAAATACATTACATCGAGTCCGCATTTTGCCAGCCCCCAACATGAAAAAGCATGGGTTATCAGAACCACTATTAACATGTGCAAAAATGAATTGAAGAGTTCGTTTTTCAAAAAGACTACATTGTTGGAGGAAGCAGATGACATAAAAGCTGCTACTTCACCAGACCTTGGTATAACTGAAAAGGTCATGAAACTGCCCAGAAACTATCGCATTAGTATCTATCTTTTTTACTATGAGGGATATTCGGCAAAGGAAATAGCAGACCTGCTTGGAAAAAAAGAATCTTCTATAAATATGTACCTATCAAGAGGAAGAAAGAAACTCAAACTCTCCATCATGAATGATTTTGAAATGTCGAGTAGTATAAACGGATAGGCAGACAAGGAGAAACCGAAATGAGCGAATACAGAAACAAAGAATATATTGAATCCATGCGCCTTATTAAACTTTCTGATTATAAAAAGGAAAAGATGATATCAGACTTAACGAAAATTAGTCCGATTAGAAAGGAAGGCACGATGAAAAAAAGAATGGGAGTAAAGAAAACAGCGATAATAGCTGCTGCATGCGTTGCAGTTTTTGGAATCTTAGGATTTGCCTATAAAATGGCTGGTGGAATTGTTAGTCATTCTATACGTGATCAATATAGAAATTTTTCAGATCTGGCAAAGCTTGAAGAAGAAGCCGGAATAGATGTAAAAGCATTGGATGCCTATGAAAGCGGATATACATTCAGGTCAATGTCCATAAATAACATAACAAGCTATGATGACAATAATGAAGCTACCAAATACAAAGGGATAAGCATTTCTTATGAAAAGGAAGGACTTTCAAAGCCTATAGGTCTGTATATGGAAAGTAGCATCTATGCATCCGACGGTAAGATGGATTATATTGAATGCAGAAATATTGATGGCGTTGATGTGTACTATAAACTGACACAATATAAGTGGGTTCCCAGCGATTATGAACTTACTGATGAAGATAAAAAACGTATGGATGAAGGCAGCCTCCAAATATCAGTGGGGAGCCAGAAAGTATCAGAGACAACTGTTACAAATCTAACATGGACCTTAGATGGGGTATATTATGATATTGTTTATACTGAAGGTGCGATTCCTTCTGATGAATTATATGAAATTGCTGAAGAGATAATAAACGCAGAATAAGTTTAGGCGGCATACAATCACAATTGTGATTATATGCCGTCTTTTCAATTGACAATATATGGTGTCCATTTTTAATTATTATAAGGATTACACTGATACTGAATGGCCTGAAAAGAGTGCGTGCAAATTAAAGCTCATTATCCTTCAAATACTCCTCTAAAGATTTTATGAGTTCTTCGCCATCCAGATTGTAGAATGTTTTTGTGAAGCACCCGGCGATCATTGGATTTAAATCCATGTCAAGTTCAAGGCTTCTTGCATCGGACTTAAAGCCGTAGCATCTTTTCCCACTGGCATAACCTATGCCCAGTTCAACACACGCACCTTCGTCAGGTACTCTGCCATCCATCACAAAAAATAGTATATCTGACTTCAGAATTTCCTCTCTGTCCTTAGCAAAAATTTTCTCTATCTTCTCTGCTTCTGTCTTTCCCTCAAGTTCAGAAGCAAGAAAGCCATCCCGTTGCGGAAGGAACACATCATAACCGTGATTTTCAAGGATTGTTGCTATTTTGAGGTTATACTCTCGCTCTGCTTCACTAAAAAGCGGCGCTGCAAAATATATTCTTTTGCCCGTTGTGGACACATCAGCCTGTGCATGTACCACAGCTCCGCCATTATTGGTATTACTCTCCTTTTGTGCATGCTGCCCACAGCCGGTCGTTGCCGCCAGCATGATTACAGTCAAAGCAAGTGCTAATAATCTGTTATATCTCCTAAAAGTATTTTTCACTCTTATTAAACTCATAAACGCACCCCCTTTTATCTCACATTTATTTTATCATTTTTCGTTTATTTGTTTTGTAAAAAAAGAATTAAAAAGGATGGAATAAATTCTGCTTCGTGTTGAGGAACGTAAATGGGATAAGACCATCTGAGCGAGGGAAAGGTTATGGAAAACAGCGTAATCAAGCAGCATTATGCTATTGATTTATTTTGAAAAAATCTGTAACTTTTGAATAAACAAACCATTCTCCATAGAGGTCTCGGTAAAAGTATTATCGTATTTAGCAAGAATTGTGGCTACGTTGTACAGACCAAGCCCACGATCTTCGCCTTTTGAAGAAATGCCCTTTTTATACATCTGAGAAACAGATATTCCATGATCAATAAACGAATTAGATATCATAAAAAGGATACCATTGTCTATTGAGCAGGAATGCACATTCAAAGCAGGGTGGTCAGTTTCTAAAGCTGCTTCAATTGCATTATCAAGGTATATTCCAAGTATTCTCGATAAATCCATCGCATCTATATTGGGCTTTTCAATTTCGTCCGGGATATCAACGGTTATTTCTATGTTTTTGCTGGTAGCCAAAAGCAGCTTGGAATAAAAAATACTCTTAAGTTCCAGATTTTTTATCCGGGAAAGATTGGCAAGTGATGCATTGTTTTGCGTTAAATCCCTGGAAAGCGGCATTATATTCTGATGGAAAAAAGTATCAAGTTCGTCATATCTTTTTTCATCTATAAAAACTGCTAACGTAGATAAAATATTTACATAGTCGTGCTTGAATGAACGCAGGTTATTATAGGTTGCCTCCAGAGTGTCAGTGTATTCTTTAAGCGTATTAAAATCCTTGATTTTTTGCAGCTGTTCGAAATTTTTCTTAGTTGAGACAAGAATTATTGTGACAGAAACAATTGTCAGAACCATATATAGCGCGATCAGACCCACAAGCGGATAATAGCGATCTTCATCTATCCCCGCAGCTAAAGTCATAACTCCATATATGAAAAAAGCACAAAACGCCAATAAAAGTGTGATGAAAAGAAATAGCTTCTCATTTATTTGGTCAAAAATTACCACAAGATATTTTTGGTATAAATGCTTAAGAACCAGGATTATAGGCACATATAATATTGCTGCAGTTACAATGAGTTTTATAGCACTTGTAAGTTCAAGAGTTGAAGAATCGGATATATGCCTTGCATATGGGTCAACGATAGCAGACGACAATAAAACCGAAAGTCCAATGATGATATATAGAATAAAAAATAAAGTTGAAGACTCTTTCCTGCCGGTAATCCATCTTAAAAAGATTGAAGGAGCTACAATGAAGATAATTATTACAGGCCGAATATCAAAGAAAGCTCTAATAAACGTTATAGAAAATAATAAACCAAAGAATAATATATAATCTTTTATCCTCAACAAGCGATTATAAAATGTAAATAAGCCTATAGTAAAAAGTATTGCAAGGCTAAAAGAATTAATTAAAGCCGCTTCCAACATAGCTACTCCTTGTAAAACCGGGTATTTAGATACTATTATAATCTATATCCATTCAATTTTGAGAGGTTTTCAGAATGATGAAGGTTTATTTATGTGAAGACAATTCTGAGCAAAAACTTCACTTACAAAAAATAATTGAAAATGTAATTCTGATGGAGAATCTGGATATGGAGTTTTCCCTTGCAACAGAGAATCCCTATATTCTTATTGATCAGATAAAAGCAGATCATAGCGTTGGTCTTTACTTTCTTGATATAGACTTAAAGACTGACATGACCGGTCTGGAACTTGCCAGGGAGCTCAGAAAATACGATCCCAGAGGTTTTATAGTTTTTGTCACAACCCATTCAGAAATGAGTTACATGACATTTATGTATAAGCTCGAAGCATTGGATTTTATTATTAAAGACGATCCGGAAGCACTTGGAAGAAGGATATCTGAATGCATTCTTAAAGCTAATGAGAGGTTTTCATCCAAGAATAACAAAACCGGGAATATTTATACTATAACAGTTGGCGATAAGGTATACACTATTGGCTATGACGAGATATTGTTTTTTGAAACATCTACTAATGCTCATAAAATACTACTGCACTGTAAAACGAGGCAACTGGAATTTTCAGGAAAAATAAAAGATATTGAAAATGCCCTGGACAACAGATTCTTTAGATGTCACAAGTCCTATTTAGTCAACACAGATAATATAAAAGAAATAGACACAGGTAATAATATTATCCGAATGGTTACAGACGATGAATGTCTTTTATCATTTCGAAAAATCAGGGGATTAAAAGACAGGTTTAATGGCAAATAACGGCATAATCCAAGATTTACGTTCATGAATCTTAAACGTATAATACCTCTTGTTATTCTGACGAAAAAGATTCTATGGATGCATTTTAGTACATAAATGCGTATATTTTTCTTTCTTTTGTAGAATCATATTAGTAATAAACTATCGGAAAGGGAGGAAAATATTCTATGAACAATATTGTTAAGGGAGCTGTTATAACGATAGGAATTCTTATAGCGCTGATTGTAGTTAATATTATCTGTAACAAAACCGGTCATGAATTGGATTCACTATACACCGGAGTTGTAACATCAATATTATCAATGGCAATCTATGATAGAGTATCTGATGCCTCAGCAAAAAAGCAAGCCTGATTTACCGGCTTTAGCATCTCACAACAAGAGCTTAATATCACAAAATCAAATATGCTTTATCATGACAAATCCGCGTAAATCGCTCTTTTATTGTAAAAACCTCAGATGATGTCTGAGGTTTTTGTTATATATCTACTATCTTAAATTAGATGATTTGTAGTCTATAAAGAATATACCTGATCCATAGACTGTCTAAAGAATAAGATCAGAACATTGTCTCTACCTCATAATATGTGGGATATACTATTTGTTAACGCATAAATTTATTCATTTTCACTTTAGTTTTCATTATAACAAAATTTTTTTAAAAAGTTATTGACAAGACAATTTAAAAAGGGTAATATGTGTTTTGTCGTCACGAAGACGGCTTCACATATACGCGATAGTAGCTTAGTTGGTAAAGCGCCACCTTGCCAAGGTGGAGACCGCGGGTTCGAGCCCCGTCTATCGCTCGCTGATTTAAAAACCGGAAAGTCTAGTATTCATGGACTTTCCGGTTTTTTTTATTTGTCCAAAATCTATTATTTTGGTGTGTGTATATGTGTGTATAGCTTCGTTTGATGCATCTGCTGCACCATTTGTCTGGCATTCTCTTGCCGGTCTTGTTCATCATAAAAGCGTAGCAGTTATTATCCTGCTACGCTTAACATAAACAAATTCCTGATGGTTAAAGTAAAAATAATCCCACAAAATCACTCTTTTACAACAGTCGCGAAATCTATAACCTCACCACTGGTCATTTCTTCTATTAGTCTTTCAAATATTTTCTCATATTCTGCTGAATCAAGATTACTATGATCCTCGCCATCATTATTCTCATAGTAATAGGTTTCGTTTCCGGATTCGTCATAAACAACATGTATTGATTCCATTACTGTCAATTTATCATCTGCAACAGTATATTTACTTACAAAGTGATTGCCTCCGCAGTATAAATATCCATCATTTAAAGTTATCGGGTATGCTGTTCCACCGCTGCTTATACTGCCAACCTCTAAAATGGCATCACCTTTATACTCAAACCCTGTAGCATCAATTGCTGCCATCTTTCCATCCATATTGTCAAAGGTTCCGCTGCTTACAAGAAGTAAAGATGTGCCTTGTACTGTAGCATTTGCATACCCCATGCCGTTCTCAAGCTTTTTATCAACTATCTGTGTAAAAGTATCACACCCTGATATATCTATTTGGGGAGCAACTATTTCTTCTGATTCTGCCTCATCATCAGGCATATTGGCACCTATCTGCTTTGCCGGATCATAAATCTGAGCAGCAACTCCTTCTATATCAAATCCATCAAGATCCTTATCTTCAGCGGAAAGTGAATATGCATAGCCCGTCTCAATATCAAACCAAAGGCATAAATCAACATATCCGTCATCACCGATATATCTGCTGGTTCTGCAAGGCATATTACCATCTGCCCAGTTCTGTAACGTTCCCTCATCGGTGACAGTCCATTCATAATTCATTCCGGAAATATCTACAATCTCTTCTCCGGAAACCGGTTGTTCTCTTGCTACTAATTTGGTACCATCCATCTCAAATGACATCTGTACCATTGTTCCGGGAAGTGCTGTCTCACTCTCTGCTTCCATAATGCTCCATTTAACATTTGTTGCTCCTTCAGGAGCACTAAAGCCATTTGGGCCATACTGATAAGCCTCTTCTTCAGTACATTCTCTCCATGGATTTGCCAGCCCTGTGTTTTTATTTGTTTCTGAATCCTCTTCTACAACCTCAGCATCATCTGCTTTTTCTTCAGTTGACACTGCTTCTTTTTCTATTTCCTGATCATCACTTTCTACCGGTCCACTCTCTGATGCCTCAGTCTGAGTTTCGACATCAGTCATATTAGTAGATGAACTATCGGAATTACCACCACATGCAATTAAAGATAAAGAAATTGTTCCTATCAGGATAAGCGATACTAATTTGTTTTTCATTTTCTTCCCCCTAATTAGTGTCATTATGAATACCGCTACAGCAGTTCCATATAACTGTCCATTATTCTACATAAATCACTTTATGATGTATTTATGCGTGATAATTGATTCATTGCGTACTAATAGTATCATTTGTTGTCCAACATATGTCCAACATAATACTTAATTAGTTAAAAATCAGCAAATCGATTCGATAAAACCTGCAAAGTCAGCTTTCATTACTCTCACTAAGTTAGTGCTACTGTCATCAAATAAGTCGACTTTATACTTGTCTAAATTGTCTTCTGCTGCGTTGGCGTCAATCGCCGTACCGCCCGGTACGACTCATTCCTCCGCCTTGCAGAAGAACAATTTATACTTCGTAAAAAGTCGAGGTATTTAATGACAGCAGCACTAGTGGAATCCCTCACAAAAACTCCGTGTAAATAATTACCCCCGGTCCTCATCATTAGAGAAACCGGGGGCAATCATCACTATTCTATTTCACTATACTCAAATTACTGAGCTGCCTTTCTTGCATCAAGCATAGGCTGATATTTTTCTGTATCAAATGTTACAAGATCAGCAAATCCAAGACCCTCAAGCTGAGTTGTCATTTCATCCCACTGTGCATCGAAATCAGCATCATCCTTTGCGAATACCATTCTCCAGGAAGAATCTTTGATTACGTCACCGCACTGCTTACGGATAAGGCTGATATCTGTTGTATCAATTGCAAGAGCAATATTGATTGAAGGAACAACTGTCATCATGCCATTATTCTTAAGATATTCAACATCATCAGCAGCACCAAACTTTTCTGTCCATTCCTTAGTTGTCTTTGTCTGGTTCATTTCAATTGATGTAGACCACATATCTGAAGCATAAGGTTCACCTGTATCAGGATTTACGTCACAAGAAGCTACAATCCACTGATTGATCTGGTTGTTACCATCATTCCAGTTACCGCCACCCATTTCATCGGGTACGATTACTTCTGCTGAGAATCTGTTGAGACCATCTTCTGTCAATGTGTACTTACCATCTTCAATTGTGTATGTAAGTCCTTCTGTACCGGCATGCTGAATCTGAACACCTTCAGGTGATGCATACCAGTCAAGGAACTCCATAAGTCTGTTAAAGTTTTCATCTGAAACCTGAGAACCTACGCAAAGTACACGCCCATCTCCATAATAGGTATCAGAAGCCTGGTAAAGGTTTGTATCAGCTACGGGAATCTCTACATAGTTTGTTCCCTCTTCACCTCTTGCAGGGCTGTTCCAGAATCCATACTGCCAGCTATACCAATAGAGGTATACTCTCTTATCCTGCATCTTGGAAACGATTGCATTCCAATCCTGTGTTGCAGAATCAGGATCAACAAGACCCATCTGGTTTGCTTTGTAGAAGAACTTAAGCATCTTGTAATATGCTCCGTCCTTATCGATGATAGGAGTTATGCTGTTATCTGTTCCAATAAGAACTGAACCGTTAACTTCCTGTCCATACCATTTTGCGATCTGTGCTACATTTTCCATGTACTGTGAATCCCAGTCTTTCCACATGCTGATAGCATATGCGGGATCACCATTTTCATTTGTCGGATGTGCATCCTGAATCTTCTTGAGGCAGTCAAGAAGGTCATCTGTATTCTTAAGTTCAGGTGCTCCTACTTCGTTATACATATCCCATCCCATACGAGGATATGAGTAAACATGAAGCTGCTTATAATCTGTAGGACCATTGTTGTTCATTTCGAGCGGAATAGCATAAATCTTTGAGCCATCACCAATCTGTGAATTGAACTCTTTGATCTGCTTTTCATACTTCATAAGGTTAGGATATTTGGAAAGTGCATCTGTAAGATCATGGATAAGTCCTGATTCAACACACTCCGTTGCATCAGCATTATCAAGAATGATCAAATCTCCAAGTGCGCCAGCTGCACATCTTGTCTGATAAAGAGCTGCACCATCGCCTGATACCTGAGGTGCGATTATGTTAAGGTCCATATTGAACTTGTCCTTAACAATCTTTCCGTACCATCCAGGCTGGATACCCTGGAAGTTTGCAGCCACGTCATAAAAATCTACTGTGTATGTCTCATCATGGTTAGCTGCAGGTGCTTCCGTAGCTTCAGCACTATCAGTAGCTTCTGTGCTTTCTCCGGAATCTGTTGCCTCTGTCTTTGTTTCTGTGCTGCTGTCCCCACCGCCTGAAGTAGTGTCAGCTCCTGTGCTTCCACCACATCCGGCAAGCATGCTTACAGAAAGTATAGCTGTAAGTGCCAGAGATGAAAGTTTCTTTAGTTTCATTTTCATTCCTCCTTCTTTAACCCCTCAAAAGGGTAATTTACTTGATTAGTTGTTTCTGCTGGTAATGAATATGTAATTTTGTTCGAGCCTCTCTGGGATTCTCACTAGGCTCGAAAGTACCTCGCCAAGTGTTCACCCATGGCTCGCACTAAGCTCACAAATACTTCGCTAAGTGCTCTGCTCAGCCCTTTACTGCTCCGATCATGATTCCCTTTACAAAGTATTTCTGGAAAATCGGATAAACCAACATAATAGGAAGTACTACTATCACTGTAATTGTCATACGAACACTGGTCGTAGTCTGCGTTGTTGCTGCTGCCGCTGCCAGTGAAGCCGTACTTGAAGTGCTTTGTGCAAGTGAAGCGAGTGAACTTGCCTGATTAAGATACTGATAAAGCACGAACTGTAGCGGATAAAGCTTTGTATCTGTCATCAGAAGCAGTGTATCCTGGAAAGCATTCCACTGGCTTACAGCAGAGAAAATTGCAACTGTCGCCATAATAGGCTTTATAACCGGAATAATTACTTTGAAAAATACTGTAAGTACTCCTGCACCATCCATTTCTGCAGCTTCCTGTAATTCCTTCGGAACTGATTCAACGAAGGTCTTTGTAAGAATCAGATTGAAAGGTGATACGATTGCAGGAAGTATATATCCCCAGAAATTGTTGGTAAGATGCATTGATTTCATTACCAGATACCAGGGAATAATACCGGCATTAAAATACATGGTTGCTACAACAACTCTGTACCAGAATTTTCTTTTCCACATCTTTTCCTGAGTGAACATAAATCCAAGAAAAGCAGAGGCAAAAACAGTTAATCCTGTTCCAAGAATTGTTCTTAAAAGTGATATCTTAAATGCCTGCGGAAGTCCTTCAATCCTGAATGCAGAAATATAATTATGGAAGTGTATCTGCTGAGGCAAAAACAATATATCGCCTCTGGCACTGATATCATTAGCGCTAATCGTATTGATGATTATGTAATAGAAGGGATACAAACATAAAAATGCAGCTATCGAAAATACAATGTAGCAAACAATTTCAACTGCCCTATCCCCTGCACTTACATGCATCTTGGTTCTATTTGTAGTCTTAGAATTATTTGTAGATGTCATACTATCCACCGTCTTTGTCATAGAATGTGTAATCGCCATAGTTTTCACCTCCAATTACAGAATGGTAGTGTCAAATTTACTACCTCTTTTTTGTTCTAAAGCCTTGATTTATCGGGAGTTCAAAATAAAATGAGCATTGACCTCCCTTTTTGGTATAATGTCAGCGACCAAACTCACAAAAAACCAGGAGACAATGCTCGTGAACATTATACTTTATTTACTTGAAATCATCCACCAACTCTATCAGCAGAATTGCTGGCTGGTAAACTTCATATGCAGATATATACCGCTAAAACAGTGGGCTTTCGACGATTCCCATTCTCCCAAATATCAAAAGTTCAAAGTTGATAAGCTTCCCGTCATCATAAAAGTAGAGCCATGGGATTACCGTGATTTCATGGCTTATCTTAAATGGCGCTACC
>NZ_AUJU01000016.1 GCF_000424385.1 Butyrivibrio sp. LC3010 | reverse complement strand
GACAGATTTTCCAGTGAGGCAACATTCTATTTTTGATATTGCTCACGTTCCATATATATGATTCGTGAGAGCATGTATACAACATAATCAGGGGGAGTTCTTACCCCTTGCTCCCAGTGGGATAGTGTTCCTACTGGGATGTGGAACTTCTTGGCGAATGCAGCCTGTGATAATCCAGTAATTTTTCTCAATTCTTTAATCAGCATCTTCGTCACCGCCTTTCAGAAGGTTTGGATTAGTATTACCAAGTTTTCTTTTTGCAGCATTATTTTTAAGGATTTCCGTTTGTTTATATGCCACAGAACGCAGTTTTTGTAAACGTTCCTGTTGCGATAATCACTGAGAAATCCAGGATGCAAACTCAAAAGCAATATCAGAATGGGCATACGTTCCTCCGTATTTGCCGGCTTTTGATATTATCCCCTTAGCCTGCATTCTTTCAATCCACTGCTTCGGAGTCATTATAAGTCTGCCGCGTTCATTTCTAACCGATTGGAATTCCAATCGGTTAAAATCATTCGAATTATGAATTTCTTCCCAGACTGCGAGGAAATCGATTGTTGAATACGAGCTCATCCAATATCTGTAAGGCTGATGTAACTATCATCAGGCTCAGTACCTCCAATAACCCCTATTTCTATTCCATTATCCCTGCCTCCGAAATGGGGTCTGACCCGCTGTTTCAGTATTCAAAAATAATCATTTTATGCTCTCAACTACATTTGAAGACACAAATGAAAGCTCTGTTTCTTCCCCCTGATCAAGTATACTCAAAAGGCGGCATGCAGGACCTGTAGGATGAGTACGCCCTAGTTCCCAAGCCTCGACCGTTTTTTTAGACACGCCCATGTAATTTGCAAAAACAGTCTGCGTCATGCCTGCTTTGTTGCGAATATTCTTAATTTGACTGTTTGAATACTTAGTAATGGGTGCTATTACAAACACAGTCTTCTTAGCTTTACCAATTCCTTTTTCGTAATCTATAGCTTCCTGTAATCCATAACGTAAATCTTCAAATAATGAACTCATGATTTGTCCCTCCTGTTTTTTGCAGCCTCATCTTTAAGGGATTTAACAAGTTTCTTAAGCATTTGTTTTTCATTTTGTGTTAGATTATCTTGCTCATCTTTCTTTTTGTTTCTACTGTTGTTCATATATTCATTTTCATGCTTCTTCAATTATACAATCGTGGTGCTTATAACCTTGCCTATTACCTGCATCACATTCATAGTTTATACCAACGATAATAATATTCCCTTTATACTTCTCAAGATTATCCGGATAATTACGTTTTCGAATCTGGTCTATTGCTGTTGCAGCATCTTTATCGTATTTTAGCTCTATTAAAAGCACTGGCTTGTCTGGATATTTAGGAGACGGTATATATACAAGATCAGCATATCCCTTACCAGTATCCATTTCCTGGATTAAAGTGTAATAATTCTGTGCGTTATAATATGCTAATTGTATTGCATAACTCAAGGCAGCTTCACTGTTATAGGTTTTATTGTTTGCTTTGTCATGCGCTTTTTCAACCAATTCAGATACCTTAGCTGCATCTTTATTCCAGGTTGCTTCAAGTAGTTTTTGTGAATTTTCGAGAGCTTTGAAAACAACGCTCCAATCATCCTGCTTTGTAGATGCCTTAAATTCAGCTAGTATTTCGTTATTTGGGATATAGACTTCTTTTTTATCAATGTCGTAGGCAAGATATCCCAAATGAATCAATAAAGTAAAAATATCATCTTTACTATGAAAAGTGGTCATATCATTTTGATAATTATCAATAGATACAGAAATTCGGTTTCCTGCCATTAACACAGCAACATCTTCTTTTAAACCATCGTAATTTCTACAAATATACTCAGACAACGCCTGATATGTTTCTGTCTGATTCCAGTAATTCTGTATTCTACCAGTCTGAATTGCCTTCACAACTGATAAAGGACTATATATCGACCATTTTTCTTGACCAGGATTTTCTGAAACGCTACTGCTCTGCTCTCCCATCGATTTAGGCGGAATTATTCCATACATTTCGTATCCGTCATACCAGTTTTTGATCTCCTCACGCTCTCTTCCGTACTGATTACACAAATCATCTACCTCATCATCCGTGAATCCAGTATACTTCGCCATCTGCATTGGAAAAATCATGGAATACTCATCAAACATATTCAACGCTGAATGCTTACCATTTTTTTTGATTGGAAGAATTCCTGTCATATAAGCAAGCACAACATAGTCTTTGTCTTTAAGCCAATCACGCAAAAAATCCAAATACACTCGTTGACCTTCAGCATCCGATTTATTCTCTCTAAAGATTGCATCCCACTCATCAATGATGATTACAAATTGATGTCCTGTCTGCACATAAACGTCAGACATCGACTGAATAAGGTCTTCTCTATCAAAAAAATCCACTTCAGAATATTGATTAAGAACATCTCTCATCACAAGCAGCTGGAGTTTTTTTAGCATTTCTTCAGCAGATTTATCTTTTTTTACAAAATCAGTCATTATTATTTTGATAACATCAAATTTTCCAAGATATTTATCCCATTGATCTATTTCTTTTCCATCTGTTGCAATTTTCTTGTTTTCAAACAGCTCCCTACTGTCAGCATACCTATCATAATATGCTGCAAGCATGTTAGCCGTAATTGTTTTGCCAAATCTTCTAGGTCTTGATACACACACATATTTTTGTTCAGTAAGAACAAGTGAATTAATATACATTATCAAATCTGTTTTATCTCTGTATATCTCAGATTCTATCGCTTGTTTAAAGCGCGTGTTCCCAGAATTAAGATAAGTTCCCATTAATGTTACCTCTAATTATATCGATAAGCATTCACTTATTTTTTTCTACATTGATTGACGACATAATATATTCACTAAATACAATTTTATCATGGCAAATAAGCCCTATCAACGGTTTTACCGGTGTTGCTTTTTGCCACTTTATTTGCTACTTTATTTGCTACTTTATTTGCCACTCTAGATGAAATTGGAGGAATTTTCACTTTCCCGGAAACTATCTGCTTCTTGTTTTCATCACACAAATCGTTTAAGGTATCCTCAGAACCTGATATGCATAATTCCCAGTTGCCTTCCGGAAGTTTAACTGTTGTCTCCTTTTCATTGGGATTAAATGCAAGGAAGATAGCTTCCGCTGTTTCACCTTCAACTTTCTTATCAGAGTTATCCATTACAAATGCGATCACGTTTTTATCAAGATTCTTCACAGCAGTTATTCTCTTTGCTACTTCTTCAGAACTACTAAGGCGAAGGAGTCCGTGCTTTTTCCTGAAAGCGATGAGTTCCTTGTAATATTTAAGATTCTGCTGATACTCCTCTTTGTCGAGATTCTCCCATCTGATGCAATTTATCTTGTCTCCTGAATTAAAGCTGTTTGATTCAAAACTTCCATCTTCCCTGACTTTGGTTCTTAATATCTCCTCTCCTGCCTGCATGAATGGCACACCCTCAGCTGTCATATAAAAAGTGGCTGCAAGATTATTCATTTTAATCAATTTCTCTCTGTCTGCATCTGTCCTTGCTACAGCAATTCGGTCATAAAGAGTATTATTGTCATGGCAGGATGTGTACTGGATTATCTGGGAAGGTTCTTTGCTCCAGTCCTCTTTTGCCATAAATGACTTTATCATTTTCTTCTCCATTTTGGGTGAACCTGATACCCAGCCTGTCTCCTCTGTTATGAAGACACTGCCTTTTAATCCATCTCGCATATTGTCATTAAAGTACGCGAAACCGGGAGTTTTTACAGATGATTGCTGAATCGCCATCACTACGCCATCTTTGGTGACATCTGTATCCATGTCCCATCCTTCACCATAAAAGATCACATCAGGATGCTTCTTGTGAACCTTGGTTACAATCTCATTTATTGTGTCTACATCAAGAAGCCCTACAAGATCGAATCTGAATCCGTCGATATGATATTCATCAGCCCAGTAGCAAACTGAATCCACAATATATTTGCGAACCATGGACCTCTCAGAAGCAGTATCATTGCCACAGCCTGAGCCATTAGAGTATGTTCCGTCCGCATTTATCCTTGAAAAATACCCCGGAACTAACTTGTTAATGCAGAAATCTTTTCCATCATAAACATGGTTGTAGACCACATCCATTATCACTGAAAGTCCATTATCATGAAAAGCCTTTACCATTTGTTTTGCTTCTTTTACTCTGACCTGTCCGTCATAGGGATCTGTCGCATATGAGCCTTCAGGAACATTGTAATTAACAGGATCATAGCCCCAGTTAAATCGCTCTGATGTCGAAGAATTTTCATCCACAGATCCGAAATCATAAAACGGAAGAAGGTGTACGTGAGTTACGCCCAGCTCCCTGATATAGTCAATTCCTGTAGCATTTCCACCGGCAGTATGTGTTCCTGTCTGTGCAAAAGCAATATATTTTCCCGGGTTATCTATTCCGCCTGCCTCATTTGATGAAAAGTCTCTGATATGAAGCTCATAAATAATAGCATCATTTATCTTCTCTTCTGCATGAGGATTAACATCCCTTTCCCATCCCTCGGGATTAGTGGATTCAAGATCTATAACCATAGCTCTTTGTCCGTTAACTCCGGTAGTTCTGGCATATGGATCACAGGCTTCCACACTAAGTCCATCAATAACCGCCGTGAATGTATAATATGTCCCCACAATGTCACCCGGAACCTTCACTACAAAAGTACCCTTAACATCCTTTGTCATCTGAAGCTTCCTGCAAAGATCATCCTCCCAGGGATTCCCTGATTTGTACAGATTAAGATAAACCTCCTCAGCAGTAGGTGCCCATACACGAAACGTGGTGCCTTCCTTGCTGTAAACAAATCCCAGATCATCACCTTCATAGGTGTATTTATCCTCGAACTCTTTTGTTGAATATATTATTGAATTACTCGTTGGATTCTTGATGTTAATAATGTCTTCTACATTTTCTGTGTTAAATGCTTCATTTTTCAACTGATTCTCTGCCACTATATCTACTCCCTATTTTCCATTATTGTATTTGTCATTCGCCTGCCGTTTAGTCTATCCGCGTACTTGTGTCTTTTTTGGAAAACGTTTTCTCAAGAGATTGTACTACGTTTCACATTATTTCGTCAATGCAATAGTTTGAGCCCGTAAACATTTTACCGTTTACGGGCTCAGAACTAATCTTGGTGTAAGAAAATTATCGTAGCTAATTAATACATCTTAATTCACAAAATCACTTTTTCACATTAAAAGCCTTCATTCCAGGATCTCTTCCAGCCTTCCCAGTCTTCTTCATCAAGTCCGTCCTCGATAGAAATGATGGATACACATCTGCTTATTACAATAATTCTCGCACTCTGTAATTGATAAGTTTTGTCATCAAACATCCTGCATTCTGCCGGACACGCCCCTTGCTTTGCAAGGACCTGATCCAATATGATTCCCGTTTTTTCTAAAGAAAACCAGGAATCTATGCACGCCTGTATGGTTTGTGATTATCAAGCTTGTCAAAATATGTTGAAATCTTGGTCAATGCATCTTCCACGCTGCAGGAAACATCAAAGCTTGCGATCTGCTTTTTCTCAAGCTGCTTTTGTGCCTGAAATCCAATCTTCTTACAAACAAGGCTTCTGCAGTCACTTATGAGTTCAACTTTTGGCTGTGCTCCTCCATGACCACATCCGCCTCCGGCGCCGCAACCACCTCCAGTGCCACAACCTGCTTCATTTCCGCCTCCGCAGCCATAACCATTCCCACCAACGTCAGCACTATTACTTTCATTAGGAACCTGTCTGTATTCCTTTTTTCTGTAGCTTGTCCCCTCTACTTCATAAATTGTAAAGCCCTCTGCTGCCCCAAATGTAAGATCAACATTGACCTCATCTGATGACGCAACAGCAATTAAATATGCCATAATACTACCTCGCCTTTTCTATTTTCCAAAAACACCGCGCACCCGCATAGCGGGTGGTTTCTATTTCGCACGCTTCGCGAGCTCAACCGGGTCACGCCCCATAATGATAATAGGGGCAAAACACTTTTGCCCCTTTCATCGTTATATGCCGTAATCAGTTAAATCTCTGAACTGCTACAGTGTAAATATCTTCAATAAGTCTGATTCCTCCGGTGTAGCCGACGATGAAGTCATCGAATACTACCTTGTCGTTAACAGGCCAGGAGATATTTAAGAAGTTACCACTTAAGTCTTCAGTTACTTCCTTATCGTAGTATCCGCCAAGGATAAGTGGATATCCATGATAATCATGTTCCTTTATTGCCTCATGAATCTTATAACCGTCTGTTTCAAACACTGCCTCAGCCTGAAGTCCGTAATTCAGTTCTTTGAATTCTTCAGCAATTGCTTCTCTGTATTCCTTTGGAGTGTCATCTGTGATGAACTGCTTTGCAGGAATCAGCCCAAGATCATTTGTCAAAAACTTTGTAATTCCCAGAGCGTAGTGAGCATCAGCTACCACAGAGAACTGCTTGTTGATTACTCTGTTTTCAAGAAAAAGATCAGCATAACGCTCAATGAGATAATAGTAATATTTCTCATGCTCTGCGATTACTTCCTCAACCTTGTTCTCATCAAGATTTGCATATTTGCCGACTTCTCTTAAAAATTTGCTTGTCTCAAAAGCTCCAATAGGAAGTGTCTTATAATGCAGATAAGGAATTCCAAGTTTTCTCTCCATCTTCTTTGCATTCTTAAGTGATACCCAGGGAGAAATTACAAGGTTGAACTCTGCGTAAGGAATCTTGTTAATATTGTCGATTCCTCTGTTGTACCCAAAAATCGTATTGGGTGTAAGCCCAATCTCCTTAAGCAGATTTTCAAGCTCTCTTAAGTTCCCGAGCCAGTAAAGATCCTGATAGGGAACATCTGCCCATATATTCACAAGACCTTTCTGTCTTGCCTCTGCTTTTTCAAGATACTGATCGATGATGGCAACAACAACCTGCTCATGTCCTTTGTAGTTGTTGCCCTTAAAGCCTGCGGTAGGAGCATAAATTACAGGTTTATCGGAGTCAGCAAACTCTGAAACCACTTCACCTGTATCATCACCCACGATCTCAGGTATGCAGCCTGTCAGTACCACATACATATCCGCATCGATGACCTTAAGTGCATTGTCTATGGTTGAATGAAGCTTTTTCACGCCACCAAATACAACGTCCTTTTCGTTAATACTTGTGCAGGGAAAAATGTTTGGTGAAAAGTATCCGCTGCTGCCAGTTCCGTCTGAAAGCTTTTGAGCGCAACCGGGACCGGAATGCAGAACCGGTATCGCTCTGTCTATTGCCTGAACTGTCTGCATTGCTGCAAGTGCACATTTATATCTTTGTTTGTCCAATAATTTTGCCATTGTAATCTTGCCTCCTACCCTTATGCCTTATCCTGAACCATAAACTCACCAACATTCTGCTTATACCACCAGTCTGTGTAGGGAAGCTTTGTCCTCTTGGCAAGATTTTTCTCAAAACTTCTGTTGTTAATGCTATCCAGAATTGAATAAGCAAAATCCAAAGTGTGCTTATATCCAAAGATCATATATTCATCAGCAACGTAAACTGCAGGTGTTCCGTTCTTTATCGCCCATACAGTTGAACCGGGATGTCTTGAAAGATAAAGGTCAGGCTGATACTTGTGAAGCACATTCATAACCTCATAATTCTGCTGATCGGATACGCTGGCCTCAAAATCAATATCATTATCAAGAAGATATTTCATTGACGGAGGAACGTCACCATTCTCATACTTCTTGTCATAATGCCATGCAAGTGCCCATACAACCTCAATTCCAAGCTCATTAAGCACGCGGGATACCTCGAAGGTGTAGCCGGGGCCCATTCCCAGGACTGCTCTAAGGCCCTTAAGCTGCTTCTTTACTTCCTCGATCTTGGGAATGTAAATCGCCCTCTGCTCTTCAATGTATTTCTCGATTTTCTCACTTCTTCCGGTAACCTTACCTATCTCTCTGAGCCAGGTCTCGAAGCCTGTGATCCCACACTGATTAATGGATCTTACATAGGGAACACCATACTTTTCTTCAAGCGCGTTGCCGATATAGTTGCCGAGTGTACCACAGATACAGGTTGTTGCTAATGCTTCTGAAAGGTGTGATAATTCCTCAACTGTGGAATTGCAATATAAAAACTGCGGCTCAAGATCGAAGTTTTTAAACATCTCTATGATCTCAGGTCTTGCACTCTCAAAGAAATTTTTAAAGTTAATCTTGTTGGTTTTAACGCCTTCTCTAGGGGGCTGCACGATTGACTGGAGCACCGCATGATCAGCTATATCAAAACCGGTTGCCCATATTCTTGACTTAAAGCCCTCGCAGTGAACTGCAACCACGGGAACATCTATCTCTTCCTTGACTTCATCAACTATGCTGTCAATGTCCTCGCCGATGATTCCTGTTGCACATGAGCTTGATACAAAAATCGCCTTGGGACTGTAACGTTTATTTACCTCAAGAATTATCTGTCTAAGCTTTTCAGTTGAACCGAAAATAGTATCATTTTCATTCATATCGGTTCCGATATAGACAGTTTTGTTTGTCACTCCGCGCTTTTTAGCCATAACCTTATCGATGTAGTATGTACCGGCTGCAGCAACCGAGCATCCCGCAGGGCCGTGATGAATTATTGCAATATCCCTGATTGCCCCAAGCTGCCCTAATGCACAGCCTGATAAGCAGGAGCTTGACTGGGAAAAGCATCTTGAGCATCCCTTAAGTGTTCCGCACTCACTCTGAGTTGCAAGGTCTTTCAGAGAACCAATGTAGCCTGTGATCGAACCGATACGGTTTTCTCTTGTAGCCACGTTAGAGTTATTCAAATTTATAGCCATTTTTTCTCATCTCCTCCGTAAAAAATCATTTATTTATTCACTAAATAAACTGGTTGAAAGATACCTAAGGCCTGTGTCAGGGAAAATCACAACTATTTTCTTTCCTTTATTTTCAGGTCTTTTAGCAATCTGAGTTGCTGCAAAAAGTGCTGCTCCTGAAGATTCTCCAATAAGCACTCCGTCCTTTAAAGCAACTTCTCTTGCTGCTGCGTAGGCATCAAGTGCTTCAACTGCAATCCACTCATCATATATCTTTCTGTTTAACGTCGAAGGTATGAGATTTTCCGGTACTCCTTCAAAAGGATGTACTCCTGTTATTTCATTGTCAGGAACTGGTTTCTCGTCACTTGGAAGAGAATCCGGTCCCGGCTGTACTGCAACTACTTTAATATTGGGATTTTTTGATTTAAGATATTCACCGGTTCCCGATATTGTTCCACCGGTTCCGACACATGCCACAAGAATGTCAACTTCACCGTCAGTATCCTCCCAGATCTCGGGTCCTGTCGTCCTTTTATGGACATCAGGATTTGCCGGGTTTGAACACTGATCAACGAAGCACACATGGTCTTCCTTTGATAATACGTCTTCCTTAAGAGCCTGTATTGCTGCGATGAAATCCCCCTTTGTATCCTCAAGAGTCTTTGCAATAACAGGTTCCTCTGTAAGCTTTATGGTCTTTCCACCAAAGGCATGGATAACCTGGAATCTTTCCTTACTTACCTGATCCTGAACATATACTCTGAAAGGATAGCCCTTAGATGCGGCAATAGCTGCAAGACCGATTCCGGTATTTCCACTGGTGGTCTCTACAACTGTGTCTCCTTCCTTGAGTTTTCCGCTTTTTTCTGCTTCCTCGATCATTGCAAGGGCTATGCGGTCCTTAACGCTCTGATTCGGATTAAAATACTCCAGTTTTCCGATAACTGTTGCCTCTAATCCATTTGCCTTTTCATACCCTGAAAGCTCTAAAAGCGGTGTTCTGCCTACAAGTTCAGTAATCGATTTGTGTATATTAGCCATTTTCTTCCCCTCCTGCCAAAAACTTCGCAAGTTACGTTTTCATTTTTTGTAATGGATTATCCCCATTATTCATTGCAAAAAATTCCTGAAAATCAGATCTTGTAGTCGTCTGAAAGCTCCATCATACCGTACTCAAGAAGGATTTCCTCAAGTCTCTCCTGTGTCATGGGAGTAGGAATTACAAAATCAGTATTCTCTATAACTGCCTGAGCCAGATTTCTGTACTCCTGAGCCTGGTTTGAATCAGGCTTGTATTCGATAACTGTCTTCTTATTTATCTCAGCATGCTGAACCACATTGTCGCGGGGTACGAAATATAAAAGCTTTGTACCAAGCTCTTTAGAAAAAGCTCGAAGAAGGTCAAGTTCTCTGTCAACATTTCTTGAGTTACAAATAATTCCTCCAAGTCTGACACCTCCTGTTCTTGCATATCTCTGGATACCCTTTGAGATATTGTTAGCTGCATAAAGAGCCATCATCTCGCCTGAAGCTACGATATAGATTTCCTTTGCCTTGCCTTCTCTTATGGGCATTGCAAATCCGCCGCACACAACGTCTCCAAGTACGTCATAGAACACATAATCAAGGTCATCTGTGTAAGCGCCAAGGTTCTCAAGCATATTGATTGATGTGATGATTCCTCGACCTGCGCATCCTACACCGGGCTCCGGTCCGCCGGACTCAACGCACTTGGTTCCACCGAATCCCTCTTTCATGATTCTGTTAAGCTCGATATCCTCACCCTCTTCTCTTATAGTGTCCAGAACTGTTTTCTGAGCAAGGCCTCCAAGAAGAAGTCTTGTTGAATCCGCCTTGGGGTCACATCCAACCACCATTACCTTCTTCCCGTGTTCAACAAGTCCTGCTGTCAGGTTCTGTGTTGTTGTGGATTTTCCGATTCCACCCTTACCATAGATTGCAATCTGTCTTAGTTCTGCCATTTTTTCATCTCCTCATTTCTTTTTTTTATATAAATATTTACTTCTTCTCTTTTTCAGCAATTGCAAATACCCTGTTAAATTCACAGATAAGATCTGCAATTCCTTCAATTCCCACTGATAACCTGAGGGTTCTGTCGTTAATTCCGTTTTTTGCAAGTACATCCTTGGGAACATCAGCATGTGTCTGTGTCACCGGATAGGTTATAAGTGTCTCTGTGCCTCCAAGACTCTCTGCGAAATATATAAGCTGCACATTGTTAAGAATTGAATGTGCGAACTCCACCGAATCTACTTCAAAGGTAACCATTGCTCCAAAGCCTCTTGCCTGCTTTTTCATGATTTCGTAGCCTGGATGCTCCTTAAGTCCCGGGTAGATTACTTTTGTCACATGCTCGTTTGTCTGCAGAAATTTCGCGATTGCCATTGCATTTTGCTGGGCTCTTTCAAGTCTTACTGCAAGTGTTCTGATGCCCCTCAAGATAAGCCATGAATCAAAGGGGCTTAGTCCTGCTCCCGTTGTCTTATATATAAATCTCAGTTTTTCATCAAGCTCTTCATCCTTTACAACCAGGAATCCTCCGATTGTGTCGTGATGTCCTCCAAGGAATTTCGTTCCTGAGTGAACAACTATGTCTGCCCCGAAATCCAGTGGATTCTGAAAATATGGTGACAGGAAAGTATTATCAACCACAAGAAGAAGTCCGTTTTCTTTTGCTACCTTCGATATTTTCTCAAGGTCTGTGACATTCATCATTGGATTGGTGGGTGTCTCAAGATATATCGCTCTTGTCTTTTCATTTATTAAAGGTGTAATATCATCGCTGCTTAAATTTGCTGAAGAATAGGTAAGTCCGTTTTTCTTACTTATCTCATTAAAAAGTCGTATGCTTCCTCCATAAAGATCCGAATCGACTATGAAATGATCTCCTGGCCTAAATAGCTCCATTACTGCAGCTATGGCCGCCATTCCGCTTGAAAACGCCATTGCATCTTTTCCGTTCTCAAGATATGCAACAATTGACTCAAGCTGCTGCCTTGTGGGATTCTGCATTCTTGTGTAGTCATATCCGGTGCTCTCTCCCAGCCCAGGATGTGCAAAAGTAGCAGTCTGATAAATCGGAAAGCTTATGGCTCCCCACTGATCCATAAGGCTTCTGTCCAGCTGCTGACACTTCGTATCTATACTGCAATTAACATCTGTACATTTATTACAACCACTACAATCCATAATGTGCTCCTCGTTAATATATTTACTTATTTGCTTTTCTGTCCTTAACAGCTTTGCTAAGGTTATCCAGCGCTGTTTTTATCACGACTCTTGGACTCGCAATATTTATTCTTTCAAACAGTGCCGTTTCTTTTCCAAATATTATTCCGGCGTCAAGCCACAATTTTGCTTCATCAACGATCAGATGTTTTAAATCCTTGTAGTCATCCGTCACCTCTGAGAAGTCCAGCCATATAAGATATGTTCCTTCAGGCTCTATAAGCTTAACCTCCGGTATATTTTCCCTAAGATAATCCCTCAGGAAATCCAGATTCCCTTTAAGGTACTCTTTTAACTCATCGACCCAGTCGCTTCCTTTGTTGTAACAGGAAATGGTTGTGGTAAGTCCTATAGCATTGGGCTGACTATATCCTGCTGCATCGTTCTGCCATCTGAACTCATCTCTTGTCTTTTTATCCGGAATTAAAATATTGGCTACCTGAACTCCTGCTATATTGAAGGTCTTACTGGGAGAAGTCCCTATAACCAGCTTCTCCTGGTACTTATCTCCAAGTTCCAGGAATGAAATATGTTTATAGCCCGGATAAATAAAGTCGCTATGAATTTCATCTGAAAAAATGACCACATCATTTTCAAGACATATATCGCCAAGTCTTTTCAGCTCTTCCTCTGTCCAGACCCTTCCGACCGGATTATGCGGACTGCAAAGCAAAAACAGTTTTACATTGTTTTCTTTTATCTTCTTTTCAAAGTCCTCGAAATCAATTTCATACCGGCCATCTTTGTAAACCAGCTGATTATTTATGCAATTCCTTCCGTTCAAAAGGATTGTTTCCTTAAAAGGATAGTAGACAGGCTCCTGAATGATCACGCTGTCGCCCTCATAGGTAAACGCCTTTATGGCAAGGGCTATTGAATATACAACTCCCGGAACAACAGTGTTCCATTCCTCTTTGATATCAAGGCCATGTCTGTCCTTGAACCATTTTTTTACAGCATCGTTGTACTCGTCATCAGGATCTGTGTAGCCGAAAATCCCATGGTCCACTCGCTTTTTAATATCACAGAGAATTTCATCCGGAAGAGCGAAATCCATATCAGCTACCCAAAGAGGAAGAAGATCTGTCCTTCCCATCCGTTGCTGGCCGAAATCGAATTTAAGACTGCTTGTTCCCCGTCTTTCTATTACTTTGTCAAAATCATATTTTCCCATATCCTTCTTCCCTCTATTTGTATCTGCAAAGCCGGTAATTTCAGTGCTGCCTATTTGCCTGCTAAAATCAGAGTAAGGAACATCTTCTGCTTTTTTATGCCGCAGTTTATGCAAACACCCCATTCATTTCGTTGAGTAGTTTAATGTAACCATCCAGTCTGAAGATTGAGTTTTCTACTTCTCCGGGCATTTCAAAGGATGCTATGCCATGCTCCTTTAACTCGTAGGCTGCTCCTGCACCAATCTTTGCTGCCAGAACAAAATTGCAATCCAGCAGGGCTTCTACCCCTCTCTTTAGTTTTTGGCTGTCATGACTTCCGCCGTTGCAAACAGGACTGACAAATCTCTGCTCGATTTCTTCAAAGTTTCCGTCCTCATCGACATCAACGATTAGAAAGCTCTCTGCTCTTCCAAAGTGCTGATCAACATATCTGTTGTCTGTAGATGCAAGCGCCACCCTGTATGATGCATTTTTCATAATTTCAGCTCCTTCACTTTTTGTACCGGCACATTTTTTCGTAATCCTGCCTATCGGAATAAACCATTAAAGTCTCATTAGCCATGTGAAAAAGTACTTCTGACGTTAAGTCTGTTCTGATAAACCAGTTTGCTGTACTCTGAGATTCCCGGAACTCCCACCGCATCTGCACGGCAATGTGCGCAGTGTCTGAAAACTTTTATATACTTCTCCGCGTCTTCCCTTGCCTTCTCTAAGAGTTCACAGGTAGGTCTTTCAATGTCCTTAAGCTTATGCTGCGGAATTAGTGGAATAATGTTGTAGATAATTGCTCCTGCTTCTCTGACAGTTCTTGCAATCTCACTAATGTGATGGTCGTTAATTCCCGGAACAAGAACGGTATTGATTTTGATTGTCACTCCTGCTGCAGCTACTTTCTTAATTCCTTCTATCTGATTTTTTATAAGGATTTTAGCTGCTTCAACTCCCTCAATTTTCTCTCCATGATAAATTATGTAATCATTGAGCTTTGCCTCAATCTCGGGATCCACTGCATTGACGGTAACTGTCAGGGTATCAACTCCTGCATCTATGACTTCCTGTGCTCTCTCATTAAGAAGAAGTCCATTGGTGCTCATGCACTTAAGAAGTTCGGGATGAGCTACTCCGATTTTTTCAAAAGTCTGAAGTGCATAGTCAGTTGCAAGTGTATCTCCGGGTCCTGCGATTCCTGCCACCTTAATTGATGGAACCAGCTCTATGGCTCTTCCGATAAAAGTATTCGCTTCATCCGGTGTGATTACCTTCGATGTTACTCCCGGACGCTGCTCAACATCATTTATGCTTCTGTCACAAAATCTGCAGGCTATGTTGCATCCCGGACTAACCGGAAGATGAATTCGTCCTGCATTAAATTTGCATCCCCCAAAGCAGGGATGATTTTTCTCAAGCTCCTCAATTGATCTAGCCATATTCATAATCTCCTCAAATAACAACAGTTTATTGTCTGCATAAATCCGGCCGGATACCGGTAACGTTACCCACTCATTTCATTCATGGATGGTACCTGGCTCCTCACAGCATTTCTTTTAAAATCTGACCTTCTTACTTGTTTCAAGCTGTACGATCTTGCCATCGTGAATCGTGATCAGAACTGTTCCGTACTTTACATCAAGAACCTGTCTTTTAATCTGCTCCCAAATCTTATCTTCTACTACTTCTACCTTGCCATTATCTCCTGCCATGTCCTAACCTCCGCTGCATCTATTACATAAACTTTTTCAAACCTCTTTACCCTGTCCCTCTATTCATATGCAAAGGTCTTCAAAAATCTCTTTGCCCTTTCTGTCTCAGGTTCTTCAAAAAACTTCTTAACATCTCTTGCTTCCTCAACTATTTCTCCCTGGTCGAAGAAAACTATCCTGTCGGCAACAGCCTTGGCAAATGCCATCTCATGGGTTACGATGATCATCGTTGAACCTGTTTTGGCAAGCTCCTGCATTGTCTGAAGTACTTCATGTACCATTTCAGGATCTAGAGCCGCTGTCACTTCATCAAACAAAAGAACATCCGGATGCATCAAAAGTGCCCTTACGATTGCTACTCTCTGCTTTTGTCCGCCGGAGAGCTGTCTTGGATAATAGTCCTTTTTATCTGCAAGCCCCACCTTATCCAAAAGCTCAAGTGCTTCTCTTACGACATCATCCCTGATTCTCTTCTGAACAAGTATTGGAGCCAGAATTGCATTTTCTATTACTGTCTTATGAGGAAAAAGATCATATGACTGGAAAACCATTCCTATCTTTTGCCTGATATTACTTATGTCCTTTTTCTCCGGTTCAACAGGCAGGCCATCAACCGTTATAACTCCTCCCTGAATCTCCTCAAGTCCGTTTAAACATCTTAGAAATGTACTCTTTCCGCAGCCGGAAGGTCCTATAATAACCACAACCTCACCTTTTTTCACGGAAAGATTTATATCCTTAAGCACTACATTCCTTCCATATTCTTTATGTAAATGCTTTACTTTTACGAGCTCACTCATTCTTACGTCCACCTTTTCTCAAGCTTTACTGCAAATCTGCTTATTGGCCAGCACACCAGGAAATATAAAAGAAAAACAACTACAAATACTCCGAAGGCTGCATTTGGAGATGCTTTTCTGTTGGCCTCTATGATTTGCTGAGCCACTTTTAATACCTCAACTATTCCTATCATCATCACAAGTGATGTGGTTTTTATCATTCTTGTGACCAGGTTTATCGACAGTGGAATGAGTCTCCTTATCGTCTGTGGAAATATTATGAAAAAATGCACCTGGAATTTATTAAGCCCAAGTGCATATGCAGAATCGTACTGAATTCTCGGTATACTTTTTATGGATCCTCTTACGAGATCCCCCATTTCAGCAGTTCCCCAAAACACAAACACTATTATTGCGGATAGCTCCGCAGAAATATTTATTCCAAAAACTCTTGTTGTTCCAAAATAAACAATAAACAAAAGTACCATTTGAGGCATTATCCTGACTACTTCAAGATATGCTCTAAGTACGAATCTCATGATCCTGTTTTTAGAAGTCATCAGTACTCCGATTACAAGTCCAAGTACAATGCTTATGGCTACTGATATAATGCTTATTTCCACCGATACCCAGAGTCCTTTTAAGAGCCTTATAGCGTTTGTGCCTTTAAACAGCACATCAATCCCCAAACTCTGCATAACGCACTCTCCTCTCTATGATCGATCCCAGAATTGAAACCGGAAGTAACATGATCAGGTAATAAATTACAAGCAGGAACAGGCATTCAATTGTCTTTGCATACATTCCTATAAGATCTTTTGCTGTAAACATGAGATCCATAAGGCTTATGGTTGAAAAGACTGATGTTTCCTTAAGAAGGAATATCACGTTTGCCATTATTCCCGGCATACTCACTGAAAATGCCTGCGGAAGTATTATATGGAAAAACACCTGTCTGTCCGTCATTCCCAGAGAAAGTGCACTCTCACTTTGAACCCTGTCTATTGAAAAGAGACCGCTTCTCATGGTCTCTATCATGTATGCTCCACCTATCAAACCAAGTCCTAAAATCCCACAGGTTTCAGCTGATATTCTCAGTCCCAGCTTAGGTAATGCGAAATAAATGAAAAACAGCTGCACCAGAAGCGGTGTATTTCTAAAAAGTTCTATGTAAATTCCAAGAACTTTTTTCACAACAGGAACATTGAAGTATATGGCTGCTGCCCCTGACAGTCCTATGGCGAAGGCTGTCAGGATTCCAAGCAAGCCGGTTTTTAAGGTAAGAAGGAGTGCTTCGTTATATAGTGGTATATATGATCTAAGCACATTTAAATCCATAATTACTGAACCTTACCGCCCTCAACTACAAGGGTGTTCTCATAATCTGCACCATATGTATCAAGAAGTGTTGCTTCATAGTCCTGATGGAAGAAGTTGTCTTCACCGATTGTCTCAATCTCATCGTTAAGCCATGTAAGCAGTGATTCATTTCCTTTAGTTACTGCAGGAGCAATTGTGTCTGCATCTCCAAGTGACGGAATACCTACAGTAAAGCCTTCATTCTCAAGTGAGAATGCAATAACCTCTGTGTTATCATTTGCCCATGCAACACCGTTTCCGTTCTCAAATGCTGTCTTTGCCTCTGCATAAGCATCGTATTTCTGAAGTTTTATATCGGGATAATTTTTCTCAAGATATGTTTCAGCTGTTGTTCCTGAGATAACGATGATCTGGTCATCTGCACCAACTGAATCAAGACTTTCAACAACGTTGTCTGAAGGTGATACAACACCAAGTGCAACGTTCATATAAGGAAGTGCGAAATCAACCTCCTGAGCTCTTTCTTCTGTAACAGTGAAGTTTGCAAGGATAATGTCAACCTTACCTGTCTGAAGATACTCAATTCTGTTTGCTGCCTCTGTTGAGACATAGTTGATATCGACTCCAAGGTCTTCACCGATCTTCTCAGCAAAATAAACATCATAGCCGGCATATTCACCATTCTCATCTACATAACCAAAGGGGCTCTTGTCTGAGAAAACACCGATGTTTATTGTTCCACTCTCTTTGATCTCATCAAGAGTTCTGTAAACTGCATCAGTATCCTGTGCTTCTTCGCCATCGCCTGCTTCCTCTGCAGATTCCTGTGCCTCTTCTGCATCACCTGCTTCCTGCTCTTTTGCTGCATCAGCAGTTGCTGTATCCTCCTCGCTGATAGCTGTCTCAGCATTATCAGCCTTTGCACTTCCGCATCCTGCAAGTGAAGCTCCAATAATTGTTGTAGATACCAAAATTGTTCCAAGTTTTGTTAACAGATTCTTTTTCATAATTTGCTCCTCCTATCACGGTTTTTGGATCTTATCCACATCTGGATATGTTGTCCTTTTCCGTTTCCTCCTATCAGCGCCAATCCTCAGACTATCCTTTAATGGCTTGTTCAAGTACTTGACTGCTGTTTTTGTTGTGTTTGATAATACTATCTATTTACCTACTGTGTCAATATGTTTATCTATAAGCTTTTGCTTTCACCTGCTATAAGAAAAACTTGGTAGCTGTCTCTCTCACAATAAACCAATTGTTTCCAACTGGTTTTATGATGATATCTCTAATCAAAAAGAGAGTCCTGCAAAGCTGTTGTTTATCAGATAAACGCTACAGATGAATATGTTGTTGTATTTATCCGCGGTGACTATGAGGTCAATGAGACCAAGCTTGTGAACTATCTCCACGAGGATGTTCACCCTGCTGAGATTACTGAAGATTCAGGACTTGTTGCAGGCTTCTGCGGACCTTATTACCAAAATGCAAAGTGCAGGATTGTCTATGATATGTCACTTGAGGGAATCGAGAATCTGTGCTGTGGCGGTAACGAGACAGACTACCACTATACAGGCCTTAATATTAAGAGAGATATCGGAGATGTTGAATACGTTGATGTCAGCAAAATCCGCGATGGTGACAACTGCCCCTGCTGTGGTAAGAAAACCATCAGAATCAGCAGAGGTATCGAGGTTGGTAATATTTTCCAGCTTGGCACAAAATATACAGACAGCATGAAGATGACTTATACCGATGAAGATGGCACTTCCAAGACACCTATAATGGGATGCTACGGAATAGGCGTTGGCCGTCTTGCAGCTAGTATCATGGAAGCAAAGCACGATGACAAGGGTCCCATCTGGCCAATCACAGTTGCTCCCTGGAAAGTCCATGTATGCTGCATGAGAAGAGATGATGATGCCTGCAGAGAAGCAGCTGATAACATCTATGAAGAGCTGACAAATAAGGGCATTGAAGTTATCTACGATGACAGAGATGTACGCGCAGGTGTAATGTTTGCCGATGCAGACCTCCTTGGAGTTCCTGTTCGCGTAATAGTTGGTCCCAAGGCTCTTGCAAATGGCGAAATTGAACTTTGTACAAGAGATAAGAGCGTTCAGCTTTCTGTGAAAAAGGAGAACATAATTCCTGAAATCTGTAAACTCATGGATTCTCTATATGAAAAAATTAACTCAAAGGTGAAGGCTCGCATTTAATTAGTGATCAGGACCACAATCAGGGTTAGCCAGGTCCATCCATCCAAGTGAAAAGCATTTGGCATTAACGGTACTTTGCACAAACTCTTTCATTTCTAAAGGTGGAAGATCGCCGCCCTGATCAATTTCTTCGATGTTTTTCAAGAAACGCAGGGCTGGCATCAAACTCATAATCATTTACTACTCCCGCGCTATATGGTGTGGGAGTATTCTCCTTATAGTCTTTCTCTCGCGAATCTCCTTTACAAGGTCAAGGCCATTTCCATCGGGGAGATTGATGTCCAACAAGATCAATGCCGGATTTGTTAAAAATATCTGTTCTCGAGCACCCTTTAGGTTGTCACAAGAAACAATGCATCTTGATTCATCTTTCAATGCCTTACATAATCCGGCACATAAATCTTTGTCATCCTCGACGATAACTATTTGTGCATTTTTTTGCATAAATCATCCCTACATTCATTTTTATAAACTATCATTCTAATCGTATTATTTTAGGATTTTCCAGCTTCCGGTTTTGTCACTTCCGATTCTCTCTATATATCCTTTATCACGCAAAGAATTCAATGTTCTTTGAACCGTTCTTACTGTTTTTGATGTTTTATCCGCGAGTTCATCTCTAGTAAATCCGGGATTGATTGATAATAACTGGTAAACTAGCTTTTCCATTTTATTTAGAGTGACATTTTCTGTGACATTTACAGTGACAATATCCGCTTTAGATGCTGGTCCTGTTGTCTTTTTTCGATGAATAATAAACGTGAACCCTGATTCATCAATTTCATAACTGAATTTGATTTTTGCATCTTTGCAAAGGCTGTTTATTCTCTTAAATCCACTTCCAAACTGTTCAATAGATTTGCTCAAAAACAAAAGCTTGGCTATTTTTTCGTTTCGGATTGAGGATTGCAAATTTTTCTTAATGTACTCTTCAGGTTTATGGGAGCTTGCGTATGTTCCAGGACTATATATGGTTACCTTACTAGGGTAGATGCAAATCTCATGGTATGTAGAGCCATTATAAATCGAATGTGCAAAGCTGTTAGCCAGAGCTTCTCGAATAACAGCTACCGGGATTTCAGGTATATCATCTCGATTGAAATTCGTTATTTCACCTGCCCAATGTATGTTTTTCAGAATATATTGTTCGCCTACATCCAACAAGTTAATGATATTATCTTCAAACATTTGCATATCTATGAAAGTAAGTTTTTCATCAGTTGCAAATATAGCGGCTTTCAAAGTTACAGGATTCTTTTTTCCAAACAATACATTTCCAGCATTTGTTAAATAATCTCCGGACGCCAGTCCAAATCTATCAAGAATCATCGCAGCTGTATATTTGCCGTCAGCTAATCGACCTGCAGCGATAGCCTTCTCACAGAACTTTTTCAAAGTCGATTTATCCACATCTTTTTTCAAAACTTCAGATTTGGTTTTTTCCCATTTCTCCTTGTATTCATTAGCAACAAAGAATCTTTTTAATTCAGCCGGAGAGACTTCTCTATCTTCATCAGCAGTTCTGAGATAATATCGCCCATATGCCGAATATGGTACGTCACCACCTTCAAACTCAACTTTGATAACATGCCTGTCATCCAGTACCTCTTCAGTTATTACCGGGTAAATCTGAGGACGAATTGACTCATAAACAACTCTTGAAATATCACGCAAGGATGATTCCGAAACATCCTGCCCGATAGCATCACCGTTTGGTTTTACTCCAAAGTATAAAGTTCCAACTTTATGTTTGTTTAAGATAGATGATATTGAAACCATCCCTTCCTTGATTTCGCCTGTTGTCTTTTTAAATTCCAATGTTTCTGTTTCTTTCCCGAGATTCTGCATATCTGCCTCCGTTTCTGGAAATGATTATATCCTATGTCACTCTAAATGTCACTGTAAATGTCACTGTAAATGTCACTGTAAATGTCACTCTAAATATCTAACCATTGCAATTTTGATAAACAAAAATGTTCTGCTGATTAGTGAAAGAAATAGTAGTAAAACGATTGTATATATTGTAAAAATGTTTAACGAAAAAAATAAGATTTATTGGAATACATGGAACATTTGACCCTCTTTCATGCATATATAAGTAGAGGGATAGATTTTCAGCCGGAAAGGAGTTGCGAAGGATTATACCGAGGAAGTATTAGGCCGTATGGCATACCTTGCATGAACTGGTAAAAGCGATATATGTGGATGCACCGGACAAATCCTCCGGCAAACGCACACAGCATATCCACATCCAGTATGATGGATTGGGATTCATTCCTCTGAATGAACTCTTAGTAAGTGAAAAGGCGTGACCGAAGCCACGCCTTCACATTCTTTTAATTCTAACAGTATTATTTCTTGTTGTTCTTAGCTGCAAAGCCTGCTCTCTTTCTGAGAGTAGGATCAAGTATCTTCTTACGGATACGAAGAGTTGTAGGTGTTACCTCAAGGAGCTCATCTGTATCAATGAAGTCGATGCACTGCTCAAGTGACATGATGCGCGGAGGTACAAGTCTAAGAGCTTCATCTGATGAAGAAGTTCTGGTATTGGTAAGATGCTTTGTCTTACATACGTTAACCTCGATATCCTCGCTCTTTCCACTGGAGCCGATGACCATTCCTGAATAAACCTTATCACCGGGGCTGATGAAGAGCTGTCCTCTCTCCTGTGCGTTGAACAGACCATAGGTTACAGCTTCACCTGTTTCGAATGCGATAAGTGATCCCTGCTTACGATAAGAGATATCTCCCTTGTAAGGTGCATAGCCATCGAAAATCGTATTCATGATACCGTTACCCTTGGTATCAGTCATGAACTCACCTCTGTAACCTATAAGTCCTCTTGAAGGAATAAGGAACTCAAGACGTGTATATCCGCCATTGGCAAGTCCCATGTTTATCATCTCACCTTTACGCTCCCCAAGCTTCTGGATAACGCTTCCTGCAAATTCTTCAGGAACATCGATGTAACATTTTTCCATAGGCTCAAGCTTCTTGCCATTCTCATCGGTCTTGTAGATAACCTCAGCCTTACTTACTGCAAATTCATAACCTTCACGACGCATGGTCTCGATAAGAACTGAAAGATGAAGCTCACCACGACCGGATACCTTAAAGGTCTCTGTTGTATCTGTATCTTCAACTCTCAGGGAAACGTCTGTATTAAGCTCCTTGTAGAGACGGTCACGGATGTGACGTGAAGTTACATATTTACCTTCCTGACCTGCAAGAGGTGAATCATTAACAATAAAGTTCATTGAAATTGTAGGCTCAGAAATCTTCTGGAAAGGAATTGCATTAGGTGCATCAGGAGCACAAAGTGTATCACCGATCTTAAGATCTTCAATACCTGAAATCGCAACGATTGAACCGATTCCTGCTTCTGTTACTTCCTTTTTGCCAAGTCCTTCGAATTCGTAAAGCTTACTGATCTTAGTCTTGAATGAACGATCAGGCTCATGATGGTTAATTACAAGAACTTCCTGATTAACCTTAACTGTTCCGTTATCAATCTTACCAACACCGATACGTCCAACATATTCATTGTAATCAATTGTGCTTATAAGCATCTGAGTACCTGCATCAGGATCTCCGACAGGTGCAGGGATGTAATTGATGATAGTATCAAGAAGAGGTTTTAAGTCGCTTCCGGGCTCATCAAGTGACATTGAAGATACTCCTGCTTTTGCTGATGCAAATACGAACGGGCAGTCAAGCTGCTTATCATCAGCACCAAGGTCAAGAAGAAGCTCAAGAACTTCATCAATGACCTCATTGGGACGAGCCTCAGGTCTGTCAATTTTATTAATACATACAATTACAGGAAGCTTAAGCTCCATTGCTTTTCCGAGAACGAACTTAGTCTGAGGCATTGCTCCCTCGAAGGCATCAACGACAAGGATAACACCATTAACCATCTTAAGGACACGCTCTACCTCACCACCAAAATCAGCATGACCTGGTGTATCGATAATATTGATCTTAATATCCTTATAAGTGATAGCTGTGTTCTTGGACATGATAGTGATTCCACGCTCACGCTCGATATCGCCTGAGTCCATAACACGCTCTACGACGTCCTGACCCTCACGAAAAACACCACTCTGTCTGAGCAGTCCATCAACCAATGTTGTTTTACCGTGATCGACATGGGCTATAATTGCTACGTTTCTGACATCGTTTCTTGTCTGTTTCATGGTTTTCCTCCGTTAAATATTTAATACTGATTTTTTACTATATTAATGTAAGAATTTTTTCAAATTGTTTCAAAACTCAGATAGTATATCACGTGGTATAGGCAGATGCAATAGTCAAATCCCACTACAACACATCTCAAGACGAATGAATCGCCACTATTTAAGTTAACTAAAATACAGACCAATAGTGACTTTTTAAATTCCCCTCTTTACAAGAATTAAGTAAATGTACTAATATCATTAAATATATATAAACTGAAATTTGCGTATTTAAATTTGATTGTAATAGTTTTAAAATATAATTATGGATGATTATGAAAAGAACCTGAAGAGATTTGAAGCTCTTCACGGAGACCGATTTAAATTTAATAATGATGAGAAAGTGCAGACAAGGATTTGCCTTAATTGCGGAAGAAGGCTCCTTTACAGCATCAAGGGGAATCTATGCCCTCAGTGCGCTGAGCAGGAATTGTTCTGTGAAGTACGTGATTATATACGTGCTAATGATGTTAAGGATTATGAGGTTGCAGAACATTTCAATCTTCCTTTGGCTAAGGTCAAGGAATGGATAAAGCAAGGTCGCATTCAATACAAGGATGACCCTACAATGAAGCAGGTTCTGATGGGCAATTACTGTCAGGTCTGCGGCAAGCCCACAAGCTTTGGAACCATTTGTCCCAAGTGCATGAAGGCTAAGAAGAAGGCCGAGCAGGTTGGTATTGCCATTGGGCAGCCTAAGACTCAGGGAAGTAATAAGATGCGTTTTATGGAGGAGGATAAATAACCCTCCTCCTTTAATTTTTACATGCTGCAGACAAATTTATCTGACGCCTACTACAGAACACTCGCCGGCCTTTAGAGTCAAATGCTTAGCATCATCTCCGATGCGGACATCACATTCCCCATCGCAATCGGCAATGATTTCTGCAGAAGAGATTTTTCCGTTCTTCCAGCTCATATTTATGGTATATCCGCCCTTTGCACGCAGTCCCTTTACGCTGCCCTCACTCCATTCCTTTGGAAGTGCCGGCAATAGGATTATTTCGCCATTTGTGCATTGCAAAAGTGCTTCGGCAATAGCTGCCTCACCGCCAAAGTTACCATCAATCTGAAAAGGCGGATGATTATCGAACATATTTGGATTGGTTGAATTTCCAAGGAGTTTTACAAGATTTTCGTAAACCTTCTCACTGTCATACAGCCTTGCCCACATGTTTGCGATCCAGGCTCTGCTCCAACCGGTATGCCCGCCGCCATTGGATAATCTCCTCTCCAGAGTAGCTCTTGCTCCCTTTGCAAGCTCAGGAGTCTTTTTCGGAGTTATCAGATCTGCAGGGTACAATGCAAAAAGCTGTGAAATATGTCTGTGTCCTATTTCAACCTCATCATAATCGACAGCCCATTCCTTTATCTGTCCGTATTTTCCGATTTCAGGCTTGGGCAGTCTCTTTAGCATTTCTTTAAGTTTATCAGCAAGGTCTTTATCAACCCCAAGTATCTCTGAAGCTTTTATCACATCCTCAAAAAGGACGGTTATTATCTGTGAGTCCATGGAAGGTCCGATGCACAGGCATCCCTTTATACCCTTATCAGTCATATAGGTATTTTCAGGGGATACAGAAGGCGCTGTGACAAGCCTTCCTTCAGAATCTTCAATTAAAAATTCCGTGAAAAATTCTGCAGCTTCCTTAATTAGGTGATACTTTTTCTCTAGAAATTTAATATCCCCGGTATATTCATAGTGCTCAAAAACATGCGTCGCCAGCCATGCTCCGCTCATAGGCCATATGGTCGCGGGAATCCACTCATCCTGCGGAGCAGTGTCACCCCATATATCAGTGTTATGGTGGCAAACAAAGCCTTTTTCTATGCCGTACATTTCCTTTGCTGTCTTTCTTCCGTTTTCGCAAACTCTCTCCATAAGGTCAAATAATGGCTCATGAAATTCGGAAAGATTGCAGCTCTCTGCAGGCCAATAGTTCATCTCTGTATTTATGTTAACTGTATATTTGCTTCCCCAGGCAGGCCACATATCCTTATTCCAGATTCCCTGAAGATTAAGGGGCTGTGTTCCGGGGCGGCTTCCTGATATCATCAGATATCTGCCGAAATTAAAGTAGAGTTCCATCAGCTTATTATCTGCAGGGGCCTTTTTTATAATGCTTCCGTTTCCGGAAAGTCTTGAAATTCGCTCATCAGTCGGAAGCTTTCTTGCTCCATCACTGTTATCATTAAGAAGAAGCTCTACTCTGTCGAAATACTTTTTATAATCCTCTATGTGTGCCTTCTTTATTTCATCAAAGGTTTTTGCAAGAGCCTTCTTTGCATCATCAATAGCTCTTCCTTCATATTTATTACCCGAAAGTTCAGGGTCAGCATTTAATTTATCACCTTCAGCGCATAGACTGTACTCATAGAAGCTTGTGCGAACTGTCAGGGCAAAAGTTACCTCATCTGCGTCTTCGATGCTTATCTTATTTCCAAGTGTCCTTAACCGGCCTCCCTTACATGAAGCCCCAAGTACTGCAGCAAAAAAGATACCGTCCCTTGATCCGCATCCACCGGTATACATTATCATGTTCTCACCGCAGGGACGATTGTTATCATAGTAATCATCACGACCATCGATGCCGGCAATACATGTAATTTTTCCGGCTTCTGATGCAGTTAAATGTATGATCAGGGCATTGTCAGGGGCAGAAGCCAGATACTGTCTTGTAACCTCTGTCTTTCCATTATTATATTTTACAGTCGCTATCGCATTCTCTATATCAAGTGTGCGGCTATAATTTGTCTTATGGCCATTCTCATTTGTAAAGTCAATAGTCAGATCCCCGAGGGGCATATAGTGTCTGCTGTTAGGATTAATTCCCTGCATTTTGGAAAATGCTATTTTTTCAGCAGCCGGAATATCACCCTTAAAAAGAAGCTCTCTTACCTCTTTTAAGCCTTCCAGGGAATCCGGATTCACTCTGTGTCTAAGCCCACCGGACCAGATAGAATCCTCATTTAGTCCGATAAGATCCTTTTCAATCCCGCCGTATACCATTCCACCAATTCTGCCGTTACCGATTGGCATTGCCTCGTTGAAATCTTTGGCAGGGTTCGTGTACTTAAGCAATACTTCCTTATCTTGTGCCATATTTAGTCTTTCCTTCCAATACGATTTTTTCTTACTCCCCATAATGCAGAATTGCCTTGGAGCAGCATTTACTCACGCAATTAAAAATTATATCATTGTAATGATTTTTTTCTACATGACGTATTAAACATGAACCCATTTTTCTGCATGACATTTTAAACATTATCAATTTTTTCTGAACAACGTTTTAAACATAATCCGGTTTTCTAACCTACGTAATAAACAGAATTGACACCAAAAACATGCAGAGTAAAATTAAATTGTTACTACTAACAAACTATAGTGAGGTTAATTATGGACAATTTTAAATATTATGCTCCAACTGAAGTTATTTTTGGAAAAGACGTTGAAACACAGATTGGAGAAACTGCCAGGAAGGTCGGAAAAAAGGCCCTGCTCGTTTATGGAAAAGGAAGTGTCATAAAGAGCGGACTTATGGACCGTGTTAAGAAGTCCCTCTCTGAATCAGGCGTTGAATTCCTTGAATTTGGCGGAGCAAAACCCAATCCCACACTTGCTCATGCTGAAGAAGGTGTTAAAACTGCGCTTTCTTTCGGTGCTGACATGATAATCGGAATAGGCGGTGGAAGTGCAATTGATACTGCTAAGGCAATTGCTCACGGCTCTGCAAATCCGGATGAAAAGCTTTGGGATCTTTGGACCAGAAAGGTTCCGCTTACAAAGTCTCTTCCTGTGGGAGCTGTTCTTACAATTGCAGCTGCCGGAAGTGAAATGAGTGATTCTGCTGTTCTTACAAATGAAGAATTAGGTAAAAAGGCAGGTATAAATACAGATTTTAACAGATGCAGATTCGCAATAGTTAACCCTGCGCTTGGCATGACGCTTCCCAAAAATCAGATTTCAGCAGGTGTTACCGATATCATGATGCACACCATGGAAAGATATTTCATTCCGGAAAGCCATTGCGATATGACAGATGAAATAGCTGAAGGACTTCTTAGAGTAGTTATCAAAAATGGCAAGATCATAGTTGATAATCCTTCCGATTACGATGCAATGTGTGAAGTATTCTGGGCTTCAAGCCTTTCACACAATAACCTTACAGAGTGCGGCAGAGGAAAAGATTTCTCCGTTCACAAATTCGGACATGCTCTCTCTGCAAAATATGATGTAACTCATGGTGACTCCCTCTCTGCAGTATGGGGTTCATGGGCTAAAACCCTCTACAAGGATGCACTCCCAAGATTCGCCAGATTTGCACGCAAGGTATGGGAAATCGATGAAGCTGACGATGAAAAAGCTGCTGTCGCAGGTATCGACAAAACAATTAAATTCTTTAAGAGTATTGGCATGCCGGTAAGTCTTAGCGATCTTAAGATCACTCCATCTGATGATGATCTGAAAGCTCTTGCAATGGATGCAACCATGCAGGATTCCGTAAAGCTTTCAAGAATAAGACCTATTGATGCAGCCGCTGCATTTGAAATTTACAAAGCTGCTCTTTAAGAACAAAGAGTCGCTCGCGACTCTTTGCGCGCTGGTGCGCGCAAGCTTTAGCTTGCAAAATTCATCTGCGCACCAGTCGCATCCATAGCGGAGCGCTTTTTATTCAATAGGAAATCCGAAGGAATTTCTATTGAACAAAATAATGCCAGGGGTAAGTGTAACTTTTGCCCCTGGCATTGTCATATCAAAGTATTTCTGCAACCGCTTCCCCCATCTTCACAGGGAACTCAATTCCTCTTCTGGATCGCTGTTCTATTCCACTATTCAGCTTTATCTTGTCCTTGGGAATAAGAACAATTATTGTAGATCCTCCGTACTCAAAATGTCCCTTCTCTTCACCCCGCTTCACCACTGCTGCAGCAGGATTATCATTTGCTATCCTTCCAACCAGCATGGCGCCTACCTCCATCTGAATGCAGCGGCCAAGCTTATCATTATCTATCACTGAGTACTGTCTGGAATTTTCTGTAAATACCGGCAATTCAGAAAGAGCAACCGGTCTTACAGTATGATAAAAGCCTTTGATTTTTCTGTCTTTGTACTTTTGACCATCAGTAAAGTAAACATATCTGTGATAGTGATCCACACAAAGCCTGTAAACCAGGCAATATCCACCATCAAAGCTCTCTGCCAGTTTCCTGTCTCTAAGTAGACTCCTCACTGTAAATTTACTCTGCTTCACATTAAGGACAGTTCCCCCGGATATCCTGCATACTTTAAGATAACCGTCACAGGGAGCTATCACCTTGTCAGCGTCCTCACATACAGGTCTGAGTCCATCCTTAATTCTTCTGCAAAAGAAATCATTAAATGAATGAATATCATCAAGAACATAGTCTTCCATTTTTATGTTATTCCTTTTTGCAAAAGGTCCTATAAGCATTTTTGAAATTTTAAGATCAAGTATTCTGCCCGCCAGATCGGATACAGGTTTCATCGTAAGTGGCTTTAGTATTATTCTTCCAACAGTTGTCTTATAAAGTAATTCAAGTGTATTCATATATTAGTTACCAAAATATAAATATTTATCACAAATTCAACGGCGCCTATAGCTGATAAAAAGATGATTACCTTAAGTCCGGGCTTAGGTATTTTGAAATTCCCTATGAAAAGAACTCCGACAATAAGCAGCATCCAGAAGTAGAAAAATGTCAGATCTGCTCTGGTAAAATAATGCACTATCAACGTCAGCGGAAAAATAAGAGCTGCAGCCGTAACAGGAAGTCCTGTGAAATATTCCTTACCGATCGTAGCCTTTTGTTCTGCTCTTTCAGATGCTGTTGCATTGAAATATGCAAGTCTCACAAGAGCTGTCAGAATATAAAAAGCGGCGATAGAAAGAAGCAGCACTACCATCCAGATTTTTGCAGTGTTTCCGCTTCCTCTTACAACATCACGAAATGCCCCATTTATTCTGAGCTGGGCAATTCCTATAGATACGGGAAGTACCCCAAAACATATCAGATCAGAGAGTGAATCGATCTGAGCACCGAATTCCTTTTCAAAATCAGATCTGTTTTTCTTTGTTCTGGCAACAGTTCCATCGAAAGCATCAAGGATTCCTGACAACATCAAAAATACTGCTCCCCCGTATGGATGTCCAATTCCGGTCATAGTGATAATAATACCTATCGCACCGGAAATTGTAGATAAATAAGTCAGAATAACCGTATAATCATATACGCCTATCATCTTTTTTTCATTTTCCATAAATATCCTCCAAGCGTTATCAGCCCGCTTATAATAACACAAAAATAAAATGATATGCCACGGCTCACCATATCGAGCTGAAGTGCGGCTTCATGTGTCATTATTTTTGAAAAGCCGTCTATCATCAGATAATCCGATATTCCCATGGCACCCGGAATCGGGACAAAATTGTACCCGATAGTAATAAGGCACTGTTTTGAAAAAAGTGTCACACAGTCTCTGGCTTTCCCTCCAAGACACAGATGCATAAACATCGGAACTGCTATCTGAGATGCACGCTGCAATACATTATATATAAAAGCCTTTACAAGTATCCGGTTCTTCCCGGCAAACATTTCAGCACAGTTTTTATAATCCTCGTGTACCTTATCCAGTTTTGACACCCTCTTATCACTTATCCTGATGAGCTTTTTACTATTAATGAAATTCACAACCCGTTTAATAAAACCAAATAAACTGTCGCTCCTTTTCAGTAAAAAGAAAAACAAGAGTATAAGGGCTGTTAGTGCAACAAAACCCGCCATTATAAATATTCTCGGAACCAATCCGAACTCTCTGAAAAAATCCGGATTCATAATGATGGAAATTATTCCAAGAAATCCAATCGCCCCGGTGTACATCATCAGATTCAGGATAAGCGTTGCTGAAATCACTCCCGTGGGAATCCCATCCTCATGCATAAAATATGCACTTGCCGGCTGTCCTCCTGTAGCGGATGGGGTTATTGCTGAAAAGTACACATCAGATGTACTGTATATCAACCCTTTAAAGACACTTCGCTTGTAATTAATTCCTTTAAGAATACTGCAAATCGCCACGCCTTCGAAGAAAACATAGGCCGCGGAACATATAATCGCAATTATGAGGTACGTTTTTTTACCTGTTGATATAACCTCATACAAATGAGCAAACGAAAGAGTCTTACTCTCTCTAAATATTGCCCAGACGGTAACTGCAGCAAGTAAGGCCGAAAAGAACATCCAGAAAACCTTTTTCGTGCCGCTGCGTTTAGTTTTTGACATTTAAACAAAAGCCTTTCTTAACAAATGGTATATAGCCAAGCTATATCTGTATTATTATACTAGAAAAGAGAAGCCACGCACAATCGACTTATTTGATGACAGTAGGTTACTGTTCAGACAGCTCTGCGCACTTGCTGCGCTGAGCGTGAGAATGTTCTACGTCTTGAATATAGGATTTGCCCCTTTGCCGAAGGCAACTGGAATGGGCAAATCCAGTTGCTGTGAGCACCGTAAGGTGTGAACAGTAACGACAGTAGCACTAGAAACAGAAATACCCTTCTTCGATTTCTTCGATTCCGATCCTGCCTTCAGTTTTTTGTGTCAGTCCCTGAGTTACTCTCTTAGCATCTTCCATTTTTACGGTGATATCATATTCAACCTTATCGGTATACACCTCATTTTCAAGTGGAATTCCCTCCTGTCTGAGATAATACTGAATATTGTTGACCAAAGTATAATCAGCTGTCAGATGATATCTTTTACCAAGAATCATCTCTCCTACCATGGCTGCATTAAGTCCTGCCTGAGCCGCCTTTGTATAAGCTCTCACAAGTCCGCCAGTGCCAAGCAGCACTCCGCCAAAATATCTCGTTACTATAATAAGTACATTTGTAACTCCTGCTCCTTTTATGACCTCAAGGATAGGTTTACCTGCGGTGCCGGAGGGTTCTCCGTTATCGCTGCACCTTGTGGTTCCAAAATCAGAGCCTATCACGAAGGCATAGCAATTATGCCTTGCATCCCAGTACTTCTTCTGAAAAGTAGCTATCTGCTCCTCTGCCTCCTGAACACTGGACACGGATAATACATTTGCTATGAATCTTGATTTTTTCTCTACTATCTCATCGCTTCCCGGCTGAAGGACCACTTTATAATTATCTGTTTTTCCCATAAACGCTATTCCATTCGATATATCTTAGTCTATTTTTTACTTTTTATATGTTATAATATCATGTTATAGATAGACTTGCTATCCGGTGTATCTCACTTTTAGACGGACGCACCGGCTACCAATTCAGGTCTTACATGGAGGATGTTATGAATTATGGAAGAAAAGGTATCAGAGATCAGCAACATAAACTGACCTCATCTACCACAAAGTGGGGAAAGAAATTTTCCCTCATATCCTTTGAGCTGATAATCATGCTGATCATCGGTATCGTTGTTATCGGCGTGTGCGCAGGAATCGGTGTTTTCAGAGGAATAATCGATTCTGCTCCAGACATAGGTAACATAAGCGTCACACCCAGAGGTTATTCAACCTTCGTCTATGACACAGAGGGTAATCAGACTGCCAAGCTGGTATCAACCGATTCAAACCGAATCCCTGTCAGCTGGGACATGATTCCTGAAAATCTGGCTCATGCTTTCGTAGCTATCGAGGATAGACGTTTTTACACTCACAATGGTATCGATATTGAAGGTATCATCAGAGCTGCAGTAATAGGTATAACAAGCAAGGACCTGACACAGGGTGCCAGTACCATAACCCAGCAGCTTCTTAAGAACAACGTCTTTACAGGTTGGACAAGTGAAAACTCTGATATTGCCAAGATAAAGCGTAAGATTCAGGAGCAGTACCTTGCTCTTCAGCTTGAGAAGACTATGACCAAGGAGGATATCCTTCTTAATTACTTAAATACCATCAACCTGGGAAGCAACACCCTTGGAGTTCAGGCTGCTTCACTCCGCTACTTTAATAAGCCGGTAACCAACCTGACACTTTCAGAATGTGCTGTTATCGCAGGCATCACCCAGAACCCCAGCAGATATAATCCTATCACTCACCCGGACAATAATGCCAAGAGACGTGAAAAGGTTCTTAATGACATGCTGGAGCAGGGATACATCACTCAGCTTGAATATGATGAAGCCATAAATGATGATGTTTATGCCAGAATCCAGGTAGTTGACCAGGAGACAACCGACAACAACATCAACTCATATTTTGTGGATGCACTTACAAATCAGCTGATCGACGATCTCATTGATGCAGGTTATAACGAAACACAGGCCTACACACTGCTCTACAGCGGCGGTCTTAAAATCTACTCAACTCAGGATCCTCACATCCAGTCAATCTGTGATGAAATATATTCAGATGAGTCCAATTATCCTGAAGGCACCAAGTACCTTCTTGATTACGCACTTACAACTGTGGATTCTGAAGGAAATAAGAATAACTACAGCTCTGAGATGATGAAGAGCTATTTCCAGCAGGAGACAAAGAGCTTCAACATGCTGTTTAACTCCAGGGAGGACGCAGAGGCAGCCATTGAAGAATATAAGGCTGCAGTTGTTGGCTCCGACACTGTGGAAGGTGAATCTGTCAACCTGACTCCTCAGCCTCAGGTATCACTCACAGTAGAGGATCACAAGCAGGGTTATGTTGTAGCCATGGTAGGCGGAAGAGGAAGCAAGACAGCTTCAAGAACCTTAAACCGCGCAACGGATACCGTTCGTCAGCCCGGTTCTACCTTCAAGGTTCTTTCAACCTATGCTCCCGCCCTCGACAGTGCAGGACTTACACTTGCTACCGTATTTAACGACGCACCTTTCAATTATCCGGATGGTCGTCCTGTTAACAACTGGTACGGAGAATCCTACAGAGGTCTTACTACAATAAGAACTGCTATTAAGGATTCCATGAACATCATAGCTGTTAAGACTATGACACTCATAACTCCGCAGCTGGCATTCGATTACCTGAAGAATTTCGGTTTCACAACCCTTGCTGAAAATGAAGAGATAAACGGCAAGATTTTTACAGATGTACAGCTTCCTACTGCTCTTGGCGGTCTTACACACGGTGTTACAAACATGGAGCTTAACGCAGCTTACGCTGCCATCGCAAACGGCGGGCTTTACATTAAGCCCAAGCTTTACACAAAAGTCGTAGATCATGAAGGTAATACAATTCTTGATAACACTAAGATGGAATCCACAAGAATCCTTAAGGAATCAACAGCCTACCTTCTTACAAGTGCCATGACCGATGTAGTAACAAGCGGAACAGGTACTGCTGTTAATTTCGGAACAACTGCCATTGCAGGAAAAACAGGAACCACATCTGATGAAAACGATGTATGGTTTGCAGGATATTCCACATACTACACTGCAACAACCTGGGCAGGCTATGACAACAACGTTGACCTTACAACCAAGGATGAACAGAGACTTGCAAAAACCATGTGGCGTGCAGTCATGTCAAAGATACATGAGAATCTGCCATCCACAACCTTTGAAAAACCGGCTTCCGTAATATCAGCCACTGTCTGCTCAAGGTCAGGAAAACTGCCAATCGGCGGACTTTGTGATGGAACACACCTCACAGAATATTTCGAGGAAGGTACAGTTCCGACAGACAGCTGTAACGTACACTACGCAGGAACAATATGTCAGTCAGACAGATATCCTGCATCAGAGCAGTGTCCGTTCAAGATTACCGGTGTATTTGAGCTGGTACCGCCTGAACCAGCAGCACTTCAGGCTCAGTCAAAACAGTCAACTACAGCGAATGGATTCACCACTACTGTTGACGAAGCAGGTAATACGATTGTTACTCCTGCCGCTACCTGTCATCACACTCCTGAGTTTATGGCTCAGCCCAATATCCAGGAGATACTTGCTCAGGAGACATCACTTATCCAGCAGGGTATTGTAAATACTCAGTATCAACCGACACCAAATACTACTCCTGCACTTGATGTCACACCGGCACCTGCTACAGAACAGGCTCCCGCTGCAGAGCAGAATGCTGCACCAGCTGCTGATACTAATCCGGCTCCTGCTGAACAGCAGAACGCTGCAGATGCTAATCCGGCTCCTGCTGTGGAACAGACTCCGGCTCAGGAAGTCCAGCCTGCACAGGAAGCTGCTCCTGCTGAACAACCGGCAGCTGAGGCTCCTCCGGCAGAGGAAGATGACGAAGAAGAGGACGACGAGTAGTAATAACGTCCATATAAAATTTATGGTATAATCCCCTTGAGTACCTGGCAGGATTCTGCCTGGTACAGCATCTTGAAATCAGTCAGGTTATTTCAGCGATGCTGTACCGGTTCTCAGGGGATTTTTTTATACAAGTCCGCTGAGAAACTTCACTGGTGCTCTACTCAATTAAAAGGGGCAATTTCTCAATGGACAAGACATCAAAAAAAAGAATAAATACTAACTCTATTTCCGGATACATAATCTTCTATTTAATTTACACTCTGCTATTTTTAGCATTATCATTTATCATCTATGGTCTGTTTTTCAGAAATGGTAAAATCCTTATCTCTCAGGGTGACACCTGGAGACAGCATCTAAAAGCTGCTGCTTACTATTCCAAATGGCTGCGCGGCGTCTTTTATCAGCTTTTTCATGAACACAGTTTATCTCTCCAGACCTTTGCATTTGGCATAGGCTATGGAAGTGACATGTACTCAACTCTTCAGTACTACGCGCTGGGCGATATTCTCAATCTTTTTTCAGCATTTGTAAAAACTGAATATATCCATATTTATTTTCAGGTAGTGATGATACTTCGAGCATACCTTGCCGGAATCACGTTTTCTTTGTATGCACGCTACCTCAATAGGGACCTCACATCTTCCGCACTTTTGACAGGTATGTTCACCTATAGTTTCGGTTCCTATTTTATGTACCTTGGACTGTGGCATCCATTCTTTGCCAATCCGCTTATTTACCTTCCACTGGTTCTTCTTGGTGCAGAGAAAATCCTTAAGGAAAACAAGCCTGTGTTTTTTGCTGTTTCAGTATTTCTCGCAGGCACTAACAACTTTTACTTTTTCTACATAATCGTACTTCTGACTATTATTTATGTCGCTGTAAGACTCCTGTTTATTCATTTTGGAACTCATAAAAAGGGAGCTCTTAAAACCATACTCACTTTTTTTGCCTATGGAATAATCGGTACACTGATGAGCATGTTCATTCTTCTCCCCGTACTTTTGGCTTTCCCGAACAATCCGAGAGCTGCATCAGGAATCACTATTCCGCTTCTCTATTCCGCTGATTATTACAAGGAGCTTATCAAAAACGTGTACTCCTTTGTGTATCATGGTCAGAACGATACACAGCTGGGCTTTACTCCCATGTTTGTTATAGCTGCAATATTCCTTGTGATCAGAAGCATCTATCACCTGGTAAAATCAGCAATTGATATAAACAGGAAAAAGAAAGAATTACTTAAGGACGCAAAAAATGACGGTCCAACCGGCATTTTCATCGCCTGGAAGGATTCTCCCGAGTACAGACATAAACTGTCACTTTACCAGGAGTGCGTGTTTCTTATCCTAATGTCCCTGTTCCTGTGCCTTCCTTATGTAGGCTACACCTTTGCTGCTTTTTCCTATGCTGTGAACAGATGGGCTTTTGCCTGCGCATTATTTGCAGGAGTGGTAACTGCTGAATTTGTAGATTTCATCTCAAGAAGAATCGCGAACTACATATGTGGCAAGAATATCAATCTGACAGCCTATATCGCCAATATCTTTGGTGTACTTATATTCATAGTCACTGCCGGCATGATTATTAAAAACGGTCGCTTTGCATACTCACCTGATCAGGGAAATATGATCAGAGATTACATGGATAGTACTGAAGATATATCTACCCAGTTGCAGAGTACCGAGGTACAGGTTGTAGAAGAAAACGCTGCACAGTCCGGTCTTGATCCAATAAGTGATTTCTATCGTTATTCTGGCCGTGACCTTGTATGGAATGCCGCCATGCTGGATGGTATTTCTTCTACCCAGTTTTTCTTCAGTCTTGCTGACAAAAGTGTATCCGAATACTTTAAACTCATGGCAAACAACGACCAGCAGAGCTTTGCTTATTATGCCCTGGATGACCGCGCAATACTGAATTCCATAGCCGGTGTACGCTTCTATTCACTTCGTTATAACACTCCGGACCAGCAGGCATTTGTGCCCTATGGCTATGTGCCTTCCTACGAGAAATACAATTTCGGAATTTATGAGAATCCTGAAGCCCTGCCTCTTGGTTTTACTTATAACAATGCCATATCCGAAACTGAATTTAATGATATGACTCCAATCCAAAGAGAAGAAGCACTGTTATATGGAGCAGTTCTGTCTGATAAAGAGGCTGCAAAATATCCTGAGGCTGAGACAGTATTTACTTCAAACAGCATTCCTTATGAAATTTCCTTTGATGGAGATATTAAGGAAAAGAATGGCGGTTATAAAGCCGATGCCGGCTCATCCGTAATTCTGAGCTTTAACGGCAGCAAAGAAGCTGAAACTCTTCTTTACTTAAAAAATCTGAACATAAAGAGCAAAAATGATGTACCAAGAATTACCGTAAGCTCACAGCTTTCAGATGGTACTCAGGTTGTTAAGAACATTGACTACAAGACAGAAAACTCCTGGTATTATTCAGGTTGGCATGATTATATAGTTAATCTTGGTTACTCTGCAGATGCCAAAAATCAGATAACCATAACCTTCAATGACAAGGGCACCTATAAATTCGATGAAATGACGGTTTACAACAGATCTCTTTCAACAATGCATGAAAGGCTTGCATCATTAAAAGAGCATACTCTCACAAATGTAGACCTGCATAAGAACCCTATATCTTTTGCCACCAATAGAATAACAGGCAGCATAGATACAAAAGACTCAGAGATTCTTTTCCTCTCTATCCCTTACACAAGCGGATGGAGCGCATATGTTGATGGCAAGAAAGCAGATCTCCTTAGGGCAGACACAATGTTCAGCGCTATTTCCCTGGAGGCCGGACATCACGATATTACGCTTAAATATCACACTCCCGGACTGCTGGCAGGTTTTATACTGAGCATTTTAGGGATAATTCTTCTTGTAATGTCCAGAAAGTTTTATTCTGAAAGGAATACAGATGTTAACACTAACTGAACTATGTACAGCGCTGTCGATTTCGACCGCGACCGGCAGAAACTGGATAAAGCTTGGAAAGCTGAAGCCTGAAGGCAAAAAAGGCCGCTCCTATGTTTTTTCAGAGAGCTACCTGAAAGCCTTGAAGGATGACCTTAACAGTGGAAAGATCAAATCCTTAAAAAGCAGACGAAACAAAAGCTTTGTTTCTGGAAATCTTTTATACAGTGATTACATTACAGAAGGTTCACCAAACCTTCCTCTTATAGAGACGATCATAAATGCTGTTTCAGCTACGGAGGACGAAGCTGATGCAGCTTTCGTTTTACCGCTCATATTGGATGATAATCTCATTCGCTGTATTTTGGAAAGAAGTGCAGCAGGAATCCTCAAAAAGCGTGTTCCTGCGGACGAAATATATAAATATGATCCGCTTTTATCTGATCTTAGTGGAGCATCCTGTGATGAATTATCACCGGAAGCAAGTGGCAAACTGTCAGAGCTTTCTGATACCTTCTTAAGTTTTTCATATGTATCCGGAGAGGATACCCTTGGCCTTATCTATATATCCTTAAGACACCTTCAATCCAGAAAGAGCACCGGAGCCTACTACACTCCCGGCGCCATAGTCCAGAGGCTCTTAGGTCATCTTTTTGAGGCATCCTTTCTTACAGATGGTCAGAATAAAAAAATACTTGATCCCGGATGTGGAAGCGGGAACTTTCTCCTCTGTCTTCCACCCGGAGTTCCAGCTGAAAACCTTTACGGCTACGATATAGATGAAATAAGCGTACAGATTGCCAGACTGACACTGGCATTTAAATACAGACTTCCTGATATTACCTTTTGGAAAAAGCATATCGTCAAGTCTGATTTTTTGCATGCTGACAGATCCACCCAAAGCTTTGACGTAATCCTTGGCAATCCTCCCTGGGGAGCTTCATTTTCTTTAGAAGAAAAAAACTTCATAAGCGAAAAGTTCATATGTGGCAGAGAAAAATCCGTTGACTCCTTTGACCTTTTTATAGAGCAGGGACTTAATCTGCTGGAAGAAGGCGGGATGCTCTCCTATGTTCTTCCGGAGTCAGTCCTTCTTGTAAAATCTCATACCCCGGCAAGAAAAGAATTAGTAGAAAGATCCAGCCTTTCGCATCTTGAATACCTTGGGGATGTGTTCAATCATGTGCAGTGCCCTTCAATCATCCTGCAGGTAGAGAAAAAGTCTAATGCAGAAGTCGGATTTTTAAGCTCTAATCCCACCATTTACGATAATGAGATTACCTATAACATCATGACTGAAAGGGAGATATCCACCTACAGTTTCAATTTCCTCATGCCTGATGAAGAGTACGCTCTGCTTCAGTCGATTTCCACTTTACCCGGAGCCAGAACACTGCAGGGTAACGCTGAATTCGCTCTCGGAATTGTAACAGGTGCCAACAAGGAAATGCTTCAATCACGAAAGAGCCCAAAGAACGAAATAATACTTAAGGGAACCGATATCTTTAAATATGCTTTTCACGTTCCAAAGTGCTACATAAATTTTGTCCCTGAAAAATGTCAGCAGGTGGCACCGATTGAGTTGTATCGTGCTCCCCAAAAACTGCTTTACCGTTTTATCGGAGGTCGTCTTGTCTTCGCCTATGATGATAATAAAACGTTGTCTCTCAACAGTTGTAATATCGTAATTCCGAACATTGATGGCCTGGACATAAAATACATTTTGGCTGTCCTGAACAGCAGCGTTGCCGACTACTTTTTCAGGAAAAAATTCCGCTCAGTAAAAGTATTGAGATCTCATATAGAACAGATTCCGATTCCTTATGCTGATGATAATATACAGCGCGATATAGTTTCTAAAATAGATAGAATAATTAGACTTAACAATCAGTATTCAGAAGTAAAAGTTTCCGAGCGCATCAGCTGCTCCAATGAGATAAAAAAACTTCACTCCGACATCGATAATATATGCTTTAAACTGTATAACCTTTCAAATAAAAACATACATCTTATAAAACAAACGATAAGTGATGAAAACTTGTTTCTTCCCATATAGCATTTACGAAATTTCGTGTTATAATTGAAGCAATCTTCTCTTAATGCAAATCACGATTTTACTTTTTTATGAGGTTATGTATGGGTGACAGAATTGAGAAATTAAAAACCATATCCCTTGAGGAACATGCGGATCAGTTGTTTGATAAGATCATCAACACAACTCAGGACTGCATTTTCTGGAAGGATACTCAGCGAAGATTTGTCGGGGTAAATCAGGCATTCCTTGATTATTACGGCTTTGATTCAGTTGACTGTGTACTGGGAAAAACTGATGAAGATATGGGATGGCATCCTGATCCGGTGCCATTTATGAATGATGAGTTAAGAGTACTTCAGGGTATAAGCACACACAATGTCCATGGTCAGTGCATAGTAAAGGGCGAAGTCCGTGAAATAATCGCCTCCAAAACTCCCATATATGATGACGGTGCAATAATCGGCTTTGTCGGTTCATTCATGGATGTAACCGAGGAACAGGAACGTATCGCCAAAATTGAACGCCTCAACAAGTTGAATGATAAGCTTCTTGAAAACGAAAAAAAAGCAAACAGAAGAATGTCGGAGTTTTTATCCCGCATGAGTAATGAGATAAAAAATCCCATGAAATCAATCTCAGCTCTTTCTTACCTTGGCATGACCCAGGAAAACATTGATGTACTAAGAAGTGATATGCGTAAAATATACACTTCCAGTCACTATTTATCCAGGCTTATGAGTGACATCCTGGACATAAACAGTATCGATGGAGGGAATCTCAGTCTTGATCCCCAGCGAACCTCTCTCGATGACGTGGTTGATGGAATAGAGAATATTACCATGGCTCTTGCCGGTGATAAAAATATCGATGTGATAATAAATAGAAACTACAGAGCCAATCCCCAGATTGTCTGCGATATTGGAAGAACACAGCAGATGGTCAACAACCTCACATCAAATGCAGTAAAATTCAGTGAGCGTGACAGCACGATTGAGATCACGGTCAATTCCAAGCGTATAGATGACACTTATAAAATAAGTTTTACCGTTAAGGATGAAGGTTGCGGAATCAGTGCGTCCTTCATGCCGAGCCTTTTCAGGACCTTTTCACAGGAGAAAAGAAATCCCAGTAAGTACGGTACAGGAACCGGACTTGGCTTGTCAGTATCAAAGCGACTTGCCGGCATGATGAGGGGTGATATCACGGCAGAGAGCGAGGAAGGACTAGGTAGTGTATTCACGGCAACTATTATACTTGATGCTGCACCACTGGACTATCAGATTTGATACCTCTACACTAATGCTCTGCTCAAACAAAAAAAGTGCCATAGGCACTTTTTTTAGTTATTTAAGTTTGATAAGAACTGCTTTGTTCTTTCTTCTTTAGGATTATTTATCACCTGCTCTGCAGGTCCCTTTTCCAGGATAATTCCTTTATCCATGAAGATTACCTCATCTGCAACATCTCTTGCAAATGCCATTTCATGAGTAACAATTATCATGGTCGTCTTTTTCTCTGCAAGATTCCTGATTACTCTAAGAACCTCCCCTGTGAGCTCAGGATCCAGTGCAGAAGTCGGTTCGTCAAAGCAAAGGATATCAGGTTTTAAAGCCAGTGCTCTTGCAATTGCAACTCTCTGCTGCTGACCACCTGATAATTGGTGCGGATATTGATTCACTCTGTCTGCAAGTCCCATCTGATCAAGAAGATCCATGCCCATATCCGTAAGCTCCTGTTCGCTTCTTCCATCCTTCAGAAGCCTTGGTGCAAGTATTACATTTTCCAAAGCAGTGTACTGAGGGAATAAATTGAACTGTTGAAAAACCAGACCAAAATGGAGTCTTCTCTCACGAAGCTGCTTAGGATTTTCAGGAGGCATTGACGCATCAAATATTTTTTCACCCTTTACAACTATTGTACCTTCATCCGGTCTTTCGAGAAAATTAAGGCACCTTAGAAATGTAGTCTTTCCACTTCCCGATGAACCGATTATGGAAATCGCCTGTCCTTCCTCCATGCTGAAGGATATTCCATTTAGAATATTATAATGATCGAATTTCTTTTTTATATTATTAACTTCAAGTATCGGCATAATTCCTACCTTTATTCAAATAAATCAGCGCTTGCTCAGCTATCACCGGTCTCCATCAGCTATTGATGACAATACTGTAAATATCAAACATCTACATCAGGTAAATATTATCTGAAATAGCTGAGCTTTTTCTCAATGTATCCAAACAGAAGTGTCAGCAATCCGCTAAACAGCAGGTAAAATAAACCTGTGTAAAAGAGCGGCCATATAATACCACTGCTCTTGATAAATGCCTGACCATTCCATATGATCTCATAAACGGCTATTACTCTGGCAAGTGATGTATCCTTTACAAGCGTGATAACTTCATTTGAAATGGGAGGTACAATGCGCTTTATAACCTGGAGTAAAACAACCTTAAAGAAAATCTGCTGTCTGGTCAGTCCGAGTACTTTACCTGCCTCATATTGTCCTACAGGAATTGATTGTATTCCACCTCTGAATATCTCAGAAAAATAGCAGGCATAGTTAAATACAAACGCAAAAAGCGCCGCTAAAAATCTTCCGTTTCCTCCTGATCCCCATATATTATTTCCAAGGAATATACCCGGTCCATAATAGATGATCAGAAGCTGCAACATAAGCGGCGTTCCTCTAACTACCCATATAATGAATCTTATTGGAATATGTACTATAGGTGTTTTATTCATTGAGCCGAGACTGATGACCAGTCCCAGCGGCAATGAAAATAAAAGTGTAAGTGTAAAAAGCTTAAGTGTTCCAAGAAATCCCTCAAGAAGGGAGATGGTAACAGTCCAAAACATAAGTATGCGTACCTCAAATTTATCAATTATACTCTCTATTAAACGTCAGATATATCTGACGCTTAAGATAATTATCTATTTATAACCGCATCCTGTACGCCATAGGTCTTGGCTATTTCAAGGATACTTCCGTCAGCGCTCATAGCGTTTAACTGATCGTCTATGTAAGCAGCAAGATCTGAGCCTTTTCTGCATCCAATACCATATTCTTCGGTAGTAAGTTCAACAGTGTGTGTAAGATCAGGATAGCTTGTACCCTCTCCGATCATTGCACCTGCCATAAGAAGATCGATAATGCATGCGCCTGATGTTCCTGCCTGAACCTCCATAAGAGCATCTGCCTGAGAAGTTACTGATATGAAATCATAACCATTATCTGTTGCTGCCTGCTCTCCTGCAGATCCGGCCTCTACAGCATAGCTTAAAGCAGCTGCATCATCAGTAGATTTGATGGTATCTGCAATATCGGAAGGAACAACTACAACCTGTGCATTATTGAGATATGGCTGTGTGCACTCCATGGAATTAGTAACTTCGTTTGTAAGTGTCATACCGTTCCATACTACGTCGATTGACTTGTTCTCAAGCTCAAGAATCTTGTTGTCCCAGTCTATCTCAACAAACTCAACATCTACACCAAGTGACTCAGCAACTTTCTTTGCAAGGTCAGCATCATATCCGATCCATTCACCATTGTCATCCTTGTAGTCCATAGGAGCAAAATCTGTGATTCCTACGATAAGCTTACCTTTGCCTTTGATATACTCGATATCGGAATCTGCTGCAGCTTCTTCACTTGTTTCGGCACTATCTTCTGAGCTTTCCTCTGCATCATTTGCAGAAGCTTCTTCAGTTGAAGTCTCTGCTGTAGCTGTGTCAGCATTTGCTTTTTCTTCTGTCTGTCCGCATGCTGTCATTGATACTGTCATAGCAGCTGCAAGAATACCTGCCATAATCTTTCTTTTCATAATAAATTATCCTCCTCGTCTTTACTCTCTTAATTAAATTAAAAAAGTAGCATTCATATGTCACAATATTAATGTGTTCGTGAATTTACAGTTTCATTCTTTACCACTTTATCACACTAAAATCTTTTGTGCAACAAATCTCTTGTCTCTTCACCATTTTTACTTCAAACAATCTGACTGTTCACACCTTACGGTGCTCACAGCAACTGGATTTGCCCATTCCAGTTGCCTTCGGCAAAGGGGCAAATCCTATATTCAAGACGTAGAACATTCTCACGCTCAGCGCAGCAAGTGCGCAGAGCTGTCTGAACAGTAACCAAATAATCTAATCACACTTCACGGACCGGTTTAGTTATGTTTTTCCTTATTAAAACAGTGCACTACAAACATTGCTCATATATCTTAGCGCCTGTATAATATTTTCAGCCTACAACAATTATCTAACGAGGAATTAATATATGAATAAAAAGAAAATATTAAAGCTACTTATAATTCACTCTCTTCTTATAATTATTATCCTTTCCTATTGTAGAGTTGATTCATATGCAGCAGCAAAAAAATTCAAGTACAGCTACGGAGTTTTTCTTTCATGTAATTCCGGCAAAAGCACCTTCAAAAAATTCAAGAACTACAAAACAATTATTCTTGATGTCCAGAATGATTTTTCTGAAAATGATATAAAAAAACTTAAAAAAGAAGGCCACATCGTGTACAGTTACCTCAATATCGGGTCTGTCGAAAAATACAGGGATTATTACAATTCCTACAAAGATATCACTCTCGATGTCTATGAAAACTGGCCCGATGAGAGGTGGGTGGATGTATCTTCTGAGAAATGGCAGAAATTTATTTTAGAAGATCTCTCCTCTCAAATTGCAAATACCGGAGTTGACGGATTTTTCATTGATAACGTTGATGTATATTATCAGTATCATAATGAGAATATTTATTCAGGTGTTGAAACCATTCTCAAAGGTCTGAAGAAAAAGGGAAAAGTAATCATAAACGGAGGCGACACCTTTGTTACCGAGTATTATGACAGAAACAAAAGCCTTGATGCTATTCTGGATGGCATTAATCAGGAATCGGTTTTTTCAAAAATCATAGATTATGACAAAAATGAGTTTGGACAAAACAATTCATCTGACATCAAGTATTTCAAAAAATACTTAAAGCTCCTAAAAAAAGAGAAAAAGAATTGTTACCTTCTTGAATACACAAAGGACAAAAAGCTTAAAACCAAAATCAAAAAATACTGTAAAAAGCATGGATACAAGTACTACATTTCAGAAAATCTCAATCTGTCATAAGTAAAAACAAAAGCAATAATTCAAAGGAGATATCATTTGAGCACACAGGATTTTATTATAAAAAAATACGAATCGATCACAAAAACATTAATTAGTAAGCACCTCACCATAACCACCATGGAGAGCTGCACTGCTGGAATGATTGCTAATCTTTTGACCGACACTGAAGGATCCTCCGCCATACTTAAGGGGGCATATATCACATATAGTAATGAAGCAAAAATTCTTCAGGGAGTACCTGAAAATATAATAAATGAATATGGCGTCTATTCGATTGAAACCGCAACTCACATGGCAAATGCCTGCAAGAAAAGCCTCGGCGCAGATATAGGAATAGGTGTAACAGGGACCATGGGAAATATCGACCCTAATAACGCAGACAGCGTCCCAGGTGAAATATATGCATCTATCAATATTGCAGATAAGGTTCATGCTTTCAGTTTTCAAATAACCGAAGCACTTCCCACAAGACATGACTACAAATTATATGTAGCAGATAAAATTGCAGATAAACTCCTCACGTTAATATGATACAATATTGTTGAAACTATTTATAATTTTTCAAGAAAGGAGCATTCGGTTTTTCGAATAAAATATTATGGATACAAAGATAATTTTTGAGATAATTGGTTATATCGGTTCCGCTCTTGTTCTTATTTCTTTCATGATGGTGTCTGTTTACAAGCTTAGAATTGTAAACACCCTGGGCAGCCTTTTCTGTGTGATTTATGGATTTCTTATAGGCGCATTCCCCACTGTTGTCATGAACCTGGCTCTTGTGGCTATAAATGTCTATTACCTTATCAAGATGATGAATACTGAGAAGAACTACGATATGATAAGAGTTTCCGAAGACGATGGCCTGACTAAATATACTATAGATTTATATAAGGATGATATTTCAAAATGTTTCCCGGGAATATCAATGGACTTTTCCGGAGCAAATGCCGCTTTTGTTGTATGTCATAACGGCAAACCGGTTGGAATCACACTTGGCATTCTTAAGGATCACATACTTGATATCAAACTTGACTACTCTATTCCTGAATACAGAGATTTTTCAATCGGTAATTTCCTGATGGATAATCTTATACATGAAAATATTGATAAGCTGATCTACAGAGGTTCAGATGAATATCACAAGGCTTATCTGAAAAAGACCGGATTTGTAAAAACCGGCGATCACTATGAACGAACTCTGTAATTATCCATAAAAATAATAAAAGTATTGTAAAGCGACCTCCAAAACTCTTTGGAGGTCGCTTCTAATATAGGATTCTTCATCTGACTCCCTTTAGTATAGCTTCAAAGCTCTCAGCGTTCATAGGCCTTCCATAAAAATAACCCTGATGCTGATAAATCCCCAGCTCCTTCATGCTTTCTGACTGTTCCTTATTCTCTATTCCGACAGCAGTTATCACGATTCCCATTTGTTCTGCAAAGGCCATAATCGCATTTATAAGCACCTTTGCCTTTGTATCATTCTCAGCCTCCTTAACCAATGATCTGGAAAGCTTAAGTCCGTAAAAATCACAGTCATGTATATATGAAAGGTTGATATCTCCGCCTCCAAAATCATTAAGAGACAGCATATATCCCTCTTCATGCAGTTCCTTCATGGCATGCTTTGCAGAGCTGGCAGCCCCCATAATAACAGCATTCGAGACATCAAGTGTCACCATGGAAGGCGAAAACTCAAGCAGCTCTGTTGCTCTTTTCAAAGCAGAAGCATATTCTTCATCTATTAGCTGCAGCGGCGAAAGATTTATGGTCAATGAAATCGCCTTATTGTAGTTTTTATTCCATTTTGAAATCTGATTCAGCGCTGTATATATGATCCAAATTCCAAGCTTACTCATAAATCCGCATTCTTCTGCCACGGGAATTATCTCTGATGGTGATATATCCTCCATCACACCCTTTAAATGAGGAAATACTTCTGCACCGATGATTTCTCCCGTTTTTATATTCACCTGAGGCTGATAGTACAGAATAAAATCTCCCTCAGGAGTTGCAGTTCTTAGCCGCTCTTCAATAGCAGCCTTAGCTGAAATAAGCGTTATAAGGCCGCTGTTAAAATATTTATAACCATCCTTATGTCCGCTCTGCTTTACAGAATACATGGCAGTATCTGCATACTGAAGAAGATCTTCTATAACTACTGAATCCTGCGGGTATATTGAAATTCCAATGCTGGCTGACAAATTGAAAACATAAGTATCCTGTCTTACCGGTGTATTGAAAAGTGTTTGTAGCTTTTCCGCAATAGAATTCAGATTTTCAACCTTCTCTCCAATCCTGTAGAAGATCAAAAACTCATCTCCGCCCATCCTGAAGGACGTATATTCATCCGGCAGCTCTCTCATACGGTTCCCGAATTCTTCCAGGACCTTATCTCCCATCTCATGACCGTATGTATCATTTATAGGTTTAAAGAGATTTAAATCAATTACAAAAAGAGCAAACTTCTTACCTGTATTCTTATATTTAATAACGATATCATCCAGGAAAATTCCCGCATACCACCTGTTGTAAAGACCTGTGAGCATATCTGTGGAAGAGAGCAGTTCAAGCTTTTTATTTACCTCAATAAGATTTTTAGTCTGCTCCTCAACCTTTTCCTCAAGAATAATATTCTGCTTTTTTTCTTTATCCAAAAGCTCATCAGTAAGGCTGTCTGTCCTTAAAATATATGTCATTATCATATATGCCATCAGCACTATTACTATATAGTTGGCTTCCGTATAAGAAAGATATTCATAATATGCTGCAAATCCTGTAATAATCAAAACCACAGCCGAAATAAGGACCCTTAACCTCGTAGATTTCTCAGTATAGTCCCAGTGTTGAAATTCAAAATAGTATTTCTTGTGAACCTGTATTGCTATTCCCATCGTCATTACGATAAGTGTCAGCATATAAACCAGGTCTTCAAAATAGTTTTCCGGATCTTTTCCTATGGCTACCAGATAGATATATTGAATATCCATCAGCTCATAGATCAGCATGGCAATTGTGGTAAGAAGCGTGCCTCTTTTTATATTCTCCTCTCCCACCAGGTAGAAAGTCTGTACTCCCATCATCACAACAAAGAAAGCAAGGAAAATAAATAGCAGATAATGAACCTGGGCAGAAGTCTCAATACTCCCAACTGCTGCAGAGAAAAATTTGTATATGAGCACATAACCAACTATAGATACGGCAAAACAATTAGAAAACAGATGTGAAATATCACGTTTTCTGCCTTTTAATTTATAGAGCATAAACGTGGTTTCATTAAGTGCAAAAAACACGCTTGGCATCAGGTATATTATTCCCCATATAAAATAAAAAGCTTCAATATTTGCAACAAAATGATTAACGAATCGATAGATATATCCTAATGCAATGCACAAAAAACCCAGCCCCATGCAAGTTGTAGAAAACTTATGCGGCCCAAGATATTTAATATAGGACATCAGACCAGTGAATATCAAAAGCACCGTTACTATTGCCATCAGCTCTGTTACGAATTGACTGCCTATAAACGTTGCTATAATTGTAATCAAATAAGATAATGCACATATGCCAATTAAGACTTTCCGTTTATTACTCATAAGCACATCCCTCTACTTATCATATTATCATAATATATTTCACGTAATAATAATCTTTTTATAAACATAGATAGTAAAAATTATTAATTCCCCTTTCGCTTGCGATAACTTTTTCTTATGCGAAAAAACGTCATTTTTGTTTGCGCAATAAAAAAAAGTGGTATATTATATCACCTATAAATAAAGTCGCTCTTAACAAGAGAGGCTAAGAGGAGGAAAATATTATGAAAAAGAAGTTACTTAGTATTGTTTTATCAAGCACTCTGACATTAGGCGTTCTTGCAGGTTGCGGTGGTTCTACAAGCAGCGCAGATTCAGCTGCTGAAGCATCTACAGAAACTGCGGCTGCTGAAGAATCTACAGAAGATACTGCTGCAGAAGCTGAGTCCACAGAAGCTGAAGCTGAAGAAGCTGAGGAATCAGAAGCAGCTGCTGAAGAGACAACAGAAGAAGCTGAAGAATCAAACGATGCAGAAGCTGTTACTCCTGAAGATGGAGATAACAAGATCACTGTTGGTGCAACACCCGTTCCTCACGCAGAGATCCTTGATAACATCCTGAAGGACGTTCTTGCAAAGGACGGCTGGGAACTTGAAACTGTAGTATTCAACGACTACGTACTTCCCAACACATCACTTGAAGAAGGCGAACTTGATGCCAACTATTTCCAGACACTTGGTTATATGAATCAGCAGAATGAAGATGCAGGCCTTCACCTCACAGCTGTAGCAGGCGTTCACATTGAACCCATGGGCATCTACTCAGAAAAATATGAGTCAATCGCTGATATCCCGGACGGTGCTTCAATCGGTATCCCGAACGATCCCGATAACGCAGAGCGCGGAATTGATCTTCTTGTTCAGAAGGGACTGCTTACATCAAAGGGCGACTATGGCACTGATGAAAACTATACAGAGGATTCACTTACAAATGATGCAGAAGCTAACCCTCACGGTTATGTAATCACACCTCTTGAGGCTGCTTCACTTCCTCTCTCACTGCCTGATCTTGATGCAGCTACAATCAATGGTAACTATGCTCTTGAAGCAGGTCTTCCGGATTCACATCCTGCACTTGATATCGAGGAATTCGATGATGAGACAACACTTAAGAGAACAAACTTCCTTGTTGTTAAGCAGGGCAATGAAGATTCAGCAAAGATCAAGGCTCTTGTAAATGCTCTTCAGTCAGATGAAGTTAAGGCTTACATCGAGGATACTTACAAAGGAGCTGTTATTCCTTCATTCACAGATGCTCAGTAATCTGTACGGAATATCTAAGCTGTCATATATGTGAGTATATCTGAATGCTTTAGACTTTTATGACTTCCTGAACGCAATGAGGAGAAAGCGTTCAAGAATCTATATCAGAATCCATACTCGCCGTAGTTTCGATTAATCCTTATCCGGCAGAATGATTTCGTTTCGCAGGATAAGAAAAGACCGTAATTATGGCGAGTTCTTTTTTTATAAGGTACTTAACAAAAGCAATTTATGATACAATGTCTTAGTGTGACTGTTAAATGCTTACACAATAAATCATATTAGTATTTTTAGGGATGATGAATAATGATTAAAATAGAGAACGTTACAAAATCCTTCGAAAACACAGATGTTTTAAAAGGAATTTCAATAGATATCGAAGATCATGAGATTTTTGGTATCATTGGTCAAAGTGGAGCCGGAAAATCTACCCTTCTTCGTTGTATAAACGGTCTTGAATCCTATGATTCCGGTTTTATCACAGTGGATGGTAAGGAAGTAAATTTACGTGATAAAAAGGCACTCCGCCAGCTTCAAAAAAGAATGGGCATGATTTTCCAGGGCTTTAATCTTCTTGAAAGACTAGATGTTTATCAGAACGTTGCTCTTCCGATGAAATTCTGGGGCATGAAAACCAATACCCCTGAAGCAAAAGAGAAAATCCTCAGACTGATAAAGCTTGTTGGTCTTGAGGAAAAGGTTCATGCTAAGCCAAGAGAATTGTCAGGCGGACAAAAACAGCGAGTAGCCATAGCAAGAGCTTTGGTTCTTGATCCGGAATTTCTTCTTTGTGATGAAGCCACAAGTGCACTTGATCCTGAAATCACGAAAGGCATTCTTGCCCTTCTTCAGAAAATAAATAAAGAAATGGGAATCACTATCATTGTTGTTACTCACCAGATGGAAGTTGTTAAACAAATCTGTAAAAAAGTAGCATTCCTTAGTAATGGTAAGGTTCTCTCAGTTGGTCAGCCTGAGAAGCTTTTCGTATGGCCCAAGGAAAGAGAAATAAGAGATTTCCTTAGAGAAGAGAGCGATAAGCTCCCTGAAACCGGACTTAATATCAAGCTCTTTTTCTATGGAGAGGGCAATCAGCGTCCTATCGTTACCATGATGAGCCGGGAGCTGAACAGAGATTTCAATATCTGCTGGGCAAAGCTTGAAGATTTCAGAGAGGATGTGTACGGTAGTCTCGTTCTCAACATTGATCCGGATGATCTTGACAGTGTATGCGGTTTTCTGGATAAGCATGATGTCACATGGGAGGTTATTAAGAAATGACAGATATTATATTAAAAGCTTTTAACCAGACGCTGTATATGGTTTTCTGGTCAACGCTTTTTTCAGTAATACTGGGATTTATTCCTGCAATTATATTGACGCTTACAGCGCCTGACGGACTAAAGCCCAACAAGATAGTTTATGAAATATTGAGTTTTATCGTAAATGTATTCAGAAGCTTTCCTTTTATTATTTTGCTGGTAATACTAATTCCGTTTACCAGAATGGTTGTTGGTAAGTCAATAGGAACCACTGCTTCAATTGTACCACTTACTATTTCAGCTATACCTTTTATAGCAAGAGTATTTGAGGGTGCGCTTCGTGAAACCAATCCCGGAGTTATAGAGGCGGCAAGATCCTTTGGAGCTTCCAATTTCCAGATACTCATGAGAGTTTATGTAAAAGAATCTATTCCGAGAATGCTAAATGGTATCATACTTCTCATAATATCTCTCATCGGATATTCCGCTATGGCAGGAACTGTAGGCGGCGGTGGTATCGGAGATATTGCCATCAGATACGGCTACCAGCAGTACAAGACCGATTACCTGATTGTATGCTCAATAATTTTGATTGCCTTTGTTCAGGCTATTCAGATGCTTGGTAACTTCATGTATAAAAAGATGTCGTAAAAACACTATAAAGGTATAAAAAAAATTCCCAAAAAAACAACCTCCAGAGTTTGCGCTAAACAGCTAACTCTGGAGGTTTGTTTTAGTTTTAAGTATCTTTATAAATCAATAATACATTTTTATACTAAGGACCACTTAACACCTTCGCGTGTATCCTTAATCTCAACACCTTTGGCAAGGAGCTCATCACGGATGGCATCAGCTGTTGCGAAGTCCTTCGCCTTCTTGGCTGCAGCTCTTCTCTCGATTGCATCCTTGATGAATGCTTCAAGCTCAGGATCGATATCAGCTGAATCATCAGCGAGCGCATGTCCGATAAGATCAAGTGAAAGAACCTTGTCAAAGCTGTCAACTACAGCGAGCTTAGTAGCTGCATTTGTATCTGCCTTGAGGATATCGTACAGAAGTGTGATAGCCATTGATGTATTAAGGTCATTGGATATTGCTTCTGCAAATTTATCTTCAAAGTCCTTCTTAACATCAGCGTCAATTGCATTGCTGCTTCTTACTGCTTCAAGGAATGCTGCCATACTCTCATTGTTTTCAGCATTATCCTTAGCGGACTTTTCGGCAGCTGCCTTGTAAGCATTGGCTGCAGCCTTGAGCTCATCATCAGAGTTAATGAGTGCTTCAACCTTTTTAACAAGGTTGTTGTAAGCAGTCACAGTGTTATCAAGCACATCAAAGGAGAATTCCAAAGGCTTTCTGTAATGTGACTGGAGGCAGAAGAATCTGTAAACCAGAGGATCATAGCCTTTTTCCTTGAGAACTGAAACTGTAAGTACAGCTCCCTTGGATTTACTCATTTTTCCTGCTCTGTCATTTAAGTGATTGGAGTGGAACCAGTATTTGCACCATCTGTGACCAAGATAACTCTCGGACTGTGCAATCTCATTGGTGTGGTGAGGGAAAATGTTATCAACACCGCCGCAGTGGATGTCGATGTACTCACCAAGGTGCTTCATGGAGATGCATGAGCACTCTATGTGCCAGCCGGGATAACCAACACCCCAGGGGCTGTCCCATTTAAGCGCCTGATCTTCAAACTTTGATTTTGTAAACCATAATACAAAGTCTGTCTTATTTCTCTTGGCAGTGTCCTCTTCTACATCGTCGCGGACACCTACTGCCAGCTGTTCCTTCTCTACAGCAGATGAGAACACATAGTAATCCTCAAGCTTACTGGTATCAAAATACACATTTCCACCGGCTACATATGCAAAGCCCTTCTCAAGAAGAACCTCAATCATATGGATGAATTCAGGGATGCAGTTTGTTGCAGGCTCTATTGTATCAGGTCTCTTATTGCCTACAGCGTCAAAATCCTTGAAGAAAGCCTTCGTATAAAAATCAGCGATCTCCATTACTGTCTTGTGCTCACGCTTAGCACCTGCAAGCATCTTATCTTCACCTGTGTCAGCATCTGATGAAAGATGTCCTACGTCGGTTATGTTCATAACACGATTAACTTCGTAACCGCAATATTCAAGAGCCTTGATCAGCGCATCCTGCATGATATATGTACGGATATTACCGATGTGAGCAAAGTGATAAACTGTAGGGCCACAGGTGTACATGGACACCTTGCCTTCTTCATTGGGAACAAACTCTTCAATTGTTCTTGAAAGAGTATTATAAAAGCTAAATTTACGGGCCATTTTTCTACTCCTTGAAAATAAGTATTTATAAATAATCTCATGGTGCTCGCAAGAAATAACTACTCTTGCATAGCTAAATAGATTTTGATTTATATGACTTTCCGAACGATAACAAGGAAAATCGTTCGGAAATCTGGCTTCGCCAGACACGCCCCTTGCTTCGCAAGGAACTGGTCCAATACGATTATCGAATTTCTGAAGAAATTCAATAATCTATGACTTCCTGAACGCAATAAGAAAAAGCGTTCAAGAATCTTATACGATAAACATCATTTGAAATTATATCAGAAAAGCTGCTATTTTTACAGTTTCCATGAAATTTTAACGTTATGAAATCAAAGCCTGTCACACTCTCTTCGCACATAAAGAAGCTTTCTATAACCTTCCTGGGATTCTCACAATGCCTTAATGACAACGTTTTTTCCAGAGAAGGCCATTCCAAGCTTCAATATATCACTAACACCTTCATCTTTCATCTCAGTAACATATTCTTTATCATCTATCTGCCTAAGCGCTTCATCTGCCAGTTTATTAAGTCCCTTTTCATCAAGACCCTTTTCATACTTTAGTTCCATTATGATCCCTGTCATTTTTTTATTTCTAGGTATAAGATTGACATCGTACCTTCCATAGCCTGATTCACGATTTGACTTTACCATATACTGATTGTCCATCATTGCAATAAGCCCAAGCATAAGTCCATGATAAAATCCCTCTGTTCCGGCATCAAAAAAACTTACTGACTTTAATACATATTCGCCTATAGACTTTTGAAGCTTATCTATATCATTTGAATAAAGACTCTCAGCAAACATATTTGAAGTAGCTTTACTAATAGCTCCTACATTCTGCAAATATGTAAGTATCTCACTTTTATATACTGCAGCTATTTCTCTGTTCGGGATAGCTACCTCGCAAAGGTAACTTCCATCTGCCTGCAATTCTTTCCCTTGCGTTTTCAGGTACCCAGCCACCAAAAGTATGCTATAAATATTTGCAGGATCATCCGACAAGGACCTGTAAACTGTAGTCTGATCTATCCTTGCGATAACTCTGTTGCCCTGCAGCAAAGAAAAGAGCTTCTCATTTATATCTTCAGAGGCCGTTTTCATCACGTCTTCAAGTATTTCATTTTTACCAGTGTTAACCCAATATGCCTGTGGTACACATTTCTTAGAAATATAACTGATTACAGACCATGGATTATATATTTCCTCATCGCCAAACTTATAGCCATCATACCATTCTTTTAACTCGCCTTCTTTATCTAATATTCCGTAATAATCCATCATTTTATGAATTTCTGGATAAGTAAATCCAAAAAATTCGTCATACTCAGCATCCAAAACAGAATTAACAGAAAGGTTATTCATTCCACTAAATATGCTTTCCTGTGCAATCCTCAATATGCCTGTGAGGAAACCATAAGAAAGATACTTATTGTCTTTAAAAGCTCCTGAGAAAAAAATACGCATAAAGCCGATAATTTCATCATAGAAGTTTTTGGAATATCCTTCCTGAATAGGTGTATCATACTCGTCTATTATTATTACAGGATTTATTTCATAATGTTTATAGAGCATTCTTGAAAGGTTTTCCAGTGCAGAAGAAAGCTCAACTTCATTTGCTTTGCCATTCATGACCTTATCAAAGTAAGCTATCTCAAAAGCAGCAAGCTTATCACTGCCTGCCAGTTCTGAATGTCTCGCAAATTCTGTCTGAAGAAGAGCGGATATCTTATTTATAGTTGCTTTCCAGGTATCGAACTTAACATCTTTGAACGTAAGAAAGATAACCGGATACTTACCCTGATGTTTAGTATAAGCTTCCCCACATTTCCAGATTGCCTTGTCTTTAAAATACACACTGGTATCATCTTGACTCATCTCAAAAAATACCCTTAGCATATCCATATTAAGTGTCTTACCAAATCTCCTTGGTCTGGTAAACAATGACACCAAAGGCTTATCATCCAAAAACTCTTTGATCATCAATGTTTTATCAACATAGTAGTACTCCGATTGAGCACGAATATAATCTGATATTCCGACAGGAAGGGGTTTTGGCTTTTTATTATGACTTTTTACATAATTACCGGAAGTAACCCTTCCATCTAGCGGTCTGACTGCATCATCCGGTATCTGCCATCTCTTTCCTTCCTTATAAGCACCTTCAATTTTCCCGTTCCTGCAGAAATTCAAAACAGTTCGTTCTGATATTCCCCAATCAGCTGCAATTTCTTTACTTGTTTTCATCATATATCCTCATAAAGTTTCGTTGCCTACACCATAAGTATAAAAATTATTCCGCAAGATATCAACCTTGTTTTGATATCTTGCGGAATATTGTCGTTACTGTTCACACCTTACGGTGCTCACAGCAACAGGATTTGCCCATTCCAGTTGCCTTCGGCAAAGGGGCAAATCCTATATTCAAGACGTAGAACATTCTCACGCTCAGCGCAGCAAGTGCGCAGAGCTGTCTGAACAGTAACATATTGTCATCTATCTTAAAAAATTGGTACCTGACATCATAATTAGAAAGTCATACATGAATCCAAGAAAAAGTAATAATACTATGTCTTCATTTAGTCTGTCTCAGTTATCATAACAGGATCCCAGCCAAAATCCTGATACTGTTTTATTGGAAGATTATTAGCCTCAACATACTGCGCAATCGTTTCTATTCTTACTTTTTGCCTGTTTTCATCATCAGGTTGTATTTCCATGAATTTATCGAAATATTCACCAAATATTTTTTTCGCACTGGCATTCCAGGCAGAGCCATCCTCGCATACATCAAAGGATGTAACCTCATAGCCATCATCTGTCTTTTTAAGATGCATGGCCCCGGGATAATTGCCACCTGATGCTGTCATCAAGGTATCCCCATCAAGATCATAGTTATAGATATCAAAATCTCCATACACTATGACATCTTCAGGATTTGATTCGTCTATAGCCACTTCACGTACTACCGGAATTGAAACATCAGATTTCTCATATTCAGCAGCTACTACCTCAACCAGATGCTTACTAACTGCATAAAAAACTGAGTCCTTATCAGGATACTCATACTGTGGAAGACTAGTCAGCGCTTCTCCTGCTTCTGCCTCGTTCTCAGATTTTGCTTCAGATTGTTCCTTATCCGATGACTCTGCTTCTGTATCTGATGCCTCCTCTGCCTCTGTTTCTGGCTGAACTTCTTCCTTTGCAGGTGCTTCTTCCTGCTCTACAGACCCTGCTGTAGCACTAATGTCTGCTTCAATAGTCTCTGTAGCGCTTTCAAGTTCCGCATCACTTCCGACCAGTTCTTCGTTTTTGCCACCACATCCACTTATAATGAGCATCGCTCCGCACATAAGTGCCAGGAACTTCTTACAATTTCTGTTCATTAACTTCCCCTCCTCATAAATAAAACTATATGGTAATTATACTTTATGCTACTCCCAAACTAAAGTTACACAATTATGCATTTGATAAAGATTTTATAAACTTTGTTGCTTACCACGACTCTGCATAGTAAATCCAACGGAATTTCCTATATGATAAGAAAGGCTCTCCACACTATTTCATACATGCAGTCATGATGAAACTACAGTATATGTATCTGTGTGGAAAGCCAGGCATTAGATAGACATTACTATATTCATAAATTCCCTATATTTTCGGGAAAGGTTTGGCATTGGAATTATCAGTTCCGGCAGATAACGCATCTCTCCGTCATCCTTTATCACGGTACGTTTATCCTGATTTACAATAAAAATCTCGGACTCAAAATCCCATGTATAAGAATTATAATCAGTCATGAATTTCTTCTCAGGAAAAAATGGAGCAAATGTCTCTTTTTTCACATCTTCCATCTTTTTACTATCCTGATACTTCTTTGCTCTGATATGTATGATATGGTTTGTAAAGTCCACAGTCACATTTTTCACTATTTCACTTCTCCCACTTCATTTTTATAAAATAAATTCCCGAATCATATTATACCTTTTCAGCTAATTCCACAACAATTAGTTGAATAAGGTTTTTTTGATTGGTTTATTATTTTCACTTTCTAAAAACAACCCAGTTATGTGACCACGGAACAGGTAATCCAAAAAGCGTTCTTACTTTTCCTGTTGCCTTCCTGTACCAGGAATAATTCCAGCCTGCACCCATATCCATGTATACGGCATTAGTAACACCGATTCGTTTAAGCTCCTCCATGAACTCGCCAAAATGCATCATCTTCACAGAATCGATTACACAAAGATGTCCATTGAGCTCTGCCAGGGTTCTGTAACATCTGGCTCTGGGTCTGTCGAAATTCATCACTGCCTTTTTATCATTTATCATCGCAAGCTGCATAAATCCGCTGCCGCCTGCCTCTGCAGCCTTTTTGACAGCTTTCTCTTTATCACCAAATTCAAAACCGAATTTTCCATCAGCAAACACGAAGGCTCCGTCCGCATCCCTGTCATAGGGACTGTCATAGAACTCGCCATGGGATGCATGATCCCCCTCAATATTGTCCTGTGAGAATCCCAGCTCGACTGCATGCTGAAAAGCTGCCCCGCAGCACCAGGTTATTGACTCATCGGACTGTGAAGGACGATTGCCGCATTCCATATCCACTGTCTTATACTCAGGGAAAAATATATACACCTTATCTGTCCTGTAAATGGTGGTTTCATCTCCCGGAAGTATCTCTTCTACCGACATACGAGTCGCATCAATGCTCTCAGGAATATTAATGTGATACTGAGATATAAGCCCCATAAAAATAAATATAAAAGCGGGAAGTACCAAAAACGAAGTCATGTAGCAAAGATGATACATGATCCTCAAGGGCTTGAATTTAATCTTCTCAGGTCCCCATAAATAAATGACCAGTGCCACACTTTGAAAAACAGGCAATGTCCAATAGACAATATAAGGAGCTGACATCTGTGCTACAAAGAAAGTAGTGTAAGCACCATATGAAAGGAGCGCCATGGACATAAGCCACATTCCTGATAAACGTTTTCTCATATTCATTGGCTTTTCTTCCTTTCTTTCTTTTGTTTAAGCAGCTCATCCCTAAGCACCTTAAAGGAATCAATCTGTGATTCGATACTTACAATCAATAGGAAAATGGCAATGTCTGTCAAATATTGAAGCCCGTTCTCCCACAAGATATCTTTGGCAAAATCCAGGTTACTGTTAGCCACAATCAGGATGATATAAACCACAACCTTATAGATAATGGCTATTCTGTTCAATATAACATTCCCCGGATTGCCTTTTTTTGCATAATTGATTATGAAATGATTTATCGTAATAATTATCGTCATCAGAAACGACATGCCTGCTGCCGCAAGGTATATACTTCCCTGCACACCGATCACAAGATAGGTATCAAAATCCTCCTCTCCCCACAGCTGTCCAAGCACAAGATGCGCTTCCTGATACATGAGACAGAACAGTACTCCGCCCATCATTCCCTTGGCAACATCCCAGCTGTATCTCTTGTAGGCAAAATACATGCATACTACAGTCACAAGCTTTACCAATACTTCAAACATGGCAAATTTATCGCCATAAGGCCGTATAAGAACTGCAGAGATGACACTGGTAATAACAGCAAAAAGGCAGGCTGTCGTCATCATGTATTCATTTAAGAATATTGATTGCTTCTCACTTTCCATAATACTTACTCCAAATCCTCATATTCTTCATTTTCAGAAGGACTCTCCTTAACCACAAATTTCATCAGTCTGCTGTGATGGATTATAAAAACTGCCAGCAGCAGGAAAAGGTGCGTATAAAATATACCGACTATGTAATAATTCCTCTCCAGTAAAAATCCCATTCTGAATCCGAAAAAGCACATTCCACCACACAAAATTATGCACAGTATAAGCATCGGAATTCTTAAGAATGCATTTTTTATAGCTTCCACAAAATCCCAGAAGGATGCATCAAAGTAAACAAATCTACCAACCATTAATCCCAGATAATACATCATTACCGGACTGTACTCACTTTCATCACCGATAAAGTTCAGATAAATAAGAATTATTATCGCGTAAAACATAGCCAACATTCTGATGGAAGCCTTTTCTTCCTTAGAAAGACGTGCCAGCGGAATAATGAGTTTATCCAGAAATGAGTTGAATACACAGGATAAACAGATGAGAAGCAGAAGTGCAAAGTCCTTACCATCACTCCATCCTCTGTAGAACAGTCCCGTAAAACGTCCCGAATGTCCTGCACCATTTTGCATCAGTGTGTAAACATGATTAAAAACAACATAAGCACAGGCGAACGACATAACAGATGTACCTGCAATTATCATCTCATAAAAAAGCTGAACATATTTGTGAAAGTTCACGGGCACAGCACCTTTACGCTCCCTTCTTGGCAAAAAGGTCGCTGTAAATTCCGCCCCTCCCAAAAGTACAAAGTTACAAACCAAAACCCCCAGTAATCCCACGGCAAAGAAAAGAAGTTTCTTAAGCCATGTAAACTCCGGGTTTAAATAAGCATCTAATGTCATTTGTAGTTTTCCTCCCCTAGATGTATATTGGCACGATTACTACGTAATCCTGCACACAAAACTTTTTATCAATCTATCCTGAATCTGTACACCCTGGTCTCGTAAGGTCTGTACATTCCATGTCTCACAGCATAAGTACACATTTCACTTCTCACAAGATCCTGAAACATGTTATCCCCATATCTTATGTACTGCTTTCTGTCAGGATAATTGCACAGCATAAGCTGTCCCCTTTTTCCTATATACTTTTCCGGAATCGTAACCTTTACCGGAATCTTTGCAAAGGAACATATTATCAGATAGCTCACAGTTCCATAGCTTCTCTCATACATATAAACATTCGGATCATTCGGATAGTATTCCTTATAATTACCATACAAAAGAGCCTTGGAATTTCTTCTGAGAGAAAGACATTTTCTGTAGAAATTCAATATACTGAATTCGTCCTTCTCCTCGGCTGCCACATTGATCTTTTTATAATTAGGATTAACATAAAACCACGGCTTTACAGTGGAAAAACCCGCATATTTTGAGTCATTCCACTGAATGGGAGTGCGCGCAGAATCCCTGCTTGACAAATGTATTCTCCTAAGTCTTTTTTCCTCACTGTCCTTTAAATGATAGGTATTGTAATTTGCAATACTGGAAACATCCACATACTTGTCTATAGAGTTAAGACGTATGTTGGTCATTCCAATCTCCTGCCCCTGATATATAAACGGAGTGCCCTGTAAAAACAGATAGCATACCGCCAGCATAGTTCCGCTTTCCCTGTGATAATACTCACTTCCGTAGCGGCTTATGATACGCGGATGATCATGATTTTCAAGATAAAGAGAATTCCATGCTCTTCCTGCAAGTGCCAGCTGCCACTTGGTAAACGCCTTCTTCAGTTTTATAAGTGAAAATGGTCTGTGAATGTACTGCGTGAAAAGACAATCTGCCAGCATATGATCAAAAGAAATCATCATATCCAGAGACTTGTTTTCCCCTGTCACATATTTAAGTGCAGAGTTAACCGTAGTCATAGGCCCCTCACCTATCTGAAAACAATCATATTCGTTGCATACCTGTCTGAATTCGCCAAGATATTCGTGAATGTGCGGTCCGTCTTTATAGTATGGCATACCGTTAACCGCAGGAATAAAAGGAAGCCCGTTAGGAAGCCCCTCTTTTTTGGATATAAAGTTTATTACATCCTCTCTGAAACCGTCCACCCCCATATCAAGCCAGAAACGCATTATGGACTTTACTTCTTCCCTGACTTTCTCATTGTCCATATTGAGGTCAGGCTGCTTTTTGGCAAACAGATGGAGATAGTACTGGCCTCGCTGCTCGTCATATTCCCATGCTTTTCCATCGAAAATGCTGTCCCAGTTATTGGGCTTATCACGCCATATATAATAATCACTGTAAGGGTTGTCCTTCCCCTTACGGCTCTCGATAAACCAGGGATGCTCATCAGAAGTATGGTTTATAACAAGGTCCATGATAACCTTAAGCCCAAGTTCATGGGCCTTATGCAGTACCTTTTTAAACTGATCAAGTGTACCGTAATCAGGATGAATGTCCTTATAATCAGATATGTCATATCCAAAGTCCGCATTAGGCGAAGGATAAAGCGGTGAAAACCAGATTCCGTCCACCCCAAGGGACTTAACATATTCCAGCTTGTCATAGACACCATATAAATCACCGATACCATCGCCATTACCATCAGCAAAGCTTCTGACCCAAATCTGATAAAAAGCCATCCGCTTGTACCAGTCTTTTTCTTTTTCCGCAGACTTTTCCTGTCTACCATCAGCAGAATTATTGACACTACTTTCTTTGATTTCTTTTTCATTTTCTTTCAGATTTTCATTACACATATCACACCTCAATAATCGTTTACTGCAGAATGCAGGATTCTTGTGGGTTCTTTAGATAGAAATAATCGTCAAGTGCCAAGGTCAAAAAAGCAACCGGCTGAATATTTCAGCCGGTCACCCCAAATCCTTATATTCATTATAGACCTTTTACTTTAAGCTGTTAAGAGGCTTAAATTCCAAAGCCGGTGCATCAGGATATTCCAAATTGGAAAAGCGATCATTATATTCCTCTTCGGAAAGCTCCTCCCATTTTCCATCGCTATAGGAAACTGCCCATTTATACTCAGCTTCGTCAGTTTCATCAAGTTTCAAAGAGTACTGTAAAAACAGTTCACTTGAATTAGGCTCAAGATTCCAGCTGGTTGCTACATTTACTCCCGCACTCTCAGAGACATACTCTGAAATAAAGGGACCGTTAACCTTATAGTAATCTCTGAAATGCCCTGAAACTACATGAACAGGCTTACCATTCTCAGAACCGAAAATGTCATATACCTGCTGGTTCTCAATATCACCTATGAACATCTCATCAACGCCATCACTGTTGCAGTCAGCATAAGCAACTCCGATTGCCTCCATGGGATCCTTTGCTTCATCTCCCTGTGAGATTGCGTAGTAAACGGGACTTAAATCAGCTGCCTCAAGCTCGTTTGCATCCTTGGCACTCTCAACAGTTGCGGCAATTTCCTTTGCAAGATCGCCATATAAATCCTCACCCTTAGTGCCACCACCGTCTACATAAGTTCCACCCTGTTCTGCCTCTAAAGTAGAAGCTATATCTCTGCAGCTGTCCTCAAGCTTTTTATATGCCTCCGGCACTTCTTCATACTTCGTATAATCCCACTGCACTTCTGAAGCAAAGCTAAGGAGCACATGATGAAGCTTTCCATCGGCATCTGTGAGCTCACCAATCTTGGTTCTCATTCCGCCGTATTCTCCATAGTTATCAGCTAAGCAAATACCGAAAACGAATCCGCCATATCCGTCATCATGGCCTTCCTTTTCATAAATATTTATTTCATTATCATTTGTATATGCCAGATAAGTTCCTTCAAGTTCCTTTGGCATTGTAATTGACATAAATTCGTTGGAAATCTTACCGTCTGCGTCAGGAGCAGTTTCCTTACCCATCCAGTCTTCATCAACATTTTCACTTTCCGCATCGGTGCCAGTTGTTTCTTCCTCAAGAGCATCCTCTGATGATTCGTCCTCTGATGCTGCATCCTCAGCACTTGCAGCCTCTTCAGTAGACTCTTCACCTTCTGATGAAGCAGTATCTGTAGTTGCGCTTGCATCCTCTGATATGTTTTCCACAGCACTTTCTGTCTGGGTAGCAGCGCTGCCACAACCTGACATTGCAAAAACACAACCAATAACCAATAATAAAATCTTATTCTTCATTTTTCCCTCCTTCAAAGTAAGAAACACTCTTAATCTACTATCAGTCTAGTATGCTGCGTCCAACAAATGTCCAACATATGGCAAATGACAGATATAATATGTATAATCTGCTTATGGAAAATCATTCTCTCTTCATTCCGTTAATGCTCATGTCCAGGCCTTCCTTTACGCTTCTGCCTGCAAACTCCATGCTCTTTAACACGCTGTTCTTGGTCTTCTCAGTGATTTCCCTGGCATTTTCCGAGAATTCCTTAACGCCATCAGGAAGCCTGTCCTTAAACTCCTCAAGATCCTCTTTAAAATCCACCTTGAAGTCCTCAAAGTTCTCCTTCATACCGCCGTATATATTTCTTGGTATGTCGAAAATATGCTCCGTTCCCTTTATTATCGTAGCTGCTGACTCAAGAACATAATCTGAGCTCTGCTTCTTCTTAACAGGAAGCTTTTTGTTTTTTACCATGTCACGTATTATCCCATATCGCTCATATGCAGCATGAACAGCATCGCTCCAGGAGATATAAATCTCATCCATGGCATGCTGTCCCACATCATGTACAGCATCAAGATTTCCTGCTGCCTTTTTCAAAAGTGCTGCCATTGATTCAGCATTCTCATCTATGAGATAACCGTTTCGTCCATCGGTGATACCCTCTGCGGCACAGGATTTTTTTATAAGAACACTTCCAAGTCCGCAGGCTGCTGCCTCTCTTACAACTATTCCATTAGTGTCATATACAGATGGGAATAAGAAAAGGTCAGCCCTTGTATTCCATGCCCTCAAAATGTCTCTGTCATAAACAGGTCCTGTAAAAATAACTTTTCCAGGAAGTGAGCTTTCAGATGCATCGCCCTTTTCATTTATACAGCATATTCCAAGGTCCTTTACCTTCTGCTGCATCTCCTCCATATCAGGACCACTTCCTATAAATACCATGCGATAATCAATACCGTCCTCTGAGAGCTTTTTAAGAGCATCGATTATGAGTGGAAGTCCCTTGTACTTAATAATTCTTCCCACGAATAAAAATACCGGAATACCTTCAGGAAGGTCATGACCTCCTGTGACTTCCTTCACTTTATCTGCATCTACCCTGCCCTTGGCAAAGTCAACTCCATTATTCATAACGTGCACATCGCCCTCATATCCAAGGGATTTAAGGTTATCTCCTGCTCCCTCCGATACTACCCATACTTCATCACAGGCCTCTATATTTTTAACCATAGCTTTTACGGTTTCTTTTTTTAAGAATCCATCGCCTACTGCTCTTGCAATATCCACATCGAATTTAGTGTGATAGGTAAATACTATTGGTGCACCGGTCTCGTTTTGAAGAATCCTCGCCATAAGCGTTGAAGCTGCAGGGCAATGTGTGTGAATGATATCCGGACCAAATTCTGCCATCTGCATTATTTCACGCATGGCAAGAGGATTCCCTGTCCTGTATCCTTTGACAAGCTCAGATGTATCAAAGCTGCTGTAGGGAATAACCTTGTATGGATATCCATCATATTTGGCATCCGGATAGCGCGGAGTACCAACGACAACTTCCGCTCCCAGTTCACTTGTCAAAATCCTTCCATAATTCATTACCACATTTGCCACACCATCGATGACCGGTGGAAATGAATCGTTCAATAAGCATATGTTCATTAAGTTCCCCTCCGAGTTGTAATATAGAAATTCAAATATTCATTCTAATGTCTGTTGTACTGTAGATTTCAAGGCAAAATAGCACCCGCAGAATTGCGGATTTATTTTTGTTACTCCCCATACTCATACTATTATAATCTTAAATATGGTATAATGTACTACATGATTTTTATCTTTTGTGGAGGAATGAAAAGTGAGTTTTACTGTATTTGCAGACGGCTGTGCCAATCTGCCCAAGCAGCTGCTTGATGGAATTGAGCTTTTGCCCTGTGACTATCTTGTAAATGACATACCTGTAACTTACACAGGTGATATTGAAGATTTTGATGGTCATGCATATTATAAAGGACTTAAAAATGGGGATAAGGTAAAAACGAGCCTTCTTAATACCGCATTGTTTCTGGAGCATTTCACACCTATCGCAAGTAAGGGTGGAGATATTATCTACATAGCGATGAGTTCCGGGATTAGCGGAACCTATAACGCTGCTGTTGCTGCTGCAACTGATCTTATGGAAGAATATCCTGACAGTTTTATACATATAGTTGATTCACATGGCTGTGGTTTTGGTAACGGTATCCTTGCATTAAAAGCTGCAAAGCTTAACAAGGAGGGCTGCGACACTAAAGAGGCTGCAAGAATACTGGATGAAGCAGTTCCGCACGCATGTCAGTACTTCACGGTGGATGACCTTAATTTTCTTAAAAACACAGGTCGCGTAAGTGGTGTTACTGCTCAGATAGGAACCATTCTTAATATCAAGCCCATATTATTCGGTGACAGCACCGGCCACATTATATCCTGTGACAAAGTCAGAGGAAGAAAAAATGCGATAAAGGCCATCGTTCAGAAATATGCCGAGAAGCGCATTGTTGATACCGATGACCAGATAGTATGCATCTCCCACGGAGACTGCATAGATGATGCCAATAAACTGGCTGCCATGGTAATGGAGATAAATCCCAAGGCACGCATAACCATATCACAGCATGAACCTTTCTCAGGTGCTCATGTTGGTCCCGGAATGCTTGGTCTGTTTTTCTGGGGAATCGAGAGATAAGAAAATATAAACCCTGCTCCGCAAATATTTCACACCAATTCTGAAGGTTATAACCTTCCGGTGTAAAATATGCGGAACAGGGTTTAATTTTTAATCAGAGCACTTTGCCGGTGCCTTCACTTATTATCTTCTTCTGCGCCTTCTTCTTGCCAGAATTTTTAATCCGATATTTCGCAGAATCAAAAATCCACTCACCACCATCGCAAAGGAAAAGCCTACAGCCCCCAGGACCGGAATCCCGAAAACCCTCGGCTCCATTGAGGTTGTACACATAACACTTGATGCAATTAGAAGTGCTGCAACTCCAAGTCCTATGACCATATTTCTAATTGATGAATAGATAAGCTCATCAAATTCCTTGGAAGGATTGATATTTATATTTACCTTGCTCTGACCAGCAAGATATTCTTTCATTACCTGGGATAGCAAAACCGGAATCTCTATACCTCTGTCAGCGGCGCGATAAATTGCCCTGCCATACTTTGACATCTCTTCTGTCAGATCCAGATTTTCCATAAAATCACTCATGATCTTGGTGGTGGCTATCTGCATCATATTGATATCAGGACTGATGGTTGCAAGAACTCCCTGCACATGTGCAAGTCCCCTGCATAACATCGTCATGCCGTGAGGAAGAGCTATTCCGTTTTCCTTCATTATGTCCATAAGGCTCTGAAGTGCTGCTGATATATCAAGACTTCCGAAAGCAACTGATCCGTACTGATCAAGGAATGTCTTTATTTCCCCATAGAGCTTATCCCTGTCCGGTTTACCGCTCACATCACCAAGATCAATTACGGCATTGACCGTAGCCTGAATATCGTGCATGGCAATACTTCTGACTCCGCGGACCATGAGCCTTCTGTCTCTGTCTGAGAGTCTGCCCATCATTCCCATGTCGAGCCATATGATCTTGCCATCCATTATCCTTACATTTCCGGGATGGGGATCCGCATGGAAAAATCCGTCGTCCATAACCTGCTTGATGAAGCTGTTTACAAACTTCTTACCGATCTCTTCAAGGTCATAACCGTTAGCGACCAGATATTCCACATCATCTATGGCACATCCGCCTATATACTCCATAACAAGAACCTTGTCCGTGGTATACTCCATATACAGATCAGGGCATCCCACGTAGCGTATATCCTTGTTGTTCTTTTTAAACTCAGCGATGTTGCAGGCTTCCTTGAAAAAGTCCATTTCTTCTCTGGCAACGGTCCACATCTCATCCAGAACCATATCCAGATCCACTATATTCTTAAGATCACCAACCGGAGGCATGAGCTTAACAAGCCTATGCAGAAGGCTGATGTCTCTGGACATGACTTCAAAGACTCCCCTTCGCTGAACCTTGATTATTACGTCCCTGCTTTTCCCCTCTCCTGCATCCTTCTTCAAAGTAGCCCTGTGAACCTGAGCAATAGAAGCAGCGCCCAGAGCATTCTCCTCTATATGTTCAAAAACATCCAGATAGGAACAGCCATAGGATTCCTCAATGATCTCTATAACCTCTGAAAAAGGCATAGGCGGAACATCAAAATTAAGCTTGGCCAACTCATCACAATAACGCTTCGGCAGAATGTCAGAATGCATTGACATAATCTGCCCAAGCTTTATGTAAGTAGGACCAAGCTCTTCTAATATAATTCTTAGTTTTTCAGGCGATATGCCTCTGGTGATCTTATTTCTTGCCAGTACTCCTCTGATCTCCCTGAATCTGGCATTGTCCTCAGCACTTCGATACTTTTTGTCCTGAGATATAAGATCGCCGTCAGCCGCCATAGCCTCCGCCCTGTCTGCCTGAGCATCAGCCATCTTTCTCATCTTACTAACAATATCCGATAAATCAGCCATTATTTATTCTCTGCTGCCGCAATGATTTCCTTAAGCTTTGAAAGCTCATCTGAAGAAAGTCCGTCCACAATCTTGTTAAGATCCTTTTCTTCGTTTTCTTTCTTGCCGGCATTCTCCTTAACAGTGCGCTTTAACTCCTGGTTAAGAGCTTTCCCCTGTTCAACAGTAATCTCGCCCTTCTCAACCATCTCTTCAAGAATTTCTCCTGCCTTCTCAGCAGTAAGTGCTACTGCTCCTACACCTGCAAGTAAGATTTTTTTAAGTCCATCTGTAAGATTATCCATTTTTTGTACCCTCCTCAAATTTGTTAAAAAAACAGTTCCCAGAGTTTTGGGAAAAAGATAACTCCACCTATGATCGCCGCATTTATGGCACTTACAAGAACAGCACCTGCAGCTGCATCCTTTGCTTTTTTGGCAAGCGGCTGCTTCTCCTTTGTTACAAGATCAACCACTGCCTCAATAGCGGTGTTTACAAGCTCAAGACTTATCACCAGTGCAAATAAAAGGACGCAAAATGCCCACTCCAAAAGGGAAATCTTAAGAATGATACCAAAAATGATCACAAGAACAGCGACCGTGCAGTGTATCTGCATATTGCGCTCATGGGTCATTGTGGTGATTATCCCCTCAAAAGCATATTCAAAGCTTTTATAAAGTTTGTTTTTCTTAGGTGTTTTATTATCCATATACTATTAGTATATAGCCTAATTAGCGATAATTCCAGTAAATAATGAGGTAAATACTATGCGCAGACCAGCCAGCTAAAAACCTCGCTAAGTGCACCGGGCAAACAAATATCACTAGGCTCGAAAATACCTCGCCAAGTGCTCCGCGCAAATAAAAAGCCCCGGTACTGCAGTTGAACATATCTGTTCATCATGCAGGCCGGGGCCAAATTCTTTATTACATCTGTTCGCTAAGGTATATTGATACTCTGCTCTGAATTATATCAGCTACTTCCTCAGCACTCTTTTGTCCTTCGTAAAAAGCTGCTGCCTCTTCATCTATTATATTGATGATATTTTCATCTCTGCCGTCACTGTTGGTCACAGATTCGATGAAATCAACCACTGTCTGGGTTTCTTCCTTGGAGAGAGCTTCGATATTTACATCGGTTCCTCCTATACTCCATACAGAAGTTGTCTCAACCTTCTTGCCATTGGAATCAATATAGTAAGGATTCTCCTGAGCTTTCTCGGCAAGTGCATCAATAGCCTTTTTCTCTACCGGGAAACTCCACTCAATGCTCTTCTGATAATCATCAGTCAGGAAGGATTTCATGAATTCCCACACAGCCTGCTTATTCTTGCAATCGCTGCTCATAGCAATCTGAAGCATGGGATTGATGTAGGACTTTCCATCCTTTGTTGAAGGAAATCCGTTAAATACTATATCCTTTCCAAAATATCCCTTTTTAAGAACCTGATAATCTTCAAAGGAACTGAGCCAGTAGCTCTTTAAGAGTGATTTGTTCTCTCTGTAGTAGGATTCGTATTTTTCATAATCAACGTTTTCATCACTCTCAGGAAGCTGCTTGATAAATTCCAGGAACTTTACAAAACTGTCTGTATCAAAGCTGCAGGTTCCATCTTCATAATTAACATAAGTACTGCCAATTGTCTGATAAAGCTGTCTTGCATCACTTCTTGTGAGCATACCCATACCAACCTCAGGGTCTATACCGCAGCTCTCACATATATCCTTGTAATTATCAAGGGTAACAACTTCATCCTTGATAATATCCTTTGCTGCAACACAGGTTGTCACATAAAAGCTCGGAATCACTGAATACATGTGGTTCTTGACCTTAGTTGCTTCTATTACATTTGACAGATAATCCGTTACTGTTATTTCATCGTCTGCCTCAAAATAAGGATCAAGTGGTTCGAGAGCTCCTTTTATGGCATAGCTCTCAAAAGGCATGCTATCATCAACCAGAATGATGTCAGGGGCTTTTCCCTGTGTGATATCAAGGCTGAGCTTATTGATTCCTGTCATGTATGTATCTGAATAATCGTCATCACCATCATTTTCTTCTTCTACAAGGTCTGCATAATCAATGATGCTTATTTTATATTTCTCACTGCTCTTATTGAACTTCACGACCTGCTTTCTGACCTGATCAGCCATGTACACAGTACCAAGCGTTATCATCTCTTTATCTTCAACAGTCGAAGGATCTACCTTTGTGAGATAACTTAAAACTCCACCATCAATTGAAGAATTCTCTATGAGAAGTCTCCCATCAGGAGTCTCACCAATAAAGTTGACCATCTCTACCAGAGCATTTGATGCAGTAAAATCACAGATCTTGGTACACTTTTTATCTCCTATGTTGAAAGCATAGATGCCATTACTATCATATTTATAAAAATCATAGCTGGTACCGGGATATAAACCATAACCGCCATAAACATCCTCCGGCATAGCTTCACCTGTGTCCGCAAAAGTCATTGACGAAGGATCAAGCTTACTTACGGTTGTTCCCTGTCCATCCTCATCTGCAATAAGATAAACATCGTCATTTCTGGTTCTGAAAAGATTTCCGTCAAAATATGTATTCTCTTTGGCTTCTCTCTTGTAGATATTTTTGCCTTCACCGGTATTCTCATCATAGAGACTTACTCCGGATTCTGAGCAGGTCAGCACACCTTTCCCCTTAGCGTATGCCATTGAGCTGACGTAAGATCCTGAATCTTCCTCTGTAAGAGGCTGTTCAAAAACAACCTTTCCATCGGAAGAAAACTTAACCAGCTTGTATTCCGTATCTGATGATCCGTAGTCCTCGTTCTCCTCACCATCTGCGGCTTCATCAGCAGTATCTTCATCATTAAAAATATATTCTACGGCATAAATGTTACCGTCATCATCGCAAACCATGTTGTCAAAAGATGTATTTTTCTTATCACCTAGTGCTACTTCTTCCATCTCGCCTGTCTCATAAGGAAATCTGTAGAACTTCATATCCCCTGCCTCAGCATCATAGTTATATATGCTAAGAAACAGACCATTCTTATTTGCACAGACCTTTGAAACATTGCTGTTTTTATCAGTTGGAATATCTATATCCTCAAAGGAATACACATGATCTTTGTCTAATTCCTTTGCAGGTCTGTCGCCGCCCTCCGTAATAACTCCTTCCTTTTTTCCGCAGGCACTTAAAAAAGCCATAGAACATACCATTCCTATGGCAGCTGCCTTAACTAATCTCCCTTTTCTCATACTCAAAGCCTCCTAGTTGTTAACCCCCTCAACATTTGGCTTTCTATAGTAATCATCAAAAGTATTTGCGTTTACTATACAATCCTTAGAACAAGTTCCACCTGGAGCTATACCAATTCTCCAGGTGGAATTCAGATAATTAATAATATCATATATTATATTAGAATCCTATAGATTATTGAATTTCCTCAGAAATTCAATAATCGTACTGGACCAGGCCCTCGCGAAGCGAGGGGCGTGTCCTGCGGAACGCAGGATTCTTGAACGCTTTTACCTTTTTGCGTTCAAGAAGTCATAAATTTCGTAACGAAATCTCGGACAAAAATGCCTGCCTTTTTTAGGTTGATTTGATCATACCATCTTCTGTCTGCATTCTTCCTTATTGTTTTTACAAGCCACTATACCAGGCTCCGTATGGTATCCAGCATTTTATTAACCTCAATAGGTTTTGCAATATGTCCGTTCATTCCGGCTTCCTCTGCAATCTTCACATCCTCCGCAAAGGCACTTGCTGACATGGCAACTATCGGAATACTGTTAAGCTCCGGATTATCCAGCTCTCTTATCTTCTTGGACGCAGTATATCCATCCATCACAGGCATCTGAATATCCATCAGGATAAGCTGGTAGGTTCCCGGAGCAGAGGATGCCACCTTATCCAATGCAATCTGACCGTTTTCAGCCGTGTCATAACGAAAACCAAATCTCTTCAAAAGCCTTGTAGCTATCTCCTTATTTATCACCTGATCCTCCACAAGAAGGATATTGTATTTACTGTAGTCTTCCTTATCCTCCTCCACCTGAACATGCTTCTTTGCATAATCCTCATCCCTGATAATCTCAAAATCGAGACTAATAATAAATTCGGTTCCTTTACCCTTTTCGGAATTAACGGTTATGCTGCCGTTCATGAGATCTATGATCGTTTTTGTAATAGCCATTCCCAGACCTGTTCCCTGAATCTTATTCGCAGAGTTTTCCCTTGAATAAGCCTCAAAGATATTTTCAACAAACTCAGGACTCATTCCCACACCGTTGTCCTTTACCCTGATCTCATACCGTCCCTTTTTCTCTTCCACACCCTTTTGCAGCAGTGTAACAGTGATATTTCCGCCCTGCGGAGTAAATTTAAAAGCATTGCTTATGAGATTAAGAAGTACTCTGTTCAGGCGGTTAGAATCACATTTGACATATTTATTTGTAATATTTTCAGTAATGACCTCGTAAGTAATTCCCTTTGTCTTCATTTGAGGCGTAAATATTACATCAACCTCCTGAATAGCTGCGGTTATATCCGTATCCTCTATTTCCAGTTCCATCTTTCCGCTCTCAATGCGGCCAAGATCAAGAATATCATTTATAAGTGAAAGAAGATGCTTTCCGGAATATTCAATCTTTTCCAGATTATCCATGGCTTCCGCCGGCATATTTTCGATGTCCTTTGAAAGCTCTGTGTAACCTATTATTGCATTCATTGGTGTCCGCAGATCATGACTCATATTGGAAAGGAAGTTACTTTTGGCTTTGCTGTTTTCCTCAGCAGTTATTTTCTGTCTCTCCAGTTCACGTTCTCTACGGTGCATGGTATTGTATACAGAAAACATTACAAAGAGGGCAGCCATAATAATAACCATCTGCACAACGCTGTTTATCAGGAGTTTGTTATTTACTTCCGTTACCTTCTTTTCTATGAATCCATCGATATCCATCTTCTCAATATCCCTGATGCCAATTCCCCTCGCAGCGATAATCTCATTATGATAATTGTTGAGATCATCAAGGGAATCCTGGGCAATATCCCTTGAAACCTCTCTAAACCAAAGCATGCTTATGAAAAATACAAGAAAGAGCAGCGCCAGCAGAGATATTGTCGAATGTCCGAATCTCTTTTGTGTATCTCTTTTCAGAATGAAATAAAAAGCACCGAAGCCTGCAATGCTCCAAAGAATAATTATGAGGTATGAGTGAGATGTAAGTGCTTCAACCGTCCAGAGATTGGGAATAAGGAAATATAAAGTGAATATCACTGAAATAATAAATCCCAGCATACCGGTAATCTGTACTTTTAAATCCTTGTCATCCTTTGCACTTTTATATGCAGCATAAGAAGTATAAGCATATGCCAGCGTCGCGCCTATAGTATTGACATCTACTATCCAGCTGATTGCTGTTCTTCCGCAAAAGGGAATAACCATCGATAACAGGGTAATGCACATAATAGCCCTGTAGGGCACATATTTCCCATTTAGCCCGGTAAGCCACTTCGGGAACAGATTATCTCTTGCCATGGAATAGATAAGCCTGCTGCCCGCTATAAGATTACCAATAAGCCCTGTTAGTATTCCTGCCGCAACAGCAAGTCCGAGAATGGTAAAGCCCCCATTTCCAAGGGCGGTCGTAGCCGCATAGAATGTTGGAAGGCCTTCAAGACCATTATATTTTCCAAGATTGCCTATATATTCAGTCCAGTCAGATACGCCTCCGGGGAGCACAGATACTGCTATGATTGCAAGGAAAGAATATGCTGCGGCTCCTGCCAGCAGTGCAAAGAAAAATATTGGCAGCGTCTTCTTTGTTGAAAAGCTGAACTCCTCAGTGGAGTGGGATATGGATTCAAAGCCCACATATGCCCAGGGTGCAAGTGCCATGATCTGGAACACCTGAAAATAAACCGGTTTACACTCTGCAAATTCCGGACGTAATGCGCTTATATCCAGCTGTCCTTTACCTGCTATCATAACTGTCGTCAGCACTATTCCGCCAATAAGCATAAATGCAAGAACAGTCTGTATAACGGAAGATACCCTCCCTCCGTACATGCAGATTCCACCTGCCAATGCAATTATCGCTGCAGAAACCACAGACTCGTAAACATATACATGGAAACCTGCTATCTCATAGCTTGGTCCGCTTTCAAGTATTCCCGGGAAAAGATTTCTGCAGATTATCGGAATAGCTGTGGCATTAGCCCATACGATAGCCATATATACAAGCAAAAGAAACCATGCACCAAGAAATCCCTGGTCATAGCCAAAGACATTTTTAGAAAACGCGTAGGTTCCGCCATCATCAGGGAACTTATTCATCATATAGTGAAAATTCACAGCAATAAGAAGCATGACAAGTCCGCCCAACAACATTCCAATAACTGTTCCTATCGGACCTGCCAGCGGTAAAAAAGTAGTCCCGGGCATAACAAACGAACCCCAACCCACACTACTTCCAAAGGCAAGTGCCCAGGCACCTGCAGGGGTAAGATATTTTTTCAGATTATTATTATTGCTTGAAGTATTCTCTTTAAACATAGATTCTCCCTGCAATTAGTATTAAAGCCAAAGGCAGGATTTCGGACTCTTTTCTCAATATTTTAAGAAGTCATGAACTCTTTATTCCAGCTGAATGTAAATCCTGCAGCTTCTGTATCCTGCTCCCACTTTTCCCTGATTCTGTCCACCGGCACCTGACAGTCAATATCGGTAGTCTTTAAGAATATTGCAAGTACGTTTGATACTCCGAATCTGGTGAGCGCATCGCTTCCGCGAAGACAGGATCCCGCAACCTCCATAAAGTGATCAGCAGCCCTCTTTATCTCCTCTTCAGCAGCACCTTCCTTTTCTATATTGAAAACTATTAAATGAACATCCCAGGCATAATTGTTCTGGAATCTCATCATATATCTGTAAATAAGCTTAAACTGCTCCAGCTCCAGCAAAAGAGCCCCCCGTTTCACATCCCTCTCCTTAAGAAGAAAGTGTATTTCATCCATTCCATCAACTTTTTTCTCATTTTGTTCAATATCTGATGCCAGTTTATAAAAAGCATAATCATGCTTCCCGCTCTGTTTTATTAAATAAAGCGCCTGGTCCGCTTTTTTAAAGAGTGTGCTGTATTCAGTTCCCTCATCCGGACAAATGGCAGCTCCAACGGATACCCCAAGAGGAATGTTCATATCTTCCCCCAGAAGCTCCTTTGCATAAGAAAGGATCTTTCTGTTCATAAACTTTGTTCTTTCGGCTACCATTTTTTCATCTCTGACATTCTGACAGAAGACCACAAATTCATCACCGCCAACTCTTCCCACAATATCTGATGATCTTGTAATATTCCTGAGAAGATCAGCAAACCATATGAGAAATCTGTCTCCTTTTTCATGACCATACAGATCATTGACAAGCTTAAAACTGTCAAGATCTAACATCATGAAAATGCCCCGGCCTCTTGAAGCCACTATGCCTATTTCCCTGGCGGTGGTTATCTTGTTTAACAGTCCCGTCATAGGCTCAATCTCTGCCTGCCTCTGAAGTCCTCTTATGCGGTCCAGATTCACCATGATATTGTTTATCCTGTGGAGCAGAACCTCAGCCTTAAAGGGTTTTCTGATATAGTCAACAGCCCCTACTTCTAGACCTTTCTTCTCCGCATCATCACTTGAATATGCCGTCATGAACATTACAGGGATCACAAAGTTGTGCATCTCCCTTAGCTTTTCCATCATCTCAAATCCGCTCATTCCGGGCATCATAAGATCAGACAGAATAAGATCAGGCCTCTCCTTTTCATAGAGATCTATAGCCTCCTGACCTGATGCGGCAGTTATAATATTATAATTTCCTTTAAGCATCCTGACCGTGATCATCCTGACAAGATCATCATCATCCACAACCAGAATCTTTTTATTGTTCATATTCTCATCCATCAGATTTTTTCTAATAACTCCCTTATATTGCGAAATTCTGTAAGAAGATCGTAGGTATTGTTTCTGATATAATCCAAATCTCCGCTCTTTCCTGCTTCTTCAAGACGTTTGGCGTGCTCGGATAAATCATTGGCTCCAATCAGTTTCGCTGAACTTTTCAGCGCGTGAACCTTGATCGTATAGTCCTCAATATTTTCTTTGTAGTATAAGCTCTCTATTTCATCAGCCTTCTCTTCAATCGTATCTCTGAAAAACCTGAGAGTATCAATATACATATCCTCTGTTCCTGCATAGTCGATTCCGGTTTCTATGTAAAAGATTCCCTTATCGCGGATAGATCCCAGTTTATCCTCAGGTGCATTCTCATTTCCTTCTGAATCACCAGGATTTTTGTTTGCTTCAGATGTTTCATCCTCGTCTCCTTCAATCTTCTCAAGCTTTTCTGCAGGAATGTACTGATGAAGTGTTTCCTCAAGCACCGTTCCGCTGACAGGCTTTTCCAGATAATCATTAAAGCCTGCATTTATATACATATCCCTTACTCCTTCAGTTACATTGGCAGTAAGTGCTATGCAAATGCAATCTTTATTTGGGTTATCTGCGTTATTCCTGATACGGTTCAAAAGTTCAATGCCATCCATTTCAGGCATTCTGTGATCGATAAGCATGACATCATACTTATTATTGGCAATAAGCTCCAGTGCCTCTTTTCCGCTAAGTGCTGTATCCACAACTATAGCCGTCTGCTCAAGCAGTCCCTTGACAACTCTTAAGTTTATTTCCATATCGTCTACTGCCAGTATTCTGGCTGTGGGTGCATACAGTCCCGGCTTATATACTTCAAGTTCTGCGGCTTTCTCTGAAGTATCCTCATAGTCCCCTATGGGTTCCCAATCTGCTACCTTCTGCCTGATGACAAATGAGAACACACTTCCTACACCATAGATACTGTTAATATGAATATTACTGCCCATGGCATCCAGTATCTGCTTAACAATACTCATTCCAAGACCGGTGCCTTCAACAGTACTGTTCTTCTTTTCATCAAATCTCTCAAACGCAAGGAATATCTTGTCCAAATCCTCTTGCTTAAGTCCTATTCCTGTATCCTTGACGCTTACGCTAAGATCTATTTCATTTTCATCAACTTTTATGAAATCAACACCCAGATTAACACCGCCGGTCTTGGTATACTTCACGGCATTTGTAAGCAGATTTATGATTACCTGTTTGATTCTGGTATTGTCACCCACAAGCTGATCAGGCATTTCTTTATTTACGGCGATGTTAAAGTAAAGTCCCTTCGAGTCAGCTCTGTCTTTGATCATCACAATGACATCCGTGAGCAGAGATGCAAAGTGATATGGCTCGTTACGAAGCTTTAGTTTCCCTGCCTCGAGTCTCGAAAAATCAAGAATATCACTGACCAGTGAGAGTAGGGAATTGGCAGAGCTCTTAATACTGTATGCGTACTGAATCAACTTTCTATCCCTGGTATTTCTCAGTATCATTTCATCCATACCAAGAATCGCATTAATGGGAGTCCTGATCTCATGAGACATATTTGCCAGGAAAAGACCCTTCGCCTTAGATGCTTTCTCAGCCACCTGCTTGGCATTTCTAAGCTCGTCACTCTCACGTACCTTAACAGAAGATATGATCAGGAAAATAGCCAGTATCATAGCAAGATACACGAACAAACCATATGCACTCATTATCGACCACACCAGTGTATCCATCTCTCCTGCAGCTGTTTCATAATCAATAGTACCTGCCAGCACAAATGGTGTGTCTTTTATTTCAGCAGTATAAAAGAGCAGTTCTCCTTTAACGGTTTCCACTTTTTCAACATTTACGGATTCACTTTTTTGTCCGACCCTAAGCTTCTTAAATACTTCTCTTACAGAATTGCTGTTATAAAACGCCTCGTCACCTTCCTCCTTATTGTTAAACGAAATTACCACATCATTATCTTTAGTAATAAGAGATACATTTCCAATATTATTGAAGGTTCCAAGATTATGATATTTCCTGATATATGAAGCAGAGCACATCGCGTAAACTGCATAGTGAACATTATCCTCATTCAATACCGGATAAGAAAACAGAATTGCTCCGGTCATTAAGTAGCTTACATTTGCTATTCCGCACAAAGTATAAAGAATGCCCTGATATTCTGAAATAGATAAGTCTTCTCCAATAATAGCTTTGCCGTCTGCATCTATAACCCCAACCAAAACACTGGGTTCTTTGTCAAAAACATCGTTTATCAGAGTTTTTGTACGTTCAATATTTGAAGTCTGGTTGTCAGGATTTTTATCATCCAGAATAATTGAAATGTGCTCTAAGGTTCTCATTTCTGTCATAAGCTCTTTCTGATAGTAATTCGCTGCAGCCTTAGCCGAATCTGCCAGGAGCTTTTTTGTGATTTCATCCACATGACTGGTTATACTCATATAGAGAAAAGCACCAAGCATTGCCAAAACCAGCAGAGAGATTGCCAGCACAGCCATGATCTGATTATTTAAATAACGGAGTTTCTTAATCATATATTTCCACTCCTTCCAAAAACCAGTTCATTCTATGAAGGAGAGCATCGTCAGTTATCCTTTCTCCCTGTCTGCACATTACTTTTCCTTTGTTGCTGATAAGATCTCCTCTAAACACATCGTCAGCCTGATTCAGCTGTTTTCTTCGCTCTCTTACAAGTTCTTTCATCTCTTCCGTGACCGCATCGGATGGCTCAGAAAGTCCCACTGCATCATACACTATTCCTCTCCAGTAATACTTGTCGTCAGAAATATTTCCTTTTGTAAAATCACTTAATATCTCACCATATAAAACATCCCAATTGCATAGAATTGATGCCAGATAATTATCTGAATAGCTTGTATTATGATTGTTATAGCCGATTGAATACACTCCCAGCTCTTCCGCAGCATCCACAGCAGTGTGGATGCTTGCATGATATGTTATTACATCGGCACCATCCTCCAATATGAGTCTTCTGGCCGCCTTTTCTTCGGCCTCTGCATCAGTCCAGGTCCCAAGAAATCTGACTTTAACAACAACATCAGGATTCACGCTTCTGGCCCCGAGCAAAAATGCATTTATTCCCCTGTTAGCCTGCGGCGTATTTGAAGCAGCAACAAATCCAAGTACATTACTCTTCGTTTTCATTCCTGCAAGTATTCCGGAAAGATAGCGCATCTGATAAATTCTAAGGAAATACGAGATTGCATTAGACGGTTCTGAATCTGCAGCTATAGTATAAAACTGCACATCCTCATACTTTTCAAATACCGGATATACTTCCTTACCAAAACCGCCACTTGTAAGAAAAATGACATTACAACCATTTTCTACCAACTGATCAACAGCTTTTTCTGTATCAGCGAGAGTTTCCTTTACATTTGTAACAATATGCAATTTGTAATTGTATTCCTCACAGGACGCAAGAATAGCGTTGTAATGCCCCTCATTCCATCCGTCGTCATCAATGTCATCAATAAATACCGCCCCAACCATAATCTGTTTTTTTTTGGCGGGTTTATACATGGAAATAAGGCCTGCCAGGAGGCCTAATAGAACTACCAACATAATTATGAAAATTATAATTCCGATGTAGTCTCTAATTTTTCTCATGTTTCATTTTCTCATCCATTGGCAATAAGATACTTTAATACTGCAGAATCTCCTATTACATAATCTGCGTTTCCATTATTAAGTTCTATAAGACAGTCCCTCAAAGTGGGACATCTTAGTATTTTGCACTTAACGCCTTCAAAGGTCCCTTCCTTACCATTAAGATAATCTTCGCCTGTCGTTTCTGTCTCTACAGCAATAACCACATTCTCATCAAATTCCAACAGCTTTTTCTCTATATCCTCCAAAGTCTTGGCATAATCCAGTTCTGTATTATCCTTTCTGGTGGCAAGACATTGCCCTGCATGGAAGTAGGGAATAGAAAAGTCCACATATTCCTTGCGCTCATCGTTTATCGTTATGCCTGCTATGCAGACATCACATTTTCCCTGATTTACAGTGGCAAATAAAATTTCAAAATTTATATACTCAAGCACAAGCTCTTTTCCCAGACTTTCAGCTATAGCATTTATAAGTTCCTTGTCTATGCCATAGTGTTTATCCCCATCATCGTAATCAAATGGCTCAAAATCTCCTGTTGTTGCAACGATAAGCTGATCCTTTGATTTATCTTTATCAGCTGAATATATCGGAACAGGCTCCCCTTCACCACCAAAATAATGGCCGGTTATTTCTTCATACTTGCCATTGGTTAATCCTTCTTCTATAAAACTATTAATAGCCTCCAATAATTCAGGCTTATTCTTATCAACTCCGATCCCATACTCTTCCTCTGTCAAAAGAATATCTATAACTTTGATATTACTGTTTCCCGCCTTAGCATCAGAGCCCACAAGTGAATCCTTCTTATTTGAGCAGGCTACCAGCATAAGTGTTGAAAGAGCTACAATAAGTAATGTAGAGAGCACTCTTTTTCTCATAAATCGATCCTCTTAAAAATGGACATGCTTGTGACATGTTAATAATCATCATAAATTTATTATCTCCCATTCCTATAAAATTGTGATAAACAAGACATTAAGTTACGATAAAAAAACCATCGTACATGCCTGCCTTTGCAGCCTCATGTATGATGGTTTTCATGTGTCGATTACCCTTACCGGTATATTAAATTTTATTGCCTGCGATTTCCGCTTTTGCCCGCAAGAAGTCATTACTTCTTGAACGCACTATGGAATAATCGCCCAATATTCTAAGAAGCCTTATTTAGAAGTTTATTTTCTGCTTTCTTTTTTCCGGTGCCCAGTATAACCTGATGAAGCTTCTTTAAAAGAATAGCTGAAGGTAAACCCAGTGCAAACACGGCAATTACATACAAGAATACATTTCTGATCGGGAATGGAGAGGGTACTCCTCCGTCAAAGGTATGATCAAAAAGTTCTACAAACAGTCCGTGTATCAGATAGAACTCAAGGGTTAATGTTCCCATAAATCTTAAGAACCTGTTTCCTATCTTCACCTTCATGCCAAGAAGAAGTGCTGCAAAAACAAAATCAGTAGTTACAAACACCTGGCTAAGGAGTGTCAGTCTTCTTCTCATTACCTTGTCAGGCGCAAAGAAGTTCTCACCATAATATGAGAATGCATCCTGTGCGTATACTGAATACAGATATAAAGGATAAACCGCCAAAACAGCTACAATGGCATATACCCAGTAGTATTTCTTAAGGTGAGGAATGATCTTATCCTCATACTTAGCAAATATGATTCCGATCGGGAACATGTGAACACAGTTCCACCACCATTCACCTCTGATAAGGTAATCGTTGTGATCTATGCTTGTTCCAACCAGAATGTAAAGAAGCACAAATGCTGTAGTAGCAGCTACTGCAACCCCATCCTTCTTAATAAATCTGAATGAAAAATAAAAAGCCAGGTAGAAGAACGGAAGTACAATTACGTACCATGTGTTAGGATTGCAGAGCTTAATGCTTGACAGATACAAAAGCGCTCCGGGCAGATCCATCTTTTCACCAACTAAGAGTCTTGCAATAAAGAAAATCACAGTTGTGGAGTAAAGTGAAAGGACTACCGGCAACACTCTCTTTTTCACAAAACCATTAAGATAATTCTTCTTTGTGTGATAACTCTTGTATGCCCCGTATCCGTTGAAGAACAGGAAAAATGAAACAAGAATGTATCCTATCGGAACAAAGAACTCCAGTCCCGGTATTATTCTGCTTTTAGGAAAAAGCCATGAAGCACAGGTCTTTTGTCCTATGTGATGAAGCATGATGCAAATTGTCAAAAATCCCTGGAATACCTTTGTCTGATCAAGCGCAAAGCTGTCATTCCACTCGCCCCGTTTTGCAGGTTTTGCCCCCCAAAGCAAAATGATCGGCAGTATAAAATACACCGAATAAATTAATTGTTTCCCCATTGTTTAAAAAACCTCCCCTTTTTTAATAGATTCTATAATTACCTGAAAGTGCAAGAAGCGCAAACATATAAAGGCAATTGTCATAGTATCTGCGCTGGCCCTTTCTAAGTGGCTGATTCCAAAACCACTCTACCCATTTTTTAGCGGTTTCAAAATCCTCATCTGCTGCCGCAAGAGCCCCCTGTGCCATGGTTGCCAAAAGTCCAAGCGGATGAAGCACCGGTCTTTCAAGCGGTGTACCGTCAATCTTGTATGCACATCTTACAGCCTCCAGATCAGTTCCAAAGAAATTCATCATTTTAAGAGGTACACTAAGCTGTCCCTCATCCTCGCCAAACCAGACTGCATCAAGCCCTATATTTGCTGCAGTTCTGTAGGCATCACTAAAGAAATCGCAAAAACTTCCCCAGGGAAGTTCCTTGTCCATAGGTGTTCCGTCAAAGTTTGCATATTCTGGATTTAAACCTGTTTTACCGTGGCATGCCTTCACAAGATACTCTCTGCTGACCTTTGCAGCTCTTTTGAAGAATTCCCTGTCCTCTTCATTAGCCCACAATGCAAACAGTTCATAGAAATGCGGAAGATGATATGAAGGATCTGTCCACGGACTTCCCGGAACAAACAGTATCTGTCCGTTATCCCTGTTCCACATAGGTGCTCCCTGTCTGCCGTTTTCACCCTTGTGCAGACATGCGCTCAGGATATCTCTTGCCTGCTTGCTGTACTCGAATATTCCTTCACCGTCGCCCCATCTGTGGGATGCAAAAAACAATGCCATGGCATAGAACTCTTCTCCATCAGGAGCGGGACCATAGGCATTCTTTGTTCCGTCAGTCTGGCAGGACCAGGCAAAATAGCCCTCGTTTTCGCCCTCATCCATGAACATATAAGTCTTTGACCATTTCCAGATGCGATCGAATTCCTTCTTCATATCAAACTGAACGCACATCATCATGCCGTAGGACATACCCTCTGTCCTGGCATCGTTATTGCCGGTGTCAGTGAGGTATCCCATATCCTCTCCGGCATCATGGTATATACGCTCATTCTCGTCATAGAAAAAGGTCTGTACGGCTTCTTCGATCCGGGCCTTTATTTCGGCATCGCTTTTACCGATTTCTTTAAGTAAATTTCTGTAATTACCTGTTTTATAAGCTCCCATTTTCCATCCTTTCCCATATTGTTTTACTTATGATTAATAATCCCATTATTAGAGTCTGTTGTCTGTCATAATGTTGCTTATTTCCTTGTTGTTTCTTGCTATTTAACATTTTTAGGGTATAATCAAAAAAAATCAACTCGCAAGGAGGAACCATCATGACGAAGTCATGATTCGGAATGGTTCCGACCGATAGGGCAGGATTACGAAGTAATCGTGCCAATACACAAAGAAGAGGATACGTTCATGAAAAGAATTCTTATTACTAATGATGATGGAATAGATGCCGGCGGAATTCGCCGCCTTGCAGCGGCTGCCAGGGATTTTGGCGAAGTATGGGTTGTGGCCCCGGCTCATCAGAGAAGTGCCGCATCACACAGCATAACACTAAGGGAGCCCATAGATGTTTTCCCACATGATTTTCCGGTCGAAGGCGTTCATGCATATTCCTGCAGCGGAACACCGGGAGATTGTGTCAGGGTTGGAAGCCTTAACGTAATGCCTAAAAAGCCGCATTACGTATTATCCGGAATAAACTATGGCTACAACGCCGCAACCGACATTCAGTATTCAGCCACAGCAGGCGCCGCATTTGAAGCCGCCTTTCAGGGGCTTCATGCTGTTGCATTGTCTGAAAATATCGATGATGTCCACGAAGTAACCAATGCCTATCTTAAGGATATGATAAAGGAAGCCCTTGAGGTAAAGCTTGATTACGGCCAGATTGTAAATATTAATTTCCCCGGATGTCCCTTGTCGGAATTCAAAGGCGTAAGAAAAAATGTCGCCGTTTCAAGAAGTGCTTTTTACAAAGACAGATACAAGGTAGTAGAACACTTTGAGGGCGGAGGAGTTCGCCTCATGGTAGATGGGATTTATAACGAGAAATGTGAAGAAGGCACTGACTTCAGAGCCCTGATTGAAAACTATATTTCATTTGGAATAGTAAATAATATCGGTTAAAATAAGAATTTCTATGAAATTAAAAACAGATGGGGCCATATATCAGGTCTCATCTGTTTTTCCATATTTTCTTATAAACTCATCCATCGGAACAGGGTATGAGAACAACATGCCCTGCAGATAATCACAGCCAATTTCTGTCATCTTTACTGCCATTTCCTCAGTCTCTATTCCCTCGGCTGTTATACTGAAATTCATTTTTTTGAAAGCTTCTACCATCATAGGAATTACGTGATCCTGAGTAGCACAATAATCCCATACTACTTCCATATCAAGCTTAACGTTTATGAACGGTCCTTTCTTTAGCCTGTTCAGGTTGGAATACCCTTTTCCATAATCATCCAGAACAAATTTAAAACCTTCCTTCTGCATGATCTGAATCTGCTTATCCATAAGCTGATCGTCTATTATTGCTTCCTCTGTTATCTCTAAATGTATTTTATCCGGGGAAATACCGTACTTGTGTGTATCTGTAAGGAATCTTCTTCCAAGGTCAGATCTCATGAACTGAATAGGCGAAAGATTTACATTGATAAATTTCATACCCATTCTGTCCATTTCATTATCTGCTATAAACTCACAGACCTTTTCAAAAACCTGCTCTCCAAGCTGATTTATTCTTCCATTCTGCTCCGCTATGGGAATAAATGCTCCGGGAGGAACTATATTACCTTCACTGTCTCTTATTCTTGCAAGTGCCTCAGCACCTACAAGAGTTCTCTTTTTTGCGTCAATGATTGGCTGAAGAAATACTTCCACCGCTTTCTGATCGATGGCATTTTCCATGGTACGCTTTAAGTACAATCTCTCCTCGTACTCTCCCAAGGGATCATCGTCGGTAAGGATGTTATAATCATCTCCGAGCTTATTAGCCTTTTCCAACATGATGGTTATTGTATTTAAGACAACATCAGCTGATGTATAGCCCTCCTCAAAATCCATATACGCAAAACCGGCTTCCAGATACAGTTCGGAATTACCTGATTTCCACGGAAGCATAAATCTGTGTCTCAGTTCCTCATGGATATCCTCCCAGTCCATATCCTTATCACCAAGCAAAACAAACCGTCCATTCTGATAATAGAACTCTAAAAAATCCGGGTAATTTTTCTTAAGATAGGCTGAAATCAGTGCTATTCCCTGATTCATCTGCACTGTTCCATAGATTTCCCGCAAATCATGATAATCACGTAGAACAAAAGACAGGATTTTATACTGACCCCGACCCTCATTTTCTTCAATGTAGGTCCTTAGTGCCTTGTTATTAAAAGTCATATTCCTTCTTTCCAGATAAAACTCCGGATTTCCGTATGACAGGTAAATAACAAGTATGGCCATAAGACAGAATGTATCATACAGCAGCAGCTGCGGCAGTAATATTCTGGCAAATGAACCAATAAGAAGAATAACACTAATACTTATTATGCTCACTCGCTCCTGCCTGCGCCTGATTCTGTCCCAATTTTTTAAAATATAAAGGAATGATGCTCCCAAGTAAAAATAGAGACATACATAAACAATGTAATGAAGAGGACCTCGATGATATCCCGTACCATCAATATAAAAAACGTATCCTGTATAAACACCTATAATGGTTATAAGTTCAGTGAGAATAAACGGAATTTTCATAAGCAAGACGCTTAGTTTACTCCTCAGATTAAATGCTCTGAGAAGTACAAGTGTGATTTCAAAAAACAGATAGGTTCGAACATGAAAAGTGATAAAAAACATGGTGTTTAGAGCGACTAAAAGCCAGGCAGGTAATAATTTATACTCATTATCCGCCCAGCTGGAAATCATGTCGGTTATTATCACTAAGCCTTCAGCTATCATTATTGTAAGAAATACTTTATTCAGCCTTATCGGTAATCTGGGCAATGAATAATAATATCCCATCACTATGATCAGTACCAGAAAGCTAGGAATTACATAGCTAAACTCCCAATTCACAATAATGCCTCCTGCACAACTTTTCTACAATCGTATTGTATCAAAGAAGCTGCAAAGGAGGCATAAACATTTGATGATTCCTATATTAAATAACTATTAAATCTTAGTTGTTTAATCGCTGTGGTGCTCACAGCATAGGGATTTGCCACGGGATTTCCAATAAGCTCTCTTTGATCCACATTATAATGAGCAAAAATAGCAATATATGCACATTAACGAAAAAGACGCCAAATGTTTCGTAAAACTATATAAACCGCATAAATACTGCATTTATCAAGTATTTCATAGTGACATCAGAATTTTGAAGTGATAGAATTAAAGCAAAAATTGAGGAGTCTTGTTAATGGACAATAAAAATGTTCTTGTTGCACAATCAGGAGGACCTACTTCTGCTATCAATGCCAGTCTTGCAGGAGTGGTTAGCGCTACCATCGAATCTAAAAACTATGACCGATGTTATGGAGCCATAAATGGAATCCTGGGCGTATTATCTGAGAATTATCTGGATCTTACCGCAAAAGCTCAAAGCGATTCTGATTTTATAACCCTTTTAACTCACACACCTGCCATGTATTTAGGAAGCTGCAGATATAAGCTCCCGGAATACAGGGATGATGATTCTTCATATTCTTTTATCTTTTCACAATTTAGAAAACATAATATTGGAGCCTTTTTCTATATAGGTGGTAACGACAGCATGGATACTGTCTTAAAGCTTTCAAATTATGCCAGGGAAATAGGTTCAGACATAAAGATAATCGGTGTTCCCAAGACTATCGATAATGATCTGTGCTCTACAGATCACACCCCGGGCTTTGGCTCTGCTGCCAAGTATATAGCAAGCTCTGTCTTAGAGATTGCTCATGATACCTTCATTTATGCAGTCAAGTCAGTTACCATCGTGGAAATCATGGGACGTGACGCAGGATGGCTTACCGCAGCATCAGCTCTTGCGAGAAACGGTTATTCATCTGCGCCTCACCTTATTTACCTTCCGGAGGTTCCTTTTGATAAGGAGCAGTTCCTTATAGATGTCCGCAGCGAGCTTTCCAAGCGCAATAATGTAATAGTTGCAGTATCTGAGGGTATAAGAGATAAGGAAGGCAACTATATCACATCCAGCAAGGCAATGGCTGATACCTTTGGACATCAGCAGCTCTCCGGCGCAGGTAAAGCTCTTGAGTTCCTTATAAAAGAGAACATCGATGTAAAGGTACGCTCAGTGGAGATCAATGTACTTCAGAGATGCGCAGCACACATGGCAAGTAAAACCGATCTTGATGAATCTTTTGCACAGGGTAAAAAAGCTGTAGCTTTGTCTGAAGAAGGACAGACAGGATGTATGGTTGTCCTGAACAGAATAAGCAATGATCCCTACAAAGTGGATTATAGCTATGCCCAGATTAAAAATATAGCCAACGAAGCAAAATCAGTTCCGACAGATTGGATAACAAAAGAAGGCAATGATATAACTTCTGAATTTGTAGATTACCTTAAGCCTCTCATTGCAGGTGAGGTTCAGCAGGTTTACGAAAACGGGCTTCCGAAATATCTGGATATATCACATCTGAATTCAATTTTGGGATAGTACAGCATCTTACAATCACTTGGACTATTTCTACCAATTCTAAGATGTGCTGTATTGTCTTCAGGCGCCGCAGCTAGTGCTACTGTCATCAAATAAATCGACTTTATTACTTGTCTAAATTGTCTTCTGCTGCGTTGTCGTCAATCGTCGTACCTAGTCAAAAAATCGCCAGCCATCAGGAAATATTGATTTCCAAATGGTTGGCGATTTTACTAATTGTTTTATTCATTTCATTTATCAGGCTGCCTTTTTGACTTCTACCATGCTATTCTTAGAAAACTTTTTTACAAAGAATCCAAAAATTCCACGTACAACAGGTCCTGCGAAGAATATCTGCCAGCAAAGTGCCATGGGGAAATTCTTTACTGTTGTCTCAATCCATACAGCAATTAACTCAAAGCCTGCATCCTTGAAAAGGAATGTAGCCACAAGGCTCATGCAGGGACACATAAGAACAACACTCATTGCGGAAATACCAAGAATCGTCATGATCATTGGGTCTTTTCCCGGAGTGACAAATCTAAATGCCAGCTTCTGCGCAAGCTTTCCAACAAATATAAGCTCTATAGCTACTGCAACAGGCAACATGATTATCATTTCCTTAAAGGCTGCAAGAAATACAAAATTCTGCATTCCGCCTACATTTAGCGAAATGTTGTAGCAAATCATTGCATAGACCATAACGGCGGCCATTAATATTGTGAAAATAACATCCTGAAACTTATTCTGTGGTAACATACCCGGGGTTCTCCTTTCTCTTTACCAGGGGAAGACCTAAGGCGTGTTGTTCGTTATCACCCGTAAGGTGTTTCGTTTCCAATGATACCAGCTTTACATCTTCGATATTTATTATTACTGATATCGATTCTCTTTGCAGAGCCGATACGGATGCCATTATAACAGATATTAATTTTTCATGTAATACCTTTTTTATTTCAAGTCATTGCCTTCCTATATGAATAATATTCACTGTAAAAACAACGTAATGAATTCCTTTCGTCCGGGAACCCACGCCTTTTCGTATATATGAGTAAAATGATTTTTTACTGTCTGTTCAGAAATACCAAGCATATATGCAATTCTTCTATTTGAAAAGCCATGTACCTTTAAGTATCCAAGCTCCAGCTCTCTCTTGGTAAGTCCAAAACCGCCGGCCACCTGAAGATACTTCGCTTTTGTTATACCCGGATCTTTCATTTTCATAACCACACTATATATCATTATGGCACCACACATATCTATTATGAACGATGCCGGTTAAAGTTCTATCACTCACCAAGATCCATTTCTTCATTCATTTTCCGCTCAGCATTAAGCTTTAATGGAAGAAGAAAGAACTCAATGATAACCGCATATAATCCTGACAGGAAGCATACAGCCAGATTAGGTCCAATCAGCGACAGATCATCAATGTGTCCAAGAATCAGCACACCTGAAATAATAATAGCAAAAAGAGCCGCAAATACAGTCAGTTTCTGGGCTGCATCCACAGCTCCTATTATGTTCTTAAGTTCCAGAAGGCGATACTCCTTAATCCCCACAGAAAAGGATTTAAGAAAATCCTTCCACTCTCCCATGATCATAAGTCCCGGGATAAAAACCAACAGGATAATCAGAAGTGACGGAAAATCGAGAAACCACCATACAGCTGACATCCCATAACTTCCTCCTACCATAAGAACAGTAAACAGAATTATGAAAAGCAGTAGTTCTCCAAGCAAAATCATGCGTATATTCTTTTTCATAGATAAGCTCCTTTGTAAAAATCGCTGCACCTGCAAATACCCGCAAACGATATATCGAGTGCAATAAACGTGTTCCTACTATGAAACTAACATACGCATGATTAAAAATATATAGTACCTTTTTCAGGTTTTTTTATGCTTCATCAGTTTTTCCGGCTCCCACAAGGTGTCCTGTGATTATCTGTGTGGACATAGCTGCTGCATTTGAAAAGATCATTGCAAAAGATATAAGCGTATTGCATTACCTTCTTTACATTATCAATCCTCAAAAATCCTCTCCGGCATGGATTTGGATCTGTACTGCATTTCGCTTACCTTATATACAGTAACAAAAGCCTGTGGATCCACCTTATCAATAAATGCCATCAATTTCTGGAATTCACTCTTATCCACGATGGTTATGATCTCGTTGTGCTCCTGCATTCGATATGCACCGATAGCCTTGTATATACTTGCTCCACTGTGAAGCTCATTCAATATAAAGTTTCTTATTTCCTTTTCAAAAGGAGAAACAATGCATACCCTCCTCTTGAGCTTCTGATCAAAAATGAAGTGGTCCAGAATGACACCGTTAAAATATGTACCCAGAATGCTGAGTATCAGGGTCTTGGCATCATAGACAAGTATTGACGAAGCAGCTACGCACAGTCCGGCTGCTGACATTGCTTTACCAAGATCCACTCTTAGATACTTGTTAATGATTTTTGCCACAATATCAAGACCGCCTGAGGACGCATTTCTGTTAAAAAGAATCGCAATTCCTATACTTACAAAGAATATATAGCACACAACATCAAGAGTTGCATCCCCTGTAAATGAGGTAAAATCGGGAAAAGTTTTCTCAAATACTCCAATCACCACAGGCAATAAAATAGACGTATATACTGTCTTATATCCAAACTCAGTACCGCAGGTGATAAAACCGATGATCAGCAAAAATACGTTGAGTATCATTGTTATGGCTGAAACCGACAGCGGTATAAAATTTGTCAGTACAATTGATAATCCCGATATGCTGCTGACAGATGCATGACTCGGCATAAGGAAAAAGAAAACCGCTGCTCCGATTATTATAGTAGCCAGTGTTAAAATCAATATTTCTTTTATAAGTGCAACTTTTTTCATTAACTTTTACCTCTTCAATAGCCAGTTTATCAAGATTTTGCGCTATAATTATACAGCTAAAATAATACATTACAAATATAAAAGCTGTAATTCCAAACTTTATCTTTTAGTTACTGTTCACACCTTACGGTGCTCACAGCAACTGGATTTGCCCATTCCAGTTGCCTTCGGCAAAGGGGCAAATCCTATATTCAAGACGTAGAACATTCTCACGCTCAGCGCAGCAAGTGCGCAGAGCTGTCTGAACAGTAACGTCTTTTACTCTGGTCCTCATAGGAAAATCTCTTTTGATGAAAGTTTTTCTCTGAACCTTACATCATGCTCCACAAGAAGCATAGTGGGTGCATATTTCTCAATAAGCCTTTCTATCTGCATTCTTGAAAACACATCGATATAATTTAGCGGTTCGTCCCAGATGTAAAGGTGAGCAGGTGTAAGAAGGCTTGATGCTATGAGCACCTTTTTCTTTTGTCCCTCTGAAAAGTCCTCAATATTCTTGGCAAACTGTTCCCTGTTCATATCAAGCTGCCGTAAAATAGCAAGAAGAAGGCTGTAATCCAATCCATTTTTTTGTGCATGCTCCATTAAGCTCCCCTTCAAATGAGAAGTGTCCTGGTTTATGTAGGATATCTTAAGTCCGGAGGCAACTTTAAGTTCACCGGAAAGTGACAGTTTTCCCATACTCTGTGAGTCTGTAGCATGGCTGCCGTTTTTTCCCGTAGCTTCTCTCCTGATGACATCCGCATCGGCATCATATCCTCCCATGAAGTCATTAACACCATTTCCACCCGCAAAATTAGCATTTTGAAATAATATCGCCTTTATCAAACTGGATTTTCCACTGCCGTTCGCACCGCTGAGAAAAACCCGTTCACCCTGAAGCACTTCAAATGTCAGATTCTCTATCACATTTTCATTCCCATCAATGTACTTAAGTGACAAATCTCTGCATTCAATGAGCCTCTCCTTGTGGTGCTTAAGTGGCATGATCTTTAAATCTATAGTTTCCTCGATATCCTGAAGGAGACCTTCTTTTTCTTCGATTTCCCTGTTCATTCTATCCTCAAAGGACTTTACTCTCGACTGCATTTTCTTGGTCTTTGCACCAATGAAAGACCTTGTTGATATTGATCTGTCATTTTCTTTTACAGGATCAAATCCTATTTTGCTATTCTCACTTTTGTCAGCCCACCTTGCTGTTCTGTCAGCTGCTGCCTTTAACTTGCCTATTTCCTTCAGATGTTTTTCATTTTCTGATCTGGCGAAGGAATCCGCCTTTTCCTTATTATCCCACCAGGTTGAGAAATTCCCATTCTGCACTTCTATGGTAGCCCGGTTCAACACAAGAACATGATCTATGCAGGCATCCAAAAGATCTCGGTCATGGGAAACCAGTATGAATCCCTTTTTCTCCGCAAGATAAGCTTTGACGATGTCCCTCGCCTCCATATCAAGATGGTTTGTGGGCTCGTCTATAAGCAGAAAATCATTATCTCCGGAAAACAGAACAGCAAGCATAATCTTGGTTCTTTCACCAAAACTTAAGGTTTTAAAAGGTCTGTACAAGAGCTCAGTTTCTACCGATAGCTTTGGCAGTTCACACATTACTCGCCAGCTCTCAACCCCCGGCTTCCATTTCTCCATCAGTTCATCAGGAGTTTTTTCAAGGTCATTTTCCGAAACCACATAGGGAAAATAGTCGAAGTATGAATTTGAAGTTATACTTCCCTGATACTCATATTTTCCCATTAAAAGATTCAGGAATGTTGTTTTCCCTTTCCCGTTTCTCCCTATAAATCCAAGTTTCCAATTGGTGTCCACCATAAAAGAAACATTTTCAAAAACATTATCAAAGCTGCCTTCATATCCAAAAGTAAGGCCGGTTACATTTATCTGTGCCATATATCTCTCCTTCCTTGCAGAAGCAGGATTAGGAAATCCAACGGATTTTCCTATATGATTAAAAAGTCTGTTTCTGCATACAATGTGTACGCAAAAACAGACTCGCTAAAACAAACCTATATATAAGCCATTCGGCAAATATGTAAGAATGAGGAATTTATAGCGATAACAAAATCCACCGGACTAATAAAGCATCACGGTCGGACTTGCAGAGCTCACATCAAACGAAAAATACTTCGTCAGATGATCTGCTCTAATCATTTCAAGCGTACACAAACAAACCTGTTCCCAGGTCATAAATCGTGTTAACTTAAAAATGATTATCAATTCCGCATTTCTTCACCTTTGCACATGAGTGCTCTTTCTGAAAATTTTTATAATGATATGATAACATTTAATGATGCATTGTCAATTAACTTTATCCACTCATCACAGTTCTGATAAAAAGCGTCTCATAGAAATTGCCATAGAAAAATATGGACTGGATAAGAGTGAATGCGTGATGATAGGTGACACCGCCTATGATATTAAAGGAGCTGTTGGTGCGGGTGTAGACAGCATCGCTGTGACTTATGGATACGGCAACCCTATAGAAATGATGCGTTCAGGTGCAGATTTCATGGTTGATTTGGCAAAGGAAATCGGGTATATTCTGAAGATTTGAACGCCCTAAGTTATTTTCTGCATCATATAATTCCGTACACTCTTTGCAGCCTTTTTTACATCACCTGTAAAATCCGCCTCAAAATCGCTCAATATTTTTTCAAGTGCTTTCATAGCGCAGGGCCCCGTTTCTTCAAAGGCAACCGGTGCATCTTCCGTGACTTTACTAAGCCACAGACTGGCACCTGTGGAAATATCATAGACAGGAGCTTCATCAAATTTTCTTGCGATCTCAACTGCCTTTTCCCACTGCTACTATTCCAGTATCCTCACATAGAAGCAGTATACATCCCACATCTTCCCCTACCACCATTTCCATTTCCACCAATAGTAGCAGAATAAATCCCCCACATAGTAGCAGAAAAGATAACACCCCACTTACTACCCATTTACTCATTTACCCGCAGTTCCCCAACACTCCGCAATGACAGAAAACATGTAAATATCAGAATGCAATCAGCAAGTGCCCAGGCGCAGATTTCCCCGAAATAGATGCCATAGTATCCGATGAAGCGGGTTAAAATAAGTGCGCAGCTCACCCTCATTATCAGCTGTGCGAAGCTTGAAAGCATAGGAATTATGCTGTTTCCCATACCCTGCAATGTCGACCTTACAATATATAAAATATAGAGCAGCGGGAAAAATGCAGCCAGAACCTGCAGATACTTATAGCCATAAGAAAAAACTGCCTCGTTCGCAGTCTCAGCATCCATGAACAGTTTCATCAAAGGCTGCCCGAAAATGATCATTACAGCTGAACACAAAAGAGCCGTGATGATGCCAAGCAGCACGCTTACTCTTACTCCGCTGCGAATACGCTCATAATTTCTTGCACCCATATTCTGAGAAACATAAGCAACTACAGCAAGTCCATACGAAGAGGCTGCAATCTCAAGAAGCACATATATTTTTCCCGCTATGGTATATCCGGTGAGAAATGAGAGCTCATACTGATTGATTCTATTTATAACAATAAGACCACCTATTGCCGTGATCACACTCTGAAGTGCCATGGGAAGGCCGATTGTCATCAGCTCTTTTACCACGGTAAATCCGTCTTTAGAGCCGGCACCTTTTCCAGGGGTAACATTAGAAATATTCTGCCTGTTTTTATAAACGTTATAACCACAGATAATCATAACAAGGCATTCTGAAAGGATTGTTCCAAGAGCAGCCCCGCCTGTGCCCATATTCAAAACGCTTACAAACAGTAGGTCCAAAACAATGTTGCACAGTGAAGAAACTGTCATTGCCATCAGATGAATTTTGCTGTTTCCTCTGCTCCTTAAAACTGCTGCGAAAAACTGATAAAATATCAGAAAAGGGAGCCCCAAAAATATGACATCAACATAGATCTTGGCAAAAGAAAACACTTCCTCTTTTGTATCAAGCGCCCTTAGTACAAATCCGGAAGTGCTTAAAAGAATCGCCACTAAAGATATAGCCAGAACAAAACAGATTGCCTTAGCTTTTTTATAGTACTGAGAAAAAGCGGTTTCATCCTTTTCCCCGTACTTATTCCCCAGTAAAACTGAAAATCCCTGGATCAAGCCTATGACAAATCCATTTACCAAAAAAATAAACCATTCAGTTCCGCCTATGGCAGATAGCCCTTCGGCGCCTACTTTCCGGCCTATAATGATGTTGTCTACAATAATGTAGAGCTGCTGAAAAATATTCCCAACTATCAATGACAAGGCGAAGCTCAAAATCAGTGATAATGGTTTCCCCTTAGTCAGATCGCGTTCCTCATTCATACCTGTTCCCTCAATACATCTCCGTGGCAATGATGGCTCTAATCATTATTCACGGTAATTTTCCCCAAAGCTATTTTATCCAGAATCCTGTCATTTGTCACAACATTTTGCCCCGGCAAAATCTCTTCCAGATAGTATTCCCCATCCCAGTTTACCAGTTTTTCCGGCATCATGGAATATCCTGAAAAATCCCCATTTTCCACGATATACTGAGCAAACTTTGAAGCCAGAGCGTGCTTTTGCTTTATTTTGATTATTAGAGACAAATTCAGTCCCGTAGCTTCGAGCTGATCGGGACTCATACTATCAAGCATTTCTTCTGCTTCGTCACGAATTTCGTTTTCTTCTAAACTGCTTAATGTGATTTCCTTGCTAATTGCACCCTCATAATAGATTTCATCCATTATGCACGTATTTATGACAACTTTTTTAGCATAATCACAAACAAATTGTGAATCAAGCCCCGCTGAAAAGTGAGTATTCCACCAATGCTTGGGATTTTCAGGATCATATAAAAGCGCCTGCTTCTGAACAAATGCTTCCACCTCATAGATGTAATATCCAAATTCTCTAAGTGTTATTCCCTTATCATTAACAGTGATTACAATGTCATCAAAATGATCCTTGTAATCAAATCTGCTGAGTATTTTTCCACATACTGCCACTGCAACTAATATGCAGTTTACCAAAAGAATTGCTATGATGGTTTTTCTGGTAGATTTCTTCATCCCGTTCACCTTTGTGATCGTTCATTTCATCAGTGTTTATATGAAACTATCACATTTATCAGGTGGCGGATATAGTACCTTTTAAATAAAATAACTTCTTGTGGGCAATTTCCTCTTTGCCATTCTTTGCCCGAATGCCCTTGCTTCCTCAATCTTTTCATCTATCTTGAGCATATGAGCAAAGAAATATTCCTCACACACAGAAATCCCCTTGCTTTTCAGAGTTTTCTTAAGGGCAAGTACCGTTCTTCTTGACCAGTTTGAAGTTGTAAAAAGAACCACCTTTGATACCATAGAAGGATCAATGTTATTAGCATACTCCCTAAGTTCAGGAGCCATGATATTTGCATATGGCGCTCCACCAAGGAAAAAAATGTCTGCTTTTTCATTAAGCTTTGGCTCGTCAGCAATGCTCACTGCCTGCACACCTACACCTTCCGCAATAGCCTCTGCTATCCTTCTTGTATTACCAAATGGTGTCTTTGAACAATATCTTACTACAATATTCATGATATAAACCTCTTAAATTCAGCCATATTTTACGCAATGCAATTGTATCATATTTGTATCCGGATTCAAGAGTCTAATGAATGCAAGCTTTTGGGCTATTTTAAAAATGCGGTAGACCGATTCCTGCTATTCTCTCTAACGCTTTTTGGCTTTATGCAAAAAGCAGCAGAATGATTTTTTCTAATCTCTCTGCTGCTTTTTGCATATCTACGAAATACGTTAGAACAACTTCTGCTATTCTCTTCACTGCTTTTCGGCTATCCATAAAGTGCGGCAGAAATCATCTTTTGTTATCTTTATGAATATCCTCAAATTGTTCTTCTACATCATCTGAATATGGAAGATTGCCAATCTTAGCCTCTGTATCCTCAGTGTACAACAGATTCCTAGCATCTTCACCATCAACAGGATAATCATTCTTCGGATTATTTAAACTGTATAGTCTTTCGCCATAATTATCCTGTGGCATTTTCATCTGTGGAACATATATTCCATCCTCTCCCCACGGCTTTATCATGAGTATGTCCATATATTTGTTTTCTTTTAAAAATCTGATTGAAACTACTGTGCCTTCACTATTATCTTCGCCTCTTACTATTTCTACCTTGCTCTCATCATCAGATAGATTAAGAAGGAAACGAGCTGATGACACCGGATCAAAGTATCTGCTGTAAATTCCATTAGAATCTGACTTTGCATGATCGTTCAGATATTCACCAAGTCCGTTTTTGCAGTAATTAATTGCATCATTATCACTACCATTATTAAAATATGCGCTTTCCAAATCCTTAAAAGAATCAATATTGTCGTACATATCAAGATGCTCACCCACTACTTTGTAGGTTCCATCTTCCGCTTCACCCATCTTGATTTTCTCTATCCACACATATAGATGCGGCTCGGAATCAGTGGCATAGTAGTGAATTTCACCCTCTGTCTTTTCCTCGTTCGTGCAATATGACATAGAACCAGCCTGTCCTTTTACTTCATAGGCGAATGGCCATGGACTTGACCAGCCAAAGGTCTCCCCGTCCTCATCTTTAAACAACACACCTTCATTAACAAGTTTTGTCTGAACATCCTTGGTAGAATCGCTTAATATTCCCTGAACATCCCTGTTACTAAAGCTCTGATCCCATCTCCATAAAAGCTGCTCCTGAGGTGTAGTTACGTATTTAGCGTATTCTGAACTGTCTTCAATAACTTCTCTGCCTTCAGTAGATGCCAGTTTTTCTCCTTTGTTTTCAGTTGTCAAAAGTTCTTCCTTACTATTATCTTTTCCATCTACAATTATGCTCTCTTTAGCTTCATCAACGCCTGATATTACTGGAGAATTCCCTTCTCCACCAACTACACTTTCAGACGCGTTCGTCATAAAACAGACTGATAACACTGTGCTGATTACAACCAGCATCATGATTAGCCAGAATGAGGGCTTTTTATAATTGAAAATCTGCTTAACTCTCGTCTTTACTCCAACCTCACCAAATGCGAGGGGATAAGCCAAAATTAGCTTCTGATGAGTACTGCAAAGAAGAAGAGATGTTGCATAGGACTTCTTCTCATCAAGTGACATGCGGCTAATAACCATCTCGTCACAGGATAGCTCTATATCCTTACAAAAAAGAATATAGGAAATCCACACAAGAGGATTGAACCAGTGGATTGCAAGAAGAATGAAACCAAACTGCTTGCGGAGATGATCCTTTCTTCTGATGTGTGCCTTTTCATGAGCAAGCACATTTTTCAAGGTCTCATCATCAAGTCCTGAAGGCAGATAAACCACAGGTCTGAAAATGCCAAGTATAAAAGGTGTATCAATTTCATCTGAAATAAAAGCGCTTACACTTCCGTTGCTATTTTTCATAGAACCACAAATTCCATCCCTATCCGTTCCACCTGCAAGCATTATAGATGCTCTGGTCTTTTTCCAAATAGAAACGAAACTCAAAACCGCATAACAAATGACTGCAAACACTCCAAGAAGCCAGATTATACACAGAGTTTTCAACATACCATTTCTACGTATCAAAGTGCCCAATTTACTTTCATTAGTGTAGGTTGTTGTTATTTCTTCAGCAGGAAGATAATCCTTCTCTTCAGATAAGGCTTTATCTATGCCACCTCTGCCGTTTACTTCTGTACCATATCCTGCATCAGAATATTGCACAAAGGTATGGCGAGTCTCTACAGCCGCACTTCCCGTTCCTTCTGCATTGAAAAACCTCTCGACTACTCCGTTAAAATCAGGCATTAAGCCTATCTTAGTCTCAATCTGAAATGGAATCGCAAGTCGAAGAGCCACTATAGCCCACAAGACACCCATAAACCACTTCGGTCCCCTCTTAAGTGGAAATCTTATCAGAATAACTGCCAACATAAGAAACACAGCAGATATGCTCATTTCTATGATCTTTATAAAAATTGTCCCCATACGTTTCCTCCATCCTACTATCAAGCCTTACCCTATTAGCCACACATAAAAACTATTATCAAGCAGTGTACTCTTAGCCTGTATGCCCATAAAAACTTTTCAAACAGTGTCTTCTTACTGGATAAGAGTTTTATGTTTTTTGTTTCTCTTTGGAAAAACAAAAGCATATCCTCAGCCAATATCTACATTCTAATCCTTTGCCCTGTCGATAATCTTCTTTATCTCATCAATCTCTTTTTTTGAAAGCTTCTGCTTTGATGTGAATGCCGCCAGAAATGCCGGAAGTGATCCCCCAAAGGTCTCCTCAACAAACTGCTCACTCTTTTTTCTATAAAAATCATCTTTGGAAATAATGGATGTGACTACGCCATCCACATTTTGAAACAGTCCTTTCTCGCAGAGCTTTTTTAAGACAGTGTAGGTGGTTGATTTTTTCCACCCGAATTCATCAGAGCACAGTTTAACCAGTTCTCCTGATCCTACCGGTTCCCTTTCCCATATGAGCTCTGCAAACTGCATCTGAACTTCGCCTAATTCAATCGCCATATTGCCCTCCACTACTTGATTCAAATCATTTTGGCTTGTTTATATGGAACTTTATCAAGTTTCAACACAAAATTAGTTCTTATTTCCAAACCAAAAAGATTTTGGTCTATCATGAATCGACTTTATATTTAAAGTTTATTCACGATAGACCAATTTGTCAACAATTATTTTGTTTTGATTACAGCGCCAGTTTTTGCTTCATTTCATTATATTTTTCAGAAGTCATAAGCGCAGTTTCATTGGTGTCTTTAAGCTTAACCGTGTATGTCCATCTGCCGTATGTTTCAAGCTTTTTAACTGCCTGAGTTCTGACTATATAGGACTTATGGCATCTCATGAATATTTCCGGATCCAGTTTTTCCTGGATTGAAGAAAGCGAAGCTGTTGTAAGAAAAATCTCATCCTTAGTCACTATCCTGCACATGCCATCGGTACGCTCTACCATAATGATATCTCTGGTGTCGACTAGATTTATCTCTTCCTTTCCACGAATAATCAGCTTCTCATATGCTGCGTCATTCCTGGCTGATTCATTCTTCGTTCCTTGGGGCACAGAGCTTTGCTCTTCCATCATGCTCTTTATTCTGCCAAGTGTCTTACCGATTCGCTCAAGGTCAAAGGGTTTTACAAGATAATCAAAAGCGTATATTTCAAAAGCATTAGCCATATACTCGCTGTGGGCTGTGGCGAAAACAATCTTTACCTTTGGATCCACTTCAGTAATGGCCTTTGCACATTCAAGCCCGCTCTCCCCCGAGAGGTCTATATCCATAAAAACAACATTGGGGCGAAGCCATAAAAAGTCGCTGATAGCCGTAGCAAAATTGCCGCATGAGGATACCACTTCGCAATCGGATGTTTTCTCAATCATTTTCTTTAGAATAATCCTTATCTGTTCCTCATCCTCAACTATCATGACTCTTATCATAGCTTCTCCCCATTTATTGGCCTTTGACCGTGCAGTCGTTGTTATATTTATCAGCTTTATTGCTTTATTATTGTTTGCAACCTGCAAGCTTATTTCTTATCCTTCTTCGTCTCAACATATTCAGCAATGCTGTTCCCAATATCGTTTTTCATTTTAGTATCAGCCTGAACATTCTTAAGATTATAGTAGTCAAGCACACCGATATTGCCGCTTCTTAAAGCTTCCGCCATTGCTCTTGGAATATCAGCCTCTGCCTTGACAACCTCTGCCTTCATCTCCTGCTCCAGTGCTACCGCCATTGCTCTTCTCTCCTCTGCCTTGGCCTGCGCAATCTTGGTGTTGGCTTCTGCCTGAAGACTCTGAAGATTTGCTCCGATATTTCTGCCAATGTCGATATCGGCTATATCAATGGACATGATTTCATAAGCAGTACCGGAATCAAGACCTTTTTCGAGAACAACTTTTGAAATATCATCCGGATTCTCAAGGACACTGCTATGTGTCGTAGCTGAGCCCACAGTTGTTACAATTCCTTCTCCTACTCTTGCAAGGACAGTTGCTTCACCGGCACCGCCAATAAGCTGATCGATATTTGTACGTACCGTCACACGAGCCTTAACAAGAAGCTCTATACCATCTTTTGCCACTGCTGAAATCTGAGGTGTCTCAATTACCTTGGGCGTAACGCTCATGGTTACAGCTTCAAAGACATCGCGTCCTGCAAGGTCAATCGCTGATGCCTGCTCAAAAGAAAGGTTCATACTGGCTCTCTCTGCGGCTATAAGCGCATTTACTACGCTATCCACATTTCCGCCTGCAAGATAATGAGCTTCAAGCTGATTTGTTGTAACATTTATCCCTGCCTTTGTGGCCTTTATCAGGGGACTCACAATCTTGACCGGTTTAACTCGGCGAAGCTTCATTCCTACCAGTGAAAATATACTTATCTTAACTCCACTTGCTACCGCTGAAATCCACATACCAACCGGGATTACAGCAAAGAACATAACTACCAGTATTATTACTATCGCTGCTATTATTATAGTTGCCATCATTTTACTTCTCCTCCTCGACGATTATTCTGTTATTTTTCACTTCTGTTATTACAAGGGCAGAATCTTTTTTTACATAATAATTTGCAGATAGAATGTCCAGCTTAACGCCATCAAACTCGCCCTTTCCGGCAGGCTTTAAATCTGTTATTGCAATTCCTTTTTTCCCAATGAGGAATTCCATATCTTTTTCTTCTATGAAAAGATTTTTTCCCTGTAGATCCTCATCAAGCTTAATCGGTGATTTTATTTTCTTTGAGCTGAATATCACTATGCTCACCACTAGCATTACAGCGATTATTACGATAGTGATTACACCCACCATCACTCTTTCCTGAAAATTCCTTCCGGTTAAAAAAACACCGGCAGCGGTGAAGATGATACCTGCTATCCCGGGAAATCCAAAACCGGGCATGTAGAACTCGACACCTATCAGAAGTATTCCTATTATCAGGACTATCACTCCCAATATCTGAACTGATCCCATAATTATTCTCTCCTACAAATACAAGTTGAAATACGATTAAAACCGATCGGATTCGGATACCGTAAGCACCCATGTGCCGTGCACTAGAGGCAACCAGTTCCTCTATGAACGATATGTTCGTCCTCTTTTCCAAAACTTATGGTAAAGGCTGTCTCCTCATCATCCGACAAAAGCTCGATATCTCCATCGTTTTTACTTAAAATGTTGGATACGATTGCAAGTCCCATTCCGTGGCCGTCCTCCTTCCTTGTTGAAAAGCCTTTCTTAAAAATACTCTCTCTGATGCTTTCCGGGATTTTAGGCCCATTATCCTCAACGCTGAAAATATATCTCTCAGGCGTTTCATTGATCTGTACTCTGATTTTCTTTTCCTCTCCATCAAAATCTTCAAGCGCTTTCATCGCATTGTCGATTAGATTGGAAAGAATCTTGCACAGCTCCCAGTCCTCAATTTCGAGCTTTTTAAGATCGGATTTTACATCAATCAAAAACTCGATTCCCTTAGCTTCAGCTTCTGCCATCTTGGCTGCCAGGAGTGCGTTTATAGCAGGCTTTGACGTCTTTACAGCTTTCCCTGTTTTAAGCAACTCCTTGTAAACTTTTCTGAGGTATGAATTCATTTCATCATATTCCTCAAGTTCCATCAGCCCATAGATAATTTGCAGATGGTTCAGGTAATCGTGCCTGTCCATTCTGAGTTTGTCATTTAATTCGCCCAGATTTTTGATACTTTCGCGAAGAGCATCATTCCCGGCGATCAGCTTCATGTAATTCTTTATCAGAACAGCAATGCACACAATAAGTATTACAACCAGTACGACAATAAGATATAAATATTTATCTCCCACAACCGCCTCCGTTTTCTATATTCTCATAATAGCACTGCTGCCGTTTTCAACAATTCATTCTCTCTCAATTATACAAAACTGAGCCTGAAATGACATAAAGTCAGGACAATACTTCTTAAGAAGCTATGAAATAAAAAATGCCCCGCAGTTATCACACCACGAGGCATCACAAATCTTCATTATAAATAATTGTTAATCATTACATCAGTTGCATTGATTACTTGATTTTCATTTTGCAGGTAAACTTTTTACCTTTTGAGGCATAAAAAGCATTTACTATCTGAATATATATAACCTGATCTTTCTCTAAATTCATTGTTACAGTTCGCTTGGCAACGTTATTTTTGCCTGGTACTCTGTACGCAAAAGGAAACTGATTAGTACCTGAATACCCCTTTGAATATCCAGGAACATTAGTTATTTGATTCTCAATCCCGGTAGGTCTGGTAAACTGCACGTATGGGAGGCATGGTGATTTACCTTTAGCTCTCGGCTCACTGAAAGTAAATGTATATTTTTTTGTTTTTGGAACAACAAACTTTATAAAACCAGCAAAATAGTCGGAAGTCTTCTTCTCTTGAATTTTATATGTTCCTGTTTTATTAATAGTCACAGCGACTGATTCGATATAAGACTCTTCGGGGATCCCAAAGTCACCAAAGGGAAGTTTTAGCGTTTTTGTCTTAGCCTCAGCCACAACCGGATTCGCCAGTACAATCGTCAAAGCAAATACTAACGCGACCGACAATAATCTACGCACAACCTGCCATGTTTTTTTCCTCATATTTTTACCCTCCAAGAAAACAGTGAGAACTACCTGTTTACACACCTGCAATTCTCACATACCGAAATACCATTGCAATTATTATTCTAATTACTTTTTCAAATCAGTACAACTACAAGATATAGGTAGTAACTCGCTCCAATGCTACTGTTTCTCTCATAATTATCCCAAATATAACTACCATATATTAGCCATAACGAGGCGTATCTCTTATCATTGGTTTCAACAGGAGTCAAAAGAAGCATCTGCAGCCTGATATATTTTGAAAGAATTTTGTATTTCACCTAACGAAAAGTGCAACTTACCGCAGTTGCACTTTTTTTGTGCGCAAAATCAGGTAATATCAACTCAGAACCAAGAAACAAGTAGTTAAAGAAAAGAGGCACAGGATGAAAAAGGCAATCGAAGTAACCAATCTGCAAAAGAGATATGGCGACCACACAGCAGTGAATAATATTTCCTTCTCCGTAAACAGGGGCGAGCTCTTCGCATTCCTTGGCGAGAACGGAGCAGGCAAGTCCACAACCATAAACATGCTGAGTACAATCCTTCCCAAGACTTCGGGAAATGCTTACGTGATGGGACATGAGCTTGGCAGGGATGATGACAATATAAGAAAAGAGATTGGAATTGTTTTCCAGAACTCGGTGCTGGACGGTAAGCTCACAGTCAAACAGAACCTTATGACCAGAGGCGCCTACTACGGATATAGCACAAAAGAGATAATGGCAAGGCTTGAAGGTTTCTGGGATGATTTCAATCTTGGAGAGATCTGGAATAAAAAATACGAGAAGTTATCCGGAGGCCAGAGAAGACGTATCGATATAGCGAGAGCTCTTTTGCATAAGCCCGGGATACTGTTCCTGGATGAGCCCACTACAGGACTGGATCCAATGTCCAGAAAGATAGTATGGGACTACATCAACTACCTTAGAAAACACGATAACCTGACGATCTTCCTCACCACCCATTACATGGAGGAAACGGCGGAGGCAGACAACGTGGTGATCATGGATAAGGGAAACATCATCGCTGAGGGAACGCCGGCAGAGCTTAAGAACAGATACACAAGCAAGAAACTCATTTGGTACACCGAGGAGAGCGAGGAAAGCACAAGGCTGATCAGCGGCGCCGGGAAAACCAAGTTCAAATATGAAGTTGATCACTACAGCATCGCAATGAACGAGGGAATCACGGAATTTATCTGGAACAACAAGGGACTTATCAAAGATTTTGAAATCATAAAAGGAACTATGGACGATGTGTTCTTAACACTTACCGGAAAGGAAATGGTGAATGTAAATGGCTAAATTAAGAAGCTTTTGGGGACTTACAAAGAGAAATATGCTGGTGTTCTTTACAAATAAAGGGTCGATTTTCTTTTCAATGCTTACCCCGATGATCATCCTCCTTTTGTATATTCTTTTCCTGAAGAATACGCTGCTGTCATCACTTAATGATGCGGCTAAAGGTCTTGAAAACATAATTGCAGCCAAGGATATGGAACAGTTTGTGAACGGACTCCTCCTTACAGGTATCATCAGCTCTGCGCTGATAACCATTCCCTACAACGCCCTTGAGATCATAGTAAGTGACAGGGAGGACAAGGTGGATTATGACATGAGAGTCACACCGGTCAAGAGATTCGAGATCATTCTTGCCTATTTCTGCGCATCAGTTATTTCAGCATTTCTCCAGACCATGATCGTACTTGGACTTGGAATCGGAGTACTCAGTGCTTTAGGCGAAATGTACCTGACAGCAGGCGACGTGGTAAGACTTGTGGGCGCAGTTTTACTTGGAACAGTTTCATCAACCGCAGCATTCATGGTAGTCATGATGTTCTTTAAAAACATGGGTACCTGCAGTGCCTTCATGGGAATCCTGTCGGCAATCTCAGGCTTTGTGATCGGAGCATACATGCCTCTTTCGCAGTTTAACAGAGGAATCCAGAACGTCTGCAACCTTGTTCCCGCAACAGGAGTTACAGTGCTTATAAGAAATTACCTTACGGGCGGAATCTTAAGACATATGGATGAGTGCATCAGTGGCCTTGACGGCGGCGCATTCAAGGAAGCCATGCTTGATGTTTTTTCATATCGCACAATCATAGGTGGAGATATTTGGACATTGAATCTGACCTGGACATATATAATAATTATTACAGTTATCTTTTTAGTAATCATGAGAGTGGTATATCCTGCTGTTTATGGCAAGAGATAAAGGGGAAAATTGTGAGGGTTACATTCAATCAGATCAAACAGGGAGAAAACGAGAGCGCGGTGATAAATGCCTACGAACGCACGCCTTCCATCGAAACTGCAATAGGGCTTCTGGAAAATGGGGAACAGATCATCGTCGGCTACAAGGACGGCGAGAAAATGCCCTGCAGACTATCCCAGATTTACTATTTTGAAACCGTTGATGACAAGAGCTTTGCCTACACCAAGGACACCTGCCTTGAGGTAAGGAGCAGACTCTACGAGATCGAGCAGAGTCTGGACTTCAGGTTCTTCAGGTGCTCGAAATCCATGATCTGCAACCTTCGCAAGATCAAAAGCGTCAAGGCTGAGAGCAACGCCAGAATGCGGGCTGTCCTCCTAAACGGCGAAGTCATCATCATCACAAGGAGCTACGTAAAAGAACTTAAAAAGAAACTGGGGTTATTAGTATGAATAAAATAAAACTGATTATTGAACAGACAATGATGATAAGCTTTATGGTCCTGTGCTACATAAGCGTCTATGGGCTCGTTATCCTGCGAAAGGATGATTTTGGATTTGACTGGTACATACCCGGATCCGTTGTGCTGGCCAGCTTTTTCTGCAGCCTGATTACGGTGCTCCTTTTATATAACTCCACCGAGTCCAAGGATGAATCCCCGGTGAAGTATTACATCAGCGTTGTGCTACATTTCATTTTGCTGTACGGCGTGATCATGGGATTTGGATACTTTTTCTACTGGTACCGCTCTACCTTTGGCTTTATCTTAACTTCTGTGATGTACGTGCTGATCTACGCAGGTGGCTGGGTAGGAACACTGCTTCTGTTCCGTCACGATGAGAAACTCATCAGTGACGCCTTGGATAAAATCCGCGATGAGGAATAATGAAAATGGTCCATAGTGCTACTGTCATCAAATAAGTCGACTTTATTACTTGTCTAAATTGCCTTCTGCTGCGTTGGCGTCAATCGCCGTACCGCCCGTGGCTACGGCGATTGAAGATGACGAAGCGTATTGAGAATTAGACAAGTAATTTATCAAATTGTCATTCAGACAAGACACTAGTTGGTCGCTTACAAATGAAGTACAAAAAGAAAAGACTCAAGCTGCGTATAAACTTGAGTCTTTTCTTTTTATTCCTCGCCCGTATATGTTCTAGTATAGTGTACCATGCTTACTTTCTTGGCAATCCCCAGTATAAACAATGCTGCCATAATAGCAATTGCTGCTTCAAAACTGAAAAAGCTTACTACTATTGCAAATAATAATAGGAAAATAGCTGCAAACTTTACTGTAAACTTCCCAGATAGTGATTCGATATGACACATACGCTCATCATGCATTTCGTTATAGATTTGTGTAAGTTTCTTATCATCCTTAAGAGCATTTGAATACTTTACAAGATGATAAATACTTATGATGTCCAATACGATTACCATTCCTATTACAAATCCCTGCATGAAATCAGCATAATTAGATGTTGCATACCTTGCAGTTATAGTTGGTCTCTGTGACACAAAATACAATGCTGCACTAAGTAGTATAATTCCAACATATGCAAAATTCTGTTTTTTAATTGATTCTCTCATCTGATTCATTTTTTTGTTATTCATTAGTCTTCTTCCTCCAAGCTCTCAAAATCAAATACTTCCTCAATATTCATATTGAAGTGATGTGCAATCTTATACGCTAATATCAGAGACGCTGTATATTTTCCTACCTCTATAGAGGTAATTGTCTGACGCGTAGTTCCAACAATATCAGCAAGTTCAGATTGCGAAAGTTTATTCACTTTCCTTAACTCCTTTATTTTGTTTTTCATGACAGCCTCCATACTCTTGCTAAGTTTGCTTTGCAGATATAGTATAGTTTGCTTTGCATATTATGTCAAGTTAACTTTGCATTATTTTTTATCTTTTTTCAAAAATCATCCGTAAGCATTAAATAGGAAGCCCACACAGAATACCATTTTGAAAAATTCAGAAAGTTTAAGACTTTTCCTACTTTCTAAACTTTTAGTCAACAAAGTTCATGCAGATTTAATCTGCAGGTTTTCTTATGCAATAGCCGTGGGGCCATTTTAAGAAGAATCCCCCATTGATACAGCCCTAAATATTCATATTACGGGCAGCCATTCAAAAACTCTTTCACATCTTTTGCAAATTCCTCCGGATCTGCACAATGTGCATCGTGTCCGAATCCTTCCAGTTTATACATTTTCTTCATGGGAGCGCTGATAGCCTTAAGGTACTGCTCTGCTTTTTGTACAGGGCACACCCAGTCCTCTGAGCCTGATATCAGGCAGACCGGCATAGAAAAATCCATAGATTCCTTGCATGCATCAAAGGAGAGCACAAAGTCAAAGAGTTGCTTGTTCTTGTCTACATATTTATCAATATCTCCCATTTGAAATAAAAACCACCGCAAGTCATCTATACCTGCGAAGGGAGAAAATAGTGCCAATCCAAACTGATCTGCATGTTTTTCCACAGGATGATAGATTGAAGTTTGATTTCGAAGTGAGAGCAAATTGGGAATCCCAGGATTCTGGCAATATTCTTCATAGGCTTTTTCCATAGTGGAAGTATCATCTCCGGCAGCCTTCGCTTTTTCCATGGCATCATCGTAACTGTACATATCAGCATCTGCCAGGGATACCAGCTGTCCAATTCCTATATATGCCTGTACCTTGTCTGCATGTGCCTTTGCATAGACACTTCCCAAAACTGTCCCATAAGAATGTCCCATAAGAATGACCTTGTCCTGCTCGAATCTGTCACAGGCATAGGAAACAAGCACATCCAAATCCTCCAAAGCCTGTTCAAAGGTAGCTGTCTGATTATCAGGATCAGTCTTTTCATTTTTAAAATAAGTTCTTCCGCATCCTCTCTGATCCCAGGCAATAACTGTATATTCATCAGTAAGATAATCCGAAAAACAATAGCTTATAAATGTATCCGGAGAAGAAGGTCCTCCATGAAGATAGATAATCACCGGATTCGATGTGTTCTCTCCCATCATCGATACATATTGCTGCTGCCCATTAATATCCAAGTATGTAGTTTCATTTACACCTCCTTTGTACATCATCTTATGGTGCATATAATTGGCAGTTCTAAAAAAAAGTATAATCAGAATGCCTGCTAATATAAGAATCATTAAAGCAATAAGTATAAATTTAGTGATTTTTCTTAAGTTGTTACTATTTGCTGTTTTCATTTTCCTGTAGTAGCCCTCTACTCTTATCATATTATCTTCCGATCTCTCCATTTTCCACTTCTGAAGCGCCATATATCAAGTGCAGCCTTTATGCACCAATCAAGTACCATAGCAAGAGCTATTCCAATGACACCCATTCCCATCCACAAAGCAAGGATAAATGACAGAGCCGTCCTGCATACAACTGTGGCAAAGATAGATGCCCACATCGTAAATTTCACGTCCCCTGCTGCTCGAAGCCCGGATGAAAGAGGTCCGGAAAAAGGTTGGACCAGCGCAGAAAACAGGTTATGTATCGCAACTATTATCAGTATCAGACGCTTAGTCTCATCGGAGAGATTATATAAAGTAAGCAAAATCGGAGTCAGCGCCATTACTATAACATTCCAGATGAGCGCAAGTAAGAGCGACAGCCTCGTGAGCTTTTTTATATTCCATTTTGCAGCTTCATAGTCACCTGCTCCTACGCACTGTCCGACTACTGTGATGAACACCGTTCCCATGGACATGCCCATGCATGCAGCCAAAGACCAGAATGTCTGCCCTGTGGTGTTTGCTGCTATCTGCGAGGTTCCAAAGGTTGCTGTAAGCATACCAAGAACAACCTTGGCAGCCTGAAAAAGGGTGTTTTCTATTGAGTTCGGAATAGCCACACCTAATATGCGACCTGCCATGGGAGCATCAAGGCGAAGTGAATCCCGAATCTTTATACTGATTCTGGGATTACTTAATGCTTTAATTTTTCCAAGAAGTTCATCAGAAGCTCTTGTCTCAATACACAGCGCTGTCATAATAGCTGCTGCCACATACCATGAAATCGTAGTCGGCCATGCAACTCCGGCGGCACCGGCCTTGAGAACGAATATCCCTATCGCATTTCCCACAACATTAACAAGGTTTGCTACAAACGAAACCCACATGGTTACTCTGGTCTGTCCCATTGCACGAAAAACTGCAGCCCCGGCATTATAAACAGCATTCGCCGGGAAAGACCATGCCACTATCCACATGTATATCTTGCAGGCTGCCAGTGTATCTGCCTCTGCCTTAGGATACATTGTCTGAAGAAGAGATGATCCGAAAAAAAGCATCATCACCATACATAGCAAAGAAAGTGCCCCACCTATAAAAAATATCTGAGAAGCGGATAAATCCGCATTATCCTTTTCCTTACTTCCTATGTATTGAGATATAACTACTGATCCTCCTGCGGAGATAGCTGTAAACAGATATATGAAAATGGTGTATACCATGGTATCAAGCCCTACACCGGCAACCACGGCTTCGCCTGCATAACTGACCATCATGGTATCTGCAAGTCCTACCACCATCTGCAGAAGCTGCTCTATAAGGAGCGGTATGATCATCGCCTTTAAAGCAGCATTATTAAACCGTTTACGCTCATCCGGTAAATATTCTCCTGGTTCTATTATCCTCTCAAGCATAGTAATGTTTTCATATGAACTACATATGAAAAACCTCCATTTCTTTTGTTTTCTATACCATAAATATGATATCATTTTTTCGAAAACAAAACCTGATAGTTATTGGTTTTGCTACCGATTCATTTGTTAATATTTGGAGGCACGCATGAACAACAAAAAGCTTGCAGTCATTTTCCCGGGCATGGGCTATCACAGCGATAAGCCGCTTCTTTATTTTTCAAAAAGAATCGCCCGTGAAAATAGTTATGAAATAATCGAGGTTAATTACAAATTTCCTCATAAAGCACGTGAGATTATGAACGACAAGATCAGGATGCAGGAGGCTTTTGAAACAGCCGCCGATCAGATAAAAGAAGTCCTTGGTAATATTTCTTTTGAAGATTACAGTGATGTTATTTTTATTGGAAAAAGTATTGGCACAGCTTTGGCTGCGCATTTTGACAATGAACTGCAGGTTGGGGCAAGGCACCTTATATTTACCCCTGTTCCGCAGACTTTTGACATAATAAGAAAAAATGCAGGCATAGTCTTCCATGGTCTTGATGACCCCTGGTGTCCCAATGACGTCGCCGAAGCAAAATGCAACGAGCTTGAACTTAAGCTTTACACAGTGGATAAAGCCAACCATTCCCTTGAAACCACGCATACTGCAGAAGATATTCGTAATCTGAAAGACATAATGCTGAAAGCTGAGCAGTTTATATTACAAGGTTAATCATTTTTCAGGTAAAGCTCCAAATATTTCTGCACACTTTTTGCAGCCTTTTTTGCTATCGCCCGTAAATTCATCGCAAAACTCGCTCACAATACCTTCAACTGCATTCATGGCAGAAGGCCCCTGATCGTCAAATGCAACCGGTGCATCTTCTGTGGTTTTACTAAGCCAAAAAGTGGCACCGGTGACAATTGTATATGCGGGAGCTTCATCAAATATTCGTGCGTTTTCGACCGCCTTCTCCACACATTCTCTCATTTCTGTGTGTTTTGATTGCGCCTCAAATATAACCGCCTTTATTATTTCAAGATTTGCGAGCATTTTTGTTCCAAAGCTGGCTTTTGATTCTTTGTAGATTGTTTTTAAGATCATCTCCAAATAACCAATCATACTAAGCGCGGTGTCATATTTTCCCTCATGCAAAAGAGGATCAATCCACCGGCCGGTAACATTGATCACATTCATGCTGCTTAGATAGAGGCCTTCTGAAAAGAACTCATAGGCCTTTTCTATATCCTTATCATCCCGGTATACTTCGCCAATCTCCGCATCATACATACCATTAATATTTATCTCTTTTAATAACTCGATCCTTTTCTTTGAGTTTTTCTCAAGTAGTGCCAGATTGTGAAGTATAGTAAACTCGTTGCGGGTTTAGCCCGAATATAAGTGCTGACCAGGTTGCACTTCCTGTAATCTGATACACAAGCCAGGTAAATGCAATGGCATCCACCGAGTCTCCAAATCTGTTAATAAGATTCGATGTTATAAGCTTTCTGCAATTAGGTATCTTCAATATGTCTTTGTAAGTAATCTTTTTTTCTTCCATTTTAAAGCCCCTTCCAAACTCATTTTCTTGTAATGATTGTATTGGAAGAGGCTGATTATATTAATACACAATTTTTCTAGTTTATAAAGATATTTTTTTCGTGTTTGGAAAATTCGACTTACACTGCATCTTCCTTAAGGGCTTCTATGATGTTGTCGTCCTTTATCTTGTTGATACTTAGTCCCATGCTGATACCCAGTATTCCAAATACAGCCAGTACAACTACGCCATAAAACAGTAAGTTCGGATTAAAGGTATACAGCGCCGAATCAAAGGACTTATACATCATAAAGCTAAGCAAAAGCGATATCGGAATCCCCCACAGAAGTGCCTTGAATCCATAGAGAAATACTTCAAGCCATATCATCTTTTTAAAGCCTAAATTATCAAGCCCCACAGACTTATACATTGCAAACTCTTTTCTTCTTAAAAGGACTCCTGTAGAAATGGTGTTCACAATATTTGCAACAGCTATAAGCGTAAGTAATGTGGAAAAGCCGTACATAGCTGTGTTTAGCATAAGTGTAATTGTGTCCATGATTTTCAGGGAATCAGTCAGGTCTGTACAATAGTAGTTGTGATAACCCTCCTCCTGCATAAGCTGATAGATTTTGGAATAAACAGCCTTATTATCTGTAGTCTCAACTGCAAGGTCCAGTGTCAGCTTATCTTCAGGAAGTACCTCTTTTGCCTTCTCATAGTAAACCGACCTTGGCACAAAGACGGTCATTGTACCTCTTGGTACATACTCAAGAACTTTATTGTCAGCTGTATAGGGAACCCGTGCCGCCACTTCAATTGCTGGTGGAAAGCCCATAGTCTCATCATAATGAAGGCTCTGACCTATGATGCCGTCATTAAATACAGGTGCATCATTAACCTCGTGGAAGTAGCTGTTTAGGAGGACTCCTCTAAGTTGCCCCGAATAATAATCCTCTCTTGAAAGCCCGTTTTCATCAAGTATTTTATTAAAATCCTCATCATCAACTATTGCTACAGACATACTATACAGATCAAAAGCATCCGGCTTATCCCTAAAGCTCTCCGTCAAAAATGCTCTATCAGCAATATCTGTGTTGGCCAGGGTGGTATATTTATCATCCGGCTTTTTCTTAAAAGCAAACTGGATCATTCCGGCACTGTAAACATCCTTAACCCCGTCCATGTCACGAATTTCACTCCGCAGTCTGTCACTTTCATCAAGTGTGCATGAAGCGATGATCTGATAAGGGATATCAACATTGTAGTTATTAGCCCTTGCTATTGAACTGCAAAAGAAATTGATAGTCAGGAAAAGTATTATTGAAACCGCAATGGAAATTGTAATCACTTTTCCCTTGCCCCCATTTCTCTTGATATTCTTGTAGGCAAGCTCGCCTTCGTAGCCAAATATCTTACGAATAAGCGGATTTACACGCAGGTTCCTCGCTCTGACCTTAATGGTTGTACTCTGTCTAAGAGCATCGATAGGCATTATTCTGGCTGCTTTAATGCCCGGAACCAGCACAGAGAGCATAATTGTAAGAGCGGAAAAGAAAATAATTGCGATAATTACAGATGGCTGGCATACGATTGGGATTGTTCCTCGCATTCCCTCTGCCCCTGCCAGAATATCTGCTTCAAGGATCCTTCTTCCAAGTATAGCCAGCGTAATCCTTGTTCCGATATATCCCAAAAGAAGTCCTAACGGAATACCGATAATACCAAGAACAACGCCTTCGTAATAGATTGAAAATCTCTTTTGACGCGCCGTGGCGCCGACACTTGCCAGCATTCCCAGATATCTCATTCTCTCAGTAAGAGACATTCCTATAGAGTTAAAGATAAGAATAACTGAAGTGGCAATTACAATTATCAGAGCAATTCCCATAAGTACGAAAAAGCTTTTGTAGGAACCGGCACTGCCTTCAAATGCAAATCTACTTAGCATATATTCAGTGTTTATAGTATATTTCTGTATTCCATACTTTTTTACTATATCCTTGATCTGCTTAATTGCTGAACTGTTACACTTTTTTAGCATTATGGAAACCTGTGCCGCATCCTGCTTCGGAAAATACCCATCATCCATGCCGCGCAATATATCCCAGTCCTTCGTGGCGCGGTTTCCATGCAGAATCGCTGTGATCGTGCAGGTCTCTGCGGAATTTGCTTTAAAAAGTTCGTCTGATCTGTAAGTTCCTCCAAGATATGAAAAGCCCTCAAGCTCATCATCTATATATCTGTAACCCTCTTCAAACGTGAGCTCATCACCCACCTTAAGATCCAGCCCGTTATCTTTGAGAAACTTCTCCTCAACAGCGATTTCCGATGAGTTTACAGGCAAATTGCCTTCATAGTCTGAAACAACTCTCATAGAATAATCCTTCATAGTAGCATGATCGATGTTTCCTACTCTGAATCTTTCATCTGTATCTGTTAACAGCCTTACTCCGCTCTTTTTCCCATCGAGCTCCCTAAGCCCCACAGTTTCAAGTGTCTTATCATTTAGAAGCTCCTTATACTGCTCTTTAGATACCTTCTCAAAGACAGTATGTGCAGCTCCTGAGGTCTGAACCGAAATATAGCCAAAGAAGCTAAAGAAAGAAAATACGCCAAGAAGAATAGCACTGATAAGCGCTGTTGAAGTAGCTATACCAAGAATTGTTACTATTGATCTTTTCTTGTTTTCCAGAAGATGCCTTAGTGTTAACTTCGATATGATATTCATGACGCCATCACCCCGGCTTTCCCCGAATCCCTGGTAATCTGACCATCTTCAATTGTAATTACTCTGTCAGCAGAAAGAGCAATCCTTTCATCGTGAGTAATGATGATAACTGTCTGGTTGTTTTCCTTGTTGAACTTACGAAGGAGTGAAATTATCTCCTTGCTGTTCTCAGAATCAAGGTTACCTGTGGGCTCATCCGCAAGAAGGAGTGCCGGATGATTCATGAGTGCACGTCCTATGGATACCCTCTGCTGCTGCCCGCCTGAGAGCTGATTAGGAAGATGAGACAGCCTATTCTTTAATCCAAGCTTATCTACAAGATCATTAAGCAGAGCCTTATCAGGCTTTTTACCATCAAGAAGAATCGGAAGTGTAAGATTCTCTTCCACATTCAGAATTGGAATAAGATTGTAAAACTGATAGATAAGCCCTATGTTTCTCCTTCTGAAAATCGCAAGCTTTGTTTCGTTTAGTTTGCCGATGTCGGTTCCTGCTATATTGCAGGTTCCTGATGTTGGTACGTCTACTCCGCCAAGTATATGAAGGAGTGTCGATTTCCCGGAACCGGAAGGCCCGACGATTGCCACGAATTCTCCCTGTTCTACGTCAAAAGAGACATCCTTAAGAGCATCAACTCTTGTCTCCCCCTGACCATATACTTTGCATAAATTTCTGATCTCTAATATTTTCATTTTCATGCCCCTTTCTCGTAGCAGGTGGTGCCATATCTTCAAGTGATAATGTGTTCTTGGATCATTTAAGTAATAAATTCATACCAATGCTGGTTTTTAGAAAATCACTCGAAAGAATGCATTTGTCATCACTTCCATCTGCTTTGAGAATAGATTATCGTCTTACCCTTACTATCAAATGACTTTTTGATTACAATTTAGTCACATATTCTTATATCTCCGTTTTTATGATTAACATCGGTCAAATCCGTTATTCCCTAAAAGTGCTCTGCATATAAGCACACGGATTTTACCTTATTCTTTCATAAAATTGTCTTGTAAAACCTTACCCTGAACCTTGTTCCTTCCCCTTCGTTGCTTTCCACAAGGATATCTCCATGCTGGCTTGTGATTATCGACTTTGATAGAGCAAGTCCTATTCCCACGCTGTCTTTTGATGCATTTCTTCCCTTGTAGAACCTTTCAAAAATATGACTTATTTCATCCTTAGGTATTCCGCAGCCATTATCTTCTATAACTATTTCCGTGAAAATGTTGGTTTCATGCGCAGTTATTTCTAGTTTTCCACCTTCGTCTATATGTTCAATACAGTTTTTCACAATATTCTGAAGAGCTTCTATAGTCCAGTTTTTATCGCATTTTACCTGCATGTTTCTGTTTTCATGATGATATGTGATATTTTTAAGCTCCATCTGAATTTCAAAGGGATTTATCAATTCGCTTATCAGATCATCTGCATTTATTATTTCAGACTTCATGGCAATCGTGCCTGCATCGATCTTGGATAATTTAAGAAGTGTCTGTATCAGCCAGTTCATCCTGTCAAGCTGATTGGACTGTGTTTTTAGGAATTCCTCTCGCTTTTGTTTATCCTCTTCTGTCATGAGAAGGTCATTCATCACTATCATAGATGTAAGCGGAGTTTTAAGCTGATGGCTGATATCTGCGATAGCATTTGCCATTGCTACCTTATCTTTCGATAGAAGGTCTTTTTGATGGCACAGAGTTGATGTGGCTTTGTAAATATTCGTTTTTAATATAGACAGCTCTCCCTCCTCCTGGTCCAGGATATTTGGAGGTTCCCCGCCTGAAAGTACCTTTTCAAGATAAAGATTAAGAACGCTTATGTCCTCATATCTTCTCTTTGTTATGAATACAAATCCGCATGTTATGGTCACTCCAACCACCAGTAATAGAAAAAATGCGGATATGCCACATAGTGCATATCCGCATATTGAAGCTACTGCGGTAAGTGCAGCTGCTAATAGTATCATTATTCTTAAGTCTTTGTTTTTAAGCATAGCTATGTTCCCCAATTTATTCCAAAATAACATTATTAAATGCGCAGCCTTCAAAACCGGATTCTTATCATTTATCCACAATATATCCAAGCCCTCGTACAGTCCTTATAATCCTAGGATTCGCAGGATCTTTTTCTATCTTATCTCTTAATCTCTTGATGTAAACCGTCAATGTATTATCATTTACAAAATCCCCGTTAACATCCCACATATCTTCAAGCAGCTGGTTTCTGGACATAACGTTTCCTCTGTTATTACAAAAAGCAAGAAGCAGCCTGTATTCCAGTGCCGTTAGGTCAATCATATCCTCTTTTCCAGATGATTCATCTACTATTCCGACCTTGGCTTCGCTTACATGTATGCGCACATTTTGAATTTCAAGAATGCCCTCTGTCTCAGAAGTGCTGTTATCTCTGCCACGTCCGCTTCTTCTAAGTACAGTCTTTATCCTGGCCATAAGCTCATTTATCCTGAAGGGCTTACACACATAGTCATCTGCTCCCATCTCGAGCCCCATGACTACATTGACTTCCGCGTCACTGGCAGTTAGGAAAATTACAGGCACATCCTCTTTTTCCTTAATGTATCTGCACACATCATAACCATTTCCATCAGGGAGATTTATATCCAATATACATAGATCAAAGCTCTTTTCACAAAAAACTTCCAGCGCCTCGTTCTTCGTCCTTACATGAACCACCTCATAATTCTCTTTTTCCAATGAATATTTAAGCCCCATGCCAATGGCATCATCATCTTCCAGCAAAAACAGCTTCATAATGTAGCTCCTCATATTTGTTTGTGTCATATAGTATTTTTACTTTAGACACCAATATCATCATATTACAAATATCAGGCTTTTACATTACAGTTTTGTCACATTTCAAAACACTGCTAGTCTTTTTTCTTTTGGAACATAGTATGGGCTGTTTTCATCTATATCATACACTTCATAAAATTTATCAAACTGTCCCAGTATGAAATTCACTCTTGCCTTGCCAATAAGATGAGTATCTTCCATAGCGCGGTCAATGTCCTGTTCAGTAATATAGCAGGCATTTTTCCCGGCATAGGTTCTAAAGAATAAATCATAATCAGGATTTTCTTTTTGTTCCAAAATTTTAAGGCAGCACCTCATAGCCATAAGATCAGCAAAGGTCTCATTTTTAATAAGTTCACCATCTATCTTGCGACCGTATTCAACTTCAAGGCCATCGAAAAAGTCAGTAATTTTCTGCTGATTCCCGGTATATGCTGATTCCTCATCCTCCGTCATCCATGGTTCCCACCATCCACGCCAGTCATAGTTAATTCCTGTAGGATCATAGGAATGAGCATATTCATGAGCTATTAACATTCCATAGTAACCAAGCATTTCTTCGAATGATGCTGTTTTGGAGCAATAAGGATTAACGAGTACTCCACTACTTACGTAAAGTGCATTATAAGCAGGTATAAAATAGGCATTTACCTCAAACAAATTTGCATTAAAAATCTGTCTGTTCTCATCTTCTTTCTTAATCTGTCCTCTTGCAAAACGTTCCTTACTGACAAGAAGTGATATATAATCGTCTACCAGATTTCCGGATAGATTTATATCAGAAAGGTCATTTTCTATTTCATTTTTCCCAAGACTTACTCTCATAGTAAGAATCTTATGCTTAGCCAGCTCTTTTCCATGGGTACCAAGCCACTCTGTATTATCTATAATATCTCTATAGCTATTCTTGATGTCCTCAACCATATCAAGTGATCGCTGTTCATCGAAGTCCCCAAGATATTGCTTGCTGTAAGCTTTATTTATAGCATCAGGAGCATATGTTTTTATAGCCTTGCATGCCTGATCACTATACTCTATTCCATATGAAACTTTTAGCACATCTTCGCCATAGAGTGTAAATAATCTTGTAATCGTCCCTAAAAGCATGTGATCCCTTATGGCTTCCACATTTTCTTCCTGATAAAGTGTATTAAGAAGGTCTGAAAAGTTATCTTTTGCAATAAAATCCTTATTTTTTCCAAGTGCTTCCAGGCTTCCAAGAATGTCTATCACTGGTACAGAAACATTTTCTTTTTCAAGTGTCGCAGAGTCAAAATAGACGATGTCGTTTGTGACAGGAGCTTTCCAATAATCATCTATCATCTCCCCTACAACAGAGGCATTATCAAATATTTCTATTGTTCTTTCCTCTGAATATCCAAGCTTTTCCATCAAAGAAAGAAACTCTTTTTTGGCAGAATCATTTGGATTATCCTCAGAAAAAAGACTCTTGAAATTATCCATATCGCCCATCATACTATTTGGCTCGAACCATACCGCATGATAGCCATTATAATCAGCTGAAACAGTAAATTTAAAAGCCTGGCTGAACATCATATACTCTTCTGTTTGATAGAGTTTGTAAATATCTTCGAGGCTTTTTATGTTTTCGATTGGCTGCAAGTGCTCTTTTGCTGAATCAATTCTCTGATCATAGTCCCCCGTATCTAAGATGTGACGATAAATAGATACTGCTTTGTAAAGATCACTATCCTCACTAATTTCATTTAAATCAGTATTATCAAGGATGTCCCTTATTGCCTTATCGAATTCCTCCTGTTCATCCCACCAGTATGCATCACCACTATCGCTATTTTGTTTTTTCTGCTCTTTCCACTGTTCATTTACAAATTCGTCAAAGTCTGCAATAGGTTTACTATTATCGTCTATTTTTGTAGCAACAAACGATGATGCAGCATCATCGCTTATTTGATCACCTGCATTTGTGCTTGTTTCCTCATCCGATCCTGTACTCGCTTCAGGATTTATTTCCTCACCCGATTCTGTACTAACATCAGGTGAGTCAGTTTTTCCACATCCTGTAGAGAGAGCAAATACTGATGCCCCCAGTATTATTATCATTTTTCCGGTAAAAAACTTCCGGGCAACTTTTCTGTATTTCATAGACAGTCCCCACTTATTTTGTATTTTTGCATTGCTCCCTGCAATGACTTTTATGACCTGAAGTCATCAACCTCGAGAGAAGCTTTTTTATAATCGCCAAATCTCTGCAAGAAATTTAATAGCGCAGAGGAAAAGGCCATTGCCAGCGATAAGAACATAGTGAAATCAGAAATTGAGAGGTTCTTTTTAAACACAGCCACAAAAAGAGTTGCATAAATAAGCCCCTTTATAATGACATAAGCTATCTGAACAACAAAGGCATGCTTATACCACAGATCGCGGTGAATATCCATTTTTTCAATTGTTTCTTTATTTACTTCTTCCTGTTTACCGGACAAAAAATCGCTCAGTCCAAAGAGTCTTATATCCTTGGCAAAGTCAAAATCCTGAGTAATCCTGGTCATATATTCTAATTTGCGGGATGTGGGAGACATTTTATCCCACACCTCTTCTTTATCGACCCTGACTATTTTTCTGTAAT
>NZ_AUJU01000015.1 GCF_000424385.1 Butyrivibrio sp. LC3010 | reverse complement strand
CAGGCAGAGAATCGTCATGAACTACAACCTTGATGGTGTGACCAAGGAAGAAGGCCGCAGCTATATCTCTGAAAAGCTCAAAGGTGCTGGCTGTAATCAGACCATCTTTGATGATGCAGCAATAGAAGCAATACTCAACGCAGCTGATGGAACTCCGCGTCTCATAAACAAGTACTGTAACGCCAGTCTCCTTATAGGTGACAGCGCCAAAGCTGATCTCATTACAACCGACATCGTCATGCAGGCAGTCAATGACTGCGAACTTGGTTAGGATTACATCCCTCACTCATTTAAAGTGCGTGAGGGATGATTTCATTTATATAATCAGAAAATCAGGTGTCAAACAATCTAACTGTACCCTTTGTCTGACACCCTATGCAGCCTCATTTAAAGTGAAGATTGAGGACTCATTTAATGTGCCGGACAACAAATAATCCATAGTGGCAAATATATCATGATTCGTCATATTATAAAGCCTCTTACTGCATTTCTTTATTTTCCATTTTCCTTTTACTTTTTCCATTTGTATTTTTATAGTTGGGCAATATGTTGGCATACCGTCATCATGCAGTTCGCAATCATCTTTATAATATTTCTTTATAAACTTGATTATCTTATTAAAATCAAACTTCTTGGTTCTCAGATAAGTATTTAAGCTATCCTGTAATGCCATATATGTAATATCATCTGCACTGTAATACTCGTAATCTATGGTAACGACTGCTTTTTTTCCAGATACATTTATGGAAGTGATGTTATAAACCGTGTCCTTATGCATTTTTTTTATGAGTTTTCTCAGTTCTGCATTTGTAACATATATTCTTTGCGGTTTTTTAAAGCATTTATCCATTTTTATGGGATTATAGTTCTTTACCGCTTTCATAAAAGTATTAATCTGCTTTGTGATAACTTCCTCATCATTAGATTCAGCCTTAACACTGACCGGAATACACAATAAAAAAATCATTGAAAGCAAAATACATAAAAAGCGTTTAACAAAGATTCTTCCCTCAAAGAATCTGCTCATAATAAATTTCCCCCTTCTTTAGCCACTACATCTAACTCTCTTTGTATATTTTAATCCAAAACATTTCATGTGCCAAATATATGAATTATTTACAGACGCCGCTCTTTCAATAAAAAAGACGGTACCACTTAGCAAAAATGCTAAACAGTACCGTTTTTCTTTACAATTCCTCAGAATGGCTTTTTGCCCTTGCCAGAACCTTTTTCAAGTCACGTCCATAGAAATCTCCAAGCATCAGAAGCTTACACTTTGTTGAATATTCAATATCAAATTCATTAAAATCAAGCTTCAAAAAAGCAAGCATCCTATCAATGTCTTCCCTGTTTTTGGCCTTGGTTTCATCCCATGCCAGCTCTCGCCTTTCCTCATTTGAGATATGTTTCTTAGCCATATCAGTTCCCTCCGATAAAAATGTACTATCGGATTATACCATATAACACATTTTTCTCTAAGTTCTAAAACTTTACTCATATCGTTTTTCCTCCATCAATGAAAAAGTACTTAATTAATTTACTAATAGTTATTCAGCCTCGCCCATGCCAAGTCAGTGTATAGAACTACTGACAGAACAACAAAAAAGGATTCCGGCAGAACTCCCCAACTTTAGGTCGTTCTATCGGAATCCTTATATTTAAGCCTTTCTAGCTATCAATTTACATTTGCCTTTGTCAGCAGAACTACCGTCTCCACATGAAAGTAATGAACTTTCGGTTAGGAGAGACACTCACTTATAAAGTCTCAAACTCTTTAACGAAAGCACTCTAAAATGAACACTGTATAGAGTCAATGGCTTCTATATCTATAAATATCGCACCCACCATTCTCTCCCTCATATTTAAACACATTCTTCTCAGCTATATGTTTCGTAATTGTCTGTCTGGGATCGCATTCTATTACAGAGTCTTTACCTGCCTGTTTTGCCTTTTCCATGAGTTCTTTGGTGAGAATACTTGCGTAACCTTTTCCCCAATACTCTTTGTTCAATATCCATCCCAACTCCATGGCATTTTCATCATAGTCATGGTAAATAACATACCCAGCAAATGCACCTTCATCATTTTCAACAGCATATATCAAAGGAGATTCCGCTAATCCCGCAATCCTGATAAACTGCTCTGTTTTCTCAAAAGTATACGGTTCCTCTATATACTTCATAACGTCGGGATCAGATATGATTTCATATAAGCTCATTAAATCTGATTCCCTCATTTTTCTGATAATCATATATAATGGTTCAACTCCTTCAATCATCTTTTCATTTCAAAAAACAGATTGAACATAACTGGCTGATATATCTTACTGGTTTGCCATATCTTCTTGAAATCGGATATTGGATTTCTTCGGTTATAAAGCTTTCTCAGTTCGATAAGCCAATCTGATAAAGCTACTGTATCAAACGCGTAGGTCTTGTTAAGTAACATCAATGTATATCACATTATTATATCCATGTACTCATCGATTTTAAAGCAAATGTTCTTTGATCAGCATCTCTGCAACAGTTGTATTGAGTGCATATGTTGATGACTCATAGGTGAGGATCAGGCGCTTCCCGGAAATTATGTTGTTCTTAGTGTACTGGTCTATTTTTCTGATGGCCTTTTCAACATATTCAGGATCATCCATTCTTCCCTCATGCTCCCAATAAATCTCTTCATATGTCTTTTTACTTAAGAATGTGAAATCGGGATAGACTATACCATATCCCTTTAGATGCAATGGGCATTCATACTTATACTCAATGCCCATGTCGTAGAACATATCCGCAAGAAATTTCTCGGATTTGGATCTTACTCTCTCACCCTTTTTGCTGTAGATTTCCGTTTTAACATCTTCAAAGTCTTTCCCGACGTATGGGACTGATTTCCAGTGAGTAAGAAGTTGTTCGTAAGTCGGCTCTACAGGCTTTACAAGGCTTTTTCTTTTGTCATTCATCCTGTTGTAGATGGCCTCTATCTCTGTATCGGCGTAATCCTTATTGAGAGCTTGAATTTGTTTAAGTCTTTTATCTACAAGTCTCTTTATTTTCTGATCATAACCTTTTTGAGCAAGACTCAATATCAGATCCTTATTCTCTTTTTTAATGTACGTGCCTTGTGTTTTACTTTTTGTACTCTCATCTGTGCATCGCATATACTGCACAATTTTGCCTGATGATGTTATTCTAAGGTTTCCTTCAGGCGCTAAATCCAGTCGTGGGTCGACTATCTGCTTTAGTTTCTGAAGCCTCTCCTCTTCCATTGTTAGTAGTTTCTTTAATCCATACATGTTTCTTAACCTCTCATTTTTGTTTTATTTGTTATCAGGTATTTATTATTGATCACTGATCTTCCTTGATTTATATGAAATACTGCAGTGTTATTTAATTGGCTGAATCTCTGCCAATATCTAATAGCTTGAATTTCTGGCAGTTCTATTATTGGCTGTAGTCCTGCCAATATCTGACATCATCTATTTAAGGCAGTGGAATAATCAAGCAGGAATCTGCCCGAAAATCGAGTTCCTAAATAATTGGCAGTGATGTTGCAAGCAACAACAAAAAGCAAATCGGTAAAAACACTGCCATAATTCCACTTAGCTAGAAATAAGCAGAATTCTCCCAGCAATTTCATCTGCCATAAATTGGTTTCTGGAAATATTAGCAGTGAATAGACTAAAAATGTCACTGCCAATTTTATAGAAAAAAGAATTATAGCAGTCCGCCAGACGGGCGGACTGCAAATTGAATACATTATTAGTTCTGCTCTCGCCCCCAAAAGCGGGGCTCGCCAGAACAACCGCACCTGTAACACTCAGCCTTCGCTACCGCTTGTCTTCGTTAACAGGGCGACGGTTTCCACATGATTCGTCCACGGGAATTGATCAACGGCTACAGCTCTCTGAACATAATAGCCGCCCTCTGCAAGTATCTCCAAATCCCTTGCAAGGGAAGTGGGTTTGCAGCTTACGTAAATCATGTGCTTAACGCCATAATCTATGATTTTCTTCAGTGCCTTAGGATTGATTCCCTCGCGAGGTGGATCAAGGATGATCAGGTTTGGTTTATCCTCAATTTCATCAAGGACTTTTAGCACATCACCGGCTATGAATTCGCAGTCAAGGAGATGGTTTCTTGCGGCATTTTCCTTAGCTGCTGCGACAGCCTCCTCAACTATCTCGACACCGATTACCTTATTGGCAATAGGTGCAATAATCTGAGCGATTGTACCGGTTCCGCAATACAGATCGAATATGATCTTGTCTCCGGGATCCTCAGATGTATTATCATACAATCCATCAATGTATTCTCTGACTGTTCCATAGAGTACTTCTGCACTCAGTGAATTAGTCTGGAAGAATGAGAATGGTGTTATTCTGAATTTCAGTCCCAACAGTTCCTCGAAGAAATAATCCTGACCATAGAGGATTGTTGTTCCTTCATCAATAACTGCGTCGGCCTTAGAATCATTCTTAGTGTGAAGGATACCTACGATATGTCCTGTAAGCTCAAGTGTAAGCAGCAGCTCCTTATAATCAGACAGATCATGATCCTCCTGAGTAGTGGTTACCAAATCGATCAGAATATCTCCTGTCCGTACTGCTTTCCTGACAAGAAGATGTCTTAAATATCCGGTTTGTTTTATTCTATGGTAAAAAGAAACTTTGCCGGCCTTGTATAATTCACCAAAGTAAGAAAGTGTTGCGCTAAGTATCTGGCTATAATCATCATCAACGATTCTGCAGCCGGTGACACTTACAATATCATGCATACTGTTTCTTTTGTGCATGCCAAGAGTGAGGGGCCCACCCAGCTCCTCATCTCCGAAGGTGAATTCCATTTTATTTCTGTAGGCAAATTTGATCGGACTAGTCTTTATCCCTTCCCAGGTATAACTCTGTGTCTGCCTCTCCAAAATAGGATTAAGAATTCTCCTTACCTGTTGCTCTTTAAGTCCCAGTTCCTTGACATAAGGCATGGTAAGGTAACTGCAGCCACCACATTTTCCAAAATGTATGCATGGACTCTCTATAGCATCCATAGGCTCTTCGAGAATCTCCAATAGCCTGCCTTCTGCTCTGCCATTTCTGTTTTTTATGATCACACAGGACACCTTTTGTCCGGGAAGCGTATTCTTTACAATAACCTTCCCATCAGGTGTCTCCATGATTCCTTTGTTCGGGAATTCAACCCGGACAATTCTTCCTGTTACGATATCTTTTTTCTTCATTTCTCCATATCCAGATCAACGAAATCGTCGTCATCAAAGTCGTCGAAATCGTCATCGTCATAATCAAAATCATCCTCGTACTCAGGCATCATATAGTTAAATACTAAGTAAGCAATTGTAGCAACAGCTGCTATGGCTCCAAATACTGCAAGACACCATAAAATTATATTCGCAGGCTTTTTAGCATTTGCTGCCTCTTTCTTTGCAAGAAGTTCATTAATTCTGGTCACCTCAAGAAGATCTTCAATTCTGTTCTTTTCCATTACTTACCCCTTTCCTGGACGTTATTTATGTTACCATTTGTGTTTTTATATGATGTGCAAGCATCGTTGCACCATGACTTTTCTCTTACCATCATATATATTATAACATTTACTTTTATACATTCTATCGAATTGACAAAGTTTATATTTTTTTTAGTTTAGCAAAGGCAGCGAACATGATTTTCTGTCCATATTCATCAAAATCTATGGTCACTTTGTAGTCTCTTGGTTCCTTATCGATATTTAAAACCGTTCCCTGTCCAAACTTAACGTGCAATACCCTGTCTCCTACGCCGTACTCCAATCCTACGGAAGCAGGCATTCCCTTTGAGAGGCCGGCTATTCCGGGCTTCCCAAGTGCTGCCTTACTGTGTGTGCTGGCTGCCCCTGCAATAAAAGGCTTATCCTTTGGAACAGCTCTTTTTTTCACCGGTGCCGGCTTAGCAACAGGTCTTCCGTATGAGGGCAAAACCGCTGCTCCTGTTCCAGCATAGGCACTTCTTTTAAGTGGTGAATTTGTGGTATTCATTCCATAGGCAGGCTTTGAAAAATCAATCTTCTTTTTGAAAATGCGTCCTGTTTCGATATCGATATCATCATCATCGTCTATAGATTCACCACCGTCAAATTGATATAAACTCTCAGCAAATCCTACTTTTTCCAGAAGGTTGTCAGGTATCTCTGTGACAAATCTGCTCATGCGATTGTACTCAAGCTGACCGCGATTCATTCGGCTTTTAGCACAGGTAAGAGTGAGATGCTTCTTTGCTCTTGTAATTCCAACATATGCAAGTCTTCTCTCTTCTTCAAGCCCCTCAGGGTCGCTGTCTTCATTCATCAGAGTCATATAACTCGGGAACACATTCTCTTCCATTCCCGCAAGATACACATGGTCAAACTCCAGTCCCTTGGCGCTGTGAAGAGTCATCAAAAGCACCTTATCATCATCCTCTGACACATTATCTATATCAGCGACAAGTGCAACCTCTTCAAGGAATCCCGTAAGTGTGGGCTCATCCTCTTTTTCCTCATAGGCAGCCATTTTGGATATAAGTTCATCAACGTTCTGCTGACGCTCGTTATCTTCTGTATTTTCAAGATCATCCAAAGTATAAAGATAATCTATAAAGCCTATCTCTCTTATTACATGCTGCAGCAACTGATCAAGTCTTGCTTCCTTCGAAAAAGCTCTGAACACTCTGATCATTTCCGCAAAAGCTTTACACTTAGACTGAGCGGTTTTATTGAGTTCCGGAATCATGTCAGCTTCCGCACAGGCTTTAAGAAAGCTTATGTTTACCCTGTCTGCATAATCCTGTACATGAGCAATACTTGTGGCACCAATTCCCCGCTTAGGTACATTTATGATTCTTCTGACTGCAAGGTCATCTGCGCCTGAATCAATTGTCTTAAGATATGCCAGCAGGTCCTTTATCTCACGCCTTCCATAGAAATTAACTCCGCCTACGAGATCATAAGGAATACCCTCATAGACAAAACGTTCTTCTATCAGACGTGACTGTGCGTTTGTTCTGTATAAAACGGCTATATCTCTGTAGTTCGCTTTTCCTGTTTTCTTAAGCTTACTTATATCAGAAGCTATAAATTCTGCTTCTTCTGGTGCCTGATTAACCTGCTTTAAGCGGACGAGTTCTCCTTCTTTTTCATCAGTCCAAAGTGCCTTGTCCTTACGTCTGGAATTATTCTTTATGACTGCATTTGCCGCGTCAAGAATACTCTGTGTGGATCTGTAATTCTGTTCAAGCTTTATTACAGTCGCATCAGGATATACCTTTTCAAAGTCCAGAATGTTTCTGATATTGGCACCGCGGAATCTGTATATACTCTGATCATCATCTCCGACTACACAAAGGTTTTTATATCTGTCCGCGAGGAGTCTTACAAATTCAAACTGTACATTATTTGTATCCTGATACTCATCTACCATGATATAGCGGAAGCGCTCCTGATATTGCTTCAACACTTCCGGTTCTTTCTGAAAAAGCTTCACGGTATTAAGAAGAAGATCATCAAAATCCATTGCATTATTCTTCTTCAAAGTATTCTCATATTCTATATAAGCCTTGGCTATTTTCTGCTTTCTGAAATCATTTCCTGCCGCAGTTGCATATTCATTTGCATCCACACAGTTATCTTTTGCATGTGAAATAGCAGTCTGGATTCCGCGAAGCTTCAGTTGCATGGTTTCTAGCTGATATCTCTTGCATATGTCCTTCAAAACTGATTTTGAATCATCGGAATCATAAATGGTAAAATTGTTTTCATATCCAAGCTTATCAGCGTAGCGCCTCAGAATCCTTACACATGTGGAATGGAAAGTAGCTACCCATATGCTCTCAGAGCCAAAGCCAACAATTTTATCTACACGCTCCCGCATCTCACCTGCTGCCTTATTGGTAAAGGTTATTGCAAGGATGTTCCAGGGATTAACCCCGCATTCATCAATTAAATAAGCGATTCTGTGTGTAAGCACTCTGGTCTTTCCCGAACCTGCACCGGCAAGTATTAAGACCGGACCGTCTGTCTGCAGAACCGCTTTTTTCTGTTCACTATTTAATGTATCGTAAATACTCATTTTTTCCTCTTCTTACTTTCACTTTGAGGATCACCATTATGTCTTTTCTCTTCCACATGATCCAGGATATTTTCAATAAGAAGCATCTTCATGAAAACATCATAGGATAAAAGAGAAATAAAGTTAAAGGTCTGAAGATCACTCTTGTCATCTCCCTTAGCCTCTGTGAAAGACTCCTGGGCGATCTTGAATTTCCTTTCAATGTCTTTTTTTAATGTAGCTACAATCTCATCCTGTTCCTCATAGATAGTGGTATAAATATCCTTTAGTTTAATCTCCGCATTTTTATCGCCAAAGCGCTTATACAGAGGCTCAAAAAGGGTCTGTATATCACTGAAGGACAGAATGTTCTTGTAGTAATATATAAACATCAGCAGAATAATATGATCTTTTGAATACTTCTTCTTGATAGGAGGTGGCAAAAGATCATTCTTTGCATAGTTATTTATCATTGTTTTAGTAAGTATCTTGTCAGCTCCGGGGTGCCTTGATGATCTGCGAAGACTCTCCTCCATAAAGGTGAGGAGCTGATCCATGTAGAGGTCGATATTTGGAATCTCCTCTACGTCAACCTGTCTCGTCCTGTCAAGGCTGGCCATTATACTGTTTAAAAGATCGTCATAATCTAATGTCATATAATTTCTCCGATAATTATTTTCATGACTAGTGTAGTTGTTTTTATATTTCTCGACTATATTGCTTAGATATAATTTGCAATCTACAAGGCGGAAGAAGGCGTCGATGGGGCTCCATCGACAACTGATGACAACGCAGTAGATTCAAATTATAGCAAGCATATAGTCGAGTTAATAAAAAGCAGCTGCACTAGGCAATATTACGCTTTACTTCATCTGCCTGATGCATCATTTCTCTTGCATTTTCAAGGGTTGAATCAGTTATCTGCGCACCTCCGAGCATTCTGGCAAGCTCAGATATACGATCATCCTCTGAGAGCTCACGGATTCTGGTAACAGTTCTCTCCTGTCCGCCCTCATCATGAGTTCCCTTTGCAATCTCATAATGATTATCTGCCATTGCAGCTATCTGCGGAAGGTGTGTAATGCAAATTATCTGGTGTTTCTTTGCAAGGAAGCCCAGTTTTTCTGATACCTTCCAGGCTGTCTGACCGCTGATTCCGGCATCGATTTCATCAAATATAAGAGTGTCGATATCATCCTTCTGTGCTACAACAGTTTTTATTGCAAGCATAATTCTTGAAAGCTCACCGCCACTTGCTACCTGATCAAGGGGTCTGATTTTCTCACCGGGATTAGTAGATATCATAAACTCTACATCATCATAGCCAATGGATGAAACCTTCTCCTCGTCAGGTCTTATCTCTATCTCAAACCTTACATCTATAAAATTAAGATCCACCAGTGCTTTTCTTAAAAGCTCAGACAATACTGCAGCATTTTTCTTTCGAAGCTCGGATATCTTTTTGCAAAGCTCAAGAACCTTCCCATGAAGTTTTTTCTCCTCTGCGATAAGCTTATCCCTGTAAGCTCCCAGATCTTCAAGCTTATTAAGCTCTGCTTCTTTCTCATCCCGGTAACTAAGAACAGCCTCTATGCTGCCACCATACTTATCCTTTAGATGATTGATAGTATTAAGTCTGTCCTCAGTCTCAGCAAAATCCACATCATCAAATTCTAGCTCATTTATGTAAGATGAAATCTCATGTCTGAAATCCGATAACAGATTATCTATATCTACAAGCTGTGAAAGAAGCTGATCAGCCTTTTCATCATAGCAGCTTACTGCTGAGAGCTCACGTACCGCTCTTCCTATCGCATCTGCAGCGCTCTCCTCAGAACTGCCTGCTCCTGTTGCACTGGCTGCAATTCCAACAGCCTCCGCAATTTTCTTGGAGTTGACCATTCGTTTGTACTTGGTTTCAAGAGCTTCATCCTCTCCGGGTCTTAGATCTGCTTCATTTATTTCATTAAATTCAAAGCCTGCCAGATCCTTTTGTCTCTCTCTTTCCCTTTCATCGAGATTGGTCTCATCAAGACTGTTCAAAACATTTTTCCAGTCCTTAAATGCCAGGGCACATTTTTCCTTCAAAGCTGAAAGCTCTTCACCTGAAAAATCATCAAGAATCTCAAGATGCTTTTTCTTGTGTAACAGTTCCTGATTATCATTTTGTCCATGAATATTGATGAGAATATTGGATAAATCTCTGAGCTGTCTGGCGCTGACGGTTTCTCCGTTAGCCTTGCAAACACTTCTGCCTTCCATGATTTTTCTCTGGAGTATAAGCGTTCCATCCTCATCCACGGGAATATCCAGTGCCTGAAGGCTCTGAAGCTGTGCCTTGTTCTTTATTCCAAAGCTCAATTCTATCAGCGCATAATCTGCTCCGGTACGGATCATTCCGCTATCAGCCTTTGCACCGAGTGCAAGATTCACACTTCCAATAATTACTGATTTTCCGGCACCGGTCTCACCACTCATTATGTTCAGACCGTTTTTAAACTCAACCTCCTGCTCATTTATAAGAGCAAGATTTTTTACATGTAAACTGTATAACATATTTACCTCTTTTCTTTCCTGCTTCTTCGGGCAAGCTTAGAAAGAAATGTTATTATCCGATCATTTCGTTCAGTCTCTTCATAACCTTCTGAACACCTTCAGTTGTTCGAATTGCCGCCATGATAGTATCATCTCCGGCAATACAACCTACCACTTCCTCAAATTCAAGGGCATCAAGAGCAGCAGCAACTGCCATCGCCATTCCGGAAACGGTTCTTATAACAAGTATGTTCTGGGCATAGTCCATACTGATATAGCCGGCTCTCAGTACATCCACATATTTATCATTCATGGATGCAGAGTCCTGCAAATAAACATATTTATGTCTTCCATCAGGAGTCGCTCTCTTAGTCAGGCGAAGCTCTCTTATATCTCTGGAAACTGTTGCCTGAGTCACTTTAAAACCTGCAGCGTTAAGCATATCTGCAATCTGGTCCTGGGTCTCTATTACATTGTTCTGGATGATTTCAATCAGCTTACTGTGTCGTTTTTTCTTCATACGAGTTTTTTCCTTAATATGTTTAAAAAGCTCTCTTTACTTAGTTTCACAATCTTTGTCACCTGACTCGCTGCTGTTATGTCTATTCTATCGCCACTTTGCATTATCATTCTCTTACCGCCATCAAAGGAAGCCTCCAGTTTTTGAATACTGTCATCTCTTCCCTTTCCGATTTCTATCGTAACTCTGTCATGCTCAGAAAGAAGGATTGTCCTGGCATTGGCATTGTGTGAGCAGATAGGTGTAAGAAGTAATATCTGCGCCTTAGGATCTACGATAGGTCCTCCTGCTGACATATTATAGGCTGTTGATCCGGTGGGAGTTGATATTATGATTCCATCCGCCTGATAGCTTGTAAGTGGCAGATCATTTACAAATACATTAAAACTGAAAACCTTAAGAGATGAACATCTGGCAATGACGATGTCATTTAATGCACAGATTCCGACACCTTTTCCGGTTCCCTGACAGGGAACCCCCTGAAGCATCATGCGGTCCTCAATCTCATACTCACCCTTAAGAAGCTTATCCATTGCTTCCTCTACTCCTGAGAGTTCAACCTCAGTCATATAGCCAAGAGTTCCTAAGTTCACGCCGATAAGAGGAATATTCTTTTCCAGAACATTGCCTGCGGCCTGCAGCATCGTTCCGTCCCCACCAAGAACAATACAGCATTCTGCATCATCCGGAACATCACAATAATAATCCCTGTTACCATGCTCATCACAGGCCAGCGTCATCTCGGCGACCTTGCAGACGCCTCCATGACTTTCAAGATAATCTCTTATCCTTAAAGTCTCCTTCATTTCAGGATCCTTGGTCTTATTGGTGATAATGAAAAACCGCTTCATAGAATTACAGCTCCCCGTGTGCTTTTTTAACCGTCTCCTCAATAAGGTTCTTCATATCCGGGTCAGATGAAAGTCCGTTTCCGGCTTCCACAACCTCTGCCAGTTTATGAAGTCCTTCCCCTTCATTTATTTCATTCACCTCTGCATTCCTGCTCTCATCCTTACGTATATAAAGCAGGTATTCGATATTTCCTTCAGGACCTCTTACAGGTGAAAAATCCAGATTTAAAACCTTAAAGCCGATGATATCAGCAAAGTCCATGACCTTCCTGATAACCTCTTCGTGAGTCTCCGGCTCTCTTACGACACCCTTTTTCCCGACTTTTTCTCTTCCTGCTTCAAACTGAGGTTTTATGAGGCACACCATCTCTCCGGTGTCCTTCAAAAGCTTTCTGGCAGGTATGAGAATCTTTGTCAATGAAATGAAAGATACATCTACAGAAGCAAAATCTAAATCATCATCAATATCTTCTCGTGTCAGATATCTGAAATTGGTCTTTTCCATGCAGACCACGCGCTCATCGGATCTTAATTTCCATGCAAGCTGGCCATGTCCCACATCAACAGAATAGACCTTGGAAGCTCCATTTTGAAGCATACAATCGGTAAAACCGCCTGTAGATGCTCCTATATCCATACACACAAAGCCGTCAAGAGTAAGTTCAAAGCTCTTCATGGCCTTCTCAAGTTTTAGTCCGCCTCTGCTGACATAGGGAAGCTGATCTCCCTTTACCTCTAATGATGTGATTTTGGATTCATCAAAAGATGTTCCGGGTTTATCCTCTCTCTGCCCATTCACAAAGACATCCCCGGCCATGATTACTGCTTTAGCCTTTTCCCGTGAAGGTGCCAGTCCTCTTGAAACCAGAATAACGTCCAGTCTTTCCTTAGCCATTTACTATTATTTCCTCGTATCTTCTAATAACCTTTTTTGCTATTGATTCCTCATCAATTCCCAGTGCCTTATATAGCTGTTCACAAGAACCATGGGTTATAAACTCATCCGGAAGTGCAATTGAAAGCTGCTTAATGTCGATTTCTTCACGGCTTATAAATCTTCTCACCTGATCACCAAAGCCGCCTGTCTCCACATTCTCTTCCATGGTTACAATAAGTTTATGCTTTTTAGAGGCTTCTCTTATATAGTCCTCATCTATCGGTTTAACAAATCTGGCATTTGTAAGTGAGCAGTTATAGCCCTTTGAGATAAGTATTTCTCTGACTGCCTCAGCTGTCTTGACCATACTACCTACTGCGAGGAGCACTATATCTCTCTCCTTATAAATCGGCTCGGATTTGCCCATCTCTATGGGTTCACGGAATTCGCCAAGTCCGTCATATGCCTTGCCTCTCGGATAACGAATGGCAGTAGGCCCGTCAAACTGTATAGCGAATTTCATCATATCGGAAAGCTCCCATTTATTTTTAGGAGCCATAATATGCATATTGGGCATGCTTGAAAGATAGGACAGATCAAAAATACCCTGATGGGTCTCTCCGTCGCTTCCAACCAGTCCTGCTCTGTCAATTGCAAATGTGACCGGAAGATTCTGAAGGCATACATCTTCCAATATCTGATCATAAGCTCTTTGCAAAAATGAGCTGTACACCGCAAATACAGGATGAAACCCACCAACAGCCAGTCCTGCCGCGAAGGTTACTGCGTGTTCTTCTGCAATTCCCGCATCAAAAAATCTGTCACGGTACATATTCCTGAATCTTTTAAGTCCGGTTCCGTCTGCCATGGCTGCCGTTATGGCAACTACCTTTGGCTCGCGCTCGCCTATCTTGCACATAACCGTGCTGAAAATATCCTGATAATTAGCCACAGTTCTGGGATTTCTCGGAATTCCGTTCTCTATAATAAACGGTTCCGTTCCGTGGAATCTTGCAGGATGCCTTTCTGCAGGTTCATAACCTTTACCCTTTTTGGTAACGATATGTATCATAACAGCTTTACGAACCTTTTTGGCTTCCCTTATTGCGGCTCTTAATGCCGGGATATTATGCCCATCTATAGGACCAAGATATGTAATTCCCAGATTCTCAAATACCATACCGGGCACAAATAGCTGCTTAAAGCTGTTTTTAGCCCTTCTGATGCCTTTAACCATCTTAGGGCTGGAATTCTTCAATGAATTATAAATATCGTCCCTAAGGTTCAAATATCCTTCATTTGTTCTGACAACGTTAAGATATTTTGCCATACCTCCAACATTCTCGGAAATAGACATCTCATTGTCATTAAGAACCATGATGAAATTGGTGTCGAGCTTTGCTGCATTATTAAGTGCTTCATAAGCAAGTCCGCCGGTCAGTGAGCCGTCACCAATAACAGAGACAATGGTGTAGTTCTCATCTGAGAGCTGCCTTGCTCTTACCATACCGAGTCCCGCTGAGAGACTGGTAGAACTGTGTCCTGTATCGAAGCAGTCACAGTCGGACTCTGTTCTTTTAGGAAAACCGCTCATGCCGCCGAATTTTCTTAAATTATCAAAGCCATCCTTCCTTCCGGTCAGAAGCTTATGTGTATAGGATTGATGTCCAACATCCCATATGATCTTGTCCTTAGGAAGATCAAGTTCAAGATGAAGCGCCATAGTCAGCTCCACCACTCCAAGATTAGAAGCAAGGTGTCCTCCTGTAACACTTATCTTTTCAATTAAGAATTCTCTTATTTCCTGTGCAAGTTGATTATATTTTCCTGCCGGAATCTTCTTTATATCATTTGGTTTATTGATACCATCAATTAACATGTCGGCCCTCATCTTTTGGCATAGCCAAAATGAATTATCTTCTTCAAAAATATTACTTATTCCTTGAAATCATCCATTTCACAAGAGGAATAAGGAAGTCCTGCGCTCCATCAAATTCTGCAAGAATGCTTATTGCTTCATTTGAAAGCTTTTGAACTTCATTCTTGGAATCCTCTATTCCATGAAGTGTAACATAGGTAGTCTTCTCATTCTTCTCATCAGAACCAATAGGCTTTCCAAGCTGTGCCTCATCTCCTATGACATCAAGCACATCATCCTGAATCTGGAACGCCACGCCTATTTTTCTTGCAGCCTGTTCAATATTCTGAATATCTGCACTGTCAGCTCCGGCGAGAAGAGCCCCTATCATCATACTGCTCTCCAGCATTGCAGCTGTCTTATTCTCATGTATAAAAATCAGCTCATCTTCAGTTGAAGACTGTTTTCCTTCAGCCTCAATATCAGCGCACTGTCCACCTACCATTCCGTATATTCCTGCCTTTTCGGCAAGAATCTTCAGTGCCATGGCTTTTCTGTCTTTTATGACACCATCAAATTCAGTAAGGCTTTCATTTGATAAAAATGATCTGATGGCAGTCTCAAATGCATAGTTCAACAGTCCGTCACCGGCCAATGTGGCCATTCCCGGACCATATACCACGTGGGTTGTTTTTCTGCCTCTTCTGTATTCGTCATTGTCCATCGCCGGAAGATCGTCATGAACCAGAGAATAAGTATGAATCATTTCAATCGCTGCCATGAACGGCTTGACCGTATTCTCAGATGTTCCTCCAAAAATCCTGAACATTTCCATCATGAGAACGGGTCTTATTCTCTTACCACCAGCCATTACGCTGTAATTCATGGCCTCGATTACCTTTTTTTGATAGCCTTCCACGGCAGGAAGAAAGCTTTTTATAATCTCCTCTGCCTCTTGTGCCTTTTTATCAAGTAAATTATCAAAATCCGACATCAATCAAAATCCTCCGTCTGACCATCTGCCATGACCTTCTGAACCTTTTTCTCAACCTTATCAATTGAATCATTGCAGTATTTCAAAAGATCCATACCTTCCTTAAAAAGCTTAAATGATTCTTCAAGAGATACATCGTTTTTTTCAAGCTCTTTTATCGTAGCATCAATCTTGTCAAAAGCTTCCTCGACTGATAATTCATTTTTATTTTCTTCAGCATCTATATTTTCAGTTTTCTTAGCCATAGGTTGTTTCCTTCGCACTGATAACTTCAGTCTTTATAGTTCCGTCTATTACATTTATCAAAAGCTCATCCCCAGCCTTAACTCCCTCAATCGATCTGATGTTTTTACCTTCACTATCAGATACATATGAAAAGCCTGACTGAAGCTTATCCAGGGGACTGAGCGCTTTAAGCCTCTCTACATTCACTGCAAGAAGATGTTTTTTATCACGTATCATATCTGTGATGATCCTTGATAATTTTTCCTCCATCTGAGCAGCACGCATCCTCTGATCTCGGATTCTGGCTTCCGGAGATAAATGCTCCAAAAATCTCTTGTCATTTTCAGCTCTGTCACGCAATCTGCCAATTCTATCGTTCATGCGTCTAAACAGAATATCCCTGTAAGCATCGATATCGTGAGATAGCAGCTCATATTCGTAAACTGCCAGCTCAGCCGCAGCTGATGGCGTCGGGGCTCTGAGGTCAGAAACAAAGTCAGCAATTGTCCAGTCAGTCTCATGACCTACTGCAGAGATAATAGGTATAGGACAGTTAAATATAGCCTCTGCCACCATCTCTTCATTAAAAGCCCATAAATCCTCGATGGAACCTCCGCCTCGCCCCACTATGATGACGTCAACTCCCATTTCGGTAAGGGTTTCTATACCCTTTACAATGCTCTCCTTAGCCTGATCCCCCTGCACAATTGCAGGATAGAGATAAATCTGTACATAGGGATTTCTTCTTCGCGATATGTTTATAATATCCCTTACGGCAGCACCTGTAGGAGCTGTGACAACTCCAAGAGTCTTTATATATTTTGGTATTGGCTGCTTATACTCAGGGGCAAACATTCCCCTTTCAGCCAGTTCTTTTTTTAATGTTGCAAAACGCTCAAATAAAGCACCCTCTCCATCTAACTCAATTTTCTTAGCATAGAGCTGGTACTTACCGTCGCGTTCATAAACATCTATCGTTCCCGTGACATTTACCTGCTGCCCCTCTTTCATCTGGAACTTAAGTCCATCGGGTCTGCTGCCTCTAAACATCACACATGAAATCGCTCCGGACGCATCCTTAAGCGTAAAGTAGATGTGACCGGAGGAATGATATTTGCAGTTACTTATCTCTCCCTTAACAGTGAGTGAAGAAAGAAGAAAGTCCTGCCTGAACATATTTTTTATGTAATTATTTATCTGTTCAACTGTATATACATTACGCAAACTTAGCCAGTACTCCATTCACAAAGGAAGAAGCGCCATCCTGACCAAACTTCTTAGACAGCTCAACCGCCTCATTTATTGCAACTCCGGTAGGAATTGACTCGTCAAATTTAATCTCGTATACGGCAAGCCTTAAAATAGCAAGTTCAACTTTACCGATTCTGCCGGTATCCCAGCCGGTAGTTACTTCATTTAACTGTTTATCAATCTCAGGAAGCTTCGCAGCAATTCTCTCATAGCGCTCTTTTACAAAAGTGACATCGGCATCGCTCATCTCTTTATCATTTGTCTCTATGAACAGATCCTCCTGCTCCCTCATCTCCTCAGGTGTGTTGAACTCAACACGGAAAAGTAACTGGAAAACCTGTTCTCTTAATTCTGATCTTTTCATAATTCCTCTACAATCCTCTTATTCCGGCATAGTAATTCCGGCTATGCGGACATTAACATCAGTTACCTCAAGTCCTGTCATACTCTCTATAGAGCTCTTAACTTTATCCTGGACTTTCTTACTTGTAGCAGGGATATTGTAGCTATAATCCATGAGTATGGACAAGTCTACACGAACTTTGCCATTATTTAAAAAGATCTTAGAGCTCTTCTGAAGGTTCATTGGCCCTACCTTCTCGATAGTCTCACTTGTATAATTACCGGCCATTGCACTAACGCCATCGATCTCAAGGGCTGCAAGTGCAGCTATCTTAGCAACTACATCGTCTGCAATCTTAACAGATCCAATACCCTTTGCTTTTATAAGTGTATTATTCTGTACTTCCTTTTCCATAGCAATCACATTCCTTTCATACTGAAATCCTTATAATTATACAAGATAGAAAAGCGGAGGGCAACTTTTTATGTCTGCCCTCCGTTGGTATGCATAGCAGGTTAAGCAGCTACTGTAATCCACAAAAATAATTGAAGCTTACTATAAAACAAATTTCGGTAGCCTATCTTCTAAAATCTGACTATTGCAGCATCAGTCCTTTTTTCTGCTGTTATCTTCTATGTACTTATCAAGCTTATCGAGTTGTCTTGCAGCAAATGACCTTCCTCCGATACCAAAGGATACTGCAAATGCAATTGCAAGTGCTGCCACAAGAATTATAAATGCTGAGTTCACAATAATTGTAGCTATTCCCAGCTGATTGAGAACCATGAATATTCCAATAACAAAAATTACTGCTTTTGAAAGAATCGCATATCCGTCCATGCCGTTTTTCTTCAAAGCTTTTTCTGCAAGAATAGCTGCAAAATATGCAAGCGTCAGAATAATTATGGCTGCAAGTGCTTTAGGCATGTATCCTATTACAGCTGATCCAATGTTTGTGAGAAGATTAAGTTCTACAACTGAGAAGCCCTGAACTATAAATATGATATTTATAACTACCTGCACGACATTTCCGGTAACTTTTGAAAGAACAAATTTCTCAGTCTTTCCATCTGTTACATCTGTAAGCTTTTTATCAACACCTGTTGAAGCCAAAAGCTGTGTCACTATCTGACCAGCAAATCTTCCAATGAGATAACCCACAAAAACAACCAGGCATGCAACTATTATTCTAGGAATATAGTTGATCACGATTGTAAGCATATTTACAGCTGGTTCAGTTATGGCTTCAATCTTAAGAGCATTGAGAGCCACGATGAATACAGGAATCATTATCAGGACATATACGATGTAGGCAAGTGTATAGGAAAGTCTTGCGTTGTCTCTGACCTCAATGCCTGCCTTTGCCTGAAGCTCATCGACTTTAAGTCTTGCAAATACAGGTTCTGAAAGTGTCCGAACTGCGCTTGCTATGAGATTGCCGACAAAAATCACGATAACTGCTGCTAATACATTCGGAACATAGCCCCAAATTGTATTAAGCAGTCCCATTATCGGAGAAGAAATACTGTCTATTCCGAGAGTTCCAAAGATTGACGGAATAAAAAGCATAAAGACGATGACATATACAAGCTTGCTTATGTAGGTTATTGTCACTCCGGGTCTTGGTCCGTCAGCCCTTGAAACAATAAATCCAAGCTTTGTATGTGTCATCAGCTTGATAATAAGTGACTTTGCAATTGATGCCACGATATACGCGATGAGAAGGATAAAAAGCGCAACTATTACCTTTCCCAATCCCCCAAATATACCGGTCATGAAGTTAGTAAAATTTAACATACCATTACCTCCTTATAATTTAGAAACTAAAAATATTTTATCATTGGTAATGATATGTTTCAACGTAATATCGTTTGTTTGAACACTTGTAATTCCTCAATATAGCCAAATTACAAGTATGTATTGCTTTTCAAAGCGTGAATAAGAAACTGTAGTATTTGTGCCTTCCATCAGACTGAATACTTTTTTACCATCAAAAAGGACATCATTAAACTCATCATAAATAGCCTTGGTACTACACTTTATAGTTACATTATTGCTTCCGTCCGCATATCTTTTTCTGAACAGAGCTGCAAGGGCATCCATATCACACTCAGTAAAGTACTCCCCTTCCCTGACATAGTAGTTATTTTTCATTGATGTACATTCAGGCACAGGAAGTGTCTCTGCAATTACATGTGTCTTTTCAATATCCTGAGTGGTGCAGCACAGATAAGTATAATTGATAAACGGAAGTTTCTGACTATCACCTTCAGCAGCTTCGCTCATCTGGTATGAAGAATCACCCCAGGTAGTATCTACATAAGTGTACTCACCATCAACTCTTACAAGGTTCCAGGTGTGTCCAACACCATTTACTTTACCTGTAACAACAGTAGCAGGAATCCCAAGTTTATTTAGAAGATACTGCGTAGCCTCAGCATATCCCTGACATACCGATCTGCCATAGATAAATACAGAACAAATATTCTGATTATCCGGAGCATCTGCATCATATTCTGTATTGGTGATAAGGTAGTCATACACATATTTTACCTTGGCAAAAGTATCAGCATCTCTGGGTATCCCTGAAAGGCATTCATCAACATAAGCATCTATCTTTGCCTGACGCTCTGCAATTTCATCAGCATCATATAAATATTTTCCGGAAAAAGAGATTCTTTTAAGAACTCCGCCAATGGTGTAGCGGGTATAGGTATATCCGTCAATATAAAACAATTCCGGGTGATCTGCCTGAACAAACTGGCACACAACATCCAGTACATCCTCATCAAGAGTAGACACCACTACATCAGATGCCTTATGTCTGATTATCTGCAAAAGCTCAACATATACGGTCTTCCCTTCGTCCGTAAGATGTTCGAAAGCGTAATTCCCCGCCTGGCTTTTCTTAAGGTCTTCAATATCTACAACCGAGAGTCCAAGAGATGCTCTCTGCGCTTCCTGGTAGGTATCGCTAAAGTACTGCCTGCCCTCCTGTTCTTCCGTCTCTTCAGTTTCTTCTACAGTCCTTCTTCTGCCGGCTCTGCCTGTCTCTTTTTCAATCTTTGATATAAGATCATCAATTGCCTTATTAACCTTAACCGGATCAAAGGTGGATGATGAGCCTGATGCATCCTGCTCATTTATATCAGAGTCATCCCTGCTTCCAGCCTCTTTATTTCTGATGTCACTACTACCAGTTTCTGTATTTTCGGTATCACTACTGTCCGTCGCTTTTCTTCCGGAATTATTTCTTTCTGTAGTGCCTTTTTCCCTTCCATTGTTTTTTTCTTGAGTATCTTTTGCGGCTGCTGTGCTTTTATCAGTAGTATCTTTTTTATCTGCACTATTTTTATCTGCACCAAAAGTCAGACTATCTATGCCATCAGCATCTGCCCCGGCATCATCATAGTCTGCGCTATCTCGGCTACCGATACTTGATTCTGCTGTATCATGATCAGCGTTATTTTCATTTTTTACATCGATGCCATCTGCTTCATCACTTCCGGAAAGGTTACTTTCATCCTCACTTTCAGAAAGGTTGCTGCCATTCTCACTTTCAGAAATGTTGCTGCCATTCTCACTTTCAGAATCTGAAATCCCTTTAATTCTGGCATCTGTCTCTTTTACAGTATCTGAGAATCCTTCAAAATCGAAGCCTTCCACCAAAGCACTGTCTTCGCCTGATGCATCCTCTTCTGTCAGTTCTGTTTTCTGAAAACTGTTTTCCTGTAAATAACTGCTTATGGAATCAGTAACTTTCTGGCAGCCTGTCATCAGTGTCCCGATGCATAAAAATGCAAAAAAGACAGATGCTTTCCCTATTAAGTTTTCAAAACATCCGCCTTTTTTCATACTCTAAGTTCTACTCTCTAGTTTTTCTTAAATTCACTAAGTGACAGTCCTTTGTTTCTGTCCAGTACCATCTGAGGGCTCCATTCATTGATGAAGATAAGAAGCGGTCTTCCGTTCATATCCTTTATCTTCTTCATGTCTGAAGTTCCTACAAGTGAATTCATGTCTACATCATCATTGTCTACCCAACGTATATACTCATATGGTAACATATCCAGAATGATTTCGACATTATATTCATTCTCAAGTCTGAATTTTAAAACGTCAAACTGGAGGACACCGACAACTCCTACGATGATTTCCTCCATTCCCATATTAAATTCCTGGAAAATCTGTATCGCACCTTCCTGTGCAATCTGCTCAATACCTTTGACAAACTGCTTACGCTTCATGGTGTCAACCTGGCGAACCCTTGCAAAATGCTCAGGCGCAAAGGTAGGTATTCCTTCGTACTTAACTGTATCCTTAGGCATGCATACAGTATCCCCGATTGAGAAGATACCGGGATCAAACACACCCATTATATCACCTGCGTAAGCTTCGCTTAATATCTTACGTTCATCAGCCATAAGCTGCTGAGGCTGTGAAAGTCTGAAAACTTTTCCGGACTGAACGTGCTTAACTTCCTTATCAGCGTCATATCTTCCTGAACAGATTCTCATGAAGGCAACTCTGTCTCTGTGTGCCTTATTCATATTAGCCTGAATCTTAAAGACAAATGCTGTAAATTCGTGGTCCTTGGGATCAATTACAGCACCTTCTGCATCTGTTCTTCCGCTCGGAGGAGTAGCCATCTGAAGGAAGTTATGAAGGAACAATTCAACACCAAAGTTCTGAAGAGCTGATCCGAAGAATACTGGAGTAAGCTTACCTGCCCTTACTTCATCAAGATTAAACTCTGCACCGGCTCCATCCATAAGCTCAATTTCGCCCTCAAGATTCTCAAGAGCTTCCTCGCCTATTGTGCTTACAAGCTGATCTCTGTCATCCATGGGAATGATAGTCTCAGTACCTTCCTTAGTTCCCTTCATTGTATCCTGGAAAGTAACTACATGCTTCTCTCTTCTGTCATAGATTCCCTTAAAGTTTTTACCGGAACCAATAGGAAGATTCATAGGGCATGTGGCAATTCCGAGATGGTCCTCGATATCATCAAGAAGCTCATAGGTATCCATTGCATCTCTGTCGAGCTTATTAATGAAAGTAAAAATCGGAATATGTCTCATGGTGCAGACCTTGAAAAGCTTCTTTGTCTGCGGCTCAACACCCTTACTTGCGTCTATTACCATGACTGCTGAATCTGCCGCCATAAGTGTTCTATAGGTATCCTCTGAGAAATCCTGGTGTCCGGGAGTGTCAAGAATATTAATGCAGCAGTCTTCAAAGTTGAACTGAAGAACAGAAGATGTGACTGAAATACCACGCTGTTTCTCAATTTCCATCCAGTCAGAAACCGCATGTCTGGCTGTCGCCTTACCCTTGACTGAACCTGCAAGATTTATTGCTCCACCATAGAGAAGGAATTTCTCTGTAAGTGTGGTCTTACCTGCATCAGGGTGTGATATAATCGCAAAAGTCCGTCTCTTATTAATCTCTTCTGTAGTATGGTTGTTACTCATTTTTGACCTTTCTAAATATATGAAAACCTTTTTTGTATATTACCGGTTTAAAATTGTGCTCTGCAAAAACGCACTCTTCCTATTTTATGAAAGAGTGCGTTCAAAGTCAATAAAATGTAGAATTTTATCTTAATGAAGCATTGATGTTCCTTCGAATTCAGGCTTGATACCAAAATAATCAAGTACTGTTGCACCGATATCAGCAAATGTACTTCTTGTACCATGATTCTTAGGAGTTACATTTTTACCATACATAATAAAAGGAATGTACTCTCTTGTATGGTCTGTGGTCTTCTGATATGCAGGATCACATCCGTGATCTGCAGTCATCATGATAATATCATCATCATGGAGCTTTGCCACTATCTCAGGAAGCTTGCTGTCAAAATAATTAAGAGCCTTTGCATAGCCATCGATGTCTCTTCTGTGGCCATAGAGCATATCAAAATCAACAAGATTTACAAAGCAGAGTCCATCAAAATCTCTGTCCATATAAGCCAGCGTCTTTTCGATTCCATCAGCATTGCTCTCTGAGAATACAAATTCTGTAAGACCTTTGCCTTCAAATATATCACGTATCTTACCAACTCCAAGAACATCCTTGCCTGCTGCCTTAAGCTGATCAAGCATTGTAGTCTTGGGCGGTTCAAGTGAATAGTCATGTCTGTGGGGTGTTCTTGTATAATTACCACTTGTTCCGACAAACGGTCTTGCAATTACACGGCCAACTCCTAGATCTCCGGTGAGCATCTCTCTTGCTATATGGCAATACTCATAAAGGGTCTCAAGAGGTACTACTTCCTCATGAGCAGCAATCTGGAATACACTGTCTGCTGATGTGTAGACAATAAGATCACCTGTTTTAACATGCTCATCACCATAATCATTTATGACCTGTGTTCCTGAGTAAGGCTTGTTGCAGATCACGCCTCTTCCAACGCGCTTACTGAATTCATCAAGAAATTCCTGGGGAAATCCATCCGGAAATTTCGGCATAGGCTTAGGTGATATCACACCTGCAATCTCCCAGTGTCCTGTAGTTGTATCCTTATCCTTACTTGCCTCCTGGCATCTTGCATAAGCAGCTGTAGGATTCTCTACTGCAGGTCTGCAATCAACACCATCTATATTGAAAAGTCCCATTGCTCCCATATTAGGCATATCAAAATACTTACTTGTAGCACATGATCTTATGGTATTTACATCAAAATCACCATATTCAGCTGCGTCAGGCTCTTCACCTACGCCAAAGCTGTCCAGAACAATAAGAAATATTCTTCCCATATTAGCCTCCTTTTAGTCAGATATTATAGAAAAACAAGGGATACGAGAAGCCTCGTATCCCCCTTATTTTATCATTTTAAAGACCATATTACCATTTCAGGTAATCTGTCGCTGTTCACAGTATTATTTCTGAGCTACATCCTTCATTGAGAATGAGATACGTCCCATGCGATCCTTGCCAAGGCAAACAACCTTAACTTCATCACCAAGAGTAAGAACATCCTCAACATGATCGATACGCTCATTAGCAATCTTAGAAATGTGAACCATTCCCTCTTTTCCGGGAGCAAATTCTACAAAAGCACCGAATTCCTTGATGCTTACAACAGTTCCTGTGAAGATCTGGCCCTTCTCAAAATCTGTTGTGATGATGTTGATCATATCGATAGCTTTCTGCATCTTCTCAAGGTCTTCACCGCAGATGCTTACTTTACCATCATCTGTGATATCGATCTTAACACCTGTACGGTCGATGATCTCGTTGATAGTCTTACCTCTCTGACCAACTACATCACCAATCTTATCAGGATCGATTTCGATAGAAATGATCTTGGGAGCATACTTGCTAACTTCCTTACGAGGCTCAGCGATAGCTTTGCTCATGCACTCATCCATAATGAAGAGACGAGCAGCACGACACTGAGAAATTGCCTGCTCTACGATGGGCTTTGTAAGACCATGAATCTTAATATCCATCTGAATTGCTGTGATACCTTCCTTAGTACCTGTTACCTTGAAGTCCATGTCTCCGAAGAAATCCTCAAGACCCTGGATATCTGTAAGTACTACGAAATCATCATCTGTATCGCCTGTTACAAGGCCGCAGCTGATACCTGCAACCATCTTTTTAATCGGAACACCTGCTGCCATAAGTGACATACATGAAGCGCAGGTAGAAGCCATTGATGTTGAACCGTTACTCTCAAATGTCTCGGATACGCAACGAATTGCATAAGGGAATTCCTCCTCTGAAGGAAGAACAGGCATAAGAGCTCTCTCAGCAAGAGCACCGTGCCCGATTTCACGACGTCCGGGTCCTCTTGAAACCTTTGTCTCACCTACAGAATATGCAGGGAAGTTGTACTGATGAATGTATCTCTTACCTGTAACGTAAGGATCAAGACCTTCAACCTTCTGCATCTCTGAAAGAGGAGCAAGTGTGGTTACATCACAAATCTGTGTCTGTCCACGAGTGAACATAGCACTTCCGTGAACACGAGGAATGAGATCAATCTCAGCTGAAAGAGGACGGATTTCGTCAATTGCTCTTCCATCAGGACGCTTATGATCCTTAAGGATCATCTTACGTACTGTCTTCTTCTCATACTGATAAATAGCTTCGCCAAGAATTGCAAGCCACTCTTCGTTGTCTGCAAATTTCTCTGTCAGACGCTCTGTGATCTCTGCAATGTTAGCTTCTCTCTTCTGCTTCTCATCTGTAAATACAGCATTTTCCATCTCTTCCTGAGGAACAACTTCCTTAATAGCATCAAAGAGTTCCTGAGGAACAGCACAACTGTCATATGAGTGCTTCGGCTTACCAACCTCAGCAACAATCCCCTTAATAAACTCAATCAGTTTCAGGTTAACATCATGAGCAAGATAGATAGCTTCCTTCATCTTCTCTTCAGGAATCTCATTACATCCTGCCTCGATCATGATAACCTTCTGTCCAACTGAAGCAACAGTAAGGCGCATATCGCCCTTATCCCACTGCTCCTGTGAAGGGTTAACAACAAACTCGCCATCAATCATTCCAATCTGAGTCATGGCACAGGGACCATCAAAAGGTATATCAGAAATTGATACTGAAACAGATGCGCCAATCATAGCAAGAAGCTCAGGGCGGCACTGAGTATCTACAGACATTACCATGGTCTCGATTGTTACGTCATTACGGTAATCCTTAGGAAAAAGAGGACGCATAGGTCTGTCAATAACACGGCTTGTGAGAATTGCATTCTCAGAAGGCTTGCCTTCACGCTTATTAAATCCTCCTGGGAATTTACCAATAGAATAGAATTTTTCACTATACTCTACGCTTAACGGGAAGAAATCTATTCCATCCCTTGGCTTGTCAGAAGCTGTTGCTGTACAGAGAACAGTAGTATCTCCATACTTCATAAATGCACAGCCGTTAGCTTGTTTTCCTACCTTGCCAACCTCAACCGTAAGTGTACGTCCGGCAAGTTCTGTTGAAAATGTTTTCATATTCGTCTCCTTCTCGCGCCATCCTCGGGCGCATTCTTTATATCCATGATAGAACAAAGAATCATTCTATGATTCCTTGCGCACCGGTACATGATGCCATGGATAATTCCAGGGCACACCGGTGCATCCATTACAGAACAGATTTATTTCACAGAAAAAATTTTCCTATGAAATAAAAACAAGGCGGAATAAGCCGACTATTTCTAATCGGCATCCCCGCCCTATTCTCCCATCGGAAATTACTTTCTGAGTCCAAGATCAGCGATAAGCTTACGATACTTCTCAAGGTCCTTCTTCTTGAGGTATGAAAGAAGAGCACGTCTTCTACCTACCATCTTAAGAAGTCCTCTTCTTGAGTGGTGATCCTTCGGATGTGTGTTGAGATGCTCGTTGAGCTCCTTGATACGAGTAGTAAGAATAGCTACCTGAACCTCCGGTGAACCTGTGTCGCCAGCTTTTCTAGCGTATTGATTGATGACTTCTGTTTTCTTTTCCTTTGTAATCATGTTTCATTCTCCTTTATTTCAATGTGCCGTATACCAGGAAGCGGCTGGAGTACCATCATCCGAGTATCGGTAATAACTATGTGTGCTTCTAACATGAGAAGCCTATTGATTTTAACATAGACTGCAGAGCTTGTAAAGTCTGCTCAAAAAGCAAAAAAGTTTCTTCCGGCATCCAGATCAAGCTCAAGCTGTTTTTGAAGCTTATCCACATCCGTGAACTTCTGCTCTTTTCTGTGGAAAGTCATAAGAGCTATCTCAAGATATTTACCATAAATATCTTCATTGAAATCATAGATAAAAGTTTCAACGCTTACCTGACCATTATTCGATACCGTAGGTCTTAGGCCTATGTTTGTCATTCCGTGATATGATTTGTTATCAATCCTGACTTCCGAAAAGTAAACGCCATAAGGTGGAAGGCACTTTTCATCAGGCGGGAGAAGATTAACCGTAGGGAATCCCAGGGTTCTTCCAAGTCTTTTCCCGTGCTCCACAAAACCTCCGACATAATAGTATTCGCCAAGAAGTTCCGCGGCTCTTTCCATTTCAGCCTCTTTTATTTCTTCCTTGATGAAACTGGAGCTTACATTTCTTCCAAACATCTGCAATTTCTTGATTGCATGGGTTCTGTATGAAAGTTCCTGTGACAACCTGTTAAGCAAAGCAAAATCACCTTTGCCTTTATATCCATAGGAAAGATCATCCCCTGCTGCAATATATGCAGCATTCATCTGATCATGAAGGATTTTCCTTACAAAATCCTCTGGTGCTGTATGAGCCGTCTCCATATCCATAGGAAACTCAACAAGTATATCAACGCCCATTTCTTCAAATTTACGCCGCTTTTCATCCTTTGTGAGAAGCTGCGGCTGCATCTTTTGTGTAAATAAAACCGCTGGAGGCGGGTCAAAGGTGAAAATAGTTGCCTTCATACCCTGCTCTTTTTTATCAAGGATATGCTTAAGCAGCTTTTGATGGCCAAGATGCACGCCATCAAATTTACCTATTGCAATTGCGGTCTTATCCTCTATATTAAATTGTTTCTCTCCGGATATAATCCGCATTTTTCCTCCGTTCTGCACCCAGAACCAATCCCGTCTCAGGGTGTATAGAAAAACTTCTCCACTCTGAACTGCCCTGTTCTCTCATCGCATTTATAAATACCAAAAAACGTTCCGTCCTCTGAGTATGCTCTTACTCTGGTTCCATCAGAATAGAGTTTTTCAGGCTCAACGAAGTCCTGTTCATCTTCCGGAGCTTCATTCTTTATATTTTCTACCTTGAAACTGTTTCCATTTTCAAGCATTTTCCTAAAATCATCCTTGATGATGCAATAATCAAGATCTCTGAAAAGGCTCTCTGTTGATGCCACAATCTCTTCAACCCTGCCCTCATCTCTGAGTTGTTCAATCTGATCGAGGGTATGGGCAGTTTCGAGATGGAAGCTTCCAACTGCTGTTCTTGTGAGATGCTCCATTGAAGCACCGCAGCCAAGAGCTTCACCTATATCATTACATAGAGTTCTGATATAAGTCCCCTTTGAGCACTTAACTTCCATAGTGAAGATATGCTCATCCTCAAGATGAGATTCATCAAGAATCGTTATAGCTTCAATTCTTATCCTTCTGGGCTTTCGCTCTACTTCCTTCCCCTGTCTTGCAAGCTCATAGAGCTTTTTTCCGCCGATCTTAATGGCAGAATACATAGGAGGAATCTGATCATATTCGCCCACAAACTTTTTCACCGCATCATGAAGTTGTTTACTGCTTACATTCACTTCATTCTCTGACAGTATTCTTCCGGACATGTCCTGAGTATCTGTAGTAACTCCGAGTCTGCATACCGCAATATACTCCTTGTCATGATCTGTGAGCATATCGCACAGCTTGGTTCCGTTTCCCAGACAAACAACAAGGACTCCGACCGCATCCGGATCCAGAGTCCCTGTGTGTCCGATCTTTTTCATTTTTAAAATACCACGGAGACGTGCTACCACATCACTTGATGTATAGCCTGCCTCCTTGTAAACATTGATCAGTCCGTTATAATTCAAGAAAATACTCCCTTTAATGACCTTTCAATATATCCTGAAAGGCTATTGATTATATCATGCTGCGTACCGTTCATGGTGCATCCGGCAGCTCTGGCATGGCCGCCACCACCGAATATCTCTGCTATCTTTGCTACGTCCACCTTACCTTTTGATCTAAGGCTCACCTTGTATTCCAGGCTTCCGATCTCATACATAAAAATTGCACATTCCGTACCTGATGTAAGAAGCAGCTGACTTACAATTCCTTCAAGGTCACTGGATTCTGCCATATAGAAATCCATTGTCTGCCTTGATACTACGCTTACTATGCATTCACCATCCATGAAAATCATACTCTCAAGAAGTGCTCTTCCCAATATCTGGTTCTGAACATAAGTCTTTTCATAGAAAACGTGGTCTATAAGCTCTCCAAAATCAAAACCATAGCTGATAAGGTCAGCTGCTATTCTCATAGTCTCAGGTGATGTATTGGAATACTTAAATACACCTGTATCAGTCACCATTCCCATATATAGCATCTTTGCTATATCAGCATCGATTTTCTCTTGGTCAAGGCAATTGTAAACAAGCTCAGATGCAGAGCTTGCTTTAGGAACAATATAATTTTCATCTCCTGTTCCTTCATTGCTCACATGATGGTCTATGTTTACTTTCTTTTTAGCTGCATCAAAGAATTTCTCTGCATCACCAAGTCTCTCTTTTCCACAATCAAGTGAAAAGAACACGTCATAACTGTCTACATCTGTCTTAAATTCTGAATTTACCGCATCTATTTCCTGAACAATTCTATAACTCTGAGGTATCTTTTCAAGAAATACGTCTACCCTTATCTGAGGGTAATTCTTTTTTAAATAGAGATACAATGCAATATTAGATCCTATACAATCGCCATCAGGACGGACATGTCCACTGATTCCAACCGTTTTTGCATCTTTTACAAGTTCATCTATTCTCATTTATACTCCTGCTAATTATCTAAAGTGTCTGTATCTTCGTCTGTTTCGCCTCTGGCTGCCTTCGCTGCTGCATCCTTTGCTGCTACCTCATCAATCTTCTTGGACATATTGATAGCATATTCAATGGAATCATCCATGATAAATCTGAGCTCAGGTGTGTTGCGCATGTTCAGCTCTTTGGCTACTGTGCTTCGTATATATCCTGCAGCTGACTTAAGTCCCTCCTGTGTGCGTAATCTGTCTTCATCATTACCCATAACAGATACCCACACTTTACAGGTCTTAAGGTCAGGAGCCACCTCAACATCCATAACGGATGTCATGGGGCTGATCCTGGGATCCTTACTGAATCTTATTGCTTCTGATATAACTTTTTGTACTTCACCGTTAATACGGATATTTTTAATACTGTTTTTTCTCATATATTTATGCTCCTTAACTGACTTACAGGCAGTTAATCACGCCATGATTATTTCTTGTTGTCAAGCTTCTCACGAGGAATCTCAACCATAATGTAAGCTTCTACTGTATCACCTACCTGGATTGAATCGAATCCTTCAAATACAAGACCACACTCATAGCCATCCTTAACTTCCTTAACATCATCCTTGAAGCGCTTAAGTGATGCGAGATCGCCTTCGAAGATCTGCTCATCATCTCTGCTGATACGAACCTTGCAATCCTTTTGGATCATACCATCAGTAACGATCGCACCTGCAATATTACCTACCTTGGATGCCTTGAACAGCTGACGGATCTCAGCATGTCCGATTACCTTCTCCTCATATACAGGAGCAAGCATACCCTTCATGGCATATTCAACATCCTCAATTGCCTGGTAAATAACCTTATAAAGCTTAATCTCTACACCTTCATGCTCAGCTGTGCTCTTTGCTACCGCATCAGGACGAACATCAAATCCGATGATGATCGCATTTGAAGCTGCTGCAAGAGATACGTCAGACTCAGTGATGGCACCAACACCACCATGGATGACCTTAACAACAACCTCATCGTTAGAAAGCTTAAGAAGGCTGGACTTAAGTGCTTCTACGCTACCCTGAACATCCGCTTTGATAATAAGATCAAGTTCTTTAAGCTTTCCTTCTTCAATCTTGGAGTAAAGTTCATCAAGAGACATCTTTGCCTTAGTCTCCTCAATGAGGTCTTTCTTCTGCTGCTGAAGGTATGTATTAGCATACTGCTTAGCTTCCTTATCACTCTGGTGACCAAGGAATACCTCACCTGCTCCAGGAACATCTGAAAGTCCCAGGATCTCTACAGGCTGTGAAGGACGTGCTTCTTTAAGTCTCTTACCCTTATCATCTATCATCGCACGTACTTTACCTGAGCAAGCGCCTGCTGATATAAAGTCACCTACATGAAGTGTACCCTTCTGAACAAGTACGTTGGCAACAGGGCCACGGCCCTTATCAAGCTTAGCCTCAAGTACGAGACCTCTTGCTTCACGATTGGCATTTGCCTTGAGCTCAAGAATATCTGCTGTAATAAGGATTGTATCAAGAAGTACATCCATACCCTCTCCGGTCTTAGCAGAAACAGGAACGAATTCGGTTGTTCCGCCCCAATCTGTAGCGATAAGGCCATACTCTGTCATCTCCTGCTTAACTCTGTCTACATTTGCACTGGGTTTATCAATTTTGTTTACAGCAACAATAATCTCAACACCTGCTGCCTTAGCATGGTTGATAGCTTCTATTGTCTGAGGCATAACACCGTCATCAGCTGCTACTACCAGTACAGCGATATCAGTTGAGTTAGCACCACGCATACGCATTGCTGTGAATGCTTCATGTCCGGGTGTATCAAGGAATGTGATCTTTCTGTCATTAACCTTGATCTGATATGCACCGATTCTCTGGGTAATACCGCCTGCTTCCTTGTCTGTCACGCTGGTGTCACGAATTGCATCAAGAAGTGATGTCTTACCATGATCGACGTGTCCCATTACGCAGACAACCGGAGGTCTGGGAGTAAGAAGGCTCTCATCTTCCTCTTCCTCCTTAAGAAGTTCCTCGATTACATCAACCTGAACTTCCTTCTCACATATGATGTCGTATTCGATTGCGATGTTCTCAGCTTCCTCATATGAAAGTTCTGAGTTCACTGTAACAATCTGTCCAGCCATAAACAGCTTTTTGATAATAGCTGAAGGCTGAAGCTTCATCTTATCTGCAAGCTCTTTGATAGTGAGCTTGTCAGGAATTGTTATAACCTTGATCTGCTCCTCGGGTTCCTCGACCTTCTTGACCTCAGGCTTAATGAAGCGGCCTACCCTCTTACTTCTGGGCATCATCTCTTCATTCTCTTCGTAAATATGATCCTTCTTGGACTTCTTATCCTTGTCCTGACCTGAGCGTCTCTTTCCTTCGCTCTTACCCTCATTTATAGGTGCAGCATCAAATCCCGGCTTGTCTTTTCCTCTTGAAAAATCTTTGCCTTTTCCTGAAGGACGATCCATATTAGGTCTGCCCTGAGCACCCTGTCCTGGCTTTGATCCGCCCATTCCCTGGCGAACATTTCCCTGACCTGCTCTTGCTCTGTCATTCTGAGAACCTTTTCTTAGCTGTCCGCCCTGTTCTCTGTTATCATTTCTTCTGTTATCGCCGCGATTCTCATTACGATTATCGTTTCTGTTCTCGTTGCGATTATCGTTTCTGTTCTCGCTGCGATTTTCATTTACGCGATCGTGCTTTTCTGCAGGACGCTCTTCCTTATGCTGAACCTCAGGCTTAGCAGCAGGCGCACCTGTATTAACGTTTGCAGGTGTCTCAGTTTTCTTAACGGGCTCTGCTTTAGCAGCAGGCTCCGGCTTGCGTTTCTGAGAAGGCTCCTGGTATTTCGGAATCTCTGTGTTATAGGATTCAAGCTGTGAAGGAGCTGTCAAAGGCTTTATGGGATGGTAAACATTCTGTGAACGTGCAAAAGTACCCTGCTTTTGTCCACCTCTGTTATTATTATCACGGTTCTGATTTTGATTCTTATTCTGACCGCCACGGTTATTATCTTTATTTCCACCCTGGAAATTACCACTCTTAGAGTTGTTAGGGTTTGTAACAAAGATTATGTTTTTCTTCTTTTTAACGGCACCTTCACCTTCAGGTTTCTTTTTCATTGGTTTCTTTTCACCTTTTTTATCATCGGACATTGCAACTGACTTTCCTTTTTCGTCTTTTGAGATTTCTTCTTTTGTAGAAGCCCCTGTATTCTTCACTGTTTTTGTATCTGCCTTTCCGCTTCCGAAGTGTTTTCTTACCTTCTCCGCATCATCGTCTTCGATGGAACTTGTTGATCTCTTAGCAGCTTCAACACCCTGCTCCTGCAAGAATGCCACAAGCTCCTTATTCTCAACACCAAGTTCCGAAGCGAGTTCGGATATTTTAATTTTCGACATTCGCATTTCCTCCGTACTGTTCATCTCCACGTAAGTTCTTCTGAAAGCTTTTTGCAAATCCATCGTCCGTGATCGCAATACTCGTTCGAACTTCCTTGCCGATTGCATGTCCTAACTTTTCTTTATCCCCAAACATGAAAAACGGCACATTATAATACTCACATTTATCCCGGAATTTCTTACCTGTATTTTGCGAAGCATCAACACTTACAAAAACCATACAGGCCTTTCCGCTCTTTATGGCATTCTCAACCGCAAACTCACCGCTTACCAGCTTCCCTGCCTTTTGACATAAACCGAGCAATGAGTAAATCTTGTTATCATCCATTTACATCAAGCTCCTTTTTAAGCTGCTCCAAAGTATCCTCCGGAACGCTGACCTTAAGTGACCTTTCAAGTCCCTTTTTCTTTATAGCCTTTTCAAGGCATTTAATATCTCTGCACACATAGGCGCCTCTGCCATTCGCTCTGCCTGTGGAGTCTAAATGAATCTCTCCTTCAGTATCACGAATCACACGGATAAGCATGGATTTCTCTCTGCTCTCTCCGCATCCGACGCATCTTCGCATAGGTTTCTTTTTTTCCATAAACCCTCATCCTGCAATTTGTAACTCATCTCATTTGTCGATTCAGAGATGATAATTTTCAGCCTCTATAATATAAGTTGCAGCAGGCCTGTATTTACTCTTCTTCAGAGTCTTCTGCTTCTTCGGTCAGCTCCTCATCTTCTGTTTCTTCCTCAGAATCATCCTCTACTTCATATGACTCCTCTGGATCAGCTTCAGAATCGAACTCATCAGCATACTCTTCATCATCAAGCTCATCGCTCTCGTATGCGTCATTCTCGTACTCTTCATCTTCCTCATCATCCATGTAATCCTCGATTCGGAATCCGGGAGCATCCTTAGCCTGTGTCTCACTCTTGATATCTATCTTGTAGCCTGTAAGACGTGCAGCAAGTCTAGCATTCTGACCTTCCTTACCAATGGCAAGTGAAAGCTGATAATCAGGAACTACAACCTTTGCACTCTTTTCATCAGGATCAGCAAATACTGCAACGATCTTAGCAGGAGAAAGTGCATTCTGAATAAGGTTACCGGGGTTCTCATCCCAGTTAACGATATCTATCTTCTCGCCGTTAAGCTCATCTACGATCAGATTAACTCTGCTTCCGTTAACGCCGACACATGCTCCTACAGCATCTACATTAGGATTATTGGAATAAACCGCAATCTTCGTACGATTACCTGCTTCGCGCGCAATGCTCTTAATTTCAACTGTTCCGTCCTGAATCTCAGCAACTTCCTGCTCGAAAAGTCTCTTAACAAGATCAGGATGTGTACGTGAAACAAGGATTCTCGGTCCCTTGTTGCCATTTCTTACTTCAAGGATATAAACCTTTATTCTCTCAGTAGGGCGATAATGCTCTGTCTTAACCTGCTCGTTCTCATTGAGCATAGCATCTGCCTTACCAAGGTTGATGCTGATATTTTTACCGATAAATCTCTGAACCACACCGGTTACGATGTCATGCTCATGATCATAGTACTCACTGTATATTGCATCCTTCTCCTCTTCACGGATTTTCTGAAGGATAACGTTTTTAGCATTCTGTGTCGCAATACGACCGAATTCCTTTGAATTAAGTGAGACTGCAACTATATCACCAATCTGTGCTGTGGGATTGATCTTGTGCGCATCGTCAAGACAAATCTCAAGAAGGGGATCCATTACGTCATCTTCAAGTTCTACAACTTCTTTATCTGCAAAGCATCTGAAATCACAGGTGTCTCTGTCAACCTCAACGCGGATATTCTCAGCTCTGCCAAAGTTATTTTTGCATGCAGTTATGAGAGAATTCTCGATAGCATCAAACAGTGAATCTCTGCTGATATTTTTCTCCTTCTCAAGCAAATCGAGTGCGTCCATCAATTCTTTACTCATGGTATTTTTCTCCTTGAATTATGAAAATTTTACAATTTTCTGTTTTATGGTTTCTCGTGGGTAGTAGTATTGTCCACAAGAATTCATTAATACATTGAACTTAGAAATCCAATGTAAGCTTTACGCTTGAAACTTCTTTTCTGATAAATGTCTTGTCCTCACCGGCTGTCTCGATTGTGATATTCTCTGAATCAAAAGACTTCAGCTTACCGGTAAACTCCTTGGTTCCATCAATTGCCTTATAGAGTTTGACATCAACATCCATTCCCAGGCTGTTTTCAAAATGCCTGTCCTTTTTGAGCTGTCTGCCAAGTCCGGGGCTGCTGACTTCAAGAGTGTATGCTTCCTCAATGAAATCGTGTTCATCAAGTGCATCTGAAAGAGCATGGCTCACATCAACACACTTATTGATATCTACTCCTCCGTCCCTGTCAATGTAGGCTCTAAGATACCACTCACCGGCTTCCTTAACAAATTCAACATCATAGATGCGAACCTCATTCTGCTCAGCAATAGGTTTTAACAGTGCTTCTGTTTTGTTCTCAATTTCTTCTCTTCTGGACATAATTTTTTCCATAAATAAAGTGGACTCGCGAAAGTCCACTTCTAGTCTGATTATTATTAAGTTACTTCTGTACTATAGCACCAGCGCCCAATTTCGTCAAGCACCTGCATTTTTATCTTTCTAAAATTATTATTAAATGTTTAGAACAGGGGCTTTATGGTTCTTTCTACAGCTTTGATCATCACGAATGTAATGAAAGTATCTATAGGAAGCATAATCGCATTTGAAAGGATTCTTCCGGGCAAAAGCGCCAGAATTGCCTGATCGTAAAGTATTTTTAGCCATAATGAATTGAGACCGATATTCACAAATATTTTTACTATAAGCTGGGCTGTAAATACTCGTATTATGGAAATATTCTTTTTATAGAAAGCAAATCCATATATAACTCCGCCAAGGGCAGCACTTATTGTAAATCCTGGGAAGAAATCACCGGTTGGCTGTAAAAACCATTTAATAATATCAAGCGCAGCACCAAAAATTGCTCCGACAGCGGGGCCAAACAGATAGTCAACAACCTGATTGGGAAGTCCTGAAAAACCGATTCTGATAAACTGTCCTATTCTGATCGTTGCTACAAAACCAAGTATTATAGCTATTGCTGCCATCATCCCACAGAATACTATGTTCCTTAAGTTCTTAAACTCCTGTAGTGACCTTAGCCATCTGTTTACACTGATCTCTCCGGCATTATTTGCTGTTACATTTTCTTGCATAAAAAAACCTCCTTCGCATTCCACATTATGCACAAGGAGGTGTAAAGACCAACACAATCGATATGCAACAGTGGGAACCGAATCCGATACCGCGGTTACCCTTCGTCCTCCGGCAGTCCCTGTCCGGTTGGCACTTAACGCATCGAATTCTACTCTGCTAAATTTATTTGTTACCAATTCATTATAGCAACAAAATGTTCCCCGTCAAGTACTGTTGTAAAGGAACTATAAATAGTTTTTCAGTTCCCGGAATTTTTTAGTATCAAAAATCCAACGGATATAAATTCTATCAGAGTAAAAACACCGCAAAACGGATTGCACTATCCATTCTGCGGTGTAATAAATCCATTTTTACTTTTTTGAGTAAAAATCTAATATTCTTTTAGATAATCTTATCGAAAGTATCTGCAAGTGCAGGATAAATGTTCTTAAACTGCTGATATCTTGCCTCGTACTTTTCAACAAGTTCAGGATCGGGTTTCTCTGTCTTATCAACCTTAACGATTGCAGCTGCTGCATCCTCAACTGTCTTATATGCTCCGCAAGCTACCATTGCAAGCATAGCGCCGCCCATTCCGGGACCCTCTTCACATACAGGAACATCTACTTCGATATTCAGAATGTTCGCAATCATTTTTCTCCAAAGAGGGCTCTTAGCACCACCACCGCAGATCATGGTTCTCTCAGGCTTAACACCGATGCTCTTAGCTACTTCATACATATCTCTTGTAGCGAAGGCAACACCTTCAAGAACAGCTTGTGACATATCCGCTCTTGTAGTATCCATGGTAATTCCTGTAAATGTTGCACGGGCATTTGGGTTATTCCAGGGAGATCTCTCACCCATAAGGTAAGGAAGGAAGAATACGTGATTCTCACCGAGCTTTTCAATTTGGCTCTGCTCAGCGGCATAATCCTTGGTATTCAGAATTCCATCCATCCACCACTTATTGCAGCTAGCTGCGCTGAGCATGCATCCCATAAGGTGATAATATCCATCTGCATGATCGAAGGAATGAAGCGCATTATTGCTGTCTACAGCAAAGCTGTCTGAAGACATGAAAATTGTTCCGCTGGTTCCAAGAGAAATGTTACATCTGTTATTGCCTACGGTACCTGTACCTACTGCTGCTGCAGCGTTATCTCCTGCACCTGCAGCGATAACCACATTTTCACTAAGTCCAAGCTCAGCTGCAACTGAAGGTACAAGTGTGCCAACCTTATCATAGCTCTCGAAGAGCTTAGGAAGCATATCTGTTGTGATATCACAGATCTTGCACATCTCATCTGACCACTTGCGATTCTTAACATCAAGAAGAAGCATGCCTGATGCATCTGAGTAATCTGTGCAGAAGGTTCCTGAAAGCTTGTATGCAAGATAATCCTTAGGAAGCATTATCTTCTTGATTTTCTTAAAGTTCTCAGGCTCATTCTCCTTAACCCAAAGAATCTTGGGTGCTGTGAATCCTGCAAAAGCAATATTTGCTGTGTATTTTGAAAGTGTCTCTTTACCGATCTCATTGTTGAGATAATCAACCTGCTTCTGAGTTCTTCCGTCATTCCAAAGGATTGCAGGACGAATAACATCATCATTCTCATCAAGGATTACAAGTCCGTGCATCTGACCACCAAAGCTGATTCCTGCAACCTGTGACTTATCTACGTCCTTCAATAATTCCTTAAGGCCTTCAATTGCTTCCTTATACCAATCCTCGGGCTTCTGCTCAGACCAACCGGGCTGAGGGAAATATAAGGAATACTCCCTTGATGTTGTCCCATGAATCTTACCTGACTCATCCATAAGAACAAGCTTAACGGATGATGTTCCTAAATCCACACCTATATAAAGCATATATAACCTCCCAATATTATTTATCAATTTATATCACTATAATGTAAAGTTCGTTCAATGCATCTGCACCCGCTCACAATTACACAAAATAATTATAATTGTTTTATTCACTATCTGCATCACACATTTTGCTAAAATGTCACTAATTATTGCCTGATTAAAAAGCACCTTAAGGCACAAAACTAAGAAACTCAAAAATTTTTAATGTATTTTCAAAAAAAATTATAATGTGCAAAGCCGCTTAAAATGGCACTTTTTGGCACTTTTGAAAATAGAAGCAAAATTTTTTTTAATTTTTTTCAAAAAAGTACTTGCAAAAGTCTTGGACTTGTAATACTATAATCAAGTCGCCGAACGAAAGACATAAAAAAATAAAACATGGCTCGTTGGTCAAGCGGCTAAGACGCTGCCCTCTCACGGCAGAATCAGCGGTTCGATTCCGCTACGAGCTACTGACTGTGTAAACAGCCCAACCCTAAAACTCCAGACGCTAAGCGCGTTTCGGAGTTTTTTATTTTCTCTGAAAATCTTCAAATTCTCCCAGTTAAACCGGAGTTAAACTGAAGGGTTTCAAAGATGTTTATTTTAAGAGGGATTCTCGCGATAGATAAATCATGTTTAAAGAAAAAATGCCATCTCTTCTATCAAAAAGGGATGGCATTCATTATCTGCTGGCGCTTATGTTCAGCATTTCTTCTGCTATAGTATCTAATCTTCAAGTTTATAGTTGGGATGTCGATATAATTCGGTGGCTGAGCCATTAGATATTTTTTCCTTTAACATCCAATAAATCCCTGTTCCCCTGAAACTTCGTTTCTTTTGAAAAAAAGTGACCACAACATATGTATCGTCTTCAGTTCTTTTTCTGATGAATATATAGGCTGTACTCTTGTTGTATTTTGCCTCTATAAAGAAATCCGCTTTTATAAGACTTCCAAATCCCTGTAGTTCATATATTCTTATGAAATCACTTGTATCCAAATACTTTTCCAGATATCTAAGTGTACTTACACGATCCTTGATGCTGTCACCATCATTGTTGACTGCCTTGTATTTCTTGCTCTTTGATAGCAGTTCATCTGTAATTGTCTTATTTATTATTGCAGAAATGACTTTGTTTGGGTCTTTCTCGATCTCTATATCATCAACATAGTGCAGACCTGCTGCATGTCTGAAATCAGCTTCCCGAAAATCTATTGTAATATCTTTCATCTTACGCTTTGAAGATACGACAAAGTGATATTTTATATCGAACAGCTTCTGAAAGTTTGCTGCACACTCATATATTACGTCCATTATCCTCCTATCACTAATAAAAGCCTTGCTTACGCAAGGCTTTTATTAATGCAACTTTCTTTTCGCTTTCGCTAGATGGTCTATGGTAAGTTGCCACCTTTTACGAAGCCTCCGCAGTCACCGCATACCATCACGGGTTCTGGTTCACAGGCAATGAAAGCATTTTTACGAGTATGCTTCTCGAGAAGTCTCCTTCTATAATCATAATACAATTGACAGTCTTTGATGTCAATTAGTAAAAAACTATTCTTGGAATATCTTTTCTAAAATAAATAATACCATTTATTTAGACTTTTGTGTTGGCATATATGATTATTGTTTATATCTGATGTTTTTCAAGACGGTTTATTGGACGCTCTTCATTTTTTATTATTGTGTTTAACAGTTAAACCGAATTAAACCGTTCAAAATGCTCATAAGCCGCTTGGTTGAGCCGTTTCTTATGATTACCTATTACGTTCGATTCCACTACGAGCTACTGACTGTGTAAACAGCCCAACCCTAAACCCCAGATCACAACAGTGATTTGGGGATCTTTATTTTTACTGCTCTTTATGGATGCTTTACAGTCCATTCGCGCACTTATCCTTCATCGACTCCATCTGCGGATGATTCCCCAGCTCTCCTGTCAGTCTAGCTGCGTACTTATTCTTTTGGGACTGCCGCAAAGATATTTTATATATAATTAATAGTTTTTTCATCTTCACTTTAATAAAATTATTAGTGGAATATTTGTTTCTATCAAAAAGGTATTGAATGAAGATGTTATGGAGGGTACAAAATGGGTAAAGTTTTAAAAAATATTATGCTCAAGTTTCTATCTTTGACACTTGTCTTTATTTTAACCGCAACGATGGTTAATCCCATCACGGTAGAAGCCAAAGTAAAAAAGAAAGCATTAAAGTCCTTGCAAAGTTTCTCCAATGATGACCCGGTTTTTTTGGATAGTGTCGCATATAAAGTAGGTAGGGGCCATTACAGATTTAAGATTAATAAAAGGACAAGTTCAGGAGCGTACGCATTTATCAAATTCATGGCTCCTGCAGATAAAGATTACTCATTCACCGTGAATAATGTTCACGCGAATAAAAAGAAAAATTATGCTAATGGATATTTCAATATACTTCAGAAGTTTCAACAAACTGACGGAATTGCTTACACTAATACAATTGCTTACAGCAATATATTTGGTACTCGTAACTACGCCCTGTCCAGGAAGAAAAGAAGAGTTGTCCTATCCTGCCATCGCGGAAATGTTTTTTATATAGAGTTTTATGTTTCTTCAAATAAATCCAAATATGTTCAGCTGGATTTCACCATTAAATAAGATTGTGGAATCCTCAGCAAAAAGATTGATCAGAAGTTATCATATAAAAAGGTGATCACAGTGATGTGACCACCTTTTTTGACTCTTTGTTTTCACTTCATAAAATCAAATATACTTATCTGATTTGATTCCGGTATATCTCCAAGAAGCCCCATCTGTGCCATTTTATCCACAACAGCCTGAGGGCACTTTGTGCGTTGTTTAAAGTCATCTCTTGATATGAACGGGCCGTCCTTAGCTGCTTCTACTATCTGGTCGGCAGCTTTTTCACCGAGTCCGTCTATGCTTACAAGGCTTGGCATTATCTTATCTCCAACTACCTGGAATGATCTGGAGGCAGCCTTGAAAATATCGATAGGAACAACTTCTATTCCACGCTCATACATTTCTTCGGCAAGACGCATGGCAGCCAGCTCATTTTGCTCAGCATTTGTCATAGCATCACCTTTATTCCTGTACTCAGTCATCCACATATGCAGAGTACCCTCACCCTGGAACATATGCTCATAATTAAGGGCTTTTGCTCTAATCGAGAACCATGCACAATAAAAAGCCTGCGGCACATATACCTTGAAATATGCTATTCGCCACGCCATCATAACGTACGCTGCAGCATGGGCCTTAGGGAACATGTACTTAATCTTTTTGCAGGACCAGATGTACCAGTCAGGTACTCCCGCTGCTATCATGGCTTCTTCCATCTCAGGCTTAAGTCCTTTTCCCTTACGTACAGACTCCATGGTTTTGAAGGAAAGTGACTTATCCATACCCTTCTGAATCAGATAAATCATGATATCATCACGACAACAGATGCAGGTATCGATTGTGGCCTTACCTTCCTGTATAAGAGTCTGGGCATTGCCCAGCCATACGTCAGTACCATGTGAAAGTCCTGAAATTCTTATCAGATGGGACAGAGAAGTGGGCTGAGCATCTATAACCATCTGCATAGCAAAGTCTGTTCCGAATTCAGGAAGTCCCAGACATCCAAGCTTTGTACCACCTATCTGATCAGGCTCTATATTTAGTGACTTGGTACTCATGAAAAGTTCCATAACATTATGGTCATCCAAAGGCACAGTCTTAGGATCAAGTCCTGTACAATCCTGAAGGAATCTAATCATGGTGGGATCATCGTGTCCCAGTATATCAAGCTTTAGCAGGTTATGGTCAATAGAGTGATAATCATAGTGCGTAGTAATTGTCGCTGTAGTCATATCATTCGCAGGGTGCTGAACGGGAGTAAATGAGTTTATATCCTCTCCCACCGGAAGAACAATGATTCCTCCGGGGTGCTGACCTGTACCTCTTCTTATTCCAATACACCCCTGAGTTATTCTGTCGATCTCACATCTTCTTTTTCCAACGCCGAGTCCGTCATAATACTTTTTCACAAAACCATAAGCAGTTTTATCTGCAAGACCTGCTATGGTTCCGGCTCTGAAGGTCTGTCCATAACCAAAGATAACCTCAGTATATTTGTGAGCCTTGGACTGATACTCACCTGAGAAGTTAAGGTCAATATCAGGCTCCTTGTCTCCCTTAAATCCAAGGAAAGTCTCGAAAGGAATATCAAAGCCATCCTTATTCATCATATGTCCGCACTTGGGACATCTCTTATCAGGCATATCGCAGCCTGAATTTCCGCCGTATTTTAATACTTCCTCTGAATCAAAGTCACTGTACTTGCACTTAGGGCAAACGTAATGCGGAGAAAGCGAATTAACCTCTGTAATACCCGAAGCAAATGCCACAAAGGATGATCCTACTGATCCGCGGGATCCTACCAGGTATCCATCCTCGACGGATTTCCAAACCAGCTTCTGGGCAATAATATACATAACCGCGAATCCATTCTTGATGATTGAGTTAAGTTCTCTCTCAAGTCTCTCCTCAACTATTTCAGGAAGTGTTTCGCCGTATATTTCATGAGCCTTGTCATAACAGATCTTGGTAAGAATCTCATCACTGTTTTCAATGACAGGAGGACACTTATCCGGTCGCACGGGAGATATGCTGTCGCACATCTTAAGGATGTTTCTCGTATTTTCTATTACGACTTCCCTTGCCTTTGCGGCTCCGAGATAATCAAACTCCGAAAGCATCTCTGCAGTAGTTCTTACAAAAAGAGGCGCAGGCTCCTCATCAGCCATCCCTTTTCCTGCCATGATAACAGTCCTGTAGATCTCATCATCAGGATTCAAAAAGTGAGCATCACAGGTAGCAACAACAGGCTTGTTGTACTGTTCACCAAGCTTAACTATCTTTTTATTGATTTCCCTGATATCATCATCTGAATTGATATCCTCATATTTTTCAGAGTCCACCATAAAATGGTTATTGGCAATCGGCTGAATTTCCAGGTAGTCATAGAAATTCACTATTTTAGCAATCTCGTCCTCTGCTCTTCCTTCTACCACCGCACCATAAAGCTCACCTGCGCAGCAGGCAGATCCTATAATGAGACCTTCCCTGTACTTTATAAGTTCGCTCTTGGGAATTCTCGGGAATCTGCTAAAGTAGTCTACATGTGACTTACTTACAAGTGTATACAAATTAACTCTTCCCACGGTATTTTTTGCAAGAAGTATTATGTGATGGGTTCTAAGGTGCTTAACAATCTCAGGATTTGATGCCCCAAGTGCGTTAACCTTAGTCAGATCATCAGCTCCTTCATCAGCCATCATAGGTATGAACTTCTGAAAAATCTTGGCTGTACATTCTGCGTCATCTACGGCTCTGTGATGATGTTCATTTACAACTCCGAGAGTTTTACACAGTGCATCCAGATTATGCTTAGCCTGTCTTGGGAAAAATGCTCTTGATAATCCCATAGTATCGACAGTTGTATAGTCTACATCTATTCCAAGCTGCTTACAGTTTTCATTGATAAAGCTTATATCAAAGCTTACATTGTGGCCCACCAGAATTGCGCCCTCGCAAAACTCTACGAATCTGGGTATTATCTCATCCCTGGTAGGACAGCCAATTACCATGTCATCGGTTATGCTTGTAAGTCTGGTAATCCTGAAAGGAATAGGTTCCTTAGGATCTATGAATTCGGAGAATCTGTCGATGATCTCTCCATCCTTCATTTTTACAGCACCAATCTCAATAATTTTATTGTTTACAGGTGAAAAGCCTGTAGTCTCGATATCAAATACAACAAAGGTAGAGCCTGCTATCTTCTGTCCCTTATTATTTATTACAATTTCTTTAAGGTCATCAACAAGATAACCCTCTACGCCCTGTATGACTTTAAAGAAATCCTGTCTGTCAGGATTCTTATCTCCGGCTTCCTTGCGCTTTGCCTTTTCATCCTTCCAAAGATCCTCCCAGGCATGATTGGCATCAGTCAGAGCCTGTACTACTCCGTGATCAGTTATGGCTATTCCCGGCATTCCCCATTTATATGCTTGTTTAACTATATCTTTTACTTCCGAAACGCCGTCCATATCTGACATCTTGGTATGGCAGTGAAGCTCAACTCGCTTTACTTCCTCTTCATCTACCCTCTTGGTAGTAAAATCAGGTATTTTACGTATTCCTGCAACACTCTGTATGGTAACCTCATGGTCGAATTTATCTACCATGGCAATTCCGCGGACTTTAAGAAAGGCACCTTTCTTTATATCCTTTTCAAGCTCAGGTACGTTCTCCTGCTTTGAAAAGACCTTTACAGTGATTGTATCTGTAAAATCAGTCATGGAGAAAATCAGAATAGCTTTTTCATTTCTGATATCACGTCTCTCGTAATTGATTACCTGCCCTCTGACAGTAACCTCTCCCATCTCACCAACAATTTCTTCCATGTTGATGGTCTCATCTTCAAAATCTCTTCCGTAGATGATGTTGGGATCATCAGAGCGCTTGAAACTGCCGGTTCCACCTTTTTTGAAAAACTTGCCGCCCTGTCCGAATTTACTTCCGCCTCCAAACTTACTTGTTCCTGCAGCCTGGGAGGGTTTCGCAGCAGGAGTTTTGGTCTCTTCCGCTTTCGTGCCTGTACCGGCAGCTGCCTTTTTCTTAGCAGCTTCTGCTTCTTTCTCCTTGTGCTTCTGCTCAGATTTCTCCTCCGCAGATTCAAGTCTCTTCGCAAGTTTGGCCGTTTCCTTGGAATAGTCTATTTCCTTCTTTTTAGAAACCGCTTCTTTGTATGAGACATTCATCGTCACCGCAAACCCGCAGCGTTCATTGAGTATTTTCTCAAAAATACGCTGAATGTCCTGAGATTTTTTCTCAGCAATAACAGACTCCTCAAGAATCAGCTCTACTCTGTCTGATTCCGGAAATGAGAAGTCTGCGGATTTTAAAATAGTGTATTCAATTGGATCATAGTTCTTGAATTCCAGCAGAATACTGTCTTTATACATCTCAAGAAGATTCTGAGGCGTATATTGGGCAGACAGGAAAAACCGCTCATAAATCTTGACAGTAAGATCTGTCTCTTTAAAGAGCTGCTTTTTTATTTCCTTCTCTGCCTTAATCACGTCCGCCTTTTCGATAAGGCGATTGCTGGATAAATAGATGCGTACGAGATCCTTTTTCTCAGTGGTGGAAATTTTCTCAACCTGCACGTCTGATAGTTCTTCTTTTGTGTGTTGGTCTAATTTTAGGGTCTGGAAGACCTCAAGAAATGGTTTTCTCATACTGCTCGCTTTCTAACTCAGTCGTTCCAGTGAACAAGCTCCTGCCTCAAGGCATCAATAAGCTCTGCTTCCGGAACTTTTCTTATTACTTCACCACGTTTTATAAGTAAGCCTTCACCAATACCGCCTGCTACGCCGATATCTGCTTCTCTTGCCTCTCCGGGGCCATTAACTGCGCATCCCATAACTGCAACCTTGATATCAAGAGGGAATTCCTGCACCATCTTCTCAACATCATTTGCAAGTCCGATAAGATCAATTTTTGTTCTTCCACAGGTGGGACATGAAACAACCTCTATTCCCCCCTTGCGGAGTCCCAATGTCTTAAGGATCATCTTAGCGGTTCTTATTTCCTCTGTCGGATCACCTGAAAGTGACACTCTGATAGTATCTCCTATTCCTTCATTCAGGATGATACCAAGGCCTATTGAGGATTTGATATTACCACCGTACAAGGTTCCGGCTTCTGTTATTCCCACATGAAGAGGATAATTTGTCTTTTCTGCCAGTTTTTTATGAGCATCTACACAGAGCATTACGTTTGATGACTTTATACTGATCACAAGGTTATCATAGCCAAATTCTTCAATGATATGCACCTTATCAAGAGCACTCTCAACAAGTCCATCAGCAGTAACTCCGCCATATTTTTCAAGCAGATCCTTTTCCAGAGATCCGCTGTTTACACCTACTCTTATGGGGATATTTCTTTCTTTTGCAGTCTTAACAACAGCTTCAATCCTGTCCTTCGAACCGATGTTACCGGGATTGATTCTTATTTTATCTGCCCCGTTTTCCATGGCTGCAATAGCCATCTTGTAATCAAAATGGATATCTGCCACGAGGGGGATATGAATTCTTTCCTTTATACTTTTTATGGCATCAGCTGCTTCCTGATTAGGAACAGTACAACGAACAATGTCACAGCCTGCTGCCTCAAGAGCAAGAATCTGCTCAACAGTTCTGTCAACATCCTCTGTGGGAGTGTTGGTCATGGACTGGATCATTATCGGATTACCGCCACCTATAACTTTATTTCCTATGTGAACAACCTTTGTATTATCTCTATATGCCATGGAATTCCCTTCCTTTAAAACAAATATTTTCTGATTATTGCATGAACTTGGAAACATCACTTATAACAACCACAACCATGAATGCCATAAGTGCAACCATACCTACAAGGTGTACCATTCCTTCTTTCTCCCTGGGAACCGGTTTGCCTCGTAATACTTCAATAAACTGGAAAACAAGTCTGCCTCCGTCCAGAGCAGGAAATGGTAACAAATTCATTACCCCAAGGTTCACTGACAAAAGCACCATAAGCTCAAGCATTGTAAATATAACTGTAGACGCCCCATACTGGCTTGCTGCTTCATATTGGTCATCAACAATTTTTACCATGCCGACCGGTCCTGAAACATCGCCAAGAGTCAGTCGTCCCTGTACAAGGAGAGCAAGGCTTCTATAGGTTGCCTTAAAATAATAGAGAAGATCATACCAGGCATAAGGAATAACCTTAAGTCCGGTGATTTTTTCATATTGTCCAAGATAAATGCCCATGTAGTAGCGATCATCTTCTTCGCTGTAGGTGGGCTTTAATTCTGCTCTTCTGATCTCGCCATCTCTCTCGTAGTCGATGTGCATAACACCGCCCTTACTGAACTGTGAGATAAGCATGATCTCAGATGAAAGATGTATTTTCTCACCATCCACTGCCACGATCAGGTCGCCTTCCTGCAGTCCTGCCTCAGCTCCTGCAGAATTACCTTCAGTAAATCCTTTGATAACAGGGAATGACCAGTTTGTGTTAGCTACTACAATAATCGCAATGATCATTGCTGTAATGAAATTAAAAAATGGTCCTGCGAACAAAACAGCTATTCTCGCCCACACATTGGCATTAGGAAATGATCTCTCATCATAGCCGTGGTCTTCACCATCGATGTCATCCTCGCCCTCAAATCTGCAGGCGCCTCCGATAGGGAGTAATCTGATGCTATAAAGTGTTTCGCCCTTTTGCTTCTTAAAAAGCACAGGTCCCATTCCGACAAAGAATTCCAAAACCCTTATATTATTGGCCTTGGCTATGAGAAAATGTCCAAGCTCATGGGTTGTAACAAGCACTCCGAAAATAATAAAAAACAATAACAAACTTACAATCATTATATTACCTCTCTGAAGTATTATTTATTCTCCAGATACTCGTAAGTATCAGCTTCAGCCATAAGTATTTCTTCAAGATCAGGATTCTCAATCTTAGTGTGATGAGCCATAGCTGAGGAAATCATGTCGTAAATATCCAGGAATCGTATCTCTCTGTTTATGAACTTTCTTACTGCCATCTCGTTTGCTGCATTAAATACTGTAGGCATACTTCCGCCGGCTCTGGCAGCGTCATATGCAAGCTTAAGTCCTACAAATGTATCTGTGTCAGGCTTTTCAAAGGTCAGCTGTGAAACTTCAAAGAAGTCGAGCCTCTTTTCATTCATGGGCATTCTGTCCGGATAAAACAATGCATACTGTATCGGAAGCTTCATATCCGGTACTCCGAGCTGCGCCATCACCGCTCCGTCAACATACTGAACCATTGAATGTATTATGCTCTGAGGATGTACCACAACCTGTATCTGATCAAGGGACACATCAAAAAGCCACTTGGCTTCCATAACTTCAAGTCCCTTATTAACAAGTGATGCAGAATCTATAGTAACCTTAGGTCCCATATCCCAGTTAGGATGCTTTAATGCATCATCTACTGTCATCTCAGAAAGCTCTGCTCTCTTTTTTCCTCTGAATGGTCCGCCGGATGCAGTCAGAAGGATCTTCTCAAGCTTGTTTTTAGGTTCACCGTTCAAAGACTGAAAAATTGCACTATGCTCACTATCCACAGGTAATATGCTTACATTTTTCCTCTGAGCAAGAGGCATTATTATATGTCCTGCGGTAACAAGAGTCTCCTTATTTGCAAGTGCTATATCTTTTCCGCTCTCGATAGCTGCCATGGTAGGTCTTATGCCTATCATTCCGACTACTGCGGTAAGAACAGTATCAGCATCAGGCACCTGGGAAATCTCCACAAGTCCTTCCATTCCTGAAAAAATGCGAACCGGCATGTCAGCGAGCTTTATTTTCAGCTCTTTTGCAGCCTCTTCGTCATACATAGCCACATATTTCGGTCTGAATTCACGTACCTGCTGCTCAACTTTATCAACACTTTTATTAGCAGCAATACCAACAACCTTAAGCTCATCAGGATTAGCTCTGACTACATCAAGAGTCTGTGTTCCAATAGATCCTGTTGAACCAAGTAGAATAATCTTTCTTCCCATTACTAACCTCTTTACATATTACTCATTATTTTAGCCAGAAAATAAATCACCGGCGTGATGAAAATAACACTGTCAAATCTGTCCATTATTCCGCCGTGGCCCGGTATAAGATTACCGTAATCCTTTATTCCCTGGTCTCTCTTAATGCCTGAAGCGATAAGATCTCCAACCTGTGATAATGCCCCTGCAACAAAGGTAATCACTGCAAAAGTGGCGATGCTTGTACTTACCGGCAGATTAGTGTCTGCATAACTTGCATATACATAACCATAGATCACACCTGCAAGTAAGCTTCCGGCGATTCCGCCTATAGCACCCTCTATGGTCTTTTTAGGTGATAAAACAGGACAGAGCTTATGTTTTCCTAATGCTCTTCCCGTAAAATATGCAAATGTATCACATATCCATGCAATAAATGGAAGCCATGCCAGATACTTTCCCGTAGGAAATGATCTGAGTAAATAAATGAAGGACAGCATCATAGGTGCATAAATAAATGAAAAAACTGACCCTATCATCTGGTTTGCCTTATATTTTGGGTAGCTAAAGACAAACACAATACTCTCGGCAACAAAAAGTCCCATGATCACTGCCAGGAAAATGGCCATGTCAGCGCCCTTAATAATCAAGAGAATATAGTGGATACATACTGCCAGTAAGCCAATGATCTCAGGCAGATTGGTCTTTTCATCAGCCGCTTTTACCGCAAGAGCCGATGCCAGTTCACGGTATCCCACAATCGATACAAAAAGTAAAACTCCCGCTGTAACATATCCGCCGCTTATAAGTGTCAATACAAGTAAAACTACCAGTACAGCTCCGCTTATTACTCTAGTTTTCATAGTTTTCCCCTTTTAGTAAGGATTATTTATTCTGAATCGTTCTTTAATCCGCCAAATTTGCGATTACGATTGCCATATGCATCAACGGCCTTCTGAAGCTCTGCCTCATCAAAATCAGGCCATGCAATATCTGTATAATAAAATTCCGTGTAAGCACACTGCCAAAGAAGGAAATTACTAAGGCGCTGCTCACCACATGTGCGAATCATGAGATCAGGATCCGGAAGATTTGCTGTGTCAAGGTTACGTGAGATCATATCTTCGGAAATATCTGAAGGATCTACTTTTCCATCAGCACAATCTGCTGCAATCTTTCTGACTGCTCTTACTATTTCATCCCTGCTTCCATAATTTATAGCAATCGTAAAGGTAAGTCCGGTATTACCTGCAGTTGCAGTCTCCAGCTCTTTTATCGCATCCTGGATATCTGCTGAAAGCTTACTGCGCTCACCTATAACCTGACAGCGAACGTTGTTTTTCATGGACTTCTTTATACTGCTCTTAAGATACTGTCTAAGTATCATCATAAGTGCAGAAACCTCTGTCTCAGGTCTGTTCCAGTTCTCTGTGGAAAAAGCATATACGGTGAGATACTTTATTCCCATATCTCTGGCTACTACAAGGATATCCTCTACAGCCTTAGCTCCCTGCTTGTGACCATAGTTTCTGGGTAAACCTTTTGCTTTTGCCCATCTTCCGTTACCGTCAAGAATAATTGCCACATGCTGCGGTATTTTTGTGTTCTCGTTCATATTTTGTCCTCATTAAGTACACTAGTGCTCAAAAGTAAGCAGAGCCTGTGCAATAACCCACAGGCTCTTAATAAAATTCATAAAGGGATATACGGGTTCAAAACCTCGTAATTCAAATCTCTTTATACAGTCATTATTTCTTTGCTCTTTTCCTCAATTGCTTTATCAATTTTCTTCACAAACTGATCTGTAATCTTCTGAAGATCATCTTCCATCTCAGCAATCTCATCCTCAGAAACATCTGATCCCTTAAGCTTCTTAAAGGAATCATTGCCGTCACGGCGAATATTTCTTACAGCTACCTTGGCATCCTCACCCTTTTTCTTGATATCCTTTGCAAGCTGTTTTCTTCTTTCCTCAGTAAGCTCGGGGAAAATAAGTCTGATAACGCTTCCATCATTGCTGGGTGTAATTCCAATATCTGATGCAAGAATAGCTTTCTCGATATCCTTTATAAGGCTCTTGTCCCAAGGTGCAATCTGAATCATACGAGCTTCAGGTATTGAGACATTACCAACCTGCTGAAGAGGTGTGGGAGTTCCATAATAATCCACCTTAAGCTTATCAAGCACATGCGGATTGGCACGTCCTGCTCTTACAGCTGCCAGTTCCTGGGAAAGGAAATCAAAAGCTTTGTTCATTTTTTCTTCATAAGGCTTAACTTTTTCATTCATACACTCATCCTCCGGATTATAGTTTAAGCTGTTACGGTGGTACCGTTAAAATCTCCACTAGCTGCTTTTATTATACTATTTTCTTCCTGAAGTGCGAATACCCTCATGGGAATATGATTTTCTTTTACCATGATAGAAGCTGTCATATCCACTACCTGCAGGTTCTGAGCAACCACATCATCTATGCTGATAGTATCATAGCGCTTAGCATCAGGATTCTTAGCAGGATCACTGTCATAAACACCATCAATAGCCTTGGCAAGAAGCATGTAATCTGCTTCAATCTCAATTGCTCTGAGGGCTGCTCCTGTATCTGTTGAAAAGAACGGATGGCCTGTGCCGCCTGCAAAGAAGACAACCATTCCCTTCTCAAAGTACTTATTAGCTCTGTCCTTGGAAAAGAGTTTTGTAAATGATCCGCATTCAAAAGGTGTAAGGATATTTGTTTTCATTCCTACACTTCTGAAAATCTCTGATACATAAATGCAATTCATTACAGTTGCAAGCATACCGATCTGGTCTGCCTTAACGCGGTCAATACTCTCACTGGTACGGCCTCTCCAGAAATTACCGCCGCCTATAACAATTCCTATTTCTGTACCTTTATCTACCAGTTCTTTTACCTGCAGTGCAACCCCGCGAACAGTCTCTTCGTGAAAACCTGTCTTGTTAGGGCCTGCAAGTGCCTCACCACTTAATTTTAAAAGTATTCTCATTATTTCTGTCCTTTAAGTCCATCGAAGAATGCAGAAGGATTAACCTCAGCGTAAGCCTGTGAGCAGTTACCTTCTATTACAGCACCATTGTTGATCTGTACTGACTGTGATTTGATATTACCCATTACGATTGCAGTTGTATCAAGTACAACAGGTCCGGGAACATCGATATCACCCTTTACAGCACCTGCGATAACCGCACTTGTCGCAAAGATATTACCAATAACTACTGTGCTCTGTCCAATCTTAACGCTTCCGTTACTTCTTACTTCTCCTGTAATTCTTGCTGCCTCAGCATAAATCTCAGCTGCTCTTGAATCGCCTTCTACCTCACCGGTTACATTGAGCTTGCCAAGACATGTAACATTACCTGTAACCTTACCAATCAGGTCAAGAGAACCTGTAGTCTCAAGATTACCAACAATTCTCATACCCTCGGTAATGCTGGCTGTTTCATCTGTAGGTGTCTGTTGCTGAATGTCCATTGTGTCAAATCCCCCATTATTATAATTTGCTACTGCACTTTCCTCATACACAGGTGCCTCCTCAGCCTTCCCCTTAGCGATAGATTCAATTGCGCTAAGTGATGCGGCAAGATCAGCAACTGTATCCTCCTCTTCATCCTCTTCCATAGCGATTGCCTCATAGGGCTCATCATCTTCTTCTGAATCATCTATGGAAACCGGCTCCGGTTCAGGTTCTTCCTCAGGCTCCTCAACCTTAGGCTCTTCCTTAACGGCTTTATTAAAAATAGCCGGCTCAGGTGTTACTACTGACTCCTCAACCCTTTTGGATTCTTCCTTCTCAACATTGTCTGTTGCCCCGCCTTCATCGAGCTTGATTTCATCAAGGTGATCGAGCATTTCATTCAGATCCTTCTTAACCTCAGCTTCAGTCTTAGGCTTTACTACAGCCTCTTCTTTAGCTTTTTCATTCAGGCTCTGTACTGATTCGCTATCCTCAGGCATGATTGTCTTTGCAGCCTGAGAGAGATCACTTTTCAGCTCTGAAAAAAATCCCATTTTTCTTTCCTCCGTTTCAAAATTACTGAGAATTGCTGATATGTTGAACCGGTAACGTATCATCCGTTATCGGAACTATCACTGTATTATCCATTGCCTGTATCTGTTCAATTATCTCAGGCAATGCCTCTACTGTCGCCTGCTTATCAGAAGCATCGTGCAGAAGAATTATTGATTCGTTATGCTTTGGAACCCCTGTCATAACATTGGCTACTATTATGTCTTTATCAATTCCCGCCCTGTCATCGCTGCTGGCAACATTCCAGTCATAAAAGTTTATCTGAGAAAGATCAAGATACTTCACCAGATCTGCCATAGGAACCTTGCTGACAGTATTAGAACTTCCACCGGGAAATCTATAAAGCCTGGACCAGACTCCTGTAGTCTCATACAAAAAAGTCTGCAGCTTATGTAAATCAGCAGAGAAGCTGTCAAGTGACTCATACAACTCACTATATTTATGACTATAGGAATGCATTCCTATAGTGTGACCGCTTTCAGCAATACGCCTGTAAATCGCGGCGTACTCTTCACCCTCCTTGCCGGTCACAAAGAATGTAGCCTTAACTCCATATTGATCCAATATGTCCAGTATTGCGTTGGTAGAGGTACTTGGCCCGTCATCAAATGTTATATAAACCTTCCTGACGCCATCCCATTCATCCTGACCTGAAGCAATTCCCGCACCGGCTGATGTAGCCCCGGCCTGTAAAGTTCCGGATTCTGCTGAACCTCCGCTAACCTGTGACACTTCTATATCATCAGGATCTTCCTGTCCGCGTTCCAAATCTGCTTCATCCAGATCAGTCCACTGAAGTTGATCGGCCTCTACAGTATCTGCGTCAGCCAATACAGCATCTCCAAAGCGCTCCTCATACCAGGCCATCTCTGTTTTAGCTTTTTCAAGAATCCTCTCACTGCGATTCAGATGAATTGCCAGAATTATGCATATGATGGTGGGAATAAGGCATGAAGCTGCAATGGATATAAGAATCAGTCTTCTTAAAAAGCGGATTCTTTTGGAACGATCCACTAAAGAGCCCTGACCCTCCGTGTTCGCCATCATATTCATTACCACATTTCCAACTTGCTATCATGTCTAATCGACATCCGGCCAATTACATAGCCACAAAAGATTATAACATATTATAAGAAGTACAAAAAGGAAAAATTGATGTCATCTCTTGTCAATCCTCAAAATTCACTAAATATTCATGAAAAATTTTGGATGCCAAAAAAGCCTCAATATATAGAATTTTAAGATTTACTTTATCAGATATTTATTCTCATTTGTTATCCTAATTACACCATAAAATACCCGGAGGAACATAGGTATGAAAAAGATATTAAGTTTCGTTATTTCAATTACAACAGCTATGATTTTTGTTGCAAGTTCTGCAACAGTTTCCAATGCAAAAACAGGTGAAAATGACATTAAAATTACAGATGAATATGAAATAGCAGATGCTGATGGTCTTCATACCAGATATGTCATCATAGCCACCAACAATTCTGACAAGGATCTGGAAGTCTCTGCATTTTTCAGTGCAGTTACTTCTTACGGTGACGCTATTAAAACTGTCTCAGACTGTGAAAACACAGTTAAGGCAGGCCAGTCTTTCATGCTTTACGGTCAGTTCAAAAATCGTGATATAGAAGATGCTGCAGATTTTTCCTATACTCTGGAATCCGAAATTACTGAAAATTGCAGATATGACTCTGTTGACATTGATGTTCAGAAAAACGTCGACAACTCCCTTTCCGTAACGGGAATCAACAATACATCAGAGGATGTCAGCAGTGTAAATGTAAGAACAGTATTCTTTAAGAATGGCTCACCTGTAGCTTTTGATACTGTTAATTTAGGTGACAGCGCTTTCTCACTTCAGGGCGAAGGCTCTAATACCCAGGAACTTGGCATGCTGCTTGAGGATTATGATGACTATCTCTTAACCTACTCTGTTGCAGATGACATGTAATACGATGTTTTTTAATAAAAAGCAGAAAAAGATTTCAGGAAACAGGCAGCACTATTAGCGCACCATTTCCCAACTAATCATTGTATAAAAAGTCAGCTCCCCCCTTTAGTCAAAAAGGTGGGAGCTTATTTAAATTTAATACTTAGTCCATCTTGTTTTAGTAATCAACTTTCATAAGGCAAAGTCCCTGAGGCGGTGCTGTGGGACCGGCTTTTTGTCTGTCAGTAGCCTCAATGATATCTTTAAGCTCTTCAGGCTTAATGTTTCCATATCCAACTTCCAGAAGCGTCCCTGTCATGATTCTGACCATGTTCTGTAAGAAACCATTCCCATGAAAATATAATCTGATCTGTGGTCCGCTCTCTTCTATTCTGATATTGTCCACACATCTTACCGTGGACTTCTTCATTTTCGTGTTGCCGCAAAAACTCTTAAAATCATGGGTTCCGATTATGTACTCGGCAGCTTTTCTCATCAGCTCGATATCAGGCTTTTGTTCAAGCACAGTGACATACTTCCTGTCAAAGACCGGCTTTGAATTACCGTAATAACAAGTATATCTATATGTTTTTCCAATAGCATTGTATCTGCTGTGGAATCTTTCAGCACATATTCTAACGTCATTTATGCTGATATCCTCCGGAAGATACTGGTTCATATAGCTTTGAATTTCTTCTTCACTTAGCGTAGTATCAAGCATGGCGTTAGCTGTCATGGCTCTTGCATGGACTCCGGCGTCAGTCCTTCCTGCACCTATCACCTGAACTAACTCACCTTCAGGAAGCCCAACCATTCTGCTAAGAACACTTTCGAGTTTTCCCTGAATTGTCATTTCCTTGTTAGGCTGCCTCTCCCAACCAAAGAAACGTGTTCCATCATAGCTCAGTGTAAATTTATAATTTCTTTTCATTACTAATTCTCCAAAATCTTGCGATGAGGTTTTTGTCAGTGCTCTGCTCAAGCAAGTTCCACTATGCTCGATAATACCTCACTAAGTGCTCTGCTCAAGCAAGCTCCACTAAACTCGATAATACCTCGCTAAGTGGACTTGCATGGCTCGCACTATGCTCGATAATACCTCGCTAAGTGCTCTGCTCAAATTAAAATCGGATGTTTCCATCCGATTTCAAAATTATTTTTTAAGCTGTTCTTTGATTGCAGCAAGAAGCTCGTCATAGTTTTCAAAAGCAGGGAACTGAGGATAATCCTTTTTGATCTGCTCGGTTGTTCTAAACAGGTATCCTGCCTTACTTGCCTCAATCATTCCAAGATCGTTAAAGCTGTCACCACTTGCGATAGTGTCAAGTCCTATGCTCTGGAAAGCTTTTACTGTAGTGAGCTTACCCTTTTCGCAGCGAAGTTTAAAGCCTGTGATTTCTCCATTGTCTGCAACTTCAAGTGTATTGCAGAATATTGTAGGCCAGCCAAGCTTTTTCATAAGAGGTGTTGCAAACTGTGTGAATGTATCACTCAGAATAACTACCTGTGTTATTTCTCTAAGCTGATCCAGGAATTCCTTTGCGCCCGGCAAGGGATCAATAGTTGCAATTGTATCCTGTATTTCTTTAAGTCCAAGTCCATGTTCCTTAAGAATATCAATTCTAAACTTCATGAGCTTATCATAATCAGGCTCATCTCTGGTAGTTCTCTTAAGCTCAGGTATTCCGGTTGCCTCCGCGAATGCAATCCAAATCTCAGGAACAAGAACGCCTTCAAGGTCCAAACAGGTAACGTACATCTTTTCATCCTCCTCGTACTTATGCATTGGTACGATTACTCCGTAATCCTACCCTCTCGGTCGGAACCATTCAAAATCATGTCTTCGACATGACGGTTCCCCTTACATGTTAACAAATTAGTAGTAGTTTAACATATTTTCAATAAATTAGAAGAGGAAATCAGCACTTTTCCCACGTCATTCCATTAAATTGAGTATATTTTCTGCTTTCTTCCATAGGCTGAGGTTTTCCAAAATGATACCCCTGCGCCTTATCGCACCCTATTGTCTTAAGAAACTCAAAATGTTCCTCAGTTTCAACACCCTCAGTCAAAGTGATATGTCCCATACTGTGGGCTGCCTGAACTATGAATCCAAGAACCGCTCCTGATCTGGGATTCTTATCATATTGCCTAAGGAATGCAAGATCTAATTTCAATGTATCGAATCGATAATTTAAAATAGTTGTAAGTGATGAATAACCGCTTCCGAAATCATCGATCCACACCTGATATCCAAGGCTTCTGAACTGATCAATTTCTCTTTTTATGGTTGCATCATCTTCGTTAAGTGCGCTCTCCGTTATCTCTATATCAAGCATATTTATTGGCATATTCACTTTTTTTCTGCAATTTTCAACTTCATCTATTACGTTGCAGAGATTAAAGTCCAGCCTTGAGAGGTTTATGGACACAGGAACCAGCATTTCTCCCCTCTTCCTTAGAGAGGCATAGTCCTCACAAACTTTCTTTACCACAAACATATCAAGTTTATGGATTTGTCTGTGTTCTTCAAGAATTTCAATAAAGGATCCGGGTGCTATCAACCCTTTTTCCGGATCTTTCCATCTGGCCAGAGCTTCATACCCGCAAATTTGTCCGGTTTTGGTCCTGATAACCGGCTGATAGAAGACCTTGATATTTTCATTTTCAACAGCCGAATCTATATTATCCAGGACAAACTGCTGCATTTGAAGCTTTGTATGAATGTCCTCATTATAGAAGGCATAAGGTATGTCATACCTTGTTTTTATACTTCTGCAGGCAAGTCTTGCATGGTCACAGGCAAGTCCTATGTCATTGCAGTTACTTTCAACTTTATATATTCCTGCCTTTATCTCAAGCTTTGCTCCTACCACAAGCTTCGCCACATCATCATGTATCTTTGAGACTATCGCCTCAACTTCTCTTGAAACAGTACATACCACAAAGTGATCCTCAGAGAATCTCGCGACCATTCTCTCAAGAAAAGAATGCCATAACAGTCTTGCTATATCGTATAAAAGCTCATCGCCTTTTTTGAATCCATATTTTTCATTAAAAAGCTTAAAATGATTAAGATCAAAATATATGACTGATATGCCCTGTCTTCTGAATTCCCCGTCCATCATTTTTTCCTGGACAACCTTGTAAAAATGGGCCTGATTCCACATTCCGGTGACGGAATCCATTTCCTGATTCATCTCCAGCACCTGTGATTCAGCATAACTGTTTCTATTGTTGTTATAATATTCATTCTGGTCTATATCAACTATGTAAACATAGTAATAGCTAACCCCGTCATCTCCGTGAACCAGATGACCAAAATCCTCCACATACCTGATGTTGCCCTTCCTGGTCCTTATCCTGTAGCGGACATAATCATGGCGCATGGCTCCAAAAACTGTCTGTTTACTGATATTCCCCTGGGTAAGGTCATAGTCCTCGGGATAAACCATTCCGCAAAAACAGTTACCTACATGTTCTCTGAATTCATCCATGGATTCACATTCATATAGCTTTATGATGTTTTCGTCCGCAAAGACAATCTCACCATTTCCTTCTGCATAATATATGAAAAAGCCCCCCGGAACCCCACTCGGAATGAATCCCATATCTATTTTGGGGTTTCTTTTAATAGTTTTTCTTGTCCTGTCCACCATAAATCCCCCTCTTGAAATTCACCGGTAAAATATCAGCATCATTACTGTTCACACCTTATTGTGCTCACAGCAACGGGATTTGCCCATTCCAGTGCCTTCGGCAAAAGGTCAAATCCAATATTAAAATCTTTAAACATTCTCAAACTCAGCGCAATAAGTGCGCAGAGCTGTGTTAACAGTAACTATATATATCCACTATGTTATAATTTTAACTTATGTTTTAGATAAAATCATAAATAGCTTATAAAATTATAATAAAAAGAATGTCACCTGCAGGATTTCATGACTTTTTGTGGGCAAAAGCGGAAATCGCCCGCAAAAATCCTGCCTTCGGCAGGACACGCCCCTCGCTTCGCGAGGACCTGGTCCAATACGATTCCCGTTTTTCTGAGGAAAAACAGGAATCTATGACTTTTTGTGGGCAAAAGCGGAAATCGCCCGCAAAAATCCTGCCTTCGGCAGGACACGCCCCTCGCTTCGCGAGGACCTGGTCCAATACGATTCCCGTTTTTCTGAGGAAAAACAGGAATCTATGACTTTTTGTGGGCAAAAGCGGAAATCGCCCGCAAAAATAACGCCGCAATCTAAGTTTTAAGATTGCGGCGTTAACCTTTATGATTTTCTTATTTATTAATGTAATTATATGAGTTTCTCAACACAAGCAGCTACGTTATCCATCTTTTCTGTGGGCTCAAAACGAGCTACAACTTCACCGTTTCTGTCAACAACAAACTTTGTAAAGTTCCACTTGATATCAGGATTGTTCTTATAATCCTTATCAATCTTCTTAAGCATTACGCTCATAGCCAGTGCTGAAGGTCCCTTACCAAATCCTTCGAAGCCCTTCTGCTCCTTAAGGAACTTATAAAGAGGAAGCTGGTTCTCACCGTTAACTTCAGACTTCTTCATCTGAGGGAACTTTGTATTGTAATGAAGTGTACAGAATTCATGAATCTCTTCGTCAGTACCGGGTGTCTGTCCTGCAAACTGGTTGCAAGGGATATCAAGTACTTCAAATCCCTGATCATGGAACTTCTCATACATCTCTTCAATGTCCTTGTAATGAGGTGTGAAACCACATCCTGTAGCTGTGTTAACTACAAGAACAACCTTTCCCTTGTAGTTATCCATTGAAAAATCTTCGCCCTTAGCTGTTGTTACTGAATAATCATAAAATCCCATAATTGACCTCCATAAATGATCAAACTAAAAAATATAAAATGTATTGTTACAATGTAATTATTTATGTTATCTGCTCTCGATTTAATGTGATTATATTGTATGCAATTCATTATGTCAATACTTTTTTCTTCATTCTTTTAAAAATCAATTACTTCGATCCAGGTCCGCCTTTAAAAAGGCAATCACTTTAATATTAATCCGCCTTTAAAAAGTCGATTACTTCAATTAAATCCGCACAAATTCTGACTGACAGAGATTTCATCTCATCATTTGCAGGTATCATATCCGGCACCATAATTGGTTTCATGCCTGCAGCATGAGCAGCCCTGATTCCATTATATGAATCTTCTATAGCATATGCATCCATTGGATTTACTTTCATTATATCGCATGCCATAAGATATATCTCCGGATTTGGCTTTGATATTTTTACCGCATCTCCACCTATTATTTCTTCAAAGTAGTCAAGAAATCCGGCATCCCGAAGCTCGTTTTCCACAACTGCTTTTCTTGTTGATGAAGCCACCGCACACCTTATATTTTCACTTTTGAGATATTCAAGAATCTCCTTTACTCCTTTTTTGACAGGGAGTCTTCCTCCATCATATCTTTCATGAAAAAGTCTACTACTCTCTGCAAGTATTTTATCTGCTATGCCGGGACCAAAATCCTTTGAATATGCTTCCTCAACAATCTGCCTGGTCTGATTGTTATTCGTCCCTATGCACTTATAAAAAACTTCACGAATATTGCCCACGCCAAATCCGGATGCAGCCTCACTCCATACGTAAAGGCATGCTCTCTCGGAATCAAAGATCACCCCATCCATATCAAAAATAACACAACAATCTTTTCTCATTACTCCTAACCTCTTACCTCAACAATTATTTAATTCTTTATCGCTGCAATTATTAAGTTCTTTTATCACAACTGCCATTTATATCTTTTTCACAAATACTATTTTTCTTTTTCGCAACAGTCATTTATTTCTCTAACGCATTCTGGCAATGCTTCGTTTGCGGTAGTTGGATGGCTGATTATTTTTGCTAACACTTATGAATTACCATATTTATAACGATTGGCTTAAAGCCGACACTGAGTGCAGTTTTCTGTGAGCCTGTATTCGTTTCAGCATGTGCCCATACAGGTTTCCTTCCCTGCTGTATGATTTCCATGCACATTCTGTACGCAAGATATGACGCCAAGCCATGGTGTCTATATGCTGCGGTAGTCTCAACACCTATATCTACTTCTTCCGGACTTATTGCGCTTGAAAATGCCACAGCAGCAAAGCAGCCATCTTCCTTACTTCTGGCTATAAATCCAAATCCATTCTGAAGGAACGAATCGCTGTCCTTCCATGAAAAAGATGGCGTAATCCTTCCCCGAATTTCACCTATATTGTCTGCAGTTATAGTCTCAAGGGCAAAGCTTTCATCAAGTATTGGTATATTTTCAGGTATTCCTCCATAGATGTATTCAATCCTTTTATCTATTTGGATCAAGTCAGCACCCGAATAATAATCTAAAATAAACTCCGAATCTGTGATTAATAAAAACCTTCGCTTAGGATCCAACGGCTCAGACCTTCGCTCCGTATCCGAAGCCAGAAACTTTCGATATATTTCATCAAGAATATCTGGTCTCACATTTCCTGAAATGTATGCAAACCCACTATAATGCCAGAACAGTACACAGTCACCACCCGTATATATTTCTCCATCCTGAGTCCCAGTTGCAATTGACATCGGATAAACTTGATTAGCGGTACATTCTCTAGCCCATTCGATATATTCTTTATGGCAGCTTCTGCTGATCCTTCTCAAAATCATTCCTCCTGTGTCTTCTACTTATTCTGTCCTCTCCGAAGTTATCAATTCTGTCCTCCAGCAGTTGTTTTGCCCATCCGAACTAGTGTTTTGTCTGGGTGACTTTTGATTTAATTACGAAGTATCATTCTCAATAGGCTAGGAATCTGAATGAGTCGTAGCGGTGGCTACGGCGATTGAAGATGACGAAGCGTATTGAGAATTAGACAAGTAATATATCAAATTGTCATTCAGACAAGACACTAGTCAATCTGCTCTTCATTTCTTTACTTTGTTCTCAAATCCGTTGAAAAGATATATTCCAAGAACAGCATTAAATCCTATCGCAGAATAGAATATTCTTACTTATATTTATACTTACACATACTCACTTATACTTAACACTTGCACTTATACTCATTAACAATAATGCTAATGATCATTATTTATGTCAATAAAAAAGCACCAATACATTCTGCCTAAATTCAAAGTCAAAAAACCTGTATGCCAGTGTCTTCTTGTTTAAGCCAGTATTGGTACCAAAATTTCATATGTCCGATGCTGCAATTAATTCGTTCCAGACCATAAATCTAGCAAGCTCATTCAGAAATTCATCCGAAAAAGAGTATAGTGTGAAAGCCTATGTTTCTGTCCGCTAATGCCTTCTCATAGCTCGAAAGATCACCATCGCCACCCTCTGACCAGTAGTTAAAAAAACAATGTCATCTTTTCCAATATGCATTGCATCAATCATTTTTTCTATAATTCTGTTTTCCATTTTATCATTCCTTTTCATAAAATATATTCATCCAACATGATATAATCTGGTCTCATACAGCAATTTCCTCTTCAAGTAACCTGCATAACGAAGCAGCGTCTCCATTTACGCCATCATACTTAAAGTCAGCCTGTTCAGTATCAAACATTCCATGCTTATTCTCAAGCATATGTTCAACCGGGGTAGGAAGATTTCCATGCATCCTCTCCTTAAATGCAATTACGATAAAGTCAGCGCCTGCCTTTTCAAGCCTCATCGCTGCATCTGCCAGAATAACAGCATTCCCCTGCCAGTAGCCATTCTCCATATTTTCTTCAAGTTCGGCAAAATCCACACTATACATAAGTATCTTGGCACTGTGAAATCCACCAAGTCTTCTGATCACCTCTTGGTTTATGATCTCATAATATGTAACCGTACTTTCCCAGCTCATACCGCCGATAATCCCAATTGTCTTCATTCCGTTTTTCTCCATTTTTTCAATTAAGTTCTGCAAATATCCTGGCACCCTCTGTATCTAGCCATTTTGTTATGGCGATAGATGATAGTACAAATAATAACTCCCATGCCAATAGATAAACTTCCGCACCTAAATGATACCCCACAAGCATATATCCTCCTGCAAACAGGATAGATACAGCCCAGAATGAGATCACCGTAATAAACGCTGCCCCACATTGCTTGACCGGAACATTTTCATTTGTCCATTCCAGAATAGGCATTTTTACTGCAAATGCCGTTTCGAGAACTGCTGCAAAGGCAGCATATGAAAGTGGAAGTATTATTATCAGGAATCTGCATAAAGCTGATCCATCGGCTATAATCCCAGTGCATAATGATAATATCAATGCCGGCGGGACTGACAGTATAATCTGCAGTAAGGCCTTTGCACTCAGTATCTTCCCTGCCGAAGCAGGCATGGTCTTAAGGATCCAGAGGCTCTTACCCTCCAAAGATACTGATGGCATTGCAGTATCTACCATAGCAGCCATGAAAATGATTCCTGTACAGATTAGGACATCTGCACTTCCGGGACGGGATACAAACACCTCGTTAAGAGTATCAATAATTCCGCGTCCTTTTATCATCATAAAAACTGCAGCGGCAGGCATCAGTATGATACCAAGGCCACAGTTCAGCATATATGTAGGACTTGTAATAAACTTCTGGAATTCCTTCCAAAGAAGTGCCTGCGGAATTGCTTTCTGCCTGTATCTGATAACTTTATATGCAACCCTCTCCATCTTACCGGATGTAGTAGCAATACTGATAAAGCTCTTTAATATAAGATGAAAAATAACCATGCACAGACCGGCAAAAGAGGTGGTAAATACCCCTGCCCAGAGCAGGCTCCCGGCTCCGAAGCAGCCAAACAAATACAACACATAAGCATATCTTTTTATAAAAGCTGCATACTCCGGGGCATTAAGCAGCAGCGCCTTCACAATATCCCCTGCCCTGAAATAGAACGTAAAGTATGCGACCACGCCTGCGAGCGTCACAAACACTGATATCAGACTCTTGTTCTTTAATCGGAGACTAATCTTTGCGATAACAAATCCCAGCCCACAGGATATCAGCATTACGATTGCCGATATACATAAGAAAAACAGCACCGCACCTATTACCTTTGTTACATTGATCCCTGTCAAAACCAAATATACGATGTCCGCTGGAATAAGGACAGTTAACATATACATCACACCAAGGAGATATACATTTATGAGTCTTGCACCAATCACATCCCTGACAGGTATAGGCATCGCCAGCAATAATTCATTATCTTTTGCTAGATATAATGAGGCATACGAATTATATACGCTCCCAAAGGATCCGAGAAATACTGCTACACACCCCATTATGAGATAATACATCCAGTCTATTCCGGCAGTAACAAGTGATCCGCACATAGTAAACGACAGTCCAAGAAAGATACCTCCAAGAATCCCTACCATTATCACCACAAAGAATACTATCCTTGCAGCTATAGCAGGCTTTGAGCGCATTCTGTTTCTCTTGGCATCATAGAAGTAACTCTTAAACACTTCAAAAATCTGTTTCTTAACCAATGTTTTCAGCATTTATACTGCCTCCAGTTCCAGGAATACATCCTCAAGGCTGTCATCGCCCTTAACTTCTTCCATCTTTCCAACCTTTACAAGCCTTCCATGGTTAATGATCGCAACCTTATCACAAAGCTTTTCAGCCACCTCAAGTACATGTGTTGAGAAAAATATAGCCCCGCCTTTATCGCAGTGCTCCCTCATCATTTCCTTTAGAAGGTGTGAGGCCTTCGGATCAAGTCCGACAAACGGTTCATCCATGATTATCAGCTTCGGATCATGCATCCATGCACTTATAAGCGCCAGCTTCTGCTTCATGCCGTGGGAATATGATGATATAGGCATCCCAAGATCCTTAGTAATCTCAAACATTTCTGCATACTTATTTATTTTCTCCTGCCTGTCCGCTACAGAAATCCCATATACATCTGCTACAAAATTCAGATACTTTATACCGCTCATAAAGTCATACAGATCAGGATTGTCCGGAATATATGCCATAACCTTCTTGCACTCCACCGGGGAATCAATTATAGATTTTCCATCTATATAGACCTTCCCCTCATCGAACTGTAGTATACCAACAGCGCTTTTTAAAGTTGTACTCTTACCTGCTCCATTATGGCCGATAAACCCGAAAATCTCTCCGGGTCTGATATGGAGGGATAAATCATCAACAGCTCTCTTTGTTCCATATGTTTTTGATAAATGTTCTATTTTAAGCATTTTAATTTCACCTCAATTCTTCTTATTGAAAAGCACTTCCATAGCTTCCTGATAGTTCTCACTAACTGCGATCTTCCTTAGAACCTTTTTAATGAGGAGGGAAAAACCTATTGAGATTACCAGAAGAACAAGACTTGTCCCACTGTCAAGAACAACCCTGTATGCTGCATTGAATTCGCCATTTCCAAGTGTTGTAATGCCTGTCAGATTTCCAAGCTTATGAAAAGAAAAAAGTTCCCTGATTTCTTCGAGCGTGGCTTCATATTTTGTCTTACTATTAACCATCCCATGCCCTCCTACTATCAATACTTTAACCCCAAAATAAAACAGACCCATCATTTACACTTATTGGGGTCTGTTTTACACTGATTTTCCTCATTGTTTTTTATCGCTGAATCATTACTTTTTTTTGCTCAGTCCGTTAGCCTTTGCACCTTTTGACATACCCGAGTTAGCAGCCAGCAACCAAAGCAGCCAGCACACGGGTTCACGCAGTCATTGCATGCTACCTTTTCCCAAGCAAAATTGCAAGCGCAAGTCCCATTGCTACCCATGGGAGAGCTGCACGAATAAAACTAAAAACTCCGATCATTTGTGCTCTCCTATAGTACCGGAAGAAAGGCTTACTATTGCTACATTTTTTATCATATTGTCTTCCTTTTACTTTCAAAAATCATTCAGATAAAAAACGTTGCACCAAAAGCATTCACTCTGCGCCAACCATTCTTCATCTCAAATAGCTTTTCCATGCACTTTTCATAATCAATAGACATGGTTTCATTTCTTTTCTTTCTGGAAGTTAAGTTAATTCTTGTATCCTGAATATCATTATATCTCATATCTAACCTCCTTAATGTGTATATTCAATATTCATCAGAACTGATTAAACTGCCATCAACGACCTTATGCATCGCTCTGAAGTAGTGACATTTAAGATATATTTATCACTTCTAGATAACCTCTAATCCGTTTACACTTGTTTTGTTCAATTTCACACTGATTTTTTCATTCAAAAAGGACAGAGATTTTTATCCCTGTCCTCTAAACTTAGCTCATCTTGTAAAACTTCAGAGCCTCAGTAATAGCTTTTTCCTTCTCCGGAGTTGTACCCCGCTGTTTACTATCCTCTGACTTCGGCTTGTTATAATTTTCCCTCTCAATGATTCCATGTTTCTGCTTTACCTGCGCAATATTTAGGTTTGTTACATGGAATACATAGTGCTCCTGCAGCTTCTATTTCCGAAGACAATTACTTTAACAATCTTCTCGGAAATGACATTGTAAAAATCGCTAAAGATATAAGAGATGCACACAGCAAGGATGCTGATACCGGTGATGCAACTACTCCCGTTGATGATATTCTCGACTCATTTGAAGAATTAAAGACTGCCGATAATGCAACGCAAGCTCAGATGATGATGTACAGTAAACTCTTCAAATTCAATTTCACCAAAATGGATCCCTATGAGTTTAAAACCTTTACTGACATCCTGCAAAGGTACTCAGATCTTTGTAAACCGATAAAAAGAAATAGGCGCGGTAAGAAAAAGAAATAAAGTGTTAATGAGTCAAGCGGACTGTCCTCATTAACTAATAAAGCTTATCTCAACCTTAGCTCCACCAATCTCCTTAGAATTAGCAAGAACAATATCTCCGCCATGCTCCTTTGCTACTTTCTTCGCAAAGAACAATCCGATACCATAATGAGAGCTACCGGTTCTACTGGAATCATCCATGAAAAACTGTTCTGTGCCATGAACAAGAGCTTCAGGCGTGAATCCGCTTCCGGAATCCTCAACGATAAAGACAAGTTTTCCACCTCTGTAAGTAGCAGTAGTATTTATTACGCCACCCTCGGGCGTATACTCAGCAGCATTTCTCACAACATTCATAACAGCCCTTACTACGTGGTCGTACACGACACAGATAACTACCTCGTTCTCACACTCTTCCTTCCAGTTAATCTGAAGTTGATAAACTTCAGAAAGTCCCATGGTCTGCTTTTTAATATCAGCCAGAATATCAGCGACTTTTACCTTAACAGGTGTCTGTTCGATACCTTCCTGAGACTTTGTAACTTCTATGAGTGTCTGCACGTAGTTCTGAATCTGAAGTACACTCCCCGAAATATAGTCAGCATAGTTCTTCTGCTCATCCGTAAGCTCTGTCTCAAGCAAAAGCTCAGAATTGCCGCGAACTACCGTAAGCGGAGTTTTGATATCGTGGGCAAGTGCTGACATCTGCCTATTCTTTTCCTGCTCAGTTTCCCACTGCTTCTGAAGTGAAGTCTTAAGGGCATATCGCATGTCATCCAGTGCCACCAGACATTCATCAATCTCTCTAACGCCTGAATAATTCACCTTAAAATCCAAGTTCCTGTCGCCAATCTGCTCTAAGGCCTCTCTCATGGGAGTCATCTTCTTTCTAATCCCTGAGCCAAATTTCTTAGCAAAAATCTGTATGATTCCCAAGCAGCATATAATAATGAAAATGGTCAGGAGATTTTCAGGATTTGGCAGATGCTCATTCATCCACATGGATTTATACTGAGGCTTAAGCCTATACTGCAAAACAACATATTCATCCGGACGAATAATAATTCTATAAAATCTGCCGTCACTATAATTATTATTATTATTTGATAATACCTTCCATGCAGTTTCTACATCCTTTTCATCGAGATTGCCTGAGAGGACTTCTCCATCATCTGAAAAAACCACATAGCGGCATACCTCGGGAATCAGATCAGAGGTCACTTCGTTTGCTGTTTTAATCTGTTCAGAGACTTCACTTATCCTGTACTCCGCATAGTTAGCCGGGTAGATAACTCCGGCATTTATAAGAAGATTAAAAGCAAAAAGAGAAATAGCTGCCCATATAAGGAGAGCAAATCCCATTAAAAAAATATAGACCTCGAACATACTTCCAAGACCTAGCGTTCCCCTCTTATTCTTTTTATCTTTACTCTTTACTCTTCCCATTTATAACCAATCCCCCAAACTGTCTTAATTGGCATATACTCGAAGCGTGAGAGCTTTGTTCTGATGTTTTTGATATGCGTGATTATTGTGCTGTCGCAACTCTCACTATCGTATCCCAACACTTTTTCCAGTATCTGCTCCTTTGAAAAAATCTGGCCACGGTTCTTTGCCAAAAACTCACATATGTCGTACTCAGCCTTTGTGAGATTTATTTCCTCTTCATCGAGCATCATCTTACGGGCTTCAAGCATAAAGCAGATTCTGCCAATGGCAAGTCTTGCCACATGCTCACGCTTTTCTCTTCGAAGGTGCGCACCGATTCTTGCACGAAGCTCCATAACTCCGAAGGGCTTGCAGATATAGTCATCTGCACCGAGGGCAAGTCCATTTACAAGACTTCCCTCATCCGTCTTTGCGGTGATAAATAAAATTGGACAATCAACTATATTCCTTATCTTCGAGCATAGCTCAAACCCATCAATTCCAGGCATCATCACGTCCAGTAATATTAGATCAAAACGTGAGAGCTTATCCATCTCAATCTTCGTAGGATCATCAATTTTCGTAACTGCATGAGAGTCCTTAACCAGAACATTCTCGATCATATTTAAAATGGCGTTTTCGTCGTCAACTGCCAGTATGTTTGCCATAATTCTTTTTTCATCCTCTTTTTCAAAATATTTGTAGACAATTATTCAGATATCTTACTACCCTCATAGTTTGCAGCAAAAATAAAGTATCCCACCAAGCAAACGATGGCAACTGCCATGTAAATCAGTGCCTGTGACCTGATCTCAGAAAGTGCTCCAATATCTGCAAGTTCGTATACAAGGAATGTTTCAGGCATTCTGGCTGTCCATGAAAGTGGCACGACCTTCCAGGCATACATTCCAATATCTGTAAGGAAAAGTGCACTGATAAGTCCCGAAATCAAACCTGCACCTATTACAAAAGCCTTGCCAAAAACAAATGCAAAAATATCAAACAGCAGATAGAGCGGAATCGCTGAAAGCCACATAACAAAGGCTGCCATGAGCAAAACTCCCATTGAAGCGGTGCCCTGTCCGTGAATCATGATAAAGCCTAATCCGAATAAAACTGCTGTAAATAGCAAGGCAAAGAGACTAAGTAAAATTAATGTCACTGCCTTTGAGAAGAGCGCTGCCGTCTTACTTCTTAAAGTAAGAAGATTTTGAAACGCTCCGGCATTTTGCTCCTGCTCCATTGTACTTGCAATGAATATTCCAATCAATACAGGAAATCCAGATCCAAGAGCCTCAAAAAATGCGGATATCTTATCGGTCTCATTCCATCCGGAAGTCGCATAATAAGCAAGAAACACTATGCTTACCACAATCGGGATTACTATATGCGCAATAGTTATGGGGTTTCTTTTCATTTTATAAAAATCTGCTCGAAGGCATCTACTAAACATTTTTATTTCACATCTCCTTTTTCAAACCAGTTAAGATATAGATAAGTTAAAACCACAAACCAGACCAGGGCGATGAGAATTCCGGGAAAGATTACAGAAGCGTTAAGAAGCGGATCTCCTGCCTGCGCTCTCAAACCGTTTGGAAGTACATGAAGAAGCGGAGTAACAATTCTCATAGGTACTGCAGATACGAACAAAAACCATTTTCCTGAAGGTGCCACAATAATTCCAAGCACGGTTATGAACATGCAGGCTATGAGTTCAACGACCATTCCGAATTTTTCGCTAAGGAATAAGAAAAGTGGAATCTGCCAAAGCTGAACTATAGAAAGAACTAAAACAGTTATAGCTGCCCCAACTACCGGAACACTTGTTGTTAAAAAGGTGCCTCCAAAAGCAGCACCCATAAACAGAACCGCATTTGATATGAGTACAAGAATTCCCAGATAGGCTATTTTCCCAAGCATCAGCTCTTTTTTCTCGATAGGAAGAGCTTCGATATTGTAGTACCCGTTTTTCTTTTCTCTCATAACAGAAAGGTAACTTACAATAGCAATCATTCCAGGAAGAAGAAGCGTATACCACCAGTTCCAAGCGCTCTCTGCGTATGCGTTTGTCATTCCTGCTGTAAGCACAAGCGCCATTACAAGTGCGATTATTGGAAATACAAATATGAGTTTACTGCTCACTGTTCTCTTTGATTTTAAAAATTCAGCTCTTATTACGTTAGTCATTGCTTTAGTCCTTTCATATATTAAGTAATTGGCAATTTACACTCTTTATGCAATATTCTGAAGTTCACGATTTTTCTTAACAACATCCATAAAAAGCTCTTCAAGATTCTGTTCCGGAAGAAGCTCGCCCTCATATCCGAGCACTCCGTCTGAGATTATTCCAATATAGTTAGCACACATCTGAACCTCTGAAAGTATGTGGCTTGACAGGATTACGGTGATTCCCTGCTTTGGGAAAGATCTTATGAGTTCTCTAAGCTCTTCAATTCCGATAGGATCAAGTCCGTTTGTAGGCTCATCCAGAATAAGAAGCTTAGGATTTCCAAGAAGCGCAAGTGCTATACCAAGTCTTTGCTTCATTCCAAGTGAAAACTGACCCGCCTTCTTTTTTCCTGTGTTCGTAAGTGAAACTGTTTTTAAAACTTCATCAATCCTGCTCTTGGGAACTCCAAGAAGAATCGCTCTTACTTCAAGATTCTCTCTTGCTGTGAGGTTTTCATAGATCGGAGGATTCTCGATCAGTGCTCCGATCTCTTCAAGTACGCTTCTATCCCAAGTCTTCCCATCGTAGATGATCTCGCCGTCTGTGGGCTTCATGATTCCCGTTATCATCTTAAGTGTTGTTGACTTTCCTGCACCATTTGGTCCGAGAAGACCGTACACACAACCCTTTGGTATATTCAACGAAACTTTATTTACAGCTTTCTGATCTTTAAAAGTCTTACAGAGTTCGTTAGTTTTAAGCATCATTTCCATTATTTTTCCCCTTCCATTTTCAATATATTTGTTTTTCAACCTGAAAACAGAATACAAAGAAAAAATAAAGATTTGATGAAGCTTATAAGAAAAGTTTTCATATACCCATAAATATCTTGCCGCAAAAAAATGAGAGGCACTCTATAAAAGAATGCCTCTTTTCCATCAAATCATTTTAAAATACTTAAATACTTCTGTAATAGCCTTCTCTTCCAGAGTCTGCTTTAATCTTTATGATTACTCTTCCATCATCCTCCTTTAAACAAGCATACAAATTAGGATTTCCCAGTTCCCAATGCTCCAGAATTTTCTGCAGTTGAATATTCTTATTCATCTATCTTCTCCGCTTAATATCTTCAGTGCATTCTCCACATCCACTTCGGTCAGTCCCTGCTCAGCATCAGTCATGACCTGACATTTTGCAACACTATTGTTATGAAGCTCTAGATCATCAAGAACTACCCACCTTTCAGTATCAGGGTGATCCTTAAGCCACGTAAGTATTTCGTCAGCCTTAACCTTACTGAATCTCTTTGATCTTCTAATTTCTTCTGTTGTCAGATTAGGAGTCATTCCTGCAACTGATATTCCTTCTTTTTCCAAAAGAGATGTAAGGTACTCCGCTTCAGGGCGCAGAGGCTTTAAGTCAACCCCAAACCAAAATCGCCATCCGGAATGCAGTATAATTGAAGCTCCTGATTTCTTAACAAGCTCTGATAAAAGCTTCACTTTTTCAGTATCTATGTATTTCCCGTCACTTATTTCTCTCTGGTGATCTGCATTCCAGAAATTAGAATTAAGAACTCCATCAATATCTAAAAAAATAACCTTTGTCATAATCTCTTTATTCTCCAACCGATAATACTGAAATTCACTTCTTAATCTTAGAAAAATTTCGCGCTTCGGAACAATATTCATTTTTTCCTATATGCGCGATATCCTTGACAAAGCAAATCTTCTAATAAAAATTCTCTTTGAGACACCTTGCCAATACTTCTGGTTGAATCTATAATTCTAACTTTACACTTATCTGTATTAATGAATTCCTTAAACAACATGACATGCGAAGATATCGCAAAGACATCACCCTGTCTAATATCCTTTATATCTATTAAATCTGCAATTTCGGGAATATCTCTAGCCCGTATTTTCTTTGGTAGTTCCCAACATACTGTTACAAGCCCCGAGCAATCTACACCCACACATTCATGACTTCCATATCGTGATGTATCTTCCGGTACATTTCCAGCGTACTTACCTTCAACAATACCCAGGTCAAACTCTTCCAATGATGAAGCATTCCCCCATCCATAGGGAATTCCTACATTCAGCTGTCCCGGCTTCCACCAACCACAATCGAATTCTTCACCTCGCCATGTAATATCCGGCGTATCTACATATCTCCCATTTTTGTCGATACCATGCATTACATTTTTATCTGATGCATACCACTCATGCTTAGAATATAAGAGTGCCTTCTCAATAGCTCGTTTTCCAGCTTCTTCTGTCATTTGATAATCCCCATTTCCATGTTCCAAACTCTACCTTAATTTTTCCTTACGTTCATTTAGCTATGTCAATGTCTCATATTTCATAATCAATCAGCTTGTATATCCAACTATTCAAATCCGAAAAGATATATCCAGCTTCTTTAGCTTTCTCTGTGCTAAAGGTAAGTGCATCCTTAAGTCCATTGAACGGAGCAGCATCACCATTCTCATCAAGGATGGCTTTTTTACCAAGTTTCTTTTCCGCGTAGCTTATTATCTCAGAGATCCTTATATCACCATTTGAGCAGCCGTTAACAGCACCACAAACAGGATGATCCACAAGATATGCCATAAATTCTCCCGCTTCTTTTTCATGGATAAAAGACATAACGACATCCAGATCATCTACGTTCATGGAGTGCTCATTTTTAATATGTTCAATATAAAAGCGCAGCCTTCCGGTATAGTCGTTCTCTCCAAGAACGACTGGATACCTCACAAAAGTGCAGGCAGAAAGGTCCATGTACTCCAAAACTGCTCTCTCGGCGTTGCGCTTAGTCTTTTCATAATCCTTGATTCTGTCCATCCATTCCAAGGGATACTCGCTTGTCACAAATTCATCTTCCGTAATACCGGCATGTTCACACGGATAAACAGAGCACGTAAACATCTGGATATATCTATCGCAGCTGACGTTCTCCAAAAGAGCTTTCACATCGTTAGAGCTATAGGCAATCTTATCAATGATCACATCAAACCTGTGGTTATCTAGAGCTCTTTTAACACTTGATGAATCCATTCGGTCAAGAACCACATAGCTTACCTCACCTTCAAAATCCACCTTCACATTTCCTCTTGTTGCAATGGTCACATTATGCCCCTTTGCCAGCAAGGCGTTTACCATAGGAATTCCGAAATATCTTGTCCCACCAACAACTAATATTTTCATGCACTTTTTCCCTGCTTTTCCAGTTTTTTAACGATTCAATTCATACCAGACATCCATCTCAGCTTTTTCAGGTATTTCAAACATAGATAGTAACTTATTTAGCAAACCTTCATCCACATAAAAGTCTGATCCACCATTTCCTTCTTCGATTCTTTTATTACGCTCTTCTATGTTACGATTCCAAGTAGCATCATCAACGTCGATATAATGCCATTCGTAGCTTACATCCTGCGACTTTAGATATGATGAAATATCGGTTCTGTTTTCTTTAGTCCAAAAACCCCAATCTAATATAACATTAGCGCCTGCTTTACAGATTTCTGATGCTTTCTTTTTTAGATAATTGTTTACACGCTGAGCAAATATATTATAAAACTCTCCTTGCTCATTATTAATCAACTCATAGGTTGCCTCGTCTGTTGATAGAATGACTGCAGTGTATTTCTCTTTGAGCAATTTCGCATAATACGATTTACCACTACATATTTTTCCACATATCAAATATACTTTTCCCATAAATTCTCCCGAAATCTAAATTTACGCTACTTGTAATAATGCAGCTGATATTTCAGATGCTTTTTTGTATATCTCTCTACAGATATCAGTCCGCCAAAACCCAAAGTCAAGCAGTGCTTCTTTGTTTTCTGTTTTTGTAACCAGATACTCTTTATATCCGTAACTGCTTTGAGCAAGTTGAAAAAGATATATATAAGGCATTGCCTCCAAATCTCTTTCAGTAAGTGGCGAGTATTTCACGTACTCTTTTACATATAAAGAAAAATCCTCAACATCAAAATATGATCCGTTTCTGCTTACTCCACCTGATTGGATATATGACCTCATAATCTCCCATACAGCAGGAATACAACCTGCCGAAGAGAAATCGATAACCGCCTTAATTTCTCCTCCATCGCAGATTAACTGACAAGCCGTGTAATCCCCATGAGTTGAAGTATATGTTATGCCTTTAAAATACTCTTTCCAGGCATCTATTGAATCCATCAGTTTCATTTTAAAGACAAGATCATCATGAATCCTTACATAATTCGGGTCTGACTTATTCTCATCCAATGCAGATAATAATCCATTAAACTTTTGTGAAACAGCTTCTGAAGAAAAACCCACAGCCCAATCGTAGTCCATGCTTTTTTCCATAGGATAATCTTTAAGAAGTGAGTGCATAGCACCAAGATACTTTGCACTCTCCATTAAAAGAGAATGTGGAAGATCATTAAGATATGATTTTCCCTGTATGAATTGCTGAAGACTGATAACATGTCCTTCATACAAAACACTATTTTGACCATTGGCGGTTTTTATAAATTCAGCAACAGGAAAATCGTTAGAAATCAGGAACTTAACAATATCTGCTTCCTTATCCACTTTGTCTTTAGTGAACTCACTTTGATACTCTTTGAAAAAGAAAACACCTTCTTTGCAGTGAACTTTATAGCAATTAGCTGAGCCAAGCTCCAGACTTATACAATCCAAAAGTTTCAACCCATATTCACTGTTAAGAAGCCCCCTAATCTTATCAATATCTAAAACACTTTTTTCAAGTGACATTATTTACATCCCCCAATTATCAGTGCTCGAAACAGATATGAGCCTTATAATCATAACATAACATCAACTGTAATCCTATATGGATTAAGCATGCCTTATCTGATCAAATAAAGCTTTTAATTGTTCAATTATTCTCTTTTCCCCTTTATATCATTTAACCATTCCGCAGGAACTTCCTTATCATAAAAATGTAGAATAGGTCTTCCTGCTCTTGCTAAGTCTAGTTCCTCATTAGTCGCAGAGGCTGTCCAATCTGCCTGACTCACAATTAAATTATCTATTTTTCCTTCAACCTGCTCGTAAACATTTTTCATCATGTCATTCCTTTAACTGTTACTTGAATTTTGGTGCTACAAATTCAATCCCTTGTGCCAGGCACTCATCAAGAAACCTTTTATAATATCCAGACTCCATTTCTTCAGTTTCATCATGAGAATGAAAAAGCAAAATATGATAACTATCTGGTGCAAACAAAGCTGCTCCTGAAGAAGGATTCATATCCTGCATTTTCTTAAAAACATCATCCATCGTAAATCCGCTGTCTGGTCTGATATTATATTCTGCAAAATCGTACGTCCAAAGTGTATCTATATCCTTATCAAGACCATTTTCTTTCCACCAATAATATGGGATATTCGTATCATCAACTTTATCAAAGCCATGCTCTGCCAAATATCTTTGAAATAGTACTTTATTCTCTCCACCTTTATTTCCATAAGGGAAACGGAATGGCCTGTATTTTCTCTGAACTCCGGCTTCTTTATACAATTCATGAAGCACGCTCTCACACTTTTCAATTTCTTTAACACCTTCATCAAATGTAAGCTCTGAAAAGCTTGGGTGCGTATAACTGTGATTACCGATAATAATTCCCTTTTTCACTGCATATAATGCCTCATCATGGTACTGCTCGATATTCTGTCCCCATGCGAACATGATAATCGGTATATTCTTTTCTTCCAGATAATCAACTATTGCAGGCGTATTCCTGGTTGAAAAATCGTCCATTGTAAGTAATGCTCTTATCATCTTGTAAACTAACTCCTTTGTATTCTATAGAATATGAATCCATCCTCTTCCTTCAAAAACTTAAAGCCAAGCTTTTCAAGAATGTGCTGACTACGCTTATTCTCTATTATCGTATCTGCATTAACAGCATTCATTCCAAGTATTGAAAATGCATACTCTATAGCCAGTTTTTCTGCAGTAGTTCCGTAACCTTTCCCTTTGTATGAATCATTCTGCATGTGGATGCTTAGTGTACATTCCTTTTTATCAAAATCAATCTGCTTGAGCTGGATTTCTCCGATAGGCTTATCCTCGAGCATAATAGCCAGCATTTTACGATCAGGCTTTTGCTTACTGTCAAAGTACTTATCTGCGTATTCTTTTGTATATATAAATGGCTTGAATAATGACATATCCGAATAGATGTCAGGATCATTCTCCCATTCCCTGAAAAGTGCATGGCACAATTCCCGGGTCATGGGTTTTAATTCAATATTTGCGTTCCCCACCAAAATTCCTCCATCAAAAGACATGTGCCCTCCAATTCAGAAAGCACATGTCTCTATCTTACCATTGCAACCTTCCGCGTTGCACCGCAGATATTGCTTGTTTTATATCATTTTAAAATGCTTAAGTGCTGCTGTTATAGCCTTTTCCTTCTCCTTAGTGCAATTAGGCTGTCTGCTGTCATCAGACTTAGGCTTATTGTAACAATCACGCTCTATAATTCCATTCTTACGTTTTACCTGAGCTATATTGAGATATGAAACATTTAAATCATATACATCACTAACCCACTCTTTTATCTCATCATAGGTAGCCTTACTCTCAGCTTTAGTCAGATTCAGTTCATCCATCTTAACTTCCACATCGACATGTTCCTTTGCTTCATGAAGTTTGGACAATAAACATACCGTCTCAACATGCGTAACTACTGTTCTTATAATAGAATTTTGCAGTTCCCAATGCACTTTCCTCCAAAATATCACTCAGCTTATATGCATGTTCAAAATCATCAAGTTTGTAGCATGGAATATGTGGCTCAAAAGCCAGATCAGCAAAGTACCTGGCCTGAAGGCATCTCATCCCAAGGTCTCTGGCAGCAAAAAGCTCATTTGAACCGCCATCTCCGACATACAGGCATTCCTCAGCTGTAATTCCCAGCTCCTCCATTGCTTTCTTATATATTTCATGATCCGGCTTACATATTCCCTGCTCATATGAAAGTAATGCGGCATCTAAGTATGGGAAAATAGAGCTTTTTCTAATAGCATCAGCTTCATCAGAATAACAGTTACTTATAAGACCAATCTTTATGCCACGTCTCTTAATCTCCTGCAAAAGGGCTATAATATCTATGGGAGTTCGTTCAAATATCCCTTCCAGGTTCTTCTTTCGCTTATCTGAAAGAAGCTTTACGGATTCCTCGCTGTAACATCCCAACATTTCAAGAGCCTTCTTTATCCCTTCCTCTACCGTACAGTTTCCGCAGCTTCTGTCGTGCTCTGTGGAATGCCATGCTTTTTTGAAAGCATCAACCGGGATATTTAAATCTGTCGCCATGTCTTCGCTAAAATATGTACCCCCGGAAAACATTGAAACGAGCGTTTCAAACATATCAAATATAACAGCCTTGATCATACACAATGTCTCCTATTCCGTCTTGTCCAACTAGTTAGCTAATATATTTTGAAATCATGCTTTTAATAATCCTATCATTTAGCACATTTCCTGAAGATTCAAAAGATACTATTAAATTATCCCCTGGAAAATAGCCATTTGCAATATATGAGTTGATCTTTCTTACAGCTTTTTCTGCATATTTGGGATCATCCATTCTGCCATCATGCTCCCAGTATATTTCTTTTCCATCTCTTTTCCTAAGAATTGTGAAATCGGGATATACAATTCCTACTCCCTTAAGATTCAATGGACATTCGTATTTGTACTCGATACCCAGATCACAGAATATGTCAGCTATTATCTTTTCAGATTTAGAGCGAACTCGCTCGCCTTTCTTGCTGTAGATTTCAGGCATGCCAGGTGCAAACCCTTTTCCTACATACGGAGTATTCTTCCATGTAGTAAGTCTTTGCTCCCATGAGATTTCTACCGGCTGTATCAAAGCTTTCCTTATAGGATGGAGTTTGTTATAGATTTTTTCAATCTCGTTGTCTTCATATTCTTCAGTAAACTTGTCCAACTGCTTTAAGCGCCTGTCTACAAGTTTTTGAACTTTCTGGTCGTAAGATTTTTGAGCGAGGCGATAGGCAAGTTGCTTATCATCTTTCTTTATGTAAATCAGTTTCTTCTTCGTTTCTATGCTTTGTTTGAATTGTGTACAGTTATTGGATGTTGATATCCTTAGCGCCCCTTCAGGCACTTCAATAAGTCTGTCATCTACGACAGATTTAATCCTTATCAAGCGGTTCTTCTCTATTTCTAATAATTCTTTTAGTCCATTCATCTACTAATTATTTCCTTTTCTATTTTTTCTCTTTTTTTACTTTTATAGCACTCATTACGTTCTCTTTTGGCATTATCTACTTTTTCGGCAGTAACATTATCCCAGTCGTTACGGTCTTTCTAAATATTTATCCAATTCCGCCAGTAGTGCTCGCACACCAATTACGGTTGCCTCTTACCAAAGTGTATTTATCGACAGTAGTACCAAGGATCTCATTACGGTCAGTATCATCAAAATGTAAATACCGCACGTAGTAAACATTCTTTACCTACTGTCGATTTCCACACATATCATTTTTCTGCCGTAATCGCCTCACAAACATTACGATCCAATTTGAAAAGACTATTAAAGTCAACCGTAATACACCATAGAATTCTACTGTCAAAAACTAGAACACATAGATTTAGACAGTAAACTAAGCCTTTTTCATTCTGATAAAGTCGAAAAATATTCCTTGAAAAATATTCGATCGCAGCAAACTGATTTGCTACGTGAATCAGAAACGCGGCTGGCGCTGGATGGCCAGCCGTGGTAACTAGAATAATCTCAGATAAGTAAATCGATTTGGTTATGCGGTTGTCATGTCTCACCACGTTTTCACAATGAAGTTCTGCTCTCGTCCCGAAATACGGGGCTCGCCAGAACAACCGCGCCTGTAACACTCAGCCTTCGCTACCGCTTGTCTTCGTTAACAGGACGACGGTTTCGCAGCTTCTTGTGAAAGGGAACATGTCAACAGGTATGATTCTGTCTGCCTTGTAGCCATTTTTAGTAATGTACTCCAGGTCTCTTGCAAGAGAATCAGGGCTGCAGGAGATGTAGACAATTCTGTCCGGGTTCAGTTTAAACATAGAATCCATAAATATCTCGGTAGAGCCTGAACGTGGAGGATCCATGAAAACAACATCCGCATGGTCTCCGGCTTCAGCCATCTGAACCATGAATCGACTTGCATCGTTTTCATAGATAGTTATATTCTCAATTTCGTTCATCCTTGCATTTAATCTTGCATCGCGAACGGCATCCTTATTAAGCTCAACACCTATAACTTCAGCTGCATGAGGGCTTGCTATGATACCTATTGTTCCCACTCCGCAGTAGCAGTCAAGAACCGTTTCCTTACCGGTAAGTCCAGCCAGTTCAACTGCCTTGGAATACAGTTTTTCAGTCTGTACCGGATTAACCTGATAGAAGGACTTGGGGGAGATTTTGAATTTCATGCCACAAACTGTGTCGTAAATAAATCCCGGTCCATAAATTGCTTTCTCCTTATCTCCAAGGATCATGCTTGTACGCTTATCATTAACATTAATAACAATAGTCGTTATTTCCGGATGCTCTTTTAAAAGTGCTTTCACAAAGTTATTCTTGGAAGGAAGTATTGGTGATGTAAGAACAAGAACCACCATTATTTCCCCGGTGTTATGTCCGACCCTTATGAGAACATGCCTGAAAAGTCCGTATCCATTGTCCTCATCAAAGGTCTTGATCTTGAAGGATTTAAGCATGCCACGAATCGTTGCAATAATGGCATCTGCCTTCTCATTCTCAAGATAACATGCATCTACCGGCACAACATCATGAGTTCCTTCTTTATAGATACCTGATACAGGATTGCCCTTTCTGTCATGTGTAAACACAGCATGCACCTTGCATCTGTAGTGGTCGGGATGCTCCATTTCAATAAATGGTTCGACTGTGCCATACTTTCCAAGGAGTTCTTCTTCCCTCTCATGCTTTCTCTTGATCTGTTCTTTGTAAGGGACATCGATCATCTGGCATCCGCCGCACTTCTTAGATACAGGGCATTTTCCTGCATTCACGGATGACATGTTATTCTTCTTATTTATACCGGTAGCACTATCGTTAGATTTTCTCTTAGCACCTTGGGTATTTTTTCTTATTCCGAATGAACTGTCATCTGTTCTTCCCTTAGTTCCTCTAGTATTTTTTTCTATTCCGAACGCACTGTCATTAGTTCTTCTCTTAGTTCCTTGAGATTTTTTTCCTATTCCGAACGCACTATCATCAGTTCTTCTCTTAGTTCCTTGAGCATTTTTTCTGAATTTAGAAGTGCTATCATCTGATTTGCTTCGTACACCCTGAGCTCTCTTGCCCGTTTTCTCACCATTATTTATCTCTTCATTATTTGTATATTTTTTCCTGTTAACCGGATTTTCTTTCTTCATTTTATCTTCCTTTTTATAATCATTTTGCTTGCAAAAATCCTCACTTACAAGCGAAATTGCAAAGCCATTATATACCTCTCTGCAAGCTGTGCTTCCATAACGAAGCGTTATTATAATCTGCAGAGTCATAAAAACCTCCGGATCTACCGGAGGTCTTGATTACTTTTTCTTTGTCTTTCCTTTATTCTTGCCTCTGTTTCCAACCCTGTCGAAGTCTCTTACTTTCACATCTTCAAGCCCTGACACAAGTTCTCTGGCGCGCTCAATATCAGCCTTATTGATACGGACAGTACATAAAATCTTATCCTTGTCCACACCAAAAATGCGCTGCAAGAAACTCTTATCCTGCCAGTCTATATAGTAAGAAATACGATTCTGTAAAAATCTCTCTTCCAAAATTCGCTTGCTCTCTTTGCTATACACCTTGCAAAAGGAAACTTCATTATTAAATACCTGATCGTCTTGAATAATAGATGACATAAAATATCCAAAGCCTCGCTCTTTATAATAATTCAATTTATTTTACACTAGCTAAATGATATTTGTAAACCGAAATTCATGAATAACCGATCATTAACATAGCTGTCTTATTCCGGTTTTTATCCCGATTCGTAAAACCGAGCATTTTTACACATTCTTCATATTGTTAATCATCTTTTCATTTGAAAGATTGCATTTGCCGGTGTAAAAATAAATTAGAGGTACTATACACAGCAAGGATGCTGTCGTTTGCGGGATATTTTCCCGAAGATCAAAGGAGTGATTTCTATGGGAATTAACATCAATATGGATTATTCCACCTTATTTGGAAGTTTACCGGGAGGTGGTTCTTCAAACAATCTGATGTCAGGGCTTTCCAATATGCTATCCGATTACTCCTCTATCAGAAATGGAAGCTATGGCAAGCTGGTTTCAGCATATTATAAAAAAATTGAAAGCGAAGATTCAGATTCAACCGAAAAGTCAGAACGCAGTTCAAAGGATACAGGATGGCCAAAGACCGAAACTCCAAAATCCAATGCTGCAGAAAAGAAACAGTATTCTGCAATTTCTTCTGATGCAAAGAGCGTAGCTTCTGATATCGAAAAGCTTGCAAAAGCTGACAGCTCTGTTTACAGCAAATCCTGGCATAATGTAACTGATGAAGATGGTATTGAAAATAAAGTATTTGATTACAACTCGTCAAAGGTTTCAAACGCCGTATCAAATTTTGTAAAAAGTTATAACAGCCTTATGGATTCATCCTCCGATGTATCAGATGTTACTACTTCCACAAGAGCTGATTACCTGTCCAAATTGACCAACTCCTACAAGAGCGAGCTTTCGTCTATTGGAATTTCAGTTAAGAATAATGGTAAGCTCTCACTTGATAAGGAAAAGTTAAACGCCGCCGGAGCTGAAGCAGTAGAGAATGTCTTCACCCAAAAGGCCGGATATGGATATAAAATATCTCAGGCTGCAACAAGCCTTGAGACCGCAGCTTCCAGAGCAGCATCCAATTCGTCAACATATTCGAAATCTGGATTTATGAACTCTGATTTTTCATCGATTATGGACTCTTTCATCTAAGAAAGAGCCATCGTACGCCGAATGGCGCACTTTAAAATAGCCGCCGGACCAGTATTTTTACTGATTCGGCGGCACTTTAATTTTATTAGCTTATTATTACTGAGCAGTTATCTCCTCTACTCTATTGGCATACTTCACTCTGTAAACCCTTCTAAGTGATTCGTTTATTCTCTCCTCTGAGATCGTGCCATTCTGAACTGCAGCCAGCACTCCCTGATATGCCTCTCCAAAATTCTCCGGCAGGAAAATCATGTCTGCACCTGCCTGCAGCGCTGCAACAGCTGCATCTGCAGAAGAATACCTGTCAGAAATATCTGATAAAGAATCAGTAATTATGATTCCGTTATATCCGAGCTGTCCTCTAAGAACCTCCTGCATAACTGTCTGACTCAGGCATGAAGGTGTATCATCACCTGTGATTCCGGTTGAAGGTGCGCTGCAAACCATTATCATGCTTGCTCCGGAATCAATTCCTGCTCTGAATGGTTCAAGAACTTCTGCAAGTCCGTCTACATTATTACCACTGTTAATTGTCTCAGGAAAATACTGAAGGCAGGCTGAAACTCCAAATGACTGTAATCCCTCAACAGTCTTGGCAACCATTGCAGATACAGTCTTTGAATCAGCACCAAAAGAATTCCCTTCAGCTGACAAATTGGCATTAACACCAAGATTCAAATTGAATCCATAACCGTTTAAATAATCTGCAACTCTTGATGCAGTATTGTAAGCTTCGTCAGCATTACCATTACTTCCAAGCTCTGCCGGTGATGCAACAGGATCAAGTCCCAAAGCATTTGCCACTACACTTTTCTCACCGCCAACCTCAACTGTAGATAAAAACAAAGGATATTTACTCATTGCTGATGTAGAACTAAGCATTTCTTTTATCTGAGCACCATCCTTGATATTTTTTGAAAGATATACAAGACCTCCCACTGCATAGGAATTAAGTGCATCCTGGGTAGCAGTGCCAGCCTTAATGACAGCATCTGAGTTGGTGAGCTGCTCCGGTGAGACCATAAAAAGTCCTGCCACCCTATCCTCTAAAGGCATCTCGGAAATGCATGTATCAACCACATGATCAAGCATATCCTCTCCACTCATAACCTCAGCATCCGTCACTGCTTCATCAGGTGATTCAACAGCTGCCGGCTGTACATTAACCTCCTTAGCCTCTGCTACAGTCTCCTCAACCTGCTCATTATATGCTTTTACAGCGCCTATAACCTTATCCAGCGTAAAAAAAGCGCCGGATATTACTGAAACGCCTAATACACCTGTTATAGCATATGCCGTTATCTGTGCTCTAATCCTGCGCTGCCTTCTAAGCTCTCTGCGAACATCTCTCTCAGAACCGCCGTTATTATTCATTTTATCTTCCATATTCCCTCCCCATGGAAAATCCCCTAAAACTTTATATTCAAAGTATAGCATATGAATATTACAAGTTCTACTGATATGGAAAATATTTACCACAAAATATTGTATATTATGAAACTAAAAATCAAAACTTAGTGCTTATCCGCCTGTGATCAGGGGTTCCACATTTTTCCCGGGCAATCACTCACAGGACTATAAAGCAAACATAAAAAGGCTCTACCGCACAAAAAGCATAAGGGCGAATGCATCTGTTTCTATACATTCGCCCTTACGCATAATCAAATTGTGATTCACTGTCCAATGGACTTACCTCCAAGTTCTCAACTCTGCTATTTCCATTAACCTTTGCACTCGTATGCTGTGACGGCTAGTTCGACGACTAAGCTCTCGCCACTATGTCATGTACTTAAGCTCGTTGTGTTGGATATTCACTATTGTTTAGATGTTACTTAAGTAGTTCGGCGGACTATACCTTCCTTTCCGAAAATTTTAAAACTAAGATTTAGAGTAAAAACTTAAGTTCCCTTTGGACCGTACCTCCATTTCTTTCAGCCTGTTCTGCTGAATTATTGAAAGAAGTTTTCTCTTTCTCTTATCTTTAAACGTAGTATACACATGTTTTAAGCAATTGTCAATACACTTTTTATATTTTATTTTCATATTTAGATTATTTCGTTTATTAATATTGATTATCTGATAAATTGTTTTAAATCAGTATATTATATACACAATTCAAAATACCGTTTTTCCTGCTCGAAATTCTGAACGTAAAACAGAAAAAAAGCTGCCCCTCTCTATACATAGAGTCAGGACAGCTCTGATATACAATATATTGTTTAAATTAGCGGATATTTTGCAGTTAATTCTTTGATGATAGCTCTGGCTTCATCGTTTTTCTCACCCTTGCTCTTGATGACTATAGAAATTGCTTCGGCAATTTTATCCATGTCCTCTTCGTTCATTCCTCGTGTTGTAACAGCAGGTGTTCCAAGTCTGATACCACTTGTTACAAACGGTGACTGCTTTTCGTTTGGAATTGTATTCTTATTAGCAGTGATGTGCGCATCATCCAGCCATGCTTCAACTTCCTTACCTGTAAGATCATAGTTTGTAAGATCTATGAGCATAAGATGGTTGTCTGTGCCACCGGATACTATCTGAATTCCTCTGCTCATAAGACCTTCACTTAGTGCCTTTGCATTCTTAACGATCTGCTCAGCATAGGTCTTAAATTCAGGAGAAAGAGCTTCCTTAAAGCATACAGCCTTGGCTGCAACAACATGCTCAAGAGGGCCGCCCTGAATTCCGGGGAATACAGCCTTGTTGAATTTGTATTTATCCTGGGCTTCCTGATTCCATAAGATAAGTCCGCCTCTGGGTCCGCGAAGAGTCTTGTGTGTAGTTGTAGTTACAACATCTGCATACGGGAACGGGCTGGGATGTACGCCTGCTGCAACCAGTCCTGCGATATGTGCTATATCTACCATAAGTACAGCGCCGCACAGATCAGCAGCTTCACGGAACTTCTTAAAATCGATGGTTCTGCAATAAGCAGATGCACCTGCAATTATAAGTTTTGGCTGATGCTCCTTGGCAAGTCTCTTCACTTCATCATAATCAATGAAGCCGTTATCATCCACACCATAAGCAACAACATTAAAATATGTTCCGGAAATGTTTGCCGGACTTCCGTGTGAAAGATGTCCGCCCTGACTGAGATTCATTCCAAGAATTGTGTCACCGGGCTGTAAAAGTGCAAACTGAACAGCAAGGTTAGCCTGTGCTCCTGAGTGAGGCTGCACATTTGCATAATCGCAATGGAAAAGCTCCTTTGCTCTGTCTCTTGCGATATTTTCAACCTTATCTACGACTTGACAGCCGCCGTAGTAGCGTTTCCCCGGTAATCCTTCAGCATATTTGTTGGTAAGAGGGCTTCCCATAGCTGCCATAACAGCCTTACTGGTCCAGTTTTCAGATGCGATGAGCTCAATATGATCGTTCTGACGCTCCATCTCCTCTACAATAAGTGACGCGATTTCCGGATCAACATTTTTAACTTCGTCCAATGAGTACATACCTGCATATCCTCCGCTTCGATAATTTGACGTTTTAATGTGGTAAAGCAATTTTGTGTTGTATCATAGCATATAATAATATAGGTGTCAAAAGCAAAGATAGCTTAATGTATAAGTTTTTATTTACCGTAATTATTTATTAAATTCAATTTTAGCGTTATTCTATATTAGATAGAGTTTATCCCCTTCAATATCCGGATAAACTCTATAATTAACTATTTGGGGAGCAGTTGTATGTTCTATTGTATTGTTAATCCCTCTGCCAGATCCGGGCACGGGAAAAATATTTATAATCTTTTTGAGGAAAAGTGCAAAGCACTGGGAAAGCCCTACAAGATTTTCTTTACGAAGGGACCGGGACATGCCCTTAGCGTTGTAAAAAGGATAACAGATAATATCTCTGTAAAAAATAATGAAAATAAAGCTTTTGCTTCTGCGGATAATGAGCCTGTAAACATCGTTGTTATGGGCGGAGACGGAACCATCAACGAAGTCATTTCAGGAATTCAGGATTTTGATAATGTAAGGCTCGGGGTTGTCCCCCTTGGTTCAGGCAATGATTTTGTACGGGATCTGAATTTTCCCAAAGATCCAGCGGTTTTGATAAATCAGATATTAAAGGGCGAGGTTGTCAGAAAGCTCGATATCGGTAATGTACATTACGATCACATGACCAAGACACTTTCAAGACTTCATGATGAGCGAATCTCAGAGGAAAGACGCTTTGATGTAAGTGCAGGTATAGGCTTTGATGCTGCGGTCTGCGAAGAAGCGCTCTCTTCAAGTACCAAAAACAAGCTCAATAAGTTCGGACTTGGAAAACTGACTTACGGTATTATCGCAATCAGACAGATTCTTCATGCAGATCAGCCCTCATGCGATATTGAGACCGACGATGGCACACATATACATATAGACCATCTCATTTTTGCAGCGGCAATGCTTCACGCTTATGAGGGTGGCGGATTTAAATTTGCACCGGATGCAGATCCACAGGATGGTTATTTTGACCTGATCGCAGGCGGCGACATGAGCATAAGACAGATATTCAAGGCTTTGCCACTGGCATATTTTGGCAAGCATTATGGTCAGCATGGCATTCACCATGTCCGCGCCAAAGAAATCAAAATCACAACAGCCATTCCCTTATGGGTGCACACAGATGGTGAAGTATTATTAAAGTCCGATTCAATAACACTTACCTGCCATCATAAAAAGCTTAATTTGCTCTCTTAAATTTGGTCAAAATAACTAGGATTTTATAAAACTTTTATGATTTTTGTACAGTTTTTAGTTTGATAATTATTTTGTGCTGAGATATAGTAGAAAACGTAATACTAATTAGCTTTTTATCAATATAAGGTGATTTTTTTTATGAAAAAAAGAACATCAAAATGGTTTGACAAGCCTTGGACCAGGGAACGACTTGAGGATACCATCAGATGCCTGATACCGGTTATCATTTACGGTTTCATCTACCTTACATGGTTTTTCCACCTGGAAGGCACAAAAGAATTGCATTATACAGAGATTCATGCAGCTTTAGATGATAAGATTCCTTTTATCGAAGTGTTTATCATCCCATACCTTGGTTGGTTTGCATATTGTTCATTCTTCTTCTTCCTATTCCTTCTCATGTATGACATGGAAGACTTTTTCAAGAATGCAGCATTTTTCTTCACAGGTATGACGCTGTTTTTGATAATATCATCAATCTGGCCCAATATTCAGTATATGAGACCTGCTGTGATGCCCAGAGATAATATTTTTACTCATCTGATTGCTAACCTCTACCGGACTGATACACCTACTAATCTTTGGCCGAGCATCCATGTATACAATGCAATCGGCACACACCTTGCTGTATCTAATTCAAAGCGTTTCAGCAAGGGACTTAAATCCGGTTCACTGATCTTCTGTATACTGGTTATTCTTTCAACCATGTTCATCAAACAGCATTCTGTAATAGATGTACTTGGCGGAATCATATTTGCAGTAGCTACTAACCTTGTGGTCTACAAGAGTGAGTTGGTGGTAAATGCTTATCATCGCCATAATGAAAGAATTAAAGCCAAGAGAGTTATTCAATAATTATTAAAAAAAAAATTAACCATGGACTGATGCATTGCAGGTCCATGGTTTTTTTACGTCTCAAAATACTAAGCTTAATTGAAATTGTAGAGCTTCTGTGCAATCTTATATCCGGTAAGCGTAATCTTTCTTCCGCCCTTTCCCGGGAGATAAACAAATACACCCTCAATGCGATATCGAAGCTTGCAATAGAGAAGAAGGCTTCTGCTCTTGATATATCTCATGAGTTCCTTTCTTCTCTCAAGATTCTCCTTTGTTCCTGATGCAATCATCAGAATTGTAGAGATAGCTGTAATGATCTCAAGATAATTAAACATGTAATGATAACGCTTCTTGTTTGATCTGATCATTCCGATGTTTTCAACATAATAGTCAACCATCAGCTTGTTCACACGAACCTGCTGATCCAGTCTTGAAATCATGATATTCTGGTTTACTGACTGATCTGATCTGCCAATATAGTAGTAGTAAAAATTGACATCCAGGTAATACATGGTCTTAACAAACGGCAGCGGATTAAATACATAAATATTATCCACATAGAAGGTGTGCTCCGGCAGTTTCAATCCACAGTCACGCAAAAGCTTGGTTCTGAAAATAACTGAGTGCATAAGCAGGTAATGGCCTATGCTTATCTTCTTAACGTCATCCCAGGTAAACATCTCCTCGATAGGGAACATTCTGTTATAACGCATAACCTTGTGTCTATGCTCACCCTCTTTGTTGTAAACAAAGTTGCTGATAAGAAGATCAAGTCTCTCGCTCCCGCCAACAAATTCCTCAAGAGTTGTCAGTATCTTTCTGTATGCAATCTCCTTTACCCAGTCATCACTGTCTACAACTTTAAAGTAAAGTCCGGTTGCATTCTCAAGACCTGCATTAACTGCTGAACCATGACCGCCATTCTTCTTATGGATTGCCTTACATATGGTAGGATACTTCTGCTCATATTCATCTGCTATGGCAGCTGTGTTATCCTTTGAACCATCATCAACTATGAGAATCTCAACATCTTCACCTCCAACAAGAAGTGAATCAATACATTTTCTCATGTAATCCTGCGAATTATAGCAGGGAACTGTTATACTTAATAACTTCATATTACCTTCATATCTCCTCATCTATAAACAAATCTTTTTATCTTACCTGTCTGCTTACAAGTCCGTCCCATTCATCAGCTACGCAGTCTGGTAACTTCGAATCTCTGCTTGGTTAAAAGACACTCCCTGAGTTCTCCGCAACGAACGTCCGGATCATCCCCAGGAATCTCCGTATCTATTGCCATAGCCATTATATCAATCATATCATTTGTGACAACCGGTCTTATGAGATTAAGAACTTCAAGTCTCTCAATTGAGCTGCCCGCATCAAGGAATCTGACTACCAGTGGATTCATGCCAAAATCCTCAGCCTCCTCCTCAATAGTGCGATTCATATAATCGGAATTTGGCTTAGTCTCTTCCTTCTTTTCTCCAATACCAAGCCCCTCCGGAATCTCAAAATGGCGCTTTGACTCATCAGCTGCCTTCTTTTCATCCGGAGTAAAAAGTTCAAATCTCATCCTCTGATCAGCATTGGGATATTTTTCTTTATCTACTTCAGATACAAATTCCTTTAAAGGTCTGCAATATACCGTAAAATCACCGTACAGTGCCTGATATACCACCTGTTCCTCTCCTGTGTCTGCATCTCTGGCGATTGTTATAACCTGATATTTACCGCCTTTAAAATGTCTGTATAATTCCTGTGGTTTTGGTCTTAGCAAAACAAATGCCTCCTAAAACAAAATTTGCAAGATACTCATCTTTAGCGTAATTACACATATTTTTCTTATATGATTACGCTAATTATGGGCAGAGAAATCCAATTTCGACTCCCTTAAGATTTTATCATAAAAAACATCTTATAGGTAAATTATCTCGATGTGGATTTAACTATGATCATTTCAATACTTATAAATCTATCCAGCCTTCCGGTTTTAACCGCTTCATCACTTGAAAGGCACATATCTATTGCCTCTTTCAAATCTTTCATGGAATAACTTCTCGCCCAGCCCAAAAGCTTCTCAGCCACAAAGGAGTGCACACTGATTTTGGACGCCACATCCTTCTTGTTCATTCCAAGCTCCGCCATTTCCTTAGTCTGCAGAAGCTGATTAAACTGCCTGAGTACAAGAGCCAGTATCTGTTCAGGTGCAGTCTTAAGTGCCAGAAGTTCATAATATATTTCCATGGCCTTCGCCTGATTTTTCATGACTATAGCATCTGTCATTTCAAATATCCTGCTGGTCAGCCAGTTTGCACATACAGCGTCTATGTCCTTCTCGGTGACTTCGTTCCTGCCAAGGCAATAGCTTACGAGCTTGTCCATCTCATGGATCATGTTGGACATATCTGTTCCGACTCTGTTTATAAAATATGCGATAGTCCTGGTTGAGATAACCATATTTTCACTCTTAAACTTGCCTGTAATCCATTTATACAGCATCTGCTCATCAGGAGTTTCACAGTTAATATCAAGTCCTATCTTGCTTACGGCTTTATACATATCCTTTCGTCTGTCGACTTCGGATTCCACAAACAGAAATGCCGTTGTTTCCGAAGGATTCTTCAGGTACTCTGCAAGCTCGGGACATCCGTTTTTAAAAAAGCCGCTATCCTCTATTACGATAACTCGTCTCTCCGCAAAAAAAGGAAGTGTCTCTGCCATGTCTATTATCTCACCGGGATTAAGATTATTTCCTTCATAACTTTGCAGATTCATGGCATCACCGCTTCCAAGCAGTGCTTTCTTAAGCTTATCCCTGTTCTGTTTCCTTAAGTATACTTCATCACCGTATATCAGATAACAGGGTCTGATATTACCGGTCTTTATGTCCTCATTTATTTGTTTTTGCTTAACCGGGTAATCCGTAGTTTTCTTCGCAGCCATATTCTCCCCTTGCTCCGTAATCACAATATGTTGTATTATATCATAAATAGGCCTATAGAAATTGCTTTTTGAATCAGGCTAAAGTCTTTTTATGGAAGGAGTCAGAATGTTAAAACAGGTATCTATTTACGCTGAAAACAAAAAGGGATGTTTTCAGAATATCACCGGAATTCTCAGGACAAATGATATCAATATACTCGGTTCCGTAACCAATGATTCTGCTGAATACGGTATAATAAGAATGGTTGTTTCCGATCCCGAGAAGTGTATTGAAGTCTTAAGATCTGAAGGATATATTTGCAAAACTACTCACGTACTTGGCATAGAGTGTCCTGACGCAGTAGGTGCACTTGATAATATCCTCAAGTCTTTATATGAAAGTAATATCAATGTCAATTATATCTATTTATCTTTCAACCGCGAATCTGGTCTGCCCATAATGGTAATGCACACAGATGACATTTATGCGGTAGAGAATATTCTTGTTAATAAAGGTTATAAATCCATCTAATGAATAGAATGTGCACTTATGAAAAGTATCCAGAAATTCGACTGAGTTTTATATTGAATTAAAGCAAGAACGCGGACTCCCCAGTCCGCGTTCTTAAAATTATATATAAAATTTCATACCTACCTACTTAACCTCTGCCCATGGCTTGCAGCAAAGACCAACTGCAAATGTCAACGAAATCGCTATTTCTATAAAAAGAATAAATTTATCTGCCTGCTCTCTATTCTCCCCTAGTACTTCAGCATCTTCATCACTATCGTCCGTATCTGTCTCTTCATCAGTTTCCTCATCTGCATTGGCAGAATCTTCACTATAACTGGTCAAAACAGATTGCTTCTCAGTAGCCGCAGCATGTACTGTCACGGTGGAGCTGCCAGCCCCCAGCAGAATCGCGATTATAAGCATCGCGCCTGCGATTATTTTTCTCATCCCTCACCTCTGTTCTATACCTTAACTACATGGTTATTATAAATGACTAATTTTACCTTGTGTTTACAAAAGATGCACCGCATCATTCAAAACTCGTACTTGACAATTTTTACCATTAATGAGTTATCTTTACTCACAATTCTTCAAGGCATTAATTTATGTAAGTATTAATTTTTAACCGATTATCATCCAAAGAAGTAATAATTGCACCGCTTTCTGCAGTTATATACGTTCTGGTGCCTATTTTCTCAAGTCTGTCTATCACTTCCTTATGAGGATGATGGTATCTGTTTTTTATGCCGCAGCTGATAATGGCTATCCTGGGCATGATCAGATCAAGGAATTCCTCATCGGTAGTATATCTGCTCCCATGATGCGCAACCTTTAGAAGCGTCAGATTGTTGAATTTCTCCCTGTTTTCACGGATATACTCCCTTAAATTTTCCTGTCCCTGTCCGTCTACATCACCGGTAAAAAGTCCGCTGAATTCGCCCTTCCTTAAGTACAATACGGTTGAATATGCGTTTGGTTCATCTGTGATCATATTCTTTTGAGGTCCGATGCAACACACCTCCATATCACTGTCATTAAACCTGTCACCTCTTCCTATATACATTACAGGTATTCCACATTCTTTAGCCTTTCTTTCGATTTCAAGATAATTATTTCCCTTTGAAGCTTCATCAACTTTAGGCAGTATCAGATTCTCAATTCTTATGCTTCCTCTGCTTTTTTCCATTTCATCCATAAGCTCAAGGATTCCACTTATATGATCCTCATCCTCATGGGTCATTATCACAGCGTCGAGCTTTGAAATCCCACTGTATGATAAAAAGGGTATCAGCTGGTACTTTGCAATATTCTTTTTTGATGTGCTTCCTCCATCAATAAGATAATTGGCGGTTTTTGTTTCGATAACAATTCCATCCCCCTGCCCCACATCAAGAGCAGTTATTCTAAGTTCAGGCCTTATCCTGATACAAAGGACCATGATCCCGGCAAAGAGTATGAAATATCGTATTCCTTCGAAGAAAAACCGGAATCTTCTTTTTCTCTTATTTTCAAGATCAGGATTTATATACTCTTCCATTACCCCGGATTTTAATATTACAAACATTCCCAGAGCCATAAGATAAAGCACCACCTGCAGAATCCCAGCATGTCCTGCATACCATGTACTTCCCGGTATAGAACTGCCAACATCACAGCAAAAGATGAACCATCTGATTATCAAATGACAGACAGTACCTGCCATGACACCACTTGGTAAAAACACAGTCCCTAAAAAGATGCAAAGTATTCCAAAGAGCATAAGCAATGACATAAGCGGAAGTATCAGAACGTTCAGAAAAATTGAGTAAACTGGGTAGGTATAATAAAAACTCATATACACCGGCAATGTAACCAGCATAATAGAAAGGCTTGCAGAAAATATTTTCAATTTTCCTTTTCTGATAACTTCAGGTAATGCAGGCAGAACATATCCTATAGCCAGTACCGCACCAAAGGACATTAAAAAGCCGCTGTGCTTTATGTACAAAGGCTGAGCGCACAACAGCATGATTCCTGCCAGCGAAAGTGCTGATAGCATATCGTACGTTCTCCCAATGACATCAGCGAATAACCTAACCATAAACATGATTATTGCCCTGAACGCAGATGTGCTCATTCCGCACATAACTCCATACATGTACATAACAGATATTGCGGACAAGGCACTGATAATAATGCCGGCTCCTGTCCTTCTGATAAGCTTGTACAGCGTCATGCCTATTATTGATATATGTAGCCCCGAAACTGCCATTATATGAATAATTCCGTTCCTTGTAAAGGCTTCTTTTACATCTTCATCAAGTCCGTTTTTATTGCCAAGAAGAACTGCCTTCATAACTCCGGCATCCTTAGGTCTTAACACATTATCAAGGACTTGTTCAAGATACAGTCTCACATTATAAATTCCTTCAGAAAAGCCATCCTTCTCTCCTCCTATTCCGAGTATCTGAACATCGGTGAGACAATATTCAATTTTTAAAATTCTATAATAATTACGGCTGTCAAATTCCCCGGGATTTCTGTCTTCGGAAAAGAGCTTTACCTTCCCTTTGGCCTTAACAAAACAGCCAAAAGGAAGATTATACTCTGCATCATCAATGTAGAGCATAACCTTTTTTCCATTATCTTTTTTCAAGTAAACAACAAGCTGCTTTTCTCCTGAAAAGGAGTTTATTCTATTCTCTTTTCCACTAATCTCTCCAATTATGGTAATCACCTGCCGATCAGCAGGTAAACTAGATTCCCCCGTTGGCAAAATCTGAACGAGGAAAAAGACAACCACAGCTAATAATCCCCCAATAGCACATAGTGGTCGCTTCATTATGGTATTTCCATTCATTACCGGATTCGTACAGATCACTTTGTAAGGTTCATCACAAGCCCGGTGGAACTTGTCTAAGCAGAGTCCTTAACCTGTTACTGCCTTACAATATCGAGATTTCTCTCAAACACGGTTCCGAGTGATATCTTTTCCATAAAATTAACATCGGAAGAACCGTTTATTGAAATCTGCACCTTGTTAACATCCGCAGTTTCACAGATAGTATTAACAAGAGAGTAAAGTGCAATCTTGGGATCCATGTCATTTGTCCTGATATTCACAACTGAATCAAAATCCACATAGCACACTCCGTCTCTTACTGATACGGAGTTGATTTTTGTCTGAGGATTTATGGTAGGATAGGCAAGGTCTGTATTAGGGCCGCTTATAACCTGCTCAATAACAAGTCGCTGCATCAGAATATTACTGTTGTATACAACAGTTCTGTAAACAGGAACAAGCTCCTGTCCATCTTCGGTAGCAAAATACAGCACAAGCTCAGCCTTTTCATACGCATTGATCTCGTTACCCGCATTATATACAAAATTATCTGCAGCCATGTTGCCGATCATATTGCCGTTCCCGTCAAGGAGTGGAGCTCCTTCCACAGTAAAAGTCACATATTCCACTCCCGGAATCTGAGTCAGGGTTCTTACCATCGCTGCCCTGTCAAGAATCTCAGTGGTCTTCTTGGTTGTGGTATAAGTATTGGCAAAATCCAGCGTAAGGATATCATTGCGCAATGAATAGGATAACAGATTAACAGGTCCGTAAATAGGCGCTTCATATTCGAGCTTTTCAGGCATGGTCTTCATCTGTGTAAGCAGCTCATCTATGACCTTCTCAGTATCATTCATGTCTGCCGCCACAACGTACTCCTGGAAAATAATCCCTGTCTCATCAGAATTCAGGTAGTAAACCTTGACATTGTTTTTCCCATCGGAGACATCCTCATTACCACATCCTGACATGCATCCAAACACAAGCAAAAAACACATTATTAAATTTGATATTTTTTTAATTGTCATATTCATATTTTTTGTTGTTCCAAAGACTGCATGTATATAAGAGGAATACGCACAGTAAATGTAGTTCCCACATTTTCCTCACTCTTAACCTCTATCGTTCCTCTGTGCATCAAAATAGCATTGTGAGTTATGGCAAGACCAAGTCCTGTTCCGCCAATCTCTCTGGATCTTGACTTATCTACACGGTAAAATCTCTCATAAATCCTATCGAGACTGTCCTCCGGAATTCCGATTCCGGAATCACTGATCTCACAGGTAAAATATTGATGATCAGCATCCAGCTTAACCTTGACAAAGCCATCATCCTTATTGTACTTAACTGCATTCTCGACAAGATTCATAAGTGCCAGTGAAAGCTTTATCTCGTCGATCTCAGCAGTAATCTCTCTTGTTGTTTCAAGTGTAAGTTCTATGTTATGCTTCCTTGCTATCGGCTTCATTCTCTTAAGAATGACCTCCATCATCTGCACCACATCTACCGATGTGATATTAAGAGGAGTAGCCTTTTTGTCCATCCTTACAAGTTCCAACAGATCGTTGATTATCTTATTCTCTCTGTCCACTTCTGCTGCTATATCCTCCATGAAATCCCTGTAGACTTCATTAGGGACATCCTCCTGCATGATAAGTGAATCAGCAAGTACCTTCATTGATGTGATTGGTGTCTTAAGCTCATGTGATACGTTTGAAACGAATTCCTGTCTTGATGTATCAAGAGCATTCATCTTAACAAGAAGCTGATTGAATGCCTGTATGATATGCTCGGTTTCATAGTAATCCGATGCCGGAATAGGTTCATTTGTAAAGCCTGCTCTTACATCATTAATAGCCGTAGAAATCCTGTCAAAGGGCTTAAGTAGTCTCCCTGACATATACCACGCCATCACCAGAATCAGCAGAATTGCAATAACCTCTATAGTTACAGCTCTTCTTGTGAGAATATCCATAGTCGTTGAAATGTACTCAGAAGAAACACTGATCAGAAGCACTCCTCTGACCACATCCTCTGTGGCAGTCTCTGCAGCCCTGTCGCCGCTTTCATAGGTCAGCGTCTCAGTGATAGGTGCTGTCATTTCGATGTAATGGTTATTCCTGTCGTATACCGTTGAAGATCCACTGGTTCCGCTTTTCAGACACTTAACCACTTCTTCGGAAATTATGGTCTTACCCTCGCTTATACCATAGGTATCCTTGCGAATAGTAAGATTACTGTCTATAACCATAACTCGTCCATCATACAGATTGGCAAGAAGATCCAGCTCAGCATTTATTACATCTGAAGTTGTATCAGAAAAATAGTTGTAATTGATCAAATGATTAGCCAGAATCATGAGCTGTGTAGAAACTTCCGTCTCTCTGACATTAACAGCACGGTCTTCGTAGCTTTCAAGAATCGCATAATGAATCACGAGGCATGAAACCAGCCCCGTGAGAAAAACAATCAAAAATATCCTGAATCTAAGACTTTTAAAAGGATTGTAAATCATAAGAGCTCCCTAATTAAGCCTGAAAGTAATAGCCTGAGCCCCACTTGGTCCTCACATAACGAGGTTCACTGGGATTATTCTCAAGCTTTTCTCTGAGTCGTCTGACATGTACATCAACTGTTCTCTCATCGCCCGGGAAATCATCTCCCCAGATTGCAAGAAGCAGCTCACTCCTGTTATAAACCTTACCGGGAGTCGATACCAGAAACTCAAGAACATCAAACTCTCTGCTTGTTAAGTTGATCTCTCTCTCTCCGACGTATACTCTTCTGTACTCCTCGTTTATCATAAGATCACCAAAGTTCAGTACCTTCTCCTGTACCTCGGGTTTATTGGTTCTTCTCATGATAGCCTTGATTCTGGCCTTCACCTCAAGAATATTGAAAGGCTTTGTGATATAATCATCAGCGCCATATTCAAGCCCAAGGATCTTATCCATATCATCACCCTTGGCAGTGAGCATTACTATCGGCACATTGGAAAACTCTCTTATCTGCTGGCAAACCTCAAATCCGTCCATTTTAGGAAGCATAACATCAAGTAGAATTATGTCATAGGTATTATCGTGAGCAAACTGCAATGCCTCTTCGCCATCAAAAGCACTGTCGACCTTCATTCCGTCCTGTTCAAGACTGTAACGGATTCCTTTTACAATTGTCTTCTCGTCATCAACAACTAATACCCTTTTTGCCATCTCTTCTACTCCATTCAACTAATCAAACTGTTATGTGATCTTTTATTTTTGAAAAGAACTTATCTTTGATACCGGTCACTTTTTTGATATCTTCGATAGTTCCAAATCTACCGTTTTCTTCTCTGTAAGCAATAATGCTTTTTGCTCTGCTGGGTCCTATTCCGGGAATACTGCAAAGCTCATCCTCTGTTGCTGAATTTATATTTACTTTTCCTTCGTCCTTTTCCGATGCAGAAGAACTATCAGATGGTGCTCCGATAATTCCGACCTGTTCGCCAATATCTGCTCTCTTCAGACTTCCATCCGTTTCAGCTATGGAAGCGCTCTCCTCAGTAGTAGGAACCTTAATCTTGATTCCATCCTCAAGCACAAGTGCCTGATTTATGAAGTCGCTGTCAGCATCCTCTGAAAAACCTCCTGCCGCTTTTATGGCATCCACCACTCTGCTGCCTGTAGGAAGCTCATAGACTCCCTCGCACAAAACAGCCCCGCAGACGTGCACCATAACGGTACTTGGAATAACTATCTGCGCAGCCTGTTCATCTGCTATACTATCGCTATTTTCAGATTGGGAAGTATGCTCCTTTTCCGTAGTATCAGATAATGCTTCACTGCTCTTTGCAGAGCTGCTATCTTCAGAAAAAGTCCCCTGTAAGCTCTCATCCGCGCTGTCCTCAGTAATCGGACCATCAGGTTCATAAATGATCATACCCGAATTTTTCTTACTGCAACCGGATGTAAATAAACTACAGGTCAAAAGTATAAATATAAAGCATTTTGTAATATTTTTATGCATGTCTCCTCCAGGATAAAAATGGAGGCCCCACCACGCATGAACTTTATTAAGTCCATCTTCATAATAACGGAAATAAATTCTTAAAGCAAGATGGCTGTAACATTTTCGTAACAATTACAAAAAAGACAGCCAATCAGATAAATCTTTTGTGAATTTTTATTCTTCCTGCCCTTCAGTTATAACAACCGTAGCATCGGGAAGTCTCTCTTCTTCGACCTCTGAGCCATTAATCTGAAGCTTAACATTTTCGGACAAAGTCTTTAAAGTATCGTTAACATTTGCCCCGTCCCAGATATCTGCAAAAGCAATTTCAAGCTTAACCCAGAAATTACTTGTAGCCATGAGTTTTGGCATCGGTACAGAATTGCCATAAACACTTAAAAATGAATCAAGAGAATCGTTATTGTATGGCACTCCCTCATGTGCTATGAGTTTCCCACTCATGGTATAACATGTATCAGTATTCTCACTGCAAAGGAAAGCAGCAAAATCGTTAGCTTTATCCGGATGCTCCGAATAGCCGTTTACCGCAAGGCAGTTGGTTACTGACATAGTTCTTGTGCCGTAGTTTTCGTTAAGAGCAGGCATGGTTGTAACACCGTAATCAAAGCTGCATTTTCCTTCACTCTTTGCCGCCTCGATTTTGGCAACGGCATCAGATGTTGCCACAGTGAATACAGTTTTTCCATCTATAAAATCCTGCAGAACCTTATCATAATTCACAGCGCTCTCATCAATGGCAAAGAACTGATTAAGCTGCTGATAAAAGCTCATACAGTTAATGGTATTCTCATTATAAACATCGATCTGACTGATATCATCTCCTGACTTGCCGCCAAGATTAAGATAATTCCCAACAAAGAAATAATTATAGAAGATATCGGTTACATCCCACTGAAATACTGACTCTACAGTATCAGGAGCATTGTAGTTATCCGCAAAGAGCAAAATATCTTCTATTGTTTTGGGAAGCATCTCCTGTACCTTAGCTTCAAGCTGCTCCTGACTAATCTCAACAGCTGCCGTCTCTCCTTCAGCCTCAGCTTCATCATATACAACTTCACCGGCTTCGTCTGAGTTTATGTCTGCGCCTTCAATCTCCCCGGCATCTGCCGCAGCCTGTGCAGCTTCGCCCTCTTCTGCATCAATCTCAGCCTGAGCCCTGGTCCTTACTTCATCCTCAAGATATGTCCTGTTGTATAAAAGAGAACTGGTCTCAAAATAGTAAGGATATGCTATGTATTTACCTTTATATGTAACAGCATTTTTGGCAGCATCACTAAATCCAAGAGCCTTATCATCCAGGATCTCAGGATTTCTGATTTCTCCCGCAAGTCCTGCAAGATAAGCCTTTTCAAGGCCGTCGTGTGTCATTATAAAAACATCAGGGAAATTATCACCCTCAGCAGACGCCTTGTTAATGGCTTCAAGATATTCAAGACCTGATACCAGCTCCAACTCTACTCTGGTGGTTTTACTCTTCTTATTATATTCAACAACTCTGCCTGTCAGATAGTCAGTCATTGCTGAATCCGTATACCACAATCTGACAGTGGTTTTATCATTTGAACCAAAAATAGGGCGTTCCTCATGGAGGCTGACACCCGATTTAGAATAATATAAAGCTGCCAAAAGCAGCGCTACCAAAAGAACTGCTCCCAGCAGCCTGAATCTCATTTTCATATAAACCTCGCAACCGATAACTTATTTAATGCAAGGCTCCAGGATACTAATCATCTCATCTACATTTTCCTTTGTAATGATGAGCGGAGGGATAAAACGTATTACATTTGTTCCAGCATTGATAAGAATAAGACCTTTTTCCAATGCTTTATTAATCGTGTCTGCCACGGGATGATCAAACTCAAGTCCCTGAAGCAGTCCGCTTCCACGGCGATCTATTATAAATTCATAGCGCTCTTTGAGTTCATCAAGGCGCTCCTCCAGATAATCCGAAACCTCTCTCACGTTATCTATTATATGTTTAGTCTCGAATAAATCAAGGACTTTGTTGATTGCAGCACCTGCCAGGGGATTGCCGCCGTAGGTAGTGCCATGATCTCCGGCAACCAGTGAATTCTGCCCCACCTTTTCAGTCATAAGAAAAGCTCCTACAGGCACGCCGCAGCCAAGAGCCTTGGCAGTAGTCATAATGTCAGGCTTAACTCCGTATTTCTGCCATGCATACATGTATCCTGTTCTTCCCATCCCACACTGAATTTCATCCAATATGAGAAGTATATCCTTTTCATCACAGAGCTGCCTTACATTCTTAAGGAATTCCTCTGTTGCAGGGTAAATTCCGCCCTCTCCCTGAACAGTCTCCATAATAATGGCAACTGTCTTATCTGTAACCTGAGCCTTAACACTTTCAAAATCGTTAAAGTTGGCAAAGCAGATGTTACCAATCATGGGCTCGAAAGCTTCTCTGTAGTGACTGTTTCCTGTCACTGAAAGAGCTCCAAAGGTTCTTCCGTGAAAGGAATGATTCATGGCGATTATTTCATGGTCAGTTCTGCCATCCTTTAAAAAGCCATATTTTCTGGCTGCCTTAAGTGCACCCTCAACGGCCTCAGCTCCGCTGTTTGTAAAAAATACGCGGTCCATGCCTGAGACTTCTTTAAGCTTTCTTGCCGCCTCAATTGCAGGTACATTGTAATAATAATTAGAGGTATGAATGACCTTATCAATCTGATTTTTTAAGGCATCATTATAATCCTTATTCCCGTAGCCAAGGGCGAATACTCCGATTCCTGACACAAAATCAAGATAGCTTTTTCCCTCAAGGTCATAGAGGTGAACTCCCTCTCCCTTATCCAGCACCACCTGATATCTGTTATAAGTATGTAAAAGGTCTTTTTCAGCCTCGTCTATATATTCCTTCATTGTGCTCATGAAATTTCTACTTCCTCTCTATAAACGCTATTTTCCTGCTTTATTCCTCTTTTTCATCATCATCTGCCACAAACATGGTTCCAACACCCTTGTTGGTAAAGAACTCAAGCAACAGGCAGTGAGGAATTCTTCCGTCAAGAATATGGACTCTGTGTACGCCTTCTTTTACTGCGTCTGTACAGTTTTGGAGCTTTGGAAGCATTCCGCCTCCGATATTGCCGCCTGCAATCAGTTCATCAACCTCAGAACAGGTAAGCCTTGAAATAAACGAGGACTTATCATTTATATCCTTGTAAACGCCTTCAATATCTGTGAGGAACACAAGCTTTTCAGCTCCCACAGCCTTTGCAATGGCACAGGCTGCATCATCAGCATTTATATTAAAGGTATCAAAATCCTCATTCATTCCAACCGGTGCGACTATGGGAAGATAATCATTATCCATAAGATCATAGAGTATCTTGGGATCAACCTTCTCAACATCTCCCACAAAACCTATGTCCTGACCACCGGAGAGCTTCTTTTTAGCCTTTAAAAGTCCGGAGTCTTTACCGCTTATTCCGATAGCCTTAACACCAAGCTCCTGAACCATTCTCACAAGGCACTTGTTCACCTTGTTTAAAACCATCTCAGCAATCTCCATGGTTTCTTCATCTGTCACGCGAAGTCCGTTAACAAACTCAGCCTCTTTACCAACCTTACCTACCCATTTGCTGATGGCCTTTCCACCGCCATGAACAATTATAGGCTTAAACCCAACAAGCTTTAAAAGTGTAACGTCCTTAATTACATTTTTCTGAAACTCTTCACTTTCCATGGCACTTCCGCCGTATTTAACAACGATAATCTTGCGATTATATTTCTGAATATATGGCAGAGCCTCGATAAGTACCTCCGCCTTTTTAAGCACTTCCTGCATATCTTTGTCCATTGCTTCTTCCTCCTCAAATATCTACCGGAAATATTACTTTGTAATCCTGCCTTACCGGTCGGAATGGTTCCTCCCTAAACTTTAAACGGTAACAGACTCCATAATCAGGATCTGTAATCAGCGTTGATCTTTACATAATCATAGGTAAGATCACATCCCCAGGCGGTTGCCTCATCGTTACCTGTATGCATATCAGCTATTGCAATTACTTCCTTCTGGGATAAAACCTCAGTGGCAAATTCTTCATCAAAAGGCTGTGGTTCTCCGTTCTTAAAAAGTAAAATGCTTCCCTTTGAACTTTCAATGGAAAGCTCTATCTTGTCAGGATCAAACAGAACACCTGAATAACCAAGTGCGCAAAGTATTCTTCCAAAGTTTGCATCATGACCATAGATCATAGCCTTTGTCAAAGATGAGCAGATAACAGACTTTGCCAGTGTTCTTGCATTTTCCTTTGTATCTGCATTGACAACCTTTACAGTGAACAGTGCGGTTGCACCTTCGCCGTCGCCTGCCAGCATTCTTGCCATTTCTTCGCAGATGGCATAAAGTGCATCCACAAAGGTTTTATAATCATCGTTTTCTTCTGTGATCACAGGATTGGCAGCATCTCCGTTGGCGATTACCATAAGTGAATCGTTTGTAGACATGTCGCCGTCAACAGATATCATGTTGAATGTATCAACAACTACTGTCCTTAATGCCTTCTGTAAAAGCTCATTGGATATTGCAACATCAGTTGTCATAAAGGAAAGCATTGTGCACATGTTGGGATGTATCATACCTGATCCCTTAGCCAGAGCGCCGATTCTGCAGGTTTTCCCGCCAATCTCAAATTCCATTGCCATCTGCTTGGAGTGCGTATCTGTAGTCATAATAGCTTCAGCTGCGCCTGTACCTGCATCTTCTGAATCAGAGAGCTCCGGAACCATTTTAGCAATACCGCCCTTTACAGCTTCCATATTCATCTGCATTCCGATCACACCTGTAGAAGCCACCAGAACTGAATCCTCAGGAATCCCCAGAAGAAGTGCCACTGCCCCGGCAGTTTCAGCACATAATTTTCTTCCCTGCTCTCCTGTACAGGCATTGGCTATTCCTGAGTTACCGACTATAGCATGAACAGGATGAATTCCATTGCATATCTCCTTATCCCACACAACCGGAGCAGCCTTTACAACATTACTGGTAAATACTCCTGCTGCCGTACATGGAGATTCACTGTAAATCAGCATCATATCTTTTCTGTTTATATATTTAATTCCTGCCTCGCAGCTTGCAGCCTTGAACCCCTTTGCTGCAGTCACACCGCCTTGAATACGCTTCATATTTTTGTCTCCTTCAAAACAATAGTTTTAACCCGCTTTAAATAGTAAGTGAACCAGCTCTTTAGCATGTAACAAATTCCGTGCGATTGTCTTCATTTAATGTAAAGTCATAGTAGTTCATATCTGATCTCAAGGTCCAATTCATACGCTGCCAGAAGGCATTGCCGACTTTATTCGTCACAAAAGCGTTTAGACATACCTTATTGATTTTTTCTTCCTTAAGCTTTTCTATGCAAAACTCGACCATTCTCTTACCGATTCCATGGCGTCTGTACTCTTTATTCACACATACATGATAAAAGCATGCCCGCCTTCCATCGTGTCCACACAGAATTGCTCCGACTATTTTGTTATCTTCAACATCAACTGCACAGGTTGTGGGATTCCTTTTAATGAACATCGATATTCCTTCAAAAGAATCATCGATGGTCCTTATTCCAAAACCGTCTATAGAATTCCACAGTGCATAAACTTCTGCATAATCTTCAATGGTCATTGTGCGTACCATGACTTACTCCACCTTAATCTTCTTTATAGATTTTCCGAACGATAACAAGGAAAAATCATTCGGAATCCAATTCTTTATGGAAATGCAGGAACAAAATCAAGTCCCATGCTCTCTTCAAGTCCAAAAAGAATGTTCATATTCTGAACTGCCTGACCTGCTGCCCCTTTTACCAGATTATCAATAGCTCCCATCAGGATAACGCGGCCTGTGCGCTCATCTATCTTAAATCCGATATCCACATAATTACTCGTCTCAACCCATCTTGTCTCGGGATATACTCCGTCAGGAAGAAGTCTTATAAACTTCTCATCCTTATAGTATTTCTCATAGGCTGCTCTTATCTCATCTGCTGTAGGAAGCTTGCCATCAGCTTTTTTCACCAATGATGCATATTCTGTAGCAAGTATTCCACGGTTCATGGGGATAAGATGAGGAGTGAAATTAATTTTAAAGCTCTCCCCTGCTGCGTAACCCAGCTGTTCCTCGATTTCAGGCGTGTGTCTGTGATTTGCAACTCCGTAGGGTTTTACGCTTTCATTAACTTCACAGAAAAGATTTGCTGTCTTTGCTCCTCTTCCTGCTCCTGAAGTTCCGCTCAAAGCATCAATGATAAGAGTTGAAGGATCAATAAGCTTTTCCTTTATAAGAGGATAAGCCGTAAGAATTGAGCAGGTCGTATAGCAACCGGGATTAGCTATAATTCTTGCATCCTTTATCTTGTCCCTGTTGATCTCACAAAGTCCATACACTGCTTCATCTATATACTGAGGTGCCTTGTGTTCAATCCCGTACCACTTCTCGTAGATCTTTACATCCTTTAATCTGAAATCAGCGGATAAGTCTATTATCTTTACCTTACTTAATATATTGTCATTCACAAGTCCGGCACATAATCCCTGGGGTGTTGCGGTAAAAATCACATCTACTTTATCCGCAAGCTCATCCATATTATCATCCATGCATTTAGCATCTACTACATTAAAGAAGTTTCCATACACTGTTGAGAATCTCTCATCAATATAACTTCTTGAACCGTACCAGACTATCTCAGCCTCAGGATGGGAATAGATCAGTCTTGCGATCTCAGCTCCCGCATATCCTGTAGCACCTATAATTCCTACCTTAATCATAACCGTGCCTTCCTTTATATATTCGTTATTCTCAATACATCGTTTATTATATGCTTTGCAACTCAGTATAATCAACATCTCATGTTTATGCAAGCATTATTTATATTTATGCATAAAATGTGAATATTATAAATTTTTATGCATAAAACTATTGCAAATAATTATTCAATGATGTATATTCGGCTTGTACAGCAAAAACAAATCCGTTAGATTATAAATAGACATTATTGTTTTTTCGATAAGCAATGATATTCAGACGGTATTGATTAAAGGAGGAAGACATGGCTAAAGAAAAGGTTATACTTGCATATTCGGGTGGTCTTGATACAACAGCGATCATTCCGTGGCTCAAGGAGAATTATGATTATGAAGTAGTTTGCGTATGCATCGACTGCGGACAGGAAGAGGAACTTGACGGGCTTGAAGAGAGAGCAACAAGCTGCGGCGCTTCTAAGCTTTATATATTAGATGTAATCGATGAGTTTTGTGATGAATATGTAGTTCCCTGCGTTCAGGCACACGCTGTCTATGAAAACAAGTATCTTCTTGGTACATCAATGGCTCGTCCGCTCATTGCCAAGAAGCTCGTAGAGATTGCAAGAAAAGAAGGCGCTGTTGCCATCTGCCACGGTGCAACAGGTAAGGGCAACGACCAGATCCGTTTCGAGCTTGGAATCAAGGCACTTGCACCTGATATCAAGATCATCGCTGCCTGGAGAAGTGACAAGTGGACAATGGATTCCCGTGAATCTGAGATCGAATATTGTAAGCAGCATGGTATCAACCTTCCATTCTCTGCTGACAGCAGCTATAGCCGTGACCGCAACCTCTGGCATATATCACATGAAGGCCTTGAGCTTGAGGATCCTGCACAGGCACCCAATTACAAGCACCTCCTTGTCCTTGGATGCACTCCCGAGGATGCTCCTGATGAACCTACTACCGTTACAATGACCTTTGAAGGCGGCGTACCTAAGTCAGTAAATGGTAAGGAAATGAAGGTTTCTGATATCATCCGCACTCTCAATAAGCTGGGTGGTGAAAATGGTATCGGAATCGTAGACATCGTTGAGAACCGTGTCGTTGGTATGAAGTCCCGTGGTGTTTATGAGACTCCCGGCGGAACAATCCTTTACGAAGCTCATCAGCAGCTCGAAGAGCTCATTCTTGACCGCGATACCTATACCATGAAAAAGGATATGGGCAATAAGTTCGCAGATCTTGTATATGAAGGAAAATGGTTTACTCCCCTTCGCGAAGCTGAGCAGGCATTCATCGAGTCAACTCAGAAGTATGTTACCGGTGAAGTTACCTTCCGTCTTTACAAAGGGAACATCATCAAGGCAGGTACTTCTTCACCCTACTCACTTTATAATGAGTCAATCGCTTCCTTTAAGACAGGCGACCTCTATGACCATCACGATGCAGAGGGCTTCATAAATCTGTTTGGTCTTTCCTGCAAGGTTCGTGCAATGAAGATGCAGGAAGTTGAAGGAAAAAATAAATAATTTAACTACTTGGTTCAAGTAAAATATCCCGGGTGAATCACTCCTGATCACCCGGGATATTTTTATAATAAAAAACAGTATTAAATGGTTTGTGGTTTTATTTTACTTTTGCATTTGTCTGCTTTGATACCTTCTCGATCATTTTTGATTTCTCTTCAGCCTCCTTTGCAGCAAGGCGTCTTCTTATTTCCTTGATATTACCGCGGTATGCAAAGGCTACCTTTATTTTTCTGCCATTATCCATGAGGACCCAGCCAAAGCCTTCATCCTTTATATGAAGCACATTTATAAGAGCATTCTGTGATATAGGGCATATTGAAGTAAAAATCTCACACTGCTCATATAAATTATAAATATCTGCGATGATAGAAAGCTCTCTGCCATCTGAGAAAAATATAGCAGCCTGATGCTCACTTGTCATCTCGGCACAGACGATATCATTCTCCCTGGCGTAAATCGTATCCTTCTCACCTCTAAGTTCAAGAGTAGGAATAGGATCTCCGAGTCTCCTCTCACATTCCGTAAGCATATCCTCCAGCTCTTTGACCTTTATGGGCTTATCAATAAACAAAAGTTCATCGAATAATCCGGCGTCTTTTGCAAGCGCTTTATAGTCATGCTTCGAGGAGCACATTACAACATTTTTTAATCCACCGGCTTCAAACAGGAGCTTTGCTACATCCATTCCATTTTTAAAATGGCTATCCTCAGACTCGGGCTCTGCCATATCAATGAAGATTATGTCATATAGCTGAGGGAAACGCATAAGCGCCTCGATATTACCATATAGATCGATATAAAAATGTTCCTTCCCCTCTTTTTGATATCTGTCAGACTGACGCCTAAGCAAACGTTCCATCTGCCTTCTGTCAGCGATATTATCATCAAAAACTGCTATATGCATTCTTCTGCATCCCCTTAATAAAATAAGAATTCCCTATTAAATAAATTACCTGAATAGGACCTCTATCGGTGACATCTTTACAGCCACAACTAATGCTATCTGCAAAAGTAAGATCATGGGCATTCCAACCACAAAATACCAATGCTTAGTCTTATGCCTGAAAATATACATTCCGAGAATACTGCCTATGCTGCCCCCCATAACAGCCAGTATAAAAAGGATTGATTCCGGTGTCCTGAAAGCATTCCTTTTAGCCTTCCTCTTGTCACTGCCCATGGCAAGAAAGCTAATAATATTCATTATTCCAAGATATACCAATAATAATTCTAATGAGTTCATGAAAGATATTCTAACTTATAAAAAGCCGCTTCGCAAGTTACTGCTTACACTTTACAGTGCTCACAGCAACCGGATTGTTACTGTTCACACCTTACGGTGCTCACAGCAACTGGATTTGCCCATTCCAGTTGCCTTCGGCAAAGGGGCAAATCCTATATTCAAGACGTAGAACATTCTCACGCTCAGCGCAGCAAGTGCGCAGAGCTGTCTGAACAGTAACACCGGATTTACAAATACCGGTTATCTTCGAAACACTATTTAGTATATGTAATTCTGATATCGTTTCCCTTTACCTTTACTGTCGCATCTGCACCCATAACTAAAGGAATCATGGGATCAATATGTCCGATATCTGCATCCATGATTATCGGCACTCCAAGCCCGGCGACAACATCTGTAACAGCATTATAGTGATCAGCCCCCATCATCTCCTGATTAAAGGCTGCCAGAGGTCTGCCAATCACAAATCCCTTCGCGTTCTCAAACCATCCTGCCTCTCTCATGTTCCACATAGTTCTTCTATAGCTCATCGGCGTGAGATCACAGGCTTCCAGAACCCATATAATATCCTTGTACTTTTTATTGAACTCCTTCATGTTATCAAAGCGCGTTCCAACAAGGTTTGCAAGAACATCCGCGCATCCACCAAGCAGGATTCCCTGCATACCTATCTCTGTCTCCGGATCTGCCTTTACTGCTTTTTTGCTGTCACATAAAAAGCTCGTCAGCTCTTTTCTTGAATTGTACTCATATGGTACATCAAAATTGTACGTGGTATAATCCACAGGCTCTTCCGGTTTCTCTCCGCTCTCTTCGTCTTTTATGAAAGGATTTAAATATTTCTCATAGCCAGAAAACTCTGTCTTTGTTCCCTCAAGGAGAGATAACGCATCCTCCTCAGGAAGCTCCCATTTCTTAGCAAAGCCTGATATACAAGGGCCATAAATTCCCTGCACCTCAGCTATAGTTACCATAGGAAAAATGAAATTCGTATTATCTGAATATCCCAGATACCACTTGGGCTTACTGTCCTTTAATGCCCAAAAATCCACATTGGCTATTGTCTCATTCATGAGCTCACCGCCGCCGGCAGAAATTATAGCATCAATATCACTTCTCTTATAAAACTCAGTCAGCTCTTTTGCTGCAACCTTGGGATCAGTGTTTATACCAATGCCGTCATTCTTAAAAAGAGTATCCCCCTCAGCGATTTTATAGCCTCTCTCCTCCAACTTCTTCTTAGCCACAAAATACATTGATCTGTATGGCTCGCTTGAAGGACCAAAAGATGGTGCTGTTATTCCGATTGTACATCCTGGCTTTACATAATCAGGTCGTCTTATCATATTCACCTCCAAATAATTACTCTGTTTCTACCTCCACATTTAAAAACCTTTTGTTTTTCTGAAGAAAAACCAGAATCTAAAGTTCTTCGAAATCAATATTCACACCTGTAAGAAAACGTCTCATATAATCATCCCAGATTTTTTCAAAGGACTTATCAAGTGTGAATCCCGATAACGCCACACCTGTAGTAAGAATTATCTCGCCCTCTTTAAATCTGAGCATAAAAACCAGTGATGAAACGCTACTGTTATATTCTTCCTGCAGGAGCTTTAACTTTTCATCCGGAGATACGCACATCACAAACTTAAAAGAAAGCGGTGTCCTTTTCCCCTTTATAAGCTCATAGCAGACAGGCTTTAAGCTCCTCCACTCCGAAAGATCATATGGCGGAATCTGTTCATCATCTGCCAAAAAAAATTCTTTATTCACTCTCCCATCAATGTGATATGTGTTAGCTGTGTGAAGCTCAGCGCTCTCCAATAAAAAATCATCAAAAACTTCTGACGCAAGAAGTACACTCATGAACTGTCTGGTATTTTTGATTTTTAAAGCAATCATGTTTTTGAAACTCCTCAAAAAATAGTCCACTTGTAATTATACAATATACTTGATTAACTCGTTAAATATTTTCTGATAAATAATAACCTCCGTTTATTTACCCATATTGCTTTTCATGCTAGAATATGTGGTGTAAAAAACTACATGGTTTCCGTTCCTAATGATGTTAGTAAGCTAACGCATTCATGGCATCACATATAGCCATTTCAGTACTTAACGGATTACTTGAAAGGAAAAATGTATTATGAGTTATAAAATTGTAGTAGACAGCTGCACGGATTTACCTGCTGAGTACCACACTGACAAGCGTTTCGAGATCATACCTCTTATTCTTCAGGTTGGTGATTATACTGTTCTGGATGATGAGAGTTTCGATCAGCTTGACTATTTAAAGAGAGTGGCAGAATGTGAAACCTGTGCAAAATCAGCCTGTCCCTCACCTGACAGATATAAGAAGGCCTATGAATGTGATGCAGATGATGTTTACGTAGTAACACTTTCTTCCAAGCTCAGTGGAAGTTATAACAGTGCACTTTTGGCAAAAGACCTTTATCACGAAGACATTGGAGAGAAAAACATTCACGTTTTTGATTCATTATCAGCCTGCTGCGGGCAGACAAATATTGCCTTTAAGATAATGGAGTACGCAGAGGCAGGTCTTCCCTTTGAAGAAGTAGTTAAAAAGGTAGAAACCTACCGTGATGGTATGGATACCTACTTCGTTTTGGATTCACTTGACACCTTGAGAAAGAACGGACGCCTGACCGGTATGAAAGCTATCGTTGCTTCTACCTTAAATATCAAGCCTGTATGCTATGCAATTGAAGGTGAGATCGCCCAGTGGAGCCAGGGTGTCGGCATGAGAAAGGCACTTATTAAGATGGCAGAGCTCACTGCCAAACGTATCAAAAATCCGGAAGAAAAGACCCTTATGATAACTCATATCAATTGCTATGAGAGAGCTGAGGTTGTTAAGAATCTTATACTTTCAAAAGTGAATTTCAAAGATGTACTGATAGTTGATGGTGCAGGAGTTGCTACTACCTATGCCGGAGATGGAGGAATCGTTGTAACCTGCTGATATAATCAGCAGGTTTTTCTTATAAAAATCTGCATATTCTTATATAGGATAAAGCGACATTCTTTTATAATACTTCTTTTCTATTTAGTGGCCATAGTTATATAATACATCTTGTATGTACAGGAGGTTAGTATTGTATGAAAAAAAGACTCTGTTTAACGCTGATCATATCTATGATCGGCCTTTATGGCTGTACCCCAATAAAGGACTCTGATGTAAAACAAAATAGTGAAGTTGTTGAAAATCAGGAGGAAAATACTGATGAGCAGGATAATGCCATAGCTCAGGATGATACTGAAAAAATGCGTCCTGATGTAGTTATAGAGAATCCTGAAATCGAGAAAGATGAACCTGTGCCCGAAGGCAGCGATTCTGAAGCCGGCTCTGACGTAGCCGCCAATGCTGAATCTGAGGACACTGTTTCCGATGAATCAATAAGTACTGATATGGAAGCCAGTGATGATACAGATCAGGCAGAAACAGACGCAGCTGACACAGATACACAGTCAGATGATGCTGTAGTTTATTCCAATCCTATTGCTGACAGCTTTGTATTATCAGATGATTTATCCCATGACTACGATAAAGAAATAAAAGATGCTGTTACAGAAATCTCCTCTTCTGCTTCAACAGTACAGGATGAGCTAAATGGGATTGAAGCCCTTGAGAGACGCTTCAACGAGCTCACAGAAAAAGCAGAAACCCAGGTTGAAATAAACCAGACAGCAAAGCATTCCTTCGATATCTGGGATTCGGAGATCAACAATCTCTGGAGCCGCGTAAATAAGCTTCTTGATGCTGCTTCAAAGGACAACCTGCTTCAGGAACAGCGAAAATGGATTTCCGTAAAGGATAAAATTGTTCCGGAAGCACTTGGTCCCAGAGAAGAAGGTGGCAGCATCTATCCAATGCTTGAGCTTTCACTTTTTAAGGATATCACCAAAAGAAGATGTTACTACCTTGCTACAATTATTGCAGATAAAAATGGCGAAGCCTTCACTCTCCCTAAGCGCAGTATTACCGGTGCTTATGTTGATGACCAGGACACAGACGACATTTACAGCTCGCTGATTATTACAGAGAGCATGGAATCCGGCTACAATGCAACAATCTCAATTTATCGTACCGCAACCGTGGAAGGCACTGTAACAAAAGAAGGATCTGATCTCATCTTTACAAGCTATGATGAATCTGTTAAAGGAATAATCCGATATGGCTGGAGCGGTGCGAGTTTGGAAATCACAGAAGCAGGTGCAGACTCAGTACTGAAAAAAGGTGATGTTTATGAATTTAAGATGACAATTTAAATTTTATTCTCATCGTTATAACATAATGTTTATAATTATATTTAGTACTTTTTCAATATACAAATTAATTCGTTTCTCCGAATAGGCAATAGAGTAATCACTCACAAGGATCCTGCACTCTCGCAATTCTAAAACATTAAAGTAAAATCCCGGATTTCAGAAAGAAACCCGGGATTTATTATAATTTCTTGGTCCAAAAGAGTCATAAGGAATCGTATTGAACCAGGTCCTCGCGAAGCGAATAAAAAAATCTGTTCAAGCTGTCATGAGTACTTATTAAGTATTCCAATGAGGTTATCATAAGATGCCTTTATCTTCTGATAAAGTTCATCAGAGCCCTCCAAAGACCCTGCTCTAAGAATTTCGGTCAGCTCAAGAACATCCGGCCTCATACCATCAAGTGCCAGATTGCCCGTAACTCCTTTTAATGAATGACAGCCCTTAAAAGCTGCCTCAGCATTTTGCTCTTTAAGGCCTTCTGTCAATTCCCCAAAGCTTTTATCATTCAAAAACTTCAGCATGAATTTTATCACGAGATCTTCATTGCCCATGAATCTCTCTTTGACATCATCCCAATTAACACCCCAATCAATCAGATCCTGTTTAAACTGTTCATTCATTCAAAATACCTCGTCAAACAAGCTGCACCAACCGAACTAAGCACTCTACTTGAGCAAGCTCCACTAAGCTCGACAACACCTTACTAAGTGGACTTGCATGGTTCGCACTAAGCTCGTAAAACCTCGCTAGTGCTCTACCCAATCAAAAAAATTATATTTATAACATCATTTTATCATAGATTTATGTTAATAAGAAAACTTTCCGCGCTTCAAAAAACTGTGATAGGTATTATGTCGTTACTGTTCAGACAGCTCTGCGCACTTGCTGCGCTGAGCGTGAGAATGTTCTACGTCTTGAATATAGGATTTAAGCATTATTCATTCCAGCAAGCTTTTCCGCCTGGCTTGCTGTGGTAAGAGCATCTATCAGTTCCTCAAGGTCACCGTCCATTATTGAATCAATCTTATAAAGGGTCAGATTGATACGATGGTCTGTTACTCTTCCCTGGTGGAAGTTATAAGTTCTGATCTTTTCTGATCTGTCACCTGTTCCAACCTGGCTTTTTCTGAGGGCAGCCTCTGAATCATGGGCCTTTTGTCTCTCCAAATCAAAGAGCTTGGCACGAAGAACCTTTAGTGCCTTAGCCTTGTTTTTTATCTGGCTCTTCTCATCCTGACAGGAAATAACTATTCCTGTGGGGATATGTGTAAGTCTTACAGCAGAGTCCGTTGTATTTACGCACTGTCCGCCATTTCCTGACGCTCTGAAAACATCAAACTTACAGTCATTCATATCGATATTGACTTCAACATCCTCAACCTCAGGCATTATAGCCACTGTTATTGTGGAGGTATGAATTCTTCCACCGGATTCAGTTACCGGAATTCTCTGAACTCTGTGAACTCCACTCTCGAACTTCAGCTTGGAATAAGCACCTGTTCCAGAAAGCATAAAGCTGACTGACTTCATTCCTCCGATTCCGGTGTCTTCCACGCTCATTGTCTCTATTTTCCAGCTATGTCTGTCAGCGTATCTCGTATAAACCCTGTACATATCAGCTGCAAAAAGCGCCGCTTCATCACCACCTGCACCGGCACGAATCTCAACGATAACATTTTTATCATCGTTAGGATCCTTGGGAATCATAAGAAGTCTTAATCTTTGCTCTATCTTTGGAAGTTCATCCTTTGCCTCAGAAAGCTCTTCTCTGAGCATTTCCTTCATATCCTCATCAGATTCAGCAAAGAGAAGCTCCTCACTGTCTGAAATTGTTTCCTTGCATTTCTTATAATTATTGAATTCTTCTACTATCGGAAGTAAATCACTCTGCTCCTTCATAAGAGCTCTGAACCTGTTCTGGTCTGCTGCCACGCCTGGTTCACCCAGCTCCCTTGTTATATCCTCATATCTGCGGACTGTATCTTCTAATCTATCAAACATATTGCTCTCCTATTCTCAATATGAAAGCTTAAGAATCTAATAAATCATCACTCTATCCAAAGCTTTCACTACATCTACTACACTCTGTTTTCAGTTATCACCAAAAAACTTATTCTATTTTTGCAACTCACAAAATATGAACAAAAGTAAGGTGATACATACCAACAAGCGCAGCTAATAGAAGCAGCCACTTACCACTCTGTCATTTCCTCCAAGATCTTTAATTACCTGAACATCTTTATATCCGTTTTCTTCCATGAGAGCTTTTACAGCTTCTCCCTGGTCATATCCGATCTCCAAAAGAAGATACCCATTCCTGTAAAGGTATTCTTTTGCCCCGGGAACTATCCGGCGATAAAATAAAAGTCCATCTTCACTTCCGTCAAGTGCCATGTATGGCTCGTAGGTCTTAACCTCCGGCTCAAGGCTCTCTATAACTCCTGTCGGAATATACGGCGGATTGGATACTATAAGGTCATACTTCTGATCTGATTCATCTCCGGGAAAAATATCTGCCTTCACGGCTTTATATCTGTCGGCAACTCCAAGCTTAACCGAATTTCTCTCTGCAATCTTAAGAGCAGCCTCTGAAATATCTGTTCCTACCGCAGTAGTGTCATTGGTGTATTTCAGAAGACTTAGAGCTATACAACCTGAGCCTGTGCAAAGATCAAGTATACTCATACCATCATGAATGAATCTAAGAGCCTCCTCTGCAAGAGTCTCAGTATCCTGATTGGGAATAAGTACATCGTTTGTCACATCAAACTCAATTCCCATGAACTCGGTATTTCCAATAATATATGCAACAGGAACTCTCTCCATCCTTTTCCCGATAAGATTCCTGTACTCCAGGGCATTCTCATCAGAGACCTGCATATCGCCGTGTGAGAGCAATGTATTATGATCCGTACCGCAAACATGCTCCAGAAGAAGTCTCGCATCCAGTGAGGCCTCGGAAATACCAGCACTATTTAGTTTTTCTTCACCCTCTTTAAAAAGCGATGCATAGTACATAAATAATCACTCCGCAATTTCATCTTCAAACTTATGTCCAAAGGAATCCTCTAAAAATTCCTTCCAGTCAAAAACAGCCTCAACTGACTTAATTCCGACTTCTATCATCTCATCGTCAGGCTCTTTTGTTGTCAGCATCTGAAGCATAAGCCCCGGTAAAGACAGAATCTTTATAAATATATTATTGCTTCTACCGGCAAGTCTTATGATCTCGTAGGAAATGCCTGCAATAACGGGTATAAGAGCTATTCTGACAAGTATTCTAAGCGGTATAGACTGAACTCTTATAAAGAAGAACAGTATGATACTCACAAACATTACAAACAAAAGAAAGCTGCTGCCACATCTCTTGTGAAGTCTGGTACTTGCCTTTACATTTTCAAGTGTGAGAGGTTTTCCGCTCTCCAGACAGTTTATACACTTATGCTCTGCCCCATGATATCTGAAAAGTCTCCTGATATCCTTCATACACGAGATCAGAAGTATATAAACAATAAAGATCAGAATTCTTAAAAGTCCCTCTAAGAGCACCACAAGAGAACTGTTTCTTATCTGATTCTCAAAAAGTGAACTTATATAATAAGGCAGGATCATAAAAATACCAATAGCCATAATAAATGAAATTACTGTGGTGAGAGCCATGGCAAACTTCTCTTTTCCTTCTTCAGCGATTGGATCCTTGGAAGAAGCAATCTCCTCCTGTCCAAAAAGTGAAGCTGAAAAGTTGAGAGATCTCATTCCCAGAACCAATGAATCCCAAAAAACAAATACTCCACGAATAAAAGGTATATGAGTCAGTCCAAGGCTTTCTGCCTTACCAAGATAATGTTCTGTGTCTACTGCTATTTCACCATTCTCTTTGCGAATAGCAACTGCATACATATCCTTGTTGCGCATCATAACGCCTTCAAGCACTGCCTGCCCGCCAATTCCTGAATAATGATTGATTTTTTTCTTACCCATAATTATTTTGCTCCTCAATGCGTGCTATACCGATTTAACAAACTCTACCAGGTTCGTGAAGAACCTCGCCAAATACACTGTTCAAAAAAAGAGGCTGAGGCAGTAGCCTCAACCTCTTAACATTTCCAGTAATTAGTTGTTAGAAGTCATACCATACTTACGGTTGAACTTATCAATACGTCCGCGAGCAGCGGTTGCCTTCTGTGTTCCTGTATAGAAAGGATGGCACTTAGAACAAATTTCTACGTGGATTTCCTTCTTTGTTGAACCTACTGTAAATGTGTTACCGCAGTTGCAGGTAACTGTTGCCTGATAATATTCTGGCTGAATGTCCTGTCTCATCTTCTCACCTCTTTTATATCAATGATTCTTAATATTTTACAAATATTATACTATAGTTGCAAACGCTGCATAATCACAACAGCTTATTTATCTTAGCATATTAGGAGTTCCTACGCAAGAGTAAAATTTCCCATATCTGATTCTTGAATACATTTAGTAACTTGTAAAACTAAATTCCACCCCTTTAACACACGACATGGAACTTACTAATTCCAAACTCGGGTATGGAATTTACTAATTCTTATTGATATCATCCATAGGTTCATCCACATATGCTCTCCGGCATTAAGGAGGAACTTATGGAATCCACTAATAAGAACAAGCATCTTGATTTAGACAAGCGTTATGAAATCCAGCATGGTTTGGATGACTCTCTCAGCTTTAAAGCCATTGGAGCTGCGATAGGAAAAGACTGTACCACTATTTCAAAAGAAGTCAGAGCACATATCATATATGAAAAGAAGGGCGCTCCTTATCGGCCTTTCAATGACTGCGCTAACCGAACACACTGCACTCACTATGGGGATGCCTGTGACGAGTGTACCAGAAAAAACAAAAAGAACTGCAGAAGCTGTGGATCATGCATACCTGCATGTCCGGATTATGAGAAGGAACTCTGTCCTCTTCATACAAAGCCTCCATATGTATGCAACGGATGCAGCGTGAGAAACACATGCACCCTTGAGAAGCATCTTTATAATGCACGCTATGCGCAGAAAGAGTATGAAGACTTAAGGAGCGAATCCAGATCCGGCTTCAACCTCACAGAGAAGGAACTTAAGCAGCTCAATTCAGTTGTAAGTCCCCTCCTTATGAATGGGCAGTCAATACACCACATCCTCACTAACAATCCTGACAAGATACTCCGCTGCGAAAAGACCATTTACACATATGTGGACAACGGACTCTTTGATAGCAGGAACGTTGATATGCCAAGAAAAGTCCGCTTCAGAGTAAGAAAGAACAAATCTGTTCCACTGAAAGTTGATAAGGCATGCCGAAAGGGGCGTACCTACGATGATTACTTAAAATATCGTGAGGAGCATCCGGAACTTCCTGTGGTGGAACTCGATTCAGTTGAAGGCATTAAGGGCGGAGCCGTTCTCCTGACAATACACTTTGTTCTACAGAAGTTCCAGCTTGCTTTTCTTAGACCGGCAAATGACTCACAATCGGTTATAGACATCTTCAATGATATATATGACCTTTTAGGAAAAAAGCTTTTCATGAAACTCTTCCCTATCCTTTTATGTGATAACGGAACAGAATTTTCTAATCCTGAAGCACTCGAATACAGTTCTGATGGCGAGCTGCGCTCAAGAGTATTCTACTGCAATCCATCAGCTCCAAACGAAAAAGGTTATGACAAGTTATTTTTTATGTAAAGAAATAATAACAACCCATGTAGTATAAGCAATTATTTGTAGATTTCTTTACATAATAATGCCGATACTGTTACTAAAGACATTTATGAAAGGAGAACGTTGTCTATGGTAACAGATATCAGTGAATTAATTAAACTATGTAGTGCAGAACTGATTGACAGACAGTACAAACCTGACTATGCAGAAAAGATTCAGTCGCACTGGGATGAACTAAAATGCTGGATGGAAAAGAACTCTTTAACAGTTTTTTCTGAAAGAATCGCTAATCAGTATTGTGATTACCATATAGGAACCCATCTGCTTTTAGAAGGGATGAGTTTAAAAGACAAAACGCATTTAAGAGCCATTCGTATGCTTGTTTCATATCAGAAAGATGGCGAGTTTGAATTCAGATCACCAAGAGTTGAATACACTTTTTCTGGTAGAACAGGAAATTTAATACAGGAATTCCTTATTTATGCACGAGATGAACTACATAGGACACACTCTACTATTTCTGAGTACACAAGGGTTCTTTCTAAACTAAATGCTTTTATGAAATATCGAAATATCGATTTAGAAATGATAGGCATGGATGAAATAGAAAACTATTTCAAGGAGTACTGTGAAACAGTTGGCGCAAGGCATGATTACGCCAATTCCCTTCGTCAATTCTTTAGATATATTTATAGCAGGCATTATACGATAAAGGATCTATCATCATTTATACTTCCTGACAGTTTTAATCGGCATAGCAGCATTCCTACGACGTATACTGAAGAAGAAATCAGCAGAATAATAAATGCTCCGGACAGATCTTCTGCTATAGGAAAAAGAGATTATCTTGTATTGCTACTTGCAGCTGAGTATGGCTGGAGAAGTGCTGATATAACAGGCTTTAGGCTTGATCAGATAGATTGGGATAAAAACATCATACGATTCGAACAGCAAAAAACTGATGTCCCAGTAGAGTACCCGCTCCTTTCCTCGGTAGGAAATGCTATTATAGATTATCTTCAGCATGGAAGACCAAAATCTGAACGGCCAGAGGTTATCCTTTCATCAGAACAATCAAAATATGGAAAGCCATTAAAATCCCCTACTATTCATTCAATTGTTACAAGATATATGAAAAAAGCGGCTATAACTGGATGGAAGGATAAAAAGCATGGAGCCCATTCTTTAAGACATAGCCTGGCCTCAAATCTATTAAAGAGAAATGTTTCTCTTCCGGTTATTAGCACAGTTCTTGGACATCAATCTACTGAAACTACGAAAATATATTTAAAAGTAGATATTGATCGCCTTCGTACTTGTACTTTGAGTATGCCTACACTTTCTTCCCGTTATTATAGAAAGGAGGCAACAAAGTCATGAAATATACGTATGTCTCAGGATTTGCAGATGAGATGAACTGTTATATCGCTTATAAAGAAGCATCAGGTTTCAAAAGACTCTCATATGAAAAACGTTTGGCCCAGTTTGACAGGTTTTGCGTATCACAAGGAATAACGGATGTAAGATTTACCGAAAATGATGCAATTGCCTGGGCTGTTAAAAGGGATGAGGAAGCTGTAACAACTCATTATTCTCGCATTAACTTTGCCAAAAATTTCCTGCTGTATTTGAGCAGAAAGGGTTATGATGTCTACATTCCTCATGATATCAAATCAATTCAAAGCGACTTTAAGCCTCATATATATACAGATGATGAGATTTTTAGGTACTTTCAGGCAGTGGATACTTATGAGCCTGATAAAGGGAATAAAAAGAATCTTATTCAGCTTCCTGTACTATTCCGGATTCTCTACTGTTGTGGAACAAGAATAAATGAAACTCTTGGCATAAGGAAAAAGGATGTAGATTTTGAAAACGGAATAATAGCTCTATATGAAACCAAAAACGATTGTGCTAGGTACATTGTGCTTTCAGATGAATTGCTAGATTTAATAACACAATACGCAGATAAATGCTTCTATTCCCTTGAAGATGATGAATATATTTTTACAAATGTAAATGGTGACCGACTCTGCGGAGATGTCATATATGAACTTCACAGAAAGTTTTTGGATAAGGCCCAAATACCATATTTTGGCGATGGTAACGGACCAAGGATACATGACTGGCGACACACTTTTGCAGTACGTTCGTTTAAGCAGATGGTAGACAACGGCGTTGATCTTTATGTTGCATTACCGGTACTGTCAACATACCTTGGACATAAAACAATATATGCAACTGAAAAGTATTTACGCCTTACAGTAAACATTTACCCCTACATAGAAGAAAAATGGGCTGCAAGTATAAATGATATTTTTGGAAAGGTGGCGACTATCTATGAACAGGACTGACTTTGCCATCTTCTTGAACAAGTACTTAACTGATTACATGGTAAATGATCGTGGCTGTAGCGCTAAAACAATTGATTCATATAGATATGCATTCATTAATCTTTTGCAATACTATTCAGAAGAGGAATCCATTGACGCTGATAAAGTAACGTTATCCGATTTGACATATGAAAATATCATTAGATTTCTTGAATGGTTACAAGAGCACCAGCATAATAGCATTTCATCACGAAATCAAAAACAATCTGCAATAAATAGTTTTATCCGGTATCTCTCATATGTAAAGCCGGAATATATGCCGGAATATCAAAGGATACTTGGAATTCCAATAAAGAAGGTTCCGCAGAAAGAGATATCTTATCTCAAAGAGGATGGCGTAAAACTCTTAATGGAGCAAATCCCACTACATAACACAAACGGATTAAGGGATTACATAATTCTGAT
>NZ_KE384179.1:101904-126689 GCF_000424385.1 Butyrivibrio sp. LC3010 | reverse complement strand
TAATCAACTTCGAAATAGAAGCCTCTGTTTTTCACTATTTAAATGCATTTAATGGAAAAATCCGGAGATCGTCCGGTAATCAGGTAAAAGAATTTGATATGCATTTTGCATGCTGTGTCATGATAACACGGTATGGGGACAAATTCATCTTAAGTTTGTATTAATATATGGGTTTATGCCTTAAGAAAGTCTTAATAATACCCGGATAAACACTCCACAAATGGCGTGGGAACGGTATTCGCCATAATCACATGTGTGATATTATCTTTCAAAATAATTCGAAAAATAAAAAAAGAAAGGATTGCGATTCATGAGAGAACCGTAATCCCTTCCTATAAGTTTAGCTTAGAATGTCAGTCAGTAGGGTAATCGAAATTACTTAACTGTAGACTTCTTGTGAGCCTGCTTCTTGATCTTCTTCATGAGCTTGGTCTTATACTCGCCCTTAGCGCCCTTAACCTTGATTGTAGCCTTCTTCTTGGTCTTGAATGCGCCCTTGCCGATCTTAAGCTTACCCTTCTTGTCAGTCTTAATATTGATCTTCTTGAACGTAGAGTTCTTGAGTGCGTTCGCTCCAATCTTCTTAATATTCTTACCAATGTTGATGGTCTTTCCAGTTGCGTTTTCAAGAGCATTATCAGCGATAGCTGTTACCTTGTAAACGTTGCCACTGCGATCCTTAACTTCTTCAGGAATAGTAACTGTAGCAGAAGCCTTATCTGTAGCTGTTCCCTTGAACTCAACTTCGCCGGCACCAGCTGTTGCATTTGTTACAACGTATCCAGTTGTTGTACCGTTAGCATCCTTAAGTTCGTTACCTACAGGTGCAAGCTCTCCAGCCTTAGAACCGTCAGACTTAGCTGCTTCTTCAGCCGCTTTCTGCTCTTCAGCTTTCTTCTGTTCCTCAGCCTGTTTCTGCTCTTCAGCTTTCTTCTCTTCCTGCTGTTTCTTCTCTTCAGCCTTCTTAGCTTCCTCAGCTGCTTTCTTTTCCTCTTCAGCCTTCTTAGCTGCTTCTTCGGCCTGTTTAGCTGCTTCTTCAGCTGCCTTCTTAGCTGCCTCTGCTGCTGTGATCTTATCTGTTGCAGGTTTGAGTTCATCTGCTGTAGCTTCAAGAGCCTGAGCTGCTGCTACCTTATCCTTAGCTGCCTGGATCTTTTCTGCTGTAGGATCCTCTGCTGCTGCATTTGCTGCTTCAATTGCTGCTGTGATGGCTGCTTGCTTAGCTTCCTGCTTCTTCTGCTCTTCCTCAGCCTTCTTTTCTTCTTCTGCCTTCTTGTCAGCTGCTTCCTTGGCTGCTTCAGCCTCTTCATAAGCTTTTTGAGCTGCTTCAAGATCATCCGCTACTTCTTCAACTGCTGCATTTGCTGCATCAGCTGCATCTTTAGCTGCTTTAGCCGCAGTTGCTGTTGCTTTTGTATTCTTAGAAGCTTCTTCAGCTGCATCAGCTGCATCTTTAGCTGCTGCTACAGCATCATTAGCTGCTGCTATAGCATCACTTGCTGCTTTGAGATTTTCAGCTGTTGGATCAGCCTTAGCTAATTCAGCTGCTTTCTTAGCTGCATCTACAGCATTCTTTACATTTGCTGCTGCTTCATTCGCTTCATCTGCAGCCTCTGCTGCGCCAGAAGATACTACAACCTTTGTAAATGTTAATGTTACTGTGTAGTCGTCACCATCTAATGAATATGTTCCTGTTACAGTAACTGCATTTCCTTCTGTCAAGGCTGTTACCACACCATCGTTGACAGCAAGTACACTATCATCTGATGATTCCCACTCTGTAAGAGCTGTAACATCCTTAGAACCAGCCTTTGTTGTAAAGGAAAGAGTTTCACCTTGTTCAAGTTTGGCAATTGTAAGTGAACCTGCAGATGATGCTACAACAGGCCCTCCACCAACTGTAATTGCAACTGAGCCAAGGTTCTTTCCATCTTGATCGAATACTTCAAATCTGTCAGCAACAAGTGTAAATGTAATGGAAATATCAGCTTTCTTATCACCATCTGCATCAAATTCAACAATAGGCGTCTCTGTATAGTTTGCTACATCTTTTCCTACTGCTTCAACAACATTTCCACTTAATGAAATATTCTTCTTATTATTTGTTCCAGCCTTAATTGACCATGTACCACCATCAATATCCTCGCCGCCAAGCTGTGCATTGAGAACAAGTGTACTTCCATAATAGAGATTTGTTGCTGCTGCAATAGCTTTACCATTTTCGTCTACTGCCGCATATGTTGCAGCCACTGCCTTGATTGTAACGCCATTACCAATCTTTACTTCTTTGCCTTCAACTGTTCTGTATGCATATACGTTAACAGTTGTGTTCTTATTAGCCTTTTCGTTTATGGTTACACAACCATTTTCATCTACAGTTGCAACTTTGGTATCACCAGATTTCCATGCATATTCAAATTCAATTTCTGAACCATTTGAATTACCAAGACCAAGATGGACACTCTTACCAATGATAACGTCAACAGGTGTTCCTGCTGATAATGCTGTATCCGGAGTCTTAGAATCAAGGTTATAATACTCAAGAACAGTTTTAGCAACTGACAAAGCACCAGTTGTCCTTGTTATGGTCTTTTTATCCTTGATATAGGTTGCTGTAAATGTTACTCCACCATCACTTATAGCTTCAATATTTCCGTCATTATCGATAGATGCGATAGATGGATTAGAAGATACCCATGTAACCTCTCCATCATCTACGACTCTGTTACCAGACTTAAGAACTGCTGTTGTTGACTCACCAATCTTAAGTGAATTCTTTGTAAGTGATGCAGTAAGTGTCTCCTTACTTACAGAAACGGTATACGCATTAGCGATAGGATAGGTCATATCCTCATTCATTGTTACCAGAGCATTGATTTTTATTCCTGTAAGATTAACATCATCGATTGCTGTAATAAGTCCATCCTCTGATACGGTGACTTTATCCTTTGCAGCTGGCTTTGATGCGTCATCAATTTCAAAGGATACATTCTTTGTGGGTGCACTTCCTACAAATGCTTTCAGCTGGATTGTTTCATCCTTATATAAAGGATTAGCATTTGCACTATTTCCATCAGGATCCTCTATAGAAGCTGTACTTCCAACAACAGTAAAATCATAGGATTCTGCTAATGATTCATATCCAGCAGGATAAACTTTAACCGTGTAACTACCCGCAGCAGCTGCTGCATCAGTAATTGTCACACCAGTATCTACTCTTTTTGTTGTTGTACTATCTGTATTAAATGTACCTGAAATGGTGAAAGGAGACGATGTTGCTGCTGAGTTTTTGTATGTCTGAACTTTTGTTCCCTTACTATTATATATATCCCATACAGTCTCAACTTTACCCTGACTATTATCTACTATCTGCTCTGTAGCAAATGTAAGTGAAGCTGTTGCTGCGTCTGTATTATCTGCATTCCTAATATCTGCAGCACTCACTCTTGCAGCTGTAGGAATATAGCTAGGATTTGAAGCTGTCCAACTAAGATCAAAACTCTGTACAGCCGGCTTATAAATTGTTACAGCTAAGCTTGTAATATCTTCCCATACAGGAGTACCAACTGTATTATCAGCAGTCTTTTGTGCTTTGAATATAATTGTCTCAGAAGGCTTATCACCGAGTTCAGCACTTGGAAGTTTCAAAGCCTTTGAAGCTCCTGTTGTTAATTGAAGATCATGAGCAGTTGCAGAAGCAGTACCAAGAGCCGTACCAGCAGCGACCTTTGAACCATTTACATTTATTGCCTTATCCGCAATAATACGAATTCCTTCTGTTCCGGTCAAAGCTGTAAATTCTAATGTCATACCGAAATCATTATTAGCATAAATGGTGTCTTCTGTGTCCAGCTGAAGAACTCCTTTGGGAATTTCCTGCCATACCGCACCAAGCTTCACCGTTCCTGTATATCCAGCAGCTGCATAAGCTGATTCTATTGCTGTTGCCGCAACTGCCGATGCTATCCCCACCTGAGCAGCAGGAATCTCGGCAGTAGTATTTGATCCATCTGTTGGACCTGTATATACAGAATATCCGATAAACTTATATCCAGTACGTGTCGGACCAGCAGTGATTGTATGCGTACCGGACCCGTATGTATAAGGTGTGGTGAACGTTCCTGTTGTACCACCATTTAACTGTTCGTCCAGAGTAATTGCATCTCCGGTTGCTTTCAAAGTAAGCTTCAAATCCGACGTAGAGGAGTCACCTACATCCAACTGTCCATACGTTGTAGTACCAAAGGTAATGGTAGTCGGCGTTGACTTTTCGTCATCCCATGTGTAAGTATATCCGTCCGGTAGTGAATTAATAACTGTTTCAGGAGTCGGCACTGTATCAGATGTTTCAAATCCTGTATCGCCTATTTGTTTGTTTTTATAAGCATCTTTCACATCACCACCACCAGTAAAAGATCCTTTAGAGAAAATTATGTTTTCACGACCATTCGGAGCAGCAGCCAACGCCGTAATAGGCATTGCCACCGCACTCAAGTTACTTACAGCCAGAGCACCGGCCAGTGCCCACGACCATATTCGTTTGTTTTTCTTCATAAAGTTTTCCCCTTTCATATGAAATGTGTTTGTCCTTTGTCGCGACAAAGTCAGGAGTTTTACCCCTGAGAGAATTGGCGATTTTTCGTTAATAATTTGTGAGCAATAATCGTTAATTCTCTCAGAAATAAAAGTCGCTGATTTTGCCGTAACTTTTATATTGAAAGTTAGTGTTTTTCTGGCTTTTCAATTCGTATACTTCAAATAGATATTTAGTGGACTTTTTAAACAGAAATTGAGTTGTTTAGGAAGAACAATTGACTATGCGCGATGTATTTTGAAGAGATGACAAATTCAAACTTCATCACGTTTTAAGGGGGTGCTTATTTAGCAAGCGGATATGAACTAAAAAAGTGTATGTCAACCGGAACTCACTGTTTACTGAGCAGATCTAACCTATATGTTCATGAACTAATTGTTCAGCAATATGTTTGAAACCTGAGTATCATCATATATAATGATATTTGTAAAGGGGTGAGTGTTTGATAGAAAAAATACAGATAAAGGAGACATTTTCTGTGAATAGAAAACTTCCCGTTGGAATACAGAGTTTTGAAAAGATGCGTACAGATGACTTTCTGTATGTTGATAAAACAGAATATATATATGAGTTGGTTCATAATAATGTGCCCTATTTTTTCAGCAGACCAAGACGTTTTGGTAAGAGTTTGCTCTTATCAACTTTAAAAGCTTATTTTGAGGGAAAAAAGGAATTGTTTTCAGGTCTGGCGATAGAAAAGCTGGAGGAAAAATCTGTTAATTCATGGAACAGGTACCCTGTATTTTATTTTGATTTTAATGGTACAAGTTATCAATCAGAGAATGCGTTAGAGGATATCCTTGATGAATTGTTAAGTCGTTGGGAAGATACCTATGATATTCCTTCCAAAGAGGGCTTGGGTTTAGGAGCCAGATTTCGAAATCTGTTAATTGCTGCAAAAGCACAGACAGGTCTTAAGAGTGTTGTTTTGGTGGATGAGTATGATAAACCACTTTTGGATGTGATTGATAATAAAGCTTTGCAGGTTCATAACAAGGAAGTATTTAAGGGATTTTTCAGTACTTTAAAGAGTTTTGATGAATATTTACAGTTTATTTTTATCACAGGAGTTTCGAAGTTTCATAAGGTCAGTATATTTAGTGACCTTAATCAGTTGACTGATATCTCATTGGATGAGAGCTATGCATCACTATGTGGAATTACAGAAAATGAATTGAGTGTTTATTTTGACGAAGAGATTGAACTGCTTTCTGTAAAGCATGGTATTTCGGTTTTAGAGTGCAAAAATGAGTTAAAAAAGCAATATGATGGATATAAATTCCATCATAATGGGGCTGGGGTATATAATCCGTATAGTGTTTTGAAGGCTTTCTTTTCAATGGAATTTGGTGCTTACTGGTTTGAGACAGGGACACCGTCGTTTTTGATCAGTAAGGTCAGGTCTTCGTCATTTGATTTAAGAAAGCTCACTAATCACACAATATATGCCAGTGATTCAATGTTAAAGGATTATACAGGGGACAGTCTGGATTTAGTTCCTCTTTTGTATCAGTCCGGATATCTGACAATAACAGATTATGATCCTGTTAAGCGGAGGTATACATTGGGCTTTCCAAATGAGGAAGTAAAGTATGGTTTCCTTGAGAGTTTGATGCCATCGTATGTTCCAAAGGCTACGGCAGGAAATGGGCTGGACATATTTACATTGGATGATTATGTTGAAAATGGTGATGTTGATAGTGTGAGAGAAGGCCGGGTAAAAGAAGCCCATCTTTAACATCTAAAAAGCCGAAACTCCAGAGTACATCTGGGATTTCGGCTCTATTATTATCTCATGTAAAGCGTAATGCTGCGTAGGTACTATTTTACCTTAAGCTGATAGTTGTATATTTTTGATCCATAATAGGAATTCGCAGTCCACAGGATAGTATTTCCAACGCATACCGGAGTCTCGCAGCTGTTGAGCTTGGCGGAGGGAGAGAATCTTGTAATCTTTTTCACGGTTGCTCCTGTCTGGTCTATGATTGTGTAATATACACCCTGATAGCTTCCCTGATATTTTTCAAAAAGGATAACAAAACGTCCCTTGTGGTCAGCAACTACCTGTGGATTGGCAACAGTGTATTTGCCGTTTGTAAGCCACTTGATTCCATAATCTGTTACATCTTCAGTTCCGTTAAGGCCGGATGACCCTGATCGTGTTGAGGGTAAAACGTATGCATCAGGGTATTTCAGATTTTTTGTCGGATCGAATATTTGTATAAAAAGTGATTCCTTTTGGTTTTTGGCTTTTTTATTGAGCGCCTTTGCTGATGTGCCGACTAAAGCAACGTGGTTAATGTCTGAAACAGCGATGCCGCCCATGTGAGCAAAATTGTTATTCACGATGAACATATTTGAAGAAGCATTCTTTTGGAGCCAGAAATGGAATATGTCAAAGGAGGAAACCCTGGTTTCACCTGTATTTCTTTTATAAATGGATGCGTCTTCTTTTGTCTGATAGGAGGAGCCATCGACAGGAATAGCGGAATCATAATAATACCAGGTGCTTCTTTCTTTCTCTTCAGATACCGGTTCAGCAGAATCCTCTGTGGGAGTTGTGAAAGCTATGGAAAAAGCTCTGTTATACGCATCACCTTCGCTGGCAAGTATGAATCCGTCACGGTAAGGAATCGCGCGCTGGGCAAAGGAATGGGAGTTGTAGTATTTGTTCAGCTGTTGTTTCTGCATGGTAATGCGATTGATAATAAGCGCAGTATTACTCTGATGTCCGCTGTACATATGCCTTGCATAGTTTACGGCAACGAAATTACCATTAATAGCAATATCGCAGTTTCCTGCAGCAAAGGGCTCTTTTGTATTAAAGTCATTTGTGTAATACTCCGGTACACCAAAACTGCCGTTATCGCCAACTGTTGTTATAAGAGCTCCTGTTTTCGAGTACTTGGATATAAAGACAGTTTCAGCTTTTTTATTAGAAGTTTTATTGTTTCTGCCGGATACTACATAATAGTTCCCGTCCTGATCACATGAAACCGCACCAAAAATCGGATAGGGCATTTTCAGCTTAAGTTTCTTTTTCACTTTACCCTTTACTGTTGTGAAAATGGTTACCTTTTTGCCACTACTGGAAGCAAAGCAGTAATTTCCATTTTCATCCTTAAACTGTGAAACGTTGGAAACTCCTTCCCAGTTTGAGTAGTAGCCTTTCGGATAGATTGTGCCTGACATTTTGGTATCGGTTTCCTTGGCGTAAGTGCTGATTGGAAAAGCTGCTAAGGCTATGAAAATAATGCATAGAGCTGCGATTGTACTTTTTATAAATGATTTCATAATCTTATTTCTATTTACCATTTCATATACGGTAAATTTTGGGAATTCTTTTTCTTTTTCCATATCATTTTCCTCCTAACTAAGACAGAACTCTCATTATTAGCACCATATAACTATATTACTATAAAGCGTTATCATTTGGATTAAATAATGTACAGATTATAATTTTTCTTCAGAATAAATATAACCGTACCGGATCAGGTCCTTGCTAAGCGAGGGCGATTATCTCTTTGCCTGCAAAAAGTAAAACTTATCGCAATGAAAAGTAACCCTTATATCTGGCAATTAGTATTACTTATTTTTACAAATTGTTCTATCATGATATTATCCTTATAACAAATTTCGAAGGGAGATATGTAACATGGCACAGATAAAAGAAAGCGCACTTGAACTTATTGGTAAGACACCTATTCTTAAACTTAATGGATATAGCAAAAAAGCAGGAGTTACAGATGCAACAATTCTTGCAAAGCTTGAATATTTGAATCCTGCAGGATCAGTAAAGGACAGAATTGCCCTTGCAATGATCGAAGAGGCTGAGAAGAGTGGAAAGCTTAAGCCGGGAGCAACAATTATCGAGCCTACATCAGGTAACACAGGAATCGGCCTTGCAGCTGTAGCTGCAGCAAAGGGATACAAGGCAATTCTTACTCTTCCTGATACCATGAGTGTTGAGAGAAGAAATCTCCTTAAGGCTTACGGTGCAGAGCTGGTACTCACTGAGGGTGCTAAGGGAATGAAGGGAGCTATTGCTAAGGCTGAGGAGCTTGAAAAAGAGATAGAAGGATCTATCATTCTTGGTCAGTTTGTAAACCCTGCTAATCCTGCTGTACATAAGGCAACAACCGGTCCTGAGATCTGGGAGCAGACAGACGGAAAAGTTGATGTATTCATCGCAGGTGTAGGTACAGGTGGAACAATCACAGGTGTTGGCGAATATCTTAAGGAACAGAATCCTGATGTTAAGGTTATTGCTGTTGAGCCTGCAACCAGCCCGGTTCTTTCACAGGGAACAGCTGGTGCTCATAAGATTCAGGGTATTGGTGCCGGATTTGTACCTGTTGTTCTTAATACAAAGGTATATGATGAAGTAATTGCTATCGAAAATGATGATGCTTTCGAAGAAGGCAGAAGGTTTGCTTTATCAGAAGGAATACTTGTTGGTATATCTTCAGGTGCTGCACTTAAAGCAGCTACCATCGTAGCACAGAGAGAAGAGTATAAGGGAAAGAATATCGTTGTTCTTCTTCCTGATTCAGGTGACAGATATCTTTCAACACCTCTTTTTGCTAACTAATACTAAAAAATAACAGTACTCGGCATTTATAAAAATTGAAAAACAAACTGGCACTGGCAGCGATAGTCAGGCAGGAAATTCAGAACATGCACTGTGTCAGTTTGGCGGATTTACCGACCGGATAACCGGAGGCTTACTGATTGCACGGAATCATTTGACGTGTTAGTGCTTTGGGAATTAAATGTTTACTATTTATCATTAAAATAGGAGATATTTAATTTCTAAAGCAGAATCAGTGAGCCTCCTTTTATCATTTAGGGGACAAGAAATTTTTATTATATATATTTGGTAAAACGATAATAATGTAGCATTATAGTGTTCTTTGTAGGAGATATGAAAAAATGGCGATTAAGTACAATGGTGTCAGAGAATCCAAGCCAAACCGTGTGAATGACGGATATGGCTCCGGTAAAGATCTGGCAGAAAAATTCAAAGGGGGATGTTTAAAACGTGCTGACAGAAGCTTTTCACAGGGGCTTCAGTGTCAGGAGATCAATGGAATGCAGGCCGTAGTTTCCATAGAGGACTCGGTATTGATAGCTCATGCTCCTCAGGGCTGCACAGGCTGCGTGTCAATGATGGCCGATGGCTATAAGGTAGGTCAGATTCACAGACATGTGGATCATGTTAAGAATCCTAGAATTTTTGTGACCAACCTTGACCAGAAGAGTGTGGTTTTTGGTGGGGAGCAAAGACTTAGAGATACAGTTAAGAAGGCAGTTGAGAGATATAATCCCAAGCTTGTCTTCATTTTCACCTCCTGCGCTTCAGGTATTATTGGAGATGATATTGATGCGATATCTGAGAGCTTAAGGAGTGAGTACCCGGACCAGGTTATAGTTCCTATACACTGCGAGGGCTTTAAATCAAAGGTATGTGCTTCAGGTTTCGACGCAACTTTTCAGGCTATCAATAAGTACATCCTTAAGGGCGAGAAGGCTGACAGGCAGGAGAATCTTGTCAACCTTTTTGCACCGACGACCATAAGCTATCGCGATCAGCAGGAAATGGAGCGTATGCTCGGACTTCTTGGTCTTGAGGTCAATTATGTTCCTTTTTATTCAAGCTATGAAAAGATAAAGAGAATTCCTCAAGCGGCTGCATCAACTGCAATATGTAAGGTTTTTGCAGATGAATTTATGATAGAACTTGAACAGGATTACGGAATTCCTTTTTCACATACAGTAATGCCAATAGGTCTTAGAAATACAGACAAATGGTTTATGGGAATCGCTAAGCTTGTGGGCAAGGAAGAGGAAGCCCAAAAGATAATAGATGCGGAGCACAAGAGAATAGAGCCTTTAGTTGAACAGATAAGAGAAAAACTAAAGGGCAAGAGGATATTTATCTGCGGTGGTACAGGAAGATCTTTTGCTGCTGCTGCGCTTGTTAGTGATTTTGGTATGGAACTGGTGGGGCTTCAGACGCCAACTTATGATGCTGATGCTCAAATTGACATAGAATACCTTAATGAAAGGCAAAAAGATTACGTTGTTGATATAGCCAACATGGAACCCTTCGAACAAGCTAATATGCTGCGTAAGCTCAAGCCTGACTGCTTCCTTGGCGTACCCACCAGTGCACATAAACTTGGTATTCCAACAACTCATGTACTTGATGGCAAACGTCCTACTCTTGGCTATGACGGACTGATCTATCTTGGAAATAAGATGATCGATCAGCTGTCAAATCCCGGATTCAACAGGAATCTTGCAGCACATACCAAGCTTCCCTACAAGGATAGCTGGTATGAACAGGATGCATTTAAGTTTATAACAGCAAATTGACTTAAGAAAATCGAGGAGGATTGATTATATATGTCATCAATAGTACAGAATCCAAGAGGGGGATGCGTACTGTCAGGAATAAGCGCAACTCTTGGAGCTATGAAAGGTTTTTGCCCGGTGTTCCATGCGGGACCCGGTTGCACAATGCAGACGTCGGCGGCAACCACGGCTGCAAATGAGCTTGGCGGAGTTATGGTACCCTGCTCAAACATGCTTGAGAAGGAAGTTGTTTTTGGCGGAATAGAAAAGCTTAGAACCACAGTTGCCGGGGCACTGGAGGTAATGGATGCAGAGATTTTTGTGATATTAAATGGCTGTACCTCAGGTGTTATCGGTGATGATGTGGAAAGCGTCGCTAATGAGTTCCGTGAAAAGGGAGAAAAGGTATATGCGATTGATACTCCCGGATTTCAGGGAAACACAGAGCTTGGTTATGAGGTAACCTGGAATAATCTGATCACGCAGGTTATAGAGAAGAGAGAAAGAAATGAAAAGCTTGTAAATCTCTTTGGATTAATTCCCGGACTTGATAAGTTTTACAGGGGGAATCTGGAGGAGCTCTCAAGAATTCTTAGAAGACTTGGACTGGAAGTAAATAACTTTTTTGTGGATGGACAGGGCGTTGAAAATGTTTTATCCAGTTCAGGCGCAGCCCTGAATATCATAGTTCATCCCTGGTTATTTGAAGGACCCGCTAAGAAATATGAAGAAAAATTCGGGGTTCCGTACATTAGAGTTGCAGGACTTCCAATAGGTGATACAGATACAACTGCATTTGTAAGGCAGGTAGCAGAAGCTCTTAATCTTGATAAGAAGCTTGTGGATGAAGTTATAGCAGATGAACAGGATTATCTTTACAGATATCTTGAGCATGGAACGGGAATTCTTGGATGGAAGAGACTTGCTGTAGTCGGTGACTCAAATTCGGTTATAGGTATGACAAGATACCTTTCAAACGATTATAGCCTCATTCCTAAGCTTGCTATTGTAACAGAACCTCTCTTCAGGGATTCTGACAAGGAGAGAATAACTGAGAGATTATCATCTCTTACCTATTGTGACGCTCCGGATATTCACTTTATATCTGATCAGTTTGATATAGATGGCGTTATCAGAAGTGGTAAGTACGATGATGTAACTCTTTTCCTTGGAAGCTCTAATGACAGAGAAGCTGCTTCATATTTAGACACTATGTTTTATGAAGTGACTTTCCCTATTACCAGCAGATTTATTTTTAATAAAACTGTTGCAGGTTATAGAGGGGCACTGTCGCTGATCGAAGATCTGTTCAGTAATTTGTGATAACTGAAGACTGCGATATAACTTAACTAATTCTTATAGCAAGGGATAATCATTAGATAATTGTTAAGATAATAGAATAATAGTATGTTATGTACAACAAAAAAATGTTGTGCATAACTGACCAGACAACTGGAGGTTAATGGATTTGCTAACATTGGGCAAAACTGTTGACCTCCTTTTGCATGTAAACAAACAATTTGGAGGAGAAAGACTATGAAAAGAAAACTACTATCTATCGCACTTACACTTAGCATTTTGGGAGCAGCAATCACAGGCTGCGGAAATGCTTCTGCCAGCGGAAATAAGGAAGCAGAGGTAGAAATCATTCAGGAGGATGAAGTTGCAACAACTGATGATGCTTCTTCAGAAGATGCAGCTGAGGAATCATCAGAGGAGCTGGATCTTACAGGAACTACCCTTAAGGTGTGGGGAATGGCGTATACACCAGATCTTTTTAAGGCGGCAGGCGTTGATGATGTGCCTTATGATCTGTCCTTTGAAACTTTCTCAGGTGGTGCTCTTGCTCTTCAGGCAATAGCAGTTGATCAGCTTGATCTTGCACAGAGTAGTGAGATTCCTCCGCTTTTTGCTTCACTTACAGGTAATGGCGGAAACTTCAAAATTGTTGCAGGATATAGCGGAGCTACACTTGGACAGCAGCTTATTGCTGGTCCCGGTCAGGATATTAAGTCAGTTGCAGAGTTAAAGGGTAAGAAGGTTGGCTATGTTGAAGCTACAACAGCTCACTATTTCCTTGCAAAGATGCTTGAGGCAGCAGGTCTTACATGGGATGACATCGAAGCAGTACCGCTTGCTCCTTCAGATGGTCTTTCAGCACTTATCTCCGGTGACATCGTAGCATTTGCAGTATTCGGTTTCCCTCAGATAAATGCAAATGAAGAAGCCGGTGGTTACATGATAGAAACAGCCCAGGACATTCTTTCAGGAAACTATATTTACAATGCTAACGTTCAGTCACTTAAGGATCCCAAGAAGAGAGCAGCAATCATTGATTACCTTACACGTATGCAGAAGGTATATATCTGGGAGAAGGATCATATAGAGGAATATGCGGAAATAACTAAGGAATATACATCACTTGACCATGACGCTTATATTAAACAGCTTCAAGACGAATTTGCTCAAAAGCCTACAACAGTATTTACAAATAATGATGAAGCAGCCGCATCGTTCCAGGATGTAGCGGATACTCTTTATGGACTTGGCGTTCTTGAAAAAGAGATAGATGTAAAGACTCTTTACACAGATGATATTTCTGAAGAGCTTCAGAAGAATCTTGACGAACTTGCTAACTAACTGACAATCATGGTGGAGGATGTATGAAGAACAAAAGGGAAGTAAAAGGCTATTTTCAGTGGCTTATTCCAATACTACTTATCTTATTGTGGATAACGGCAAAATATAAAGGCGGATATAAGCTACAGCTTTTGCCTGCTCCACTGGAAGTAATACAGAGAACTTTGGAAATGTTTACCGACGGAACCCTTACTGATTACGTTCTTGTCAGCGCCAGGAGAGCTTTCACCGGACTGTTCTTCGGAGCAGTCCTGGGTTACTTCTTAGGTATGCTTACAGGAGTTTCGAAGGTTGCAAACGTATTCTTAAATACAACGATCCAGATGTTCAGAACAATACCTATGCTGGCTTATCAGCCAATACTCATAATTTTCATGGGTATAGGAAACACACTGGCAATCTTCATGGTTTCCATGGGCGTGTTTTTCGCAATGTATCTTAACACTTATGCAGGTGTTCAGAGTCTTGATAAAGGGCTTGATGAAATGGCAAGTGTCTACGGATTTACCAGGAAAGAGTACTTTTTTGACATTGTATTACCTGGTTCATTACCCAGCGTTCTGGTTGGTGTAAGGATTGCTTTGGGAAGTATGTGGATGATGCTTATAGCCGCCGAGTCGGTAACAGGGGATTCCGGACTTGGATATATGGCTTCACATGCAAGAGAATTTTTACAGATGGACAAAATATTCCTTGTACTATTCATATATGCATTCTTTGGAAAAATGTCAGATGTGATAGCAAGAGCTTTGGAAAAACATTTCCTTCGCTGGAGGAATGTCTGAAAAAATAACAAAAGCGAGGAGATGAGACTATGAGCGGAATATCGATACAGGGAAAAAAAGTCAGTAAACAGTTTGGTGACCTGAAAGTTTTGGAGGGAGTTGACTTCAGGGTAGAACCCGGAGAATTTGTAGCAATTGTTGGTAGAAGTGGATGCGGAAAAAGCACACTTTTAAGACTTATAACATATCTTGAAACAGTGACTGATGGTGAGATATTGGTGGATGATAAGCCGGTAAATGCCATCAATTCAGATATACGATTCGTGTTCCAGGATCCGAGACTTCTTATGTGGAAGAGTGCACTTAGAAATGTAGTACTTGGATCACCGGGCAGAAGCGAAGAGGATGCAAGAAAGGCTTTGAGAAGAGTAGGTCTTGAGGGAAGAGAGAAGGATTGGCCGGGGGTCCTTTCAGGTGGACAGAGGCAGAGATTATCCCTCGCAAGAGCTCTTGTGGGACAACCAAGAGCACTTTTACTTGACGAACCTCTCGGAGCGCTTGACGCACTTACAAGGATAGAGATGCAAAGACTTATCGAGCGTCTCTGGAAAGAGCAGAATTTTACAGCAATTTTGGTTACTCATGATGTTTCTGAGGCTGTGCTTTTAGCAGATCATGTAATAGTCATGGATGAACACAAGATTGTAAAAACTATCAAAATAGAGCTTTCAAGACCTCGAGTAAGAAATAACGATTTTGCTTATTATGAGCAGGAAATTCTTAAATATATTATGAAAAACGAGACCGGGAAGGAGGAAACAGATTATGTCATTTGATTTCGAACCAAAAAATTTACCTCAGGGGCTTCTTACTATTAAGACTCCCGATTTTTATATATCACAGCCGGGCGCTATAAAATACGCCGGAAGATATTTGAAGGACTATGGAAAAAAACTGCTTCTTGTTGGCGGACCTACAGCCATCAGTAAGGTAAAAGAAGAGCTTGAAAAGTCACTTGATGAATATGATCTTGAGTATTCTTTTGAAGAGTTTTCAGGTTTTCCCTCAGAGACAAATATCAGCAAGTTTGCAAAGATTGCAGAGGAAAAGCAGGCAGATCTGATAGTTGGTATCGGCGGCGGAAGAGTAATGGACACCGTAAAGGCAGTTGGTGGAAGAATAGGAATTCCTGTTGGAACCATTCCTACAATTGCAGCAACCTGTGCCTCCTGGGCAGCAGTTACAATTCTCTATGATGATGAGGGAACTGTAGTTGGAGCCATCCCGAATCAGCAGACACCCAGAGTCATAATTGCTGATACAGAGGTTATCGTAAATGCACCGGAAAGATATCTGTTTGCCGGAATAGTTGACACTCTTGCTAAGTGGTATGAGACGGAGCCTAATATCAGTGTTGCACCAAAAGATATTACTCTTCAGCAGAAAATCCTGACCTCTAAAATAGCTTATGACACATTGACAGGCGAGCTTGATAAGACCATCGAAGATATTACTGCTCATAAGGTTACCGAAAGATCACAGAGAGCTGTAGATGCAGTTATCTATCTTGCAGGTCTTGTGGGAAGTCTTAATGGCGTTAAATTCTATGGAGGTGTTGCTCATGGCTTTTATAACGTGGTTACTGGAGTCCCTTCAACAAGAAAATATTTACACGGAGAGAGAGTTGCGTTTGGTCTGGCATTACAATTTGTACTTCAGAAATTACCCGCAGACAAGCTTGAAAAAGAACTGAGTATATTTGGTGCATTGAAGCAGCCCGTGACACTTGAGCAGATTGGAATTGATGATAATAGTAAGGAAGAGGCAGTTTCATTCGTTGCAGATGGGGTAAGTGAAGGTCTTGTGCATGTGCAATTTCTTCCTGAAAAGTATCAGGTAGAAAATGTTAAGGATGCTCTTTTTGAGACAGACAGAATCGGAAGAGAGTTTCTGAAAAAACAGATTTCCTGATGTATCAGCATTCGTATCCGACAGGAATTAGTCAGATATAAAGTTTTTAGGAGAGATAATTAAATGAGTGTAAAGGTAAGAAAGGCAATTGCAGACATACCTTCCTACAAAGCTGCCAAAACAGTTAAAGCTGCCCAGGAAGAGTCAGGAATAAAAACCATAGTTAAGCTTGCCGGAAATGAGAACAATCTGGGCTGTTCGCCAAATGTGGCGAAGGCCCTTACAAATGCTTTCCCTGAATTATCCAGATATCCGGAGTTTTCAAATGCGGAGCTGGCAGGAAGAATAGCTTCAAAATATGGGGTTGACAGAAGTGAACTGATTTTTACAAATGGGTCATTTGAACTTATCAGTGTAGTTGCTTCGGCATATTTAAATCCCGGAGAGGAGTCTGTGATACCTGATCCGTCATTTGGCTGGTACAGAAATGTGACAAAACAGGCAGGTGCCAAGGAAGTAATTGTTCCGCTTAAGGATGATTATGTGGATATATACGCAATGCTTGATGCGGTTACGGAAAACACTAAGCTTTTATGGATATGCAATCCAAATAATCCTACAGGAACAGGTTACACACATTCAGAGATTGAAGAGTTTCTTAAGAAGGTTCCACAGCATGTTCTGGTGGTACTGGATGAAGCATATATTGATTTCTGGAATGGTGAAGACAGGGTTGATGCAGGAAAACTGATCCATACATATAACAATGTTATTGCACTCAGGACTTTTTCCAAGCTTCATGGACTTGCATCTTTGCGTATCGGTTATGGCTTAGCCAATCAGGAGATTATATCCAATCTTAGAAAAGCCAAGGTACCTATCGACATAACAATGGCTGGACAGGTTGCAGCGGTGGCTGCTTTTGATGATGAAGAATTTCAGAGAAAAGTTATCGAAAACAATAAAAAGGGTCTCGAATTATATTACAGAACTCTTGAAGATCTGGGACTCAAATATATACCTTCAAACGGTAATTTCATCATGTTTGATACAGGCACCGACAGTGGATGGGTTGTATCTGAATACCTTAAACGCGGATACGTTATCCGCGATGGTAAGGACTTTGGAAGACCGGGATGGCTCAGAGTTACTATAGGAAAACCTGAGGAAAATGAAAAAGTCTTGGAGATCCTTGAAGAATTAATTGGATAATACTGAAAAAGGACTAACCATGCCACGCCTTTTAGGATGCTTAGGAGTGGCTGATTAGTCCTTTTTTCAGGAATTCTTCGTTTAGGATGAATAAAATTGGCTTTTTTTGACGATTAAAGCTTATTCATCCCCATCACAGATTCTCAAAAATACTTGTTCTCTGGTTCAGTGTTTCAGTAACTTTATTATTCTCGCTCATGGCATTGTCTATACCCTGGATCTCACCTACAATCTCAGTTGAGTTGGTAGCAGAGAGGCCGATGGTTTCTGAGCTTTGCTTTACGGATTCTGTGATGGAACCGACAGAATCAGCCATCTTATCCATGATGATATTCAGGTTGTCAGCCTTGCTGGTGAATTTCTCAAGCATCTCATCCATTAGGATAGCAGCCTGCTCATATTTATCGCCGGTTTCTACGAAAGAGTCATAGTCTGCAATAACTGTATTGTTGATGAAATCAATGACTTCAAGTGCGTTGTCTGACAGACTCTTAACTGCATTTGTTACTTCATTGCTGATAACCTGGATGTTACCTGCCGTCTGTCTGCTGTTTTCAGCAAGAGAACTGATTTCGCCTGCTACAACAGCAAAGCCTTTTCCTGCTTCACCCGCTCTTGCTGCTTCAATGGAAGCATTAAGAGCAAGAAGATTTGTCTGTGAAGCGATGTCCAGAATAACATTTGTAAGTTCGTTTATCTGTGAAATCTTTTCACTGAGCCCAACAGCTGCTATTAAATGATTCTAAAAACTTCATTAATTTCTTTCATAAGAAATCACTTTCCTACTTGTTTTATTGCGACATGAATAATAAAATCCCATCTTTGACAGGTAAATAAGATAAAAAGTCTCGCATCCCACATGAATAGTGGCGTGGCGAGACTTTTCTCTTCGTTTTGAAGTATAGCAATTTCTACCTTCCTTTGCTGTTTTTTTGAATTGTTTTCATTTGGCTCTTGGTAATGAATTCGAAGTCAGTTCTGAAACCACATGCTTCGTGGAGGTTATCGGTAAGCTTCGTCCTCTGGTATGTAGGCGTGAAGCCTTGTTCTTTTATTCCAGCAAAATTCATATCTTTGAGCGTACTCAGTATTTCATCGCAGGTATACTTATCATCGATTCTTTTCTCAAGGTATCTGTAAACAATTAATGCAAGGAAGCATGTAAGGAAGTGTGCTTTTATTCTGACATCATTCTGGAGGAATACAGGCCTTGCTTCAAAATCTGTCTTCATGATTCTAAAGCATTCCTCGATTTCCCATCTACCTTCACTTACTTTTAAGATGTCGACTACCGGATCGTCAAGAAGATCTGTTGATACGGCATACAGGCCGTCATACAGAGATTCTTGCTCGATTTTGTCTGTATCAAGATAGTTATGAATAGTTGCAGCTTCGCCACTTTCTGTTACAGCAATCTTCCCAATAAAACGGGCGGGATCATTTGGATTTTTTCGGTTTCTCTTAACGGAACCGGAATCTATGAGTTTCTGCGCACGATCAACCTGGGCTTCACGAACAGCTTTCTGATACTTGGCAAACTTTGGTGAGTAGGTAACTATAAGACGTTGATGTAGCGTCTTGGGAGTATAGGGTTCTTCCTTGTAGTAAAGGCCTGTATCATCTGCAGGCAGTTTGGATATGTCTACAGGAGTATCGTCCGACACTCTTTTAAAACCTGTTCCATTTAAGGCCCATTCTTTGTCTTCAGCATTAAGTTTCTTGATAGACTGGGTTACGATAAAGGCTCTCTCACCCATATGATTGTAGTTCCTTATTTTTTCAGAACCAAGTCCTGCGTCGCTGCAGTAGATAAATTTCTGGCATCCGAATTCGGAGAGCACCTTTTCCTCAATGGGCTTAAGAGATGTCTGTTCATTGGCATTCCCGGGGAACAAAGAGAATGCCAGCGGGATGCCGTCACCATCCATAAACATGCCCATCTGGATAATAGGATTTGGACGATGCTCTTTGCTTTTTCCGTATTTCTTGTTGCCGTCTTCCTGCTCAATTTCAAAGTAGTAGTTGGTGCAGTCATAGAAAAGAATCTTGTCATTCCTCTTGCCCATAAGGTGGCTGTTTTTATAGACCTCTGACTGGATGAAATCACATTCATTTCCCAGAACATCTAATGATCTGTAAATATCGTGAAGCTGATATGATGGTTTTTCCAAGAATTCGGAGGCAACCTTTAAAGATGATCTTTTGCTTGAAGGTTCAAGGATACGTGCAAAGATCATGTCAGAAAGAATGGCATTGATATCATACTTGAATTTATATTTATCCCTGAGTTTTCTGCAAATCTTATCTAATGCAAGAGAATAGTAGATTGATTGAAGGAAGAGATAACCTCCGCGGTAGAATACCTGTTGCTCATAGTCGAGCTGGCGGTTGGCATGAAAAGTTATCTGAATAGATTTCGACTGTTGCTGCTCTTTGTATTTAAGTGTCTCAAGGCGCGCCTCTTCTTTGGCCCATGCCATCACATCGTCTCTCGTTGGACCATGTTCTTTCAGGAGCTCCTGAAGAGTCCCAAGCTTCCTGATAATGGTGGATGTACTGACGCCTTTATTGTTGATATATCCCTTGGAGATGTAGAATGATTCGGCATTTTTAGATTTAGATGTGATAACTCTCATGCAAAAAATCCTCCATGCCTTATTATAACATACATTGCAATACATTGCGATAGTATAAAACATAAAATTTGACATAAAAAATACAGACCAGAAGCGGCCTGTAGGGTATTATTATCTTATTCAACTGTCAAACTGCCGAGCTGCTATTAAATGATTCTAAAAACTTCATTAATTTCTTTCATAAGAAATCACTTTCCTACTTGTTTTATTGCGACATGAATAATAAAATTTGTAGAGATAAAAAATAAGGAATGGGAGAGTAACATGGCACAGAGAACAGATATTCACAAGGTACTGATAATCGGCTCAGGTCCTATTGTCATCGGACAGGCCTGCGAATTTGACTATTCGGGGACTCAGGCATGCAAAGCCCTGAGGAGCCTTGGATATGAAATAGTTTTGGTTAATTCCAATCCCGCAACCATCATGACTGATCCGGAGATGGCTGACAGGACTTATATTGAACCCTTAAATGTGGACCGCGTTGCGGCTGTAATTGAAAAAGAAAGACCAGATGCCCTTTTGCCTAATTTAGGTGGACAATCTGGTCTTAATTTGTGTTCTGAGCTTTATAAGGCGGGTGTTCTGGATAAGTATAACGTCAAGGTTATAGGTGTTCAGGTAGATGCCATTGAGCGAGGAGAGGACAGAACAGAGTTCAAGAAAACCATGGATATGCTGGGCATAGAGATGGCAAGATCCAAGGCTTGCTATAGCATAGAAGAGGCTTTGGCTGAGGCAGATGAACTTGGCTACCCTGTGGTACTCAGACCTGCTTATACCATGGGCGGAGCAGGTGGCGGCCTTGTTTACAATAAGGAGGAGCTGCAGACGGTTTGCGCAAGAGGTCTTGCAGCGTCAATCATCCATCAGGTTCTTGTTGAGGAATCAATCCTTGGCTGGGAGGAGCTTGAGCTTGAAGTAGTAAGAGATAAAGACAATAACATGATCACAGTCTGCTTTATCGAGAATGTGGATCCTGTCGGAGTTCACACGGGTGATTCCTTCTGTACTGCGCCTATGCTCACTATAGATGAGGAGCTTCAGAAGGAGCTTCAGCGTCAGGCATATAAGATTGTTGAGCACATCGGAGTAATCGGAGGCACGAACGTTCAGTTTGCACATGATCCCAAGACGGGAAGAATTGTTGTAATTGAGATAAATCCCAGAACATCAAGATCTTCTGCACTTGCAAGTAAGGCAACAGGATTCCCCATTGCTCTTGTTTCAGCAAAGCTTGCTACAGGTCTTACCTTATCAGAACTTCCTGATTCCAAGTTTGGAACTCTCGATAAATATGTACCGAATGGGGACTATGTGGTTGTCAAGTTTGCACGCTGGGCTTTTGAGAAATTCCACGGAGTTGAGGATAAGCTTGGCACCCAGATGAGAGCTGTAGGTGAAGTAATGTCCATCGGAAAGAACTTCAAGGAAGCTTTTCAGAAGGCTATCAGATCCCTTGAAAAGGGCAGATATGGACTTGGCAATGTGAAAAAATATGAGGAGATGGATAAGGATGAACTTCTTCATCTTTTAAAGGATGCTTCTTCCGAGAGATATTTCCTTATATATGAAGCGTTCAAGAAGGGTGTTACTGTTGATGAGATCTTCGATATCACTAAGGTTAAACACTATTTCTTAAATGAAATAAAGGAGCTTGTGGATGAAGAAGCAGCTTTGGTAGAAGCTTTTTCAGGGAAAATACCTTCTAAGGAAGTACTTCTTAAAGCCAAGGAGGACGGCTTTGCAGATATTTATCTTGCAGGACTTCTTGGAGTGTCAGAGGATGATATCAGAAATAAGAGAGAGGAATTCGGCCTTCTCGAAAACTGGGACGGTGTTCACGTATATGGCACGGAAGGCGCAGCATATTACTACTCAACATATAAAAATGGAGTAGAGCTGGAAAATCCCAAGGATATGACAGGTTCTGAGAAGAGAAAGATCATGATCCTCGGCGGCGGTCCCAACAGAATCGGACAGGGAATTGAGTTTGATTACTGCTGCGTACATGCAGCACTTGCCCTCAAGAAACTTGGCTTTGAGACCATAATTGTAAACTGCAATCCTGAAACTGTTTCAACGGATTATGATACATCAGATACACTGTATTTCGAACCTCTTACACTTGAGGATGTTCTTCAGATTTACAGAAAGGAAAAGCCTGTTGGAGTAATTGCTCAGTTTGGCGGACAGACACCTCTTAACCTTGCAGCTAAGCTTAAGGAAGAGGGCGTGAATATTCTTGGAACAACTCCTGAAGTAATTGATCTTGCAGAGGACAGAGATCAGTTCCGTATGATGATGGAGAAGCTTGGAATTCCTATGGCAGAATCCGGAATGGCTTCAAATGTTGATGAAGCAAAGGCAATAGCAGCCAGAATCGGATATCCTGTTATGGTTCGTCCTTCCTTTGTCCTTGGCGGAAGAGGAATGGAAATCGTTCGTGATGAAGAGAGTATGGAAGGTTACATGAGGGCAGCAGTCGGAGTTACACCTGATCGTCCGATTTTGATAGACAGATTCCTTCACAATGCTCTTGAGTGTGAGGCAGATGCCATAAGTGACGGAGAGAGAGCCTTTGTTCCGGCAGTTATGGAGCATATTGAGCTTGCAGGTATTCATTCAGGTGACTCAGCCTGCATCATTCCTTCTAAGCACATCTCTGAGAAGCATTTAAAGACAATTGAGGAATACACCAGAAAGATTGCTGTGGAGATGAATGTTGTGGGACTTATGAACATGCAGTATGCCATTGAAGATGACACTGTATATGTTCTTGAGGCTAATCCCCGCGCATCACGTACAGTTCCGCTTGTATCAAAGGTTTGCGGTATCAGCATGGTGCCTGTTGCAACAGACATCATCACTTCAGAGCTTACGGGACGCCCGTCTCCGGTTCAGGAACTCATTGACTCTAAGAAGGACACAGAGCCTGAGTATTATGGTGTAAAAGAGGCTGTATTCCCCTTCAATATGTTCCCTGAAGTTGATCCTGTTCTCGGACCTGAAATGAGATCAACCGGTGAAGTTCTGGGACTTGCCAAGACTCCCGGCGAAGCCTTCTTTAAGGCAGAGGAGGCAGCAGGTGCAGCACTTCCGCTTGAAGGTGCAGTTCTTATATCCTTAAATAGTGAGGATAAGCCTGAAGCATCAGAGCTTGCAGCTGCATTTTCAAAGGAAGGCTTCAAGATATATGCCACAGGAAAAACCTATGAAAGCATCGTTGATGCCGGAATTGATGCAACCAGAATAATGAAGAATTATGAGGGCGGAAGACCCAATGTGGAGGACCTTATCAAGAACGGAGATGTTCAGCTTGTAATAAATACTCCCATAGGAAAAGGCGCAGCCCATGATGATGCTTATCTTCGCCGTGCCGCTATCAAAGCCCGTCTTCCTTATATAACCACAGTTGCCGCTGCCAAGGCTGCTGCTCAGGGAATAAAGGAAGTTAAAAGCGAAGGCCGTGGAAATATCAGATCACTCCAGGAATATCATGGAGCTAACTAAAGTTTTGCAATAGACCGGCGCTGCTCAAGCAAGCTCGACTGGCATGGACCGCACTAAGCTGGCGGGAGATCTTGCTAAATGTTTTGCTTAATCAGTAATAGCCTCGTATCTCTTTACAGAGATAGAGGCTATTTTCTTATGCGATTTTCATTTCTTCAAGTTTATCTAATATTGCTGCAGATAAGCTTCTATGTCCGCTTTCATCCATGTGTTCGTCATCAATTGAGCTTGGACTTGCAAAGTCAGATGCTGCAAGAAACTGATTTCCGCGTCTTTTTGCAATCCTCTCATATTCACGTTTTAGATTAATGCTTGTTTTGACGGAATTCTCATCAAACTCGGGATCCTTTTCCGGAAGATATACTTCATCACCAAGCTTAATTGGAGATACTACAAGAATCTTTTCAGGAGCCACGTATTTTTCAAGTTCATCAAGGCACAGCTCAAGTCCTTTCCCTATGATGTGAGGATTTGCATTAAAAACTTTTTTGCAATCATTTGTGCCGAGCATGATGATAGCTGCATCAAGTGGGTAGTTACTCTCAAGACTTAGCGGCAGTATTTCTGTTCCCTTCCTAAAGGGTCTTAGATGATCGTCAAAAACGGTAGTCCTTCCACATAGTCCATCTTCAATTATTCTCACTTCACTTAGCTTCTCCTGAACAAGGCTGGTCCATCTGATTCCCCAAGGGTATCTCTCTTTAGTTCCGGGAATGAGTCCCCATGTATTTGAATCACCAAATGCAAGTAAATTTGCCATAAGTCACTCCTCATAATCTATGACTTCCACTTTTGTCGGCAAGAAGTCTCAAGTCTGCATCGCTATTTTGTTGCGGAAATTTTATCATCACTAAAACACATTCAAATCATTAAAAAACGACCTTACACATAGATTATGAATGTCTATGGGATATCTGTAAAATATCTAAAACTTTTAGTCACATATAATTACAAGCTATAACCTTTCTATCATTTGAAACAGATCGGGTGAAGTGAATTAGAGTTTGGGGGTATGATGAGTCCTTGTAGAAAGAAGAAGCTTTAGTGACTGATTAAGAAATGACATATTTATATTAAGAATCAGTCTAATAAGATCAACTATATGCTATAGACTTATTACTGACGGAATTATATTTTCGCAGAGAGAGTCTATGAAGAACAAGTACGCGAATAGACTGAAAGGCAGGCAGAAGGAAG
>NZ_KE384179.1:0-101744 GCF_000424385.1 Butyrivibrio sp. LC3010 | reverse complement strand
AAGTACGCGAATAGACTGAAAGGCAGGCAGAAGGAAGATCCCGCAGAGGGAGTCTATAAAGAATAAGCATGTGATTAGACTGCATGGCGTGTAAAGCAGAAAACATTATTTAGGGATTTATATTTTCTATTCGTATCTGAGGTACTTTCACAACACTTAGCCATTTAATTACCCAATTATAAATAGCTATGCGTTATAATCTAATTAATGAATGAATCGCGAGAAATCCGGAGAAACAGGGCAAAGTTGTGTATCATCGGTAAGAAGAAATATAGTGTTGAAGCTATCATGTAAAGATGTCTTACTGCTTGGTATTTTACCTTTAATATTACATAATTTAACCGGGCAAAGGTATGAAGAAAACGTGAATACAGGGGAACAAATGAAAATTGATATTCAAAAGATAATAAATGGTGAAGAGAGCCTTACCATACGCTATAAAGAGCCTAACCCCATTGTGAGCCGGATTATTGAAATACTCGGAAGGGAAGATAGCAGATTGTGGGGGAGAACGGATCTTGGAAGCGAGAACGTTAATCTATCGGATGTGCTGTACCTTGAGACGGTAGATGATAAGGTTTTTGCATATACCATGGATAAGGTTATAAAAATTGATGGTTCTTTGTATTCATTTTTGAATAGCGTAACGGACGATAATTTTTTCAGGTGCAGTAAGTCTATGGTGATCAATATTGCAAAGGTCAAAGCTCTTAAAAGTATGTCATCAAACCGTATTGATGCAACTATGGAGGGCGGCGAGCATATTTTGATATCAAGGCGATATGCTGTAGAGTTTCGAAGAATACTAAAGGGGGACAGATAAATGAAAGATAAAAACAGAGTTACCCTGTGGGAGCTTTATCTTACAAAAGAGATTGGTATTGAATTCAAGGCGTGTCTGTATTTCTTTGCGATACTGTTTTTCTATTGTGTATATCGTATGATCGGTGGAAGTTTCGTTGCGGATATTCTCCATATGACGGAGATGATTTTTACCTGCTACATCATAGGATATTTGCAGGTTTATATGCTATGGAATTTTGATGAAGCTGATGAATTTGGCGCTAAAGTCTGCATAGGAACGGCAATTTGTACGGCCATTTATTGCATTACTTCATACCTGTTTTCATGGTTTGACAAAAGCCTTCTGGTTACAGCATTATTTGCCGCCTACATTATCATAGTGTATTTGTGCGTCTTCTTGATTTATAAATCCAAGAGAACAATCGATGATAAACGCCTGAACGAGGATCTTCGCCTTTTCCAGTCGGAGCATAAAAACAAATAATAGCGGTATATTTATGCTCTGCCATATGGAACAGATCATGGTGACAGGAAACAGCTCTCTTTGACTTGTAATACTTATATTTTTATGGTCAATACATTTAATCCTAAGAGGTTCTGATAGGAAACTTCTTTTGCTATTTTATAAACAAGTCTTATTCCAACATTTTTACCGACTTCGTCCTGTTCATTGACTTTATATCGATCCGAGGGATTAAAAGCTCTGCAGTTGTCACGGCATCTTAGAATTATCTCTTTATCGTCACAAACCACTCTTAAATCGATGGAATGTTTTTTGTTATCCTTGGTAAAGCCATGTGCTACCACATTTCCTGCCATCTCTTCCATACTAAGTCCTGCAAGGAAGGATCTTCTCTGATCAATTCCATGATCCTTACAAAAATCCACAATTTTCTCTGAAATACTGACAACTTCATCCATGTCGTGAACAGTTATATCAAGTCTGTCTGAATCACCGGCGCCAAAGTCTTCCGGGATAGCCATGAGATCCTCTAAGTTACGGGGGAATCTCTTTAAACAAATGCAGGCAGCAATCACAATAATTGCGGTGCAAATTACACCATTTAAAATATTGGCTATGTATAAGCCATTCATTTTAAATAATGGGATTAAAATAAGGCTCCAGCATACAACTCCGATCATTCCATCTGTTGTAGGGAGAACTACCGCCAGGTTTTTTCGTTCAATTGTCTGTGCGTAGCAGGTAAATTGCGTGCATACAAGAGAAAGAATCATGCAGAATGGCAGAAGTCTTAAGCCCATAACAGTCATTCCAAATACCGGATCCTGAGGATCCTGATAGAATAAGAAGGTAAGCGGCTTTGCAAAAAGTACAATAAACGCTATGACTGCGAAGATTACCAACATACCTTTTACAGTACTGATATACATGGTGTCGATCAGAGACCTTCTGTCTTTTTCACCCACGCTAATGCTGTACAGCATTCTTGAAACCGCCATCATTCCAAAGACAACCGGCCAGAAAATTGCCATAACAGAGTTAGAAGCAGCAAAGGATGAAATCCCTACTGTTCCTACATAAGCAATAATCAGGTAATTTACAATAACACAGCGGAGGGTCTCAACTAAACGGGAAATGGCACCGGGCACCCCGAGACGGGCGATATCTTTTCCATCCTGCCAGTTACAGATTTTGAAATCGAATCTCCACTCTGATTTTCCTGCAAAATAATACTGGGCCTGAATCAGTAAAAATGTCCAGTATGAAAGGGATGTACTTAATGCCAGCCCAAAAATCCCAATGGGCAAAATTACTACAAACAAGTGGTTAAGGATAGCATTCATAACAAAGCAGGATATACTTGCAATCATAGTTCTTTTTGACTGATTTTCCAAAGATAAAAATGCAAAGAGCTGCTGTCCCAGAACCAGTGCCGGAATTCCTATAGACTGCCCGATAAGGTACAGGTTAAACATTGAAAGATCGGGCTCAGTGTCAACAACAATCCGCGTTGCTCCTGTGACTGCAGTAATAATCATAATCAAAGATGTTACAATGGACAAAATAACAGACAGAATAATATCGATTGTAAATACACTGTTTACTGATTCTCTTTTTACTGCTATGTATCTTCCATAGAGAATCTGCGAGCCTCCAACCAACATAATGCTGGCTGCATATAGAAAATGAGTAATTGGCGCATATAGTCCAATTGCAATCATGGCAGATTTGCCCAAAACATTGCTGGCATAGAGGGTATCCACTATACCATTTATGGCATTGATAACTATAAGAAGGATCTGGTAGGGTAGCAGGCGAAAAAACAGCCCGGTTAATAGCTCGCGATCCGATAAAACCTGTTTTTTATTATCTCCATCAACTAAGAAACTGCTTCTGTTATGATGCATGCATTCCCTCCAGGATAATCCACGAAAACAGCTACGGTTAAGTAATCACTATCTTGTATATAATTATCCAATATTTTCGATGTGCTGTTTATTAAATTATCATAAAATTCCCGGTTGGAATTTTTATGAGGGAACTGCCGCTAATTAATCAGCTTGCCAGATCTCTTTTATCATAAAATATGAATGCAAAAATGGTGGCGCAAAGTATCACCATAACTGCTGTCACAAATGCCATAGCATCGGTCTCTACTCCTGAGAAAATTTCAGAAGCGTTAGCATATGCATAGGGCCCTATAAAAAGATAATCCTTAAGGTCAGGAACCACGCGTCCTATCAGATCATATACATAGAAAACAAGTGCAATTCCAAGTCCCATGCCCATTTTACTTTTTCCTGAAACCGCTGATATTCCAAAACAGAGGGCAGCAATTTCAATATTCATTAGAAGCTGTCTGAGCATAAAGGAGGTGAATTCCTTAAGAGGCAGTTCTTCTTTCAGATAGACAAATCCTGCAACATAGAATAATGCGCAGATAATTGTAAAAAGTACCAGCAGTACTGCCACGCATATTCCCTTTGCGGCGACTACTTTGCTTCTTGATACAGGAAGTGAAAACAGAAATTCTCCTGTATGCTTGTCCTCTTCTTTTGACAATATATCAATTGCCAGAATCGCAGCGAACATGGCACCTCCAAGTCCATGGACAGTACCAACCTCTGTGGCAAAATATCCCTTCAAAGTAGCTATGCTAAGTGTGCTCATGCCAAATGCGTCGGAAAACGCTCCCATATTGGAAAACATATCCGCCATATCCTTCATATCACCTTCCATACTCTGATAAAGAAGTATGCAGGCAAGCCCCATGAGCCCTACTGATAATGACCATATAAGAAAGCTTTTAAAATTCAGTTTTATTTCTCTTAATAAAATTGTTCTCATAATATTCACTCCTTGTAAAATATGTATTAGTACGATTATTCCGTAATCCTGACATATCGGTCGGAACCATTCCAAATCATGACTTAGTCATGACAGTTCATTCCTCATAGAATCTGATAAATTCATCCTCGTCAATCAGCACAGAATCCAGCATTGATAACCTTCCCTCCCGCATGATTGCTCCATGTCTGCAATATTTATTCACTTCAGATAGCACGTGAGTTGATAAGAGGCAGGTTGCACCTTCATTTACATATTCATCAATGAGATTAAAAAACGTCCTTTGCATAAGCGGATCAAGGCCGCCTGTCGGTTCATCAAAAATGAAAAGCCTGGGTCTGTGCTGCATGGCGCAAACTATGCTGACTTTCTTACGATTTCCATAAGACAGTTCTTTTATCCGTTTGTTCACATCAACCTTTAGTCTCTCACATAATTTCTCAGCTTCTGCGCTACAGTCCATTTTTCTGACATCTGCAGCATACTTTATGACATCCTTCACCTTCATTGAGGTGTAGAACCAACTCTCAGAGGGCATATATCCCACATTTTCAAGAATCTTTTCATGATCTTTGACGCTGTCCATTTCAAGAATTTTTATGCTTCCGCTATTTATCTTAAGAAAACCCAGCATAGACCTTATAGTGGTGGATTTACCCGCTCCGTTTGGACCAATAAATCCGAATATATCACCTTCCTCTATAGTCAGGGAAACATCGATAACACCCCTGTTTTTGCCGTAGCTTTTTGTGAGATTTTGAATTTCAACTACATTTTTCATAAACATCGTCTCCTTTTTTCGACAAGCCATTATTTTTACTAAGTATGAAGAACTACACATTTCTCTTATCTTACAAATACCAAATAACAAAAGCAGGAACAATAGCTGTCCCTGCAAGGTGCACTTATTTACCGCTATGTTTCACTTTTATACTGAATAAGACAGTAGATTTATTCCTTTTTAGCTGCGATTTTGGTATAATTAGGATAAGAAAACAGAGTAGAGAGAATGATTATCTATAAGAAGAGATGTAGTAAAGAATCTATTTTTAGGAGGTAACTGTCATGGCTATTATAGATAAGATTTTCGGGGAACACAAAGGTTTGTACAATTCCCCTTCAGAGGATGAACTTCAGATGGAACAGACAGGGACCAAGGAAAAGAAGCCAAAGGCTGAGATTTCTGAGGATGATACCGTAAGATTCACTGAGCACGATAGATTTTGGGAGGGAATGAAATAAGTGCAGTGAAAGCTAGTGTTGATTTATCACGTTGACACTTTAGTGTACTAGTGCTATTCTTTTATAAGATTTAGATAGAGGTTGCGTATTCTATCAGTACGGATTCTGATGCGACAGGCGCAGGAGAGGGATTCGGAAAGGACAATACGCCGAAGGATGAGCCATCCTGTGAGGCTTGTACCTGGGCATGCAGTGAATAATTGCATGACTGTCATCGCAAGATGGGGAGCTATCAGCTAATAGAATCAATGGCGATTTTGTGAAGCTAACTCTCCGAGTGATGAGTTAGCTTCTTTATTTGAGCAAAGTTAGTAAAAGTTTTTTATAAATAATATTGAGGAGAAATATTATGGCAGTTTTTAAGGGTGCAGGTGTTGCTATTGCTACACCATTTTATGAGGATGGATCGGTCAATTATGATGAGTTCAAGAGACTGATCGATTTCCAGATTGATAATGGAACAGATGCCATTATTGTATGCGGAACGACAGGTGAAAGTGCTACCATGACCGAAGAAGAGCACATGGAGGTTTCAAGATTCTGCATTGATTATGTAAATAAGAGAGTTCCTGTAATTGCCGGTGCCGGATCAAATTGCACAAAAACGGCTATTGATCTGTCTGTTGATGCTGCTAAGGCAGGCGCTGATGGTATTCTTTCAGTAACTCCATACTATAACAAGGCAACTCAGGATGGTCTTGTTCAGCATTTTACAGCTATTGCCAAGGCAGTTGATGTTCCGATCATTCTTTACAATGTGCCTAGTCGTACAGGCTGCAATATTCAGCCTGCTACTGTAGTTAAGCTCTGCAAAGAGGTTGATAACATTGTTGGAATTAAGGATGCTGTGGGCAATCTTGCTCAGACCACCAAGATGATGCAGCTTGCTGATGGAGCAGTTGATCTTTACTCAGGTGAGGATGGTCTTGTTGTTCCAATCATGTCTCTTGGCGGACTTGGAGTAATTTCAGTCCTTTCAAACGTAGCTCCTGCTAAGACACATGAGATGTGCCAGAAGGCACTTGATGGCGATTTCAAGGGTGCAGCTAAGATACAGCTTGAGGCACTTCCTCTTATAGATGCGCTCTTCTCAGAGGTTAATCCTATTCCTGTAAAGGCAGCTCTTGAGATGATAGGCTTCAAGGCAGGTCCGCTTCGTCTTCCTCTTACAACTATCACAGAGGAGAACAGAGTGGTACTTGAGAGAGAGCTTAAGAAATTTCTTGGTATGTAATTAGAAATTTAGCGATAAGAGAATTCCATGATTCGGAAATAGTGACTTGGCTATTTTGGTAAATGTGCCGGTGTATTCTTGGACGCAGATGAAAGAATAAAGGAGAATGGGAATGACAAAAGCGATAATGCACGGCTGTAACGGCCGAATGGGGCATGTTATTGTTGACCTTGCAGCAAATGATGACAATATAGAAATAGTGGCAGGAATTGACGCTTACGGCGAGAATAATTACAGTTTTCCCGTATTTGATTCAATTGATAAATGTGATGTAGATGCAGATGTGGTTATAGATTTTTCTAATGCATCAGCTATTGACGGGCTTCTTAAGGCCTGTGCTGAAAAAAAACTCCCTGTTGTATTATGTACCACAGGATTGTCTAAGGAGCAGCTTGAAGAGGTTAATAAGGCATCTGAGAAGACTGCAATCCTTAAGTCAGCAAATATGTCAGTTGGAATAAACATGCTTATGAAGGTATTAAAGGAGATTTCTCCTGTACTGGATGCGGCAGGCTTCGATATAGAAATAGTTGAGAAGCACCACAATCAAAAGCTGGACGCGCCCAGCGGAACAGCTCTTGCACTTGCTGACAGCGTAAACGAATCATTATCTGAAAAATGTGAGTACGTTTATGACAGAAGTGACAGACGTATGAAGCGTCCTAAGAAGGAAATCGGAATTTCAGCTGTTCGCGGTGGCACGATTGTAGGTGATCATGATGTTATCTTTGCCGGAATGGATGAGGTTATAACTCTTTCTCACAGAGCATATTCAAGATCAGTTTTCGCAAAGGGCGCAATTGAAGCCGCTAAGTTCCTTGCAGGAAAAGAAGCAGGAATGTACGACATGAGTGATGTAATATAATGATATAGGTGTCAAAAGTCAAAAATGCGTACATGCTTGCATGTTAAGCATTTTGACTTTATGACCCGAACAAATATGAGGAATTAGCAATTTACGCAGTAAATTAGCGGTTTCCGAATATTTGTAGAATTGCAAGAGTTTCGAAGAAACGGAGCAATTCGTATATCATATAATGAATTATTAAAATGCTCCATGCTTAGTGCTGGAGCATTTTTTAGCAGAACATTAGTGTATAAAAGAGGTAAATATGAGATTCAGGCCGTGTATAGATATACATAATGGACAGGTTAAACAGATAGTAGGAAGTAGTCTGCGTGATGCCGGTGATGTTGCTGCAGAGAATTTCGTGGCTACTCAGGACGCAGCCTTTTATGCAAAAATGTATAAGGATAAGGGGCTTTATGGAGGGCATATTATTATCCTTAATGCAAATGATAGTCCCTACTATGAAGCATCGGTAAATCAGGCTTATATGGCTCTTAGACAGACTCCGGGATGTCTTCAGGTTGGTGGCGGTGTAACTGCTGAAAATGCTGCGCAGTATTTAGCTGCAGGTGCTTCACATGTGATTGTGACGAGCTATGTTTTTAAAGATGGAAAAGTGAATTATGAAAATCTGAGGAAACTTGTTAGTGAGACCGGAAAAGAACATCTGGTGCTGGATCTTAGCTGCCGTAAAAGTACTGAGGATGGGAAATATTACATTGTTACAGACAGATGGCAGAAGATGACAGAAGTAGAAGTGAATGCAGACATTCTTGATGAGTTTTCATTCTACTGTGATGAATTTCTTGTTCATGCGGTTGATGTTGAAGGCAAACAGTCAGGAATCGAAAATGAGCTTGCAGGGTTACTTGGAAACTGGGGAAAGATACCAATGACCTACGCCGGAGGAGTGCATAACCTTCAGGATATAGAAGAACTTAAGAGATGCGGCGAAGGAAAGCTGGATGTGACAGTTGGCAGCGCATTGGATATATTTGGCGGTACGATTTCTATAGATGAAATAGTAAATGAATTAGAGTAGAGGCATGTTTTCCTATTAAACCTGCAATCATCCGAAGGCGATCTAAAGTAATCAGCAGAAATATTTGGCGATTACTATAGCAATTGAACGCAAAATTACGCCCCCGAAATGTATAGATTCCTGTTTTCCTTAGAAAAACGGGAATATATACATTTCGGGGGCTATAATTTGCACTTTCTATGGAGTATGTTCTCTTATAGTGAGAACCTGGCTACAAATTCCTGAAGTTCCTGTGCGTTTTCAGCAAGACGATCGGAAGCTTCTGCAACCTCATGGGTGGAAGCTGTCTGCTGCTGGGATGCTGCTGATACATTCTGAGTCTCATCTGCAACACTTACGCTCATTTCTTCAATCTTCTGAATGTTATTAGCAATTGTCTCTGTACCGCCGGATAGCTGGTCAACAATTTCGCTCATGCGAGCACTCTGCTCGGAAACGGAATGAACCTTGTTAACAATTTCATTGAAGGTATTACCGGCCTCATTAACGACTTCAGAGCCTTCAAGAACGCTCTGTGCACCTTCTTTCATGGAGTCAACTGCTTCTTCAGAGCTCTTCATTATGTCTTCAATAAGAACTGTGATATTGTTTGCAGCTTCATTTGACTGATCAGCCAGTTTGCTGATCTCACTTGCAACAACTGCAAATCCTTTACCCATTTCTCCTGCACGGGCAGCTTCAATGCTGGCATTTAGAGAAAGGAGATTGGTCTGACTTGCGATTTCAGCGATAGTATCAACGAAGGAATCAATATTTTTAAGCTTGTCGCCCAGTCCTTCAACCATGGTAGCTGTATTTTCAACAGAATCTTTGATGGTTTCCATCATGGTTGTTGCACGATTCATGTCAGAAGCGCCCTTTGTTGCTGCTTCGTTGGTTGCCTGTATCATTTCGCTGGAAGCTACAATTGCATCCTGGAATTCCTGCATATTATTTACAAATGCCTGAGTTTCATCACTTGCACCTGATACAGCTGTAATCTGGCCGCTACAGGAGTTTGCAACGTTTGTGCAGGAGTTTGCAACCATTTCACTTGCTTCAGCTGACTGGGAAGCACTTGCTGAAAGCTCCTCAGATGCGGATGCAACATAAGCGGTAGTGTCAGAAATCTTAGCCATCAGCTCTCTGATATTTGAGTGAAGAAGATCGAGAGCATCGGAAATAAGGCCAATTTCGTTATTAGTTTTCTTAAGAGGTCTAACCTTCTTCATATCGGCATTGTCACTGAAGTCGCTGTTTGCCATGTGCTCCATTTCTTTAGCTACAAGCACGATAGGAGTAGTGATTTTCTTACCAATGTAGAAGGCTACTATAATCCCGCATATAATAAGAACTACAAGAACGATGAGGGATTTAATAATAGAGTTCCTGAGGGCTTCATCAGCGTGTTCTTTGTATACCGCTTCAAGACTGTCGATGTGATCAATCCAGACACCTGTACCAATAACCCAATCAAAGGGCTCATACAGCATTGTGTAACCCATCTTGGGAAGGGGCTCGGTTTCGTTCGGTTTCGGGAAACTGAAATATGAAAATCCGCCGCCTGCCTTTGCGTTAGCAATGAAATCCTTTATCATGTATACGCCATTAGGATCGTGCTGTTCAAGACGGTTAGTACCTTCTGCATCGCGGCCAAGAAGAACCACGTTTGTACCATCTGAAGTATCAACCCAGAAATATCCGTCGCCGTCCATGAAACGAAGTTCACGAACATAATCAGCAGCGATTCTCTTTGCGTCTTCTTCTGAAAAAGCACCTGCAAGGTGCGCTTTATCTACCTGTTCAACAAGACTTACAACATTTTGAACCTGGTTTCTAAGCTCAGATTGCTGATCCTGCATAAGTCTTTCTCTATAAGCAGCAGTCTGTTCCTTGGTGGTTGCAATTGTACTGTTAATTGTGAATAACTCAATGATGATGCCGGTCAGGATAACTGCACCTGCTATGACACCGATTAGAGCATACAATAAAGAACCTGTTCGTTTTTGCATTGTTACACCTCCATAAGAAATTATGACACACATTCAGCTTAGCAAAACGTGTTTGGTATAACAATTAATTAAGTATAAAATTTTGGTAAATTAGTTGTGCGCTATTCGAATTTTTTACGTGTTGATTTTTGATAATTTTTCAATATTTGACAGGCTTTTGTTTTCCTTCGGAAAAGGGGAATTGTGTTGGTCAGATCCTCTCAAAGAAATGGGAGTGTTCTGCGGATCTGATCAGTTTTTAAATATCAGAAAACCCATCCGTTTCCGGATGGGTTAAGTGATTAATCATTTGTACACTTGCTGATTCTATATATAAAGAATAAGGCACATTGTAGTCTTGATTAAAATGATTGTCCGTTAATCAAAGCTTGTTTACGTTAACGGCCTGAGGTCCTTTTTCGCCCTGGATTACATCGTAATCAACTGCAGCGCCTTCGTCGAGAGACTTGAAGCCCTCCATGTTGAGTCCTGAATAATGTACGAATACATCATTGCCTGCCTCATCAGAAATGAAGCCGTAACCCTTCTGGTTGTTGAACCACTTAACTGTACCCTTGTTCATAGCTTACCTCCACTAAAAAATAAAAAATAGTTCTAATCGTCAAATGAGTACTTCTATTGACGATATGTTGTATTAAAACAACATAGTTAGCATATCATAAGGAAACTTAAAAGTAAAGAAATTATTAAAATATTCGCGAATTAATTCACAATTCATCTAAATGAAGGTCCCTGTTACTTTACTTTAATTGTTTAGTGTGTTAAAATATGCAAGCAGTAAAGTAAATTGACGAAATTAAGTTAATTTGGATACTTGGTTGATTATAACTCAATTGAGTAGTGGAGGGATACATGAACAAAAAAATTCGTACAGAAGCGGTGGATCATTTATTTGAAGCGATTCTGTCACTTGATAATAAAGAGGAGTGCTATAGCTTTTTTGAGGATTTGTGTACGGTTAATGAATTAATGTCACTTTCTCAGAGATTTGAAGTAGCAGCAATGCTCAGAAAGCATAAGACATACCTTGAAATAGCAGAGAAGACAGGAGCATCAACTGCCACTATAAGCAGAGTGAATCGTTCTTTGAATTATGGAGATGATGGATACGCTCTGGTTTTCCAGAGAATGAAGGAAAGCTGATTTTTAGTGCGATCCATAATTTTTCTTAGAATTTTTTAGAGAACATTTAGTTGATATATTTAACTGATAAAAAGAACCCCATGATTGGTAATGTGATTACAATCATGGGGATTTTGACGTACAAAAAACTGAAATACAATTAGTTTGCAGCAGCTCGTTCTTTTGCAGTTTCAGCAGAGGTCTTTTCAGCTGTCATATTACATTGTCCCTGGAAAACTGCATTTTCATCAATTACAAGAGTTTTTGCTGTAAGATCACCTATAAGCTTGCCTGTGTCACTGATCTCAACTTTTCCGGTGCCGGCACTTACATTGCCCTGTATTTCACCTGCCAGAAAAAGATTAGTGGCGGAAACTGCGCCGGTGATTTTTCCTTCCTGACCAACTATGAGTGAACCGTTGACGGATACATTTCCGTTTATCGTACCGTCTACTCTGGTACTCTCCTTGGCGGTGAAGGGACCATCCACAATTGCCCCTGCAGCGATGAAAGATGTTATTGGTTCTGCGGAAACATCAAGTGTTCCATCTTTTGCATTATTAAATAGTGCCATCTTACTCCTCCTCTTTGTGTATTGGCACGATTACTTCGTAATCCTGCCCTATCGGTCGGAACCATTCCGAATCATGACTTCGTCATGATGGTTCCTCCTCAATATGTATTGGCACGATTACTTCGTAATCCTGCCCTGTCGGTCGGAACATTCCAAATCATGACTTCGTCATGATGGTTCCTCCCTATAAGCACATTATTTTAATCATCCATTTATCTGAACAAGTTCTTCAGGGTTAATGAAAACCCCGTCTTTTTTGATCTGATATCCAAGCTTGGTATTATCACTTCCGACTACAAACAGTGTAGCTCCTTTAACGACGGTGTCACCTTCGTGAACAAGGCTTTCACCGGAATTTCTGTAAATTGAAATATAGCCATTTCCGTGATCAATGGTCACACTGTTGCCGTATTTAATATCTCCGGCTACAGAAGTTACGGTTCCTGCACCTGAAGCAATGATTGTAGAACCTTCCTCGGTTGTCAGAAGAAGAATAGGATCTAAAGTTGAAACATCGACAGGTTCTGTGGCTTCGTCGGTATTTTCTTCTGTGTTCTCAGCATTTTCTTCACCGTTTTCGTCATTGTTTTCTGCATTTTCTGACTGATCAATAGCATTTCCATCTGCATCTATAATGCCGGCTATAGCAATCTCAGAAGATCCGGGATCATCATATGTGCTGATCATGGATGCAGTACCTGAAATAGGAAGCTGTGAGGGAATACTCAGCTGCTCAGCCTCTGCTGCGCTTTGAGCCTCTGCTTCAACCTTCTGATTGAGCGCCTGACTAAGCTGAGTGACTTCATTCTGCAGTTCGGAATTGGATTTTGTAAGAGTCTTGTTTTCCTCATCAAGTTCAAGAATTCTGGCTTCCTGCTCCGCTGTATATTTTTTTAATGATGAAACTGTGATCGCTGAATTTACAAGAAAACAGACTAGTGCTACAAACACGGCAAAAATAGAAAATGCCAGCACCTGTGTGGCAATATGGCCAAGATGGATACTTCCGCTGCTTCCATCGGAATCTCCTGATATTATCATAAAAGTATAATGCCTTTTATGTCTGTGTTTTTTAGGTTTATTAATGTCTGCCATAAGAACCCCCGTTTAAATCGTAATAATGATATCACAATTAAGCAGATTAGAAAAGAATTTACTGTGAAGTACAAGGAGTTAGAGTTTATTGTATCTACAATTTACATTAACCTAAAAAGATAATATAATATGATGGATTGCGACATGAGAATCATGTGCATATAGAAATACTAATTATTGGAAGTGAGGTTACATTATGGCATTATTACAACAGTGGCGTGATATGGCTTATTCAGAGAAAGCTGATAGAGCTCAGCTGCAGAAACTTTGGACAGATTATTTTCAGAAGGAAAAGGAAATCTACTCGATCCTTCTTAAGAATCCTGATGAGGTAGTTAAGGGCACAGTTAAGGAACTGGCTGACAAATATAGCATTGATGTAATGACAATGACAGGTTTCCTTGATGGAATCAATGATTCACTTAAGGAGCAGAATCCTATCGAAGAGATGGAAGAGGACACAGAGGTTCAGCTTGGTTTCGACAAGGAACTTCTTTACAAGAACATGGTAGCTGCAGGTGCTGACTGGCTCTATGGTCTTGAAGAGTGGAATGATATCTTCTCTGAGGAGAAGCAGAAGGAACTCTACAAGGAGCAGAAGGCTTCTCAGACAGTTCGCAAGGAGAACAAGGTTTATCCTAACGATCCCTGTCCGTGTGGAAGTGGTAAAAAGTATAAGAAGTGCCACGGCAAAGGAAAATTCTAATCCTTAATATTTATCCAGCAAGAAATGGCTCTGAATAAACACAGAGCTTTTTCAATATAATAAAACTGTACCCGGTAGGTATGGTAGAAAGAGGAAAATTATGACAAAAGAAGAATTTCAGGAAGTTTACCGCCATTCATTGGCACACATTCTGGCAAAGGCCGTAATTGAACTTTACGGTGAAGAGACACAGTATGCAATTGGTCCGCAGGTAGCAGACGGTTGCTACTATGATTTTGTTTTGCCTAAGGCTGTGACAGAGGATGATTTCAAGACCATCGAGGATAAGATGCGTGAGATCATCAAGAGAAGAGAAGCATGGACAAGAAAGGAAGTTACCAAGGCTGAGGCACTTGAGATCTTCAAGGATCAGAAGTTCAAGACTGAGCTTATTCAGGATCTTCCAGAAGGTGAGACAATCACTACATATAACACAGGTGATGACTTCATCGATCTTTGCCGTGGACCTCACGTTGAGAATTCTCAGGAGCTGATGAATGTTTCATATAAAGTAAAGGCCGTTTCAGGTGCTTACTGGAGAGGTGATGAGAAGAGAGATTCAATGACCAGAATCTATCTCTATGCATTCCCTTCAAAGGATGAGCTTAAATCTCATCTGAAGATGATCCAGGAAGCTCTTGAGCGTGATCATAAAAAAATCGGTGCTCAGCTTGATCTTTTCATGTTTGATGAGACAGCTCCCGGAATGCCTTACTGGCTTCCCAGAGGATGGAGAATGTATCAGAAGCTCCTTAAGTTCTCAAGAGAGATTCAGGAGAGACATGGATATACTGAGATAGCAGCACCTCTTATTGATAATAAGAAACTGTGGCTTATCAGTGGACACTGGGCTCATTACATAAACAACATGTTTATCGTTCCCGGAATTGCAGGTCATGTTCAGGCTGACACAACTATTCCGGACGTTGCAGATGGCATGGAAGAGGATGCAGCTAAGGCTCCCGTTAAGATCGAGAGAGGCTCTGTTATCTACAACAGAGAAGCACTTGATACAATGGGTGCTAAGCCTATGAACTGTCCTAACGCTATGATGACTTACAAGAGAACAGTTCATTCTTATAAAGAGCTTCCTATTCGTTACAGTGAGTACGATGTACTTCACAGAAAAGAGAAGTCCGGACAGATGAACGGTCTTTTCCGTGTTCAGGAGTTCAGACAGGATGATGACCATACATTCGTAATGGAGTCACAGATTCAGGATGAGATTGCAGATATCATCTCAATTGCTGATGAGATCTACAAGACATTCGGTGTTACATACAGAGCTGAGTTCTCAACACGCCCTGATGATTTCATGGGTGATATTGAGGTTTGGAACAGAGCAGAGGCTGCTATTAAGAGCATTCTCGATAAGAAGTATGGCGAGGGTGGCTATGAGATCAACGAAGGCGACGGTGCTTTCTACGGCCCCAAGATCGACCTTCAGATCAAGGATGCACTCGGAAGAGAGTGGCAGTGCGGTACAGTACAGCTTGACTACCAGCTTCCTCACAACTTTGGCCTTACATATCAGGCTCAGGACGGAAGTCTTGAGATGCCTGTTGTTATCCACAGAGCTATCTATGGTTCCCTTGAGAGATTCATCGGTATCATCATCGAGAACTTCAAGGGTGCGTTCCCGTTCTGGCTCAGCCCTTATCAGGTTGGTATCGTACCGATCCGTGTTGAGCACAACGAGTATGCTAAGAAGGTAGCTGATCTCCTTTATGAGAACGGCGTTGATGTTGAGGCTGATTACTCCGACAACAACATGAAGGAGAAGATCAAGAAGTTCAAGAACTACAAGGATCCCTACATCATTGTACTTGGAGATAAGGAAGCAGCTGAGAATACAGTTTCTATCAATGTGCGTGGCTCTAATAAGCAGATTCAGAATGTACCTCTTGATAAGTTTGTTGAGATGTGCAAGAAGATGAATGCTGAGCATACACTTGAACTTATTGACAGTGTTGAATAAAAAATATGGGCAACAGTAACAGAGCAAAAACATTATGGATCAAGGTACAGAGGCTCTTTAGTTTAATCATGTATCTGTTTTCAGCAGGCATGCTTGGCTTCATGGCTTACCTGTGCTTTAGTCCGGATATATGGTATGACGAGCTTTTTAGTATTCAATTTGCTCTTAAGCCCATACCTGAGATGGTTAAATTAACAGCGGCGGATGTACACCCGCCGCTGTATTATATTATTGCGCACTTTTTTGTAAAAATATTTGGCTTACTAAGCGGAGTATTCGGTGGTGCATCAGGCCATGGGCAGGGAGCTTTGGATTTAATACAGGCAGGGAATCTGCCTGTTTATGCTGCGAAGTTTGCAAGCCTTATTCCACTTATTATCTTATATATCTATGGGCTGACTATCATAAGAAAGCGATATGGATGCCTTATTGGAGGAATGTTTTCCTGTGCTATGATCGCAATGCCTCAGATGTCAGAGTATGGTGTTGAAATCAGAATGTACAGCTGGGTGATGCTTTTTGTGACAGCTTTATGTATCCATGCAAGACCATTTCTTGAAAGCAATCCCGAAAAGCAGATTAAGGGGCTTAAGTGGAAGAATATTTTACCTGTTTTTATATATGGGTTACTTGCCTGCTACACTCAGTACTACGCAGCTGTTGCAGTTGCGGCAGTTTATGTATTTCTGATTATTTTGTCTATAAGGAAAAATATCTGGCAGCTCGGGATAATCCTCATCAGTGCAAATCTGACTGCGGTTTGCTATTTTCCATGGATTGGGGTTGTGCTATCGCAGGCAAAAACTGTTTCGGGCAGTTATTGGATTCAGCCTCTGGGATTAAGAAGCATTGGAGGTATTATAAAGTATCTGCTAAAACCGGGATTTTTTAATGAAAAGCTGGCTACATTCCTGGCAGTAGTCATATTTATACTGCTTTGTGTTCTGGTTATTACGAACATAAAGGATGAATATATGTGGCTGTGCTTTATGCCGATAATTGGAATTATTGTTTTTGGATTTGGAGCATCATTGTTGCTTAGGCCTGTATTTGTTTACAGATACATGATTCCCGGCATGGGAGCCTTATGGTTTGGGGTATTAGAAGGCATCCATGAACGACTAAAGAATGGCAGCAGAAATTCGGGTAAAACAGTGTCTTATATATGTATGGGACTCCTGGGACTTATGACCGTTTTCTGCGTCAGGGATTTCTGGGCTTTCCGTGGAAATGAGCTGTATAAACGTGTTAATATGGTGGAAACGCAGAAGGTCTGGGATGCTATTGATGAAAACACAGTACTTATCTGTAACTTTGATCAGGTAGCAGCTTTATCCCTGTACTACTCAAATGGCATGACCGATGTAATAAACGTAGATAAAGACCAGCTTCCTGCTCAGGTGTACCTTTATGGTGGAACAACTGATGCGGTTTTGGAAAATATGTTTTCCGGAATAAGCATGATATATGAACCCTCAGAGGTAGCAGAACTTGTTGAAAATGAGGACAGGGTACTGTTTCTTGGCAGTTTTAATTCCAGGGAGGATATTTTAAAAGACTGGAAAGAAAAAGCAGGAATAGATAGCGTCAATAATGGAAGCTTTATGAACGAGAGATATTGGTTTGATGTATTCGAACTTAGTTTAGCAACCGGGAAAAATTATTGTACATATTATTGTGTGAGGGAACAGTGAGGAAAACTGATATATTGAAAAACAGAAAAATTCAAATGATGGGATGTTTTGCTGCGACGGTGCTATCGATATGCCTTGTAGGGGATACAGGCTTACCGGCACTGGCTGAAGAGAATAATGATGCAAGTGGGTCGGTACCTGTTGTTGCAGGTGAGATTACAGATGCAAGTGCAGTAGGTGCCAATGCAGTGCTTGAAGAGATAGTGGAAGGCAAAGACAGTGGCCAGGAAGAAAGCAGTGAAGACAGTCAGAACCAGTCAGGTAGTACTGGAGAAAATGATGAAGGAAAAAGTGGTAGTACTGAAGAAAATGGTAATGTCATTAGTGAAGCAGAGAAGGCTGAAAGCAGTAAGCTTGATGTTAGTCAAAATTCAGAGCCTTCTAAACTGAGTACTCTTCCGGAAGCGCTTTGCTGCTCTTTTATAGTCCCTGCAGGCTTTCATTTATCTGATGTAGCTGGGCAATATGTGAATGATTATTATCCTCTTGAATCTGCAAACATAACTTATAAAGTGACTCAGATTCCCAAAGCCAAGGTACTTACTAATGCACAAAAGGCTGCCGGGGAAAGCGAAGATGATGGCGTTGAATACAGATATGATGAGCTGACTTCTGAGATGTATGAAAGCATTCAGAAAGAAAACTATGAAAATCTCTATGGGGAAAACATAAACTTTACTCTTGAGAGCTTTGAAAATAAGGAATTTGAAGGCTTTCCGGGATATCTAATCAAAACATCGTTTACACCTGAAAATTCCCAGACTATTCATCAGATGACAGTCATGGTTTTATCATCAAACAAGGTATTTACTATTGTATTTTCCAGGGCAGAGGATGATGATTTTGAGGAGATTTTTAATAAGACTCTTGAAACCATACATGTTATAGGAAAATAAGGATTACTGTTTTATGAAAAAACGGGAATCGTATCCTGCAGAATGCAGGAATTCTGTGGTTTATTTCAACTCCCCTAAAGGGAGTTGAAGTTTCTTAAATATCTGAATAAACATGCATATCTTTCTGATTTAGTGTTGTAAATAGTTTCCCAATTATGTAAAATCAACTTTGTTGAAAAAATTTTGGAGGGAAACTATATGTCAAAACAACAAGAATCAAATCAGGTAAGTATTATTTTTTCTATCGTACTGCTTCTAAATGTTGCGATTGTAATAGCGGCACTGCTGCTTTCGAAAGTTGACATTTTAATGGGAATCTGGTCTACAGTCCTTGCTGAGGCAGCAATCTTTGTTCCGTTAATCATTTATCTTAAGAAGAACGGGGAGCCTGTCATTAGCACACTTGGCTTCCATAAGATAAAGATTTCAACAATTCTTCTTACAATTCTACTCACTATAGTGATAAATCCTATATTGATTTTCGGTAACTTGTTTTCTCAGCTTTTTGTACCGAATGTTATAGCACAGGGCGCATCTAATATGATGCAGGATTCTGCAGCCCCTATAATTATGGTAATTTCATTGTTACCGCCTATTTTTGAGGAAATCTTTTTCCGCGGTTTTCTGTTCAATAAATACAGAACAATATCCACCATTATGAAGGCTGCAATTCTTTCAGCACTGTTTTTCGGAATCCTGCACCTTAACCTGAATCAGTTCTGCTATGCATTTTTACTTGGTATAATCTTTGCCTTTGTTAATGTGGCAAGTGGAAGCATTGTTACATCAATGATCATTCATTTCCTTATTAACTTTGGAAATATTCTTATGCTCTATGTATACACAATTGTAATGCAGTCAGCAGGGAAGGATTTTTCAACTGAGATTGAAACTGCAAGACAGAGCGGAATGGGTACAGCAGTTTTAATTTGGTTCGTTATTGCTGTGATTGCTGCATTTATTGCAAAGATAATCATGCAGGCTATCGCTAAAAATGAAGGACACCTTGAAGAGTTCAAATCAATATTTGCTAAGAATAGTTCTGAGGAAAAGGAAGTAGTTCACATTTTCCGTACAGCACCTTCTATTATTGCAACAGTTCTTGGAGTTGTAGCAATCGGACTTATCTCTTTTTACCTGCCTAACGTATTTTAACTGGCAAAAACAGTTTATAGCTATTTTGTAATGAACTAAATATTTAAAAGTAAAAAGCAGTGGAAGCATACTTCTTTTAGTAGAGGGGCTTCCACTTTTTATTTGAGCAAGCATTCTTAAAAAATGTCGGAGAAAGGTCAAAATAATTTGTTTTTCATCCAAAATGCAGATATTAAAATTTCAATGTAGTAATTTGAGAAATCAAAAGGCAAAGGAAGATAAATATGAGAGAGACAAATTGGAATGATAACTGGCTTTTTTGGAATAGTAAGGATGCGTTTGCTCTTGTGTGGGATATTCCGCAAAACGCAAGGAAGATAGACCTTCCCCATGACGCGATGATTGAGACCACGCCTCATGCTGATTCTATAAACGGTGGAAATACGGGATTTTACGACGGAGGTTCATATACCTATGTAAAATTCTACGAGTCAAAACCCGGAGACAGGGAGAGAAATATTTCGCTCCTTTTTGAGGGAATCTACATGAATTCTTTTGTGTATGTCAATGGTCAGCTTGCAGGCAATAGACCTTATGGTTATTCAGAATTTATAGTCCCGATATCGCACCTTCTGAAGGAAGAAGGGGAAAATGAAATCCGCATTCAGGTTAAAAATAGTTCCGGGCAAAACAGCCGCTGGTATACAGGTTCAGGAATCTATAGGGATGTTTATATGCTTACCGGTGGAAAAACATATGTGAAGGAGAACAGCTTCCTGGTTTCAACTGAAGATTGCAGTGAGGAAGAAGCAACCATTTTGCTTAGCGCAAATGTAATGAATGGCGAGCCGGTATCTATGGACATTGCTGTCTGCTTTGAACTTATGGACAGGGAAGGAAAAGTAATTGCAGAAGAGCGAAAAATAGTAAGCACCAAGGCGGATTCAGAAAGCAAGGTGCTCTCAAGATTGTTCGTTGAAAATCCATTACTGTGGTCTGAGGACAACCCTGAGCTTTATAAAGCAGTTGTGACTGTTTCTGTGGCTAAGACTGAAGACAACGGTTCATTTAGTCAGGGAGAGATTCTGGATACGGAAGAGACAACTATCGGCATTAGGAAACTCAGTCTTGATTCACGTCATGGACTTAGAGTAAACGGCAAAACCGTGAAGCTTCGCGGAGCTTGTGTTCATCATGACAGCGGAATACTGGGGGCAAAGACCTATAAGGAAGCTGAATATAGAAGGATTTCCATACTGAAAAAGGCGGGCTTTAACGCTATCAGAATGTCTCATCATCCTGCCGCACCGGTGCTGCTTGAAGCCTGCGATGAGCTTGGTATGTATGTGATGGAAGAAGCCTTTGATATGTGGACCAGGGCCAAGTCGGATTATGACTACAACCTTTATTTCATGGACTGGTGGGAGCGTGACATAGAAGCAATGGTGCTTAAGGATTACAATCATCCTTCTGTTATCATGTATTCCATAGGTAATGAGATTCCTGAGATCGGAACAGACGAGGGCAGCAGACTTGCAGGAAAAATAAGTGCGCTTTGTCATAAGCTTGACCCATATAGATTTACCCTGGCATCCATCAACGGTGTATTTGCTGCAGGGGATGCCGTGCCTCAGATTACTGCTGATGTGGCATCATCTGTTGGAGAATCTGATGACTCAATTAATGTCAATGATTTCATGACTATCATGGATAAATATATGGACAAAATAGTTGTTCATCCTGAGATTACAAAAAGACTTGATAAGGCCTGCGCTATGACGGATATAGCAGGATACAATTACATGACTGCAAGATATGTTCTTGATAATGAAATTAACCCTAATCGCATTATTGTAGGCAGTGAGACTTATCCTCCTGAGATTGCCGTCAACTGGCGTGAAGTGATGAAGTTTCCCCAGGTAATCGGTGACTTTACCTGGACGGGGTGGGATTATCTTGGAGAAGCGGGAGTTGGAATACCTGCCTACAACTTTGGAGAGGGAGGCTTTGGAGCTCAGTTTCCTGCTAAGCTTGCCTACACAGGAGATGTAGATATTACGGGATTTAGAAGACCCTTGTCATACTATAGGGAAATAGTATTTGGACTTAGAAAGGCTCCGTATATCGCTGTTCAGAACCCCGCACACTATGGAGAAAAGCTAATTAAGACCCCCTGGGTTATGAGCGATGCTATTTCAAGCTGGAATTTTGATGGATATGAAAATAAGCCTGTAATTATCGAAGTCTATTCTGCAGGAGATGAGGTTGAGCTTTTTGTAAATGATAAACGCATTGAGAAAAAGAAAATCAATAAAGAAGATAATTGCAGAGTGCTCTTTGAAACTGTTTATAAGCCAGGAACTCTAAAGGTAGTCTCATATTCTAAGGGAGAAAAAACAGGGGAGTATGAGCTTGTAACTGCTAAAGGAGATATCAGACTGGTTGCAGAGATAGATGAGAACACGAGTAAAGGGGATAAGCATGTGTTTGTAAATCTGATGCTGGAGGATGCAGATGGCAATACATTTACAGATCGGGATGAAACTATAACTGCAGAGATAGAAGGAGATGGTGTGCTTCTTGGATTTGGCTCCGGAGATCCTAAATCGCAGGAAGCATATACAGGAAATGTTACTAAAACCTACTATGGCAGAGCGCTGGCTGTTATACAAAGAAAATCTGTAGGAAATGTGGCATTAAAAGTATCATTAGATGACGGAAAACAGATTAAAATCAATATTTAAGCCTGCTTTATGAATATTTGCAAAAATAATGCACCTTAAAATATGTCGGATATGAATAAAGTTATTACATGGAGGCATGAGTAAACTCTTGCTATTATACTTTTGCAAAGCAAAAAAACATTGTTACTAATAAAAACTAAGGAGAAGGACAATGGGGAACAAAAGTAATACTAATAGCAAAACTGAAGTTGGAAGTGCATTCAGATGGTTTCATGCAACTTCCGTAAATGGAGGAGCAATGGCAGCTGCGGCTGTTCTTGCCAGTTATCTGTCGGTTTACATGACTGATACATTAAAAATACCGGCAGCTATATGCTCTGTGATAATGCTTATCTCAACATTATGGGATGCAATAAACGATCCTATCATGGGTGTTTTAGCTGACAGCACACATACAAGGCTTGGAAGATATCGTCCATATTTCTTATTTGCACCTGTGCTCTTAACATTTTTTGCAACAATGGTGTGGGTAGACTGGGGATTTACAAGTAATATGGCAAAGGCTGCATATATCCTTGTGATGTACATTGGTTACGGAATGACAGTAACAATGTATACCATGCCTCAGATGGCAATACTTCCAGCAGCTGTTAAGAGAGATGAAGAGAGAAATAAGATCATAACAATGGGTGCGGGATGCTGCGCTGTGGCATTTACAATCGGAAACACATTTACACCCAACATCACTGGATTCTTTAACAGCCTTGGATTTTCAAACGGATACATTCCCTACATGATAATATGCGGAATTCTTTCATTCGTATCCTTCTGGGGACTGTTCAGGGCTTCCAGAGGCCAGGAAAGATACCTTTCAAAACCTGAAAAGAATCCATTTAAGGGTCTTAAAATGATTCTCAAGTACAAAGAGGTTTATCCCAATATCATCGCATGGGTAATGGCTTCCATGGGATATGGCCTGATGTTTGCATCATCAGTTTACTATATGATGTACTACTATGAGAGACCTGATCTTATCAGTGTTTACATGGGAGTTATCTCAATCGGAGCGCTTGTTTCAATGGTTGTAGCAATGCCTATAGTTCTTAAGGTATTCAAGACAGGACAGAGAGCGCTGTGCTTTTCACAGATATCAACAATCATTCTTTATATGATATTGTTCTTCTTTGGAAAAACAAACTTCGTTTTTCTGTGCGTGCTTACATTCATCGCTTCAGTAACAGGAGCAATGCAGAATGCACTGGTTAACATCCTTGTAAATGATACTATCGACTTCATCATGTACAAGGAAGGAAAAACTGCAAATGGTCTTGTCTCATCAATCAAGGGATTTGCCCAGAAGTGTGGAAATACAGTAACAAATTCAGGTATTCTTGCAATCCTCGCTGCATCAGGATATGTGGCAGGTGCAATCGGCCAGCAGCCTGAATCTGCAATGTTTGCCCTTAACTTCATCAAATTCGGAGCACCTTCACTGACTGGTCTTGTAGTTATTCTCTGCGTAGTCTTCGGACCTATCAGAAAGTACAAGAACGAAATTGAAGAGATGAAGGCAAAGATGCATGCAGAAAATGATAATGCAGCATAAAATAATGTATTAAAGATGATGGTTCTTTCATCCTTAGTTTTCAGTAGAGAACGGGATGAAGGGACCATCTATTTTATTTTGTTTTCTGAATTCAGCAGGGGACATACCGAATTCACCCCTGAAGACTCTTGAAAAATGGTCGGCACTGTTATATCCGATTTCTTCAGCGATTTCATTGATTTTCTGTGTAGTGTTCATAAGAAGATCCTTTGCGTTTTTCATGCGCAGGCTCTTTATCAGGTCTGTATAGTTCTTTCCTGTGTTCTGCTTTATCAGAGTGCAAAGGTGAGGCTCTGAATAGTGGAAGAATTCTGCCAGTGAGGATAATGTCAGATTCTGATAATTGTGCTGGATATATTGAAGCACCAGTGAAAAATCTGAATTTATGTCATAGTTATAAAAGGATATGGTTTTACTGTAATTCCTGAGCAAATTTGAAAAGAACAGATTGATCAGATTGATGCAGCAGTTGTTGCTGTAGCTATCCTGGTTTTCAGTTTCGATGAGGAGCTTTCTTAGGAAAATTCTGCACTCCATATTGTTCTCTGTAAAAAGCATAAGGTAGTTGGAATGCTTTTCATCTTTTAACATGGTTCTAAAGAAACCTGACAGGAGATCCTGCTGGTACATGAGTGATGAAAAAGTGCTCTCAAAGGTGCTTCTTCTTATGCATACGGTATAAACTATAGAAGTTTCATCCTCTATCACAAGGTCATGAGTTGAGCCTGGGGCGATGATGCTTACTTCTCCCTCGTTCATTTTTCTGCAAGTCTCTTCAAAGTAAAAATTTGCCGAGCCCTTCACGACAAAATTAAGCTCAAAGTAGTTGTGGGTGTGTGATGAATGCCGCGTAAGACGGGGATGGCGAATAGTGAAGACGTCAAATAAACTGGGGATCATCTTATCCTCGCCTATTTCATTGGAACCGTTGTAAGTTGCTCCTATGTGAAGAGGAATGGAATCCACCAGCTTATCAAATTCCTCGTCATCCATGGAAAGTGAATCCAGAGGAATTCTGACATATGAAGGGGACTGATCCATAAGCCCTTTTTCATCCATTCTGGCTATCATCTCCGGAAACTGCATCTTCATGCCTGTGCGCTTATAATATGAGTTCATTTCACTCTGGAATTTTCCATAAGTTGTGTATTTGATCATAGGTACTCCTTGTGCTTCTTATACTTTTTCTGCTTGGTACACCGAAAAATAAATTACTGGTACATTCACGCTGAATGATTGTGCCAGATAATTATTATTCGGTGTACTAGATCATTTTATCACAAGATTAAAAAATGTCGGATATAGGAAAATTTATTCCGTTCAAAATTAGTATGACAAATTATAAAATACTGATTATAAGCAAGAAAAGGAGTATTCAAATGATTAATTTTAAAGACAAACCCTTTAACCTTACTGAAGAACAAATTAAGTGGGTTGAAAGTACATATGAAAAAATGACGCTTGATGAAAAAATCGGACAGCTTTTTTGCCCGGTTGTCTTTAGCAAAGATGAAACTGAGTTAAAGGATTTTCTTGATAAATATAAGGTTGGAGGTGTTCTGTACAGAGAAGGTCCGGGAGAAGAAATTCATGCTGCTCACAGTTTCTTACAAAAGGAAAGCAAGCTTCCTCTTTTAATTGCTGCAAACCTTGAATATGGCGGAAATGGCTCTGCTTTGGAGGGGACATTTTACGGAAGAGAGATGCTTGTAGGGGCAACCGGCAATTATGAGAGAGGATATCAGCTTGGAAAGGTAAGCTGCTCCGAGGGCGCAGCGGTTGGAGTTAACTGGGCTTTTGCTCCGGTTGTGGATCTTGATAGAAACTACCATAATCCCATTATTAATGTCAGAGCTTTTTCGGATGATGAGGAAACTGTAATAGAGATGGGACGCGGATACCTTAAAGCAGCAAGGGAGGAAGAGGTTGCCACTTCTGTTAAGCATTTCCCGGGCGATGGAATAGATGAGAGAGACCAGCACCTTCTGACAAGCGTTAATTCTCTGTCAGCAGATGAATGGGATGAGAGCTTTGGAAAAGTGTATAAGGCTATGATTGATGAAGGGACTCTCACTGTAATGGCAGGGCATATCGCTTTACCTGCATATGAGGAATACTTTGATAAAAAGGCTCCGGATCGAGTAATCCCGGCTACACTTTCTAAAAATCTTCTTCAAAAGCTGCTTAGAGAAAAGCTTGGGTTTAACGGGCTTATAGTATCAGATGCATCTCCAATGGTGGGCTTTTGTGCAGCCATGGACAGAGAACATGCAGTTCCTGCCTGCATTGAGAACGGATGCGATATGTTCCTGTTTAATAGGAATATCGATGAAGATTATGAATTTATGCATAAGGGGTATGAGAGTGGAATCCTGTCAGAGGAGAGATTGAAGGAAGCTGTTGAGCGCATCCTTGCTACAAAGGCTGCTCTTAATTTACCCAAAAAGAAGAAAGCCGGCACCCTGGTGCCTAATAAAGATGCGTTAAAAATACTTTCCTGCAAAGAGCATGTAGAGTGGGCAAAGGAGTGTGCAGACGAAGGAGTAACACTTGTAAAGGATACTCAGAAACTTTTGCCTGTAAGTCCCAAGAGACATAAAAGAGTTTTGCTTGAACTAATGGGAGGCTTTGATTCCGATGAGAGAGTATCCTCCTACATGATAGGAAGACTTACGGAGGAAGGCTTTGAAGTTACCCTCTATGAAAAAGAGGGCTTTGAAGTTATGAATGACTCTGTGGGGAATTTAAAGTCTAAATATGACCTTATTTTGTATGTTGGAAACATTGAGACTTCATCCAATAAAACCACAGCAAGACTTAACTGGCATACTATGTTTGGCCTTGGAAATAACATGCCATGGATGGTGAATGAGCTGCCGGTTATGTTCGTGAGTCTTGGTAATCCATATCATTTGCTGGATGCGCCTATGGTAAAGACCTTTATCAACGGTTACTGTAACTCTGAATTTGTTATGGATGCGGTGATCGACAAGATCCTTGGCAGAAGTGAATTCAAGGGAAAATCCCCTGTTGATCCCTTCTGCGGAAAGATGGATTTGAAATTTTGATCAGAAAGGAATACATGCATGAAAGCCTATATTTTTGATTTGGATGGAGTACTGGTATTTACGGATAAATATCATTTTAAGGCATGGAAAATGATAGCTGACAAGCTTGGCATTGACTTTGATGAAGAGAAAAATAACAGGCTTAGAGGCGTCAGTAGAATGGAATCACTGGACATCATTCTGGAAGGCTGCACCAAGAAATTTTCTTCCGAGGAAAAGGAAGATCTTGCAACACAAAAGAATGAATACTACAAGCAATTACTTGAGAATATGACTCCGAAAGATGTATCTGATGATGTCAGAAGCACCTTGAAGGAACTTAAAGATAGAGGCCACAAGCTCGCTATAGGATCATCCAGTAAGAACACAAAATTCATTTTAAACAAGGTGGATTTAATGGACTATTTCGATGCTATTTCAGATGGAACAAATATTAGCAGATCAAAGCCGGATCCCGAGGTCTTTGAAAAAGCTGCTGAGTTTTTAGGTGAAGAGCCAAAAAACTGTATTGTGGTAGAGGATGCCTATGCAGGTGTGGATGCCGGAAAGGCAGCAGGTATGGCAGTTGTGGGAATCGGTGATGCAGCTTCGTACGATAAAGCCGACTACTCAATAAAAGAATTTAATGAACTATTAGAATAACAAAAAACACGTGCAGCCAGGTTGTGGCGGCACGTGTTTTTTCGCGAGTTTAGCGCAAATATTTAAAATTTTACTTTAGGTAAGTTCCAGCGGAAATGTCTTGCCATTGCCCTGAGGATTATGACGAATGCAAAGCTGCATACCATTGCGGTGTTCCAGGTGTGCATGATTTCATGCATCCAGACCATTATAATTCCGCCTATTATTACGGGAAGGGCATACACATGCTTTACGAAAATGGCAGGCATTTGGACTGACAGAATATCTCTCAATACTCCTCCGCCGACTCCGGTGAGAAATCCAAGAAATGTAAGAAGAAAAAGGTCATCTTCATAACCGAAATTCACACCTATCATTACTCCGTCTACCATGAATGCGGCAAGTCCGAGGGTGTCAAAAATAAACAGTCCACGGTCATACACGCCTGAATACTTAAGCGGAACACTTTTATGAAAATACATAATTAAAAATACAATATTGGCTACTATGGCAGCCACCAGAACATAAAATGGATTCACGAACATCTGTGGAGGGAAATTACCCATTACTATATCTCTCATAAGACCGCCGCCGCAGGCGGTAACTATAGCAAGTATATTCACTCCCAGTATATCCATTTTTTTATGGATGCCTGTTATCGCCCCTGATATGGCAAAGGCAACAGTGCCAATAAAATCAAAGATCAATAAAAGTTGTACTGACATCTTCTTTTCATAAATCTCCCATTTGTATTGCGCTTATCTTCTGCTCCAGGTTCTGGGAGAGAAGAGTATCAGCATAGGCAGAAGCTCAAGTCTTCCTGCAAGCATATCAAACATAAGGACGAACTTTGACAGGTCTGAGTAGGCACCAAAGTTGCCTGTGGGACCAACCATGCCAAGTCCGGGACCGATATTATTTAGTGTAGCGGCAACCGCTGTAAAGTTTGTCTCGTAATCAAATTCATCTATTGAGATGAGCAGGATTGAGAACATAAAAATTACAACGTACATGCTAAGGTAGGCAGATACTGATTTTACTACAGTAGAATCAATCGGATGGCTATCCATATAAACCTTTTTAACAGATTTGGGATGCACAATGTAAATCAGCTCATTTTTCATAGCCTTTAATAAAATCCAAAGTCTTGAGAGCTTGAAACCACCACCTGTGGAACCTGCGCAGGCACCAAGCAGCATAAGGGTTGCAAGTAGCGTTTTGCAAAGCTGCGGCCAGGTGTTAAAGTCGAGGGTTGCAAAACCTGTTGTGGTCATTACTGATGCCACAGTAAAAAGCGAATGATGGAAGGACTCAAAAGGAGTATTTGTGATTCCCTGATCGTAGATCATAAAAGCAATAAGAGTTGCAGAAGAGAACATGAGCAACAGATAGAGCTTAACCTCATCATTCTGGAGCGCTTCCTTCGGACGCATTGTGATCAGATAATAATAAACACTGAAGTTTATACCGCAGAGGATCATGAAAATAGTAATTATGATCTGTGATGCGGTTGAAAACTCGTTAATTCCTGCATTTGATATACCAAATCCACCGGTACCAACAGTTGCAAAGGTGGTTGTAAGTGATTCATACAGATTCATTCCGGTAAAAAGGAGGAGAACGATTTCTGTTATGGTTATTCCTATGTAGATGAGATATAGTATTTTGGCTGTGTCACGCACTCTGGGAACGATTTTGCCAACAGAAGGTCCGGGGGATTCTGCTCGCATAAGGTGCATACTGTAGCCGCCTGACATAGGCATTATTGCAAGTATAAATACCAGCACACCCATACCGCCGATCCAGTGGGTAAAGGTTCTCCAGAACTGAACGCTGTAATACATACTGACATCTGAAAGTATAGTGGAACCGGTTGTGGTAAGGCCGGAAATGGTCTCAAACATGGCATCCACATAGCTTTCTGTGACACCTGTCATTACAAAGGGAAGTGCGCCAACCATACTAATAAGTATCCAGGTCAGGGCCGTGGTGACAAAACCTTCCCTGGCATAGATGGCTATGTTATGTGGCTTGAAATACGCACCAATTGAACCTACGAGAATACATCCTGCTATCAGGATAATGAACATTTCTGCACAGAAGTATTCTTTGTAGATCAGAGCTACTATAAGTGGTAGCAACATAAGAAGTCCTGTTATCTGAAGAACACGTGATAACAGAAATCGTATCATTTTATAATTCATTTTTTTTCTCCAAAAAAGTTTTATCCATTCCTGAAAAGTAATCGTTAAATTACATTCAGGCAAGTATATCTGATATATCAAGAAGACCAAGCTGGCTGGTAATTACAATAACAGTATCGCCGGCCTTTATGACACTCTGACCTGTAGGTGAGATTATCTCGCCCTTGCGATTTATGAGAGCTACAAGGATACCCTTTTTCAGGTGCATCTCACTGAGGGGCTTATCAATTACTGCAGCATTCTCAGTAACAAAGAATTCCAGCGCTTCAACTCTGCCGTCATTCATCTTGTAAAGTGCCTCAATACTATTGCTTCCAAGAGAGTTGGTCATACCGCGGACATACTGGACAATTCTCTGGGCAGTTACGTTTTTGGGATAGATCACACTGCCTATCTGGAGAGAACCTATTATCTCGCCGTAGTTAACCCTGTGCACCTTTGTAATAAGCTTTGCCTTGGGATTAACACTCTTAACGTACATTGAAAGCATGATGTTTTCTTCGTCGAGGTTTGTCATGGCAACAAAGGATTCTGTTCCCACAAGACCTTCCTCCATAAGGGCATCCTTATCAGTGCCGTCTGCGTTGATGATAAGAGCCTGAGGTAAAAGGTCTGATAGCTGTTTGCAGCGCTCAAGGTCTTTATCAAATATTTTTACATCTATACCGAAGGATATAAGCTGCTCTGCAAGGTAGTAGGAGGTTGCTCCGCCGCCTATGATCATGCAGGAATGTACCCTTGCAGTGGGAAGACCAATTTTTCTGAAAAATTCAGCGATACTTCTTGAAGCGCCCACAATGGTAAGTTCATCGTTCTGTCTCAAAACAAAGTCACCGTTGGGGATGAAAACTTCATCTGCTCTCGAAACTACCGCAATCAGCACTTTACTTCTGATCTCAGACTGGATTGTTTTAAGGGATTTGTCACATATTCTGGAATCCTCAGTGACAGTCATGTGTACGATCTCAGCACGTCCTCTTGCGAAGGTCTCAATCTTGGTAGCAGCAGGGAACTTCAAAAGTCTTGCTGCCTCTGCGGCAGAGAGCTCCTCGGGATTCACGATAAGTGAGAGACCAAGCTCTTCCTTGATGAAGCTTATCTCTCTTTTATAGATAGGGTTCTTAACGCGGGCGATGGTGTTACAATGACCAGCCTTTCTTGCTATCAGACAGCAGAGAAGATTGAGTTCATCGTTACCTGTAACAGCTATCATAAGGTCAGCATATTCAATACCTGCATCCTTCATGACAAGATAACTTGCACCATTACCTACTATTCCCATTACATCAAAATTATTCACAAGGCTCTGGATGACATCCCTTTTCTCCTCGATTACAGTGACATCATGACCTTCACCGCTTAATTGCTCTGTGAGTGCTGCACCAACATTACCGCAGCCAACTATGATTATTTGCATATTTGCCTCCTGATTAAATACATCAAACTATTATAACACAAACTTAATAATCCGCATCATTAGGGCAAAATTAGGTAATAAAGGATTAAGGGATTTTTAAGAAAGATTTATATGCGATTCATTGTAATTTTAAGTAATGAAAATTATACTTTCTTTAGATTGAGGGGATTTGTCTATTAAAAGCCTGATAGTAGGATAAGGAGCTGTATTTAATGAAAGATTTTCTCTATCGCTTATTTCAGGGTAGATATGGTGCATACGGAACGGACAGACTTACGAAATTCTGTCTGGTTATAGCAGTTGTTTTACTGTTTGTGTCATTCCTGACCCCGCTTGGATTTTTGTATTATGTAGCTATTGCCATTCTGGCTTACAGTTATTTTAGGCTTTTTTCCAAGAATATACCATTTAGATATAGAGAGAATGAGATCTTTGTTAAATATACCAACAAGATAGCAGACTTTTTCAGAAGCTTTGGTGACAGCTGGACGCAGAAGAAAAATTATCATGTATATAAATGTCCTAATTGCGGTCAGAAAATCAGAGTGCCAAGGGGGAAAGGCAGGATAGAAATCAGATGCCCAAAGTGTGATAACAGATTTTTGAAAAAGTCCTGACTGCGATTTTTGCAAGAGGGATTCATGCTGAAGTACTTAGTTGTTTATGCGAGTGAAACAGGTAATACCAAGAAAATAGCTGATGAAATTTTCTATGCGATTCCTTCAGATTCGAAGGAGGAAATCAATGTAAGGCGCTGGAACGGCAGGCATGACGCGGAGACGTATTTCATAGGTTATTGGGCAAACCGGGGGACTTGCTCTCTTGAAGTTATAGACCTCATAATGTCACTTCATGGTAAAAATGTGGCTTTCTTCGGAACCTGTGGCATGGGAAATGATGCCGCATATTACCGCCAGGTTGAAAATATCGGCAAGGTGTGGCTTCCTGATGACAACAAATACCTTGGAGGGTATTTCTGTCAGGGCAGCATGCCGATAGCCATAAGGGAACGCTACCAGGAAATGCGTGGCAGGATTGACGATGATAAGATTGAAAGAATTGTGGCGATGTTCGATGAAGGGATCAGTCATCCCGACAGGCAGGATCTTTTGAGGGCTCATGTTTTCGCTGATACCACGGTTCGCAAGATTCCGGGGTACGATATTTTTTCAAGAATAATGGATATAATATAAATAGCATCTGACCAGATATACAAAAAGAAGGTGAACTGGGTAAAATGCGTAAAATGCAAGCTTGAATCTTTTGCGCAGGCGGCCGCTTTTTCCATTGTATAAAAATGCCAGCATTGTGAAAGCCGGAAGACTCCAGGCTTCAGTCGACATGTTCATGAAAAATATATATCCGGCAATGCAGGCAAGCACACGATTTTCTCTAAATACAAAAAATATTGCTATAAGTATTATGCCCCAATATGAGTAGTCGGTTTTCATCAATTTGGCAAGGTATGCTCCGGCAGCTACAGGTGCAATATACAAAATGAGGTAAAGCGGTTTTGAAGGCACCTTTCCGAGGGGCGAGAGAGGATTTTCAATAAATAAGTTATCCTCCACATACTTCATGATCCATATCACTATAAGCCCTATGAGGAGTGTGAAGTAGACATTGGATTTTTCCATTATGTATTCTGCATTCCTGGCAAGGACATATGGGATATTCGGTGAAAAAACATCCTCTTTTAGTCTGAAGGCCAGATCAAAACAAGGCTCTGATATGATTCCGAAAAGTCCAAGCCTTAGCATGTATTTTTTGACGTTTCTGGTATGTATAAGACCCTCTACAATGAAAAAACAGTAGATGGGGAAGGACCATCTTCCTATATGCCTGATATATTGGTATAGAGCAGCTGACTGGTCAAAATCCATGCCGAAAGGATAGTAGCCGGATCTGACTAGGAACAGTAGTATTCCTGCCCCTATGTGATCTATAAACATTGTGATCACGGCAAATATTTTTAAACGGTCAGAGCTTAATACCTGGAAATTGATCATGTAATCCGGGATTTTTTTTATCATAGTTTTCATAGAGGTTATTATAACCTGAAAAAGACTATCGACAATACCTTAGATTCAGAATTATGATGAAAACCGGAGGGTTTTTAAGAAAGATAAATTTCTTCTTTAATTCCGTTAAAATTTGTGTGATAATGCAATCTAGTTAAACGAATAACGCAAATAGCGCAAGGAGGAAAAAAGTTATGCCGGCATGGTTATCTGATGCAGTATTTTATGAGATATATCCTCAGTCATTTAATGATACAAATGCTGATGGTATCGGAGATATTGAAGGTATTATTGAAAAACTTGATTATGTGAAGGGACTTGGCTGTAACGCGATATGGCTCAATCCCGTATTTGATTCACCTTTTAAGGATGCGGGCTACGATGTCCGTGATTATAAGAAGGTTGCGGAAAGATATGGCACAAACGAAGATTTGGTGCGACTTTTTGACGAGGCGCATAAAAAAGGAATAAAGATTCTGCTTGATCTTGTTCCCGGTCACACTTCAGAGGAGCACGAGTGGTTTAAGAAGAGCTGTGAACCTGAACGAAACGAGTTTTCAGACAGATATATCTGGACAGACAGCGCATTTTGCGGAATTGCAGGCCATCCCTATATCGGAGGCGAGGCTGAGCGAGAGGGCTGCTATATGCTTAATTTCTTCAAATGCCAGCCTGCTCTTAACTATGGAGTATTAAACAAAACTGAGAAATGGCAGCTTACACCTGACCATCCCTCATGTATTGCCACAAGAGAAGCTTTGAAGGACATTATGCGTTTCTGGCTCGATAAGGGCTGTGATGGTTTCAGAGTGGATATGGCCGACTCCCTTGTAAAAGAGGATGATGAGGTAAAGAGCGCAACAGGTGCTGTGTGGCAGAATATCAGGGAGATGATGGATAAGGATTATCCTGATGCTGCGCTGGTTTCTGAGTGGTGCAATCCTCAGTGTGCTTTGAAATACGGCTTCCACGCAGACTTTTACCTTGATCATCACGGAAATGGTTACAACGTCCTTGTAAGAGACTGCGAGACAGAGGGTGGTGACCACAGCTATTTCAAGAAGGATGGCGGTGATGGTCCCCAGAGATTCCTTAAGGATTATCTTCCAAGATATGAAGGCTCAAAGGATTATGGCTATATCAGCTTTATTACCTGTAATCACGATACTCCAAGACTTACAAAGGCTCTGGATATCTCAGAGATAAAGCTTGCATATGCATTTTTCTTCACTATGCCCGGGGTGCCGTTTTTATATTACGGTGATGAGATCGGAATGAAGTATCTTGATTATGTAAGAACTAAGGAGGGCGGATTCCAGAGAACCGGCTCCAGATCTCCCATGCAGTGGGATAAAAATGAGAAGAATTTTGGCTTCTCTGATGCAGATAAGGATAAGCTCTACATTCCGCAGGATTTATCAGATACGGCGCCAAGCGTAGCAGAAGCTGAGAACGATCCTGATTCTGTACTCCATACAGTAAGAAGCCTCATAAGTCTCAGGCATGAAAACAAGGATCTGCAGGCTGATGGTGACTTTGAAGTGGTATATACCGCTGAAGGTGAGAGGATTTTTGTATACAGAAGAGGTAAATTAGTCATTGCAGTGAACCCTGATGGAGCTGAGGCAAGGGTTAAGAGAGCAGACTTTAAGTGCGATACTGATGCATCAGGAAATCTTATCTATGGCATAGGAAGTGCAGACTTTACTGATGAAGAGATTGTTCTGGGACCTCAGTCCTTTGCAGTTTGGGAATAAGATTCATGGTGTCCGTTTGGAAATGAGCAGTTTCAGACGGGGCGATGATTTACAAGATTAAAAAAACAGATAAATGCCTATTGTTCTAAATAACATTGAAGGGGCATTTATCTGTTTTTAATTTCCGGAAATCACAATTTGGTGCAACAAATATTTTTAAATGGATATTTTTGTGCCGGGCGCTATTGTTAATTTACTCGAATTTTCCGATCGACAGGAAAATTGCTGCCAGAATTAATAGAATAAGTAATACAAAGATGATTTCTATTATCTTTGCAAAAAGACTAAACTGCTTAAATTCTCCGCTGAAGAATAAAAATCTTATCAGGACGAGGAAAAATATCAGTTCAGTAACTATTATGATGGCATCAAATATTATGGACATAAGGGCTATTGAAGCCATTACCGGAATCGTGATCATACGAGTTGTCCTTCATAAAATCTATTATTCCTGAGGCGATATCTGCCTGCAGGTATTTTTTCTCACCTTCATTCTAACACCAAATGGATTACAAAGAGAATCCATAAACCCCATTTTTAAGCCATTTTTAATATGGTGTTAATAGAATTATCATTGTTATAGTGATACCATAAAATCGTATTATCATACAATGGTATTGTGTGAGAACTGTGTGTATTAAGTTGCTCATATGTGGAGAGTTAATCATGAAAAAGGGAAAAGTTACTCTTACAATGCAACTGGTTATTATAGTATCTGCCATTCTTCTCATAGGCAATGTGCTTGTGGGTCTTGTTTTGTTGAACCAATCCCGCGAATCAATTAAAACCATAATAAATGCGCGAATGCTTGATATTGCCAATACGGCAGCAGCCATGCTGGACGGCGATATTATGGAGCATATTTCTCCTGAGGATGAGGGGACTGAGGAGTATGAGTCCCAGATGAACAACTTAAGGGCTTTTCAGGATGCCATTGAACTAAAATATATCTATTGCATAAATGATGAGGGAAATAAACATTTCACTTTTTCAATTGATCCGACTGTTCTTGATCCAGCGCCCTTTGGCGATGATGTTGTATATACTGATGCGCTGTATGAGGCAAGCCTTGGAACCCCTTCCGTTGATGAAGAGCCATATGTGGATGAGTGGGGATCTTTTTACAGTGCCTACAGCCCGGTTTTTAATTCCAAAGGCGAGGTAGCAACGATTGTTGCCGTGGATTTTTCAACGGAATGGTATGAGAAGCAGATAAGAAAATTCGCAGAGACAATTTTTATCAGTGTAATTGTGACAATCGCTCTTGGTATATTTGCGGTCACAGTTGTAATGAGCGGGGTAAGAAAGCACTTTAGGGATATAAATCTGGAACTGGTTGACCTCACTAAGGATATTGATGACATTACCAGAGAAATCGCTGTATCTGCTGCTACAGACAGAAGTATGAACGGTTTTCATGAAAAACTGTCTATAGAATCAGAGGATGACACCGGCGGGGAAAAGGCAGTTGAGGATGCTATTGATGATATACAGGCTCTTGGGGAAAAGGTCCATTACGCAAGAGGAATCATACGAGAGTATATCGATCATGCCCAAAGGCGTGCAAACAACATGATCACTGCGCTGGCAGCCGATTACAGGAGTGTTTATTATGTAAATCTTGATAAGGATTCAGGGGTGTGTTACAGAGCGCATTCCAAACTTGAAAACGGCCTTGCAGAGGGGGAGGATTTCATTTTCAGTGAAACCTTCACAAATTATGCCAACGAATATGTGGATGAAAAATACAGGGAAGGTTTTCTCAAATTCATCGATCCGGATAATATAAGGAAAAGTCTTGAGACACAGCAGCTGATAGCCTATAGATATCTTGTATCCAAGGATGGCAAGGAGTCCTATGAAATGCTCAGAATGGCAAGTGTCAGAAAAGCAGAGGACAGAGATGACCATATGATCCATTCCATTGGTGTGGGATTTACTGATGTTGATGCTGAGATGAGAGAGTCACTTGAGAGAAGTCAGGCTCTGTCGGATGCACTGGCAGTGGCTGAGGAAGCAAGTAAGGCAAAGACTGTCTTTTTATCAAATATGAGTCATGAGATCAGAACACCCATGAATGCTATCATCGGGCTTGATAAAATCGCTCTCAGTGATACGGATATTTCTGACAGGACAAGGGAATATCTTGAGCAGATAGGAAGTTCTGCGGGACATCTTTTAAAGATCATAAATGATATTCTCGATATGTCCAGGATCGAATCCGGCAGGATGGTAATAAAGAATGAGGAGTTTTCATTTACAAAGCTTCTTGAACAGGTAAATACGATAATAGGAACGCAGTGCAGCGATAAAGGTATTTATTATAACTGTGAAGTCCTTGGAGAAATCGATAACTATTACATCGGCGATGATATGAAACTAAAGCAGGTTCTTATAAATATCCTCGGAAATTCCGTGAAGTTTACGGAGAGGGGCGGGAATATAGGACTGACTGTTGAAAAGACCGCAGGTTTCTATGGTAAGTCAACGCTAAAGTTTGTTATGAAGGATGACGGAGTTGGTATGGATAAGGAATTCATACCAAAAATATTTGATGCGTTTAGTCAGGAGGATTCTTCAACCACCAATAAGTATGGAAGCACCGGCCTTGGAATGGCTATAACCAAGAGAATTGTGGAGATGATGAACGGAGCAATCGAGGTGGAGAGTACTAAAGGCGAAGGAACTACGTTTGTAGTATCCGTGACTCTTTTGGATTCTGACAGAAAAGATAGCGATGAGAATATTGGAGAAATCAATCCTCATGAAACAACGGTTCTTATCATAGATGATGATCAGATAGCCTGCGAGCATGCCCATGTTGAGCTTGAGAAAGTAGGCATTGTATCAGAGATCGCAAGCTCAGGAAAAGAAGCAATCGAGATGGTAAAGCTCCGTCAGGCAAGACGGGAACCCTACAGCCTCATTTTGGTTGATCTTAAAATGCCTGAGATGGATGGAATTGAAACAACAAAGAAATTGCGGGAGGTAATAGGCGATGATTCAGCAATCATTATCCTCACCTCGCAGCAGTGGGAGGATGTGTTGGATGAGGCTATAAGTGCCGGTGCTGACAGTTTTGCATCAAAACCCCTTAATACTTCTTTCGTGCTCGAACAGTTTAAGGAGGCTCTGATCCAGAAAAATATCAAGAACTCCGCAAGGACTGATAAGGCAAACCTGGAGGGCAGGCGAGTTCTTTTGGCTGAAGATATCAAGGTCAATGCAAAGATTATGCAGAAGGTGCTTAGTATGAGAAATATTGAAGCAGATCATGCAGAAAATGGCAGGATTGCTGTTGAATTGTTTAAGTCTCATCCCGAGTGGTACTACGATGCGATTCTTATGGATATGAGAATGCCAGAAATGGACGGACTCCAGGCAACTATGGCCATCAGAGCCCTTGACAGGGCGGATTCAAAGAAAATCCCCATAATTGCACTTACGGCTAATGCTTTTGATGAGGATGTTCAGCGAAGTCTGCAGGCGGGACTTAATGCCCACCTTAGCAAGCCGGTGGAGCCTGATGTGGTATTTGATACACTTGAAAGTCTTATCAAAGATGATGACAGATGTTACTGTTCAGACAGCTCTGCGCACTTGCTGCGCTGAGCGTGAGAATGTTCTACGTCTTGAATATAGGATTTGCCCCTTTGCCGAAGGCAACTGGAATGGGCAAATCCAGTTGCTGTGAGCACCGTAAGGTGTGAACAGTAACTGACAGATGAAATTTGTTAAAAAACACTAATTGAAATTCTGAAAGTTTTAGTTTAAAGTAAAGTTGTTGCACGACTGGCGGATAAGTGGGTTACCACGAGGAAGTGCAGCTTATATTGATTTGTCGACCGCCTGGGCAGCCGTTTAGATAATGGTATGTCCAGGCGGTTTTTGCATATTTACAATCTAAACGTCGATGATGAAAGGAGTCAAAATGGTAAATTTAAAGAATGAACTTAGTTCAAATGCTTATCCGGGAAGAGGAATTGTTATCGGAACAAGCGCAGACGGAAAGTATGCGGTAACAGCATATTTCATCATGGGAAGAAGTGAGAACAGCAGAAACAGAGTTTTTGTTACAGAGGGCGAAGGCATCCGCACAGAGGCATTTGATCCCGCAAAGCTTGAAGATCCTAGCCTTATAATATATGCTCCTGTTCGCGTAAGAGGTGAGTATACAATAGTTACAAATGGTGACCAGACAGATACTATCTATGATCTTATGGAAGCAGGACAGTCTTTTGAGGAATCTTTAAGAACAAGAGAGTTTGAGCCTGATGCACCTAATTATACCCCCAGAATTTCAGGACTTATGCATATCGATGATGGAAAATATGACATCTCAATGTCAATCCTTAAGAGTGATCATAATGATCCTTCAACATGCCTCAGATTTACATATACTTATGAGAATCCTAAGGCAGGAAAAGGCTATTTTATCCACACATACATGGGTGATGGCAATCCGCTTCCCAGCTATGAGGGAGAGCCTACAGAGGTTGAAATCTCAGGAAATATCGATGAGTTTACAAACATGATCTGGGAAAACTTAAACGCAGACAACAAGGTATCACTTTTTACACGTTTCATCGATATTGAGACAGGAAAATATGAGACACGTATTGTGAACAAGAACGTTAAATAATTTAAGATAATTTTGAAAAAACCTATGAAGGTTAAGGAGAGAATATAATGAAAGAATTAGCACTTAAATATGGATGCAATCCTAATCAGAAGCCCTCAAGAGTATTCATGGAAGATGGCTCAGATTTACCTATAGAGGTTTTAAACGGAAAGCCGGGATATATCAACCTTCTTGATGCTTTCAACGGCTGGCAGCTTGTATCAGAATTAAAGGCTGCAACCGGAATGCCTGCTGCTACATCTTTTAAGCATGTTTCACCTGCAGGTGCAGCTATAGGTCTTCCGCTTACAGACATTGAAAAGAAGATCTATTGGGTTGAGGATCTTGGAGATCTTTCACCTATGGCAAGTGCTTACGCAAGGGCAAGAGGCGCTGACAGAATGTCATCCTTTGGTGATTTTATCTCACTTTCAGACACCTGTGATGAGGATACAGCGCGTCTTATTAAGAGAGAGGTTTCAGACGGAATCATCGCTCCTGATTACACAGATGAGGCACTTGAAATCCTTAAGGCAAAGAAGAACGGTAACTATGCCGTAATAAAGATTGATCCTTCCTACAAGCCTGCAGCTCTTGAGAAAAAGCAGGTGTTCGGAATTACATTCGAGCAGGGACATAACGATATTGTTATCGATGACAACATGCTTCAGAACATTGTTACAAACAACAAGGATCTTCCTGATGCTGCAAAGAAGGATCTTCTGATCTCACTTATTACTTTGAAATATACTCAGTCAAACTCTGTATGCTATGTTAAGGGTGGACAGGCAATCGGAATAGGTGCAGGCCAGCAGTCAAGAATTCATTGCACAAGACTTGCAGGTTCTAAGGCTGACAACTGGTTCCTCAGACAGTCACCCCAGGTATTGGAGCTTCCTTTCCTTGATAATATCCGCCGCGCAGACAGAGACAATGCAATCGACCTTTATATCGGTGTTGATTACATGGATGTGCTTGCTGATGGAAAGTGGCAGAACCTTTTCAAGGTTAAGCCTGAAGTATTCACAGATGCTGACAAGAGAGCATGGCTTGATAAGAATACAGATGTTGCCCTTGGTTCAGATGCATTCTTCCCCTTCGGCGATAACATCGAAAGAGCTGCCAAGAGTGGTGTAAAATATGTAGCACAGCCTGGTGGTTCTGTAAGAGATGATAATGTAATTCAGGCTGCTAATGACCACGATATGGTTATGGCATTTACAGGAATGAGATTCTTCCATCATTAATACGAATTATTATTAAGCAACGAGGCTGCCTCAAAAAACACGATTACTTCCCTTTGATGAAAGCTTTGTTTTTGTACATTCTCTCATCTGCAAGAAAATAAATATCATTCCAATTATTGCCATCGGTTTCATGCCTGTATGCATAGCCAAAAGCTGCGCTTCGATTAAGCTCAGGGTCCTCCCGGTTAAGTTTATCAAGTGCAGCTTTTATTTCCTCTATCACTATTTCTGCTTGTTCGAGATTATTCCCACTAAGAACAGCAATAAATTCATCACCGCCGCATCTTGCAATAAATCCCCTGTTCGCAACACATTCTTCTAAAACGCCGGCAAATTCCCTTATGTATTTATCTCCCATAAGATGCCCCTGGATATCATTAATAGTCTTAAGCCCATTTAGGTCAATGCTGATAATACAAAAATCAATATTCTTTTTGATGATATCAGCTATGTATTTATCAAGTCTTGCTCTGTTAGGGATATCTGTAAGGCCATCTGCATAGGCATAGTGTGTAAGGGACTGGTACTCTTTTTTTCTGGCAATAGATGCGGAAATATAGATATAGTAATTGACCAGGGTTGCAAAGACCATGCAAAGTGCTCCAAGAGGAACTATCTTCTTGGAGAGCATGATCTGCTCCATTATTCCGGCCACCTCAAGGTAATAGAAAAATACATTTATAATAAAGGTGGCTCCCAAAATGGCCTGCCCCACAAGCTGTACTCTCTGTGACGGAGGGATACTCCTGTTCTTGGCATCTCCAAAAAGCATTACGAACATAAAAATGATCAATGTAAGTGCATTTAACTGATACAGCCACAGAAGCTGATTAATATGCATTTGTCCTGTGTAATGAAGGATAATAGGAAGAAATGACAACAAGGTTCCTATAGTAGCGAAAACTAGAAAACTCTTTTTCTTTAGATAGTTTCTCATGCTGCCCAGGACCATGTACATGAGTGGCACTATAAGATAAAGAGAAATATATTCAGCCTCTGTTTGCCGATTTCCTATTTCCATAAAAAGATCAAGAAGCTTGAACTGAGTAAGGAACCATACTCCCAGATCAATGAATAAAAGTGCCGAAAACATCTGCATTCTGATCTCCGGAAAGTTGCTCTCAAAGCCAAGAGCAATTAAGAAAAACATAAAGCCAAAGATTATCAGAAAGGCAGAAATTGTGAATATGAACATATTGTTATAGATGCCAAACCTAAAAAGATCAGTATATTCTCCAAAAATCGGAGCATCATAGAAATTATAGGCACCATCTTCACCCACAAACAGTTCTATGGTAATTTCGTGTTTCCCTAACTTTTTTGGAAGGATAACAAAATTCCTTTCACTGCCGACAAACTCATTTTTTTCAAAATTATCCAGGAACTTATGCTCTATTTCCAGTTCGTCTATACTGACTATATAGGCGCTGAAATTGGGTTCTATCATTAGGGCAGGATCAGATAACCCTGTGAAATCAACATCTGGCTTGGTCAGTATAACCCGGTCGCCTCTAAATGTTCCGTTACCAATAAGCCTTCTAAGATCAGAAAGCTTTACATTGTCATACTCAGTTTGATTATAGCGAACATACCATCCATTCCGTAAAACTTCTACTCTGTCAGCTCCTTCAGGTTTTAGAATGGCTTGCGCTGCCATGAGCATCAGAATAAATGCTATAAAGGCTATAAATGAATAAAGGGCCTTCTTAAGCATGATGGGTCTCCTTCATTTTGTACATTCTGCTATCAGCCAGATAATACGCAAACTTGAAATCATCTTCCTCTATCTCGTTGCTATATGCATGCCCCGCAGAAAAAGATACAGAAAACATCTCATTTTTTCCTTCATTCTCGTTGTACTCATCTACCAGGAGCTGCAGATAATCTATGCATGTTTGACATACTCCCTCTTTAGGTTTTTCGTAGATAACCATAAATTCATCGCCGCCCGTTCTTCCGATAAGGTCCGCATCCGCAAAAGCTTTTTTCAAAAGTACTGCAAACGCTTTTATCATTTTGTCACCCTCAAGGTGGCCATAAGCATCATTTACCTTTTTTAACCTGTCAAGATCCAAAATGACCACAGCATAGGGCTTATTTATCGCATAGGAATACTGAGTGCATTTTGCTCTGTTCATAAGCCCTGTAAGTGCATCTGTAAATGCAAGTCCTTCCAATTCCTCTTTTACCCTGCTGGCATTCATTTGTTCAATGCTGCTTAAGAAATAATAGACAAAAAGACATATCATAAAGTCCAAAAGTCCAAAATCCAGCAAATGTATCCTGGAGTAGAAATTCGATCCGATATCGGTATTGTTTCTTGTAAAGTTGAATTTTACTATCTCCAGGAATAAAAATACCTGTAGGAGTATATAACCCAGAACAAGGTAATTATCCGCTGAAAATCCAATATAAACATCCGACTCTTTATGCCTTTTATACTCCTTTCCGAGGCCCTTTATAAGAGAAGGAAGGAATATGACATTTTCAACCGCAAGTATAATTTGAAAAAAGGTCACAAAATGAGTGAAATTGATAAGTCCGGAATAATGGCATATGGAAAAAATAACAGGAAAGGAAACATTAACTATAGCAAGACCTTTCTGTATGTTTTTTGCAATATTGGGATGCGTAGAATGCAAAAGGATAAGAACAGCAAGAGGTAAAAGATACAAAGAAAGATATTCAAGGTCAGAGAAAAGTCTATCTTTATCACTTACAAAGAACAAAATATCGTTATAGGTAAAGGTATAAGTTCCCAAAAGAAGGGATAACATTGCGCTAAGAAATACAGATGGAAAGAATTTGCCGCAAAAAAGCATGTACAGACCAAGTGCCGATAAAACAAAAGCATATATGTAGAAAAAGCCCCCCACAAACATCGAAAGCCTACTGTTTTGAAAGAAATATGTTATCAATTCTTTTGTTGTTCCAAAACGAACGGGGAAAAAGTTCTTTACCTCATGATCTTCGGTTATCAGAAAAGTAATAGTCAGTTCATGCTCAGTTGAGCATTCACCAAGAGAAACCATATTGTATTTTTTTTCTATATACGTCCCGCGTTCATACCCGGACCGGCCATAGGAGTAGATAAGCTCACCATCTTTATAAACATCAACTACGCAAAATCTGCTTTTAAACATAATAGCAGGGGACTTGAGTTCGGTAGGTGGGATAGTCCTGGTAAAAGAAACAGTGTCGCCCTTTACGGAATCAGTTATGTCAAAGTCAACAAGGGTCACGTTCTCATATTTCTTTTCTCCATACTGAACAGACCACCCTGAATCAAGCTGGTAAAAATGACTTGAAGGTCTTATTGTAAAAAGATCACTTTCAAGTGCCAAGAGAGCTATGATAGAAAAAATCAACAGCACCGAAAGGATTAGGATATCTCTTACCTTTGATTGATTATTCATGGCCTCTGCCCAAACGTATTTACGTGTGTCTATTATATTATAAAACAATAGATTGTCTTATGGTATTAAAAAGACTATAAACTTTAAGACCTTTCATTGTTTTAGGCATTTCGAAGCAACTGAAATCTCTTTATGTGAAAGATACTATATCTTGAAAACTGTGAATAGTAACGTGAGATATTTTGCTGTCCTAGATTTAGGACACCTAAGAGAGTATACTAAAAATGATTAAATTACGGAGGAAACAATTATGCTGCGTTTTGTTTTTGGACCATCGGGATCAGGTAAAAGTTATCAGATAAGACAGGAGATAATAGAAAGAAGTATAAATGAACCGGAGAGGAATTTTCTGCTTGTTGTGCCTGATCAGTTTACCATGCAGACACAGCTTGATATTGTAAAACAGCACCCCAGGCATGGCATTATGAATATTGATGCCATAAGTTTTTCGCGCCTTGCTCATCGTATCTTCGAGGAAGTGGGAGAAGAGCACGATAAGGTTTTGGACGATATGGGTAAGAGCCTTGTGCTTCGCCATGTTGCCGAGGAAAATAAGGAGAAGCTCCCTGTAATTGGCGGAAGTATGCACAAAATGGGCTACATTGATGAGGTTAAGTCCACAATTTCTGAATTCATGCAGTATAGCATTGAGCCTGACATGATGGACGAGATCATAGATGCCTGCGGGAATAAGGGTGCGCTTAAGTCTAAGCTGAGGGATCTGCAGCTTCTTTATTCAGAGTTTAAAAAATATATTAAAGGGAATTATATCGCGCAGGAGGAACTGATGGAGGTTCTGTGCAGAGCGGTTCCCTCTTCAAAACTGATTGCGGACAGTGTTATTGCTTTTGATGGCTTTACGGGCTTTACTCCTGTACAGTATAAGGTCATTAAAGAGCTTCTTAAGTCTGCATCTGAGGTCATTTTTACCTGTACCATAGGACAGGGTGAGGATCCATTTGCTTATGATAAAAGTGCGGAGCAGGATCTTTTTCTACTCACTAGGAAAACTGTTCATGATCTTCTTTGCATTGAATACGAAAATGAAAAAAGCGTTGATCCTGCAATGGTACCGGATTTTGACAGGTGGGCAGAGTATTACAGCAATAATCATGCAAAAGTGCTGATAAATGGCGAATTTGGAAGGCATGCCGCTAATCCTGAGCTGGCGTTTTTGGAAAAACATCTTTTCAGATATGGGAATGAGAAATATTCAGCCGGTAAAGATAATGGCGGTGAAACAAAGGAAGCATGTGAGAGAATAAGGATTCTGGAAGCCGATAATGTCACAGAGGAAGTGCAGTTTGTATTTTCAAAAATCCGCAGTCTTATCCGTAAAAATGAAGGGACGTTATACAGGGATTTTGCTATAGTCTGCGGAAGCCTGGACAGGTATGCTGCTGCAGTTATGACTGAGGCGGAAAAATATGATATACCGGTTTATCTTGATCAGAATGGAAAAATAAAGCTTAATCCACTGATAGAAGCCATAAGAAGTGCGCTTCTTGTGGTGACAACACGTTATAGTTATGAAGCTGTTTTCCATTATCTAAGAAGCGGACTTGCACCGCTATCCGGAGAGGAAACAGATAAGCTGGAGAACTATGTGAGAGCACTCGGTATCCGCGGAAGGAAGGGCTGGGAGAGTGCCTTTAGTATGATTCCCTCAAAAATAATGAGGAAACCTGAAGTGTCCGGATTAAAGGACAGCGAGAATGTTATATTTGAAGAGCAGAAAAAACAGTACCTTGATGAAATAAATGGACTCAGAGAAAAGACTGTAAACTCGCTTGCTCCGCTATTTGAGGCAGAGGGAGGAACAGTGCTGGATTATTCCAAAGCTCTTTATGGTTTCCTTGTAGGAATAAATGCTCAGGATAAGATAACTGAGTTTGAGAAGATATTTAAGGAGCAGAGTGACGCAATAAGGGCCAAGGAATATGATGTCATTTTCCGCAGGGTCATATCACTTTTGGAGCAGGTTACTGCTCTTATGGGTGATGAGAAGCTGACCTGGAAGGAATATGCAGAGATACTTGATGTGGGCTTTGGCGATATCGAGATTGGTACAATACCTCAGAGCGTAGACCGCATTGTGGTCGGAGATATCGAGAGAACGAGACTTACAGAGGTAAAGACGCTCTTCTTCCTGGGAGTAAATGATGATCTTATTCCCAAGTCCGCAGGAACAGGTGGTATCATTTCCGACATTGAGAGACAGTTTCTTTCGGATTCACTTACGGATATAGAGCTGGCCCCCACCCCCAGACAGCAAATGTATATCCAGCGACTGTATCTTTATATGAATCTGACGAAGCCTTCGGATAAGCTCTATCTGTCTTATGCTCACATTGATAATGACGGCAAGAGTATCAGACCTGCATATCTTATCGGGAAGATAAAAGCTCTGTTCCCGGATGTTACTTATGAGCGCTATGACAGGAGCGTGCAAAGCGGCATTCTGCAAACTGAGAGAAATGCCATGGACTTTGTGGCGGCTCATATTCAGGAATATTCCAGAGGCTATATGGATGATGCGGAAGAGAGAGCATTTACGGCACTCTATCATTCACTTCGGGAATGCGGCTCAGAGGATGAAATGAGAAGACTTACTAAGATGGTTGAGGCAGCAGGCTTTGGCTATGAGCACAAGGCGCTTTCTGAGAGTATAGCGGCTCTTTTGTACAGTAACTATCTGAGGAATTCGGTATCGAGACTTGAGAAATATGCTCAATGTTCCTATGCTCATTTCCTTCAGTATGGACTTAAGCTGGATGAGAGAGAGGAGTTTTCTTTTGATTCCTCCGATCTTGGTACTGTTTTTCACGGCGCTTTGGAGGTCTTCTCCAAAAAGCTTAAAGAGGAGAATCTTACCTGGAATGACTTTGACAGGGAGCAGGGTGAGAGACTTTTAGATGAAGCACTGAAGGATTTTACGACAGGTTATAACGGCAATATATTAGAGAGCAGTAAGCGCAATGAATTTCTGATGCAGAGGATAAAGAGGATACTTCTGAGAAGTATTGATACTCTGCAGTATCAGTTGAATAAGGGATATTTCACACCTAAGAGCATGGAGACCTCTTTTGATGAAGCAGGTGAGATCGATGCCATAAATATTAGTCTTACAGAGGATGAAAAGGGAAGAATACTCCAGAAGATGAGGCTCACAGGCCGTATAGACAGGATTGATACCTACGAGGATGCGGATCATGTCTACCTGAAGGTAATAGATTTTAAATCCGGCAATAAGAAATTTGACCTTTGCGCATTATATTATGGTCTGCAGCTTCAGCTTGTCATGTACATGAATGTAGCAAGAGGAATGGCAGAGGCAGAGAGCGCCGGGAAGGAGATAGTTCCCGCGGCAGTCCTGTACTACCATCTGACTGATCCAGTTCTTGATGGAGATGATGTGGCAAAAGATAATACGGATGAGGAGATAAATGCAAGAATACGCAAAGCCTTGTGTATGCGAGGTCTTGTGCAGGAGGATCGGCATATTGTTGATCTTATCGACAAGGAGGCCGGTGAGGCATCAGACGTAATATCTGTGGCATTTAAGAAGGATGGTGCTTTTAAGAGTGCTTCGGATGTAATGCCTGCTGAAGACTTTGAAGAAGTATCGAATTACGTTACAAAGCTCATTAAGAGAAGCGGACAGAAGATAATGAAGGGGGACATTGAGGTTAACCCCTATGAAATGAAGGAAAGGACAGCTTGTGAATTCTGCAGGTTTAAATCAATCTGCGGCTATGATGAGTCTGTTCCGGGATATTCAAAGAGGAAGCTTACGGCCATGAAGGATGATGAGATTTTAAGGCTTATAAAGCAGGATAATTAAAGCTGTGCTACGGCGATAGAAGATGGCTACAGCGATAGAAGATGACTACGTATATTGAGAATCAAACAAGTAATTAGACAAATTGTCATCCGGACAAAACACTAAGATGAGGATATAAAGATGGGTTTTACCACTGAACAACAATCAGTAATAGATGCAAGGAATTCAAATGTATTGGTATCTGCGGCAGCCGGCTCAGGAAAGACCACAGTACTGGTTGAGCGCATAATTCAGCGTATCACCGGGGATAATCCTATAGATATAGACAAGCTTCTTGTGGTTACCTTTACGAAGGCAGCAGCAGCGCAGATGAAGGAGAAGATTCTGCAGGCAATACAGAAAAAGCTGGCAGAGGATCCGACTAATACACATCTCCAAAGGCAGGAGACTCTTGTTCATGGTGCGCAGATAACCACCATAGATTCTTTTTGCCAATATATTATTAAGAATAATTTTAATGACATAGACCTTGACCCTTCCTACAGAGTTGGAGATGAGGGAGAGATGAGGCTTCTTAAGGCGGATGTGCTCGAAGAACTTCTGGAAGAAAAATATGAAGAGGGTGATCCGGATTTTACTAATTGTATGGAGTATTTCGCTACAGGCAGCAGCGACAGAGATGTGGAGGAATATATCTTAAAGCTTTATGGATACGCCATGAGTATGCCATTTCCTGAGGAATGGCTTTCACAGCGTGCTGACGATTATCTTATAGATGCTGAGAGCTTTGAGGAGGCAGAATTTGTCAGGAAGGCAAAGGAACAGTTTGCAAATGCCATCGAAGAATGTGTGGAATACACTTCCAAATCCCTTGCAATCGCTAATGAACCCGATGGCCCGTATTTTTATGGGGATTTGCTTGAGGAAGAACTGGATCAGATACAGGGGCTGCAGAATTATAAGGATAAGAGTTTTGATGATCTGAGAGCTGCAGTATTAGGGATTAATTTTAAAAGACTTCCAAGTAAGAAGGATGAATCTGTAAATACAGACAAGCGTGAGCTGGCAAAAGATCTAAGAGAAAAGTCAAAGAAGCTTCTTGGAAAGCTTGCATCGCAATACTTTGCTGAGGATAAGAAAACTATCTGCAGTCATATGGAGCTTGCCAGCAAACCCGTGAAAACTCTGGCAGAGCTGGCTATAAGCTTCAAAGAGAAATTCGATGAAAAAAAGCGCGAGAAGGGTATTATCGATTTTGGCGATATGGAGCATCTTGCTCTTGAGATAATACTTAAAGGCGGTGCAAAACAGTACCGTGACTACTATGAAGAAGTGATGATTGATGAGTATCAGGACTCAAATATGGTTCAGGAGATACTATTATCTGCTGTTTCAGGTGAATCAGATGGCATCTATAACAGATTCATGGTGGGAGATGTAAAGCAGAGTATCTATAAATTCAGACTGGCAAGACCTGATATTTTCATGAAGAAAATGAAGGATTACTCCTGGAATGAGGGTGATGATAAACGAAAAATATCCCTGCATAATAATTTTAGAAGCAGAAGTGAGGTCCTTGACGGCGTAAATTACATTTTCGAACAGATAATGGGTGAGGACCTTGGAGGAGTAAGCTATAACGAGGATGCCAGACTTGTAACCGGTGGGGAGTTTCCGGAGCCAAATGATGATCAGAAAGAAATATTTGCAACGGAATTCATGTTTGCCGATATAAAATCATCATCTTCTGATGAGGCAAAGGAAATTGAGGCAGAAATGATTGCTGCCAGGATTTCCGAGCTTATGAAGGATGGTGTGGTCACAGGTGAGGATAAGCAGCTAAGACCTGTAAGATATGGAGATATCGTCATACTCTTAAGAAGCCCTAAAGGTTCGGATGATGTATTTAAGAAGACGCTGGAGAGCAGAGGAATTCCTGCTTATGTTGAGTCAAGGACAGGATACTTTTCAGCCGTAGAAGTTGTGACACTTTTGAATTTTTTGCGGATACTTGATAATCCCAGACAGGATGTGGCACTTGTCAGTGTTATGCACTCAGCGATAGGGGGATTTTCCGATGATGAGCTTGCACTTATCAAAGCATATGACAGAAGTGTCGAAAAGGATTCTTTTGCAGATAATAGCTTTTACGGCATCCTTAAAAGGTGTCTGGATGATTCAGAGCGGGAACTTATAGATGACAGGCTCTGCGGCAAAATTCAAAGCTTTGTGGCATTTATTGAGGAATATAGGGTAAAGGCCGAATATCTTCCCGTAAATGAGCTTATAAGGCGTATTCTGGATGATACACATTATGGGGAATACTGCGCTTCACTTCCCGGTGGATCCAAGCGCCTCGCAAACCTTAATATGCTCTGCGAGAAGGCATCGGACTATGAAAGAACAAGCTTTAGCGGAGTATTCCATTTTGTCAGATACATAGAACAGCTTGAGAAATATGAGGTTGACTATGGCGAAGCAAATATACTGGATGAAAATGCAGATGTAGTCAGAATTATGAGTATTCATAAGAGTAAAGGACTTGAGTTCCCTATTGTATTTTTATCAGGTATGTCCAAGAAGTTTAATTATATGGATACCAATAGGTCCGTAGTCCTTGATGTGGACATGGGTATTGGCTCAAATGCAATGGATCTTGAACACAGAGTAAAATACAAAACTCTCAGAAAAAGCGTAATGAGTGACCTTATGAAGACAGATATCCTTGGGGAGGAGATGCGTATTCTTTATGTTGCCATGACAAGAGCCAAGGATAAGCTCATTATGACAGGCCAGGTTAAAGCTGACATAGGAGAGAATGTTGCAGAAAGTGAGTTTAATGGTAAGCTGCAAAAGCTGATGAGTTATAGGAACAGGGTAGCAGCCGAGTCGGAACAGCCGTATCTTTTACCGTATTATCTTAGGAATTCTGCAAGCACATATCAGGAGCTTGTGCTTATGGCATTGGCAAGACATCCACGGTTTGAAGAACTTTGCAGACAGATGGAGGTTGACTGCAATAAGATTGAAGAAGATGTGGTCCCATTCTCGTTCAGGCTTGTGTCAATGGATGAACTTACAGCCGAAAAAATAACTGATGAGGTAACTGCAAAAGTAAGACTCAATGCACTTACTTCAAATGCAGCTTCTTCCGAGAAAGAGCTTATTGAGAAATTTGAGAACAGGTTCAGTTATAAATATGCCTTTGTGGACTATGAAGATCTTTATGTAAAAACTACCGTTACAGAGCTTAAAAAGGCAAGGCTTGAGGAAAAGAATGAGCCTTCCTATGAGCTTATTCCTGAAAAAGAGATTGTTCCGGGCTTTATCGACAACACTGAGAAAAAGGCCTACGGTGCTGCAAGAGGTACTATTTATCATAGAGTCATGGAGCTTTTATATGGCAGTGAGGATACAAATATTGATGAGGCTGTTTCAGATCTTACTTCATGGATAAAGCAAATGGAGGAAGCAGGGAAGATACCTGAGGGTGCCCATAGGAGTGTAAACAATGAGGATATTCTTGGCTTTTGTAACAGTGAAGTCGGTTCAAGGATGAAGAGAGCTATGGAGCTTGGTAAGCTGCACAGGGAGTCTCCTTTTATGATGGGGATAAACGCGGATGAAGTTAATACGAAATTCCCTGAGAGTGAGCTTGTTCTTATTCAGGGAATAATAGACGTATGGTTTGAAGAGGGCGATAATATTGTCCTTCTTGACTATAAGACAGATAAAGTAAAGACTGCAGGTGAGCTTGCAGATAAATACAGGGTTCAGCTTGACTACTATCAGAAGGCCCTTGAGAGAATTACACAAAAAAAGGTGAAGGAGAGAATTATCTACTCCTTCACCCTTGGTGAAACAATTGCTTTATGATGCGAGTTTTAATTTATCTCTGACATCATTTTCATTTGCCATATATTTGATCTTGTTAAAGGCGTTTTTAACTGCGGGTATGCTGACAAGTACGATTGTAAGGATACCCTCAGCGCCGATATAAAGACCATTATATGCAAGAGAGTAAGTGAAAGGATGCATACCATAGTCTGCAGCGTACTGACCAAAGAAGATTACGCCTGAAAGTACGGAGAATGCAAGTCTTCCAACAATACCAAGTACATAACCTTTGATCATTCCGTGCTTGGAGTTACTGAAGAATCCTGAAAGACCAAGAGCACCAAAGGCAAGTATGTAATCGCAGATAAGCTGAGGAATGCTTATAATGTAAGGACCCATGATAAGCTGCAGAAGACCGTATGCAATTCCGGATGTAAGGCCTGCTCTTGGACCATAAAGATAACCGATGAATGTGATGAAGAACATTGAGAAGAGTGTGATGGAACCACCCATAGGCATTTCGAATACCTTGATCATAGAGGTTATCATTGCAAGAGTTACTGACATTGCTGCAAATACAAGCTGCTTAACGGAGAAATGATTCTTTTTATCGTTTCCGGTAAAGAAGCATGCGGCTACAAGGGCTACAATCAGTAGAAATACAAACAGACCATAACCAGCCGGTGTGATTTCGTAGGTATCTTCTACCTGTGTTAAGAAAAGTGACATAATAAAAACCTCCCTTTTTTGCATCAGGGAGGTTTTGGATTCATCAAAATCACAATGTGATATCAGATAAATGCTTCCTTACGCCAGTATTACCTGGTTCAAGTAGTGAGGGTCGATGGAAAACCATCATCTCAGCAGCGCTCCCCTAGCAAAAATAATTATAATAATATTTTAAATTTCATTCGACTTTATTTAATGCCATTTTTTAGATGTTGTCAACTTGTTTTTGAGTAAAATTATTGTCGTTACATCTTTTATAAATTACAAAAGAGGAATACCATTTTCTCTTGCATAGTCTGTATATTTTTCATCCCAAAGAGAGCATTGTACTTCGCCGATGTGTGCTTTTCTGAGGAAGAAAAGGCAGAGTCTTGACTGACCTATACCGCCACCAATGGTATAAGGAAGCTCCTTATTAAGAATGGCCTTCTGGAAAGGAAGCTCTGCTCTGTCAGTGCAGCCTGCTTTTTCAAGCTGAGTCTTAAGAGAATCCTCATCAACACGGATACCCATGGAAGATAACTCAAGAGCAATATCAAGAACAGGATAATAAACAAGAATATCACCGTTGAGTGCCCAATCATCATAGTCCGGAGCTCTACCGTCATGTCTTTCTCCTGAAGCGAGAATGTCACCAATCTGCATGATAAACACAGCACCCTTTTCCTTGGTGATCAGATACTCACGTTCCTTGGGAGATTTGCCCGGATACATATCTTCAAGCTCCTGGGAGGTTATAAAGAAAATATCATGGGGCAATATTTCTTCAATATAGTCATACTGAATAGACATATATTTTTCTGTTTTTCTAAGTACCTTATATATAGTGCGGACAGTATCCTTAAGAAAATCAAAGTTGCGGTCTTCCTTACGGATCGCTTTTTCCCAGTCCCACTGATCTACAAATACGGAGTGAATGTTATCGGGAATCTCATCTCTTCTAATAGCATTCATATCTGTATAGAGACCTTCGCCTGTTTTAAAGCCATACTTTTTAAGTGCATAACGCTTCCATTTAGCAAGAGAATGTACAATTTCCGCCTGGCGCTCATTCTCTTCACGAATATCAAAGGCAACGGGGCGTTCAACACCATTAAGATTATCATTTAATCCTGACTCAGGGGCCACGAATAAAGGCGCTGTAACACGAAGCAGGTTAAGGTTCTCGGAAAGGGTATTCTGAAAAAAGTCCTTAACTGTCTTGATTCCTACCTGCGTGTCGTGGAGATTTAATGCGGATGTATAATCCTTGGGAATAATAAGATTTTCCATAACAATGCTCCTCTCTAAAATTATATTTATGATTAAAACGCTTTTTATTTCATCACGCAAGAAAAAAATTGAATAAATTATAAATAGATTGGTTTAAATCTAAAATATAAATTAATAAATTGCTAGTTAATCATGATTTAATTAGTTTGATACTTGCCTAAATAAATAAAACTTAATCGTTTTAAGAAAATCTTAAGAAAATCATAAGAAAACCTACAGTATTTTTTCAAATTTTTGAGATATAATCATCAAAGTAAGGAGATAAAAAGACTATGGAAATGAAGAAGATAATCAAATTAACACCGAATCAGGTAAAGGATTTTGTTAACGCTGCAACTAAGTGCGATTTCGATATTGACGTTTCATACAATCGTTTTACAGTAGATGCTAAGTCCATTCTTGGTGTCTTTGGGCTCAACTTCGATTGTCCACTTACAGTTAGATATAGTGGATTCAACCAGGATTTTGAATCATATCTTAGTCAGCATGCAATTGCTTGCTAATTACTAAACAGACGATAGTGAGTTATAAATAAACGGCACTATGTGCCAAGCGTTATAAATAATTATCTGATACACGGGCTCCCCATGATATAATGTCATGGGGAGTGTTTTTATGATATAGGAAATTTCTCCGAAATTCCTATATCATAAAAAGCGCTCCGCTATGGATGCGCATCGGTGCATAATGTAGATGTTGCATAAATGCAAATGCGCAAAAAAATAACATAAGACTCTTTGATTATAGAAAACTATGAAAGAATTAAAAATATCAGTCAGAAGCTTAGTAGAGTTTCTTCTTAGATCAGGTAATCTGGACAATAGAATTCATCATGCACCGGATACAGCCATGCAGGAGGGCGGCAGGATACACCGCAAAATTCAAAAGAGCATGGGATCGGAATATCAGGCGGAAGTCCCGCTTAGTTTTTCATATCCAAGTGAAAACTACATATTGACTATAGATGGCAGAGCAGATGGGGTTATGGAGAGAAAAGGTAAACCCTTGCTTGTTGATGAAATAAAAGGAACTTACAGAGACCTTAAAAATATAAAGGAACCTGATCCTGTTCATCTGGCACAGGCAAAGTGTTATGCGGCCATTATCACTAAGGAACGCCGTCTTGATAAAATCAGTGTGAGGATCACCTACTGCAATTTTGACAGTGAGGAGATTAAATATTTTGAAGAAGATTATAAGGATGAGGAAATCATCAAATGGTTTGAGGACCTTATCCATATGTATCATCGCTGGGCAGAATTTACGGCAACCTGGGATAGTCTTAGAAATGATTCAATACATAAAATGCAGTTTCCGTACACCTACAGAGAGGGGCAAAAGGAGCTGGCAGCAGGTGTATATAGGACCATATATCACGGGAGAAAGCTTTTTCTTGAGGCACCTACAGGAACCGGTAAGACTCTCAGTACGGTATTTCCTGCAATAAAGGCAATAGGTGAGGAGAAGGCAGAGCGTATTTTTTATTTAACAGCAAAGACTATTACAAGGACTGTAGCTGAGGAGACCTTCGAGCTATTGAGAAAGAGCCAGGGACTGTTGTACAAAACCGTGACGCTTACGGCAAAAGAAAAAATCTGCTTTATTGATAAATGTGACTGCAATCCCGTTGCATGTCCTTACGCGGAAGGTCATTTTGACAGAGTTAATGATTGTATATATGAGCTTCTTACACAGAGCGACACCTTTGACAGAGATACTATCGTTAAGTATGCAATGAAGCACAAGGTATGTCCTTTTGAACTTTCTCTTGATATGAGCCTTTTTGCGGATGCGGTTATATGCGATTATAACTATGTTTTTGATCCTTTTATTTATCTGAAAAGATTTTTTGCATCAGGAAGTGCCGGTAATAATATTTTTCTGATTGACGAGGCACATAATCTTCTTGACAGGGGTAGAGATATGTACAGCGCAGAGCTCTATCTTGATATGCTTACAACATTTGAAGCGCTGATATCTGAGGCTCATCCCAAAATAGCATCCCTGGTGAGAGGGCTTTCTTCCGAAATGGAAAATATTATGGAGGAAGGGGATTTTGCTGAAGTTCTTGAGGATATTACTCCGATTATGCAGAAAATCAATCTGATTATTTCTGTTATATCATCCTGGCTGGAAGACCATGCTGAAGGCATGTACCGTGATGATATACTCGATTTTTATTTTGAAATATCCAGATTTGCAAATATATATGAACTCATAAACGATAAGTATGTGATATATGCAGAGAATAACGAAGAAGAGAATTTTAAAATAAAGCTTCTGTGTGTTGATCCGTCGGATAATCTTGTGAATTGCATGACGAGAGCAAAGTCATCGATACTTTTTTCTGCAACAATGCTTCCAATTCAATATTATAAAAAGCTTCTTGGTGGAAAACCTGAGGATTATGAGATTTATGCACATTCAGTATTTGACAGCAAAAGATGCGCAAGGCTTATAGCCGGAGATGTCACAAGCAGGTATACAAGAAGAGGTGAAGAAGAGTACAGGAAAATTGCAAAATATATAAATGACATTGTTAAAGGAAAAATTGGGAATTATCTGATTTTCTTCCCGTCCAGGCAGTTTATGGATGAAGTGGGCTACATTTTTGAACAGGAATACTATGATGAGGATGCTCAGGAGATACTGGTTCAGAATGAAATCATGAGCGAAGAAGAGAGGGAAGAATTTATAGGGAGATTCACAGCAGGTAATGATATTGATCTGTCCAGTGTAATTAATATGGAGATAGAGATTGAGCCATCAAAGAGTATTCTTGGCTTCTGTATGATGGGCGGAATATTCAGCGAAGGAATCGACCTGAAAAATGATAGTCTTATCGGAGTGATCATAGTTGGAACCGGAATTCCTCTTGTCTGCAATGAAAGAGAAATAATAAAAGAATATTTTGAGCTGCAGGGAGAGGATGGATTTGACTATGCTTACAGATATCCCGGAATGAATAAAGTTCTACAGGCAGCAGGGCGTGTCATACGTACCGAGAATGATTATGGAATAGTTGCTCTGTTGGATGAACGTTTTCTGCAAAAATCATATTATGAACTATTTCCAAGGGAGTGGAAAGGTATGATAAGAACATCGACCAGTAGAGTCAAAAATGACGTAAACGCACTATGGAAGCGGATTGAAGGATGTGGATAAGCGGAAACTATCATAAGAAAACGGGGTTCTGACAAGCAAAATGTGCTATTGGTTAACATAATACATAATATATAGAATATTATGTAAACCATAAAAATGCATAAATAGTTTGAATTGTTTGAAAAATATAATTGATAACTATACAATTTAACCCATATTTTATAAAAAAGTGACACGCGTGTACATGTGGATAACTCTGTGGAAATTGGGGATATTCGGATAAAATGATTTCTGAGACACGCATGAAATGGTAACGGAAAATGGTTTACGATATTAACCACAACGTGATCGGAATTACAACATGATACTAACATGGTCAATAAAACTATGTAAACCACTTAATCTTGCTGACAACTGTGTCATATGTGGCAAAAGAACACAAAATTACTATATTAATGATGAATAAGGTGCTGTTAGATTGACAAGAATAGTTGATTTGAAATATCATATTACAATATATGTAATTCTATGGTAAGAGGACATTAACAATGAGAAAAGAATTGGCTAAGACATATGATCCCCAGGGAATTGAGGATCGACTTTATAAGAAATGGGAAGATAATAAGTATTTTCATGCAGAAGTGGATGAAACGAAAAAACCGTTCACAATCGTCATCCCTCCGCCGAATATCACCGGTAAGCTCCATATGGGACATGCCTTTGACCAGACTCTTCAGGATATCCTTATCAGATGGAAGAGAATGCAGGGATATAATGCTCTTTGGCAGCCCGGAACAGATCATGCCAGCATTGCGACAGAGGTTCGTATTACAGATGAACTGAAAAAGCAGGGCATTGATAAGCACGAGCTCGGAAGAGAGAAATTCCTTGAGAAAGCCTGGGAGTGGAAGAAAGAGTACGGTGGAACTATAGTTTCACAGCTCAAAAAGCTTGGAAGCTCCTGCGACTGGGATCGCGAGCGCTTCACAATGGATGAAGGCTGTAACAGGGCTGTTACAGAAGTCTTTGTGAAGATGCATGAAAAAGGCTACATATATAAAGGAAACAGAATTGTTAACTGGTGTCCTGTTTGTAATACATCTATCTCAGATGCTGAGGTTGAATACGAGGAGCAGGCAGGTCATTTATGGCACATAAAGTATCCTGTTATTAACGAAGATGGTACTGTCAGCAAGACAGATTTCATTGAGTTTGCTACAACACGTCCCGAGACAATGCTCGGTGATACAGCAGTTGCAGTAAACCCTGACGATGACAGATATAAGAGCTTCAAGGGTAAGAAGGTTCTTCTTCCTATAGTTAACAGAGAGCTTCCTATCGTTGAGGACAGCTATGTTGATATGGAATTTGGTACAGGTGTTGTAAAGATTACACCTGCTCATGACCCTAATGACTTTGAGGTTGGAAAGCGTCATAACCTTGAGGAGATAAATATTCTTAACGATGATGCGACAATCAATAAAAATGGCGGTAAGTTCGAGGGTATGGATCGTTATGAATGCCGCGATGCCATCGTTAAGGAACTTGAGGAGCTTGGCCTTCTTGTAAAGATTGAGGATTATACTCACAACGTAGGTACTCATGACAGATGTGGTACAACAGTTGAGCCTATGATCAAAAAGCAGTGGTTCGTAAAGATGGACGAACTTATTAAGCCTGCTGTTAAGGCAGTAAAAGAAGGCGAGATCAAGCTTATTCCTCAGCGTATGGAAAAGACCTATTACAACTGGACTGACAACATCAGAGACTGGTGTATTTCAAGACAGCTCTGGTGGGGACACAGAATTCCTGCATATTACTGTGAGGACTGTGGTGAGACAGTTGTTGCAAAGGAAGAGCCTACAGTATGTCCTAAGTGTGGCTGCACTCACTTCAAGCAGGAGACAGACACTCTTGATACATGGTTCTCATCTGCATTATGGCCTTTTGAAACTTTGGGATGGCCTGAGCAGACACCTGAGCTTAAGTACTTCTTCCCTACAGATGTACTTGTAACAGGATATGACATCATCTTCTTCTGGGTAATAAGAATGATATTCTCCAGTTATGAACAGATGGGAACATATCCCTTCAAGACAGTGCTTTTCCATGGACTTATCAGAGACTCACAGGGTCGCAAGATGAGTAAGTCTCTTGGAAATGGTATCGATCCTCTTGAAGTAATAGAAAAATATGGTGCTGATGCACTTCGTCTCACTATCGTTACAGGTAATGCACCCGGAAATGATATGAGATTCTACTACGAGCGTGTTGAGAACAGCCGTAACTTTGCTAATAAGGTATGGAATGCATCACGTTTCATAATGATGAATATGGCGGAAGGCGAAAAGAGCGCAATTCATCAGCCTCAGCCTGAAGGACTTGAGCCGGTTGATCATTGGATCCTTTCAAAGCTCAATAACACTATTCGTGAAGTTACTGAGAATATGGATAAGTTCGAGCTCGGAATTGCAGTTCAGAAGGTTTATGACTTTATCTGGGAGGAATTCTGCGACTGGTACATTGAGATGGTTAAGCCTCGTCTGTACAACTCAGATGATAAAAAATCTCATGATGCAGCGTTATGGACTCTTCAGACAGTACTTATAAACGGGTTGAAACTGCTTCATCCTTATATGCCTTATATCACTGAGGAGATTTTCTGCACTATTCAGGACGAAGAAGAATCAATAATGATTTCATCATGGCCTGAGTACAAAGAAGAGTGGAATTATGCAGCTGATGAGAAGTCAATCGAGACCATCAAGGAAGCCGTAAGAGGCATCAGAAATATACGTACACAGATGAATGTTGCGCCGTCAAGAAAGGCACTTGTTTACGTTGTTTCTGAAAAAGAAGAGGTTCTCGATATCTTCCGTACAGGTAAGCTGTTCTTCGAGACTCTTGGTAGCGCTTCAGAATCTGTTTGCCAGAATGACAAGAGCGGTATTCCTGAGGATGCTGTTTCGGTGGTTCTCGCAGAAGCAACAATTTATATGCCTTTCTCAGATCTCGTAGATATTTCTGCTGAGATAGAGAGACTTGAAAAGGAAAAGAAGCGCCTTGAGGGTGAGCTTAAGAGATCCCAAAATATGCTTACTAATGAGAAATTCCTTTCAAAAGCTCCTGCTGAAAAGATTGAAGAGGAAAAAGAAAAGCAGAAGAAATATGAGCAGACTTATGCACAGGTTGAGGAAAGACTTGCGCAGCTGAAAAAGTGATAATGAAGATATGAGTGATGAATTGACTAGAAGTATTGGCGATATGCTTGCCCGCCTTGATGCAGGTGAAAGATTGGGTTTTTATGAATGCGATAAATTTGTGGACCAGATTCCTGCGTTCACAGAGAAGCATTCAGTGGAAGAGACCAGAAAGTTTCTGGAGTATCTGGGGAGTCCTGATCTGAAGATGAGGATTATCCATGTTGCCGGTACTAATGGCAAAGGTTCTGTCTGTAATTATCTCTCCGAGATATTAAGACAGGCAGGTTTTACAGTGGGGATGTTTACATCTCCCCATCTTGTAAAAACGACAGAAAGATTTTGTATTAATGGAAAACCGATAGAAGACGCGATTTTCTGTGAGATATTTGCTGATTTAATAAGAAGAATCAAGGATTACACCACGGATAATTATTTTCCTACATACTTTGAATTCCTGTTCTTTATGGCAATGATTTTGTATGACAAATATCCGGTTGATTATCTGGTTCTTGAGACCGGATTAGGTGGACGTCTTGATGCTACTAACAGTGTACATGAGCCGGTTCTTGATGTAATTACCGAGATTGGTATGGATCATATGCAGTATCTTGGCAATACAATATCAGAGATAGCCGGTGAGAAGGCAGGCATTATTCGAAAGAATACCCCGGTGGTAGTGTATAATAAACGCGGTGCCAGTACAGAGGTGATTGAAAAAAGAGCCGATGAACTCTCAGCCAGGGTATACAGAGTAGAGGCAGATTATGTTACCGAGATCACTAATTCACCGGATGATGCAGGTAACATTTGCATTGATTTTTCATATGAATCTAAGTATGATAAATATTGCAATCTCAGATTGCAGTCAGTTGCGGATTTTCAGACAGAAAATGCTGCAATTGCGATAATGTGTACCAGAGCTCTCAGAGATATGGGAGTAGCCATAACTGATGATGATATCAGTTACGGACTTAGAAAGGCAAAATGGGGAGGAAGAATGGAACTCATTCTTCCCGGCATGTATGTTGATGGGGCACATAATGTTGACGGCATGGAAGCTTTTTTGGAATGTGTGAAAAAGATTCCATGTGATAAGAAGAGAACTTTGCTGTTTGGTGCTGTTGCTGATAAACAGTATCATCTGATGATAAAGCAGATTCTCCAGAGCGGGCTTTTTGACCGCATCTGTGTCTCGGTTCTTGAAACCGGAAGATCTGTATCTGAATCTCAGTTGCGCGCAGCATTTGAAGCTGAACTTAGACACTTTAAAGAGAAGCCTGATATAAGATTTTCTTATTATACAAGTGTGCGAGATGCGCTTATGGAGATAATAACTGACCGGGGTGCCGGAGATGTGGTTTTTGCAGCCGGCTCATTATATCTTGTTGGTCAGGTCAGAGAATCATTGGGGATAATGCCCGGAAACTAAAACTATCTTTTTTAGTCAGATTTTTGGAGCTAAATCATGATCAATTTTGAAAATGAACTTAAGAAGTTTCGCCCGAGCCTCGAAATCGAGGACGCCGAGGAGATTATCTATAATCAGGATCTGGATGACATGGCAGATGTACTTGTTGGTCTGCTTAAGGATGCTAAGGCTGAAGAAGCCGCTCGGCAGACCCGTGTCCATTGACAAATCCTTTAGATAATCAGGAGGGGGCGTACTTCGTATTATGAAATGTTATCAATGTGGGGCAGAACTTACGGAACGTGAATACTGTCCGAATTGTGGTGCAGGAGTAAAGGTATACAAGCGTATAATCTCTTTATCAAACCGATATTATAATGAAGGCTTGGAGAGAGCAGAGATACGAGATCTCTCAGGTGCCATTGAGTCTTTGCATCAAAGCTTAAAACTTAACAAAAGTAATATTCAGGCCAGAAACCTTTTAGGACTGGTCTATTATGAATGTGGTGAAGTCGTTGCAGCATTAAGTGAATGGGTTATCAGTAAGAATTTAAAGCCTGAGGATAATGCGGCAGATGATTACATGGATCTTGTCCGCAATGATCCTTCGCGTCTTGAGACTTTTAACCAGACAATTAAGAAATTCAACATAGCTTTAAACCATTGTCATCAGGACAGACTTGATATGGCAGTGATTCAGTTAAAGAAAGTTCTGTCCATGAATCCCGGATTTATCAGGGCACATCTGTTACTTGCTCTTTTATACCTGAACAATGGTAATTATGCCAAAGCAAAGACAGAGGCTCAAAAGAGTCTGAAGCTGGACACCGGTAATGTAATGGCTGCCAGATATCTCAAGGAAGCAGAATCCATGATGCTTCCTCAGGATGCAAAAGCAAGTGAGGAGAAGAAGACCACCAACTCTGATGTTGTACGTTATCAGAGTGGTAATGAGACGATTATTCAGCCGGTTCGCTCTAATGTACTTACAAGGAGCGGTTCAATATGGGGAATAGTGCTCGGAGTTGTGCTCGGAATTGCTGCAGCTTATTATCTGATCTTGCCTGCAAGAATACAGTCTATGAATGCAAGCTTCAGAGAGCAGATTTCATCCATAAGTGAGGAATCTGATTCGAAATCTGCAAAGCTTGGCGAATATGAGCAGCAGATAGCATCACTTAACACAGAGCTTGAAGCGCTTAAAACAGAAGTCAGCTCTTATGAAGAAACTGACAGTTCAGGTTCAGCAGCTAATGATCTTATGGCAGCTGTGGCTATTTATATGGCTACACCTGAAGACCTGGACGGCATTGAAGCTCAGATGAATAATGTTGATTTAAACAACCTGGAAGGACCTGCCACAAGACAGTTTACCGAATTATATGATTCATTTATGACACATGTGGGAAATGACCTGTCAAAGAGAAGCTATCAGACAGGTTATGATGCATACAGAAGCCAGGACTATGAGACAGCAATTGCTGCATTGTCCAAGGCATTTCAGTATGATAAGACTAATGTAGACGCGCTTTACAACTTGGGAAATGCTTATTATGAAAGCGGAGACACTGATAACGCAAAGGTTATTTATGATCAGGTAGTTAATGATTTCTCGGATACCAGCAGCGCAAGCTCAGCCGAGACGAAATTGGCAGAGATAAATAATGCTACAAATTAATCCAAATATGATAAATTTTTCGGATCTATCTTTTATATTTAGATTTCTTCCGATTTTTCTTATTGCATATTACTTTTTACCATCAAGGCTGCGCCCTTTAATACTTCTTGTGGGCAGCCTTGCATTTTATGCAGTTGGGGATCTGAAAAGTCTGGTGATTCTTGTAGCTGCAGTTATAGTTAATATTTTCATATCTTACGGATGCCGGAAGCATAGTAAGATATGTCTGTTTGGCATAGTAACTCTGGACATAGTGTTATTGCTATCTTTCAAGTTCCTTGCAGGCTATGGAAGTGGGATTGGAATTGGACTTCCACTTGGCATCAGTTTCTTCACATTCAAAATGGTTAGCTTTCAGGCTGATCTATATGCCGGAAGAATACCCAAAAATCACGGATTCATCTGTGTGGCAGCATATTTTACTATGTTTCCGCAGGTAATATCCGGACCAATAATGAGATATTCCGATTTTGAAAAGAATAGTATGCTTTCAGGAAAAGCAGACAGATTTCTGGTTTTTAAGGACAGGCTTTCTTTGTATCTTGATAAGATCGAAGAAGGACTGGTTTATTTCACTCTTGGATTTGCTATGAAGGTACTGATAGCAGATTATCTTGCTATGATGTGGAATGATATCGGAACAATTGGTTATGAAAGTATTTCAACACCTTTAGCATGGGCAGGCGTAATATGCTATTCATTGAACCTGTATTTTGATTTCTGGGGATATTCACTTATGGCAGCAGGAATCGGCATTATGTTGGGATTTCCTCTTGTGAGAAACTTTGATCATCCATACCTGTCAAAGAGTGTAAGTGAGTTTTACAGAAGATGGCACATGACTCTTGGAGCATGGTTCAGAGATTATGTATATTTTCCGATGGGCGGAAGTAAAAAAGGGAAACTTACCACCATAAGGAATCTTACAATTGTGTGGATTCTCACAGGATTATGGCATGGAGTTACATTAAATTTCATTGTCTGGGCAGGAATGCTTTTAATGATGATCCTGTGTGAGAAGTTTGTGCTTGTTTCAAATAAGAAGCTTTTGAACATTGTAGGAAGATTCAATGTTCTTGTTATGATTCCAATCACATGGGTGATTTTTGCTCTTCCCGGGAAGGAAGACCTCGTTAATTATTTAGGAAGAATGTTCCCTTTTTGGGGAATTGGTGTAGCTGTAAATTCGGCGGACTTTGGAAAACTTTTATCAATGTATTATCCATTCCTGCTGGCCGGGCTTATTTTACTTCTTCCCGGAATATACAGCTTTTTTGCAAGGCACAGAAGAGACTGGCCGGTCAGGCTTGTTTTGCTTGTATTGTTTTGGATTAGTGCAGTATTTGTTTCAACGAAAGCGGGTAATCCGTTTATGTATTTTAACTTCTAACTGCGAGATATAGAGTAGGCAGCGTATGAAAATCTTTTTTCAGCATATTCTGTCCATGGGAATAATGGTGATAGCCCTGCTGTTCACCGTAGATTCTGCTTTTGGACAGGGACGCGTGTATGAGGAAACTGAATATAGCTTAGAGAATCCTCCACTATTGGCTTCATCTTTGCAGACAATAGCGGATGGAGAGGCACCGTATCTTTTCAGAATCATCGGTGAAAAGATTTTTTCAGATAAGTTAAATACTCCGGATAATGCGTCTGATAATCAATCAGAGAATAATAATCCCGGAAGTGAAGTGACTTCAGGAGATGCAGCAATATCTGAAGGTGGTAATGCTGAAGGTGTAGAGGTGTCATCAGGAAATGCTGAAGAGATTACCGGAGGAAACGGTATCGGGATTACTGCAGGAAATGCCGGCGAAGGAAGCATGATTTCAGATGGTAATGCAGATATTACAGAGAATGGTGAAGCTACCGGTGGTAATGCAGAACAGGGCATTTCTGAAGAAGCAGTACAAAACGAACAGACAACCGGAGATGCGGTAGAAGCTATTGAAGAAAATGTTCCTGACAATTACGTTCTTAGCAGCGTAACAGATGATTATTTTGATGATGCACTTTTTATTGGTGATTCCAGAACAGTCGGATTATCAGAGTATTGTCCGGAACTGAACGGCAGGGCTACATTTTATTCAAAGGTTTCTCTTACAATCTATGGATTGGATGATAAAGAATTTGTTTCTGTTCCGATCGTTCCCGAGGAGGGAATGGATATACCTGAAGATCAGCTGCCAAGAGAAAAAGTAACCGTATTTGAAGCACTTTCAAGAAAACAGTTTGCGAAAATCTATATCATGCTGGGACTTAATGAGCTTGGAAGCGGAACCGGCAGCAGCTTTACAGAAGCATATTCCAATGTAATAAATCAGATAAGAGAGCTTCAGCCGGATGCTATAATCATAATTCAGGGTATCATGCATGTGACACATTCAAAGAGCAGTAAGGACCGTGTGTTCAAGAATTCCACCATTAATGAAAGGAATGAAATGCTGAAAGCCCTTGCAGACGGTGAGCATGTTTTCTATGTGGATATGAACGAAGCTACTGATGATGCCAATGGTGGGCTTACGCAAGATCTTTCATTTGATAATGTACATTTAAAGGCAAAATCTTATGCATTATGGTATGATTATTTGAAAAACCATGCTTATGTCAGAGAGAGTCAGGTGGAACAGTATAAGCCTGTAGCCGAAGCTCAGGAAGAAGCAGCTCCTGAGGAAAAATCAGAGTGAGGAGTTTTAATATGGTCAGAGAGATGGTTTTTAAAATGGAGCGTCCGGGATTATTAAAAGAAGGTGACGAAATAACCGTTACTGAGGGCGAGCTTCCGAGTAATGTTTATTACACGATAGACCCTTCTCTTGCGATGTCAGCCAATTTTCCGTTCAGAGAGAGGATGAAAGAGCGCAAGGGAGTTGTATTAAAGGTTGAAGAGAACGACAGAGGCTTTTATGTCACTGCTGCGTTTGATTCTGATAAACAATGACATGTTTTCAGGGGAATTTTGATCTCCACATAATTTATTGATTGCAAAAAAAATATATTAAAGTTTTACCGGTTCAAAGGAGGATGAAAAAATGAAGTATGTATCAACAGACAAAGCACCTGCAGCAATAGGTCCTTATTCACAGGCAATAAAGGCTGGGGATTTCCTTTATGCCTCAGGACAGATTCCGATAAATCCGGCTAACGGAAATATAGAGGGAAATGATATTTCTGAGCAGGCAGATCTGGTTTGTCGCAACATTGGGGAGATTTTAAAGGCAGCTGAAACAGATTTTGATCATGTCGTAAAGACAACCTGTTTCCTTGCTGAAATGTCAGATTTTGCTGCATTTAATGCGGTTTATGAGAAGTATTTTACAAGTAAACCTGCCAGAAGCTGTGTTGCAGTGAAGAAGCTTCCCAAGGATGTTCTTTGTGAGGTTGAGATTGTAGCATATCTGAAATAAGCGAGGATTTGACAAAATGGCTGTATTTGAAAAGAAACCAGCCGTGTTGATGGTAATGCTTGGTGCGCTGCTTTTGGGCAGTGGTTGTGGAAGTATTTCAGGGCATAATAATGTTGATCTTGGACTTGCACATTTAAAAAGCTATGAGTATGAGGAGGCTGCCGCGTGCTTTGATGCCGCAGAGGCAGCGGGGGAAAATGCCAGTTTACTATATAGGTCCAAAGGATTACTGAACAAGGATCTTGGAGAGTATGATGTTGCAATAGAGAACTTTTTAAAATCTCTGGCAGCTACCAGCGGAATCCCCGGGGATATGGATTTTGACACCAATTACTATCTGGCTGACACTTATATGAAGCTGGGAAAATATGATGAGGCTATTAATGTATATGATGCCATTCTGGCTCTCAGAAAAAGGGACAAGGATGCCTATTACATGAGAGGCCTGGCAAAGCTTAGTATCTCTGACAGTGAAGGAGCAATAAACGATTTTAATAAATCCATGTCACTGTCTCCCAGGAATTATGATCTGAGAATTATGATATACAAAGCCTTGTCTGCAAATGGTTTTGAGGAGGATGGAAGGAGTATTCTCGAAGCATGTCTCAATAATTCTGATCCTAATATGACCAATTACGAGAAGGGACAGATTTCATATTATTTAGGGAATAATGCAGATGCACAGAGTTATCTGGAACTTGCAAGAAGTGAGAGAGACACTAAGAAGGCCCCTGTAGTATTACTGCTTGGACTGACCGGCGAAAAGCAGGGTGATTATAATTATGCTGTTAGTGTTTACAAGACTTTTCTTGCGGAAGAACCTGATCATCCCGACATATACAATCAGCTCGGACTATGTCAGATCAGCACCGGCGACTATGAGGGTGCAGTTAATTCTTTTGAGGCAGGGCTCGCTCTGGGAAGCAGTGAATATGACAGAGCACTACTTATGAATGAGATTACGGCGTATGAATATGCCGGTAATTTCGCTCAGGCAAAAACTTTAATGGAAAAATACAGGAAGGCGTATCCTAATGACACGGATGCGGAGAGAGAGGAAATTTTCCTTTCAACAAGGTAATTTATATTGGGGAAAAATCGTTACAGAAATCTGGATAATAATTATTATGTCAGGCGCAGGCCTGGAAAGAATAAGATAAAAACTCTGGTTATACTTGGAGTTATAGCTGCACTTGTCATTGCAACAATAGTGGCAGTGGTTTTGTTAGTACTTAATAAGAATAAGGCAGATGATGCTGCTGCCGATTTAGCAACAATACAGGAATCAATTCCTGAGGAGGAGATGCCGGTTCAGGAACCTGAACCAGAGGTGGAGCCGGAGCCTGAACCCGAGGTAGAGGTCAGGCAGCTTTCTCCTGAAGTAGCAAGCTTTGCTGAAGGATATACTGTTCAGGAGACAGCTTCTACAACAGATATAGTAAGCGAAGATGTGATCAGTGAAAATGCAGTGCTGATAGATGTGGATAAAGCTGAGATCATCGCAAAAAAAGCTGCAGATGTCAGAATATCTCCGGCATCCATGACAAAGATACTGACTGTGCTTGTGGCTGCAGAGAATGTTGAAAATCTTGATGACACATTTACTATTACAAGGGATATAACTGATTACTCATTTTCAAATGAATGCAGTATTGTAGGTTTTGAAGTCGGAGAAGTCGTTACTGTCAGGGATTTGATGTATGGAACCATACTTCCCTCGGGAGCGGATGCAGCTATAGCCTTGGCAACATATGTAGCAGGTTCTCATGAAGCTTTCGTGGAAATGATGAATCAGAAGCTTGATGAACTTGGACTTTCAGGATCGGCGCATTTCACAAACTGTGTAGGAATATATGATGAAAATCATTATTGTACGCTTACAGATATGGCAATGATTCTAAAGGCAGCAGTTGAAAATGACCTGGCAAGAGAAGTTCTTTCAGCTCATACCTATACAACAAGTCCTACCGAGCAGCATCCCGAAGGAATGATCATTTCAAACTGGTTCCTCAGAAGGATAGAGGATAAGGACACTCATGGTACAGTTATGTGTGCAAAGACCGGATTTGTAAATCAGTCAGGCTGTTGTGCTGCAAGCTATTCTGTATCAAATAGCGGAAATCACTATATTTGCGTATCTGCCAATGCATGGAGCTCCTGGCGTTGCATTTATGATCAGGTTGCTATCTATGAGACATATCTAAATTAAAAAAGAGCACTAAGTGCTCTGCTCAAATAAAAACACACGTCGCAAGGATATACTTTGCGGCGTGTGTTTTTTGTCAGGTTATATCATCAAGGTTACCATCACCATCAGTGTCAAAACCAATGTTTTGCATATTTACTGTACGACGGCGAAGGCGGGCACGTTCAGATTCCTGATTTATGAAGTCTTTGATCTCGCGGCCGTGCTTAATGTTCTTCATTATTATGGTCTTATCTGTTACATCAGAAGTAAAGAGTGTGATTGTGGAGAGCCCTGCCAGCCTCTGGAAAAATGTTCTTGAGAGCTCCACATCTGTTATCTTGTACATGAAGCAGTCATCTTCTTTGATACTAAGAAAGCCGGATGTGATCGTAAGCTCATTCTCATATATTTCGTAGTGTTTGAATGGCCACGGAATTCCAAAGAAGATAAGCCTTCCGTATTCCTTGTACTGAAGATTCCCCTTTGCCAGAATGGATGCTTCATTTTGTGCCGGATTAGATACTTTTGCCATTTGATATTTACCCCATTTCATAAAGATTTACTAGCAATTGCACATGAGTTATAATTTGAGCATGTATTATAATATCTATATTTTAGCATATTACAGTTTTGTTGTGGGATTTCTAATTTGGAGCTGGTTAACGTTAGCGCACACCCTTTGAGTGCTTACGTTATCCATATCTGACCGGACTGAGTCCGTTTATAGGAGGAACCATCATGACGAAGTCATGATTTGGAATGGTTCCGACGACTTGGCAGGATTACGAAGTAATCGTGCCGATACACAACGAGGAGGAACCATCATGACGAAGTCATGATTCGGAATGGTTCCGACCGATAGGGCAGGATTACGAAGTAATCGTGCCGATACACACAGAGGAGGAGCAATAATGATCGAGCACCGGGCGGCATATGAAAATATCAGTAAAATCTATGATACGTTTGCCGTAACATCTAAAAGCAGATATGTTTACGTGTATGACATTGAAAACAACATTGCCAAGTGGTCTGAGAATGCAGTCAATTATTTCGGACTGCCTGGGGAGTTTGTCTATAAAGCAGATCAGGTCTGGGAGATGCATGTACACCCGGAGGACAGGGCTAATTATAGAGAGCATCTTAGAGTTGCTTTTGATGGAAACAGAGTAAATCCAAGCTTTGAATACCGTGCCAGAAATAAGAGCGGTGAATATGTTGCCTGCTCCTGCAGAGGCGTGGTTATAAAGGATTATTCGGGAAAAGCGGCTTTTTATGCGTGTTCTCTTATTAATAAAGGTATCGTGGATAACACTGATCCGATCACAGGCCTTTCCAATCACTATGAAATGTACAATTACATGAGCAGACTGGAGAATGAACAGAAAAAGTATATTCTTCTTCTGGTAAATGTGATTGATTTTGGCGATATAAACAGACTTTACGGATACATGTTTGGTAACAGGATGCTTAAGGAAATGGCACAGTGGCTGCAAAATGAAGCCGGTGAGATGGGGCATGTATACCGCGGAGAGGGAACTATCCTCGGATTATGTACTGTTTCAATGGATCTTGAGAAGGTAAAAAGCCTTTATCAGAGAATGAGAATGCATGTCCGTCAGAATATTCAGATTGGACAGAACAAGGTGTCAGCTGAACTTGGCGGCGGTGTGATAGTAGTGGACGAAACCGGAATAGATGTACATGCAGTTTACACCAGTGCCAAATACGCTCTGGCTCATTCCAAGACTGAAAAGCATGGAAACCTTATAATTTTTCATAATAATGAGCTTGAGTACAATAAGAGCACAATAGAGCTGGTGGGAGCTGTCCGTGAAAGCGTTATTGATCACTGCAAGGGCTTTTATTTAAATTATCAGCCCATCATCAATAAAAATGATGGGAAACTTGCAGGTGCAGAGGTGCTTCTTCGATGGAAAAGAGAACCCTATGGGGATGTTTCTCCCAGTGAATTTGTTCCATGGCTTGAGCAGGACAGTACATTTTATAAGCTTGGGAACTGGATTCTGGATAAGGCAATGAAGGACGGATTGGAGATACTTAAGGACCATCCGAATTTTTATCTCAGTATCAATCTGGCATATGTTCAGTTGGAGCGAAGTGAATTCAGAACTACCATAATGGAGCTTCTTAGAAGAAACAGATTTCCGGGGACTGCTCTGTGCATAGAACTATCAAATGTCTCAAGAGATACTAATTTTGATTATCTGAAAAGCCAGGTGATTTTCCTAAAGTCCTGTGGAATCCGGATTGCTCTGGATGTGACGGATTTTTCAACGCTTGATCTTGCGACCAGACTGCCGATAAATATCATCAAGCTTGGACCAGAAATCACAGAAAATATCGGTAAAAACCCGCTTAGCAGGTATATGACGGAAGCTATTACCGGTTTTGCTGCCAACATGAATATGAATATATGTGCAACCGGTGTTGGAACTGCCGATACAGAGCACAGACTTTTCAAGTATCCGGTTGACTATTATCAGGGCTACTATTATGCAAGGCCTGTTATGCTGTCTGAGTTCAGAAAACTTGGACTATACAAAGATAAGTAAGTCAGTGCAACTATTAAGAAAAAATGATTTTATAATTAATATTTTATTAAACACGGTTATAAACAATAAAAAGAAGTTATAATTATAGTGAGTTATTGCATTTGAAAGGTGGAAACAAATGTAAATCATGTTTACTTACATAAAGCCGGAGTTTTTGATACATGCTTTTTGCAAGCAGCGGGATGAGCTTCTTAAAAACCGCAGTATTTGTGTTGCCCGATTAGGCAATTTGTCTGTATCAATGACTCGTATTAATGATGATTCATTCTCGCTTTCACTTGAGGATGTACAGAACGGAACGCAGTATTCCGGAAGGGCTTTTAATATAAAGAGATCCAAAGAAGAAGACATTATCCCTATGGTTGAGGACCTCTTTAAGAAAATGCAGACCATCTATGATCAGGAAAGATTCAACAAGCGCGAGCACGTCTGGAAAATGTATGCGTTGGACTGGCTCGAAAGTCACGGAATATCTTTTGATGATTACATAGATAGCAGAATGTCACATCTGCCAAATGATGGGGGATTGCATTGGAAAAGCCTTGAGGATTACATATCCAGTGATTATATGAATCTCTCGGCGACGATGAGGATTATTGCTAAATATTCCGATTCAGAAGAGGAAAAGAAGGAGTACACGGATTTTGTAGCGAGGGATATAGTCGAACTAAGACAACATTACTCACTTGCTGCAATGCAGGAGAAATTCGATAAGCATGACGAGATTTTACAGAATAGAAAAGCGTTTTCGTTTAGTATAGAAGTCGAGGCAGATAGCAGGGATGAAGCAAGGGAAAAATTGAAGAAAATTATCGGAGATAATTCAGACGGGGTGATTATCAGAGGATAATTCTATTGTCACGAAAAGGGGAAATAATATGAGGAGAGTAGTTAATAGAATCTTAACGGCGATCATGGCATTTGCTATGATCATATCACTTTCGGCTTATCCGGCGAAGGCTGCCATAACTACTACTAATAGCAACAATACAGCTATAAAAGCCAATCAGATTGATATAACTGTGGGACAGGATGAGGAAGGTAACGTAACCGTAACCTATGGCAGATATACTTTCATAAGAAAATATAACGGCTGGTACATACCTGCAGCTTACATTTATAACGGAAGCGAGCTTGCTAACTTTTTGGATAAGGCTGTAAGAAGAACAAGAAGAACAAGTGTAAGATGCGACGGATTCTTATTTATCAAGGTTTCAGGAGGATGGTACAGGCATGAACTCCATGTAAATGACGGCAGAACGCTTGCTACACTATTTAATAAAGCAGCCGGAATTAAGAGTACCTACGATCCGAACAATTTGAATTCGGAGGACGCTACAAAGTCTAAAGAAAATAATACAACAAGAAACAGTAATGGGAATTAACTAAGTGTTGAATTATACATGTACTTTGTAGTACATTATTACATGCTGGAAAAAGAATGTCTTTTGGCATTCTTTTTCTTTTTGAGTATAACACTTAGCGAAGCTCTTCATGAGCATAGCGTGAGTCAGGCGGGTTCACTTAGCGAAGCTTTTAATGAGCATAGTGTGAGTCAGGCAGGTTCACTTAGCGAAGCTCTTCATGAGCATAGTCTGAGCCAAGTGGGTTCACTTAGCGAGGCTTTTTATGGACTTAGTGGAGTTTGCAAGAACAGCGATTTAATTATGAAAGAGGTAACATATGTCTAATTTAGGCGAAAACAGGATGGGAGTTCTTCCTATTAAGAAACTTATAATTTCCATGTCACTTCCAATGATGGCTTCAATGATGGTTCAGGCACTTTATAATGTTGTGGACAGTATATTTGTTGCGCAGATTGATGAAGCGGCACTTACAGCAGTTACACTTGCTTTTCCATTGCAGAACCTTATGATATCTCTGGGTGCAGGTACCGGAGTCGGTATGAATGCATTACTTTCAAGGTCACTTGGGGAGAAGAACTTTGAAAGATCTGACCAGGCTGCCAATACCGCACTTTTACTGACGCTTATAAACTATGCAATATTTTTGCTCGTAGGTCTGTTTGTTGCTAAACCGTTCATTATGTCACAGACTCAGGATGAGAAAATCATCGCATATTCAGTTTCATATCTTAGAATCATCTGCTGCTGTTCACTCGGAGTTTTTTGCCAGATGACCTTTGAGAGAATGCTACAGTCAACAGGACGTACCTTATATAGCATGTTTTCTCAGATGGCAGGTGCAATAATAAATATCATAATGGATCCTATTCTGATATTTGGACTCTTTGGACTTCCCAAAATGGGAGTAACCGGTGCAGCTCTTGCGACAGTTTTCGGACAGATAGTTGGTTCCTGCATCGGATTTTACTGCAATATGGCTCTGAATCCTGATGTCAGAATCAAACTATCGCTAATATTCCATCCTGTAGCAGATGTTGTTAAAGAGATTTATTACGTGGGCGTGCCTTCCATACTAATGATGTCGATAGGCTCGGTAATGACCTATGCCATGAATCTTATTCTTATAACCTTTTCAACTACTGCTACGGCGGTATTTGGTGTTTACTTTAAGCTCCAGAGCTTTTTCTTCATGCCGGTGTTTGGATTAAATAATGGTCTTATCCCTGTACTTGCATTTAATTTTGGTGCTAAGAAGAAAAAGAGAATAAGAGAAGCACTCAAGTTTTCAATGGCTCTTGCGGCAACCGTAATGATTATCGGAACATTGACTTTTCAATTGCTGCCTGACAAGCTTTTAAGTCTGTTTAATGCATCTCCTGATATGATAGAACTAGGAAAACCTGCGCTTAGGATTATTAGTCTGAGCTTTCCAATAGCCAGCATATGTATTGTAATGGGATCAGTTTTTCAGGCATTTTCAGAGAGCATCTATTCACTTGTTGTATCAGTAGGCCGCCAGCTGGTGGTACTTATACCGGTGGCGTGGCTTCTTGCCAGAAGCGGAAATGTTGATGCAGTATGGTGGGCATTCCCTATTGCCGAGATAGCGTCCCTTGCAATGTCGGTACTGTTCTTTAATAAAGTTTATGGTAGAAAAGTCAGAACACTTCCTGAGGGGTGAGCTGATTCTGAATATTTTAAAATGCGAGAGTTTAGAAAAACAAAACAATTCGCATCATCAGTAAGGGGCAAAATTCACTTTTGCCTCTTATTTCATATTATTTATGAATTCTCTTTCAATTGTTATTGGAAGAGACTTTTTTATGATATAGGAAATTTCTCCGAAATTCCTATATCATAAAAAGCGCTCCGCTATGGATGCGCACTCGCGCGATAGGAATATGTTGCCTTCAGCAACCGCGCTCGGCGCGAGAATGTCGCAAGCGACATTCTTTATTGTATTACAGGAAATACCATTGGATTTCTTTAAGGATGAAAACACTACGCTAAGAGTATTTAAGGTTCGATTTAGGTTCAGATAATATAATCACTTTCGTTGATACAGCACGGCTATTAAGGTGCTGACATTGAAAGGAGTGAATCGTGCAGTTTAGACATGAATTAAAACATGAAATCACAACGCAGGATATGATCACCATACGGCAAAGGTTACGGGCGGTTGCAACTCCGGATGCTCATGCAATTGATGGGAAATATCTGATAAGAAGTCTGTATTTTGATACGCCTGAGGATAAGGCACTTATTGAAAAGCAGGCAGGTGTCAGTCGAAGACAGAAATTCAGAATCAGATACTATAACGGGGACAAAAGCGTGATCCATCTTGAGAAGAAAAGTAAAACCGCGGGTCTTGGCACGAAAGTATCTGCAAACCTTACAAAAGAACAGGCAGATAGTATTGTCAGTGGGAACATTTTATGGATGAAAGATCAGGATAATGAGCTTATAAGAGAGCTTTACTCAAAAATGATTTCTGAAAGATTAAGACCAAAAACAATTGTTGACTACACCCGTGAACCATTTATCTTCGTCCCGGGAAATGTGAGAGTGACACTTGATTATGATATCCGGACGGGCCTTGATAATACTGATTTTCTGGATATGGATTGCGTGACAGTACCGGCGGCTTTTGGCATTTGCATCATGGAAGTTAAGTGGGACAATTTTTTACCTGATATTATTCGGGATGCGGTGCAGCTGAAAAATACAAGGACAGAGTCGTTTTCAAAGTATGAAGCCTGCAGGCAACCAATAATTTGATAATTTATAACAAATATTCAATTCAAAAGGAGATAAAGAAATGACTTTTAAAGATATATTTAAATCAAGCTTTTTAGAGAATGTAAGCAGTATAAGTATCTTAGATATGGTTTTGGCACTTACACTGGCGTTTGCTATAGGAATGTTCATTTTTCTTGTTTATAAAAAGACCTATCAGGGAGTTATGTATTCCTCAAGCTTTGGGGTGACACTGGTAGCGCTTTGCATGATCACAACGCTGGTTATTCTGGCAGTTACAAGTAACGTAGTTCTTTCACTTGGTATGGTCGGTGCTCTTTCTATTGTTCGTTTCAGAGCAGCGATAAAGGAGCCTTTGGACATTGCATTTTTATTCTGGTCAATAGCAGTTGGAATAGTTTTGGCAGCAGGGCTGATACCACTGGCAGTTTTTGGAAGTGTAATAATAGGAATCATTCTTCTTATTTTTGTGAATAAAAAAGCTTATCTTGCTCCATATATTGTAGTAGTTAGCTGCACTGGTCATGATGCAGAGGTTAAGGTCTCTGAATACTTAAAGTCCAGAGTGCAGAAATTCGTCGTAAAGAGTAAGAGTGCACAAAAAGGAAATCTTGAACTTAATATTGAGGTGAGATTAAAGGAAGATAACACCGATTTTGTAAATGAAGTAGCCGATATGGATGGTGTAAACAGTGCAGTTCTTGTAAGCTACAACGGAGAATACATGGGTTAAGCTGGTGGAAATACACTGGTACAAAACCAATTTTGAAAACATCGGACAGGTCTCAGGAATCCGCTAAGCGGAATTCGCTTGGGCTTAAGAGGAAAACATATGTCGAGTAGTAAAAACATAAATAGGATATGCGTTATCATAACTGTCATCGCCGTTCTGGTTACTGTACTTTTCATGAATGGAAGAGCATTTGGAATCACAGCAGATGATTCTGTATCCTTTGGATATGAGAATAAAATCTTTGATGACAGTTATGTTCATACAATAGATATTGAAATAGATGATTTTGACAGTTTTTTAGAGAATGCTCTGTCTGAGGAATATACCAATGCTGATGTGACAATCGATGGTGAAACAATTAAAAATGTAGGTCTTCGCTGTAAAGGAAACACCTCACTTACGACGGTATCCCAGCTTGATAGCGACAGATATAGCTTTAAAATTGAATTCGACTGCTATGAGTCCACAGGAAACTATTATGGCTTGGATAAACTTTGCTTAAACAACCTGATTCAGGACTACACCATGATGAAAGATTACATAACCTATAAGCTTATGTATGAATTTGGTGTGAGTTCCCCACTTGTTAGCTATTGTTATATAACGGTAAACGGAGAGGAATGGGGATTATACCTTGCAGTTGAAGCTGTTGAGGATTCTTTCCTTGAGCGGAATTATGGAACAAGTTACGGAGAACTCTATAAGCCGGACACAATGTCAATGGGTGGCGGCCGTGGAAACGGTGGCGATTTTGACATGAAAAATGTGGATTTCGACAAGCTTGGAATGGAAAATCCGTTTAAAGAAAATTCTGAGGAGAAAGCAGGCGAAAACAATGATGGTACCGAAAAGAATACCTCAGATAACAGCGAAAGGAATACATCAGGCGAAAACAATGATGGTACCGAAAAGAATACCTCAGATAACAGCGAAAGGAATACATCAGGCGAAAACAATGATGGTACCGAAAAGAATACCTCAGATAACAGCGAAAGGAATACATCAGATGAAGGCAAAAAATCCAGCGGTGACTTTAGTGAGGGAATGCCAGGTGGTCCCGGAGAAATGCAAGGTGGACCAGGTGGAGACAAATCCGGTGGACCAGGTGGAGGTCCCGGCGGCGGAATGGGAAGCGATGACTCCAAGATAAAATACATAGATGATGATACAGACAGTTACTCGGCAATTTTTGACAGCGCCAAGACGGATATCACAAAGTCCGATAAAAAGCGACTTGTCAATTCAATCAAATCATTAAGTGAAGGCATCGCCAATTCTGACACAGAAGCCATCGAAAGTGCAGTAGATACTGATGCTCTTATGCGATATATGGTGGTACACAATTTTGTAGTAAATGGTGACAGCTACACCGGCAGCATGATACATAATTTCTATCTTTATGAGGAAGATGGTCTTATGACCTTTATCCCATGGGATTATAATCTTGCCTTTGGAACTTTTAATGGAAATGATGCAACAAGTATAGTCAATGATCCAATCGATACACCTTTGTCTATATCTGAAGATGATACTGACAGACCTATGTTTTCGTGGATTACATCTACTGATGAATATACTTCAAAATACCATGAATATTTTCAGTCATTTATTGAGCAGTTCTATACAAGTGGATATCTGAATGAGCTCATAAACAGTACCTATGAAATGATCTCAGAGTATGTGGACCGTGACCCAACAAAGTTCTGTACAACTGAAGAATTTGAAAAAGCTGTTCAGTCATTAAATGAGTTTGTGCCGCTAAGATGTGAGAGTATTATAGGACAGCTTGATGGCACAATACCATCAACGGATTCAGGACAGGAGGCTGATTCATCAAGCCTTGTAGATGCTTCTACCATAACAATTTCTGACATGGGCGTTATGGCAAACGGCGGGGGAGGTGGTGATGATCATTTCCATTCGCGAAGGGACAGTGAACATTAGAATTGGTAATCGCGTAAGCAGGCCGTTTATATTGCTCTGATTACGACAGCTTTATGGTGAAAAAAACCTGAAGCTGTCGTTTTTATTTTATTAGGATGTTTCTTTTGTATACTGGAAGTTGGGTTACATTAAGTAGGAAAAGTTAGTTCATATTGTAATAAGAACGCTTGTTTGGTACAATGAAGAGCAAAGAAAAGTTTGGTCTGAGTAAAAGTACTTAGTGAAGTTCAAATCATTAAGCTAATTCAATTTGCAGTGTAAAAGAGGTATTATGCAGGAGATTTTGGAAGGGTTAAATAAAGCGCAGCTGGAGGCGGTCACCACTACAGAAGGTTATGTGCGCGTCATAGCGGGAGCAGGAAGCGGTAAGACAAGAGCTTTATCTCACCGATTTGCTTATCTTGTTAATGGTCTGGGGATAATGCCGGGCCATATCCTGTGTGTAACTTTTACCAATAAATCAGCCAACGAGATGAGGCAGCGAATCCATAGACTTACAGGTGACAATGATACAGGATATATCAATACTTTCCACGGTTTTTGTGTATCCGTTCTTCAGGAGGATTCTCATGCGGTTTCTTATCCTAAGAACTTTCTGGTGCTGGATAATTCAGATATAGATGACATGCTCAAAATCATTTATGAGGAGAGAGGGCTGTCTCTTCGTGACATGACTTTTAGTAAGGCACGAGACATGTTTGAAATCAGGAAGATTTTTTCAGAACCCGAGTATTATCTTGATATGATTACGATGTCCCTTGATACTCTTAAGGAAAAATATGATAAGGCAACAGATGTACAGGACATATTGTTTTATGGATATCTATATCAGGAGAAAAAGTGCTTTGGGCTTGATTATAATGATCTGATCAAATTCAGTCTCTATATTTTCAGCCAGAATGAGGACATTAAGCTCAAGTGGCAAAAGAGGCTTGAATACATAATGATAGACGAGTTTCAGGATATTGACAGCCTTCAGTATGAGCTAATGGAAGTGCTTGCAGGTTATCACAAGAATCTTTTCATAGTGGGAGATCCTGATCAGACCATCTATACCTGGAGAGGTGCTAACGTCAAATACCTCCTGGACTTTGATAAGAATTTTCCTGATGTAAAGACCATAATGATGAATGACAACTATCGTTCTACACCTCAGATTTTGAGGGCTGTCAATTCATTGATAGATACAAATAAGCAGAGGATAAAAAAGGAACTCTCGGCGACACTCCCTGACGGAGAGAGTGTTTTGTGTCACCTTGCGCCAAATACTGCAGATGAAGCGGACTGGATAACAGGAGAGATACTTGCTTTAAAGGGATTGGGGATTCCTTACCGTGATATCACGATTCTTTACAGGGCGCATTATGTAACCAGGACTATTGAAGAGGGACTTTTAAAGGAAAAGATTCCATACACCATTTATTCGGGTGTGCAGTTCTTTGGAAGGATGGAGATAAAGGACGCGCTCTGTTACTTGCGAATGATTGTGTACCGTGATGACATTTCATTTAGAAGGATTGCAAATGTTCCTAAGAGAAATCTTGGAAAAAGGCGTATGAGCTTTCTGGAGCAGTATGCTGCTGACAATTCCTGCAGTTTGTATAAAGCACTAAATGACAATCTTGATCATGAGATAATGAAGGGAACCAAGGCTAAGAAATTCATTGATCTGATCGACAGATTTTCAGAAAGCTATGAGGGGCTTCCTGTTTCCGAGGTTCTATCAAAGATTCTGAACGAGAGCGGATACGAGGAGATGCTAAGGACCGAGGGTGCTCAGGAGCGGCTTGATAATCTTGCAGAATTGAAGCAGTCTGTATTTGAGTATGAGACCACCTGTGGAGAAGAGGTGGGACTTGAAGATTACCTTAGGCATATCGCACTTTTTACAAATGCGGATTCAGATGCAGGAAATGATGATAAGATAAGACTCATGACAGTTCATGCAGCGAAAGGACTGGAGTTTCCATATGTGTTTTTGTGCGGCATGAATGAGGGAATATTCCCTTCAAGAAAAATTCATACCCTTGAGGGAATGGAAGAGGAGAGAAGGCTTGCTTTTGTTGCAATGACCAGAGCTAAAAAGCGACTTTTTATAACTGAAGCAGGTGGCATGAACTTTGAGGGAATACCGAGATATCCTTCGCGATTTATTTTGGATATAGATCAAAATCTTTTGGAATTTACGGAAAAACCGGATGAATCGATGATGAGTGCCGTAAGAAAATATATTGATAATGATTCAAGACATTTAAAGGGAGCTGAAAAGCTAAATCTTCTTGAGCCCGGACAGCGCATAAGGCATGCCATTCTGGGAGAGGGAACAATCCTTGAGATCAATGCGGCAGATAATTGTTATCTGGTACAGTTTGACGAGATGGAAACGCCAAGACAGATAGCATTTAAAATAAAATTGGAGAAGCTTTGAGCTTAGGCAAAATGAAGGCCATTATATATTGTCTTGAGCTTAGGCAAAATGAAGGCCATTACATATTGTCTTGAGCTTAGACAAAATGAAAATCATTATATTGTTTTGAGCAATTTTTAAGGAAAGTAATACAGTGAAATTATATATACTTCGTCATGGAACAACTGAATGGAATAACAGGCATTTAATACAGGGGCAGACAGATATTCCTCTGGATGATTTTGGAAGGCTTATGGCTAAAGCGACCGGAGAAGGACTTAGGAAAAAGGGAATTACTTTTGACAAGGTCTATTCCAGTCCGCTTAAGCGCTCTGTGGAGACTGCAAGGATCGTGCTTGGGCAGCAGGGAGATATTACCGACGATGATTATAATAGGGACAGAATAATTTATAGTCAGAAAGAAAATATTACAGATGAAGATAGGCAAAGTATAGCTGAGGATAGCCCTCAAATTGAAATAATTACCGATGACCGCTTAAAAGAACTGAGCTTTGGCTTTATGGATGGCGGAAAAGTGGAGGAGATGACCGCAGACGATAACTCCCCATTTAGATTCTTTAAAACTGCTCCCGATAAATATGAGGAAGCAGTCCTGAGCTGGAGAAGGGATAATCTGCCATCTGTTATTCAGAACAATTCTGAATCGCCTGAGCTTTTAAGCGAGCTTTGCGAGAGGGCAAAGGAATTCCTGACTACTGTAATTGAGCCGATGGTATTTGAAAATTATAGCGAGACTGAAGGGAATTTGGACGAATATCTGAATCAAGAGGTGAACCAAAATCTGAAGCGAGATTTGAATCGAAATTTGAATCAAGATATGAATCAGGCTTTGAACCAGGATACTTCAGTTCTCATCAGTGTACATGGGGCATTGAGTAAGGCACTGCTGATGCACATTCGTGGAGAAAGGAACCTCGCGGAGTTTTGGGGAGAAGGCCTTTTACCAAATTGCGGAATCGCGATAGTAACTTTGCAAATTAAAAACGGCAAACCGGATTATCATATAGATAATCCCGCTGCCGTTTTCTATGATGAAAGCATTAAAGCAAAAGCGCCGAAGCTTTTATGAGTATCTAGAAGAACACAGCTCTTTAAAGCAGAGATTTTAACGAGTTTGGTTTACTTATATCCCATCTTCGCAAGTGCGTAATCAGCCTGTTCGTCACTAAAGCGCAACATTTTATTGGTGAGGGCTGATTTTAATTCATCCTTTGTATAACCATCATAAATATCAAGATAGAGCTGAGCTGCTTCTGCGCATTCATGATTCCAGTCAACCAGATCGTGTGCCTCAAGATATTCAATTGCTACCTGTGCTTCATCCTGTGTATATTCAGGATCAGCGGTTGCTGCAAGCTGGCACATAAGCTCATACTTAGAATAGAAGGTTGTTCCTAAAAAGAATTTTGCATCATCTATTGCCTGCCACTCATGGTCAGTTAACTGGTCATCAGAAACGTAGTGAGCATCACTGTCAAATTCTGGTCCCAGATGTTCTACTTCTTCTCTGCCAGTATCTTTTGCTGTATCAGTATTGTCACTTGATTCATCAGTCTTGATTTCTGAAATTATTGCTGTTTCATTCGCTCTTTTTACCCTTACATTATGAAGAATTCTTGCAAACATAAATGCGCTTGTTCCGATGATAAATGCAAGTGCTACGAGAATAAAAGTGAGTGCATTTGACGCGATACTTTTTGCCTCCATGCTCTTGTCAATAGCCGATGCATTTGGAATGTTGGTACCACAAACTTCACATTTAATAATCTGTTGATTTTTATCTGCGTAGACTGCCGCATGACATTTTGGACATTTTCCCCATAATATTTTTCCCATATTTTCTCCTCCATCAATGGTAGAATCCATTTTTTCTATCCGGGACAATTATAACATTGAAGGAAGAAGATAATATATACAAACATCTTCGGGATAAATACCTTTAATTGTAGATTTTGTCAGATTATTTGAATCGTGTTGCTCACGTAAACTCTTTTTCGCTTTACAAATGTATTGCGTTAAAGTGTAAAATTTGATATATTATGAAAAAGAACAAAGATGTTCCATGAAAGTGGAGCATCTTTATTCATACCCAAAGGAAATTACGTCAAATTTTCTACGACATTCAGTGCTTTATTTAGGAGGAGATATGCAAAACTTTTTATCAATTGTGGAAAACGTCAATAACGCTGTGAACGGTTTCGTGTGGGGATTACCCATGCTGATACTGCTGGTTGGATGCGGTATTCTGATGACTTGTCTGACAAGATTTTTTCAGATATCACATTTCAAACACTGGATTAAAAGCACCGTGGGCGGAATCTTCAAGGATGATCATGTAACTGCTCACACAGGCAAAGAGGATACCCAGATTTCACAGTTCCAGAGTCTCTGTACGGCACTCGCAGCTACTATAGGAACAGGAAATATTGCCGGTGTTGCAGCAGCCATTGCAGCAGGCGGTCCCGGAGCTATTTTCTGGATGTGGGTGGTTGCATTCTTTGGTATGATGACTAACTTTTCAGAGAATGTCCTTGGTATCTACTACAGAAGAAGAAACGAGAAAAATGAGTGGTGCGGCGGTGCTATGTACTATCTTAAGGATGGACTTGGTGCTAAAAAAGGATGCCGTCAGGTAGGCAGTGTTCTGGCAGTTCTTTTCAGCGTATTTTGCGTATTTGCTTCATTTGGTATAGGAAATATGGGACAGATTAATTCCATAGCAGTTAACATGAATTCTGTTTTTGGAATCCCCAGCCTCGTTACCGGTGTGATACTTATGATGCTTGCAGGTCTTGTAATTGTTGGAGGATTAAAGAGAATTGCAGCTGTAACTGAGAAGCTTGTTCCTTTCATGGCAGTAATATATGTACTTGGAGCGCTTATTGTTTGTGCGACAAATATCGGACAGTTCGGTGCAGTTTTTGTTTCAATATTCAAAGGAGCTTTCGGAGCTCGTGCAGTTGGCGGCGGTATTGTCGGAAGCGGCGTTGCCATGGCAGTTCAGTGGGGTATGAAAAGAGGTGTATTCTCCAACGAAGCCGGACTTGGTTCCTCAGTTATGGTTCACTCAAGTTCTAATGTAAGAGAGCCCGTAATCCAGGGTATGTGGGGAATCTTCGAGGTTTTTGCAGATACAATGATTGTTTGTACTATTACAGCGTTCACAATTTTATCAAGCGGTCTTGTTGATCTTAATACAGGAAAAGTTGTATCAGACCAGGTTTCAACAGCACTTGTGGCTGAGGCTTTTTCATCAGTATTTGGCAGATTCGGAGCAGGCTTTATTGCTGTTGCTATTTTGTGTTTTGCATTCTCAACCGTACTTGGATGGAGCCAGTATGGAAGTAAGGGCTTTGAATATCTCTTTGGCACAAAGAGCGTAAAGTTCTACCAGATCATATTTGTTGCTTTCGTTGTAGTTGGTGCTACCATGGATCTGACTCTTGCATGGGATCTTTCAGATACTTTCAACGGAATGATGGCAATCCCGAACCTTATCGGTGTCATCACATTGAGCGGAACAGTTATGAAAATTACACACAACTATGTTGAGAGAAAACTACTTGGAAAAGATATAAAGCCTATGCTTTCCGCTCATGATGAAATTCAGGAGATTCATGAAAGGGAAGTTCAGGAAAAGATATCTTAAGCTTAAATTCTTAGCTGCATCGACTACTGATGATAACGAAGCAGGTCACCATATATTAAATAATAATAGTGACATTTAGTGTCCAAAGTAATATAAGCAATCGCATCAGTTTTGGTATTTTATAGAAAATATAGTTGTAAGCAAACTGACAATGATAAATATGATGGCATAGCCAAAACAAAGAAAGGAAAGGTGATCATATTATGTGACTACCTTTCCTTTTTTGATGCATTTTCTAAGTCTTATCTATGTGATTTACAAAGGACGGCAAATTTGTTCCTGTGATGAATATGAATAATCTTATGCTGATATTGTAAGCATTTACATTATTTCGATTGACCAAATATTATGTTTGCGATATTATAGTACAAGAACACTTTTACAGTTTAAAGCGTCAAAATGTTTTTGCAATTTCTAGAACGAGGAGGATAAGTATGAAAAAGAAAATTCTTGCCGCAATTCTTAGCGGCGCAATGATTTTTAGCATGACAGGCTGCGCACGTACAGCAGGTGGAAACACAAGTACAACACAGGCTGGCACAGAGGAAAAAGCTGACGAAGATACAGCTGCAGAGGCATCTTCAGAAGCCGAGAGCGCAGAAGAGGCTGATAGTGAAGAAGCTGAGAGCACAGAGGAAGCTGCTGAGGTTACAGAAGAAGCTACTGAGGAAGCTGCAGAGGAGACCGCTGATAAGCCGGAAGAGGGAAAGACTTTCCACGTAGGTGTTATCCAGCTTGTTGAGCATCCCGCACTTGATGCTGCTACCAAGGGCTTTGAGGAAGGACTTGAGGAAGCACTTGCAGCTGATGGATATTCTGTAGAGTTCGATTATCAGAACGCTCAGGGTGAGCAGACCAACTGTGCAACTATCGCAACAAAATTCGTTAATGATAAGGATGATCTTATCATGGCCAATGCTACACCTGCACTTCAGGCAGTAGCAGCAGCTACAGGCGATATCCCGGTTGTTGGAACATCAATCACTGATTACAAGTCAGCAGGCGTTATCAAGGATAACAATGAACCCGGAACAAACGTAACAGGTGCTTCTGACCTTGCTCCCGTAGATGAGCAGATTGCACTTCTTCAGAAGCTCGTACCTGATGCAAAGCAGGTTGGAATTCTTTATTGCTCATCTGAGGCAAATTCAAAGTTCCAGGTTGATCTTGCTAAGGAAGCTCTTGATGCAGCAGGCATTTCCTACAAGGAATATACAGTAGCTGATTCAAATGAGATTCAGTCTGTTGTAACTAATGCAATTGCAAACAGTGATTGCCTCTACATCCCTACAGATAACACTATCGCTGATAACATGTCTATCATTAAGAATGCAGCTTGGCCTGAGAAGCTTCCCATCATCTGCGGTGAGGAGAATATGTGTAAGAATGGTGGCCTTGCTACACTTTCAATCAGTTATTATGATCTTGGTGTGACAGCAGGTAAGCAGGCGTATGAAATTCTTGTAAATGGTAAGAACCCTGCAACAATGCCTATCGAGTTCGTATCTGAGGGTATTACATCTGAGTACAATCCTGAGACAGTAACTGCTATCGAGTTTGATGAGAGTCTTCTTGAAGGCCTTGTTGCTATCGAGATGGGTGAGTAAGATACTTCGCGAGGACTTAGTTCAATACGATTCAACTGTACTAGTTCCATCCTTGTATAAAAGCAGATCTGGCTAAGCCAATTTCTGCAGATATCTAAAAAATATAAGAATTAAAGTGCGAAGGTGCCCGGATTTTATGAGCACCTTCGTTCTTGTAGAGAAGGAGTTTTTTATGGTTTCATTATTGCATGCACTGCCGGGTTCAGTTGCCCAGGGACTAATTTGGGGAATCCTGGCAATCAGTGTTTTCTTAACATTTAAAGTGCTTGATTATGCGGACATGACTGTTGACGGTTCATTTTGTACAGGTGGTGCTACCTGTGTCATGCTGATGCTTTCAGGTCAGAGTGTATATGTTGCACTAATTTGTTCCTTTATCGCAGGAATGTGTGCCGGATATATCACCGGTCTTCTTCACACAATGCTGAAGATTCCGCCGATACTTTCCGGAATTCTTACACAGCTTGGATTGTATTCCATTAACCTTGCTATCATGGGAAAATCGAACCAGGCCATCAGTGTAGATCAGTATGCGCTTATTGTAAGCCTTAGATTTATCAACTATTCAATACTCATGAGTGTAATCATTATTGCAATAATAATATTCCTTCTGTACATGTTCTTCGGAAGTGAAATAGGTTCAGCGATTCGTGCCACAGGTTGTAATCAGAACATGGCAAGAGCTCAGGGCATAAACACCGGAAGATGCATCAGAATTGGTCTTGTGGTAAGTAACGGCCTGACAGCTTTCGCAGGCGGCCTTTATGCACAGTATCAGGGAAATGCTGATGTAAACGCCGGCCGTGGTGCAATTGTAATAGGACTTGCAGCTGTAATCATCGGTGAAGTTATTTTTGGTTCAAGACACAATTTTGCTGTAAGAATGGGCGTTTCAGTTGTTGGTGCGATCATTTATTACATCGTTATCGCAATAGTACTTCAGCTTGGACTTCCTTCAACATATCTCAAACTCTTGAGTGCAGTGCTCGTTGCTATCTTCCTTGGAATACCTGCAATTCAGGGATACCTTGGAATAAAAGTAAAGCAGAGATAATTTGTTTGTAACAGAAATTGCACAGAAAAAGAGGATGATAAATTATGTTAGAAATTAAAAACCTTGTAAAAATATTCAATAAAGGTACGATCAATGAAAGAGTTGCACTAAACGGTGTCAACCTCACATTAAATGACGGAGACTTCGTAACTGTTATCGGTGGTAACGGAGCAGGAAAGTCCACAATCCTTAACGCTGTTGCAGGTGTTTGGCCTGTGGATGCAGGAAGTATTGTTCTTAACGGACATGATATTACAAAGCTTCCTGAATATAAGAGAGCAAAATACATAGGACGTGTTTTCCAGGATCCCATGATGGGAACTGCTGCTACAATGCAGATAGAAGAAAACCTTGCTTTGGCTGCAAGACGCGGACAGAGCAGAGGCTTAAAGAGCGGAATTAACAACTCTGAGAGAGCACAGTATAAGGAACTCTTAAAATCTCTTGATCTTGGACTTGAAGACCGCCTCACAAGTAAGGTTGGACTTCTTTCAGGTGGTCAGAGACAGGCTGTAACACTTCTTATGGCTTCCCTTAAAAAGCCTGATCTGCTGCTTCTTGATGAGCACACCGCAGCACTTGATCCCAAGACTGCGAAGAAGGTTCTTGAGATATCCGAGAGCATCATTCAGGAGCACCACCTTACAGCTCTTATGGTTACACATAACATGAAGGATGCCATCGCCCACGGAAACAGACTGATTATGATGAGCGAAGGAAAAATCATCTATGACGTATCAGGCGAAGAAAAGAAAAAACTTAATGTTTCAGACCTTCTTCAGAAATTCGAAGAAGCCGGAAACGATGAAGTTAATGACTCCATGGTATTATCATAAATTTCAAAATTATAACAAAGGCTGTCACGATGTGGCAGCCTTAAACTTTATATTATTGAGTTTTAGAAAATCACTGCGCAGCCGAAAACGCACATTAACGGATGGCTGTAATGTGTCTGGCCGTAATTATACGACACGTGACCTACTTCAGGGCTTCGAGCAGAGAGTCTCTGATTTTTACGGCTCGCTCATAGTTGTACATGAGGGAGGGGCGGATTTCATTTCTGAGATCATCTGTTACATCGCATAGTGCATAGTAAAGCGGTGTAAGGGATAGATCAGCGCAGGAACCCTTCATTCTGTGGGATACCACAAAGGCATCCTTATATTTCTTTTCTGACATAAGATGAACAAAGTCATCCCAATCATTATTGGTTATGAAGACATCTATCAGACTAAGATAGAACTCCTCATCACCAAGCATTCTTTTAATAGCCGAAGCGGTATCTGCACCCCAGGTATTTAGAGCCTCTATTTTTTTATTCTGCATTCTTTTTCCTCTTAGTGAGAGCCGAGTTTGTTTTGCTTTTCCTTGCTATTACCTGGAAAATTATAAGATTGGCTCATCCAATTGCTTCTGGATAAGAGTAGCAAGATATGAGAAAAGCTTCGATTGATCGATAGGCTTTTCAAGCACTCTATCCATTCCGGCAGCTTCAGCTCTATGCTCTACGTCATTTGCTATGTCAGCTGTCAATGCGATTATCGGGATTGTTGCTGCATCCGGATTACGAAGCGCACGTATATCCTTTGATGCTTCAAGTCCGCTCTTTACAGGCATCATCAAATCCATGAGAATAGCCTGATAGTGGTAAGGTGGTCTGGTCTTGAACATATCAACAGCTTCCTGACCATCTCTTGCTACCTCTGCATGTATTCCTTTTGTCTTTAAAAGCTTTATTATAACCTCAGCGTTAATGGTGTTATCTTCTGCAAGAAGAACGGTTTTGCCAAACAGTAGCTGATCTTCATACTTTTCTGAGCGCTGAGTGTGAAGCGAAATCTGCTCATCTGTGGCGATGGGATAGGAGAGCACCACAACAAATTCAGTGCCTTTTCCCGGAGCACTTGTGCAACTGATGGTACCACCCATAAGCTCAATAAGACTCTTACAGATGAAAAGACCAAGGCCTGAACCCTCTCTGTAAATATCATCAGCTTCTCGGTACTGCTCAAATGGAAGGAACATCTTCTTTTGGAAAGCTTCGCTTATACCTATTCCGGTATCTCTGATTATATAGGTATGGATTGCTTCTTCATCCGTGTATGTGATGTTGGTTGTAAAGAAAATATCTCCGCCACTGGGGGTGAACTTGATGCTGTTGGAAAGAAGGTTTAACAGCGATCTTTCCACATGCTTGGTGTCCATAAGCACATAACGATCCTTGGAACCCGATACCTTACAGTTGAAATGAAGTCCTGCACCTCTTGCCTGCTCACGCGCAATAGTTGAAATTGATGTCAGGATAGCTTCTTCCTTAATGGCTGTACTGATAGATACTATCTTACCTGCGTTAATGCGGCTTGTTTCCAGTATCTCCTCTATAAGAGAAAGAAGGTATTTGCTGGAAGTGAGTATCTTATCAAGATTATCCTTTATGGTGTCAGACACATCATTCTCCTGAAGAGAAAGTTGGGTGAGGCCAAATATAGCTGTTAAAGGAGTTCTCATATCGTGAGACATCTGTGACAGGAAGGATTCCTTCTCGCGGCTGGATTTTACTGCGGCACGGAGTGCTTTTCCCATCTCATCAATCTGTTCCTGATCGTCAATCTGCTTTGTCGTATCAACAAAGGTAAGGACAAGACCTTTAAGCTCACGCTTCTTTTTACGGCTGCCATCCTCGGGATCATCGATGACACCTATTTCATGGTAGGGTGCAATTCTTATGAGATAAGTTTTTCCTGCAACAGAAGCACATCTTTTCTCCACAGGGTTCATCGTATTAAGTACGGTGCGGCATAGTGCGATAAGGTCAATTGTTGCAAAATTATAACTGATATATCTAAGAGACCTTCCTACGTCCTGATCTGCCACGCTGAATTCTGAGGAAATGTACTCTGTATACTTCCTGATGTTGAGGTCATTATCCACCATGAGGATGCCCACAAGGGTGGAAGAGAGGAAGTTCGCCATATCATTGTTGGCAACAGCCAGCTCTGTAACCTTCGACTGGTATTCCGAATTAACGGTGTATAACTCTTCATTAACGGACTGAAGTTCCTCATTACTGGACTGAAGCTCTTCGTTTGCAGTAAGGAGCTCTTCGTTAGCAGCCTGGAGTTCAGCGTTTGTTGACTCAAGTTCAGTAACAGTCTGACGCAGGGAGTTCTTGGTCATCTTGAGCTCGTGCTCAAGGTCGGATATACGCTGAGTGGCAGCAATATCGACCTGATACTCCTGCATATCGATGCTCATATTCTGCCTTCCCCTTAAGAAAGAGATGGCAGTAAAGTCAGTTTCCTGACCGTGATTATCATTGATAGGCTGAGCCACTATTGAAACAAATTCGCCTTTCCCTTCTATTTCAATAGGAATATCTGTGTAAGCCTTCTGACCTTTTTCAAGTCGTGCTTCCTTCAGAGCTGTTGACAGAGCAATCTTAAGGTCATTTCTGATAAGCTGGAAAATATCAAGAGTGACCTGGCCAACAGGCAGGGATATGAGCTTCGAGCAGTCGCCGTAGCTTCTTACCAATTCATTTTTATCATTGATCAAAACTGTGGCGGGCATGAGCTTTTCAAGGACTGAGGTGTCGATTTCATGAGCTTTATAATAAACCGGCTCATCGTCATCATAGCCTGAAACAGCGATAGGATCGATCGGTGTCTCTATGTTACTCATGGAGTAGGCAAGCTGCTCGTGGGATGGTGCATTGCCTTCAGCATAGTGAATGAAAATCTTTTCATCAGCACACACAACTCTGAAAACATCGGAGTAATCAATTACTGACTCCGAGCGTCCAAGGAACAGATAACCTCTGTCAGATAATGCCATGTGGAAAATAGCAAAGAGATTCCTCTGCAGTACAGTCTGGAAGTAGATAAGCACATTTCTGCAGCAGATAAGATCCAGTTTTCCAAAGGGCGGATCCTGGAATACATTGTGCTGTGCAAAAATAATCATCTTCCTTATATCATGGTGGATGACATACTTATTGCCCTTTCTTGTGAAATACTTGGAAAGGCGTGCAACAGAAACATCTTCTATTATATTATTGCCATAAACACCACGTACGGCAGTTCCGATGGAGTCAGGGTCAAGATCAGTGGCAAATATTTTTATATCGCGGCGGATTGAGAGCTCTTCCATGGCTTCTGCAAACAAAATTGCGATGGAATAAGCTTCTTCACCGGTAGAACAACCTGCAACCCAGACACGAAGCTCATCATCTAAATGAGAATCGGTGATAAGCTTTTTGATGACGGTTTCCTTTAGTACTTCGAAATAATCGGAATCTCTGAAAAAAGCGGTAACACCAATAAGAACTTCCTTTGCAAGAAGCTTTGCTTCTTCAGGATTATTGGTCATGTAATTTACATATTCCTGAAGGTTCCTGTTGTGGGTAACAACCAGACGCCTCTCTATTCGCCTTAAGATAGTGGTCTGCTTGTAATAAGCATAGTTAATATTGGTGACGTTCTTAAGTATTGCGAAAATCTTGGAAAGAAGATCATCATCGGTTGTTCCGATCTGAGCCTCTGCATCGATCATGGATTTAGATATATGAGCAAGCTCTCTTGCTATGGAATCCGGTTTTAACATCAGGTCCACGAAACCTGTGGTAATGGCATTTCGCGGCATTCCATCGAATTTAGCGGATTCCGGAGACTGAACTATGATCATACCATTTTGTTCTTTTATGGCTCTTATGCCATTGGTGCCATCGGAGCCTGTTCCTGACAGGATGACGGCAACTGCACGATTTTCATAAGCATAGGCAAGAGAACGGAAGAAGATATCAATAGGATGATTTATCTCCTGGGAGTTCTGCTCTTTAAGCTTCAATATGCCATTTTGAATTTCAATATTATATTTGGGAGGAATCATATATATATGATTTCGCTCTACAGACATGCCATCCTCAATTTCGGTTATGGGCATGGAATTATATTTACCAAGAATATCTACAAGCATACTCTTGTGATTGGGAGCAAGGTGCTGGATTATTACAAATGCCATACCTGTATTGGAAGGCAGGAAAGTAAGAAACTGCTGAAGGGCTTCAAGACCGCCGGCGGATGCTCCTATCCCAACAACACAATGTGGCTGAATATTCACTGACATGTCTTGATGTGTGTACATAATAGATCCCCTTTTTCACAATTAAATTTATAGTAAACTTAACGATGTTATGGTATTATTATCTCACATTTATTATTTTTTTCTAGAGGGGAAAATCGGTATGACAGATAATAAAAATATCCGTGACAAGCTTATTGAAACCAGGCATAAGCTTTATTTTAGTGACTCATTTCTTGAGCAGATGAGCAGAACTGTAAGAGGACCATTATATTCTATCATCGAGTTTTCTAAACTTGCCAGGGACACTAAGGACAGCGGGGTATCCATTGAGCATTATCTTGATCAGATAAGCCGTGCCGGACGTGAAATGAATGAGTCCCTGGATGATGTAATGGCTATGCGTCAGATTGTTATGAAAAACGTAAGCCTCCATGCTGAGAGTATCAAGATTTCTGATCTGGTTAAAGCATTACTGAATGATATGTCATTTTTCCTAAAACACAAAGGAGTGGAAATTGATGTAAAAGATGATGAGTTAAAAGATTATGTTATAGTTGCGGATTATTCTATCCTGTTCCAGGTTCTTAGAAAAATGATAAGAATAGTTTCCGAGACATTATCCAGTAAGAGCAGAATTGAATTCGATATATATAGAAATGAAGAAGTGAACAGAATACTTGAAATAGGATTCAAGGTACATGGGACTGATGTGTCTTTATCCAGCAGTCAGATAGATGCTCTAAAGCTTGAGTATGAAGGGCTTGAGTATGATATGTATTCGACCATTGATACAATGGATCCCATGATTTTCATTTTCAGGTGCTATGTTCATGAGCTGGGAACGGATAATGTCACAGTGAAGAAAGAGGATGACGGCGGATTAAGCATAGATGTGAAGATTAAATTCCCATATATAACAGGTGAGCAGCTTGCGATTCTGAATTCCCGTTCTTATGATTTTTCAAAGAAGAGGATACTTGTGGCAGATGATGATGAGATTAATCTTGAAATCATTGATAAGCTGTTAAGAGCAAAGGGTGCCGAGGTCATTACTGTAAGAGATGGAAGGGAGGCGCTTTTGACCTACAGGACTGAACATGGAAAATTCGATCTCATTTTACTTGATATTGTCATGCCGGATATAGATGGTCTTGCAGTTGCCCGCCAAATAAGAGATACTACTACTATCCCTACTTCTAAGAATATTCCGATCATAGCAATGACGGTAAATGCTTTTCATGAAAATTATGAGCAAAGCCTCAAGGCAGGCATGAACTCACATCTTGTAAAGCCGATAGATTCAGGGAGATTATATAATACATTGGCGGAGTACATTTAAATACAATGAGCTTTACATTTGAATTGAAAAATGGAGCTGACCACAGCTTTTTTGAAATAAAAGGAGACAAAGAAACACCTGCAGGCACGCGGGAGAGAGTTTTGGAAATCCCACAAAGTGCCACTGATGAAAACAATAAAGAGTACCCGGTAGAAGTAATCGGGAATCATGCATTTTCTTCAAGAAAAGATATAGAGGAGATTCATGTTCCTGATTCCATACATACCATACTGGGCTTTGCTTTTCACAATTGCAGTAATTTAAGGAAAATTAAAATGTCAGACAGCGTCACTGAATACCTGGATGGAAGTACGAGGCAGTGCGAAAATCTGACCGAAATAGAAATAGACATAAACCGTGGAAATTATCAGATTATAAGGCGAATTCTGGAGGATAACGACAGAAGACTGGCCTTTAGAATGCATCTTTCGGGAGAGGATGCATTTCTGGTTTTCCCCGGTTTTAATTATGACTTCGTTGAAAATACAATGGCAAGGACAATTCAGTTTGCTATCGAAGGGACAGGCTATGCCTATCGCGAATGTGTTAAAGCCAGTGAGATAAATTTCAGAGAGTATGATAATATGTTCTCCAAAGCGTCAGCTGATGACAGCGTTACAGCGGAGATGATTGCTATCGGAAGACTCTCGTTCCCGTATGAACTCTCTGATGATAGCAGGAATAATTATGAAAACTGGCTGTCTCAAAATGCTCTTAAGAATCTAAAGAGAGTGATCAACCTGAAAAATGGTATAGTTACAGAACCGGATTCCGGTCCGGAGGATCATTTTGATTTCTATATTAAAAGGAAGTTTATCGGGAAAGAGGTCGCAGATCAGCTGTCACATATAGCATCTGACCATGGGATGACTGCCCTTGTGGGAATGTTAATGAATTATGCAAACAGCCTTTCTATGGAAACTGCAGAAGGCGCAGATGCTCTAAAGGATGATGGATTTTTGGAATTGGATTTTTAATATATGACAAAAAACGAACAACAGGAAAAACTTGGAAATAAAATATGGAATTCTGTGAAAACTGAACTGCTTTTATCCATGCGCTTTTTGGCGCCTGGCCTCTCGGTACTGGAGATCAGAAAGGATCTTAGCACCACCTCTGTCGGGACTGACGGCGAGAGCGTTCTTTACAATCCTAATTATGTTTTCAAAACCTATGTGGAGGATCCCTCTAAGTTAAACAGAACTTACCTGCATATGCTGCTGCATTGCATGTTCAGACATTTGTACAGGGCGGCTGAGTTTGGTGACACTGAGATGTGGGATCTTGCCTGCGATATAGCGGTTGAGCATATACTTGACTCCATGGATTATCAGTGCATCTATCGCGTGAGCTCTGACCTCAGGGAGAGATGGTATGATAAGCTTCAGGAAGAGCTGAAGGTGCTGACCGCAGAGAAGATATATCACTACTTTGAGAGCCATGTCAGCTGGGGGGAATATTCTTATACTAATAGTTCAAGTGAGAATGTTTCTTTTTTGGATAAGAGTGAATCATACAAAAGAAGTTCATCGGAAGCAGCAGGTAATAGTACCGGGAGTGATATTGCAGAGACAACTGTAGAGGATAGTACCGGCGTAAGTAAATCGGGCAAATCCGGAGAAAAGAGTTTGATCACAGAGGATACCTGGAACCGCCTTGTGAGGGAATTTAAGTTTGACGATCACGGTTTCTGGGAGCGCCTTGAGGATAAGAAGGACGAGAACCAAAAGCAGGATAAGCCTGACATCGATATGCAGATGCAGATGAGGCTTAGAAGAGCCAATAAAAAGGAAATAGAGGATGCCTGGAAAAATACCGCCAAGAGAATAAAGAGTGACATTGCAAGTCTTGGTGATGAGAAGAGCAAGGAGAGCGGAAGCCTTAAGTTTTATCTGAAAGCTGAAACCGCAGACAAGGTTTATTACACGGAGTTTTTGAATCAGATAGCTGTTGTCAGGGAAGAGATACGAATAGACCCCGATTCCTTTGACTACGGACTTTATAATTATGGAATGGAAATCTATGGTAATATGCCGCTAATTGAGGAAAATGAGTACAGCGAGACCCACAAGATAGATGAGCTTGTCATAGCAATTGACACCTCTGCTTCATGCTCAGAGGAGCTGGTTCAGAGTTTCCTGAATGAGACAGCGGGGATACTCAGGATGAGTGGTAACTTTTTCAGGCAGATCCATGTTCACATCATTGAATGTGATAACAAGGTGCAGAAGGATATTGAAATAAATCACCCCGAAGAGATGGAAGAATACGCCCGAAATTTTGAAGTGGCAGGTGGTTATGGTACTGATTTCAGACCTGTCTTTTCGTATGTTGATGACCTTAGAAGAAAGGGACAGTTAAAGCATCTGAGGGGACTTATGTATTTCACGGACGGATTCGGTGATTATCCTGAGAATCCCACAGATTATGATACAGCCTTTGTTTTTCCTATGGATAAACAAAACGGTGCAGACAAGATGCCAAACTGGGCAATCCAGTTATACATAGATTATTGAATTTCCTCAGAAATTCAATAATCGTACTGGACCAGGCCCTCGCAAAGCGAGGGGCGTGTCCTGCGGAACGCAGGATTCTTGAACGCTTTTACCTTTTTGCGTTCAAGAAGTCATAGATTCCTGTTTTTCCTCAGAAAAACGGGAATCGTATTGGACCAGGTCCTCGCGAAGCGAGGGGCGTGTCCTGCCGAAGGCAGGATTTTTGTGGGCGATTTCCGCTTTTGCCCACAAAAAGTCATGACTTCTTAAAAGCGATAAGGAAAAGGCGTTCAAGAATCTCAATATAAAGGAGCATAAATGAATATCAAAGAAGCAAAACAGGAAATTATCAATACGATCAAAGCGTATCGGAAAAAGGATGAGATGGGAAACTATTTGATTCCTGTTCAGAAACAGCGCCCGATACTTCTAATAGGACCTCCGGGTATAGGAAAAACCGCTATCATGGAGCAGGTTGCAGAGGAACTGTCTGTAAATCTGGTTTCATACACAATAACTCACCACACAAGACAAAGTGCGATTGGACTCCCATTTATTTCAAAAAAGGAATACGGCGGAAAGGAAACTTCTGTAACCGAGTACACCATGAGTGAGATCATTGCCTCTGTATATGACAGGATAAATCAGACGGGAGTTAAGGAAGGCATACTTTTCCTTGATGAGATCAACTGCGTGTCCGAGACACTGGTTCCCACCATGCTTCAGTTTTTACAGTATAAGACCTTTGGTGCGCATCAGGTTCCCGAGGGCTTTATTATCGTAACCGCAGGAAATCCGCCCCAGTACAACAAGGCTGTAAGGGATTTTGATATTGTAACCCTTGACCGTGTAAAGAGAATTGACATCGAAGAGGATCTTGAAGCCTTCAAGGAATATGCCGATGTGAACGGAGTGCATGGTTCAATCCTTGCATACCTTGATATTCACAAGGACAACTTTTACAGCATTAAAAATGACATCCAGGGAAAACGTTTTGTCACCGCAAGAGGCTGGGAGGATTTATCACAGCTTATCAGAGCTTATGAAAAGCTTGGAATCGAAGTGGATGAAAAGGTTACTATCCAGTATCTGCAGGAGCCTGAAATTGCAAGAGATTTTGCTATGTATTACGCCCTCTACCACAAGTATGAGGACCTCTATAACATAGGAGAAATCCTTAAGGGAAGCATACCCGCAGAGCGCGATAAGCTAAGAAAAGCGCCCTTTGATGAAAAGCTCAGTATCATAAATCTGCTGATTGACAGACTTAATCAGGAGTTTTCTTCTTACGACAGAGAACTGAATGTTCAGAAGCAGGTACAAAAGGAGATTCTTGCTATTGTTAAGGGAAATGCGCCTCAGAGCGGAGATGGTAAGGCAGCAGGAATTAGAGAGAATAGTAGTGATTCAATAGGGAATAATAGTTCTGTGGCAGAAGAAAATAAAGATGCAGTAAGTTGTGTATATGAGAGACTTTCAAAGAGAGTATCAGAGCTTATGGAGGAGTATGACCACAAGGCAGGTGAACACCTTATGAACAAGTCTTCTGAAATAGTATTAAAGAAGACAATCTCAGCCCTCGAAGAGCTCGAAGCCCAGATTAATGGAATACAGGATGAAGATGCCAAGAAGCAGATTAAGGTTTGGTTCCAAGGCCGGGAAAAAGACCGCAGAGGAAATGCACATACAACAGGTAAGCACCTGTCCAACTGCTTTACTTTCCTTCAGAAAATCTATGGAGAAGAGCAGGAGATGGTTCTTTTCCTTACAAGACTTGATGCAGGACATTACAGCCTTAATTTCATTCAGAATGAAGGCTCGGAAGAATATTACAAATATAACCAGCTACTGCTATTAAGGGATAGAAGAAGGGAAATAGTTGAGCAGATATTGGAAGTATGATAAGAGGTGTTAACTTGAAGAGATTACTGGCTATCGCATCTTTTTGACCTATATGTGGACAATGTTTCTTTCGTATTTGATTCTTAACGAGAAGATTACTAAAAGAAAAATAGCAGGTGTCATACTTATACTTATTGGGGCGGTATTTGTGTCAATTAAATAATGAGGATTTGAAAATGAATTAAACTTTTTGGGGCCGAAAAGTTTAATTCATTTTTATTTAGGAGAATATATCGACTAAAATATAAATGAATTAAACATTGATATATTTATAACAATAAAAAATAATACAGCAGTAGGTATTTGAAAAATGAATTTAAGGACAGAATTGAGTATTGATATATAATAAATAATGAATTTTATTTAAAGCTATAATTCATAGAACTAAAAACTCTACATGATATATAAAAATAAAATGAAGTACATGTATAGATTGAATTCATTTATAAAATTTGGTATTGTAATATCAGGAAATATGGAGGAAAAAAGGTGAAGATTAATAGTATCACTGTAGCAGGTTTTAAGAATATAAAAAAGACGCGGCTTGAACTAGATAGCATATGTGCGCTTATTTCGACAAATAATTATGGCAAATCTAATCTTATGGAGGCCATAGATTTTGGTTTTGATTTTATTCATGAGTCACGTAAGGGTAGAAAGAACATGATGTCATGGATAAAAGGAATTCCTTTATGTACCATTATGCAGGATGATGAATATTATTTTGAGGTTGAATTCTGCGATGAAGAGCTAGCGGAGTATAAGTTCGTTAGATATGGTTTTTCATTTAAGTGGCACCGAGATGATGATTCCGGTGAAGTGATTACTAATGAATGGATTGAAGCAAGAGAAAATACCAGTGTCAGATATAATTCTTTCTTAAAACGTAACGAAGGGAAATATCGAAAAGGCAAGGATACAGTAGCATACAGGAAGATTGAACTTGATGATCTGCAGCTAGCAATTGATGTATTAGCTCTTTTAGATGACATTGATATTTCGGGCGTAGTCAAGGATATTCATGACATTACATTTAGAGTTTGTTCGTCATTGGATTTAGGCGATAGATATCAACCATCTCCTCTTGAATATATTGAGGATGAGGAGGATTCAATAAGATTTGATGATGCAGATGTTCCAAAGGCATTATTTGTTCTAAAAAAGAAGAATCCTGAGCTTTATGAATTGTTCGAGGAAGCGGTATATACGCTATTCCCTGACTTTGCATCCATAAGTTTAAACGAATTCACCTTGATGGATCAGAACATGGAAAAACAGATTGCTGTTAAGGTAGGAGACAAAGAACTAACACCTGAAGAAATAGAAAAAGAGATACCGTTTAAAATACGCGAGCATGTATATAGATTATTCGTGAAGAGTGAGTTTATGAATCAGCCTGTTAGTATGGCGAACATGTCAACAGGTACAAAGAGAGCAATTTGGCTACTAACTAATGCTTTTGTTGCAAACCTTGTCAAGGCAGGGATAGTTGGAGTTGAGGAAATTGAGACTAGTATTCATCCTCGAATGATTAAGAATTTGCTTGAAATAATTAATGAAGCTTTAGGAGATGCTCCACTTATTGTTTCTAGCCATTCGCCATACCTTGTACAGTACCTTAAACCTGAGAAAATCTATGTCGGTATTCCTAATGCCAACGGAGTTGCGGAATTTAGAAGGATTCAAAAAAATAAGGTCAAAAATATTGTATCTAATGCCCGTGATCTTGGCCTTTCAGTAGGTGAATACCTATTTGAACTACTATCCGGTGACTCAGATTCATTTGAAATATTAGAGAGCTATTTGGAGGTGAACTGAGTTTGGGAGAGTATACAAGGGGCATAGCCTTTGTCTTAGAGGGAGCGACAGAGAAAGTATTTTATAGAACTTTCTTGAAATGGCTTGCAGAACAGAATAACTGCTCGTTTGTGAAGGGCGACAATCTTGACAATGGCGACATTTATTTTGAATGGGACAATGGCGCAGAGACTATATTGATAAAATTTAATATTGTTGGTACGGTTACACAGGTATCGCATTCCGGAAAGTGGTTTGCAAGTAAATGCGCTAAGAAATATAAGATGCCATGGAAGGTTTTTCTGTGCTATGACACTGATAGTTCCGAATATGATATTACCAAGTTTTATCAGGATGATTGGAGACTATTACGCAAGGACTTGGTAAAGGCAAAAGCAGAGGAGATAATTGATCTTGCTGCCAGTGCAGACATTGAAGATATAATCCTTTTTGATTTGCAGGGAGTATGCGCATACTTGGGAATTGATATACCAGAAAAACTATCTGGTCGCAAAGGAAAGGCCAAGATTAAGGCGTTATACAGATCTTGTGGCAATACATATCATGAAGGTGATAAGGCTGAGTCCATGATTGAAACGTTAGATTTTCAAAGAATAGTAGATTGCAGTCCGCTGGAATTAGAAAAGTTATCCACAACATTAACAAAACCACAAAATATAATGGAAGACTCAGAATCAAATAAAGAATGATTTGAATTGGTCAGACAGTGTCTGACCAATTAGACAGATAGGAGTAGCATAATTGCTGCTCCTTTTTCTATGTAACAAATTGAGAACAGCGCGTAACGTATTGAGACCGCTTTTTGTACGGCAGTTGCCTTATGATTAAAGAGTCTTAAGAATATCGATATTTCCAAGTGTATGAGACCATTTCAAAGGAGTGAGACGATGGCTAGAAGAAATATAGTAGAGCGATACAGCAGAGCTACAGTAGAGAAACGCGTTGAGATCATTCTTGATAATTACGCGACATTTAACCGCATTTATCAGTAAAATAATGCTTTCTTTACATGGTTTTTATATTTATATGAGAAAATTAAATTAGCATGAGAAAATGGAAGTATTGTCCACAAATGAAAGGAGGCCGGTATGCATAATAAGAATCATATTTTGGCAGCTGTAATGCTATCTATGGCGGTAATTGTCATGAATACTTCAGCATTTGGTATGCGAAGCATCGCCGGTCCTTCAGAAGATAGGGGAAGTAACACATTTTCAAATCAGGAAAATGCAGAAGGTAATGGGAATTTCACGGCTACAATGCCTGGTGATCCGGGAAACATTTCCAGGGAGACAGAGGTGGAACTCTCTGATTTTGATTGGTTTTTGGATAACCTGATCTACGATGATTTTGAGAAAATCTATTATTACGATATACATCCTCTTTCACAGACTGTGACAGATAAGAGTAAGCTTGAAGGTACCTGGGACATGGTTATCTATCATCATCCGGATCAGACAGTATTTGCACCATCACCGCTTTTCTTGGGGAAGGAAATTGGAAAACTCTACATTGAGAATGATGGAGATGACAATCTGAAGATTTCCATGAAAATCACAGAGGCCATACCTGATAACCCCGGTGATACGAATCCTGTTGATGAAAATGCCTTTGTTATAGATGGCTTTTGGAATTTAAGCGGAATAATAAATGCAAATATTGAGGGCGGAGGCTCTCTTGATATCTATAACTTTTTCACTTTACCTGATGAGAATGTTCATGCAACCGGATCATTGAGAATTATGACCCAGGATAAGAGTATCTATAATGCATATCTTGGACTAAATAAGTGTGATGAGAGACCGCTTCGTGGTGATGCGGCCAATATCGTACATTAAATGGCACTGAAGTTTGATTTTGGGCTGATGAAAAGATAGTGTCAAATAATCTATGAAAAAACTGGGTCAAAAAAATAGGCTCAGATGAACCTTGAAAAATGCAGATATTTAGATTGAGGTAGCCGGACGCCACCCTTGACAGCACAAAAAATAACTGCTGACGGTTAATCACCGACGGCGAAGAACTCAAGAACAATCAGATTTTCTCCGTCGTTTGCAGCAGTGTAGCAGTTATTTTTTGTGCCATCAAGG
>NZ_AUJU01000012.1 GCF_000424385.1 Butyrivibrio sp. LC3010 | reverse complement strand
GGGCTGGGGAAGGTCCCTGCCAAGTTTTAAAGTATCTGTTGTTCCGGGAAAACGTATATAGGAATCATCCTTTATCCTGCATATCTGATTCGTAAGGATGGCAGTCTTGTATTTTCCCTGGCGTACATAACCCGGCATGCGGGGACGCCCCGTAAATGCAGATGGTGTCTTGGCGTATGTCTTCACTGCTTTAAAAAATGATTTGTAATCCCTAAGAAGAAGCTTAAGTATCTGCTGGTTAGCCTGAGAAGGAAGCCCATAGTATGCCTTATCCCTGGTACTCTTCAAAAGATAGTCAAGGGCATTATAAGAAAGCCATGAGCCAGCTGCATGGTATTTTGTCCCTTCAAGGTTTTCACTTACAAGTTTATACACCTGCATCTGATTGGGAAAAAGAGGCCTGTAAGAGTCAAATGCCTCTATGGCAGAAGCATACTGTCGGATGATGAAATTCGCCCTGTTGTAAAGAACTGCAGATGCCCTGCATATATCCTGACAGTAACTGTATAGTGTGTTGTTTTTAGTTATTCTGTACTGCCTTGTTCTATACACAGTTGAGTTTCCTTTTTCAAAAGATTATATTAGTATTATAGCATAAATTTTAAGAATAATCAAAACGTTTGTTCTTTTCGGAAGGAGTTTTTATGGATAACTACAGAAGAGGTTCACATTCCGTTTACCTGCTTACCTATCATATCATTTTTGTCACTAAGTTCAGGAAAAAGGTGATAACCAATGAGATGGGAGATTTCATGAAAAATCACGCCGCTTATCTGTGTGGAAGGATGAACTGCGATATGCTTTCTGCTGAGACAGATGAGGATCATATACACATGCTTATCTCCATGCCTCCGGATGTTGCTCCGGTAAAACTGATAAACACCTTAAAGTCCCAGCTCTCTAAAGAAGTCAGAATCAAATATCGTGAACATATAGAAAAATATCTGTGGGGAGATGCTCTTTTCTGGAGCAGGAGTTATTTTTGCGCCACAACCGGATCCGTTTCACTTGAGACAGTGAAAAAATATATAGAAAGCCAGCGCACGGATGACCACAAAAGAAAATATGAAAAGACAGGACGATATAGTAAAGTAAAGCGCTGAGGGTCAGCGATTCATCCCCCACCGACTATGTCGGAAGGAGTTTTCTCGCTGATACATCATAATATCTCTGCAAAGTTCTTCAAATTCAGTATCACTTAGATTGCAATAATTAAATTTCCCCATAGTATGACTCTCTTCCTCCCGCGAATTTATCACACATTCAAGATATTATCTCACATTAAAAGGGTATTGTCAGTGCAATTATCCCTATTATTTGACAATTTTTCTATAGCTAAAGTTGGTTAATTAAAAAACCAGTTTTCCAGCGGGTATCTGTTTCTAAGCTCACGCTCCTGCAAGAGAAGAAATGGCTCAACCATGCGGGTTATAACGATTCAAAGACGGTATTTTGGGTTCCCTGAAAAAAGGGTCAAAAATACCGTCTTTGAAAAATAAAAATACCTTCTTTGGCGTTAAAAAATACCGTTTTTGAGCTACAAAAAATATTAAATTCTCGACAGTCCGCCCAGCACAACTGTTGGTTCGTTTGTGTTTCTCTCAACGAGTTTTTTCTGAAAAAACTATTCTGAAATCCATTGATGTCTCTTAACATTTCTTTCTAAAATGAAGTTGTATCGCCGGGTATGAACCGAACACGGGATCAAAGGCATAGCCTGCATTCATTAGCGCAGCTCCGCTAAAGACCTGTCCAATTACATCTGCTTTCTCTCCCACATCATTTTCCGGAACCTTCTCACAGGATGAGATACAGTTATCGACCTCATACATCGCTTCAGGATCAAGATTTCTCATGCGAACGTATATAACTTCCGGATTGGCTCTCACATCGGTGACCACCAGATTAAGAAGCGCCTCGGACTTATCCTCTGACACAAATCCCCAGGAAGTGTAGTACTCTTCGTCAAGTTCATCTGACAGGCGAAGGTACATTCCCCTCTGTATCAGATCATAATATCTGTTAAAAACGTCTATCTGCCGGCGGATCATTGCCTTCTCGTCTGCACTGAGTGTCCTCGGGTCAAGCTCATAGCCAAAGGTTCCCGCCATTGCAACAATTGCTCTTGTCATAAGCGGTACTTCGCGGCCGGTCTGGTGGTTGGGCGAAGCTGACACGTGACTTCCGATCGTACTCACCGGATAACCGTAGGTTGTGCCCTTTTGTATTTTCAGACGATTGATCGCCTCAGTGTTGTCAGAGCACCATATCTGAGGTGAGTAAAACAGGATTCCGGCATCAAACCTTCCGCCGCCACCCGAGCATCCCTCAATCATCACATCAGGGAAACTGTCCCTTAATCTCTCCATCAGCCTGTATGAGCCAAGGACAAACCTGTGGGCCACTTCTCCCTGCCTGTCTGCGGGGAGCCCTCCGGAAAAAACATTTGACAGTGATCTGTTGAAGTCCCACTTGATGTAGGATATCTTAGCACTCCTAAGCACCGCTGAAATACTCTCGTACAAATAGTCTATAACCTCAGACCTGGACATATCAAGCACCAACTGATCTCTTGCCATCACCGGCTTCCTGCCGGGATCAGTGAGCGCCCAGTCGGGATGCGCTCTGTAAAGATCTGAGTCCTCGTTGACCATCTCCGGCTCAAACCACAGGCCAAATTTCATGCCAAGGCTCTCTACATGATCAGCAATGGCATCCATTCCCTTCTTTAGCTTATCCCTGTTAACCACCCAGTCGCCAAGTCCTGCGTGATCATCATTCCTTACTCCGAACCAGCCGTCATCAAGGACCAGCATCTCACAGCCTGCCTCTTTGGCGCTGTCGGCAATTCTCATTATCTTCTCATCATCAAAATCAAAGTAAGTACCCTCCCAGTTATTCATAAGGACAGGGCGCTTAATGTCGCGAAACTCCCTGGGGCAGATATTTTCCCGGATGATGCGGTGATAAAAAAAACTTAACTCTGAAAGCCCCTTATCGGTATATGCCAGCATCACTTCAGGAGTTGTAAACTCTTCTCCCTTGGACAATTTCCATCGAAAATGATCATCAGAGATTCCACTCACAACGCGGATTGTTCCGGCCTGATCTTTTTCCACTTCCTCAGCGTGTTCTCCCGAGTACATCAACATTATGCCATAGCTCTCACCCTGCCACTCGTCCGTATTCCTGTCACAGAGGATCACAAAAGGATTATTGTGGTGACTGCTGGTTCCCCTCTTTGAACTTATCCTGTGAATTTCATGTCCAACCCTGCCCCTCTCAGGCTGTCTTTCAAAAGCATGGCGACCGTGAAAATGAATAAGGTCAAGATCCTTTCCCATTAGGTCCAGGCAGGCAGATGCTGCTTTATTTAAAAAGATATCTCCTCCGGACTCATTTCTTATGACAGAATATCTTGAAATAATATCTTTCTCCTCGAATACCTGGTATGACAATACTACAAGAAGATGTGCCACCTTATCTTCAAGATATATCTTCAGAGTATCGACCTTGTCTTTCTCCGCTCTTACATAGGGCAGTCCCTTAAGCTCATCTCTTCCTGTAATGATCTCATGACTCTTATATCTGAGATCGACCGTCCCCGAACCGTTTGAAAGAATAAGGGACAGTGCACTTAGCCTGTAGTCTCCTGCTCCGTCAGTTGAGTACTCCTGCGGAAGCGTGTCTGCAGATATACCTCTCCTGTCTCTGCATTCATAGGGATTCCCCGAGAACCCTCTGTCCAGTTCCTTGATCAGATACCCCATATCAAAGCCACTCACTCTTTTACCATAGTAGGTGTGAAGTACCATTCCCAGCTCATTTATCTTGATCTGATACTCTGTGTTTGCGGTCATCAGGGAAAAGCAATTACTCTTTTTATCAAATATTATCGACATATCAAAGTTTTCCTCCTGAGGTTGCAATACCCTCAACAAACTGCTTCTGGAATATTATGTATATTACGATCATAGGTACAATAGCAAGAACCGCAGCTGCCATCATGGCAGGATAGTCACTTCCATACTGTCCCTGCATCTTGGCAAGTCCAGCGCTGAGAGTCGTAGTGCTTGCATTTGTGCAGACTATCATTGGCCACATAAGGTCCTTAAAAGCAAAGAGCGCCGTAAAGATTCCCAGCGAAACCATGGATGATCTGGTAAGGGGCATCATTATGAAAAGAAATGTCTGTCCGATGTTGCAGCCGTCAATTGCCGCTGCCTCTTCAAGATCCTTGGGAAGCGACTGGTATCCCGTTTTCAACAGGTAGGTTCCAAACGCTGTAACAAGTCCCGGGAAGACAAGGCCCGCTGTGGTATTTAAAATATGTAACTTTGACACCATCAGATATTGTGGAATCACAAATATCTGTGCCGGTATCATCATCTGGATAAGCACCAGAGAGAACAATATCTTCTTTCCGGGAAATTCAAGTCTTCCAAAGGCATATCCTGCCATGGTCGCAGTAAGGCATGCGCAGATAACGCGGAATATTATGAACAGGATCGTATTTTTGTATAATGTTATGAAATTATAGCTCTTCCATACTGTTGCAAAGTTCTCAAAATGCCATCCATTGTGGGGAAAAATAAAAAACGGATCCACAGATATAGCTTCCTGATTGGTTTTAATGGCCGTAAGTATCATCCATACAAATGGCACTAACATAATAATTGCAAAGATTATAAGAACTGTATAAGTGATTATTTTATTTACAGTGTATTTTGTACTGATGCTGCTATCCATCCTCGTTCTCCCTTCTTAATTGTAATAAACGATCTTCTTTTCAAGCTTCTGAAGGAAGAACGTAACTATCATGATAAATACCACGAGTACCATTACTATTGCGGCACCATACCCCCTGTTGCCGTTGGTGAAAGCATAGGTGTAAAACAGGTACACAATTGACTGGGTCTTATTAAGGGCAAGATTTGTCTTGTCCATTACCATGAACATAAGATCAAATACCGTGAGTGCTCCTATAATCCTTGTCTGAACTATAAAGAAGGTCGTAGGGCTAAGCAGTGGAACTGTTATGGAAAAGAATTGCCTTATAGACGATGCTCCGTCAATCTGCGCTGCTTCGTAGTAATCCTTAGGAATTTCCTGAAGCCCTCCAATGAACAGGACCATGTTGTATCCGATAATTGACCATACACCGATTATGCCTACACTGATCCAGGCTATCTTTGGGTCTGAAATCCATGCAACATTCGTATGAAAAACATTGTTCAGAAGTCCAAACTGTTGATTGTAAAGCCACTTCCAAACCATTGCAACTGCAGCAGGTGCGCAAACCATCGGAAGGAAAAAAAGAGTGCGGAAAAGAGTTTTTCCAGCAAGCTTTTTCTGCATAAGAACCGCCAGCAAAAGAGCTATCACGATTCCCAGTGGTACCTCAACAATCGCATATTTTACAGTGTTCCAGAGGGACTGCCACACTTCTGCCGATCCCAGCACAGTTTTGTAGTTGTTAAGTCCTACAAATATGTTCCCTTTTCCAAAATCTCCGGTCTTGCAAAGAGACTGGTATACAGTATTGATCGCAGGATAATAGTTCAGTACGATCAGTCCTAAAATCGTTGGTAATACAAAGGCCCATCCCCATATTGCCTGTCTCTTTTGAGACGGAGTCATCTTTTTCTTAGTCATATAACCCTCCAAAGATATGGTGAATGCCGAGGTGTCCCCCCCGGCATTCATTTTTCACAGATCACTCTGCTGCAATAGCATCATCAATTATCTTCTGTGCATTGTCACAGGCAGTTGCCATCAGTGCACTATCTTCGGGATTCTGCCATGCATCAAGGAATCCACCCTGCTGCTGAAGAGCATCTTCCCAGACTGTAGTCTTTCTTGTGTAAGGACGGAAGAACAGATCTCCTTCTTCCTCAGCTCTTACAAAGGCGGATACATCCATTCCTTCAAAAGCATCTGAGAAGTCCTCTGAAACACCCTTAAGTCCTCCCATGGTTACTCCAAGCTGTGCCTGCTTCTTCTGGCCTTCTTCGGAACAGAAGTAAGAAATGAGGTCATAGCATGCCTTGGGATCAGCTACATTTGCATTGGCAGCCCAGCCAAGTCCGTTGTATGCAGAGTATCTCTCTCCTGCATCACATGTTCCGTTTGAATTTGTATCAGCATAAGGAAGCATTGCCCAAGCATAGTCATTATGGTTTTCTGCAGTGTAGAATGCGTTGATCATCCATGAGCCCTGTGTGATCATGGCTGCCTTACCTGACATAAACAGTGAATCTGTTCCTGTCTCAGCAACTACTGACTGAGGAGCGCCAACTGTAAGGAGCTTTCTTACCATCTCCATTCCGGCCTTACCCTCTGCAGATCCGATGGTTGTTCCCTTATGATCATCAGTGATCACCTGAGCGCCGTAATCGTAAACGAGGTTGTACCAGCCGTCCTGGTTGTTTGAGGTATTCATTGCCATACCGTAGACATCTCCGCCTGATCCTTCAGTAATTGCCTTAGCTGCCTCATACATGTCGTCCCATGTCCAATCATCAGTGGGATACTCCACACCATATTTGTCAAAAACTGACTTGTTATAAAGGAGTGCTATAGTGTCATGATCCTTGGGAAGTGCATACTGCCTGTCACCACTGCTGTACAGATTCCAAACTCCTTCATAGAAGTTGTCCTTATTTACAGAGGCATCTGCTGCGATGTAATCTGTAAGATCCAGCAGGATGTCATTTTCCATATACATCTGTGCTGTGTTTGAATGCATCCAGAATACATCTGGCATCTCACCACCTGAAGCACCTGCCTCAAGAAGTGTCCAGTAATTATCCCAGTCGATGACTTCAATATTTACCTTCACGCCTGAATTTGCACTCCAGTCATCTGCGATAGCCTGAAGGCCGGCCTGCTGATTTGAGTCCCAAATATTTATTGTAATAGAGTCTGTGGTATATCCACCCGCACTGGCGGCTGCATCTGAGGATGCTGTCTGTTCTGTTTCAGCATTTGCCGAAGGAGCTGTCTGCACACCTTCGCTGCTTCCACAACCTACAAGTCCGGCTGTAATAACTGATGATAATAACAGTGCCACTAATTTCTTACTCATTTTCTTCCTCCCTTTTTCCTGATCTTAAGTTTCCTGTCCGAACCCTTCGAACAAAACTTATTCTAATTTCCACAGACCATTCAGGGTATGCTATTATGTTATTAGCATTTGTCATTTTGTGACACTCATGACCGGAGGTAACCTTGCAATGCAGATGAAAGAAAACGGTGTCGGCTTCGACTTTTGTGCATTTACTGATTTCGACAATAGTGCGGAAGTCAGACTTTATGAGATAGGTAGCTATGCCTGTGAGCCTGAATACTCCTACGGCCCGATCATACGGTCAAGAGGAATAATTCACTATGTCCTTTCCGGCAAGGGCAAACTGAAGATTGGGGATAAGACACATAATATCCATGGGAATCAGATATTTTTTATACCATCAGGCGTCTCAGCATACTATGAGGCTGACAGTGATGACCCCTGGGTCTACAAATGGCTCCATATAGGAGGGACAGAGTTTCTTGCACTCCTTACGGAAGTCGGCCTTAGTGAAAACAGCCCGGTTCTGGATGTTCCATCATCAAATAACCGGTCCCGGGATTTTAACTCAGCGATCAATGAGATATTTGAAAACTATGAAAGGGAGTACTATTGCATTGGGAAGATTTATGAAATAATGGATTTCCTGAGAAAAGAATATGGCCACATAGACGAAGCATCAGCAGAAAGCCAGCAGCTTCAATATGTACGAACCGTAATCAAATACATACAGCTTAAATTTTCAGAACAGATTACCATGGAAAATATCGCAGGTGTCTGCGGTCTTAACAGAAGTTATCTTTCTCGCCTTTTTCATGATGCCACAGGTTATACAATAAAAGGATATCTGCAGACTTATCGCATGCAGACAGCCCAGAAGATGCTGAGGGAATCAGATCTCTCCATAAGTTATATAGGTAACGCTGTTGGGTACGTTGATATCTTTACCTTTTCCAAGGCATTTAAAAAGCACACAGGTTGCACTCCCAGTAGCTACAGAGAAAATGGTTCCGCTGCATTAGCCAACTAGTCTGTAAGTTGTGCATCTATGCTATTGCCGCATCAATGTCTTCCTTTAATGTCCCCTCATCCAGCGGCATGTATTTGCACACCGCTCAAGAAAAATTTTTTTAATTGAAAAGAGTATATTCACCAATATACGGAGTTGAACGATAGTCACATTTGTGCCCCTGTATTTGTAAACAGGCAGGACAGTCTATGCTTGCTCAGACAAATCAGACAACAAATGGTGTTATGTCACTGCTTCAATAAAAAATTATGATAAAATATTTTCATTACTGGTTGTTATCTTAAATGGCAGGAGGATGCGGGATGAATAAAAGTTCCGGCAAGACACAGATCAATGAAAATGCTTTAAAAAAGATGGACAGCAGTCTTTCTCAGTATCTTTTTGATCAGCGTGAAAACAGTATGGTCCACGCTACGCTTAGCGAAGAGATGTCTGATTTTGGACCGGTTGTAGATGGGGATATTAAGACCGTTCAAAGCAATCTTATAAAACATAGGAGTCGTGTTTTTCCAAAGCTTTCCGAATCTCCCGTATTACAACGAAAATACCTATTTGTATCAAGTATAACTTCCTGCTGCAGATTCTGCATAGAAGCCGGAATGCCTTCAGATGAATCCTATGGTTTATCCGATCTGTATATCCTTAAAATGGATAAATGCCAAACGGTAGAGGAAGTATCCGATGTTTATGAAGAGATGATGCTCGACTACACCAAGAGGATGCAGGCGCTTAAGGGTAAAAGTAAAAGTCTTTCTCCAAAAGTCATAGCCTGTATGAACTATATAGATAATCATCTGCATGACAGGATCACTGTTTCGGAACTTGCCACCGAGCTTGAGATGAATTCTTCATGGCTGTCAACTGTATTTAAGAAAGAAGTTGGAATATCTGTTTCTGAATATATTAAAGAAAAGAAGATAAATGCGGCAAAGCATCTTCTGACTTTTAATGAGTATTCATGTACAGACATTGCTGAATATCTGGGATTTGCCAACGAAAGCCATTTTTCGACCGTCTTTTCAAGAATGGAGAATAAGTCTCCCAAGGAATATAGAAGAGAACACTTCCAAAAACATTTTTCAAGGCTTGGCAAATAAATATATATAAAAACAAATGAATATTGTGTTTTGAATCGATGATCCGGTATATCCTTAGGTCATAAAGAAAACAGAGACAGCAGCAAGCGTCAGATACATGACCATGAAAGGGGTATAATATGAGATTTCACGATGTTCAGGATACACGTAAAGCAGAAGTTAAGAAAGAGCAGAGAAATGAAGTATTTCGTAAAATGTACGACGAATGCCTTGAAAAACTTTCAGCTTTTTACAACAAAGAGAAGATGGCTACAGTAAGCGGAGTGACATTTATTTTATAAAAGTGTTGTATTTGAGCAAGACTTGATAATAGAAGCCAATAATAATTAATTGAATCAAAAAAGGGTTGTGAAAAAATGATCTCGCATCTTTTCACAGCCCTTTATTTTTGATTTAAAATTATATGCATAGATATAGAAGAACTATAAGTTATTTTATCTCTTGTATGTTTTCACATGAACTGCGCAAATTTAGACATGCTCTTTGTATCATCTGTCTTCAAAAGAAACTCGGATATTTTCTTCAGTGTCTTTCTTCCAAGAAAGCAGGCGATTCCTGTTAATTCAGACACATCTCCTTTTTCTATAGCCTTATCTACAATGTTTTCAAGAGACTTTTTTGATAAGAACGGAGCAAGTGCTTTTATCCCATCGAAGCTGTCGCCTTCTATTCTTGAAACAACATCATCGAGTGCTTCCTCTGACATAAACGGAGCCAGGGCAACCAGATCTCTTACATTAGATGAGGTAATCTTCTTTGAGATATTGGTCAATGCTTCTTCTGATAAGAAAGGCGCAAGAGCTACAAGGTCTTTTAAATTTGCTTCATCAACCCTGGAGGCAATCTCATCAAGGTATTCATCATCCAGGAAAGGCGCGAGTCCTACAAGGGCTTTGATATTAAGCTGATCATTCTCAGATGTCTTCCTGACTTCCTCTGTAAGTTCCATTGGTGGAAGCATCGGAGCCACATCTGTTAGTTCTTCTGATGTAAGTGGCTCAGAGCTTTTTTCCAGAACTTTCTTTACTGCAGTTGATCCATTATCATTTCCAAGTAGTTCTGTCACATCAAGATCAAGAGCCTTTGCTATATCAGAAATCTTTCCGATATCGGGCATGGAATTTCCGCGCTCCCAATTTGATACTGCCTGATAACTTACTCCGACGATATCAGCAAGTTCAAGCTGTGTCATATTCTTCTTTGTCCTGGCATTCTTGATATTTTTAGCAACTTTATTCATATCTAACATTTTATCTCTCCTTAATCTGTATTGGATACTGGCCGGTACCTTTTGTCTGATACAAGAATACCTTTATGAGCAAAAGCTGTATATCAATTTGTAATTGAGTCCGAATTTCTGCTTAAATACTGAGACTCAAGCAGCAGTTGAGAAGCATATATCAAAAGCTTTCCATGATTAGTTAGCACTTTATCTACTCGTTAGTAGCAATGATATGTATCTTTTCAAAGCTTACTCTCATCACAGTCTTTTATGATAGTGATCAAATCTTCTTTGCTAAATCCCCAGCGCATGCCATCTACAAGGAGTTTTTGGGCAGATTGACATCAAAACTCTATTTTTTCCAAGATAACCTCTTCTGATGGAGTTGTTTCCATGAACATGGTCATATATATAGGTAAATACGTTATTTTTTCCTTTCTGCTAACATTACAGTTGGCAAAAACAAATGCCTCTTTTATCTCATACTGATCATTATAGGTACAGTTATTTAATGCTGAATGGATATGATAATCCTTGCCACTTTTGACTTCTATCGGCAGAATAGTACCATCATAAGCAATTACAAAATCAAGTTCACCAAGCCGATTTGAGTTGTAATAATACAGGTCAAATCCTTTGCTTTTCAACTCCTGAACTACGGCATTCTCAAATATCCCACCCGCATTAAGATTAGCATCTTTGTTTATCAACATTCTTTTTGTATCCATGCCATAGATTGAAGTCAGCATACCCACATCCGAAAGATATAATTTAAAAAGACTCTGTTTTTCATTAGCCTTCAATGGCTTTTTCGGTTCAGTAGCGTTGTACACTGAATGTGCTACCCCTGAATTATTTAACCATAAAAAGGAGCTTTGAACTCTCTCAAAATGCAGTCCTTTCTTTACATCAGAAACAATATATCTTTTGTTCTGCTTTAATAATTCTGTGGGAATAAGCTCATATATATTGATAAGCTGCAGTCTCTTATTTTCTTCTTCATACTTTGTAAAATCAAGCTTATAAAGGTCTATGATATCCATATGTATTTTTGTAACATTATTAAGATTATAGTTTTCAGCAAAAGACACAACTGCATCCGGCATTCCACCAACTACCAAATATTGCAAAAACAGGCTCATAACCTTTTGATGAACAGTCTCAAAAACAGGACTCCGGTTTTCAAATGACTTTTTCAAATGTGTCATTACATCATCCGTTATGTTTGATATCTGAAGAAACTCCTCAAAATCCAATGGGAACATCTCTCTCGTTGTTAAATATCCCACTGGAGCAGACTCCAGATTCACAAGCTCTACCCCAAGCAGAGAACCACTGAGAATATACTTAAAACTTCCCTCATCAACAAGGAACTTAATCCTTGTGACCATCTCCTTGTACTTTTGAATTTCATCAAAGAAAAGAACCGTTTCTCCCTTTATTATTGGACTGTCATTTATTGTAGAAAGCCCCATAATAAGCTCGTCAACATTTTTAGCATTCGCCAAAGTGTCAATAGCTTCAGGGTGGTCTATCAGATTTACTTCAAAATAACTTACTCCCATTTCTTTTAATGTATTTCTGATAACGTAGGTCTTTCCAACCTGCCTGGCACCTTTAATTAGTAACGCTTTCTTATCTTCCTCATACCATTCTTTTATATGTCTGCTGATTTTTCGCTTTAATTCCATGTCAAATCTCCTTATACAAACATGATAAATCAGCACTGTCAAAAATACAATGAATTTTGAACTTATTTTGTCAAAAATACAGCACATATTTAAGCGTTTTTGTCAAAAATACAATATGTCACCATTTTTTATTGTCAGAATGGACTTTAAGAAGACTGTACTGGACTTAAGATCGCCAGAATGGAACCACAAAAAGACCGGATTGTCTCAGCCGGCATGCTTATCACTATAATAGCTATCCTGCTTACCACTCCGATCCTGGCTTTTACCATCGGATTTTGGTTCTTTATTCCATTCGGACTCTTATTTGTAGTCCTTATGTACTTTTCCACTAAGGTTGAGCACATAAAAAGGGAGTATGATGTTCAGACCTACAAAGAAATCATCGCTTTTACCAAAGGCGAGGCGCTGCAATCTACTGAAAAGATAGAGGAAAAAGCAAAACGCCCTTATCAGAAACTGGTCTTTGCGGTAGCTTCAGGCCTTATCGCCACACTGATATGCGGTGGAATAGGCGCAGTACTCATTATGTTATTCAAATAATATTTTAAACTAAAACAACACACATTGGAGGATATGAAAATGAAGTTTTCAAATGAACAGCAGAAATTATTTACAATAAACATTATAGGATTGGCATTATGTGCTTTGGCACATATTTTCCCCAGCGGATTAAATTTCCTTGCAGCCTTAATAGGATTATTACTTATTTGCTATTACCTTGTTGAAAGCTATAAACTCATGAAAAAAGATAAGAATCAGTCTCTGGAAGAAAACAATAATCAGAGTACGATGGAAGAGTAACAGAGCAGCAAAAGCGGAATGACATTTCTATTATGTATCAGAAGAAAATGGACATATATTTGCTTATGTTTGTGATATCGTTTCCCATTATTTCTTATACCTCTCATAGCACCATTTGGTTATTTCCTTTATCAGTTCCAACGGAACATCTTTATTGTTTGGAATTTGGATTGTTCCTTTTGATGTTTTGTAGTCCTTAAGCTTATCTGCAAAGAAAGAAGTTGCTTCGCCGCCCGGATAGATACCGATGTGATTCTTGAAGGCTGCAAAGTGAATGATGTTCCTGCCCTTCCAGAAGGTTGGCATCTTGTAACTGATTCGCTCTTCTGCTTCTGGGATAGTTTCGGATATAGATTTTCGGATAGTAAATAATCTCTCCTGAATAGATGTATTCTGCGCATAAATGTATTCATCAATGGTCATTTTTATTTCCTCATTATTCAAGTGCTTGCAATCAGTCTTCTTCCTATAAGCCTTGGAAAGGTATACTTGCTGAAAATTACATAAAAACTAAAAAATAACCAATAACCGGTCCAAGAAAAATAGCAACATAAACCAATGTTATCCAGGGCTGATATTCTATATAAAACTGTTTGAACGAAAGCTGCAACGGATGAGGAATCAGTACCCAGCCCACCAGATCAACAATAATACTGACAAACGCCCAGATAGCACCTGCTATAATTGCTGCTGACAACGTCCTTTCATCCAATCCTGACATGTAAAGCCATCCGAAGATTGGGAATATTATGAGATTATAAAGCACATGCCATGGCTTTGTCCTTTCATACGCCTCCCCCAGACCTTCACTTTCCTTCATGGATTGCATGTGTAAAACCTTAACATTAAAAATAGTATGCCCCACACCGATCCATGTTACAATCACGTACCCAATCATAAGCCACAACAATAACATTCCACCTCTCATTTTGTTCCCTCAACCTCCCTAAAATAAGTTTTTCATTGCTAAAATAGAAAACATTTACTGATTATATAACAATTATAAAGTATAAATGTCTTCAAGAGAATTGTTCAGCAATAAAAACTTTATAAAAATTTAATAGCAGCTTTGCCTTAGGTTTATTCAATCTCTGTATGATATTTACAACACCTATAGATAATGTGAGGATTAACAATTGCTTAAGCTTGAACATGTAGGGCTGATCTACCAGACTCCGGAAATGGAAAAGGAAGCCGTCAGGGATATATGCTTTGAAATTGAAGAAGGTGAATTTGTTAGTCTGGTTGGGCCATCCGGATGTGGCAAATCAACAATACTTTACATGATAGCCGGACTGGAGCATCCAACAACAGGCAGAATATTGCTAAAAGGAACTCCTATCTCTGCTCCTTCAGCAGAAATAGGCTATATGCCCCAACAAGATCAGCTATTCCCATGGCGCAATATTTTCTCAAATGTAACTCTGGGCCTGGAAATTCAAAAAAAGGGAAAAAGATATTACGACAGAGCCAGAGAACTAATGGACAAATATGGTGTGTTGGATGTAGCTTCCATGACACCTGCCCAGCTTTCGGGAGGGATGAGACAGCGTTGTTCCTTAATCCGTACTTTGGTTACAGATCCTGAATTTCTGTTGCTTGACGAATCATTTTCAGCTCTTGATTATCAGACACGTATCGCTGTATCAATTGATACCAGAGATATTATTAAAAGCGAGCATAAAACAGCTCTATTAGTAACACATGATATCTCTGAAAGCCTGATGCTTTCTGACAGAATAATAGTAATGGATAAAAATCCAGGCAAAATATACGCTATTCACGATCTTACCCAAATGAAAGATTTAACTCCGGAGCAGAGGCTGGAACATCCGGAGTATCAAGTGCTTCTTAAAAAGATATGGAAGGAGCTGGGTATTAATGGACAAAAATGATCTATCCCCCCTTCGAATGAAATACCTGAATCAAAAAAGGAACACTAAAATAATGATTCATGTTATACGCATCATTATTCTGGTTTTAATTATAGGACTTTGGGAATCTTTGACAGCTTCCGGTATCCTGAATCCTTTTATATTCAGCAGCCCCAGTAGAATCCTTAAAACTGTTGGAAATCTTTCCGCATCAGGTCAGCTTGAAGAGCACATAGCCACCTCACTTATCGAAACAGTCGCAGGCTTCATACTCGGTACTACTGCTGGAATTGTAATTGCAGTTATACTATGGTGGAACCCTGCTATATCTAAAATTATGGATCCTTATCTGGTGGTTCTTAATGCTTTGCCAAAGACTGCACTTGGTCCCATATTCATAGTATGCATGGGCGCAGGAACAGGCTCAATAATCGCTATGACACTTGCCATATCACTGATAGTAACGATATTGAATGTACTTAATGGTTTCAATCACACCGACCCCGAAAAAATAAGGCTTATGAAGGCACTCGGTGCGGGCAGGCTTCAGATTTTTCTTAAGCTTGTTCTCCCCGCCAATCTTTCAACAATGGTCAATGTTTTTAAGGTTAATATTGGATTGTCCTGGGTAGGTGTAATCACCGGAGAATTTCTGGTATCCAAAGCAGGTTTAGGATATCTAATTGTATATGGTTCCCAGGTATTTAAAATGGATCTTGTAATGACCTCTGTAGTAATATTGGCACTATGCGCTGCAATAATGCACATCATCATAGGATTTATTGAAAAAATCGTCAGAAAGCGCTTTGGAATACAAAAATAAGCAAATGGAGATTATTATGAAAAATGGAATGCGAAGAAAATCCAGCTTATATGCAAGCATACTGATACTTGTGATTTTGCTCTGTAATATCAGCGCTTGTAATAATACTCAGGTTAATGGTAATACTTCAAAAATCACTCTTTGCGAAGTAACACATTCTGTTTTCTATGCCCCCCTCTACGCAGCTATAGAATTGGGCTATTTTGATGATGCCGGAATTGATCTTGAACTCGTTAATGGCGGCGGAGCAGATAAGGTCATGACCGCTGTTATTTCAGGTCAGGCAGATATCGGCTTTGCAGGTCCGGAAGCATGCATATACACTTACCTTGAAGGTCAAAAAGACTATCCCAAGGTTTTCGGACAACTGACAAAAAGAGACGGTTCTTTCATTATTGGCAGGGAAAAACAGGATTTTTCCTGGGAAAATCTGAAAGGAACAACTATTTTAGGTGGCCGCAAGGGTGGCGTGCCTGAAATGACTCTCGAGTACGTATTAAAGGCGCATAATATCATTCCCGGTAAAGATATCGATGTTGATACGTCAGTTCAGTTTAATATGATGGCCGGTGCCTTTACAGGCGGCGCCGGTGACTACGTGACTTTGTTTGAGCCTACAGCAACTGAACTTGAACTTTCAGGAGAGGGTTTTGTTCTTGCTTCCGTTGGTGAGGAAAGCGGCGAAATTCCATATACTGCGTTTTTTGCATCACAGATTTATATGAATAATAATACAGAGCTGATCCGCAGCTTTGTATCAGCTGTTACCAAAGGATTAACCTGGGTACAAAATAGCGATTCATCTGAAATTGCTAAGGTTTTACAAGCCCAATTCCCGGATACATCACTTGAAGTATTGTCGCAGGTTGTTGAAAGATATCGTGATATCGATGCCTGGAATGACTCTCTCATAATGAAAAAGGAATCATTTGACAGACTTCAGGATGTTATGGAAGAGGCAGGAGAATTGAACCAACGAGTTGAATTTGAAGCAATAGTTGATAATACTATGGTTCCAAAATGAATTGTAAGACCTTCCGCAATATCTGTGGAAGGTCTTTGTCTATTAATCTGAGCTCTTTGCGAGGTTCTTAACGAGCCTATTTATCAGTCAAATGTAAATCTGTCAAAGCTGCAGGTTGCATCTTTATCATCTGACAGGAATTCAAAATACACCGCATGTTTGCCGATTACTCCGCCTGTCAAATCCTGAGTTTTTTGAGCATTCGTACCATCAAAATCAATGGTTGAAATCACACGTCCCTTGTAGGAATCCAAATGCACCTTTACTGTTACGATAACAGGCTTTTCTAAAACAACTGTCACTTTTTTAGCCGAGTTTTGGCCAAACTGTAAATATCTGAATCCTACAGTGGTGCCTGAAGTAATATCTACCACCGGCAATGAGATGTCGTCTTGCTCTTCATATAACGGCTTAATATAGGCATTTCTCGTACCGCCAAAAACATGGCAGGCATATCCGGCTGAAATCCACTTATAAGCGTCCAAGCCATTGATATTTGGTCCCTGAGAAGTCATCTCTACCGGTTTAGATGATACAGGCTCACCTGCAAGATACTTAACATCACCGATATATAACTTTCCATCTTTTCCAAGTGCAACATCAACAGGTTCCATCATCGCCTGACGTAAATACTCATCCGTTCCGGTCTGACGATGATAAAAAACATACCACTGCCCTTCTATTTCCATAATGGAACCGTGATTATTGCCCCATCTATAGGTCATGGTTCCAAGTCCATCCATATCATGAAGAATTTCTCCGCCATTAAAGCTTATATCTCCGCCATCATGGAATGGTCCAAACGGACTGTCACTTATTTTGTATGAGAGAAATCCATTGCAGGGTTCAAAAACGCCAAGTTCCGGAACCGGTACTTCATAGCGCTTTGAATATATGTACACATATTTCCCCAGTACTTTTCTGGGACTTGAAGCCTCAAAAAAGCCATCAATAAGTGAAATGTGTCCATCATCAACAGAATTCCACGGGCAGGTTGAATGTCCCATTGGATTAGCAACCAGTGTTTCCTCTTTTATGGTGGCCATATCATCTTCGAGTTCTGCTATATAGCAGGGTGCCGCGCAGCCTCCCCAATATGCATAAACTCTGCCGTCATCATCTACCAATACCCCGGGATCGAATCCAAGCTTAGTTTCTACAGGGTTCTCAAAAGGTCCCCAGGGTGTTTTTGAGGAAGCAACTACCACAAGGCTTCCGCATCTTTCAGCTGCATACAGATAGAAGGTATCTCCCTTCTGAACAACATCAGGCGCATAAAGAATTGAATCATAGTGTGTCTCATATGAGATTCCATGATATTTCCAGTCTGTCAGGTCATTCACAGGAGCTGACCAGACCACATAATTTCGCCCACAGTACTTATCTCTTTCTATATCATGAGAACCATAGACATATACTCTTTTTTCGCCATTGTACTCAAATACTCTTGGCTCTCCATCCGGAACATGCTCCCAAAGCGGCATATACGGATTTGCGCCCTTAATAAACTCTTTCATAAACCCTCCATTTTTCATAATTGGTTTGATACTACATCCCTCTTTATGGGATTGACCATTTTTTAATATCTTCTCTTACTTATGTAATCTTCTGCAACTGACTGGTCATATATCTTCTCATCGGTTATGATCCTGAATGGCATCTGCTTACCGCTGATCAGATCCCTTACCGCCTTCATAAGCTGCGGTCCGATAATGGGATTACATTCCACGGCACAGCTAAGTTCACCCCTGACCATAGCTTCAAAGGCTTCTATAGTTGCATCTACAGAAACGATTTTAACATCTTCATCAGGCTTTATACCATTTTTCTTTAATTCTTCTATAGCGCCAAGAGCCATGTCATCATTGTGTGAAAAAATAATATCTATATCCCACTCATGCCTCTTTAAATACTCTCTTACAACCTTCTTTCCGCCTTCAAAAGTAAAATCACCATAATCAGAATAGGTAATGTTATAGGAGGTATTCTCAGCCAGAATCTCTCTAAATCCCTTCCCACGCTCCTCTGTAGGGGATGCTCCTTCATTTCCCATTATTTCCATGATTTTCATTTCATGGTCATCGCTCTGTATGTTATCTCTTATCCAGCGCATGGCTCTGCGTCCTTCCTCCATGAAGTCCGCTCCAAGATAAGTAGTTGTAAGATTTTCCTCATTGTTTTCAAGCCTGACGTTTCTATCAGACATTATTACAGGAATCCCGGCGGCTTTAACCTCCCTTAAAACCTCATCCCATCCGGTTTCCACAACCGGTGACACGACAATAACATCTACGCCTTCTTTGATGAATGATCTTATCGCTTCGAACTGTTTCTCCTGGGACTGATCTGCATTTTCCATATGCAGATCTATATTGAAATCTGCAGCAGATTCCTCGATCGATTTGGTATTTGCCAGTCGCCAGTTACTTTCCTGGCCAACCTGTGAATATCCGACTTTGATTTTTCTTCCATCATCATTGCTTTTGGCATTAATTCGAGCCAGATTCTCTGCTACATTTTCTTTTACAATGACGTTACTTCTAAGGATCACCTGTTTTGGCACGCCGCTCTCATGATTCAGAATAGAAAGAGCATAATCTATCGCTTCCTTTCCACCTATAGGGCAGGACACGGTAGCCTTAAGTCTGCCTTCTGATACCAGGTCTATTCCTTCATCCTCACCTTTGAAACCATCGCAGTCCACTACCTTCACCTGGTCTTCCAGGCCAAGCTCCCGAACCGCATCACATACTCCAAGCGCCATATTGTCGCTATATGCAAAAATTACATCAGAATTTTTTACTATGCCTTTTGCTGCAAGAACGGTATCATATGCCGCATCTTTAGTCTCTGCCACAAGTGACAATTCAGTAAGGTTAATTCCTCCTGCTTCATAAATGGCACTTCGAAAACCGGATAATCTCTCAGCGCCCTGTATGGATGTAGGTCTTGAGGACAATACCACGACATTTCCGCCATTTTCTCCGAGAAGCTCAGCAATATATGTTCCAGCCTGCTGACCTATAACTTCATTATCAGGACCTATGTAAATAGTATAGTCGAATCCCTCAACTGCTCTGTCCATCACTATTACAGGGATTCCACTGTCATAGACCTCCTTTATTTTATCCTGAAGTTTTTTCTCATTGCAGGGAGAAATTATAAGCAAATCAATCCCATAACCTATGAGGTTATCTATGTCCTGAATCTGCTTATTAACAATACCTGTAGCGTCAGCGGTGATAATTTGTATATCATCATTCTTTTCCGTCTCAGCCTTAAGCTCGTCAATAAGGGCCATTCTCCACTCTTCGCGCATATTTGCCTGAGATACGCCTATTATGGATGAAACGCCCTTTTTACTGCTGCTGTCACTAATGGGGATTATATGACAGCCTCCCACTATTGTTCCTATGCAAAGTGCCGCCAATAGGACACATATTTGTCGCCATTTTTTCCTTATAAACCCGATCAACTTAAAACCTTAGCCTTTATGTATTATTATTTTTTATGAAAATAGAAATCCTGCTACCAACATCAAGGGTACTTGAAACTTCCACTCTATAGCCATTCTTGTATCTCTGCTGTAATCTTTCTTTCACGTAGAAGAGTCCAAAACTCTGGTTATCATCAGCGGATACACTCTCCGGACGCTCTCCTGCATTTAAGAGTTCGCAGAGATATTGCCTGGTATTTTCATCCATTCCCTTTCCGTCATCCTCAACAGTCATACAAATGCTGTCCTCTACTCTGTGAACAGAAATATTTATATGTCCGGTGCCTCTTTTTAGCTTAATTCCATGATAAATAGCATTCTCTACCAGAGGCTGTAATATAAGCTTTGGAACCAGAATCTGCAGGCAGTCTTCGTCTGCGTCTATATCAAAAAGCAGTTTGTCTTCATATCTTGTCTTTTGTACATATAAATAGCTTGAAATGTAATGAATCTCATCTTTTAAAGTAATGAAACTGTTTCCATGACTAAGACTTATTCTAAACACGTTGGTCAGAGCGTCAACCAGGCTTACTATATCTTTCGCCCCATGCTCTCTTGCCATCCAGTTGATCGTATCTAATGTATTATATAAAAAGTGAGGCTTGAACTGCTCCTGTACAATCTTCAGTTCCGCTTTTCTTTTAAGATCTTCCTCCTGCCTTACTCTTTCAAGTAGTTCTCTTATCCTGTCAATCATATGGTTAAAACTCATTCCGAGATCTGCAATCTCATCCTGAGAATCACTCTCAAATCGGTTTGAAAGATTACCGTCATCTGTCTCCATCATCAGGTCTCTTAGCCTTTTGATAGGTCTTGTGATATTATCAGAAACCTTGAGTGAAAGATACTGAACAAGCAACAGCGTTGCAAGCAGAATGGCTGTATAAATGCCAATCATTCTGTTGATGTCCCCCATAATCTCCTCATAGGAAATAACGCTTACTGTTTTCCACCCTGTTTTTTCAGAGGTTTTAAAACGTATCATATAACGACTGCTTCCAATATCAACTGTAATGAGCTTATTATCATCAACAAGCCATTCCGGCCTTATTCTGTATACCACAGGATTTATCGGCGTATATACCATTCGGTTTTCCTCGTCCAAAACGAATACAAAACCTTCCCCTCCATGCTGCGAAACTTCAATTGCAGCTGAAATAATGCTGTGTCCTACATCCATGAGGAGTACGCCTTCCGGCTCTCCTGTAATTCTGTTTTTAACGGCTTTTACAATAGAAAAAACATCATCTACGGAATACCCCACATCAGTAGCGATATTTCTTCCGGTTACAGTACTTATCATATGGCTTGAATCGGGTTCCTCCAAAGCCATTTTGTACCATTTTTCTTTTTCAAAGGAATCCCTTGAAATTCTGCTGATTCCTGTACTTATATACCTGTCATCAGAATAGGCATAAAGTATTCCCGCTATTTCATCATACCTTCGCATGATATTTTTCATGGTCTTATTTACTTTATTGGCATCGATTTCACGGGCTTCAGAGAGGTTAGCATCAGAAATCTCATCGGACACTGCCAGAACCAGCTTATCAAGATCCTCCATATATGTATCAAGTGTCTGACTTACCTGAGTAACGATCTGTGATGTGCGCTGATTAACGTTTTTTCTGGCTTCCCTGACTGAAAATATAATTCCTACAATTCCCACAAGCACAAAAGGGATAAGCGCAATAAGTATCTGGGACAGGATTAGTTTTGTGCGTATTTTCGTTGTTCTGAATCCTGTCTTTGTACTCATTGTGCTTATCCCCGGTTAGTGCATTTTTTATATTACTCTGGTCACCTGATAATAAAGTAATAATCGTGATGTTTAGTGATCAGATTAATTATGTTAGGCTGCAGCCACTGCTTTGCCCTTCATGGCTTCGGCTCTTACTGCTATTATCCTCTGTACAACTATAAAGAAGCACAAAAGTCCTGCGATAGTAACCTTAGTCCACCATGTATTTAAATTTTCATAAGTTACGATAGTCTGGATAATTCCCTGAATCATTGCTCCCACAGCGGTTCCAAATACTGACCCCACGCCACCTGTGAGAAGTGTTCCTCCGATAACAGCAGATGATATGGCATCAAGCTCCATCCCCATATTCTGAAGACCATATCCGGCGAGTGTATAAAAGCTGAATACAACACCTGCCAGTGCTGCACAGAAACTGCTTATAATATACGCTCCTATCTTGGTTCTTGCAACATTAAGTCCCATGAGTTCTGCGGACTGTTCGCTTCCACCAACTGCATAAACTGCACGTCCAAAAGGTGTCTTCTTAAGTACATAAAGTGCAGTGCAGAGAACTGCAATAAATATCAGCACGTAATAGTAGATTTTACCATTGAAAGCTTTCGAATCCCCGAGCCTTATCTGTATTCTTCCAAGTGCCATAAACTTAAAGAAAGGATCTGTGATCGGTATGGATGCCTCGCTTATTACCACACACAGGCCTCTCATAAGGAACTGCCCTGCCAGAGTTACTATGAATGGCTGGAGTTTAAAGTAATGAATAAGGCTTCCCTGAACTGCACCAACTATTATTCCGATAATAAGTGCCAGCGGAATAACCACAAATGAAGGCATTCCGTGCTGCAGGCAATAAGCCATAAATACACCTGTAAATGCTATGGTTGATGATATGGATATGTCAATTCCTCCGGTAATAAGAACAAACGTTATTCCGATTCCGGCAATCATCAGATATGCATTATCGTTAAACAGATTAAGAAAAGTTGACAATGACAAGAAGTGGTCATATCTGACAGATCCAAAAATGAACATAATCAGAAACAGTAAAACCGTCATCGTAAGTGATATATTTTTAATTCGCAGTTTTTTCAAGTCCTTCATAATACGACTGCCTCCTTCTTCTCTGCTACCTTAGCTTTTTTGAATGATAATTTGAATCTGTTTGACTGAGCGAGGCAGATAATTATGATGAGCAGTGCCTTTAAAACTCTGATATATGCTGCCGGTACACCAAGTGCCAGAACTGTTGTGGTGATGCTCTGTACAATCAGAGCACCGATTACGCTGGCAAAAATTGAAAAGCGTCCGCCCATAAGATTGGTTCCACCGATTGCTACTGCAAGAATCGCATCAAGCTCGATATTAAGTCCTGCATTATTACAGTCAGCGCCCTTTATTCCTGCACTTTCAATAAGTCCTGCAACTGCTGCAAAAGCACCGGAAATTGTATAAATAGCAAGAAGATATAAGTTTACCTTGATTCCTGCAAATTTTGATGCCAATGGATTACAGCCTATTGATTCAAGAAAAAGTCCGAATGCGGTTCTGTTTACAAATATCAGGAGCATTCCTACAAGAAAAAGTACTATATAAAGAGGAAAAGGGAGTCCTAATATGTAGCCACCATTGATAAAATAATAAGCGTCTGAATTAATGGTTACGATCTTGCCATTTGTAATAAGTTGTGCAATTCCTCTACCTGCAACCAGAAGTATCATTGTCGCAACAATGGGCTGAATCTTAATTTGAGAAACTAGAAGTCCGTTCCAGAGTCCGCATATGATTCCCGCAATTATTGCAAGTATGATTGCTGCTGCAACATTACCGTTAAGTCCCGGAAGCAGAACTCCTTTAATAATACTGCAGGCAATAGCTCCGCTAATAGCCATGACAGAACCTACTGAAATATCGGTTCCGCCTGTAGCCAGCACCATTGTCATGCCGGCTGCCAGAATCATGAGTTTTCCTCCGTTTCTGAAAATATCTATGATTCGTCCATAGAAATGTCCATCAACTATTGTTATTGAAAGGAACTCTCCTCCGGTCATTATCGTGTTAAAAAGTATGATTGTAAGGAATATTACTACAGGCCAGAAAGCCTGATATCCCGACAGTTTCGCCAGCTTAGTTTTCATTTTGTCTCTCCTCCTGCCATGATCTGCATTACAGCTCCCTCGGAAATGTTGTCTCCCGATACTTCTCCGACTCTCTCCATATCCTTAAGAACCACTATTCTTCTGCAGCATCTAAGTTCCTCATCAAGCTCTGATGATATAAATAGTACTGCCATTCCCTGTGCTGCCAGATCTATAACTATCTTCTGTATTTCAGCCTTTGTACCTATATCTATTCCTCTTGTGGGCTCATCCAGCATCAAAAGCTCCGGATTTGTTGCAAGCCATCTTGCAAGAATAACCTTCTGCTGATTTCCTCCCGACAGATTTTTAATAAGCTGATCTGCATTGGGAGTTTTGATTTCAAGTTTTTCAATATACTCATCAGCTATTGCCTGAGCTTCTTTTTTGGATATTTTTTTGAAAAGTCCTTTCTTAGCCTGAAGTGCCAGGACCATATTGTCTCTTATGGAAAGGTCTCCTATTATGCCTTCTGTCTTTCTGTTTTCAGGACAAAAAGCCAGATCCTTTCGTATCGCATCTATTGGATGCTTCAGATTAACACTTTCACCATTTATATAGATCTCACCCTCATTTACCTGATCTATTCCAAACAGAACCCTGGCTGTTTCAGATCTTCCTGAGCCCAGAAGCCCCGACAATCCAAGAACTTCACCCTTAGATATGCTAAGATCCATCTGAGATATGCTTCCCTGATGAGATACATTTTTCATGGAAATGAGCTCATCGCCTGTTCTGGTTCCTTCTTTCTCAGCCTGTCCCTCCTTAAGTGACTGGTTTAGTACCGCATAATCCTTACCAATCATCTTGGATACCAATTCTACCCTTGGAAGGTCACAGGTTTTATATGTGCCAACATAACGGCCGTTTCTCAATACAGTAATCCTGTCTGTCACTTCATATACCTGATCAAGGAAATGAGTTACGAATATTATGCCCATTCCTTCAGATCGAAGTCTTTTCATGATTGTAAATAGTTTTTCTACTTCCACCTTTGAAAGCGAACTTGTAGGTTCATCAAGAATCAGAACCTTTGCCTTGATATCACTGGCTCTTGCTATTGCTACCATCTGCTGAACAGCCACTGAATAATTATCAAGACTCTTACTAACATCAAGTTTTAAGTCAAATTTCTCCAAAAGCTTTGCGGCATCTTCAGTCATGGTCTTCCAGTCTATTCCGCCCATTTTTGTTTTAGGAGCTCTTCCTATATATATGTTTTCTGCAACTGACAAGTTGGGACATAGATTGACTTCCTGATAAACTGTAGATATTCCAACCTGCTGTGCTTCATTTGTAGATTTGGGATGGATTTTTTTGCCATCCAGCTCTACTTCCCCTTTATCTCTCTCCTCAACGCCTGTCAGTACTTTAATCAGTGTAGATTTGCCTGCTCCGTTCTCGCCAAGAAGTGCGTGTATTTCTCCGGATTCAAGCTCGAACTGCACATCATCTAATGCTATTACAGCTTTTCCGAAGGATTTTGAGATGCCTTTCATTGTTAAGAGTTTTGTTTGAGTGCTCACCCTTTATCCTCCTTAATATATTTATGATTCCTCCTGATTTAAGGTATTGGCCCTATTACTTCCTCAGCCTTAAAAAAATCCGCTCCATAAAGCTTACGGAGCGGATATAAACACTATTACTTTTTAATATGCGCGTCCGTCGATTACGTCTGCAGCTGTATCTGCTGTGAATACGCCGTCAACTGACTTAACCCACTTTTCAACTGTTTCACCGTTCTTAAGCTTAGCTGCTGTCTCGAAGAAAAGAGGTCCAAGAAGAGGATTACACTCAACTGTGCAGTTAGCTTCGCCTGCTACCATTGCTTCGAAGATGCCCTTTACGCCATCAACTGAAACAGTCTTGATATCTTCGCCGGGCTTAAGACCAGCTTCCTTAATAGCTTCGATTGCGCCAAGTGCCATGTCATCGTTGTGGCAGTAAACACCTACGATATCAGGATTGGACTTAAGGAATGACTCCATAACTTCCTTACCCTGTGCTCTTGTGAAATCACCGGTCTGTGATGCAATTATCTCAATGTCAGGGAAATTAGCAGCAATTTCATCATCAAAGCCTGTCTTTCTGTCTGTTGCAGCAGAAGCACCAACAGTTCCTTCGATCTCAACGATCTTACCCTTGCCGCCGATGAGCTCTGCCATCTGCTGTGCAGCTACTTTACCTTCCTCGATGAAGTCAGAACCAATGAATGTGGAATAGAGGCTATCATCTACATCAGCTGTTCTGTCAAGAAGGATGATCGGGATGCCTGCATCCTGTGCTTCAGCAAAAACCTGATCCCAACCTGTCTCAACAACAGGCGCAAGTCCGATAACATCTACATCCTGTTCAATGAAGCTCTTAATAGCCTTGATCTGATTCTCCTGCTTCTGCTGAGCGTCAGCGAACTTGAGAACAACTTCATCTGCATGCTCTTCAGCATATGTCTGGATTGACATTGTTTCAGCATCTCTCCAGCCTGACTCCTGACCTATCTGAGCAAAACCAACAACCAGCTTGCCTTCTTCATCTTCACTACTTGTAGGTGCTGCACTTGTAGCAGTCTCTGTATCCTCAACTGTTGTTTCTTCTTTAGTAGTCTCTGTCTTTTCAGTTGATGTCTCTGTTTTTGTTGTTTCCCCAGCGTTTCCTGCGCTTGATCCGCAGCCTGCAAGCGTTGCTGCAACCATTGTTGTGCACATGATCATACTTAATAGCTTCTTCTTCATATTGTCCTCCTTATTACCCTGACGGGCTTTGTTTGTTTACAAGAATGATTTTAGCTTGGGGCGATTCAATAGTCTTTAGACTGATTTGACATAAATTTATAGATTTTTGTTTTTCTTCATTATTTCTCTTTGATCGATTGTTTGTAGTCTATAGGATTTACCCCAAGCTTTTTCTTGAATACCAGGCTGAAATACTGCTGTGAAGAATAGCCTACTTTTTCTGCGACCTCGTAAATTTTAACGGAATCATCCTGTAAAAGTATGCTGGCTCTGCGCATTCTAAGATTTGTCAGATAATCAACGAAGGTGCATCCGGCTTCTTTTCTGAAGATACGGCTCAGGTATGCTACAGAAAGTCCGACTTCACTTGCAGCCTCCTGAAGAGAGAAATCCTCTCTTGAATAGTTTTCCTGAATCAATTCAATTACTGATTCCATAATAGAGGACATTCCGGTGTTTTCCTCAGTTTTTGCAAGGGCTTCCTGATAAGCATTTGTAATGGTTCCAGGTGCAATTCCGGAGATAGTTTCCACAACTGCTTTCACAGGTATTATTCCTGCTATACACTTTTTATATTCCTCTATCTTCTCATCTAAAATTCCTGCATCGGTTTTTCCGATTATGAGCACCAGATTGCCGGATTCATCACGGCACTTACTTTCCAGAGCAAGTGATGCAAACATCTCCAATGCTATGTTTTCAGATACAAAATACAACAGATCATCATTCCAACTGCTGCTTAGTTCCTCGGAAGGTTTAGTATCTATTCTAAACAGAATAAGCGAATATTCATAAGGCAATTCAAGATTTAGATATTCGCATTCCTGCCTGATCTCATCTTCAATAAGTCTGCCGTCAATAATCTTTTTCATGAGCTCTGAAATCAGAAGTTCTCTGCTTTCATTCATTTTATCCTTAGCCCATTCCAGATATTTTTTCTCCATCTCTTCAGAGCTTCTGTCACTAAGTGCCACCCTGATTCTGCCTATAAGATCGTCGAAAACATCCTCCATCAGAGGCTTTACTATATAATCAAAAACACCAAGCCCCACAGCTTTTCTTGCATATTCAAAAAGGTCATATCCTGTTATTATTACGACCAGTGCCTGTGGATATAGTTTTTTCAATTCCTTAATAAAATCCAGTCCATTTAGAAAAGGCATGTTTATATCAACAAAAAAGACATCAATAACTGTAGTCTTTGCCTTTTCAAGGGCCATCTCACCATCTTCTGCTTCTGCTACTACTTCAAAATCACTATAAACCTTAAGGAAACTGATTATTCCTCTTCTGATCATAGGTTCATCATCAGCTACCAGTGCTCTGTATTTCATATGCTCTCCTCGTCAAACGCTCTGCTCAAACAAACTCCACCAGACTTGATAAGACCTAGTCAAGTGCTCTGGTCAAACCACATAGCTCCCAGGACTTCATTTTTACTGAAGTCCTGGGAGGAGGGGTTATTTATGAGCGTCTTGCATTTTTAATTTTGATTATTAGTTTAAATTCATTTCTTTACAACGCTCTGCGTCTTTTTATTTAGTCCTTTAGCCTTGAAAATCTTGGTGTAATCCTTCAGGACTTTTTTAGGTACTTTGATCTTTGCCATAGAAGAAATGCCCTTGAATGCATTACTACCTACAGATTTCTTTGTAAGCTTCTTGCTGCTAATTGTTACATTCTTCAGGTTTTTGCATTTGTAGAATGTCTTTTTACCGATTTTCTCTACATTTGAACCTATTGTAACCTTTTTCAGATTCTTGTTACCCTTGAAAGCACCTGCTGCAATTTCAGTTACCTTGTACTCCACATTATCAATTGTGACGGTTGCCGGAATCGTTGCTCTGATTGCATCTGCATTTTCAGGCTTGTTATAGCTGACTGCCTGTTGTCCATCATCAGTGGAAGTAATCGTGTAAGATGCTCCATCTGCCACAACAGACTCTCCTGTGCTATGAACTACCGGTGCCGAATTCTCTACAATTGGAGCCTTAGTTTCTACAGGCTTAGTCTGAATCGGATTTTCAGGCTTTGACGGTACTACCTGTGAGGGTGTGCCGGAATTACCGGGCTTAACCACATTGCCGGGATTCTGCGGAGTTGTTCCTGGAACCTGAGGTGTCGTTTCCGGTGTCTGCGGAATTGTGCCGGGTGTCTCTGGCTCTGTGCCTGGTGTTTCTGGTTCCGTTCCGGGTGTCTCAGGCTCTGTTCCGGGTACTTCTGGCTCTGTTCCTGGTGTTTCTGGTTCTGTTCCGGGTACTTCTGGCTCTGTGCCGGGAGCTTCGGGTTCTGTTCCGGGTACTTCTGGCTCTGTGCCGGGAGCTTCGGGTTCCGTTCCGGGTATCTCAGGCTCTGTGCCGGGAGCTTCGGGTTCCGTTCCGGGTGTTTCAGGTTCTGTTCCTGGTGTTTCTGGCTCTGTTCCGGGCGTTTCAGGTTCTTCAGGTGTTGCAGAAGGTGCGGGATTTGGAGCAAGGGCATCTTCAAGCTTACAATACTCAATATAATCAAGTGCCGCTGTTCCCTTTCCACTCACTCCGGATACTACTATGGTGTTACTTCCTTCATTAAGGCTAATCTTCTGTTCATAACCAAACCAGTTGTCTACGCACAGTCTTGAACCGGAATTAGCATTAAAATTGTAAATTGTTTTCTCGTACTCATCTCCATTAACACTGATTTTAAGTGCCGCATCATTTACATCTGCTGAAGCACCGACATAAAGCATATATTCTCCGGCTTCTTCTACATCAAAGGTAAACTCTGCTGTTTTACTCTCATCTGTCAGCCCATGTACGCAGGCATTTGATGAAGAGTTATAGGTTTCTGTACTTGAAAGGCCGGTAAGCTCTGCATTTTCAGCTTCTAACTTATGATATACAACCTTCTTTGTTCCGGAAGGCATCTTTACTTTATCTGTATATTCTGCTGATGTGCCAAGGAAAGGTGTTCCATCCTCAAGCCAGTATACTCTCTGCGCCCTTACACCTCTTCCATTCCAACCGCCACCCGGGAATCTTGTTGCATGGAATACCAGGTAATCCTCTGTTCCATCCGGTGACTTTACAAAGCTTGCATGTCCTGTAGAAAATGTAGTGCTATCATTTTTCTCAAATATTGGCTTGGAGGATTTGATCCAGGACGATTTTTTCATAGGATCTGCACCCTTCTTAAGTGTCAGTAATCCGAGACAATAAGTATCTGACCAGGATCCGCTTGCTGAATATACGATATTTACTGTTCCGTCAGGAGCTATTGCAATTTCTGCACCTTCATTGATAGTAGGATGCTCATTCACTTCCCACTTATATTCAGGTCTTGAAAGCTCTACCCTGTCACCTGAAATCGTCCATGGGTTCTCCATTTTCGCAATATATAGTCTCTGCTCACCATCAACAAATCCGTCCCAGCCTGACCATATCGCATATAGCTGTCCGTCAAGTGAAAGAACTGTCTGATCAATGGCCCATCTGTCTGTTTCAGGGTTAATTTTCCCTTTGTAAATATACTCACCCTGAGCATCATCCGTTACACTCTCAAGTACCATCATTCTGTGATTGGCGCCCTGACCTGCTGTGTAGTAGATATACCATTTACCGTCTATGAAGTGTATTTCCGGCGCCCAAAGCTCTCTTGAGGGCTGATCTCCTGAGGGCATGTACACACATACAGGTTCAACTTTACCGATTCTTGAAAGTTCAGCAGCTTTTGTTACCCATATTCCGGTGTCATTTCGTCCCATACGCACATAGTAGTAGTATCCGTCATGATATGTCACAAAGGGATCTGCACCATAATTCACCAGTGAACTTTCAAAGGAATCCGATGTGTTAAAACGGATAGTGTATTTATTCACATATGATGGATCCTCATCACTATAAACTGTGATATAGCTCTCCGGTCTGTCAGCAGTTGCCTGGGTAACCTTTGATTTAAAGCTGTCATCTGCATTTTCATCAAACTTTACCGATACTGAAGGAATATCTGAAAAATCATCTACATCTACGCTGTATACCTGTTTTTTCTTATCAAAACCTTCTATGGCTCTATCACCAACCATGAGCTCGTATCCAGGTACTTCTACAGCATGGAAAACAATATAATCAAGCTCTGCAAAACTGTTTTCACGTCCGGAGTGAGATACGGTAAATGTATTCTCGCCTTCCTTCAAATCCACATAAACACTGTATAAAGACCATATATCCCAGTTTGTAGCATTTTTATATTCTACAATCTCAGCATGCTCTTCATCTCCGTTTACCCAATATCTGTGTGAAGGATTAGGAAATGCACCTTTATCACCATCTGCAGCAATTTCAACTCTGTAAGTACCATCATGAGGAGCATTTATCTTCATGGTAACCGTTGATGATGTATCATCGATATAACCAATCTTGCGTCCGCCTGATGAATCACCTCTGTCAACAACTTTAGCTTTTCCGGTAACTGTTCCGCTCTCGCCTTCGATTTTTACTGTAAATGCCTTGGCTTCTTTGGCGTTCAGTTCTTCCAATGTCAGAGCTTTATTGTAAATCCTGACATTGTCGATACTTCCCTTGAAATTTCTTCCACCTGCAAAAGATTTTCCAAGATACAATGAAAGTTCTCGCCCAAGCTCAGATATATTTCTGTTTTTGACCGTTCCAACCAAAAATCCATCTGCATAGAAAGTCAGATCATTATTCTTTACAATAAGATCCAGATGGACCCATCTGCCATAAGTTCCATAATTACTGCTCTTTACAGACTTAATACCATTTACACCACTTGTAGTGGAGCCTGCAGATGTCTCATCATTATTCACTCTCATATAAAGATGTTTATCTGCTCCACTTCCAAGTGCGGCAACCATGCTCTGTACATCTGCACGTTCAGCCTTAACATCCATTCTGATGGTTAGTTCGTTCATAGCATCAAAAATGCCATCCTCAAACTTTGCATAGCAATCGTCCGAGCCATCAAGATATAGAACATTACCTGCTTCAGCATCTGCCTTAAGTTCTGCACTTCCGCTAAGAGTTAGCCCTAAATCTTTTCCGTTTGCTATAACCCTGGTTCCATCAGCATTTTCAAAGTCATACTCAGCTACCGGATCATCCTGCTTATCCATAGCTGCAAGCTGACCCTTTTCTACACCATAGGTTTTAACTAATGCATCATATTCCGCCGCAGTTACAGGCAGGATAACTCCATGCTTACAGCCTTCCTGGGCTGTGTACTGATTTTCATCAAGCACATGAATCCTGTTTGGCCTGTTAAGATCGTCCGTGGTAAAAGGAATATATCCTCTGGCAGCTCCGCCATACTCATCTAGCATTACGCACCATTCATCTCTGTCATTAAACTTGAACATGGTGCCGCCTTCATAGTTACCTCTGAAGGATTCAAGACAGCCACTTCCTGTGTTGCCTATGTAGCTGTAATTGTTGCCTACAACATTAAATGTAAGACTACCGATATTTTTTGTAGTAACAGCTTCACCATAGGAACGAAGCTTTCCGGATGCCTTGTCCAGTCTCACATACATGCCATCTTCCATTTTGGTAAGTCTGTAATAATCGTTTCCGACTTTAAGCATGGAAGTATCAATATTGCTGCCAAAATCGTTGAACAGCTCAGGCTCTGTAAACGTGTAAAAATCTCTGGTTCTTGATACAAATGTATACTGTCTGGCAAAATTATCGGCTGCGATTTTGCTTGCCCAATAAACAAGATATTCTCCGGTTGCCTCATCATATATTGCTTCCGGTGCCCATGCACATCCTCCATCTATAGAACCTGCTACATCAACATTTCTCTCATTTGTCCAATGTATAAGATCAGTGGATTCCCAGATTGTAAGCGCCGTGCTGCCCTGAGTTGATAATCTGTCCCATGGAATGTTATTTCCATATTTATATATATCCTGATCTGTAGCAAGAAGGAAAAATCTATCCCCTTCAGCACTTCTGATTATATAAGGATCTCTTGTTGCCTTATCACTTACGTCTGATTTAAGAACTGCTTCATTACCGTTAAGTGCTGTCCAGTTAAGACCATCTTCACTTATTCCATAAAAAATATCCTGTTCGCCCTTTTGACCGGGTATCTCTTTAAAGTGAGCATAAAGATATCCCACATAGTTTTCGTCCCGGGCTTCCTTTGCCAGGACATTGACTTCAATATCTTTTGAAAGTGACACTCCTGATAAAGTAGCCGTTACCGTAAGTGTTACCTTTTCATCCCGTGCGCCTCTTTTTACAACACCGGCAGGGATATCATAATATCCTTCCTGTGAAACATCCTTGGAGCTTATAACTTCTTCGTTATCAGATTCCCAGGATAATTCCGCTTTTCCTGCTTTAGACGGGAGTGTGATATTCCCTCTTATCGCATCAGCAGCCGGAATACTTATTTCATCAAGTGCCTGTTCAAGGTATTCTTTAGCTGCCTGTTCATCAAGAATTTCCTCATCTGTCTCTTCCTTGTACTCACTTACTGCAAGATTCCTGAAGCTTGCATGGGAGAGCCAGTTTCTCATTCCTATTCCGCCACTTTGATGTGTGCTGTCCTTTACGGAAATGGTGGCAAGATTCTCCCCTTCATAATCAGCGTAACAAGTGATATTATATCCGTTTGCAACTACCGTAAGGTGATAGCTTTTCCCAAAATCCGCATCCATTTTCTGCTTTGCTATCTCATGCCAGTTATTGCCTGAGCATCTTCCGAGAATAAGCTCTTTACCTCTTGCATTTACTCCGAGATAATAACCAAAGTAGCCATCATTTTGTCTATTTGTACCTTTTGAAGCTCTGAACAAAATACCGCCCTGAGCACTGGATTTATCAGGTAAATCTGCCTGTTTTTCAACAGTAACATCAGCTTCTAATACAAAGTCGGTAAACTCCTGTCTCTTGGAAATAGCCTTATTACCATTACCACCATCAATTCTTGCAATATTGTCTGCAGCTGACCAGCTACCCTCATTGGGACCTGTATATAAATCGAACTGAGACAGATCATTCATATCTACAGTCCAGATAAGATTGCCTCTGTTTTCGACATCTCCCTGTCTTGGATCCTCTGTCTCGGATTCACTTTCAACACTGTTTTCTGGATTATCTTCCCCATCAGCTTCGGGAATAACTGTATCTTCTTTATCAGTATCAGCCGGAGCGCTGTCAGCATCCTTATAAGTGGCATCTTCATTATTTTCCGGATTTGCAGCTCCATCTAAATCTGATTCAGTAACGCTATCTGCTTCTTTAGCTGTATCACTTCCGTTTTCACTATCCCCACTATTTTCAGCTGCGCCATTATCAGATTCAACTGTGTCTCCTTCAGAACTGTCTTTTTCCGTACTATCTGTCTTCTCTTCAGTTACAGTCTGATTACCTTCTTCCGCGCTGCTATCAGAATTGTTATCCCCATTAGCATCTTCTGAAGTCTCGTTTTTACTGCCATTATTTACTTCATCTGCAGTATCCTGCGTATTGTTCGTTTCTACATTATCTGCAACATTATCCTCTTTGATATTGCTATCTGTATTATTATTCTCTGCCTCACTTTCCCCTACGTCGCTTTTATCGTCAGTTACGGTTCCTTCATCTGCCTGACCCTCCAGGCTCTGATTATCTTTACCTGCATCCTCCTCTGTCTGATCTTCTGTCATTTCTGCTTCGGTAGGTACAGACACCTGCTGTACATCTTCAGCAGCATGAACCACCGGCGCGCCGATCGTTTGCATCGTAAGAGCCGCAGCCAGCGCCAATGATTGAAACCTACTGTTTCTTCTCATTGTGAAACCCCCTTTCACTTTTTCTTTTTTCATACATTCCTTTTTTATTTGTAATAAATAAAGCCTCTTATCTTGGTTAACCGTTTAACTTCATGAGGACACTTTATGCGCATTTAGAGCTGTTACAGCCATATTAAACTATATTTATACCCCCACACCAGACCCAAAAATACCTCGTCAAGTGCTCTTTTTCTGCTCAAATAATCTGAAAGAACTATCGATTGATATTCTAACATCACATATAGGTAAAGTAATTATAAATATTGGACTATTTTTTATAGTTTTTTGTACAGTTAAATCTATGATATAGATATAAAAAGAATGCATTCAAAAAGGTATGACCGAAGCCATACCTTTCCATAATTATATCCTTGTGCTTACTATGAATATTTAACAGCTATAACGTTCATGCTGACATTTTCTCAAGTGAGAAGAAATCCATCTTCTCATTAAGTGTTTCAGCCATATCACGAAGATCATTAGCCGCATTGCTTATAAGCGCAAATGTAGAATTAAGCTCTTCCATTGAAGCATTTGTTTCCTCAGTAGATGCTGCATTCTGCTGAGAAATAGCTGAAAGCTCTGAAATAATATCAGTAAAGCTTGCCTTAAGCTGGTTAAGGAGATGAATCTTTTCAGAAATCATTCTGGTTGAGTTATCAACGTTATTTACATTGGATACAACAACATCCATATCATCCTTTGTAGATGTAAGCTGTGCGTTCTGCTCCTGCATGCTTTCGCCAAGTCTCTGCATAGTCTCAACACTCTTTTTTGATTCTGCTACAAGAGTCTCAACTATCTGCTTGATTGAAACAGCAGCCTTCTTTGACTCTGAAGAAAGAATACCGATTTCTGAAGCAACAACTGAGAATCCCTTACCATAGTCTCCTGCTCTTGCAGCTTCTATTGTTGCATTAAGAGAAAGAAGATGTGTCTGCTCTGCTATCTCTGTGATCACATTTGACGCCTCGGCAATGTCCATAACTGAATCATTTGTAAGACGAATCTGATCATTGATATCCTTCATGGATGTCATAACATCTTCATTTTTATTCATAAGATCGCTAAGTGTATCAACTGTGCGATTTGCACCTGTTAACATCTCATCTGCAGCAGCTGAGAGACTCTCGATTCTATCTGTAATCTCATCGATACTGTCACCCATCTCATTTGTATTGTTTACAGAGCTTTCCATGCTCTCAGCCTGTGAAGCAGCTCCGCGACTGATATCTTCAACAGCGCATGTAACCTGCTCTGCAACACGTGAAGCTGACTCTGCTGAACTTGCAAGAGTCTCACCTGACTTAGTTACATCTTCAGAAAGCTTCTTTGTAGCGCTGATAACATCCTGAAGCTTGTCACGAACCTGCGCTGAACTTGCAGCAATAACACCAAGCTCGTCCTTACGGTTAAATGTACGATCTTCAATATAGAATGAAAGCTCACCATCTTCCAGCTTCTTAAGACCATCTGTGATGTCTTTGATGGAATTTGAAGTTTTTGTGATAAGAATACGTGCAACTATAAGATTAAATACAAAGAATATCAAAAATGTTGCTATTATTGCTAAACTTGCAGCTCTCATGTTACCGTCAACAATTGTTGTATCACGGCCGGCAAAAATCATACCAATAACTGAGCCATCAGCGTTTTTAAGAGGAAGATAATATGCATACCAGTTCTGATTTGCGATTTCAAAATTAGCAGCAAGATACTCATCACCTTTTCTTAATACTTCATCTACTACAACGTCTGATGCCTTAGTGCCTTCCATACGCACCCCTGTTTCAGCATCTTTAAGTGAAGTAATATAACGTGTATCACCAAAGAATACAGTATAGTGCATACCTGTCTTTCTATTAAGTTCATCAAGCTGTCCCTGATACAAATCATGTACAGGTGTCTCACCCTTTAAGAGCTGACCATCTTCTCCCAATGTCCAGTCTCCTGAAATCTGATTGGATAATTCATCTTCCAAAAGGATAGCTGCAGCATGCAAGCCTTCCTGGAAGGAAGTGAAATAAGCCTTCTTAATATGATTAAAGCCAATAAGGCCTATGAAAAATGACATAAGCAGTGCAAGGATAGAGGCTATGATAATAATACGACGGACCATGTTTCTACTTTTTGTGTTCATAAAATACCTTTCCGATTGTCATTTGCAATCTTGAATAAAAAAAACGGTGCATTTGCCTTATAGAAACAGTAACGGCATTTCTATAACGCAAGTAGTTATAGCCACATATAATCATGTGACCAGATTTTTGCAGGCAGGATAACTCTACCGCGATACATTTTTGCTTCAAGAAGAATAATCTCTTAAAAAGCAAAAAAAGCATGGAATCATGTCCCATGCTTCAAATCTTAGTATTTAAGATGCAACTGGCTGACATTTTAAAGTCCCTATAGCTTTGCGCCACAGGCTTTCACCTGCTTTGCCCTGAATATTACAAATTGGAATTATAATTGAGAGTATTAGCTTGTGCAATAAAATATTATATAGGATTTAATTTTTCTACCATATGTTACATGTGTTACCCTAAAACTACTATCTATTTGTTAAAAATGTATAAAATTTATATAAAATTTTTACTATGTTAACTTTAGACAACAAAATTAATCCGGCCCATGCTTCCCTGTCTTTCTGTAATTGCCTTATCTGTGACGTTATCATATACTAACAATATTAGCGTCAATTACTATTCTTACAGAATCAGGGCAGTATTTATAAAAAAATTCTAAATTCACATATTTGCATAGTAATAATAATTTTTAGAGCTATTTATAAATTTTTAAGCCTTCCGATGCAGAATCTACACAATTTGTGACTATGCTTTATACAACATAAGAAGTGTGTGCATTTTTACATTTTGAGGTATTTATCATGAAACCATATGATAATAAAGATAAAATCATAGATACTATAGAATATAACGGAAAGTACAGAAATGTGAGCGACATCAGAAACAGAATACTCGCTGCCGTTGGTACGATTGTTCTTGTCGCAGTTTTCATTACTCTTCCTATACTTGTACTGTGAGTCTTAATATGAAAAAAACAAATGAAATAAGCTACAACATAACTGAAGATCAGATCCGGTATATCCAGGAGCATACTTTCAATATGCTCTACCAAGACACCATGTACTGGTTGTTTACAGAAAGAATGGCTATGTATTTACCGTTCCTGCAGAAAAAGAAGGAATCACTTATTTCTCTGCAGGAACTACTTACATATTGCAAAAATCACTATATTGAAGTTTATCCTATGCCCTTTAAAAAGGGAAAACTCCGTACAGCTATTGCTTCTTATATTGAGTCCTATAAGATGTACCGCGATGGATTACTCATAAAAAGCAATAAGGTTGCACGTCTTATAGTAGAATACTCCAAATTCTGCCTCGCAAATTTCCCGGCTGTTTAATTGTTATCTTTATCAATGGTAACATTCACTCCGTCCCCGCTAAGGTTAATGTTCTTGTTAACCTTGGCATCATACGTGCCGGCTCTCATGATTTCTGTGAAATCAACACCTGTTGCCTCTGACATGGTATCAAATACCTGCTTCATAACAATCGGCATGTTTCCTGAAATCTGACTTGCACCATTTGAGCCATCCCCTGTTCCATAGATGTTAATCTTATCAATCTGTGAAAGAGGCTTAGCAATCTCAGCAGCCATCTGAGGCATGATTTTGATCATCATCTCAGCCATAGCAGCTCCGTTGTACTTCTTGTATGCTTCCGCTTTTTTCTCCATAGCTTCTGCTTCCGCGATACCTTTTGCTCTGATTGCTTCAGCTTCTGCCTTACCTTTTGCAGCGATACCTGCAGCCTCAGCATCATATTTTGCCTTGATACCTGCAGCTTCCTGTTCTGCAGCGTACTTCTGAGCTTCAGCCTGTGCCTTCTTTGCATCAGCCTCACGCTCCTGCTCGTACTTGGCAGCCTCAGCCTTTTTCTGTCTCTGAACCAGCTCTGCTTCAGCCTTTTTCTCAGCCTGATATTTCTCAGCATCAGCCTTCTTCTCAATTTCAGCGGCAAGTTCCTGCTGTTTTACAATAACTTCCTTCTGTTTAAGTTCTGCTTCACGTTCAGCCTTTGCAATCTGAGCATTAACAGTTGCTGTCTGAATTGACTTCTGCTGTTCCTGAGTCTGAATCTCATAAGCTGCATCAGCTACAGCGCTTGCTGTATCAGCTTCTCTCTTAAGTTCTGCCTGCTTGATGGCAAGTGCATTGTTTTTTTCAGCAATCTCTGTCTGTGCAAGAACTCTTGCATCATTAGCTGCCTTGTCAGCCTCAGCTTTTGCTATAGCCACGTCCCTGTCAGCCTGAGCTTTCGCAATTGCTGCATCCTTCTTGATCTTAGCTGTGTTATCCATACCAAGATCACTGATAAGACCATTTTCATCTGTTACATTCTGGATGTTACAGGAAAGAATCTCGATACCAAGCTTATTCATGTCTCTTGAAGCCTTCTCCATAACCTGATCTGAGAAGCTGTCTCTATCGGTATTGATAGTCTTAAGAGCCAAAGTACCGATAATCTCACGCATATTACCCTGCAGTGAATCCTGAAGATCCATAGTAATCTGCTCAGGAGACTTGTTTAAGAAGTTCTTAGCAGCGAGTTGAATTGCTTCAGGAGTTGTTCCGATCCTTACCTTTGCTACTGCATCAACATTTACATTGATGAAGTCATTGGTAGGAACAGACTGCTCAGTTTTAATGTCTACTGTCATTTGTCCAAGATAGAGTTTATCAACTCTTTCGAGGAATGGAACTTTAACTCCTGCTCTACCAATAAGAATACGTGGAACTCTTCTGATACCGGATATGATGAATGCCTTATCCGGCGGAGCTTTCACATAGCCTGCTGCTATGATAAGAATTGCCAGAATAATAATGGCTGCAATGATGATTGTGACTGTTGTGTTTGTCAACATGGATTTCACCTTCCCTCTTAATAATAATATTGTCTTGTTACAGTTATTATTTTAACAATCTGTACTGAAACAATATATCACAGGTTTGGCGAATTTATGCATTTTATTTTCATCTTTTGGTGACTAATTGCATTATTAAAGGCTGCCACACGAATTACGCATGACAGCCTGAATATTTAAGGGAGGAGCTGTCTGGTTCTAAACCAGACAGCGTTATGAAAAAGATTATTGTTTCTAATTTCATCAAAGGTCTTCGTCCTTCGATATAGTTATCTTAACAGCACTTCCTTAACTCAAATTTAATAGGATGTTAACAGTTTGTGTACTTATTTTGAACAGGGTATGTCACAAACAGCTTAGCCCTAACCACTTTAATTACAGAGTACAACAGAAATGAGATATTGATTTAATCATGCTCTTATAAATCCTTCGTCTGATTCAGGCATAATGTCTGATGTATATCTTTCAACTCTCATGTGAAGATCATATTTTTCACGCAATTCAATTATATTTTTCATCATCGGTGATTCATGATGAATATCAATCGCCTCCTGGTTGTCCCACGCATCGATCAGTAGCACTGTTTCCGGATCATTCATAGGGAAAAAGTATTCATATCTGACATTTCCCTTTTCAGAACGTATTTTTTGCGCAGTACCACTTTTCTCCATATCCTCTGCAAACTTGCGTGCACTTCCATTAGTTCCTGTGTAATAAATATTTACCGTGATCATATTCTCTCCTTTTACAAAAAAATGTGCTTAAGTGAACGGAAACATGTTTACCTTTAAGAAGTCCCTGAAGCCCTGCCGCGAACACAGTTCCGGGTATAGACAAAAGGTATGCTATCGCAAGAATTCTGATAGCTACTATTCCTATTCCCATCATGTGCTCAGAAGCATCAAACAGTTTAAGCATCTGAGTTGGTAGTATTTCAAGTACTGCAAAAAATCCTATATACAATATTATGCCATATGTTTTAGCAATCTTATTAATACCTCCGGTGATAGTCCACTCAAATTTGTCCCATTGACGCCCAAAAAAGCAATAAACGGCAGTCTGATATATAAAAAATATGAAGTACAATCACCTGCAGTTAAGTTCTTTTTGGAGGAAATTCAAAAACTGATTTCTAATGACGTTTGCGATAAATAAATCAGAATTTACTAAAGGTTTGAAAAGCCCAGTACAAACAACGCTCAGTTGAGAATGTCCGGGCGCAATACCGAATAATGATTTCATTGAGTTTTACATTTTTTTCATCGCTTCAGAAAAATCAATCTGATACTGCTCGCGTTCTTTTCGGATAGTTTCTAAAAGTTCTTCATCCTGACCTGCATCAAAGGCTCTTTGCCAGACTAGCTGGTCCAAAGCCTTCCGGGTCTTTATCACTACCTGAGTATATTCAGGACCGATCATCAGAAGAGAAAGAGCTTCGTCGCTGCTTAAAAAGCCGCTTCCAATAATCCCCAGAGTATCAAATAATGTATCATTGGCGATGGGACCTATCACTATATCAGCAGGCAGAGTATCCTCAAGACGCCTGTTTTTCATGATTTTTTCAAACCAATCAGCATTCCTTGACAGACGGATGATCTCAAGACCATTTTCATCAAGTTCGTATTCGTTTATAAGTGAATCCTTTACAGCCCATCTTCTGGAAAACTCCAGGTCAGAAGATAAGTAGAAACCTTGCCCAAAGTCCGCATTTTTCCTGCCTCTTGTGAGACTGGGATCTTTAATAATCACATCGCTTGTATGATAGAGTTTCATACAGTTCTCCTTTGAACAATTAATCTATTTCATATTTTCCACAGCATCCTCTGCGGAGCGCATAATAGCATCCACATCAGCGCCATAGATATCCAGGCCGACAGCCTTTATGAGACGTACATCCTCAATGCCATAATAGCTCTGTGCCAGCGCCTTAACATATTCGAAACCGTAAGCTTCAGGGACAAAATTCCCACCTGCTGTAGTCACATAGAATATTCTGGATGCTTTACACAGACCGATAGGAATGCCCTCTTCCGAATACCTGAATGTGATTCCTACGACATTAACCAGCTCCAGATACTGCTTTAACATGGCAGGGAAAGATAAATCCCAAAATGGAGCCGCTATAACAATGCACTCTGCCTCTGCGAAACGACGGGCAAGATCAAACATAGAATTATTAAAGTCGCCCTCTGAAATAAGCTTATCGCGCTTACCAAGATAGTCCTCATTAACAGTAGGAAAAGTAAGACCTTCAAGTCTAACCTCATCATAAGGCTGCTCCAGCTTTTTAAGAAGCTTTTGAGCGAGGATAGCGGTTCTTGATTCTTTTCTTACACAAGCATTAATGTACAATATCGGATTTGCCATATTTTACCTCTAAGCTTGAATCAGTCAACGATCATAGCACAGTTCCATATGAAAAATTGAACCAGAATAGATTATAATGTTTCAATATTATTTTAATGACTATTTATAAGATGAGTGTTGATGTTTTCTTAATTAATTATTAACAATTATTTACCACGCATATTATGTATGGCTGAAAGTCATACTATTTTTATTACTTGATGGAAGCTTTCTTGGATTTTTAATGTAGGAATGTCATAATGTTAGATATAAATGTGAATTGCTTGGAGAGATAATATATGGAACTTAAAAGTCAGGAAATGAGGAAAAAAGCACCGGAAATGGACCCTTTACGCCTGGGAACAGGCTGGTCAAAGGAGGATTTGTCCAAGCCACAGATTTTTATCGAAAGCACTTTTGGTGACAGTCATCCGGGAAGCGGTCATCTTGATAAATTAGTCGAGATGGTGAGAAAAGGCGTAAAGGATGCAGGTGGATTCGGCGCCCGTTATTTCTGCACAGATATGTGCGATGGTGAAAGCCAGGGGACAGATGGCATCAATTATAGTCTTGCCAGCAGGGAGATGATCGCCGGTATGATCGAGATTCAGGCCATGGCAACTCCTTTTGATGCAGGAGTGTTCATTGCAAGCTGTGACAAGGGTGTACCCGGGAATCTTATGGGGATGATGCGAGTTGATATGCCTTCTGTTTTTATCTCCGGAGGAACGATGAATGCAGGCCCTGATATGCTGACTCTTGAACAGCTTGGTATGTATAGCGCAAAGTTTGAAAGAGGAGAAATAGGGAAAGAAGAGTTTGATTTTGCCAAACGTAATGCCTGTCCAAGCTGCGGAGCTTGTTCTTTTGTGGGAACAGCCTCAACTATGCAGATTATGGCAGAGGCTCTGGGATTGTCACTTCCCGGAAGTGCTCTGATGCCAGCCATGTCTGCAGATTTACTGGATTATGCATATGAATCCGGAAAAAGAGCTGCCCTGATAGCTGGAATGGATAACATGAGACCATCCAAAATTGTTACGATGGAAAGCTTTGAAAACGCTATCCTGGTTCATGCTGCAATATCAGGATCCACAAATTGTCTGCTTCATTTACCTGCCATTGCACATGAGCTTGGTATAGAGATAACAGGAGAAACCTTTGACCGATTACACAGAAATGCCCATTACCTTCTGAATGTAAGACCTGCAGGTAAATGGCCTGCAGAGGTTTTCTATTACGCGGGTGGTGTTCCTGCAATAATGGAAGAACTAAGGCCACTTTTACACCTTGATGTCATGACTGTTACAGGTAAGACTCTCGGTGAAAATCTCGATATGTTAAAAAATAACAACTTTTATGAAAAGTGTGCAAAGCTTCTTGCTGCTTTCGGAGAAAGATATGGTGTGAAGATTTCAAAGGAGGATGTAATAAGGCCCTATGACAATGCGATAGGAACGGATGGAAGCATTGCAATCCTTAAAGGGAATCTTGCGCCTGAAGGGGCTGTTATAAAGCATACAGCCTGCCCTAAAGAGATGTTTAAGGCTATATTGACTGCAAGACCTTTCGACTCAGAAGAGGAATGCCTTGATTCAGTGCTTCACCACAGGGTTAATAAGTCAGATGCGGTATTTATCCGATATGAAGGCCCTAAGGGTAGTGGAATGCCTGAAATGTTCTACACATCCGAGGCAATTAGCTCTGATAAAGAGCTTGGTAAAACTATCGCACTTATTACAGATGGAAGATTCTCCGGTGCATCCACCGGCCCGGTGATCGGTCATTGCTCCCCGGAGGCTGCAGATGGTGGTCCCATTGCACTTGTGGAAGAAGGAGACCTCATAGAACTGGATGTATTTGAGAGAAAGCTCAATATCATCGGTGTAAAAGGTGAACGCAAAACCGAGAAGGAAATTGAAGACATTCTTATTGAGAGAAAGAAAAGCTGGAAACCCAAAGATATGAAATATAAAAAGGGTGTTTTGAAGCTCTTTAGTGAACATGCCGTAAGCCCAATGAAAGGGGCATATATGGAATGAATCACTAAAGCCGACTGCATTGGAAGATGGTGTTTATCTCACACCATCTCCTCCACTTTTCATCAGTTCATTTCTCTTATGAGATTCACCATCTCTATGGCTCCCTGAGCACATTCAAAGCCCTTATTTCCAGCCTTTGTACCTGCTCTCTCCACTGCCTGTTCAATGGTATCCGTGGTAAGAACTCCAAACATTACAGGAACTTCCGAATTCAGACTCACCTGCGCAATGCCCTTTGATACCTCAGAGCAAACGTAGTCATAGTGGGAGGTCGCTCCGCGGATTACTGCTCCAAGGCAGATTACAGCATCATATTTCTTGCTGTCAGCCATCTTTTTAGCAATAAGCGGAATCTCAAAAGCCCCGGGAACCCATGCCACCTCAATATCCTCTTCCTTTACATTTTCACGCTTAAGGCCATCAATTGCACATCCAAGGAGCTTGGATGTGATAAACTCGTTGAACCTCGCCACAACAATGCCGACCTTAACGCCTTCTGATACCAGTTTTCCTTCATAGATTTTCATACAATTACACCTCCAGTAAGTGACCCATGCGGATCTTCTTTGTTTTTAGATAAAAAATGTCATAGCTGTTAGCTTTTATCTCAATCGGAACTCTTTTTGAAATCTCAATTCCATAATCCTCCAGCTGATAAACCTTGTCAGGATTATTCGTAAGCAGCTCCAGAGAATGAATTCCCATATCTCTCAAAATCTGAGCGCCTGTATAATATTCTCTAAGGTCTCCGGGGAAACCAAGGGCTATATTGGCATCAAGGGTATCCATTCCGCCATCCTGAAGCTTATAGGCTTTGAGCTTATTAACAAGGCCGATTCCTCTGCCCTCCTGTCTCATATACAAAAGCACTCCTCTGCCATTTTGGGCAATTGCCTTCATAGCAGCATCAAACTGCTGTCCGCAGTCACATCTAAGGGAGCCAAATACATCTCCTGTAAGGCACTCTGAGTGCACTCTGCAGAGGACATCTTTGCCGTCACTTATATCTCCGAGTACCAGTGCTACGTGATGCTCGCCGTTTAGCTTGTTGATATAGCAGTGCGCCGTGAATTCTCCATATTTTGTTGGCATTTTTGCAATCGCAACACACTCAACAAGTTTGTCGTATACCTTTCTATATTCCACCATCTGAGGAATAGTAATAAAAGTGATTCCCATGCGCTCAGCAAGCTTTCTAAGGTCATCTCCTCTCATCATTGTGCCGTCATCTGCCATGATTTCACAGCAAAGACCGCATTCCTTAAGTCCTGCAAGTTTCATGAGATCTACTGTCGCCTCAGTATGGCCGGGGCGCTCTATAACTCCGCCCTTTTTAGCAACAAGAGGAAACATGTGTCCGGGTCTTCTGAAATGCATAGGATTTACATCATCCTGCACGCAGCTTCTGGCTGTAAGTCCCCTCTCCGCAGCTGATATTCCGGTGGTTGTTCCTACATAATCAATTGAAGTCATGAAGGCTGTCTCATGATTATCAGTGTTATGACTTACCATAGGCGAAAGTGCGAGCTTTACTGATATTTCCTCACTCATGGGCATGCATATAAGCCCCTTTCCCACAGTTGCCATTAGATTAACGTTTTCTGTAGTCGCATATTCTGCTGCACAGATGAAATCTCCCTCATTTTCTCTGCCTTCGTCATCCATCACCAGGATAACCTTTCCATTTTGTAAATCTTTTATCGCTTTTTCGATTAGTTCTTTTTCCATATATTCCCTTCCTTAAAGCAAGTAATCAATATCCGTTTGCCATCAGAAATTCTTTGGTCAGACCGCTTTTTTGCGCACCTTCAACAAATTTCTTTACATATTTACCGACTACATCATTTTCAAGATTAACAGTGTCTCCATTTTTTCTATGCCCTAACACCGTTTCCTTTAAGGTATGAGGTATTATTGACACTTTGAAGCTGTTACTTGTCACATCTGCAACGGTAAGGCTTATTCCATCAATAGCAACAGAGCCTTTTTCAACTATTCCGTCAAGAATCTTTTTGTCTGTACTTATTTCAAACCAGACAGCATTTCCATCCTGCCTTATACTCTTTATTTTTCCTGTTCCATCTATATGTCCGCTGACGATATGGCCTCCAAACCTTCCATTTGCAGGCATCGCCCTCTCAAGGTTGACAAAACTCCCACTAACCAGCGCTCCAAGCCCTGATCTGGAGAAGGTTTCATTCATAACATCCGCTACAAAATAGCCGTTGCCATGATCAACTACCGTCAGACAAACTCCATTGACAGCAATACTGTCTCCCAAATGAATGTCATCAAGTATTTTGTTGCAACCGATAAAAATCTGCTGTTCCTTACTTCCTCTGGTTATTCTCTGAACTTTTCCAAGCTCTTCCACAATACCTGTAAACACTAGTAAATCACCTCGTTTTCTATAACAAGATCATTTCCGCACCAGCTGCTATTAACAGGATTCAGCTTTATGGCATTTCCTATGTCGCTAATGCCTACACCTTCAACAGGAGATTTACTTCTTCCTCCAAATATCTTTGGCGCCATGTGGATGTGAACCTCATCGACAATCCTGCTCTCAAGTGCGCTGAAGTTCACGGTTCCACCACCTTCAAGTAAGACACTGTCGATGCCGATTTTTCCAATTTCCTTCATAAGGTAATTCAGATCTATTCCATTCTTTCCCTGAGGAACCCTTAAAACTCTGCATCCACGCTTCTCATACTCTGCGATTTTGACATCATCCTCTGATGAAGTCGCAATGATTGTCTCCCCCTCATTTGCAGTTTTTACAACAACAGAATCCAGCGGTGTTCTGAGATTTGAATCACAAATGATCCTTACAGGATCTTTTGAAGGCTCGTCAAGTCTGCAGTTAAGGCTTGGATCATCAGCTATAACCGTAGATACACCAACCATTATTCCTGAGAGATTTTTCCTTAGCCTGTGTACATTTTCTCTTGCTTCATCCCCGGTTATCCATTTGGACTCTCCTGAGGTAGTGGCAATCTTGCCATCCGCAGTCATGGCATACTTCATAACCACGTACGGAAGCTTTGTAGTCATATATTTGTTGAAAACGCGGTTAAGTCTTCTGCATTCTTTTTCAAGAACTCCCACTTCTACTCTGATTCCGTTATCAGCAAGGATTTTAGCGCCTTTCCCTGCTACAAGTGGGTTCACATCAAGCGTTCCTATAACTACTCTGGATATCCCGCTTTCAATAATTGCCTCTGTACAAGGCGGTGTTTTTCCATAGTGACAGCAGGGCTCCAAAGTAACGTATATTGTGGCGCCTTTTGGCGATTCCTTGCAGTTTTTAAGGGCATTTCTCTCAGCGTGTAGACCGCCGTACTGTTCATGGTAGCCTTCACCTATGATTTTCCCGTTTTTCACAATTACAGCTCCTACCATTGGATTAGGATTAACAAATCCTGCGCCCTTTTTTGCAAGTGTAAGAGCTCGTTCCATGAAGCTTTTGTCTTCCATTTCTCCTCCTTTTCCTTACTTCATGCTCCACCAGTGCCAAATGGACTTGCATGACTCGCACTAAGTTGCAAATAGCTCAGTGCAGAACAAAGAGTCGCTCGCGACTCTTTGCGCGCTGGTGCGCGCAGGCTTTAGCTTGCAAAATTCATCTGCGCACCAGTCGCATCCATAGCGGAGCGCTTTTTATTCAATAGGAAATCCGAAGGAATTTCTATTGAATAAAATAAGCCCCGGAAATAACTCCGGGGCAAACATGTTATATAAAACAAAAAACTCTGAGATATACAATCTCAGAGCAAATGTTCCTGGATTCCCGTTTTTATTCAGAAAAATTGGAATCAATACAAATATAACACTAATCTTCTTCCATCCAGACTATACTGTCGGCTTCGGAATCACACCGAATCTTGCCTTACGGCTCGTGGGCTATACCACCGGTAGGGACTTGCACCCTGCCCTGAAGATGCTATTCAATTGTGTACATGATACATCACAGTACCGCGTCAGTCAACTAAATTTTTTTATTCACGCCATGACACGAGCCAGAGGGGATTGGACAAAAAAGATGTTGACACGGGTGTGTTATAAGTGTATATATAACACATAAACAGTTATAAGTAACAATGTTTTTCTATCAGGAGGAAAAATGAAAATATTGCAATCGTCGGGAGTCCCGATTTATCAACAGATTGCTGATAGCTTCAGGACCGACATACTTGAAGGTAAGCTGCAACAGGGAGAGTATCTGCCTTCCATACGCGGACTTGCCAAGGACCTTAAGATTAGTGTTATCACTACTCTTAAGGCATACGAGCAGTTGGAACAGGAGGGGCTTGTTACAGCGGTTCAGGGCAAGGGATATTATGTTAATGCCCAGGACACACAAATGCTCATGGAGCAGCACCGGCGCAAGGTTGAGGATGCTTTATTAAGCGCAATCTACTCAGCCAAGCTCGCAGGTATGACTCAGGAAGAGCTTGTTGACACATTACAGACGCTATTGAGACTGGATGTTATGTGAAATCAATCATGCAAACATTATACTGACCTAAGGAATCAACGCAAACGATACTCCTTAGGACATTTGGAGGGATGAATTATGGAATGCAACTATGTTTTAGAGGGACAAAACATCATTAAGAAGTATAAGAATTTCACTTTGGATATTGAGAATCTGCAGATTCCCAAGGGCTTTGCCACAGCGCTCATAGGCGAGAACGGAGCCGGCAAAACTACCCTTCTTGATATCCTTGCCGGAATAAAGCTTGATTACAAAGGTAATTTAAAGTTTTTCGGACAGTACAATGATAAAGACAGAGAGAAGGATTCTGCTGTAAAAAGCAGAATCGGTTATACAGGAACAAATAATTATTTCTTCCCGCATTGGACTTTAAATCAGGTAGAAGATCTCCAGGAGCTGCTGTTTGACAATTTTCACATTGACAGATACAGAGAATTATGCAGAGAACTTGCACTCTACACCGGTGCTTCTTTTGAAAAGAACAGGAAGGTCAGCAGCCTCTCTGATGGTAACAGAGTTAAGCTGATGCTTGCCGGAGTCCTTGCAAGAGACACCGATCTTCTTCTTTTGGATGAGCCTGCATCTCCTCTTGATCCTCTTATGAGAGACAAGCTCTGCAACATGCTCAGAGACTATCTTAACGAGAACGAGGGTGAAAAGAGTGTACTGTTCTCCACCCATAACATCACTGATATGGAGAGCATCACCGACTACGTAATAATAGTTGAACAGGGAAAAATCGTAGAGCAGGGATTTGTTGAGGATCTTAAAGAAAAATATATCGTTGTAAAGGGAGAGAAACAAGACGAAAGCTACGCTTCCAAGATCATCCAGAACATTTCCTCAAACTCCTTTGGATTTGAAGGAATCTGCCTGTCAGATGATCTCGATAAGCTTTCAGGCATGGATATCGCTGTTGAGAGGCCGACGCTTTCTCAGATTTCAGTACATGTCATGAAAAAATACTCTATCCTTGGGAAAAACGATGTTGATAAGAGGGCCGCATCATGATCCAGACAATAAAAACTTACAATCTATTTCATAGCATATGGGATAAGCTTATTTTTGGATTTGCTGTTCCTGTGGTGATTATACTGTTTCACGCTCTGGTCTCTTTAGAATTAGCGGAGATGACAATTACCTTTACGGTTGTATATACAATGTATTCAGAGGTCATGAGGGATTATTTTATCTTTAACGGTATTTATTCCAGGGACTCACATCATTTAATCCTAAGAAGCTCCTACAATGGAAAAAAGCTCTTTTTAAGAGGTATCATGAGTGAGCATATGCGAAGCCTTATCCACTTATTCGCAGTTGTTATGATATGCACCGTTATAACATCAATTCTAAATAAGCCTGATTTGTATTACATTCCGGTGAACGTGATCATAACACTTACTGCATATGCTCTTTATACTATATCAATAAATATAGTTCGATATTTTGATAATTTTACACTATATCCATTTATTGCAACTCCTTTCATCATCTTAGCTATACTATGCGCCATCGCTTTGACATTCACCGGTATAAAGCTGGGAACTCCTCTGCTGATACTCTTTATTGTATTAGCAGTTGTTCTAAGCATACTGGTTACAGCGTTAAGCTATCTTCATGCTAAGCGCTGCTATGAGAATAGCTTTTATGATAAAGGCAACTGACTTTTTGGTAAGATGAGGTTAAAGAATATGAATACATTTATTAAATGCTTAAAGCTTATAAAATACGGAACTCAGGTAAAAACACAGCTTATATTCATGGCTATTTTTGCAGCGATAGGAATCTTTTTCGAGTTCTTTTCAGACTCGAATACTATGCTGGGAGGATTTTACATTTTCCTGCTCCCTGTAATATTGGGCCAGCTTTTAACAACACTATCAATTTCAGGTCTTGTTCAGTCTTCACCGCTTAAGAAAAAGCTTCAAACCGTCTTCCCTTATATGGTTTCAACTCCTTTTATGGCTCTATCATTGCTTATAATAATTGCGCATCGTGCATTTATGCTGCATACAGGAGTTGAAGGGATGACAGACGCTGAAAATTATACAATGCAGTCAGCATATGTAATGCAATTAGGAATTATGATATTCTTAGCCCTTATATATTTTGCATTTGCTTACAAATTCTTTCTGGTAGCCATGATAATATTTGTTTTATTCACTGTTCCCTCCATAAGTATTTTGTCGAATCCTTTTTTTGGAGCCTATTATTTTATCGGTCAGAATTTTACGGTATCTGTTATTGTAGCTATTTCATTATTTATCATAGGAAATATCCTTTCCTTTATTTTCACAGGCCTATGCTACAAGTACGATATATCTAAATACATGACAAGAAGAATGTTAGGAAAAATGACATGATACTGAATACTTTTAGTGAAAACAATCTTGAAAAGCTTTTATATGAAATTCATATGCCGGACGAAGTGACAAGTGATATCCTGAATTATGCAAAAACAGGCTCCTTCTCTCTTCCGGGAATAGACGAGCTGACACAGCATATTCTCAAATCCCTCGAAAGCAGAGAAAACGGTGAATGGCACAATTTACCTGAAGATATATTCATTGCCACCATGGGCTGCTTTTCCAGATTTGTAAATGAATATAAAGTCTCCTGCAACAGCTATGGCTTTGACAGAGCCTTTTGGACCACCAGGCAGGCAAGTGCAAAGCTATTCCGCATAGGAGAGCTTGAATATGAGTTTGCTGATGATGATGCACATAATATCCATCTCCATATACCTTCCGATGCAAATTTGGATCCGAAGTATCTAAATGACTCTGTCCGTAAGATGAGAACTTTTTTGGAAAAATATTATCCGAAAAGAAAAGATGATCCTGTATGTGTAGATACCTGGCTCTTATCACCGGCTTTAAAGGAGCTTTTACCTGATGGCTCACGCATTCTCTCATTCCAGGCCGCCTTTGATATTACAAAATATGAGCCTGAGGCTATGGATTGCATTGAATGGGTTTTCAAGATTCCAAGTAGCGGAATAGGTAATGTATCAATATCTGATCTTCCGGAAAACACAACCCTTCAGCGAAATATGAAAGAATATCTGCTCCGTGGAAAAAAAGTAGGAATTGCCTATGGTATTCTTGTTCGGGATTTCTAGTAAATATTAATTTAAAAACGCTGCCACATATGACCTATATGTGACAGCGTTTTAATATTTTAGCTTATTCAATTACGAAATATCGATATTCTCTTTTCCTTTGGACACCAATTCCAGTTTCTTCTTTCTGGGAAGCTGCTTTATGTGCCATTCCCGGCTCATAGCTTCTTCTTTTGTGTCAAAGGTTTCAAAATACACAAGCTTAACAGGAAGCCTTGGTTTTGTATATTTTGCGCCCTTTCCGGCATTATGGTCATCGATGCGCTTTTCCAGGTTGTTCGTCCACCCGCAATATAAAGTTCCATCAGCACATTCAACAATATACATGTAGTTCATAGATTATAAGACCATTGAACCTGGCTCAGATCAGATAGCTGTCCATCCTCCATCAATATACAAAATCTGTCCCGTTGTGTAGGAAGAAGCATCAGAAGCAAAATAAAGAACTGCTCCATTAAGCTCTCCTTCTTTACCTGCTCTTCCCATAGGGCAATATGCCTGTGCCACCGGGTCAAATCCACCGGTACTAAGAATATCGTTTGTCATCTCACTTCCGAAATAAGCAGGTCCAATGGCATTGACTGTGATACCTTTTCTTGCCCATTCAACTGCAAGTGACTTTGTGAGCATCTTTACGCCGCCCTTTGCTGCCGTATAAGCAGGCACTGGCCATGTTCCCGGAGGCATAACAACCTCAGAATGAAGTGAACCCACATTCACAATCTTACCATAACCGTTTTTAAGCATTACTTTTCCGACTTCTCGTGCCACATAGAATACAGCATCAAGATTTGTGCCGATTACATTGCGCCATGTGTCATCAGTAAGCTCTTCTGAAGGAGTAGCATCACCTACTCCGGCATTGTTGATCAAAATATCAATCTTGCCAAAATGCTCTTCCACTGCCTTTACCATTTCACGGATCTCATCAGTGTTCAGAACATCACATTTGTGAGCAAAGCACTTAACCCCGAGTGCTTCAATCTCCTTTTTTACAGCTTCAAGCCTTTCCACTCTTCTTGCGCATATAGCGATATCTGCGCCCTGTTCTGCAAGAGCTTTTGCAAACTGTACCCCTAATCCGGAGGAAGCGCCTGTAACCAGTGCTACTTTCCCACTAAGATCAAAATAGTTTTTCATTATACCTCCTTTTAATTGTAACCCCATTAGTTTTTATATTAATAATTCTAATAAGCAGCCATCATGCCGTCAACAATATAATTGGAGGTAATTAAATATTTACCTTCCGCAGGGACAAACAATATATCTTTTTGTGCGTATTCCGATAAGTCCAAGTAACATTCTGATTATTCTCATAATTCTGTCCTCCTACTCTTAGTGAAAGTGCGCTACATATGCGCCTTTACAGTAAAAATGTCATTTCCTTACTTCCAAGAATAGTTTATCAGTCAAATTATCACAGAATTGTCACTCATTATCCCTACTGCAATTTATTAATTGTAAACGGCAGATATAGCTGAGTTTACTATAGCAATCAGCCTGTCTTAACTACCAGCTGTTCAAGTGATGCTCCCTGCTTATGGGCATGACTATATATCTCCGTGCACTTCTTATATTTATCAAAAGTCTTTAGTGCAGCGTCTTTATCCCCGTAAACCTTCCAGAATCCTGTGTACTTTACCCCTTCCTCAGGACTTTTCATGAATCCCAGCACATCCTCCACAGGATAGCCCAGGAAAAGTCCTATCTCATGAGGAAAAGACGGATCACTTGAAAGATGCCTTGCAAGCTGAGCCACGCACAGATCCGCGTTTTTGTAAGAATACCCCTTTTCCTTAAGAATCTTGCAGACCTCTTCATTTGCAAAATCCCGTTTCAAAAAGGAAGGTCTGTATAGATAAATAAGCACATGCCCCTTTGAGTATTTGACAGGTATCATTCTCAGACCTTTACCGCAAAGCCTTGAATTAAACTCCCTGACTTCACAGTTAAACCTGTCCCTGTCATCAATTTCTACAGAAAAAAGATTTCCTGTCTTAAGTCCCGCCAAGGTAGGCGAGCACAGCCTGATAAGTAGCTGGTCCCCCATTTAACCTTCCTCCTTTAGTAAAACTCTACATTTATTCCACCCTGATACGGATACCGTAAACTTCTGCAAAAATTGCATTATCAGTATCCAATCACTCTTTGTTAGTTATTGCTAACTTCAGTTTTAAAAATCAGCTTCCTGTAACAAACAGGAAGCTTTTAATAGTCTATTACTCAACATTTTTAAGCGCTTCATTCATAGGAATTTTACTAATTCTCCTATATTCAATCACTGCCACAACTGCATATGTAATTACTCCCATAAAAAACATCTTTACATACACAGAAGGATCAAGCCAAATGATCAGCCACCCACTCATCATCTGCTTCAACATCGCCTTAAATATTCCCACCATAATAACAGACAGAATCGGATATTTCCAATGAAATCCAAGATTCTATCACTCACTGGAGCTTGATCATATCTATTCTTTCAACAACCCCTATGTCTTCTAAAGCCTTTATCATGCGATAAACTGTTGCTGTTCCGATAGTTTTATCCATATTACGAACAATACAGCAGATATCCTTGCATGAAGCCCCATCATTCTCGGCAATCACATTTGCAACAATTCGTCTTTGCTTTGTGATGCGCATGCCTTTAGCCCTAAGTGCAGTTATTATCTGTTCATTACTCATGCTATGTCCCCACCAATTCACTAGTCTGATATTACCTTCACTGTTATGTTAGCGAGCGCTAACCTTATATTTAAAAGTAAAGCCCTCTCAACAGGGCTTCTCTTTATTTGCTTTTCCATATTTATGACAATTGCCTGCCATAGGACATCCAATACAATGAGTGCCCTTCTTTTTTTCCTTATAAATATATCTGATTGCCAATCCTACAATCACTACAATCACTGCGCCTGCAACTATATTGACCATATTACTTCCATCCTGATTAAAACTTATGATAATGCTAATAGAATAACCTCTGATATATAGGATAAATTTAATTCACCGATATAACCTTGTAATCTAAAGCCTCTATCGCATTTATCAAAACAGCATCGTCCACTTCACGGTCATATTGAACTACTGCTTCTTTTTTTCTGAGATTCAGTTTTGCTGAAACTCCGTCAATTCTATTAATCGCACGTTTAACTCTATCTGTGCAATTTTCACAATGCATTCCATCAATCTTAAACACTTTACTCTTGATCACGGGACCATCAAGCTTTTTATCAGACTCCCTTACTGTAGAGCCTCCCCCACAGCATCCACCTTCTCCCTTAAAGTGTTTAATTGTGCCCCTTAGAGCTATAGCCAGTATTATCACCAACCCTATGATGATAAGTATATTAGATACCATATTTTTTCCTTTTTGATAGTCGTCAATATAAACAAGTCATATGAAAGTAAAGCCCGTATAAAACGGGCTTACTTTCGCTATTAACATTTTATCAATCAAGCTTGTACTCAAGTACCATTGCTTTCTGATTTCTTCTGATCAGATATACTATTATACCTGCAAATACTGCAATTGCAATAATTCCGTAGATAAATCCTGCACCTAAGCTGCCTGTTGTAACGAGTGTACCGATCTGGTATACAAGGAATCCAACTGTAAATCCTGTTGCAAGCTGAAGTCCGATTGCACCCCATAACCACTTTGCTGACTTCATTTCTGAATTCATGGCACCAAGAGCTGCAAAGCACGGAGGTGTATATAAGTTGAACATAAGATATGCAAGTGCTGCAACCTTTGTGATTCCCATAACTGCTGCAACTGCATTTCCTTCACCGATAAGCTCAAGTTCTTCTGTATCAATAAGGTTTGAAATTGCAAATACTGTAGCGATTGTTCCAACAACGTTCTCTTTTGCGATAAATCCTGTGATGGCTGCTGCTGCAAGCTGCCAGCTGGCAATTCCTACAACAGGAACAAGGAGATAAGCAAAAGGTCCTGCAACGGTTGCAAGGATAGATGTACTCTCCAAACCTTCTTCCACAGGCTGGAATCCCAAAGTAAAGCTCTGCATTATCTGAACTACTGTGTTACAAACAAGAATAATTGTTCCTGCCTTTACAATATAAGCTTTTCCTCTTTCGAGCATTGATTTTACTGCAAACATAAGACTGGGAGCCTTATATTCAGGAAGCTCAATAATAAAGAAACTCTTTCTGTACTTCATACCTGTGATAGCCTTGATGAGAAGTGCTCCAAACAGGATAAGTAAAATACCACCCATGTAGCAGATAAAGCTTACCCATTTTGACTCAGGGAAAAATGCACCTGCAAAAAGTGCTATAACCGGAAGCTTTGCTCCGCAGGGCATAAATGTTGCAAGCATTGCTGTAGAGCGTCTTTCTCTCTCATTTCTGATGGTACGGCATGCCATGATAGCAGGTATTCCGCAACCTGTACCAATAATCATAGGGATTACTGATTTTCCTGAAAGTCCAACTCTCTTGAATATAGGATCAAGAACTACTGTTGCTCTTGACATATATCCGCAATCCTCTAAAAGTGCGATGAGGAAGTACATTACCATAACAAGTGGAAGGAAACCTACAACAGCACCTACACCACCGATGATACCATCAACAAGCAGTGCATAGAGAAGCGGGTTGGCATCTGCCATCTTATCACCTACAAAGCCCTGGAAGGTTTCAATCCATCCTGCAAGCAGATCAGCAAGCCATGTTCCAACTGTTGTCTGTGAAATATAGAATACAAGCCACATAATAGCAGCAAACACAAATATTCCAATAACAGGATGTGTTACTATATCATCTATTTTATCGCCAAAATTTCTGTCCTTTGTAAGAACCTTACGATTTTCAACTTCACTTACAATCTTATTAACGAATTCGAAGCGCTTTCTGTCAGCTGCTTCAACCGCATTCTTATCTGTTACATCTACGTTGCCCTGAACATAAGGCTCGCTCTGTCCTTTTCCATAAAGGTCAGCTGCAGCCTTAACAACATCCTTAAGACCTTTTTCTGATGTTGCTACGGTCTTTATAACAGGACATCCAAGTTTTTCCGATAAGAGCTTTTCGTCAATGGCATTTCCCTTTTTATCATTGGCATCATTCTTATTAAGAGCAACAACTACCGGAATCCCCAATTCCAACAACTGTGTTGTAAAGAACAAGCTTCTGCTGAGGTTTGTGGAATCAACTATGTTGATTATGGCATCGGGATGCTCATTTTTAACGTATCCGCTTGTGATGCTCTCCTCAGAAGTAAATGGTGACATTGAATAAGCGCCGGGAAGATCTACAGCGATCAGTTCCTTGTCTCCATCGTAATAGTTTTTCTTGATTACGCTCTCTTTTTTGTCAACTGTAACACCCGCCCAGTTACCAATTTTCTCGCTTCTACCAGTCAGGGCGTTGTACATAGTGGTTTTACCACTATTGGGATTACCCGCCATTGCGATTCTCATAATTTTTTCCTCCTACTTTCTTCTCTTCATTTATATATATTCAAAGTCTGTGAATATGGGATTTAATCTTTTGGATTTTCTCAGTTCAGACTATAGAATACCGTTAGATCTTGATAGCTGAAGCTAACTCAGGATCAATATTATATCTTGCATCCTTAATAGCGACTACAAGATTGCGCTTCTTATCAATAACAGTAATATACTCACCACTATAACAGCCAAGAGAAAAGAGAAAGTTCTCCATCTCATCGTCCCCATCTGTGTCAATAGCTTCAATTTTATATTCTTTGCAGAGTTCTGCATCATTAAGTGTCATATAGTTCCTCCTATAAAAGCTGTTAGTCTTATATAATTTCCATTAGCATAGGCTAACTTTTTGTCAATAGATAGAATATGCTTAATAATAATTATTGTCAATAAGAAAAATAAAATTTTAATTATTTTTATAGATTATTTGCCTTAACCATCGCATATTCAAGCGCTTCACATTTGATTGTGCTAAATTCAAATATGCTCTACTCATATAAAATGCCGCATTGGCAAGATGCGGCATTTCAGGTAGGAGATTTCTTATGACTATGTATGTCATTTGTTAGTTATATCTAACAAGACTATGTTAGCATTGTCTAACTATTGTGTCAACATTTATTTCACAATTATTTTCACTTTTATTTAATGAGATTGCCTGGCGAAGTATTATCTAGCCTGACGGGGATTATTAGCCTGAGCTAACAGCATATATCAATAGCGACTATTCTTTAAGTAGTTTTTATTATCGTACATATTCTTGTCAGCGCGCATAAATACTGCATCTACATTAGGATCCTTAGCAAATTTTGACATGCCGCAGGCGATCACTATACCGCCAGCGGTAATAGCTTTTTCATTGTGCTCAGAAATGCTTTCTACAAGTTTTTCAATATCTCTATAATCATCCCCCTGCGATATAACTGTAAATTCATCCCCACCTACGCGATAAACCGGACTGAATTTAAAAATTCTGCATATCATCCTGCAGGCATCAAGAATATACTCATCTCCGGCTTTATGTCCCTTTGTATCATTGATTTTCTTGAGATCGTTAACATCAAGTATCGTAATGGCAAATTCCGGAGCTTTGTCCTCTTTAATTAGAAGGTTTAACTTTTTCTCTTCCTCCTGATATGCATTCTTGTTCTTAACCCCAGTTAGAGAATCTATATTTGCCTGATTATAGGCCTCTGCAAGTCTTTCCACATATTCATGTTTTATGAGCATTGCATCTGTTACATCCTGGCTAAGGCCAAGAAGGCACTGTCTGCCTGTATCGTCAGTAAAGTTCAGCTTGGTCGTCTGAAAACGGCGCATATTACCCGCAGCATCATGAACATCCTCAAAGAAAATATATGGCTTGTTCATTGCCCATGCCTTTTTATCATCATCCACAAAATGCTTGGCCGTGTCCCAATCAAATATCTCAAAATCTGACAGCCCCACAACCTCCTCCGGGCTGTCCTTATGGGCATACTCAGCAAATGCCTGATTACAAGCCAGATATTTTCCCGAATTAATATCTTTGGAAAATGTCATGGCAGGCATGTTTGTCAAAAGAGCTGAAACCGACTCCCTAAGCTCTGTTATTTTCCTGTTTGCTTCCGCTTCCTTTCTAAGGCGCTCATTTTCCTCCAGGAGTTCTTTATATTCCCCTGTGATTTTGTGTGTTGTATCACTGTTTCTTGCTTCACTCTCTAATTCATAACCGTTATTATCGATTTCAGTAGACGACAGAACAGCTATCATCACAGCAGCACTGCCCGTGAGCGGATTAATGGCTATCCTCCAAATCAATAATTCTATCTGTTTTCCATCATGTGTTATATCTTCAAGAACAACCTTCTTACCGTCTTTAGCGCACTTTAATATAGCATTTAATGAGTATCCTCCCTGACCATCCAAAAGATCTGCTACATCATACTCTGTCTTCGTATAAGAATCAGGAAAATTAATTCTTAGGAACTCTTTAAAATATTGATTATGCCTTATAATTGATATTCTCTTGTTCTTGCATTCAACCATCAGCATAGGCCATGTATCAAAATAGTTCCTAAACTGGCCTTCACCTGTGCCGGTCATGGAAAGATCATACAGATTTACGTTTCCAAGCCTTTCATAATATTCTGACTCCTCGGGATTTTCATAGCATATAGCAGTACCATTCTTATTTCTTTCAACTATCTCCTCATAAGGAATGGGCTTACTATAATAAAATCCCTGAAGCATATTGCATCCTATATTCTTAAGGAAATCAGCCTGTTCTTTTGTTTCAACCCCTTCAGCCACAGTACTAAGCCCCAGAGACATCGCCATACGTATTGTTTCTGTAAGGATAATCCTGGTTTTTTCTTCTCTTTCAAGCTGTCTTACAAAATCCATATCTATTTTAATCAGGTCAAAGGGTACTTTTTGCAATATGACAGGTGATGAGTATCCACTTCCATAATCGTCCATCCAGACACTGAATCCCAATAGCTTAAACCGTTCGATTATGTTTATCATATAATCAATATCATCTGCTATAGCACTTTCTGTAATCTCAATAACAATCTTGTCCCTTGAGATGCCGCTGACATCAACACGCTCCCGCACCTCTTCCACAATATCACAGGCATAAAAATCAGCCCTTGAGAGATTAACTGATACCGGCACAACATAAAGACCATCATCTGCCTGCATCTTCATTTTCTTAAGCACAGACTCCAAAACATATAAGTCGAGCATATAAATCATATTTGTCTCTTCAAGAGCCGGTATAAACGCACCGGGATTAAGGAATCCTTTTTCAGGATCTATCCACCTTGCCAAAGCTTCTTCATGGCAAACCTTTCCGTTGGTTGTTCTGATAACAGGCTGATAGTATACCTTTATCCAGTCTTCCCTTATGGCTTTACCGATATTTTCAACCACATATCGCTTTTCCTCGATAGTGGTCATCATCTTATTATCAAAAAGATATATCTTGTCCGAATAGTTATTCTTTTCTGAATCACAGGCAATCTTAGCCCTGTCACATGCCCCGCTTATACTGATATTTTCATCATCATAAATATACATGCCTATGCGAAGCGGCATACTTCTGTCAGCATCTTCACTATTATCATCCGCAATCAGCTTTAAAGCGCCTTCATGAGCTGCTTCTTCATCTGAATATATGCAGAAATGATCCGCACTGAATCTGCAGCAGTTTTCATGACTGAACATGGCTATGATTTTTTCCGAAAAGTCCTTTAATAATCTATCGCCCTCCTCAAGGCCATATTTCTGGTTAAACACCTTCATTCCGTTAAAATCAATAAAAAGAATGGCAGGTGTCTTCCCTTTACTACGAATTTCCCTGCATCCCTCTTCAGCAAGTTCAAAAAAATAGGTCATAGACGGTAGTCCCGTCAGATAATCATGATTGAGCCTGATATCATGGCTTCTCTCCTCAAGAGCCTTCTTTGCTGTCCCAATAAAAATATCCCTGGAGGTTTTCCCATCTTCAATATAGGCTCCCTGATCCATATAGAATACAAAAGCAAGCCTTACTCCGTTTTCTTTATAAATATGCCTTCCGGTAGCATGAATGATCCTATACTCATTGCCCTTTTTGCTTCTGTAGAGCACATCATACCTCCCGCCTTCGGTAGCAAAGCGATATGCTGCATCTCCAAGAACCGCCATATCGTCAGGATGCGTTCTATGATACATATTTTTATTCATCAGAGAATAAACTTCACTCCTTGGAAGATCTTCATATCCAAACAGTTCTACAAACCCCTGCGATATAACTACCGTGACAACTCTTTTATTTATGAACTGATAAATTGCAAAAGGTACTTTACTATTTTCCAAAAAATGCATTTCTTCAGCACTATAGGTATACTTATCCAACTAAATTACCTCCTTAGCCGGCTTTATTCAGTTTACAGATAGATAACTGCTTACATTTGAATACAAACATCATACCCGACATCATCTCTTTTCTTGCTCATTATCAAAGAAGATTGATGTTCCAATATCTTTAAGTTTAGTTCATCTATAAATGTATCGCTTAATGGATCAATGTCTAAATCCGGAAAACCAAACATTAAGTAATGTGATCTGCTGGTTTCACTACAGATAAGTCTCATATCCATACTTACGGGAGCCTTTTCTCCGGCATTGAATATCGGATAAAGAAACTCATCACAAATAGTGGAAATAAGCTTATCGTGATTACTGTCATTTTGAAATCTTGATATAAATTTTCGTAATTCACTGGCAAGGGCTAAGATATCTATGGTATCTGACTCAAAGCTTCTTTCAAGCATTCTTGAATTATACAGAAACTTCTTAGTTAACACCTTTTTAGGTTTATCAAAAAATTCAATTGGCTCACCCTGTTCATATATGCCTTTTTCCGCAAGAAAAACCACCTTAGACGCAGTATTTCTTGCAAAGCTCATATCATGTGTCACTATTACACTAGTCTGTCCTTCATTGCAAAGATCACTTATAACCGCTTTAACTTCGCCTACCATCGTTGGATCAAGTGCACTTGTTGGCTCATCAAAAAGAATAACATCCGGATGCATGGCAAGCGCCCTTGCTATAGCTATTCTCTGCTTTTGTCCACCCGAAAGCCATTCCGGCATGGAATTTTCACGTCCGGACATACCTACTCTTTTTAAAATTTGCCTGGCATCCTCTATAGCCTCTTCTTTTGACTTATTTAATACTTTCATCGGTGCAAGTATCAGATTTTCAATAACATTAAGATGTGAAAACAGATTAAAGCTCTGAAATACCATGGCCATACTGCGACGTATTTTGTCGATGTCCGCATCCGGCTTTAAGATATTCTCGCCATTTATATATATTTCTCCAGCCGTAGGTGTAATAAGTCTGTTTATGCATCTAAGAAGAGTACTTTTCCCGCAGCCGGATCCCCCGATCAAAAAAACTGTCTCCCCTTTTGCAACATCAAGATTAATATCGTTAAGTATAATGCCCTGACCATAATCCATTGTAAGATTCTTAATATTTATCAAATCCATATTTATACCTCGATATGCTCATTTGCCTGCAACAGATTCAACAAATTCTTCGCAATATATCCAATCAGGAAGTAAATTATTGTGATCGTAATAAGTCCAAAAAATGCGTCCATAGTTCTGGCAGCTACTATACTGGCAGCTCTTGTAAGATCCACCATGGCAACATATCCTACAACTGCAGTTTCCTGCATACAAATGACGAACTGGTTTTTATATAACTCGAGCCCTGTTGAAATTACATGTGGCATGATTATATATCTGAATGTCTGCCTCTTACTCATTGCCAGGGTTCTCGCTGCCTCTATTTCTCCTACATCTACTGCATCAAGAGAAGTATTGAATATTTCACAGATATATGCTCCTGTCTTCATAGTAAGTGCAATAATAATAATTATCGTAAGTGGAGCATGGATTGATCCGAATATCACATATACAAATGCCAGTAGCAGTACCATGGTTGGAATATTTATAAGAATTGAGGTTATCAGATTCCCGATCTTTACAAGTGACTTGTTCCCTGAACGTTTGCATGCACAAAGAAGCACTCCAAACATGGTTCCAAGGATAAAGCTTGCAATTGACAAAAGTAGTGTATTACCAAAGCCTCTTAAAAAGATTATGTATCTGTCTTCATTAACAAATGTGTAATAAAGCATTTTTCTCGTATAATCCATAATAAATACCCCTCAGCATATCACTCGAACTCTTCATAAAGCCCATAACTTGTCGATATTCCGTTTTTACTTTTTACTAAAAAATAAATGCCTATGGGATTTAATGGTATAGAATGATTGATTCCAAAGGTATCAAAGTCATCTTGATACAACTCACTCAGAAATCCGATTATCATCTCGTATCTGCCTCTGAAAACGCCCATAATCATGTCTTCATATACAGTTCCTGTTATTTCAACTTTATAATTTCTCGCATTTGCCCATGTGATAAAAGGTTCATAATCACTACCGACCCAGCAATCATTAGCATAATCATAGTACGTAGATGGAAAACCACTTTCATTACATGCTACAGTGATGGTTCTGCCCGTTCCTGTTGGTCTTATTATCTTTCCGTCGAATTTATGACCGTCAAACTCGCTAATTCTTCTCTGAAGATCCTGATATTCATCTGTCCTGATGTACTCCCTTAAAAATGCATCGTAGTCATCACATAGTTCCTTTTCATTTCGCCCAAAAGCAGCTACATACCCATATTGTCCGTAAATCGGCGGCACAATCTCCAATCCATCTGTCATGAAAAGTACGGTTTTTGCAGTCAACGCATCCAATGCAATAGCATCTATTCTGTCATGCTGAAGTGCCATAACCATATCCGGTAACTGATCATATCTTAAAATATTAAGATCCTTTCTTGCTGTCAGAGCATAATCTGACTCCCAGGCCAGCATTACTCCGACAGTTTTTCCGGAAAACTGATCGACCTTTTCTGCCCCGGACAAATTATTGTAGTTACTGTTGTTTGTTATAATAAAAACAATAACCGCTGCAACCACTACTCCCAAAAATGCCATTAAAAATTTATGTTTATTAACCATACCCATCACATCAGACTCTTAGACAACTACACTGATTCTTTGGAACTTTCCTAATGGATTATCTTATAATTTATTTTGCCTTTTCTAAATCTCATATCTCCTACAGATTCATAGGAAAAATTCCTATCCTTATCATTCCAGGAAAAATCTGTAATAACATACTCTCCGTTTTCATAGCCGTAACCGTCCCCGGCATCTTCATATAATCTGAATTTCGTATCAGCTCCGGGATAGATTACAACTTCTATATCATCCCCATCCATATATTCTGTACATCCGGCAGGCTTCCCTGTGGGTATAATCGCCCCTGCTCTTACAAATACCGGGATACTTTCAAGAGGACTGGTATATTGAATGGTCTGACCACCATTAAATACTTCATCGGTGTAAAAATCGTACCAATCACATTCTGAAGGCAGATAAACTTCTCTCCTGTCAGACTCACTTATCACAGGGCATATCATAAGACTGTCACCAAACATAAACTGATCTGCAATATCTACAGCTTTTCCATCAGATGCAAAATCAAACATAAGTGGCCTTATGATCATCGCATCATCAAAATGAGCCGCAGCGCCAATTGAGTAGATATATGGAAGAAGTTTGTATCTGTTTTTTATGGTATCGCAGATAGCTTCATAGTACTTATCGCCTCTATCTCCAAATGCCCAGGGTTCTCTGTCCACATCAGTACCATGAGCCCTGAATACAGGGAGATATGCGGCAAATTCAAGCCATCTTACATATAGCTTCTTATATGCTTCATCTATTCCGTCACTAAAATCACCATTCCAGAACCACTGTATTCCTTTTTTTACAAAAAAGGCTCCTGCATCAAGGGTCCAATAGGGCATTCCGCTTGAAGCAAACTGCAACGCGGCTCTGACCTGGTTTTTAAGTGTATTCCAGCTGGCAGCAATATCTCCTGACCAAAGTATGGTTCCATACTTCTGACTTCCAGACCATCCGCTTCTTGTCAGGTTTACTACTCTCTTTTCTAATGAACTGCTTCTTTGCCCATCCCATATGGTCATGGCATGATATTTACCAAATGCATTTGCAAGCTCAAAGGGCATCATATTTGATGCATCCTGCTTATACTCATAGTATTTTTCCCCATCAGAGGGTTCTACCAGATGTGTCCACTCAGGGGTTATGGGTTCGCTTGAATCACACCACCAGGCATCAACTCCATGAGGATACAGTGCCCTTTGGGCCTGTGACCAGTAAAGATCTCTTCCTTCTTTGGAAAACGCATTGTAAATATCAGTTCCCGGAAACAAAAGATCTTTCTTCTTAAATTCTTCATTATTCTCTGTCCCTGCACTCATATTGGGCCAAATGGACATCATAAAATGAATTCCCTTCCTATGAAGCCCTGCTATCATAGCCTTCGGGTCAGGAAACCGCTTTTTATCAAAACTCTTTTGTCCCCATTTGTTATCCTCCCAGCTCATCCAGTCAAGCACAAGGCAGTCAACACCTATATCCCTTTTCCTGAATTCCTCCGCTGTTTTCAGGATTTCTTCCTGATCACAATATCGCTCCTTTGACTGAATGTAGCCGTATGCCCACATTGGCAGCATGGCAGCTTTTCCTGTTATCCTTCTGTAATTTCTAACTACATCAAAAAGATCTTTTCCAAACAGGAAAAAATAATCCAGATAATGATCTGCTTCTGTCTGAATATATGCCTTCTCTTCATCCTCACAGAACATAAAAAGAGAATTTGTGCTTAAAAGGATTCCATATTTCCTGCTGGAAACCATCATTGGAATCCCAATTTTCTTATTTGCCTGATGTACATAGTAAGTGCGTTTCCTTAAATTCCACTCACCATGCTCTCCCTGTCCAAATCCTGTTAAAAGCTCGTTCTCCTGAAAATCAAAGAAAATCCTTGTCTTGTATGCCTCACCATACTGTTCTTTATCAGCCGCCTTGATCCTTTTCTTTACTCCGTCTGCAGTCACAACCTCTTCGATCTGCACCCTGTCGGCTTTAGCTGTCCTGAATAACGGGATTTTCTCAAGCTCTCTTGGATGTTTTTTATCCTCTGAAAGCAGGAGCTGTCCTTTATTATCATAAAATGAAATAACTCCGGACTTTTTATGTACTCTGACAGTTCCTTCATCTGTCTTTATGCTGATATATTCCATATTTTCATCAGTTACATCACCCAAAATTTCATAATTTAAGCTTCCGCGATAGTCCAAAAAGTCTTTTCCCTGCTCCTCGTTAAAGCTCCCGTCACCGGAAAAAGAAACTCTGACTATTCCTCCCTTTTGTGGAATAATCCTCAAAACACCGGCTTCAGACACCATAAAAACAGCATCATTTTCTTCATATACTTTAGAAATGCTTCTTCCCTTTGCAGGCACAACGTCCATCATAATTCAAATACCTTCTTTCCCCACTTTTCTTCAATTTCTGAACATGGTCATTACAAATGATTATGAACGGAATACCATCCAAAGTATATATTCAATTTTGTTTATCTATTTGCAATTATTGCTTAACCTATTATCTTTTATCTCTGTCAATGAACTCCAGTAATATTGTGGCTAAAATAATATATATTACTGTCCACAAAATCAGCCAGCTCCAGGCTCCTAACACTATATCTTTGTCAAAATCGTATTTCGGTTCCTGGTTCTGCTGGGCACATCTCATTAAAAGATCATCTCTCATATTGTTTTTTTCAATATAGACCAGTGCCTCCTGAAAAGGCTTTTCTCCTTCTATTTCAACATTTTTCATCTTAATGGCACTATTCCAGATAGATACCATCGGCAGGGAATTATAGTCCCCCTGGGCGCACATTGCCGTCAGCCCCCATTTGGTTGCCGTAAGATATGTAAATGGCATTGCTTTTTCAGGAAGTGAAAAGAATGCACCGGAAAATAAGAGCTGAACTATGAGCAAAAACGGCATGATAGTCATAGCCGCGGTAGGCGTTGTTGCAAAAGCTGAGATTAAAAGCGCACACATATCAGCGCAATATGTAATAAGAAAAAGGGTAAGTCCAAAATCTATGATTGGCCATTTTGTAATAAGACTCCTTTGTGGCAATTGGATTTCCATAAGATGACAGACGCCAATCATAATCGCAACCTGTAAAATGCATAGAATTGCCTGATAAATCATATGCGAGGCTACATATGCACTCATGTGAAGTCCTGACCTGTGCTCTCTTTTGATTATCGCACGCTCTCTGCATATTACCTGGATGGAATTGAAAAAGCCATTCCAAATACATACACATGCCAGGGCAAAAGTTCCCATCAGCGTGCCTTCCATTGTTTTAAAGAGATTCCCTCCAACCGCAAAATAAACAAGACCTGCAATTACTGCCGACATCGGCAGAACCTTCCAGTCATTCTCAAAAAGAAACATTCTGAAATGTTTTCCCAAATAGATGATAGTCTGAGAAAATCTTCCTCTATGCCTTTTTATCTTAGCAGCCATTTTTTTCACCCAACCTTTTCTATGATTCGTTTAGCATATTCCTCGACAAATTCGTCTGCTCTTCCCTGACCGCCTTCCTCTTTCTGGTTAATCGTAAGAAGAACATCCTCCAAAGAATCAGCTCCAAAGAACTCATAGGCTTCCTTTAACGGCCCATACCACGCCAGTCTTCCGGCTCTTGTCTTATCCTTTGCAAGAACTATAAGATCATCAAACAAATCTGCAACTCTGTCGGGAGTGTGGGATATTACTATTACAATTTTTCCTTCATCCGCTATCGCTCTAAGCTTTTCAAAAATGCTCCTTGCTACAACTCCGTCAAGCCCCGAATCAGGCTCATCAAGAATAAACAGGGAGGGATCGGAAATATACTCCATCGCTATGGACAATCGTTTTCGCTGTCCTCCTGAAAGCTTCTCAACAAGGCTGTTCTTTACGGATTCAAGACCAAACTCTTTTAGTACATGATTGATTCTTTCGTTTATCTCAATAAATCCAACGCTTGATGGAAGTCTTAATGAAGCAGCATCCGATAAAGTAAGAAGAACTGTGTCATTATCCCTCATCAAATCCTGTTGGGGGACGAATCCAACATCATAAATCATCTTGGAGTATTCTTCATAAATATCATTCCCATCAAGCTTAACCGTAGCATCTGCCTTTTCGTAGCCTGTAACAGCATTTACAAAGGTGGTTTTTCCTGCACCGGACCCTCCCAGAAGCAAAACCATGCGCCCCCTTGGAATAGTCATGTGGATGTCCTTAAGTAGCATAATTTTCTTAAAAAACTCAAATGTGGTTCTTTCGTTTATATTTACAGACAGTCCGCTATCCGTATCCTCGGTCTCTACTCCGCTGACCATAGCGCCATCCAGCTTTCTGTAATCTATAAACTTTTTGTTAGGCATGCATTTTTTTGAAAAACCGAGATATAAAAGAGCAGGAACTTCAAATATGACCAACAGCCATATGAAGTTTTTCTTTCTTTCAAAGACTTTTATAAGACCCAGGTATATTCTTATCTGATAAACATATCTTGATATATATACCGCCAGCAATACGATTGTAAGAAGAGCAACCGCCATCTCATTTTTAATGATATGGTTCAGGGATAAAATGACATAAGCAATAGCGGAATGGATAGTATATACCCGTCCCTCAAGCTCCCTGTCTGCGCACAAAGATATATGATATTCCCTTGCAAAAGGGATAAACGCCCAAAAAGACTTAATACCACATTTATTGAAGATTTTCCAGTATCCTAGAGATATCAGGAAAAACAACAATAAATCAAGAATTGAATTGAACATATTTTGCCCCCTCTTCATAAGACTCTCATTAATAATAACAAGTTATTATGAAACCCTCATAAACATAATATAACAATTTCAGAAAAAGGAACATCCGTAGTATCAACAACGAATGTTCCTTTTTATAATCACAAAATATACCCTACATATAGGACATTAATTTATCTATATCTTCTTTTGTTGTAGCCCAATCTGTTGCGAGCCTTATAACAGTGTGAGTATCATCAAGTTTCTCCCAGAATCCGTATACTACGTTCTCTGAAAGTGCTTTTAGCTTGTCATCCTCAAGAACAATAAACTGCTGGTTCGTAGGAGAATCGATATAAAGCTGATACCCCTTGCTTATGAGTCCTTCCTTAAGCATATTTGCCATATCAATAGCATTTTTACTGATATCAAAATAAAGATTGTCAGTAAATAATGTATCAAACTGTAGTCCCAACAGCCAGCCTTTGGCAAGAAGCGCGCCATGCTGCTTAATTACAGGTATGGGATGCTTAGTGGTAACTCCTTTTGTAAATACCACAGCCTCTCCAAACAAAGCTCCGACCTTGGTTCCTCCGATGTAAAAAACATCAACAAGACTTGCAATATCCTGTATTGTAACGTCCGTTCTGTCGCTCATAAGACCATAGCCAAGCCTTGCTCCGTCAAGAAATAGCGGAATTTCAAACTCTTTGCAGACATTGGAAATCTCTGTAAGCTCTGACTTAGTGTAAAGAGTTCCGTATTCTGTCGGATGTGAAATATATACTGCTCCGGGAAAAACCATGTGTTCATGGTTATCATCAGCATAAAAAGCCTTGATAAAAGCCTTAAGATCTGCGGCATCAATTTTACCAATCTGATCGGAATATCTGGTTTTCTCACCTGCCATGCTGTCTTTGACGCTTGGAAGTGTCAGTACTTTATGACCGGAAAACTCTATCGCTCCCGCTTCATGGGCTGCCACATGACCTGTTTCTGCTGCAACCACTCCCTCATAGGGATTAAGCAGCATGTCTATAATAGTCTGATTTGTCTGGGTTCCACCTACAAGGAAGAAAACATCCGCATCAGGACAATTACATGCTTCCTTTATCTTACCGGCTGCGCTTTCACAATATTTATCCGTACCATAACCGGTATTTGGCTCAAAATTAGTCTGACTTAATCGCTCTAATATTTTTGGATGCGCTCCCTTAGTATAATCACTGGAAAAAGATATTTTGTTACTCACGTTGTATGCTCCTGTCAAAAGTGATGATCCTTGAACGCTTTTCTTTATTGCGTTCAGAAATTACATCATTATATTTTATTCTTTGCATCCTCTAATGCTGCAATGACCTTATCACACCAGCTGTCGAATTCCGGATCTTCCTTCTGACACTCAGGATGTGAAAGTATGTAGTCAATAGCTATGCGTGCTCCCTCATCGAATCTGACTGTAGTAGTCATTTCGGGAACAAGTCTCTTTAATTTACTGTTATCAAAAACTACGGAAACAGCTTTATCTCCTATAAGGCCTCCCTCGAAGTCATAGCCGTATTTTTCGCCTACAGCACTTAAGAATTCTGAAGAAACATGATAAAGCTTCGGCTCTACTGAAAGGATATCCGCAACTGTCTGATGTATCTGATCCCAGGTAAGAACCTCATCTCCGGTTATCTGGAAAGCTTCACCAAAGGCATGTCTGTTGCCCATAAGGCCTGTATATCCAATGGCAAAATCCTTATTAAAGGTTAGATGCCACAAAGATGATCCGTCTCCGTGAACAATTACCGGTTTTCCCTCCATCATACGCTTTAATACCTGATAGGAACCGTATTGTCCGTGAACACCTACAGGAATACTTCTCTCATCATAGGTGTGGCTGGGTCTTACAATTGTTACAGGGAATCCTTCCTTGCGGTATTTCTCCATAAGAAACTCCTCACAGGCGATCTTATTTCTGGAATATTCCCAGTGAGGATTGGCAAGGGTAGTGCCTTCCGTAATCACATAATTTGCTGCGGGCTTGTTATAAGCTGATGCAGAACTTGTGTATATGTACTGCTTTGTCTTTCCCTTGAAAAGCCTGTAGTCACGCTCAACCTGCTCTACGGTAAAACCGATAAATTCGCATACACAGTCAAAGGTAAGGTCTCCAATCTTTTCCAGGACCTCTTTTTCATTATTGATATCAGCTGTGATAAAATGTGTATCCTTCGGGAGGACCTCTGAGCGGTTTCCACGATTAAGAACCCATACGTCCCAATCAAGCTCATTGACAAGACGTTTCACGATTGCAGTACTTATTGTACCTGTTCCACCGATAAATAATGCCTTTTTCTTCATCCGTAAATCCTCCTTATTTGGTCCGATGCTTAAGACATTTTGGATACATGTTCAAATTCGTCCAAAATATCCTGCTCTGGTGCCTTTGTTAAAAGACTTACAATTACTATAAATACTAACGCTACAATAAATGCAGGTGCAAGCTCATAAAGATCCCAGAAGCCACCGATAGGTCTTACATAATATTTCCACAAAAATACCATGCTGCCGCCAGAAATCATGCCTGCCATAACACCGAATTTATTTGTTCTTTTCCAATACAGTGACATAATCATTGCAGGTCCGAATACCGCACCAAAACCAGCCCATGCAAATGATACAATACCAAATACCGAACTATTGGGATTCCATGCAATTAATACCCCAAATACTGCTACAACAATAAGTGTAATGCGGGCAGTAAGCATAGCAGCTTTCTCATTAAGCTTAATACCAAAGGTCTCCTGAATAATATTTTCAGAAACCGCTGAAGATGCTGCAATCAGCTGAGAATCTGCCGTAGACATGGTTGAAGCAAGAATTCCTGCCAGTACTACACCAGCTAAAAGTGCAAAGAAAAAGCCATTTTCACTTATCTGATGAGCTAAAACAACTATCAGAGTCTCTGCTTTGGAAGAACTTCCGGGATTCTCAGGATCAATAAGAGATTCCAGAACATTTGCCTCTGTCATTGCTCTTCCGACTACTCCAAGGAATACTGCTATAAACAGTGAAAAAACAACCCATACAGATGCTATTCTTCTGGATAATTTTAAGTCAGTAGCCTTACGGGCAGCCATAAATCTTAAGAGAATATGTGGCATTCCGAAATATCCAAGTCCCCAGCAGAACATCGTAATCTTATTAAATAAGCCATACGCATCAGCGGCATCTGTTATATTGTTATGAGTTTCACTGAGCTCCAAAAATCCTGATATGCTTTTTGAAATATCGATTACGGAAGATATACCTGCGACAGAATATATACCATATCCAAGTACAAAAAACAGTGCAATGGTCATAACGATTGACTGGATAAAATCAGTCTTTGAAGCTGCAAGAAAGCCTCCCGTTGTAGTGTAGCCGATAATGATTACAGCCGAAACGATCATCGCAAGCTGATAATTCACACCAAAAAGTGATGAGAACAATTTTCCGCAGGCTGAAAATCCTGAAGCTGTGTAAGGAATAAAGAAAATAATGATAAATATAGCTCCGAGACACAGTAAAATGTTGCTATTATCGCGAAATCTCTTTCTGAAATAATCAGGAATGGTAATAGCATCAAGCTTTTCAGTGTAATTCCTGAGTCTCCTTGCTGTGAAGAGCCAGTTCAGATATGTTCCTACAATAAGCCCGATTGCAGTCCATCCTGCATCTGCTATTCCTGAAAAATAAGCCAGACCCGGCAGACCCATGAGCAGATAAGAACTCATATCTGAGGCCTCTGCACTCATGGCTGTCACAAAAGGTCCAAGCTTTCTTCCTCCCAGATAAAAATCACTGACATCATTAGTATCTCTGGCGCTTACAAATCCCACCAGCAACATCATAGCTAAGTATGCCAAAATTGAGATGATAATACCTATTTGTGCTGTTGTCATATTTACTCCCCTTTAGTCTTCGACCTAAGGGGTACCGATTGCGATGGATTCCTTAGGTCAGTCCTCTTTTTTCATTTTTTTATATATACTTTATGATTTTATCACACTAAAGGGTTAAAGGGAATATCTATTACTTAAGCTCTTCCTGATATTTATCTATGATTTTGTTAAGCTCATGATATGGATTGTCTATGAGTTTTATCTCATCATTTAATTCTAAGAGTTTATCCTCTGAAGAGTTCCACACAGGCCAATTAGGAAGTTCGCTGCCTGTGCCGTTGGGATCTCCGTATTTTGCAAAGTTTGTCCAGTATTCCTGCATGGCTTCAGAAACCTTGTAGTCATCCTCATCATATAATCCGGGATAATAATCCAGATTGCCGTAAGCATATATGAGTTCACCCGCGTGATGATTACTCAGATGATTGTTGGTTTTGGTAAAGAAATACTGATAAACCGGCTTATTCTGCGCCTCCATGTATCTGCTCCAAACATTATGGCTGTAGGAAAACCATGCATCACTATAAACAAATGCCATGCTTCCCTTGGCATCTCCTCCGGCATCTACTATAAATGTCTGATCTCTTGTTACACTTCCTGCAGGTATCAGCTCTGCCGCTTCTGCTGCGTAGGGACCAAGAATCTTTGAAAGCTCCTCTTCATAGTTCTCCTTAGTCACTTTTCTTGGCATAACAAAGGCATCTGCTTCTTTCATGTTAGACCCGTTAAGAAGAGCCTGTTCGTGATTTTCACCTTTTTCATAAGTAAGATAAGGCTGTTCCGTAATGGCATAGCCGTCAACGCACATACTGTCATTGACAGACTTTGTGGTGAGAATAGTTGTTGCATCAATATCTCTTAATTCTTCAATATTATTAGCAGAAAACTCCTGCATTACCTCTTCACCTGTTGAAAGGGCTTTTTCCATCTCTCTGAAGGTATGATAGGGCTTGTAAGCATTTATTCCACTACTCTCTGCTATTGCTCTTACAAATAACCCCTCTGAAAGAGGTGATACACAAAGAGCATTTACAGAAGATGAACCTGCTGATTCACCGGCTATTGTAATGTTATCGGGATCCCCGCCAAAGGCTCCGATATTTTCATGAACCCACTTAAGTGCCTTGATCTGATCCAAAAGTCCGTAATTACCGGTGGTATTATTAGGAGACTCAGCCATAAGCTCATCATTTGCCATATATCCAAAAACACCAAGTCTGTATGCAAAGTTAACTAAAATAACTCCTTTTTTTGCAAAGCTCTCTCCTCTGTACTTTGTATAATAAGATTTTCCTGTATTAAGAGATCCTCCATGTATATAAAATACAACCGGAAGCGGTTCTCCCTGGTAATCTGCAGGGCGGTACACATTGAGATACAGGCAGTCCTCGCTCATGGCTTCTCTATATTCGTCGCCCATGGTAAATCTATACTCATGGGTTCCAAGTATATCTGACAGTGAAGAGTACCATACCTGCTGTGTGGGCTGCATAGCCATAGGAGCATAGGTATCACAGGCTCTTACGCCTTTCCAGCCTTCAGTATCCTGGGGTTCTTTCCATCTAAGATCTCCCACAGGCGCTTTTGCATAGGGAATTCCTGCATAAATCTCTGTTAAATGATCCTTGTCATAAACACCTGTAATGTCTCCCTGCTCAACGTGAATTGGTGCTGTTACCACAGGATTTTTATAAGTAACTGCAGGAACCTGCTTATAAGGCGGTTCTGTAGCCTTATAGTTGAACGCAAGGCATATCAAAATGATGATCATTGTGCATACGGCACTAATTCCACTCCACTTGTTTTTCTTCTTAAGAGTGTGCCTTACACAAAATGCAATAATAAATAGAACTATTCCTATGCACCAGCCTATAATAAGGTTCTTCGAAATCTCAAGGAAGAACAGATAGGCAATAGCAAGAATCAATAATAAAAACAACATATCTTTACCTCTTACAACTAAAAACAACTAAATATCTTTCGAATAAACATAAAAATCCCGGATACATGTGACTATGTCGTGCATCCGGGATTCAGCTCTCTATTAGTGCTAATATATTCATTTCTCGTAATTCCTTTATCTACAGTAAATATCGCTCCACACACCTACATAGTTCTGAAGAGCCTGCTCAGCCCGAACATTTTGTGTGTTTCCATAGCCTGCAAAAAAAGTTACTACAAGGCAAATAAACATAATAATTACGCACTTTTTTGCTTCCATAAAACTATCTCCCCCTCAAAGAAATTGTCCTCATAAGAAACATGATAAGTGTTTTTCATTTATCATGTTTTCATTATAAGTATCTTTGTCCAACAAAAGTCCAACAAAAATATAAACTAAGTATAAACTTTTGTTTCAGGGAAGGCTTTTTTCTTTTCTCATTTACATATTTGTAAATGTTTTAAGTCTTATTTGAATTGATAATGATGTTGACCTTACAGTCTCCTATCTCTTTTTCAATTCCGGAAGCAATATTTTCTGCAGCTTTTTTTATCTCTTTAAAGCTTTTATCTTCATCAAACATGAGCTCAAGATCAACATATAAAAGATTACCGTTTCTTCTGCTTTTAACTTCTATAAGCTGCTCATATTCTTCATAATATGAGGACAAAACCTTTAATAGTTTAAGCTGCGTATCCTCATCCAGTGTCAAATCCACAAGCTCATAAATTGCATCTGTCAGATGATGAAAACAAATAACAAAGAATGGTATTACAAATATCAGACACAGAATCGGGGAAAAATAATTAATCCATTTACTTTTTCTATATACATAGCTAAAAATCAGGGCAAGTGAAGCAACTATATCAAATACAAACTCTTTTTTTGCTCCAACATAGGCTGAGTGAAACATTCTGCTTTTTACTTCATGCGCCAGCTTCTTTTGCTTGTTGAGCAGGAATAAATCTATCACAAGCCCGACAAGTTTTAATAAAAGAGCCGTAAGTATAAAGTGGTGTTCCTCCTCAGGCTTTATCAGCTCTCTTATTGAAAAGAGAACTATGCAGCAAAGTCCGGCAATATCAAATATCTCACAGCACATTGCTGTTATTGCTTCCACTTTTCCTGTACCATAATTAAATTGGAATTTCAGATTTCTGTTAAGCTTAACAGAAAGTATTATCAGAATTATTCCGGGAATGATTATACTGGCGCTCTCTACAAACTCCATCCAGATTATCATGTATCCACTTGCAAGCGCCGCAAGAAAAGATGTGATAAAATCCGGAAGACGCCATATCACCAGCAATGTTGCAAGCTTTTGTTCTTCAACTAACCCCTCTTTGTTCATTCTGATATCCTTTTCAAAATTTATTCAGCAGTTATATCTGCACCAAAATATTTATTGGATATTTCTGTAAGTTTACCTTCTTCTCTAAGTTCCTTAATAGCATCATTTATAGCTGCTCTTAAGGTATCATTATCTTCGCCCTTGGAGAGCGGTATTGCATACTTTGTAACCTCTTTATCAACAGCAGCAACCTTAAGGTCTGTTGTTCCTGTTGTGTTGAAATAATCCTGTGCAGATGTGTTTGCATTAATTGTAGCATCTACTGTTCCATTTTGCACAAGTGTCATTGTCTCACCAAGAGTATCTACATTTTTAACTGTAGCACCATACTCAATACCCATTGCTTCATAAGTGGATCCTGCTGAATTAGCAGTTGTAAGTCCGTTTAAATCCTCAAAAGAAGTAATGTTATTATTTGATGCAAGTGTCACAACTACAGCGTGATCATAAGCGTAGGGATCAGTAAAATCATAGGTTTTACCACGTTCCTCGGTAACATCCACACCATTTGCCATCATATCAAAGGTTCCGGTAGACACACCTGTCAGACCTCCGTCAAATGCAACCTCCTGGAAATCAGCTTCCACACCAAGTTTTTCGGCAATTGCTGCAGCTACCTCAACATCAAATCCGATAAGCTCATCTGTAGATTCATCGTGGTAGGTAAAAGGTGCCCATACTCCTTCTGTTGCAATTGTAATCTTACCTGCCGCCTTTATTCTTGCAAGGTGGTCATCAGAACTGCCAGTAGCTGCTCCCTTTGAACCGCATCCAGCGACCGCCACAGTCAATGCAGCTGTCATCATCATTGTCACAATTTTCTTTCGCATTTTGTCCTCCTTGTAATAATTCAAGTCTTAAGTAACCGAAATAGCAGGCTTTACACCCGCAAAATATATATCAGGAATTTGTAAGTCTTAAAAACTCCCTTGTTCTAGGTTGTTTAGGATTATCAAAGAATTCGTTTGAATTTCCCTCTTCGATAATTCCGCCATCAGCCATAAAAACCACCTTTGAAGAAACATCCTTCGCAAATCCGATTTCATGAGTTACAACAATCATCGTCATGCCGTCCTCAGCAAGTCCTCTCATAACCTCAAGAACTTCAGCCGTAAGCTGCGGATCAAGCGCAGAAGTAGGCTCATCAAAATAGATTATCTTGGGATTTGTAGCAAGCGCTCTGGCAATTGCTACTCTTTGCTGCTGTCCGCCTGAGAGCTGACTGGGATAAGCAGATGCATGATCCTTCATTCCAACCCTGGAGAGTACCTCGTAGGCCTTCATATCAGCCTCTTTGTGAGGAATATGTCTTGCAGCCGTAAGTCCCAATGTCACATTTTGAAGTACGGTCTTATTAGCAAAAAGATTATAGTTTTGAAAAACAAAACCTGTATTGTTTCTGATTCCGGAGATCTCTGCTTTGCTTATCTTGGAAAGATCATAGCTTTTACCATCAAATATAAGCTCTCCGTTATCAGCTTTTTCCAGAAAATTTATACACCTTAGAAGGGTCGTCTTTCCTGAACCAGATGGTCCAAGTATTGAAACAACGTCTCCTTTTTCTATTTTCAGATCAATTCCACGAAGTACCTGTGTTGTACCAAAGGTCTTGTGTATATTCTTAACTTCCAGTAATGACATGTAAGCCCTCCCTTATTTTCTTATTCCATAGCTTCCAAGTAACATCTCTCCTCTGCCCTGTATGTATGTGAGTACAGTACAGAAAATGAGATAAACAAGAGCCACTTCTAAATATAATGGAAGGTAGTTATAGGACTGTCCTGCTATCTGCTTAGTTCTGGTAAACATTTCAACAACAGTTATGCTTGATGCAAGAGATGTGTCCTTTACCATGCTTATCAGTGAATTAAACAGTGACGGAAAAGCGGTCCTGAACGCCTGTGGAAGTATGATATGCCACATAATCTGCATATAGCCCATTCCAACGCAGTATCCCGCTTCCATCTGTCCCGCAGACACTGCCTCCATGGCAGCTCGCATGGTCTCGGCACTATATGCGCCTTCATTTATTGTAAAAACAATAACCGCCATCAAAAACGGATTAGAATGAATTCCAAGAAGTGGTAATCCATAAAAGGCCACCATCAATTGTACAAGAAGCGGTGTTCCTCTTATGATCCATATATAAAATCTACAGAACTGTCTGAGTACAGGTACATTCGCATATTGTACCATCGCTACAAACACTGATAATATTGTAGATAATATAAATGCTATTGTTGCCAGCGGCAAAGTAACCTTTAAACCATATTCCAGTATCTTAGGGAACGAACTTACAAGTAATTCTATAGTGCTTTGTTCCAACATAATTAATCTTAAACCTCATTAACCAATTGTATACGACATTGTTGTGTTCAATCTATTACACCACTTAGTCGGTTTTTAGTCAACTACTTTTTGTTTCTTCTTTATTTAATGATATAGGTGTCAAAAGTCAAAAATGCGTACATGCTTGCATGTTAAGCATTTTGACTTTATGACCCGAACAAATATGAGGAATTAGCAATTTACGCAGTAAATTAGCGGTTTCCGAATATTTGTAGAATTGCAAGAGTTTCGAAGAAACGGAGCAATTCGTATATCATATGGTGTCAAAATTTACTTTTGACACCTACCTCATTTAATATGATGATAGGTACTAAATATACTTCTGGCTCTATCATCTTTAATATAAAAGCCAGATAAAATCATGGGCAGGTACCACCAGATCCTTTGCCTCACACTTTTTACCGGTCAGAAGGTTTTTGTAGTTCCCCTCCTCATTGATCCAGGCAGTTTCTTCGTAATCTCCAAAGTTAAACAGTGCTATCAGTTTCTCTCCGTTATAATATCTGCCAATGCCAAGTACATGCTCATTCCATGTCTCAACAATCCACACATCTGCAGCGCAATCAAAAACACGATGTTTTGCCCTGAGTCCTGCAAGCTTTTTTATGCCATCGAAAATACGCTTTTGCCTTGTACCGCTTTTTCTTCTTTGCGCCGCACTTTTCCAATCAAAATTACCTCTGTGAAGATATCTGCTATCTGAGCATTTTATCGGATCTTCATGGTAGGAATAATCATTTAACTGGCCAATCTCATCTCCGCTATATAAGACAGGAATTCCGCTTTGCGTGAATAAAAACGCATGGAGCATGATATCAAGCTTAATTGACCAATCCAGTTTTCTCTCATCCAGCTCATATTCCGCAGCTTCAATGCCGCAAAGAGACGCTGTGGTTCCGCAGAGTCTTGCATCCCCGAGCTTAGGATCATCGTTGTACAGTTCTCCTCTGTGGGATGAACCCGGAAGTGCTCCCCTTAATGTATCATTAAGAAATTTCTTATGTGAGACCTGCTCAACGCTGAATTTTCTTAAGAAATCATAATCAAGTCCCCAGCCTATATCATCATGACATCTCAAATAATTGAGGAATATGTACTGCTTAGGAAGAGCAAATGCTATCCCGAGCTGATGTTTCAAAAGCCTTACATCTTTAGTTGCCACCGTATGCCAGGTGCTCGCCATTGTTGTAACGTTATAAAGCATATGACATTCCGGTTTCTCGACTGTTCCAAAATAAGGTACTACCTTGGATGGCTCCATTACAACCTCTCCCAAAAGAATCGTACCGGGACAGACTATCTGCGTGGCAATGCGCATTATTCTCACCAGAGTATGCACCTGTGGAAGATTCCTGCAGCTTGTTCCGAGAGTCTTCCATATATAAGGGACCGCATCAAGCCTTATAATATCAACGCCCTGATTACATAAGAACAGCATATTGGCTGTCATGTCGTTAAATACAGTCGGATTTCTATAGTTAAGATCCCACTGATAGGGATAAAAAGTGGTCATTACAACTTTTCCTGCTTCAGAACACCATATAAAATTCCCGGGTGCCGTCTGCGGAAATACCTGAGGAACTGTCTCCTCGTAGTCATTAGGCTCATTCCAGTCATCATAGAAGAAATATCTGTCCTGAAATTCCTTCTCCCCTCTTCTTGCCCGAACTGCCCACTCATGATCCTCACTTGTGTGATTCATAACAAAATCAAGACAAAGACTCATATCCCTGCTGTGAAGATCAGCTGCAAGCTCGTACAAATCATCCATCGTTCCAAGCTCCGGCTGCACTTTTCTGAAATCAGCCACAGCATATCCGCCATCACTTCTATCCTTAGGACTCTCTAAAAGTGGCATAAGATGAATATAATTAACGCCTACAGATTGAACATAATCCAGGTGACTTCTTACGCCCTGAAGAGTACCTCCAAAGCATCCTGTATACATAAGCATGCCAAGCATGTTGCAGCCTGTGAACCATCCGGGATTTTTCTCTTTCTTTTCATCCCACTCTTTAAGACTTTTATCTCTGGTATCATAAAAATGTCTGAGCATTGTAATAAAGTAATTAAATGCCTGCTCATCACCGTGATACAGTTCTCCGTAGAGCCATTTGAGCTCATCATAGTAATTTTCCAGTCTTTTATCAAAAACTGATTCTTTTTTCTTAGCCATATTTTCCCTCTTGAAACCTTATTTGATGTTATGATGTATTGATGTCATGTTGCTAATTATTCATGTCATCCTATCATCAGAAATGGGTAAGAAGTCATGCTAAGCTTTATACAAGTATAATCACATCATGACCCTTTGCCCCTTTCATATAATTATATTGGTATTTAACAAAAAAAGCGAACAAAATGTATAAGATTTACACTTTGTCCGCTCAGTTTTTTTTCAGCAAAAATACTCCACCTGACTTGGAGATACCTGGTCAGGTGCTCTGCTCAATTAAAAACCAGCACTTTAATGAACAACAACAGGGGTTCCGACTCCAACGCTGTTAAAAAGTGAAACTGCTATGTCATGTGGCAGGTTAACACATCCGTGAGAGCCATTAGACTGATAGATGTCACCACCAAATGAGCTTCTCCAGTTTGCATCATGAAGTCCTATATGGCAAGGATTAGGTGTGAACTGCATCCAGGTATCAACCCAGACATTCCATGTAGGTCCAATTAGTCTTTTTCCGGCAACATGGGAATTGATGGCAAACGTACCTGTCGGTGTTCCATTTCCACGATTGGGATTTCCGGTAACAACAGGAGACTGTAGTTTTACCTGTCCATTTTCATAAAAAGTCATCGTCTGCGATGCAATGTCGATATCAACATATGTGCTGTACGGCAAGCCATTTACAGGCTGATTAACAACAGCCACAGCTGCCCCAGGTGCTGATGCCGGGGGAGCAGCCTGCCCATCAAGGATTGCCTGATATTTTGCGGAATCCTCCTGCTGATTCTGTGATCTTCCCTCTTTAGCACCAAAATTCACATAGTGATTATAGAGTGCTTCCGGACTGTTTCCAACAACGGCAACTACATCAGGATATTTTCTTGCATAGAAATTCGCATCAAATCCATCTGCCCTTACGCTCAGGTGCAAAACACCCAAAAGTATCAGTGACATAAAAAATATCGCTAAACCATTCTTCATTCCTCGCATATTGCTTTCCCCCTCATGTTTAGAAAACGATATAGTGTGAATGAATATATTTTATCACATTATTTTGTACAGATAGCAATTTAATTGTTTTTTTATAATTTAATATACTGCTTTATTATTTGAATTCCTGCATTGCTTTTATAAGCTCCGGATAAGGAAGCTCCAAAGTCCTTCTGTCTATGATACCGAAGTTTTCTCCACTTCCGTTAAACTGGCCGTTATCCCACCATACGCAGGGAATATTCATCTCTCTGGCCTTTTTCAGATAATATGTAACCCATTCAACGCGTTCTGCTTCATTATCCTTATTAAGCGCGCCATACTCGCCAATTATGACAGGAACATTTTTTAAGAAGAAAGTGGTTTTAATTGTCTGTAAAAGTCTGTCCAGATCGCCATGATCGTTATCATAGGTACTTCTTCCGTTAATATTCAAAGCAAATTCGTAAGGTGTGTATGCATGAACTGAAACAGCAACACAGTCATCATTTTCAGGAAGCTGGATAGCTCTTAAGGAATTTGCCTGTGAACTTGCAGCATAACCGGGGAACATTATCAGGCGTTCTTTATTGTTTCCTTCAGCTGCCCTTATAGCCTCATAACCAGCCATATTTACGGCGTTAACAACGTCTCTTCCCTCTTTATCTCCGCCATTCCATTCAACATCTGTTCCGACCTTTCTGGGCTCGTTCTGAAGTTCAAAAATAAGATGTGTGTCATAATCCTTAAATCTGTCGGAAACCTGTGTCCAGATAGCGGCAAGCTCTTCGGAAGCCTTTTCCTGATTATCATAATAAGGATAATTCCAATCCTCATGATGAACATTTATTATGACAAATGCACCTCTCCCATAAGCGTAATCAACAACCTCCTGCACTCGGTCCATCCAGGCTTCATCAATGTTGTAGTTCTCATCAAGATGAGCCTTCCAGGTTATTGGCACTCTTATAGTGTTAAAACCAAGATCCAGCACTGCATCTATTATTTCCTGGGTAGTTTCGGGATTCCCCCAGCAAGTCTCCTGCTTTGACGGCGGATCTGTGATCTTCAATCCATCAATATGTGCATCCAACGTATTTCCCAGATTCCATCCTATTGTCATCTGGTTTACTATCTCCCATGCAGGAGTGTTACGTTCATCCTTTTCCATATCTTCCTCCTTATTCTCATCGGCAGATTCATTTACGTCTTCAGTAGTCGCTTCGGCATCTGCATCCGTATCAGCATCTTCTTCGACGCTTACTTCATTTTTTGCTTCATCAGACGTATCCTCTTTTACATCATTTTGAGCTGTATTCTCCACATTTTCCTGTGAAACGGCTGTAGTCGCATCAGATACATTTGAAGCATTTCCACAACCTGTTACAAGAATGATGGAAAATGCCATCATCACTGACAAAAGTTTTTTCTTCATAAATCTCATTACTCCTCTTTAAAATCCTGTGATTTCTCATTTTAGCAATTCTATGACATCTTAAATGCAAAGATAAAAATGAGTCCAATACGATTCCCGTTTTTCTGAGGAAAAACAGGAATCTATATCATTATATATGACTAAAAGCTCCCGATAAACGAGAGCTTTTAAAGTTTTTAGCCTATACTGATAAAAATCACAATCTGATATCCTGTGATACACATTTATGACCAGTTAACTGCTCTGAACGGCTATCCGGCTGGCAGGTTCCGGCATAAAGTACGAATGTATCTGAGAAAATCTCTCTGTTTCCATCATCATCGACAGATGTAAATGCTCTTGATGCTACATGAACAGTGATTTCCTTCTCCTCGCCTGCTTCAAGGTGTACTCTCTTAAAACCGCAAAGGCAGGGATTAGGAATAGCCTTATCAAATCCGGTATCCTTAATGTAGAGCTGTACCACATCATCAGTTGCTACTGTTCCATTATTTGCTACTGTTACTTTTACATCCACACCGCTGAATGCATTTCCATTTTTTCTGTTGAATGAATCAACTGTTTTTCTTTCCTGTTCTTCATTCTTACTGCTGTAGCCATACTCAGCGCCTGTAGCCTCGTTAACACTTACGCTCTTAACCTCACAGTCACCATAGGTAAGACCATATCCAAATGGATACAATACTTCGCCCTCAAAATATCTGTAGGTGCGGTTTTTCATGGAATAATCCCTGAAATCCGGAAGGTCTTTTGATGTGTTATAAAAAGTCACAGGGAGCTTACCTGAAGGAGAAAGCTCGCCAAAGAGTATTTTTGCTACCTCTACTCCTCCTCTTGCGCCCGGATACCAGGTCTGCAGGATTGCACCCGCCTTTTTCTCTGCTTCAGAAAGGTCTATAGCACTTCCTGACATATTTATTACAACAACCTTCTTTCCTGCTTCGAGAACCTGATGCATAAGCTGTCTCTGAGGAAGCGGAAGTTGTAAATCAATCTTATCGCCTGATGCGAACTGGTTACCTGTATCACCCTCTTCACCTTCAAGAGTTTCATCAAGTCCGACTACAAGTACAACAACATCAGAATAATCAACTACCGTAAGTGCCTCTGACATTCTGTCCGGCTTATTGGGATCGGCAAGACCACTGATATTGTCTTTCCAAAGATCACAGCCCTCAGAATACAATACTCTTACATCCTCACCTACATAATCCTCAATAGCCTCAAGTACTGTCACATATCTTGAAGATGTTCCGTGATAGTTACCAACCAGTGCTGATCTGGAATCTGCATTAGGTCCGATAACACCGATTGTGTTAATGCCTTCCTTCTTTAAAGGTAAAAGTCCATCGTTTTTAAGAAGTACAATACTCTCAGCTGCAGCTTTGTGAGCCACGTTAATGTGGTCCTTACATTCAACCACGGTGAAAGGAATCTTATCATATTCTGTCTCATCAAACATTCCAAGAAGGAATCTTGTGGTAAACAGTCTCTCACATGAAGTTGTGAGCACGCTTTCATCTATCATTCCTGCGCGATAAGCATTCATTATCTTCTGATATGTGCAGCCGCAGTTTACATCGCAGCCTGTCTCAAGAGCCAGCTTAACTGATTCCTCAGGTGCACCTGTAACATGATGATTTTCATGGAAATCCTTAACAGCCCAGCAATCAGATACATAGTGTCCCTGGAATCCCCATTTTCCGCGAAGATATCCATTCATAAGAGGCTCGTTGGCACAGCAGGGTTCATCATTTGTTCTGTTATAAGCACCCATAACTGCCTCAACATCTGCTTCCTTAACGCATGCTTCAAAAGCTGGAAGATAAGTCTCCTCCAGGTCTTTCTTGGAAGCAATGGCATTAAAGTGATGGCGCTCACCCTCAGGACCTGAATGTACAGCAAAATGCTTTGCGCAGGCTGCAGCCTTAAGATATTCACCGTCACCCTGCATACCCTTTATAAAAGGCACAGCCATGCGGCTTGTAAGGAAAGGATCTTCTCCATAGGTCTCATGTCCTCTTCCCCATCTGGGATCGCGGAATATGTTTACATTTGGAGCCCAGAAAGTAAGTCCTTTGTATATATCTCTGTCCTCACGTTTACTCTGCTCGTTATACTTTGCACGGCCTTCTACAGCAATGATTTCACCAATGCATTCCATCAGTTCTTCGTCAAAAGCTGCGGCAAGTCCTATTGCCTGCGGAAACATTGTAGCGGTGCCTGCTCTTGCAACGCCGTGGAGTGCTTCATTCCACCAGTTGTACGCGGGTATTCCCAGTCTGTCTATTGCAGGTGCATCAAATTTAAGCTGCGAGGCCTTTTCCTCAACAGTCATCTTACTAACTAATTCTTTGGCTCTTTCTCTCGCTTCTTGTCTGTTCATACTTTACCTTTCTTAAAATATATCTCTTCCCTTTTCATCAGGTATTCCGCTTTTTCTGTAAAAATAGGAGTTTACCTGATCTCTCCATTCCTTTGCATTTGCTATCTGCATTTCAAATCTGTGACATACAAGCGCAAAAACCTCAGAAGGAATTTCCTTTTCCATGCTCTTCCAGTTTTCGTACAATTCCTCTGCCTGTGCCTCTCCTTCGAAGTGGCTGTCATAGATATACTGTATCAGTGTTCTTCCGTCTTTTAACTTCCTGTCGTAGGCTATATGATGGAAAAACAGTAACAGTTCTTCCGGACAGGTATCAGAATCATTGTACATATCAGCATTTTCAGGATAGTACTGCTGAGCATAGCCGGTACCCTTATCTGTTCTGTCAACACCAAGTCCAAGATGATCTGCTCTATGATAGGTTCCCCATCTGGAATATTCATAACCGTCAACACTTGGTCCGTAGTGCTCATGAGGTGTTACCATCCAGCCTATTCCAAGAGGACTTGTGTACTTTTCATAAATTTCTCTTGATCTAAGGAGCATGGATACCAGTTTTTCTTCATTTTCTTTGCTTAAATCAAAGCTAAGCTGTATCCACTCTCTCGCAATATCTTCTGAAGACAGTTCTGTATTATATGCCAGTCTTCCAAATCCATAGAGGTTTGCGGCAGCCAGATAATTACCTGTCCAGTTCGCGTCATCACCGGTATTTATTACTGCAGCCATTCCGGCATTTTTGTTATTTAAAGCTCTTCCGCTTACAACATCAGCAACGGTGTCGCCTTCGCTCTTGCAATGGGTATGGAAGTCCAGTACTTCCTTGAACATGGGCATCAAATAACATAAATCTATCTGATGACCTGTATATTCCTGCGCAATCTGTACCTCCAGCATCTGATTGGTCTTTGTAAGACCTCCTAAAAGCGGTGAAACAGGTTCTCTTATCTGGAAATCCATAGGCCCGTTCTTTATCTGAAGTATAACATTATCCAGAAATTCACCATCAAGTCCCTTAAAGTAATCATATCCGGCTCTTGCTCTGTCTGTTTTGTAATCTCTCCAGTCCTGAGTGCAGTTATATACAAAACATCTCCAGATAATGATTCCATTATAGGGAGCAATGGCTTTTGCCAGCATATTTGCACCATCTGCCTGATTTCTGCCATAGGTAAACGGTCCCGGTCTTCCCTCAGAATCAGCCTTTACAAGGAAGCCTCCAAGAAGTGGAACATTTTCATACACTTCCTTGAATTTCTTATCCCACCAGCTGATTACATTTTCATCAAGAGGGTCACATACTTCCAGTCCTCCAAGTTCTATCGGTGATGCAAAATTAAGAGATAAGTAGAGCTTTATACCATAATCTGCAAACAGCTCTGACAGTTCACTTACCTTATCAAAATATCTCTCAGTAATAAGGTAAGAAGCGGCATTTTTGACATTGACGTTATTGATAACAATGCCATTTATGCCTATACTTGCCATCATCCTTGCATAATCACGTGTTCTGTCATTTATATAAAAATTATCATTTTCGAAGAAAAATGATCTTCCGGAATAACCGCGCTCGATACTTCCATCCATGTTATCCCAGTGATTCATCATTCTAAGAGGATTAGAAGGCACTTCATCAGCCTTTATATCAGCAAAGCCGGTTCCTCTCAAAAGACTTTTTATTACATGAAAGGCACCATATAATACGCCATTTTCATCAGATGCTTCAATTGTCAGCTTTGAATCATCTGCGGATATTCGATATCCTTCATTTTTTATTTCGTCTGTTTTTTTAATGCAGACTGATTTTCCGGCATTTTCAATTTCCGTTGTATACCCGCCTTTAAAAAGCTTTGAAAATACCTCTGTAAGTTCGTTCTTTGCACTTTTTATAATACGGTGATCCTCAGAAAATCCATCAAATGCTACACTAAAGGAATCTTCAGACTGTTCATTACTTAGCTTTTTATCATAATCGAGCCATAGTTTGCTCCAGTTTTTATCATTCATCTTGTTCTCCAAAACTATCTATGCCTTTTATAAAACAACGCCAAATCCTAAAATAGTGAACTTTTTGTGCTCGTGACCTTTTGCCATACGGATTTCTACTTCATGCATGGCTACTTCTGCTCCGTTGAGTATTATCAGTGGATTGCAGTGAGTCCATCCGTTAACAAGCGGGTCTGCATCAAGCACTTTTCTTCCGTCAACATATACTTCTGCTGTTCCGAAAATATTTTCTCCTGAATCCTTCATAACAAGCAATAGCTTTGTGCAGCTGATTTTCATGCAGAAAGGCTTCGGATCGTCACTTTCTCCATCATAGTGCCAGTTATTGGGAAACTGTGCTACAGGAACTACTTCGCTGTCCATCTCAACCATCTGCAGTATATTATCGGTTCCTGTAAATGAACCTTCTTCAATAGTTGCACTGCTTATATCTTTTCTATCAAGCAGATAAACTTTTTCGAAGTCAGCACCGATGGCAGGAGTTCTTCCAAGAAGATCGTCCTCTTTTTCAAATTCTGTCTGAGCATCAGCTTCGGCAGTCATCTTCATGAGGCAGTCGCACATAACCTGGTGTCCAAGGTTGCTGGGATGATATATATCATAGAAAAACTGCTTCTTTGAGATAACTCTGCCTTCGCCGGGCTTGCAGGTAAATTGAGGTGATACAGCATCAAGTACACTAACCATTGGAAGGTCATAGCGCTCACCTACAGGACCAAGTCTGTCCTGAAGGTTCCAGTCGTAGGAAAATACCGCAAAAAGCAGTACTACTGCCGGCTTCCAGGGAAGTGCAAGACATTTTCTTACAAGACTCTCATAGCATACGCCCTTGGTCTCATCACCTTCATCATTAACAGCAAACTCGATAACGATAAGATCCGGCTTTTCTTTACCATCTCTGAGAATATCTCTCTCAAAACGAATCATTCCAAGCTCTGAAGGAGTACCGCCAACTCCGGCCTTTATGAGGTTTACTTTTCCGCCATTAGCGTACTTTTCCTCAAAAGCATCTGCATAAATACGTGCATAGCTCTTTTCATGAATCGGGATTGCACCTGCGCCCTGGGTAATTGAGCCTCCGATAAAGGAAAGAGTTACATCTTCACCATTCTTCGCCTTCTCTGTAACCTTGTGCAATCTTTCGAGATTGCCCTTTTGCATAACAGATCTCTCTATCATCTCTTTATAGGCATCTGAGGCAAAATCCACTGCACTATCTGTTATCTGCTCAGGTGCTTCAAAGCCATCATTTAAGTAGAGGCAAACATCTGCAATAGCCTGAACGCGTGCTTTATCGAATTCAAATCTGATCTGACCAACAACCTTGTCAGTATCGCACCAGTCGATCTCAGCAAGGTCTATAATCTGCTCTGATCCATCCGCAAGAAATCTTTTGCTCACGATAGTTGCAGGATCTCCCTGGTTTTGTCCATACATCTGCAAAACAAAGTTTACTTCCTCTTTGCCTGACTCTTCTGTTACACAGACACCTATGCTGTGCACCAGCTTTCTAAAGCCTTCTGCTGTAGGAAGCAGGTTGAGAATTTCTTCATCTGTAACATTGCCCTGAAGCTTTGCAGAATCAGGAAGTCTGCCCATATCCTCAAATATGAACTGAATTCCTCTTCCATCAGGCTGAGGTGCTGCAAATATCTGCTTATCCTGCATAATATAGAAATATGGTCTCTTTTTAGTTGGGTCTTTTGGGGCTACAGGGCCCTTTCTCTCTTCAATACTCATCATGTCCTCTTTTCAATTTGTATGGTTTTGTTTTCATGCGAAAGTAGCACATCACGGCCATCTACCCGGTCTTGGCTTATTAACCGTTATTATTCCTGAACTCTCAAGATTTCTAAGAAGCAGTAACCTGGCTTCTCCAACCTTTTCAGGCTTGAGCATATAAAAACTATAGGTTTCTATAAGTGAGAAAAGATTACCTGTTCTTCCTTCAATCTTAAAGTTATTTATTCCCATAGGTACATATTTCTCCCAGATCATCTCCGGTGAAACAAATGTAGAGTATTCCTGGATAGTATAAATACAGTTTTTATCTCCGTATTCGCATGTCCAGGGCTTTATGGGCTTTTGTTTATCCTTGGGAAGCTTTCTGTTCTCAAGGGTTGTTCTCTGATTTATGGCTATATTTTTATAATGGTCTCCTCTGCGCTTACAATCGGGAACGCAGCAGGCGTTTATCAGAACCTCCAGCTTTTCTTTGTGCTGAACCTTCTCCAATAAATCCCATTTATTATTCAGGTTGTAATCAAGAACCACATATTTGTAGTCCTTTTCCATCTCTTTATTCAGTTCTTCAACATCACGGATTTCCTTACATGTGGTACTGTTGAAATGATATGAAGGATATTTTTCCCTGAGATATTTTTCCAGAACTTCAGAAAAAACAAGAACTTCATTCATTCCGTTATCAGCAACCTCCATACAGAAGTTGCAAAAAGGATCGTCCAGATCCTCTTCTGTTAACAGCGGATTAGTAAATGTGTATCTTATCGGTATTCCTTTTGCATTTATGCTTTTAACGACATTTTTAACAAAGCCTGCATCACATTGATCATTTCCTAAGAATCTTCCTCCATTCCACAGTGCAAGTGGGAATGCTCCGAAAAATGATGCGATTTCCACGCCTTCTCTAAAATATTCAGGGTGCTGCTCCATCAGACTTATCCAAAACATATTTAAAGGATAGTTGTAGCGAAGTCCCGGCAGATGAAATTTAACTTTGTTACTCATGGTACTTTACTCCTATTTATAAAAAAATTCCTTAATTTGTGACTCCATGAACGTCTGAATGGACGCTCTGAAATGAGTGGCACATGATTTAGCTTTAAAAAACTGATTAAGCTTATAAAAGGGCGGCCTAAGGATAAGCCGCCCCTCAGATTCTCCACTTATCGAGTTAAGCAGATATTATTTATTTGCTTCGTCAACGTATGACTTCCATGTATCAGCGATAGCTTCTACCTGCTCAGATACAACACAACCAGGTGTGATGTTCCAAATGAAGTCTGCTCCGACATCCATGTTAGGAATCATGCCGTGGTAAGCAACTGTACCGTGCTCAGGCTGAGTCATCATTGTGATTGTCTCATCTACAGATCTTGAATCGAAGATACCGTTACGTGCTGTTGAAATGTTTCCGTTGTAATCCTCGTAGCCTTCAGGCTGGTTTGTCCAAAGATCCCAAGCAAATGCAAGCTTCCAAGCCTTCTCTTCATCATAGCAAGCAGGAATTGCAACCGGGTTGTTTGACCAAACGTTGATGTAATCCTTACCACTAGGTCCCTTAGGGAACATTACGAAACCAACTTCATCATTCATATCCTCAAGGAAGTTACCAGGGCATCCTGCGTACTCATCCTCTACAAGGAATGCTGCCTGACCGTTAAGGAACTGCTCTTTGTAGTAATCCCACTCAGCGCCCTCAGGGTTAGCAACTTCTGCATCATACTTTGTGAACATATCTACTGTCCAGTTAAGAGCCTCAAGAGTCTCAGGATTCTCAAGGTCATATGTGTACTTACCGCTAGCATCCTTACCAACAAGGTCTCCACCGTTTGAGAAGATAGCCTGTGTTGTCATAACACCTTCGTTAAGTGTCATACCGTAAATGTCTATAACACCATCGTTGTCTGTATCTCTCTGAACCTTGGAAAGAAGTTCTTCGAACTTATCCCATGTCCATGAGCCATCAGCCTGCATATCATAAATTGTCTCAGGGTCGATACCTGCATCAGTAAGAATTCTCTTGTTGAAGTATACACCTGTTCTGGGCTCTGAGAAGCCTGCATACATAGCATAAATCTTGCCGTCCTTAGAGAACTGTTCATGGAGAAGATTTCTCTGGAACTTTTCTTTGCTGAAGTCAAGGCAATCAAGTGTAGAAAGATCATACATAAGACCGTTTGCCATAGCAGATGTGATAGCCGGATCAGCACGAAGGACCCAAAGGTAGTTCTCATCACCGCCTGTTGTAGCGTAATCTACGAAATCAGCAGGTGTTGAACCCCAGTCAGAAATAGCCTGCTGTTTGATTGTGAAGTTGTATGTTTCCTGAGCCCAATCTCTGTACTCCTGAAGAGCTTCCTCATAATCGTTAGCGGGTTCAGTCGGGTCGCCTGACCACCAGTCACGGATAATGATTTCCATACCGCCGAGATCGATAGGATTACCATCAGCATCTGTCTTTACTTCATAGAGATCTCCACCCTCAGAAGCTTCTTCAGCATCAGCTTCTTCAGTTTCCTCTGCATCAGCTTCCTCAGCGTCAGCTGTTTCTTCTGCTGCATCAGTTGTCTCTTCTGCTGCTGTTTCTTCTGTAGAAGCAGCTGTCTCTGTCTCAGTTGCTGTATTTGCGTCTGTTCCATTAGAAGCAGCGCCACAACCAACTGCGCTCATTGTCATTGCTGCAAGTGTAATAGCAGCTGTAACTTTTTTGGTTAATGCCCTTTTCATCTTTTTCCTCCTTATAATTGAGATTTATTATCTCTTGGATTGTTATATAGAAGCCATCTGCCCCGGCGCATTCCCGGGTGCAGCCAGAGCAAATGGGCATTCCCTGATAAGAAACTATATTTCTATACTCTTCCACAAATTGTTGTGCAAAGAGATTTTTTTACATCTTGATACCTGTATTAGCAATACTCTCTACGAATGCACGCTGTGCGAAGAGATACAGGATAATCAGTGGCATAATAATCATAAGTGTACCTGTAGCAAGGATACAGTTTGAATATGCAACTGAAACTGTTGTCTTAACTCCGTTAATACGCTGGATATAAGCACCGAGACTATCGATAATTCTTGAAAGGCTTGTGCTTACAAGCTTTGTATTACCAAGGAAAAGTCTTGAGTAAAATCCGTCTGTCCACTGCCATACAAATGCAAACAGGAAGCATGATGTAATAGGTGGCTTAGCCTGAGGAAGCATGATTCTTACGAAGGTCTTAAGCATTCCGCATCCATCAACATAAGCAGCTTCTTCAAGATCAACAGGAAGTCCTTTGAAGAACTGTCTGATAATGAAGATGTACAGACCATTCTTAAGTCCCATACAACCGGCACTCATCAGATAGTAAGGAATAGCTGATCCTCTAAGGTTTAATGTGGTACCTGTTGTAAGCTTTATCAATCCCAATATATCGAAGAATCTGAAATGCAAGTGAAGTGAACTTGCAATTGTCTGCGGAGGTATAAGAATTACCAGAATAACTGCCGCAAACCAAAGCTTTTTAAGCGGGAATTCAAATCTTGCAAAGCCATATCCTACAAGTGTACAAACTGTAATCTGCAGTATTGCTATTGTAAGTGCAATGATTATGGAATTAACAAGAGCCTGACTATAGCTCATAAGCTCTGCAGCAAGTCTGTAGTTAGCTGTAGTGAAATGCTCAGGTATTGCAATAACAATGGGATTGTACAGATCCTGCTCTGTCATAAAGCTGACAGATATTTTGTTTAATATAGGCTGCAGGATCATGAAGCACATTCCAAAAAGAAGAATGAATCTTGCTATGCTCACACCAACGTCCATTATACGCTTTCTTAAAAGATATCCACCGGAAAGTCTGTTTCTTTCCCAGAAATCTTTGTCTGCGTGGACATTCGATTTTATTTTGTTTTCTTTGGCACTCATTTTCTGTGCTAATGCCATATCAGTCATAGTAATAAACTCCCTTCGAGATAACAAGAGATGTAATTCCCACAAATGCAAGTACAACTACGAAATAGATCCAGGACATTGCTGAAGCATTACCATACTGCATCTGCTCAACCATGACCTTCTGTATTTTCTCAATAACGCCGTTGTCTGAACGCATACAGAAATCAACTACAGTGTAAAGCCAGTTAACAAGGAAAAGTGAACTGATCATAGGGAAGGTAATCTTCCAAAGACTCTCCCACTTTGTACATCCCTCAATATCGGCTGCTTCATACATACTTGAAGATATGCTCTGAAGACCTGACAAGAAAATGATGATCTGAATACCTGAAGCAATTGCTACATCATAGATGTTATCGATAACTTCAAATACCTTTTCATAAGCTCTGACACCGATACCTGCTGTACGAAGGATACTCTCCAGGGCAGCTGTTACGCTTACGCCCTGTGTTGACTGCTCAATTGTCTGTGCAAGAGATGCCATCAACTGGTTGTTTGACTCAAGTCCTACGATTACACCTGATGAAAGGATAACCGGCAGGAAGAATATTGCTCTTACCAGTGCACGTCCTTTGAACTTTTGATTCAATATCAAAGCTACAAAGAAACTGAATACGATGATTGCAAGTGAGTAAACTACCATTCTTGAGAGCTCTTCAACCAATAATCTGTTGAACTCTGGGTCTACTCTGAATGCATAAATGTAATTGGTAATTCCAACCCATGTCTCCTTAAAGTCTCCGGCTCCAAGTTCGACGCTGGAAAAACTCATATGCAGTGACTGCCACAGAGGCTTTATCATGAATACCAGAAATCCTATTATGAATGGTGCTATAAAAGCATATCCGGCTTTCGCTTTTCTCTTTTGCAGTCCTACTATTTTCTTCTTTTGCTTCTGCTTTTCCATAAAACCATTTCCTCTCATCTGACAACCAGATAATCTCTGGCAGGAACTGTCTTTCCGTCCGGTGTCTGCGCATCACTATATCCATAGTTAACGTAGACATTTGTTCCATCCGCATACTCTGTACGGGACAAATCTTCTGTTATGTTTTCGTGATCAACCATCTCCTGATTGAAGGTATGTCCGAGTTCTTTGTTATATCTTGTATAGATCTCGATCATCTTATCTTTCCAGGAATCATAGTTTGCACCGTAATATTCGGTGTAAAGTGTCTTCTGTGTTGCAAATGATGTCTCATTCATGAAGGTGAAGTGTAAACCTGCACCATATTCAGCACTGTAAAGAACTTCATTAGCCTGGTTACCACCAATGTTGATGGAATCACCTGTATAATTTACTCTTCCATGAACTGCTATCTGATAGAAAGGTACGCACTGATCAAGTATTGTGTACTCACTGCCTCTAAGATCCATGTCTGTAACCATGCTTGCAAAAGGAACTGCATAGTCATTACCCATGTTGATCATTATCGGTGTGCCTTCACCCTGAATTTTCTTAAGTTCTTCTTCCTGAAGACTCTTAACACTCTGTCTGCTCTGAATATTCTTTCTATAAAAATCTGATGAAAGATCTTTACCTATATCTTTATATGAAACACCTGCACCATATGATGCTGCTGTATCAGCAAACTTATCTGCAATGTTCATAGCCAGCTTTGTATGCAAGAGATAATACAGATGATCTGAGTTTTCTCTCTGAGCATATGTAACATGGCTGTACTCATAAAGCTTAGCCTGATCCTTACTTATAAACTTGGCTGCATCTCTGTAAGAGAAGAATCCATCAAGTAAGTTTGAATCATTTGCATACTGTGTTATACCATCGAGATAAACCTTTGAACCTGTTTCTTCTCCGGTTTTTACAAGGTTCTTCAAGTCATTCTTACTTCCCAGGGCTCCAATGGTTTTAGCTGATTTGAGAAGTCTCTGGTCAACACCACCATTACACCATCCGGTAAGTTTTACTGACATATTCTCAACACCGTTATTGCTAAGATCCTTAACAATGTCGCTTGCTTCTTTGTAGCTTGTAAGCTTAAGAGGTCTCTTAACAGGTATACCAAGTATCTGCTTAACCTTGTCGATTGCTCCTACCACCTCTATAGCTACAGGGGCGCTGGTATCTGAGTTCAATGCCAGGGAATCGCCGTATTTGTTCTGAAGATAAGAACCATATTCCTTAGCCATATCTACATAGCTTCCGGAATTGATAAAGCTGTATCTTCTTGTAAGTGTTTCATCGGGAAGTGAAGGAACATACTCGTATACTTCACTGTTAGCGATATCACCTACGTCATATTTTTCTCTCTGACAAATGCTATATACAGCATTTACATAATTGTAGCTGTTGTTCTTTCCACTTATATCTGCCTGAATTGATGCATAAGGGCTTCCGTCCTCAAGTACACAGATAAAGGAATCATTTCCTTCTGAAACACCGAATACTCCGTAATAAGCTCTGGTATTATGTACTACTGCGTCTCTGCTAAGGCACATATCCCAGCCGTAAACGTTTGTATAGTAGCTGCTCTGTGAAACCTTACCATTATTGAAGTTAATGGTTGCACCGCCACCTTCAGGAACAAACATGTAACCATCCTGTTCACTGTCTCCAGCTCCAAAGTACGGAAGAGGTGTAATTGTGTAAATCGGTGAATCCTTCTTATACTTCAGATCCTGCATAGGTATTTCTACCACAAGATCATTTCCATCAAGCTTGTAAACTACGCTTACATTGAAGATAGGCTTATCTGAGCTGGAAACTGAAAGGTCCTGAGCCTTATCTGCAAGATAGTTATCATAAGTATATCCTGCATCAGCAAAAGCTGTTTCCATCTTCTTTCTGACATTCTCTTTTGTCTTATCTCTAAGAACATAGATTACGTTATCTGCCAGAATAGGGTAGCTGGCAAGAAGCTCATCTTTGTTGTCTTTTTTGCCAAGCTTGTTGATGTCATACTTTTTGTAATACTGCTGGACAAAGTTAACTGAATCCTTATCCATCTTCTCAAACCAGGAATCAAGCTCATCTTTTGTAATAACAGGCGGTATTACATATTCCTTGATCACATCACCCAGTGAGTAGTCAACTCTTATGGAATCACCCTCTGTAGTAATGTTGTAAATCTGGTTTGCTGTACTGTATGCATATGTATTGTATGTTGTTTCAAGTCCTGTAACCACTGAATATGACATGATCAGAGGTGACTGAAGATTTGCTTTTTCCTCAGGTAATGCAATAGCATCATTTGCTGCATTATCGGGATTTGACTTCCACACCTTTCCGGTTTCCTTAACTGTTACGGAAAACTGAGTAGTAAGTGGATCCATCTCCAGTTTCAACTTGTCGTTTTCAATTACTACTGTATCTTCTCCGCCATCATAAGAATACGGTGCGATAGCTTCCTCTGTATCACTGGCATTTTTATGATTTATTATGAAAAGCACGGCAACCAGTATCAAAACACATATGATAACAGGTCCTATCAAGCTTTTTATTACCTGCCGTATTTTTTCGTTCTTCATATTTTTCATGTCTGCTCCCATCCGTAATTCCTATAGTCGGAACAATAATTCCTTACCCAGAGATATAAAATAGGAAACTCCCTGAGATATCATACTGAAGAAAATCATCAGTATGAAGATCATAACAAGCATTGCAAAAAGTGTTGCCACTGTGAATAAAAGGTTTTTTCCTGCTGCATATTCATGAATCTGTCCCATTGCTGCTATAACCAGAAGTGCTGCCCATACAAGCGATATGGTACTTACCATTGCATAGAATTCAGCTTCATCTACAGTAACGAAATTACTGAAAATCATCAGCGGGAACTGGATCAGCGGATATGGCGTAAGTGCATAGCAGGTTGCCATATATACCTGTCCAAGCCTTCCCTTTCCATCGAACAGTGTTGTAAGTCCCCAGTTTCCTAATACCCAAAGAGTTAAAGGGAACAGGATACTTGCTACATACAGGAAGATGTTCAGGTCTTCCCAATAAACTGTCATGAAAATAAAACTTGTATATCTTAGTTTAAGTATTCTTATAAGAACAGTTGCGATTAGTATTGTATTGGCTGCCGCATATGTTCCTCTCTTTTCATGGGTTAAATCCCAGAATCCGTCTAGCGGATGAGAGATGCAATATAATGCAAACTTCAGCGAGTCAATATAACGATCATATTTCTCTTTTGTGATAGCTGCCATTATTTTTCTCCGTCCTGTGTATTCATGAAAATATCTGCAGTGTCAATCTCATGTCTGATTTTCTTAACTCTTCCAATTGTCATTGGTATAAGGAATAGTGCAAGAAGAACCAAAACAATCACTACAATATGATCTTCAACCCATATCTTTCGATACTGCTTATAAGCTTTTGAGTAGTTATCCTCATCATACTTAAGCTCAAAATATCTCATTGCTTCCTTATACTGTTTCTGTCTAAGGAGTGCTCTTCCTATTCCAATATAAGCAAGATCATAGTTGCCGTTCTGCTTCATTACGCTTTCCCAGGATGCACCGGATTCTTCATACTGGCCTTCATCAAACTGATCAATAGCGTTAAATACTGTCTGTCCAAACTCTGTAGGAACATATACTGTAATGGAATTATCAAGGGCATCTACTACATAAAGGTCTTTACCAATGTGGTCAATGGCTGTAGGTCTTCTGAAATAACCGTTCATGTTACCGTTTCCACCAAAGCAGAACACGATATTTCCCTGATCGTCGTATCCGAAGCATCTTCCTCTGTTTCTGTCAAGGCAGACATAAATGTCGTTGTCCATGACAGTTACGTCAGTGAAGATTGAAGGACCTTCGTAACCACCGCCGGATCCCCAGTAGAGATCACCCATTACTCCCCATTCTCCGTTGTTGACGAGAATGTCATTACCTAAGAGGTTAAGCTTTCTTACTGCACAATCAGTATCGGATGCCTTATCCTCATTAAGAGCCATTGTTGCATATATGAAACCTTCATAATCCATGTAAATATTTTCATACTCTGTAGGAACGAAGGATTCCATCTTTGCTCTCTGTTCCTGAGAAGCGAACTTTTTCCAGATATAATCTGTCCAGTCGAATTTTACCTTGGTAGCTCCTACAAATCCTGAAAATGTTCCATCACTCTCATACTTTATAAGACCTTTGTTAATTCCTGTAGCTATGCAATACACACGCCCTGCGGTGTCGATTGCAAGCTTTTTAGGCTGAAATACAAGGCTGGGATCCAAAGTATTGTCGACGGGCTTGTTAAACTCCATAACGTAATTTAAGTCCTTATCAAGCTTTAATACTCTTGCATTTCCCTGATCTGCAATGTAGAAATCCCCTTCTTCAGAAACTGCTACATCTGTGGGATTTGAAAATGTCTTTACATCTGTATTTCCCTCAAATGAATCAATTATTCTGACAACTTCAAGTTTCTCAGCAGAATCTCTCTTTAACTCCAGAATTCTGTTATTTCCACTGTCACAAAGATATATCAGGTCCCCGTATGTGAATATTCCATCAGGATTATTCAAATTTGTATCCAGTCCTAAATCTGAACCGGTAAACACCTTACAAACATTGTAGAAATCGGGACTTTCCTGAACATCTCCCCAGTAATCGTAATTATAGGTGTATCCATATTCACCTGCGTATGCCGTTAAAGGAGTGGCAGTAACTATCATCATTCCCGCAAATATTGCAGCAGCTCCTTTTACGATTTTTTTCATAGTATGCATAACTAACACCTTTCCAAATGTGGTATTTCATCAATCCTTAAGACCTGAACTAGCCATTGTCTCAAGAATCTGACTCTGAGAGAATACAAAGATGATAATCGGAACGATCATTACTACAACCAGTACGGCTGCACCCTGACCTGTTCTTGCAATACCACCACTCTGAATCTGCTGAAGTGCAAATACAAGTGTCTTTTTCTCTTCTGAATAGATAAAGGTTGCTGCTCTGTCATTCCAGAGTCTTTGTACCGAGAAGATGATAAGTGTCATCCATGCGGGTTTAACGTTCGGCATTACTATTCCCGCAAATACTTTCCATTCGTTTGCACCGTCGATCTTAGCTGCCTCAATAAGTGAAGTCGGAAGACCTTCCATGAACTGTTTCATAAGGAAAAGTCCCATAGGTGCTGCGAATGCCGGGATTATTATTGCCCAGTAGGTATCGATCCATCCCAGTTTATTTAATATGATATAGTTCGGGATTGCTGTAACATATCCCGTGAACATCATTGCCACCGTAACGATTTTGAAGAATGTCTGATTTCCCGGGAACTCATACTTAGCAAGTACGAATGCCGCCATAGAGGAAATGATCAGATGTCCAAAAGTTCCTACGAATGTGATAAATACTGTATTAAACAGATATCTTGAGAATGTTACCCATGATTTACCCATTGTTACAAACAAATCTGAGAAGTTATCCATTGTAGGATGCTTAGGGAAAATCGTAGGTGGGAACTTAAACAGTTCATCCAAAGGCTTCAAGGCACTACTTACTGCATACACAATCGGAAATGCCATGATAACAGCCACCAGGATCAGGAACAGATACAGGAAAAAGTCACCCCATATTGATCTGTTAGGTTTCCTCTTTTTAATCAGCTTCTTACGGTAAACCTGTTCTTTTTCTGCTTTTTCAATTTTTTTCTTGGTATTTTCTTTACTCATGTCAGGTTCCCACTCTCCTCAAGAGACTTTGTATTGCTTTGTTGCATAAAATCATCATCAGGAACAGGATAGTTGCTATTGCACAAGCGTATCCCATTTCATATCTCATTGAACCGTAGTCAATAAGGTGTGCTACGATTGTTCTTGCTGCGTAATCCGTACTGGGGAATCCGCAAAGCTGCATAGTTACATCAGCTACGTTAAATGCCTGTGTTATTGACATAACAGCACCGAACATAAGCATCGGCTTCATGTTGGGAAGTGTTATGAACCACAGCTCCTGCCAGCGGTTCTTTACGCCATCCATGTATCCGGCTTCGAACTGTGATTTATCAACGCCCTGAAGACCGGCTACGAAGGAAAGGAATCCGGATCCAAGGCTCATCCATAAGATAACCAGCATACAAATAGGAAGCATATACTGAGGATTTATAAGCCAAAGGATAGGTGTATCAATTATTCCCCACTTCATTAAAAGTGCATTTACATGACCATATGCATCACCTCTGAACAGTACAGAGAAGATAACGAAGCAGTTTCCCGCGATTGACGGTGCATAAAACACCATGACCGCAATACTTCTGACCCATCTTGGTAATTCATTTATCAGCCAGGCAAAAAGGAAGGACATTATGTAACCAAGGGGTCCTGTTACTATCGCAATTATCAAAGTGTTTTTAACACCGACCAGGAAGATATCATCCTGCAGAATCAGGCTGATGTAATTCTGCAGTCCGATAAATCGCGGCGCTTCCAATACGTTGTAATACGTAAAACTAAAGTATATGGATGCCAAAACCGGAAAAATGTAAAACATGGTAAACAAAATCGCGTAGGGTGCAAGAAAGAGATAGCACATTTTTCGATTTTTAGCCTTTTTATATGCCACCTTCGCATTGTGTTTGCGCAAGGTGATATATTTCTGAAGATAATCTTTCATTTTTTTCTCCTAAAAAATTTCTCGTGATGCTGTGCCAATGCCTGCTGTTATTCAAGCGGCATTCCAAACTCTTTCCTCTTCTTCGTAATTTCTTCATCTATGAAGATTGAGTAATCGATGATTGCCTCTCGGGAATCAATCTTATCGTTTATAACCTTACGAATTGCGTTTGCAATATGGCGTCCGGTGAAGTATCCGCCGGGAACCTCTCTGATTCCAACTGTCTGATCCCATTGTGCATCAAGTACTTCTATATCATTTGTGCTCCAGGACAGATTTCTGAATGCATCTCTGTTTGCTGTAGCATATCTTGCTGATGATCCAAGGAGAGCCTCGATTTCTCGACCGAATCTTACCTGTGTATCAGGTTCTGCCCACCACTTCATGAACTCCCATGCATTGTTTCGAAGTTCATCATTCTTTGTCCTTATCATCATTGTCGCACTACCTGTGATGAAGTCTGATCTGTCTATTGATCCGTCAGATTTCTCGGTTCCGGGTATCAGTGTGAAGTCCCATAATCCTCTAATCTCAGGAGCTGATACCATAAGTGTGTTGTATGTTGAATAAGGAGCAACTGCTATAGGCATCTCACCGGATCTGAATCTGCTTACTACATCGTAAATTGTAGGTAGATTGTAATCGTTAAAGTATCTTACATATTCATCAAATGCTTTAACACCGGCTTCTGTATTAACAGTTGTCTTTGTTCCGTTTTCGTTGTACATGTCACCGCCATTCTGATACAGAAGCGAGAAGTACATTGAAAGATCAGGAGCATTTGACATTATTGATGTTGAAGCTGTTGCAGCTCCGCTACTACCTGCTGCAGTAGGAATACCTACTGAAAGGTTGTGTCCCTGAATTGTAGGAAGCATCTCTATGAGCTCCTGCCATGTCTGCGGAGGCTCAAGTCCAAGTTCTTCAAGTACGTCCTTTCTATAGAACATAACATTAAAAGTCTGTGTCTCAGGTACACCATAGATATGTCCGTCAAGTCCATACTGTTCATAAGAACTCTTGGAGTAATGTGCCATAACATCTTCCCAGCCGGGGAACTGAGTAATATCCTCAGCTGCACCACGAAGTGCATAGTTTACAGGCTGGTCAGCGCCTACTGAAAGAACTACATTCGGTCCTCTTCCTGCAAGTACTGCATTAAGAAGTGCATCAGGTGCAACGATTTCTACGTTAACCTTAACTCCGGACTCAGGTGTGAAAGTATCATCAACCATTGACTTAAGGATTGTACCCTGATCACGACCTGTAAGTATCCAAACCTTTACGACCTGATCTTTACTGTTTGCATCATATACATCACCGACTGAGTTATAGTCTACAAAGAATGATGCTACGAAAGATTTGATCTCATGTGCTGACTTGGTAAAGAAATTAGCTTTATCCTTCTTAGGATTAACTCCTGTTCCGGATACTACCAGATAATCTATATCAAGCTTTGTATCACTCATATTAAGTGAAGCTGTACCAAGTGCTGTTATGTTATCCTTAAAGGATACAAACTCAGTAGTTATTTTCTGAGGTTTTTCTACGAATCTCTCAAGCTGCTGTGCTACTGTCTGTGCTGATGCAATCTGATCAGCTTTCTGACCTGTGTACTCGGTCATCTCATCAACTATCCTGTAAAGACGCTTTGATTCAAGATCCATAGCTTCCATAATTTCAGGATATGTCTTTTCAATATGATAATCTCTGTAAATATCAGGATTAACGCCTGTATAAACAAGGATTCTTCTGTAAATCTGGTTAAGTCTGAAGGTTGAATCCTCAAGTTCTTCAAGAATTCCACCGACACCACCAAGTGTAGCTTCAAGTCTTATTTTATGTGTTCCCTTGGTGAGGTAGATGTTGTAAGGTGTTCCATTATCATCTGCAAGTGTCAGACTGTTCCATTCATTCTCAAAGGGGAAGGATACTACACTCAGTTCCTGAAAAGGCACTTCTCCGTCAATCAGAACTTTTCTGCTTGATACTATTCCTCGTGAATAGTTCTGACGTCCCTTTATCATAATGTTGTAAAATCCATCCTCAGGTACATCGAAGTTCCATTCAATCCACTGTCCTGAGCTTCTCCAGGTATCTCCTCCTACATAGTTGAGAACCGTGTGTGTTACGCTATTCGGAACAGTTGTAGGTGATGATCTGTCATATTTTGCATAAAGTGAAGATTCTGATCTTAATGTTGAATCCTCGCCCTGAACTGTCTCTATAAATGTTTTAGCAGCGTCAGATCCTTCTTTTCCGGCATACTCTGCTGAGTACTCTTCGTAAGTTTTTATGGATTCTATTGCCTTAAGTTCGAGGCTTCCAATTAGCATTGGCTCATTTACTGCTTCTAAAGCAAGATCATTATCACCCTGTTCAAAATAGAAGCGATAAGGCTCTGTGATGAATCCCATGTCATCTCTAAAATATGCTGTCTGCCAGTCAAAAACCTCTTTCTGAGTAGGTCTTATTTCATTGCCCTGGTTATCAACCTTTACATCTCCGCCATCTGCCCAGATTCTTGTGAAAGTGATGTTCTTTGCATCTTCAAAAGGTGTTTCTCCATTTATAAGTACTGATCTTTCAGCTGCAACTCCTCTTGATTCAGGAAGATAATAATTTAAATAGAGATTATAAAATCCAGCTTTTGGAACATTGACCTTCCAGGTCACTTTTGATCCTGTTCCGGTATAAAGAGCTTTATCAACATCTCCTTCAGGATTGCTCTCTTCATGAACATCTCCCTCTGCCTGATTATCAAAAACATCAACTTCTATTGACTCAGCCGGTATTTCGGCATCTGCATGGTCATCAAGGTAATTGGTATATGTTCCTGTCCTCTCCATGCCTTCAACGTCTTTTGTCAGGTCAGCACCTTCGTATTTATCATGGAAGGTTTCTATCCCTCTCATCGACAGTAGTACGCTTACCCCAACGATTACTGCCAGAACGACAACTACTAATAAAATTGTTTTGGTATTCTTTTTCATGTTATCCACCAATATCTCTTATTCCGCATTATTTTCTGCAAAAACCCAGAAACACGGTTTAGGCTCATATTTACTATCAAAAAGCAATGGACATTGTGCCTGTCCTGATTTATTACCTCCGCCAACGTTTGAACGGAACTGAAGCCATGAGTACTTATCTATCGTCCCCCAGAACGTCATGCCTGTAACTTTTGCCGCTCCGGAATTCTGCGCTGACTTAAGTGCATAATATAGAAGGTTATATTGCTTTCTTTCCTTTTCATACTCTGCTTCTACTGATTCAGGATCCGAGCTGTCATACTGATCACTTGCTGCCAAATCCCACTCTGTAATCTGTATGTTACCCACAACCTCGCCATAGGCTTTAATAGCATTTTCAAATTCTGTACTTGATGGTCCGGTCACGCTGTAGTGTCCCTGCATACCCATCGCTGTAATTCTTGTTCCCTCTCCCGGAGCACCTTCTTCTGCTTTAACAGCTTTCAGAAGTTCTATGATTCCGCCGCGTTTTTTCGCATCACACTCGTTGTAATCGTTGTAATACAGTTCCAGGCTCTCCGGCGCATACTTATTTGCATATTTAAAAGCATTTATAATGAAGCTTTCATTTTGATATACATGCCACCAACTGGAGTTTCCTCCGTGAGTATCCTGTGAAAGCTCTTCATCAGGTCTCTCTGTATCCGTTCTGTAGGTTCCTGTGGAATCTGAAATTGCTTCATTAACCACATCCCATCCATAAAACAGATCTTTGTACTTGCTATCCTCTCCCACAAAGTGTTCAAGAACTGATTTTATGTACCACTCCTGTCGCTTATCCATAACTTCTGCGGTAACATATGGCTTTTCTTTGTCATAATCTTCATGGAAAAACCACTCAGGTGTCTGGGAATGCCATAAAAGCACATGTCCTCTGACTTGTAACGCTTGATCCGGATGTGTTTCATTCCATTTCAGGATTTTATCCAGGATTTTTTCAGGATTTTTGAAATTCAGCACCGGAACCGTTATTGTCTCTCCGTTTAATTCGGTTTCTTCGGTGCCGGGACAAACCGCATTGCTATAACCAAATAGTGAATCAGGTTTTAACTCATTTCCCAAGGTCACGCAGTTGAAATGCTTTGTTACTATATCCCACACACCTAAATCCCAAGGCTCCTGACCGGTGATCTCACACCCAAACCTGCAATTCATTGCTTTTTCTACACTGTCCTTTAGTGCAGGCACTTGATTCTCCTCGCTCTCTTCGGCATTTACATCAGATGCATCATCCGCTGTTTCCTCAGAAGCTTCTTCCACTTTTTGTGTTTCTTCTATATTAAGTGTGTCTTCATCCGAAGTATTGTCAGCAGCTTCTGTGTCATTGTCATTTGATTCATCAGATGTTGCGTTTAAATTTTCAATTACATTTGCTTCAGCAGTGCTTTTTGAAGTAGGTTGTCCGCAACCTGCACCTATAAGAGCCGCTGTTGCCAGTACAATTGCTGTTCCTACCCCCCGGCGCTTTATAAGCTTATATTTCTTCATGAAATATTCCTCTCTACTACTCAGAATTTGCGAAAACTCTAAAAAGCTTTGCTGTTACTATAGCTTAGACTTTTATGGACTTTTGTGCTTATCACATTTTGCTTTTCCATACGCGCTTATTGCTATATACTATCCAAATTAAAAAGGGGTATTTTATGCATTTTGCACAACTGTGAAATATGGAGAAAAACTTTTATTAATAATTAATTAATAAAGGATACATATTTCATTTATAATAGCAAAATTTGAGAAGCTATTCTATGATTTTTTTCTTCCAAAATCTTGCTTTTTAATGCTCAGTTATTGCTATTATTAAGCCAATTTTTCGTGCAAAATATTGTATGCATTTCACAAAGTTAGGTTTTTACTGCATTTCCGTTTGATACATAAAGCAAGATGTGATAAATTCATAAATTATAAGATTGCTTTTAGCAATTATTGCACATTGGATAATAAAATTTGACTATCAGATATTGTTAATTTTATCGGGGGAATTATGAAGAACAAAAAAGAAAATCTAAACCTTGACTTCTATCACCAGAACACGGACTTTCGAAACAGAGTAATGGTTGCAGAGAAGGAAAACAGTATTTTTCCCAAGGATGCATCCGTAAGAATCTGGTATAACGTGCAAACAAGTGATTATCTTCCTCACTGGCATGATGCTATGGAAGTAATTATTCCGATTGAAAACTATTATGATGTAGAAATTGACAACAAACCTCATCATGTATTGCCAGGCGAAATCCTTATGATTTCCCCAAGAAAAATGCATCATCTTCACGCTCCTAAAAGCGGTGCCCGTTTTGTATGTCTTTTTAATGTAGATTTCTTCTCACAGGTAAAGGATTACACCGGTATGCTATTTGTAAAGGACAGCTGCATACATATTACACCTGAGACTTACGCTCCTGTTTACAGTGAAATTTACGATCTGTTTACACAGATATGGAATGAATACTTTCAAAATACAGAATTTTATGAATTCGCTATATATGCAAACCTTTTGCAGGCATTCACTCTTTTGGCAAGATGCCAGCTTAACCAGATACATCTGTTTACCGAGAGCAGTCCTAATAAGCGAAGAGATTATTTTGCCAGATTAAATGGTGTTTTGGAATATATTGACAATCATTACACTGAGGATTTAACACTTGATGAAGTAGCAGCTTATAGTGGTTTCTCAAAATTCCATTTTACAAGATTATTCAAGGAATACATGAACAGCACTTTCTATGATTATTTAATTGGCCGTCGCATAAAAGCATCCGAAATACTACTTTCACAGAATGACCTTTCAATAACAGATGTTGCATTACAAGCAGGTTTTTCGAGCATTTCGACCTTTAATCGTACCTTTAAGGCTAAAAAAGGCTGTACTCCCGGAGAATATCGTGCTCTTTTCAGAAAAAACAAATATGGATCCCACGAAAATAACCTGGCTATTGAAGATCAGGTAGCTACAAGAATTATTTAACAGAGCATCAGAATAATCTGCGCATAAGTTTTATCTATATCGAAACGGTCTATAATTCAGGAAATCCAAGAGGTTTTCCTGAATTATAAAAAGAACGAGGTGTACATCAGTACACCTCGTATTTAAATTCGGAAAAAGCTGCTGTTCCGCCTGTTTTCTTTGTACTTAACATAAATAATGCAAATCTGCATCCCACAAAATGTGCCAGTGTAAACTGTAAACTTTTTGAGAACGGTAAAGGTCTGAATTCTTTTTCAGATAATCTTCTCCAAAATACTGTTGTATTTCCTACAGGAGCGAATGTATTAGCATCAATTCTAAATGCAAAAGCCTTATCATTCCCAAGTAGTTCTCTTACTTTCACCACTTCTTCCCCATTTTCTTTAGATACAAGAAGTAGTACATTCTTACCATTCTGTTTTTCTATCGCAAGATAGCAATACTCTTCGCATAGCACGCCAAGTCCGGCTCTGTCACCATCTTTCAGTTTTTCAGTATTTACAATAACACTTGCTCTGCTTCTTGGAAGAGTCATTCGCTGTGTCAAAGTGTTTATAGCCTGATCAAATTTATCACAGATCCTGTCAGTGGAAATAAGCAGTTCTCTCTTTTTGGTATCCTGTTTAACCAAAGAAATCTCCGGCTGATGATTCCATTGCCAAAAACTCTTCATTCCAAAGCTGTCAAATTCTTCATCTTCGACGGTTCTGCCATCTTCGGAATTATTAAATGAGCCTTTTTTGCTAAAATCATCGCTTCCTGCAAGAGACATATATTCATGATCAGGTTTCGTATTACAGATTTCTATTTCTGAGGGCAGCTTTCCATTTTCTTCTATATAAGGTGTAGCTCCTCTCCAGCGAAGCGGAAGCAAAAATGGTGTTCTTCCAACTCCTCCTCTATCCTGGAAAAGCATTGTAAACCAATGTCCATCCGGGGTATCTACGATTCCCCCCTGAGCTACTCCCTGTCCAAAATATCCCATATCATCACAGAATAGCTCACCACCATGAAATTCTCCATCCAGCGAAGAAGCCATAAAATAGTTCTGAGTCCTCATCCATCTTGTCGGAAGTGAATGAATCAGGAAAAGATAATATTTTTCATTTATTTTATAAAAATGACATCCTTCATATGATAAAAGGTTATTATCCTCTTCCTTTACCAATGTTCTTTGAAGTCCGCCTTTTTTTGGCCCTTTAAGTTCACTATCGAGCTCTACCAGTTTTATTTCCCGATTGCCATAAGCAATAAAAACTCTGTCTTCATCAAATAAAATACTCGCATCATGATAAAAACCTTCAATATATTGCTTTTTCCACGGTCCATTTATGGATTCAGCCTTATATAAATATGTCTTATGAGTATCATTCGCGCAAAAGCTTAAGTAAAAACAATTGTTATGAAATCTCAAGCATGGAGCCCACATTCCTTTTCCATAAATATTCTGTCCATTTTTTAAGCATTGTCCTTCCGTATCATCCAGACGATCGTACACATAGGCCGCATGCTCCCAATGTAAAAGATCATATGACCTGAGTATCTCGCATCCCGGAAAAAAATGCATAGTAGTTGATGCCAAATAATATGTATCCCCCACCCGTATTACGTCCGGATCAGGATAATCCATCGGTATTACGGGATTTATTGTCCCCAAAGAAATCTTTTCTTTAATCATTTTACAAATCTCCATGCCATAACATCATAATCTGATCCCGCAAATGCAAAATAGATATCATGAACACCTTCCGGCACACTATCAAGTGTTACAAACACGTCTTCCATCTCGTTGTTGGTTTTTTCAACCGGTACATAAGCCAAAACCTGTCCGTCAATTGAGTCAAGGCTTATTCTGATGGCTCCGGTTCCACGACTTCTCAGCTTTACACAAATTTCGAACGGGTAGTGATATCCAAAATCAGCACCACTTATACTGCTCCAGCTTCCATCACTAATTCCGGAAAGGATCATATCACCTGAACCATGTTTAATGGCCTCATCTCCAAACTGAACAGTTGTAAGTCCGGCTGAATTCGACATTGTAACTGCTTTGACATCTTCATAAGGATCAAGATAAGCTACCTGTTTAACTCCTTGTCTTGTTCCTATTGAAACAGAAGGACCTCCATCCTTGATATCAAGAACATCAACATTTGTACTTCTGTATCCTCCATCCATTCCCATTGCTTTTTCAAGAATTCTTGAATGATATGTTATATACCACTGATTCTTGAACTCAAACATACAATGATGGTTATTACCGCCAAGCCCAAAGAAGTGCTCAGGATTCTTAAGAATCGGTCTGTATGGTTCAAACGGTCCCATCGGGGAATCAGAAACAAGTGTTACTATTTCTCCCTGCTGATATCCGAGCTTTTCCTCCGCTTCAGGAGTCATACTGAAATTTGAGCAATATGAATAGTAATATTTATTTCCTATTTTATTTATTCCTGAATCTTCAAATAAGTAAGCAACATTTTCTATAGGCTGTGGATTGCCATCAAGGCTTATCATGTCTTTACCAAGCTTTACAACTCTTGCTGTGCCGGGGTTTGCCGCTTTATCCGGGCTCGGAACTCCGCCTCCAACATAAAGATATGAGCTTCCGTCATCATCCATAAGCACTGCCGGATCAAAAAGCCATGTTACTTCTGCACAATTAGGTGTTTCTCTTGAAATCAGCGGTCCGTCCAGAGGATCTGTAAATGGACCTACAGGGCTGTCTGCAGTAAGAACAGCTATCCCATTGCCATTATTAGCAAAATATAAGAAGAATTTGTCTTTACCGTCTATTTTCTTATACGCTGCCGCAGGAGCCCATGAATTTGCTCCCCACTTTGCTGCACCTGTACAGGAAGCCGCATAGATTGTGCCGTGATCTGTCCAGTTAACAAGATCACTTGATGAAACTACATTAATAGTATTTATGTTTCCATAAGTGTTTTCTTTTAATTCACCCTGCTCGTTATAAACAGGATCATCTCCTGTCATATATAAATAAACTCTGCCATCATAAACAATTGCATACGGATCTGCTCCAAATCGCTGTGTCATTACAGGATTGTGATCTCCCTGCGCCTTAGCAGCTTCACAGGGCTGGATCTGTTCAAAGATTTCTTCCATTGTCTGCTTCTCGATTACTTGCATTATTACCTCCCGAATCTTGCGAAATGTGCAAAATCCAATATTTATCCCAATCTAATGTAATTCTATTGATATTAATCACTTCTTTCCACAAACTAATTGCCAAGTTTTTTGCACAAATTGCGTAGTACATAGCAATCTTTAAAAACGAAATAGCAAGATTCGCATAGACCATGCAAAACACAAATCGTTAAAATTTAAGAAGAAATAGAGAATTATTAGGTTTTAATCTAACTTATGGAGGATAAAGCAAATGCTAAGAGAGACAAAAGTAGAAAACGGAGCCCTGCGCGGATTACCGGGCTCAGACCCTAGAATAACAGTATACAAGGGAATTCCCTTTGCAGCTCCGCCTGTTGATCAAAACAGATGGAGAGCACCCCAGCCCTGTAAGGATTGGGATGGAGTATTAAATGCCTTTGAATATGGTCCTATATCAGTCCAGGATACTCCGGGACTTGGAACCGACATATATTGCAAAGAATGGCATGTTGACCCGGAAATACCCATGAATGAAGACTGTTTATACCTTAATGTATGGACACCGGCAAAGAAAACTGATGAAAAGCTCCCAGTTCTTGTGTGGTATTTTGGTGGCGGTTTTCAGTGGGGATATACAGCTGAAATGGAATTTGATGGTGAAAAGCTTGCAAGACGTGGCATAGTTGTTGTAAGCGTAAACTACAGATTAAATTTATTCGGTTTCCTTGCACATCCTGAAATTACCAAAGAAGCTCCTGATGCTCCCGGCAACTTTGGTCTGCTCGACCAAAAAGCAGGTCTTGAGTGGGTATATAAGAATATTGCTGCTTTCGGTGGTAATCCGGAACAGATTACTATAGCCGGACAATCAGCAGGTGGCGGCAGTACAATGCATCAACTTGCATGCGAAGATAATTTCAATAAAATAAAGGGTGCTGTAGTATTCAGCGGAATGATACATAACCCAAAGCAAACAGATGATATTTTTAGACCTCTCGACCTTGCCGGCGCTGAAAAGAAAGGAGAAGAATTCTTTGAATTTCTTGGAGTGAGCTCACTGGAAGAAGCAAGAAAAATTGACTCAGAAACCTTAAAAGCCAAATATGGAGAATATGCTGCTTCACATCCTCGTATGTTCCCTATTCAGGATGGTGTATTTTGTAAAAAAGATCCTGCTGTATTATTTATGGAAGGAAAAAATGCACCGGTTCCCGTAATATCCGGAAACACCTCAGATGAATTCCAGATTGACGGCGAGAGCAGTGTTGAGTTATCCGTCAAAACAGTATTTTTAAATGCTGAGAAAAATGGCAGAAACCAGAATCACTACTATTATAGATTCGATCCTGATATCCCCGGCGATGATACCCCCGGTACTTTCCATTCAGTAGACCTTTGGTTTTTCTTCGAATCACTGGGCAAATGCTGGAGACCTATGCAGGGCCGCCATTTTGCACTTGCAAGACAGATGTGCGATATGTTTGCTAATTTCATAAAAACCGGAGATCCAAACGGAAAAGGATGGGATAACAACGAATTACCTCGCTGGGAACCCTACACTGATAAAAACCGTGCCGAAATGATCTTTGATGGAAGAGGCGCTACCCTTCAGAAAGAAGGTGGAATCAGATTAGGTATCACAGGTAAGAAGCAGGCATTGAATCCGTATCTGCCTTCATGGGAATATATTCCGGATGGCGAACCATATGTATTTAATAACAGAGTATATGTTTATGGATCTCATGACATTTACAATGGAGAAACCTTCTGTCTTGGAGATTATGTTTGCTGGTCAGCTCCTATAGATAATCTCGGTGACTGGCACTATGAGGGAGTGATTTATCCGAAAACTGCTGATCCTCTCAACAAAGATGGTCGTATGTGCCTGTATGCACCTGATGTTACAGTTGGTCCAGACGGCAGATATTACCTGTATTATGTCCTTGATAAAGTATCAGTAGTTTCTGTTGCAGTATGTGATACTCCTGCAGGAAAATATGAATTCCTTGGTTATGTTCATTATCCTGATGGAACCAGACTTGGAGAAAAAGAAGGTGATGAACCACAGTTTGATCCCGGTGTTCTTACAGAAAACGGAAAAACATATCTTTTCACAGGTTTCTGTGGTCAGGGCGATAAGAGCAGATCCGGTGCAATGCTGACTGTCTTGGGTGAAGATATGCTCACAGTAGAAAAAGCTCCCAAAATAGTCGCTCCCGGCAGTTGTTATAGCCAGGGAACAGAATATGAAGGACACGCCTTCTTTGAAGCCCCTTCAATACGTAAAAAGGATGACAAATACTTCTTTATTTATTCATCCGAAGTTATGCATGAGCTTTGCTATGCTACTTCAGACTCACCGGAAGGTCCTTTTAAGTATGGTGGCGTAATAGTCAGTAACTGCGATCTGCACATCGATTCCTACAAAGATGCAGATATAGCCATGGCAGCCGGCGCAAATAATCATGGAAGTATGGTCCAGATTGGCGATTCCTGGTATATTTTCTATCACAGGCACACCAATAACACATGGTATTGCAGACAAGGTTGCGCAGAGAAATTGAACTTCAATGAAGATGGCAGCATTATTCAGGCAGAGATAACATCCTGTGGATTAAACGGAAAACCTTTATCTGATTATGGTGAATATCCATCATATATTGCATGTAATCTCTTTACAGATGAACATGCTGTTTATGTTGGTACAAACGGTCCCAGAATTGTACAGGACGGCGGTGATGGTGATCCTAACATCGGATATATCAGGCAGCTCTCCAATAACTCAACCGCAGGATTTAAGTACTTTGATATGAAAAATGTCAATGGTTTAAGAATACAGACCAGAGGCTATTTTAATGGAAAAGCTCAGGTTAAAACCGCTTGGAATGGAGAAGTTCTTAGTGAAATAGAAATAGAAAACCAAAATATCTGGACAGTGGGAGAATGCTCATTTGCTCCCATAACAGGTGTTAATGCGCTTTATCTGACATTTGTAGGAAACGGAAGCTGCTCTCTTAAAAGCTTCGAATTCTTACACTAAATAAAAGAAAACCTGTAAAATGCTCCGCTAGGAAAAAACACCATAGCGGAGCGCTTTTTTCTTTAGGAAATCCAACGGAATTTTCTAAAAGAAAAAAAGTCACGACATTGGGGAATGCCGTGACTTTTTAAGTAGATCACTTGGTGAGATTTTTTCTCTCCTATTTATTTCTACGCTTATTTTAAAAGAGTAAGTATTTAAAGATTCTTGAACACTTTTTCCTTATTGCGTTCAAGAAGTCATACTTCGTACATCAGCCCTTTACACCACCAAGTGTAACACCGCCAACGATGTATCTTGAAAGAAGAAGATATACTACAATAACCGGGAAGATTGAAAAAGCAATCATTATATAAACCTGTCCCATGTCAAACTTCAGCCAATCTGCAGCACGAAGCTGTGCAATCAAAATGGGAAGTGTCTTTTTTGTATCTGTGTGAAGTACAAGTGCAGGTGTAAAGTAATTATTCCAGCTGCTTACAAATGTGAAAATAGCCTGAACTGCAATGGCAGGTTTCATAAGCGGAAGCACAATACTGTTAAATGTTCTGAACTCACCCGATCCATCAATTCTCGCTGCCTCAATAAGTGAAAGAGGAAGTGTAGATTCCATGTACTGTTTCATATAAAAGAATACAGAAGGAGCTGCAATAGCAGGAATTGTAAGCGGAACAAATGAATCATCGAGCCCCATCTTGCCAATTAATTGCAGGAATCCAAGTGCAGTAACCTGTGCAGGAATCATCATAATCATAAGTATAAATGTGAACATAAAGTTCTTAAACTTGAAGTCATATGCATGTATTGCATATGCTGTCATTGTTGAGAAATATGTTGACAGTACAGCTGTAACAACTGCTATGAAAAGTGAATTGAAAATGCCATTAAATATCGGTAATGTACCATTTTTCAAATTTGTCCAGTTCTCTAAGATATGTGTGCTGGGTATTGCAGTAAATCCTGCACTTAATTCCTGATGCGATCTGGTTGAATTGATAAAAAGAATATAGAACCAGAATAAGCACAGAAATGATACCAATCCAAGTACAACATATGCAATTATTCTTCTGGCTTGTATAGAAGCTCCATTTTCCTTCTGACCCGCCACTAAGCTTGTATTCATTTCTAAAACGCCCATATTAGCTGACATATATTTTTCCTCTCTAAATCATTAAATAACAACAGTGATTTATGCCTTATTTTTGCTTCTCTTCTTTTCAACCTTATCGGAAGCAGTAAACTTAAATACTATAAGACTGAGAATTCCGGTAATGATGAACATAAATACTGAAAGTGCACCACCAAGTCCATAGTTCTTACTGAACAGATGCTTATTAAGATACATAATAAGTGTCATTGAAGAACGCATAGGATCTCCGGTTCCGTTTGTAAGAATCTGAGGAACATCGAACATCTGAAGTCCGCCAATAAGTGATGTAATCATAACAAAAACAAGAATAGGTCTAAGCAGCGGCAATGTAATTTTATAGAAAATCTGAGTAGCGGTTGCTCCGTCAACCTGAGCTGCTTCAAAGAGCGAGGGATCAATGCCCATCATACCAGCCATCAGCAGAATAGTCGTATTACCGAACCACATAACGCAGTTCATAAATGCTACAAGTGAACGAACCGACCATACATGAGACATAAACTGATATGCTTCCTTTATAACACCAAGCTGCAAGAGCAGGGAGTTTATCGGTCCTGTGTTTGCAAATAATGTAAAGAACAGCATTGAAAATGCAGATGCCATAATAAGGTTAGGCATATATATAACTGTCTTGAAAAATGCCTGTCCTTTAAGTCTAAGGGAAGGATCTGTGAACCATGCGCCAAGAAGCAGAGAAAGAATAATCTGCGGAACAAAGCCCATAACCCACATGATAAGTGTATTAACAAGATAAGTTGGCAGATCGCCATTAGTGATTATAGTAACGTAATTTTTAAGTCCTACAAAATTCGGTCCAATCTGAGTAAGACCTGAACGATAATTTTCGAAAAATGAATTATAAACTGTAGTTACCAAAGGTATCATTTGGAAAACAAGGTAAACAACTACAAAAGGAATCAGGAAAATATATCCCCATTTATTGTAGCTTACTACTTTACTCTTTTTTTTCATAAGCATCCTCTTTTCTATCTACACCTCAATAAATATGAGGGTTTTGGATAATAAATAATAAAATTTTTCATTATACAGGGCGCGTGGAGTTTTGTATTCCATGCGCCCTGCTATGTCCCCTAATAATCTAATCTTTCAGGCTTTTGCCTTATTTAGTTAAATCAGTCAACTGTTACTTCAGGATATTTCTCCATTACAGCCTTCTTAAACATATCAAGTGCTTCTTCAGGAGTTGCATTGCCTTCGAAGTAGTTCTTCTCTGCATTCTGGAACTCTTCATTACATCCCTGATCGTATGCAGAAAGGTTTGAAAGATCGATCTTCTCTGCGCCTTCAGCAAGCTGCTGGTAAGGGTTCTGTCCGCCAAGAAGTTCAAGGTTACCTGAATCGTCAGAAGCAAGCTCTGCAAGAACTGTCTTGCTGTTTACACAATCTGCATCCTTCTGTGCAATGTCCTTAAGTACAGCCTTATCTGTTGTCATTGTAAGAATGATATCCTTAACAAGTGAAGCATTGTCTGTACCTGTTGCTGCGCAGATCCATGTGCCACCCCAGAAGTATGACTGAGGTCCTACACAGTAGCCCCAACCACCCTGGTTAGCGATTGTGCCTTCCTGATCAGCATCAAGGCAGAAATTGAAGAACCAAGCAGGTCCAAAGTAGCAGAAAATCTTTCCATCGGGTGTCTTACCCTTTGCCCAGTCATCACCCCAAAGATCATAGGTGTTCTCAGCCTTAGCTTCAACAAGCTCCATAGAATCATTTACCCAGTTCATAAGGTTGTCATCAATTACAAGCTTGCCATCCTGTACCCACTTACCTGATACATTGTTTGAATACACACGATATGTATCGTTTACAGAGCACATTGTATAGCCGGCTTCTTGAACCTTCTTTGCTGTCTCAACATATTTAGACCAGTCAGATACAGCAGCCTGAACTTCATCAGGATCATCTGTTCCAAGAACTTCTTTAGCAGCCTCACGGTTATAGATAAGACCAGCTGAGCAAGCCTGCCATGAAGATCCCTTAAGCTTACCGTTGCTATCTGTAACGATTGACTGTGTATATGAATACTGATCTGCAAGATCTGCATCTGTGATACCAAGATCAGCCAATGGCATTGTATAATCTGTATCTACATATTTAAGAGCGTAGTCTGCTTCAACAAGGAAAAGGTCAATCTTGTCATCTGCAGCTGCATCTGCCTGCTTAAGCAGTGTCTCATCAAGGTTGTTCTGATATGCATTGTCATCACTGGGAGTAATGTTCCAAACTACATCAACATCACCAATCTTACCATGTGTAGCATCTACCTCTTCATATCCGGGATAGTGATCTGTAAGTCTTGATTTAAACTCCTCGTTCCAAGCATATACATTAAGTACTTTACCCTCATCTGCAGCAACTTCTGTTGTCTCTTCTGCAGCAGCATCCTCTGAAGCTGTGTCCTCTGTTGTCTCTTCTGAAGCAGCATCCTCTGAAGCTGTGTCCTCTGTTGTCTCTTCTGCAGCTGTTTCCTCTGAAGCAGCTTCCTCTGTTGCAGGAGCCTCTGCAGCAGGTGCAGCACTGTTACCGCCACAGCCAGCGATCATACCAGCAACCATTGTTGTAGAAAGTAATACGCCAAGTATCTTTCTTTTCATTAAAGTGTACCTCCCTTTTCATTAAAAATGAAATGTTATTATATTCTTAAAACAGCTTATGCTGTCTTAATTCACCCCAAATCAGTTAATCTTCTTAACTGTTTCGCCTTCGTTTAGATGCCCGGGAACAATTACCTGTTCACTAAACGTTGTTCTTGGATTTTCTATGGAATCAATTAACTTTTCAGCCGCTTTCCTACCTAAGAGATCTGTATCCTGCACAATTGTAGTAAGCTGAGGACTGTATTTCATAGCGATATCAATTCCATCGTAACCTGCGATTGAAATATCATCCGGTACTCTTAATCCGCTTTGCTTAATAGCATTTATTCCGCCAAAAGTAGCAAAATCATCCGGATATAATATACATGTAGGTCTGTCACTAAGCTGTAACAACTTTTCTGTTGCTTTTTGTGCTCCTACTGTATCACGATATTCAACCTCCAAAATATATTCATCAGGAATCTCCAGATTCAAATCCATAGCTGTTTTATAAAAGCTCTTAAGACGACTTTGTGTAACAGCTGAATCAGAACCGTGAATATAGGCTATTTTCCTATGTCCCTGATTATATATATATGTAAGCAGATCCTTTATTCCCATGACGTTATCTGAAATAATTGCAGATCTGTCATTGAACACATGGTCAATAGTAACAACTGGTATGTTTCCTCTTACAAGCTCTTCAACTTCAGGCTTATAAAAATCCACACAGGCTATTGCCACTCCATCGAAGTTTCTATATCTTGCATGTGCCAGATAAGACATATATCCAGCCGAACTTCTATTATTGCTTATAAAAGTGAGGTCATATCCTTTTTCCTCAATTTTCTTCTTAAAGCTCTCGATGACTCTTGCAAAGTAGTTATGTGTCAATCCACTTTGAGCATCATCCATAAATAAAAGACCTATATTATATGTGCGATTTGTTTTTAGTGCTTTTGCAGCAGCATTTGGGAAATATCCCATAGCCTCTGCAGTCTCACGAACAAAATCCTTTGTTTCCTGACCAATATCAGCCTGATCATTCAAAGCCTTCGATACTGTTGCGACAGATACCTTACACGCTGCTGCTATATCTTTTAATGAAACTCTTTTTCGTGTTGACATCTATACCCCTTATGTATTCCTCAAACGTTTTCGTAACTTGACTATACATCACATTTTCTATAAAAGCAATATATGTTTTTTATTTTCTTGTGCAATTTGTATCATTTTGTTGTTTTTTGACAAATTTTAACATGAAAAATTTAACATTTTCTCTAAATCATTATGTTAAGGCAGACTATTTCTTAACCTTTTCGAAAATATTCAAATCATATCATTATGTTATTTATTTTATTTTTACTTGAAATATGGGTATTTAACCTATATAATCGAGAATGACAATAGGCTTAATCGTTTAAGAATTTTTAGGAGGAATATCGATGAAATACGGGTTTTTCGACGATAAAAATCGCGAATATGTGATCACAACACCCAAGACTCCATTACCTTGGATCAACTACCTTGGTAATAAGGATTTCTTTTCTTTAATATCTAATACTTGTGGTGGCTATTCATTTTACAAAGATGCAAAGTTACTCAGACTTACCAGATACCGTTATAATAATGTCCCTTACGATAATAACGGTAAATATTTCTATATAAAGGATAATGATACTGTATGGAATCCCGGCTGGCAGCCTGTTAAGACTGAACTTGATTCCTACGAATGCCGCCATGGCATAGGTTATAGCAAATTCACCTCTGAGAAGAACTCTGTTAAGGCTTCAGTCCTGACATTTGTTCCTATGAATGATACCTGTGAAATTTCTCATGTTGAATTAACCAATAACAGCTCAGCTGAGAAAAACATCCAGTTATTCTCATATGTTGAATGGTGCCTTTGGAATGCTGACGATGATATGAAGAACTTCCAGCGTAACTTAAGCACAGGTGAAGTGGAAATCGTAGATTCTACTATTTTCCATAAGACAGAATATCGTGAGAGAAGAAATCATTACGCTGTTTATTCTGTAAATTCAAAAGTGGATGCAATTGATACCAGTCGTGATGCATTTCTTGGTGCATATAATGGTCCTGATCATCCTGACAGTGTATTTGCCGGACAGCTTACTAATTCTGTAGCAAGCGGATGGTCTCCCATTGCAGCTCATCAGATAAACATAACACTTGCTCCCGGTGAGACAAAGACCTTCAATTTCGTTTTAGGATATGTTGAAAACCCTGAAGATGAAAAATGGGAATCACACGGAATTATAAACAAAAAGCGTGCAAATGATCTCCTTGCAAAATATCAGTCCGATTCAGATGTTGAGAAGGCTCTCGAAGAACTGTGTTCATACTGGGATAACCTTCTTTCCATATATCACATTAAGTCCGGCAATGATAAGGTTGATCGCATGGTCAATATTTGGAACCAGTATCAGTGCATGGTAACCTTTAATATGTCACGTTCCGCTTCTTATTATGAGTCAGGAATCGGTCGTGGAATGGGCTTCCGTGATTCATGTCAGGATCTCCTGGGATTCGTTCATCTTATACCCGACAGAGCAAGAGAGCGTATCATAGATATAGCATCTACTCAGTTCCAGGACGGAAGTGCTTATCATCAGTATCAGCCCCTTACCAAAAAAGGAAACTCTGATATCGGTTCAGGCTTCAACGATGATCCGTTATGGCTGATCGCCGGCACAAGTGCTTACATCAGAGAAACTGGGGATACAACTATTCTTGATGAAATAGTTCCTTTCGACAATGATATGAGTGTTGCAACACCTCTCATGAACCATTTAAAGAGAAGCTTTGATTATATTGTCAATCACAAAGGTCCTCATGATCTTCCGCTTATAGGTCGTGCAGACTGGAATGATTGCCTTAATCTTAACTGTTTCTCTGCTCATCCCGGTGAATCATTCCAGACCTTTGGCCCCAGTGAGGGACCTGTTGCTGAATCTGTATTTATTGCAGGAATGTTCGTAAAATATGGTGAGGAATATGCTCAGCTGTGCGAACTTAAGGGTGATCAGACCGAAGCAGACAGAGCACGTCTCGAAGTTAAAAAAATGTATGATGCAGTTTGCACTGCAGGATGGGACGGAGAATGGTTTGTTCGTGCTTATGATGCATACTCCAATAAGGTAGGCTCACACGAGTGCAAAGAAGGTCAGATCTACATCGAGCCTCAGGGCTTCTGCGTACTTGCAGGAATTGGCGTAAAAGAAGGTCTTGCTGAGAAGGCTCTTAAGAGTGTAAAGGAGCGTCTTGATACAAAGTATGGTGTTATGATTCTTCAGCCTGCATACACAGAATATCATCTTGAACTTGGTGAGGTTAGCTCTTATCCTCCGGGATATAAAGAAAATGCAGGTATTTTCTGTCACAATAACCCATGGGTTTCAATCGCAGAGACTGTTTTAGGTCATGGCGACAGAGCCTTTGAGATTTATAAAAAGACTTGCCCTGCTTATGTTGAAGAGATAAGTGATATCCATTGCACAGAACCGTATGTATACTCTCAGATGGTTGCAGGAAAAGATGCTAAGTTTTTCGGTCAGGGCAAAAATAGCTGGCTGACAGGTACTGCTGCATGGACCTTTGTAAATATTTCACAGTATATTCTCGGAATTTACCCTACACACAAAGGATTATCCGTTGATCCTTGTGTTCCTTCTGATTTTGGTGATTTTGAGCTTACAAGAAAATACAGAGGATCTACTTATAACATTAGTGTTAAGACAAATGGTGCAGAAAAAGGCATTAAAAAGCTGATCGTTAATGGTAAAGAGATTGAGGGTAATGTTATACCTCATGATCCATCAGTAAAAGAGTACAATGTTGAAGCTATAATGGGCTGATACTTTACTTATCACTTCCTAAAAAGCTCCCACAGATTTAAGGTCTGTGGGAGCTTTTTTCATTTGAGCAAAGATCTTAACTGATTTGCAATCTTTCTAATCATGTGTGATACAGTAAATCAGGTTATTCACGAACCTGATGGAGACTGTTGTTTATTATTTGCCTTTAAAATAAACGCTTTAATAGTCTCCATCGTGCTTCTTAGCTGATATTTTATTAAAAACGATGCGTCATTATATTCCGAATACTCATATTTCAATTTCTCAAGTATAGGGTATACATATTCCTGGGTTTCTTCGACATACTCTATCATCTTTTCAGTTGAAAAAGCCAGGGCCATGAGACTAACATTATTACACCTATCCAGTGCTTTCACGATTGATGCAATACTGTTAGAAGCTATACCTTTGTAGTATAGCCTGACTTTATCCTTCGATTTTGCACATCCTACAGGCTTTGTAAGTAACATAACAGCTGTTTTTACTGCGTCAGAAAACGGCAAATCCTCAGGTTTTACATTACAATCCTCACAAACATCATGCAGCAGTATTGTTGCAAGAACCCTATCATCTTTTATTCCCATGGCATGCGCATGACATGCCATCATTAATGGGTGGATTATATACGGAATATGCTCCTGGGTAAATGGACTTTTCTTTCTTGTTTGTCCGGAATGTTTTTCTCTAGCATAATACAGTGCCTGATATGTTTCTGTCAGATTTTCTTCAATAGCATATCCAAGGATTCTGGTAAACATATGATCTTCTGAAAAAATCTTGTCCGTGAGTATCCAAGTTGGTGCTTCTGTATCCATATTGCTCTCCCATAATTGATACAATCGACTATCGCCGTGCATAAAAATCGTAACACAGAAAACCGGATTTGTTTATACGTGAATTCATAAAAGTTTTATTACTTATGACTTCTTGAGCGCAAAGATAAAAATACGTTCAAGCATCCTGCCTCTGGCAGGACACGCCTTCACTTCACAAGAACCTGGTCCAATACTAATATCGAATTTCTAAGGAAATCGATATTAGTATTGGATTCAAAATTGCTGAGAAATTCAATATTATATAGAGTTCAGAATTTCTGAGAAATTTTATACTCTATACCTACTCATGCTTTCTTTACGATATTCTTTACCCAGACACCTTTATTTACCAAAATAAAGCCTATCGTACACTTAATAAATTCAAGAGAACATACGCACAAATAAACTGTTTGTACCGGCATCGTGGTATATCCTGCAAGAATTCTTGCCGCAGTAACACTAACAAGCCATGAAAAACAGCTATCAAATAAAAAGGTAATCATGGTTTTACCACCGGAACGCAATATGAAATACGAAACATTAGCAAATGCATTTAACGGCATTACTAAAGCTACAACTCTGATAAATTCAGTTGCCAAAGCTTTTATCTCAGGTTCAGTATTATATACCTGAGGAATAACAGGTGCTACCAAATTAAGTAATGTTCCCATGATAATACAACTTGCAACACTTAAACTAGCCATTCTCCACGCATATTTTCTGGCATCTAAATAGTGTTCTGCCCCCAGCTCCTGACCAACAATAATTGAAGATGAGTTACCAAGAGACAGGAAAACTTCATTAAATATCTGTGCAATGGTATTAGCTATATTCATAGCCGCAATTACTTCTATACCTCTTATAGAATAGCTTTGAAGCAAAGTTGCTTGTGCAAGACTCCATAAAAACTCATTAGCAAGAAGTGGGAGTGATTTTGTCATTATCGGCCATACAAGGCTTACCGGTACATGAAAATTACTATATAAGCCTTCTAAAAAGGAATAATCCACATGATTAATATGACCCTTTATACAAACTATAGCGCACTCAACAAATCTAGAAATAACAGTCGCTATTGCAGCTCCGATTACACCAAGCTTAGGAAAGCCCAAATATCCAAAGATAAGAAGCAAATTAAATATAAAATTGATAACCATTGCTGACATACTGGCTATCATTGGTAATGTTGTTTTTCCTGATTCTCTGATCGTTCCTGCATATACCTGTGTAATTCCAAACGGAATTATTCCGATAAGCATAATAAGCAGATACTCCCTGGCTAGTTTTAATGTCTGTTCAGCATCCACCAAGGGTGTATCCTTCGCAATGTAGAGATTTATAAGTCCTTCCCCTGCAACTAAAAAGATCATCATAGCTAAAAATGTTATAACCAAAGCTACAATCATCTTAAACCGCATGGTAAACCTTACACCTTCAAAATCCCGCTTACCAAAATACTGCGTTCCAAATATGCCTGCACCGGCTAATGCTCCCCATACACAAAGCATATAAACAAACATCAGCTGATTAACTATAGCTACAGCGGACATAGCAAGTGTGCCAACCTGGCCCACCATAACGTTATCCAGTAATCCGACCACATTAGATAATGTGTTCTGAATAATCATTGGTATAACAACAAGAGCCACTTTTTTGTAAAAATGTGGCTCTCCAATCAGGCATTCTCTAAGTGGAAGCTTAACTTTTATCGCTTCCGATATTGTCACTTCAGCTTTACTCATATATTATTTTGAAACTCCATCTATCTTTTTAAGAGCATCCTCAGAATACTTCTCTAATATTCCTGTAAGCTCAGAATAATCTTCTTCCGTAAGCTTCTCTTTAGCATAATCTTTTAATCCGTTTACATCCTTGTTTGATATATAGGATTCCACATCCGGAATATCTTCAATAGAAATATTATCAATCATTATATCTGTAACTCTATCCTTGTCCTCTTCAGATACAGAGTCAAGTATCTCCTTAACTTCTGAGCTGGCGTTGCCTGCATACTGATCAACTGCCTTATCAACAATGGTTTTTGCAACACTTTTTAATACTTCCTTTTTTGCATCCTGAATAGCACCTGTTACTCCACTTTTGGCTCCATTCTCACTAGAATTAATAGCCTTTTCTGAGCCGTCGCTACCAAACAATGTATCCTTACTATAAAGGAAAATACCACCTATGGCTAATACAACAACAAATGTAATGATAAAAGATTGAAATATTTTTTTCATAATAAATCCTCGTAAAATATATGTTTAACAAACTCCACTAACTAAGTGGACTTGCATGGCTCAGAATAACTCTTTAAGAACCTGCCCAAATGATTCTCTAAATAAAAACCCCCGGAATACATCTGTACTCCGGGGGATAAAGAATATATCTTTAATTATTTCTTGTTAACAAGATCCTTTAAAGCCTTACCTGGCTTAAATTTCGGAGCAATAGAAGCAGGAATCTTGATTGTGTCACCTGTCTGAGGATTCTTACCGGTTCTTGCTGCTCTCTTTGATGTCTCAAATGTACCAAAACCAACAAGCTGAACCTTATCTTTCTTCTTAAGTGTTTTTGAAACAACATCGATAAATGCTTTAACCGCTTTCTCTGAATCCTTCTTAGAAAGGCCTGTTTCCTTTGCAATTGCTTCTACAAGTTCTGTTTTATTCATTTTTAATTCCCCCTTTTGATTTTTTAGAAACTAAAGCAATTCTACCACTACCTATCAGTTAAAGCAACGCATTTATACGTTTTTTCGCATAAAAAAATCTATAGTCTGTATTATTTATCTCATTAGTGATATTATTTTATTAGAGGTAACCGTAATCATTTTAGATTCAATTTTTTATTGGAGTAGTGATATGGCTGCAAAAACAAAAGATCAAAAACAGGAATCCTTGCCTGACATCCCTAATAAATCTGAAGAAACAGTTAAACAAAAAAAACTCAGAGCCGCTCCGGATGAAGTTTTAGCAAAAGCCATCCATGAAATGCTTATGAAAGATCAGGGGCTTGAATAGTGCGTATTATAAACATCAAAACATCATGATGTCATGATGTTTTGATGTATTTTTTCTTATAGTGAATTTTTAATTCTACACTCCTTATAGACTGTTCTGACAGCATTTCTATACTCTGATACATTTTTTGATGTTCTGATTTTGTGAATGTAAGTATCTGCTTCTGTTCCATCCTTTTTTTCCAAAAGATTCCCTACATAAAACCATATTTCTTTCATTTTATGCATGATTGAATCATCAGAAAAAATCTCATCCTTATATCTCACCTGAAGCTCATCCATAAATTCCTTAATTTCTTCTATGGTTATTTCTTTTCCTGTCAATATCTCCCTGGCCAATGCCGGATTTGAAACCAGTCCTCTGCCAATCATTATCTCTTCTAAATCAGGAAATTCTTCCACAATTTTTTTATAATCGTCTCCTGTAAAAATATTTCCATTATATCCAACCGGATTTTTGCTGTTTTCATACGCCCATCGAAATACTTCCATATCAGGCGTCCCCTTATACATTTGAGTTCTCACCCTTGGATGTATTATAACTTCATCAAATGGAAACTTATTTAAAACCGGCAATATATTCTCAAATTCATACGGATCAGTTAATCCTAATCGAGTTTTTACTGTAAATTTCACCTGCTCTGTGATCTCATCCTCAAACACTTCAGAGAATATCTCGTATAACCTATCCGGTTCCCTTAGCATACCTGATCCTTTGTCTTTGCTGACAACCGTTCCTACAGGACACCCCATATTGAGATTAATCTCATCATATCCAAGAGATTTAAGCTCCCTGAGTGCCCATATTATCTCATCTGCCTTATTCGTCATTATCTGGGGTATAATCTTAACACCTTTTTCCAGATTATTTTCCTTAAGAATTTCACGCATATCACGCTTTTTAATAGCGTGATGCTTATAAACCGATAAAAATGGAGTGTAATAATAATCAATACCTTCACCAAAAATCTTATGATGGGCATTCCTATAGCAATAAATTGTTATCCCCTCCATCGGTGCAAATGTTGTTCTCATGTTTTAATGTCTCCATAAATTCTTTGACATCAGTATCTCATCGTGATACTTGCCATCCATCATTTTAAAAGCTTGCGGAATCTGACCACATTCTATAAATCCCTTCTTTTTATATAATCTGATTGCACGTGAATTATCTGCGAAAACACTAAGTTCAAGTCTCTCATATCCACAATTTCCTGCCATCTCGATAGCCATATCCAAAAGAAAAGATCCAAGACCAAGGTTCCAATAATTTTTCCTGACTACGAGTTCAGCAGAAGCCCTATGTCTTGTCTTAAATGTCAACCCGATCGGACTTACTGATGTTATCGCAACTATATTATCATCGTCAAATATCCCCAGCATCCCCAAATGCTCTGCTCTGGAATAATTGCCTATTATCTCTCGTTCTTTTTCGATAGAATTCTCTATTTCATAAGGGTATCTGGTAAGAAAAATAGTTTCTCCGGCAACCTCTCTCCTGAAAGAAAGCACCTTTTCAGCATCCTCTTTGCCAGGAGTTCGCAGTTTAAGCTCTTTTCCTCCCTTAATTGTCACTTTCCTCTCACCAATTTTCATCTATTTACATCCCCCAAAACTACTAAATTAACCATATCATGTGATATTTAGTAATCGTTAAGTTGACTAATATGGTCAAATAATACAATACCACTCTCTATATATTATGCAATAAAAAATCCACAAAGTCGATAACTTCGTGGATTTTTCAGTAGTTAAATTATATTATAACAATACAACTCTCAAGCTAAATGAACACATACATAGTCATCAACTTCCTGCCTTTCAGCAGTGAGATCAATTCCCTGTAATATATCTGCCATCTTCGCTGCAAATTCCTGATGACCTTGAGCTGAAAGATGTACTCCATCAAAAGACATATCAAGGTCCCACTCACTTGCATCAGCAAAAAAAATACCAAATTCCTGCGCAATTATATCCAGTTCAGATGAAAATCTCTTTCTCTGAGCTTCTGCTTCTTCCAAATTTTCATCCATATGTGGAAGAATTCTTGGAGGAGATATTAGTAAAAATCCGGTTCTATTGTCTATAAATTCTGTTCTATTCAGTTGTCTTTCTATAAAATCTCTCATTTTTGATGAAACAGCTTCAGCGTCAGGAACCGACATATTTATAAGATCATTGGTTCCGAGCATTACTGCAAATAAATCTAAAGGACTATACTCCAGTACAGATTTATCTAAAGAAAGTAATGAATATGGATTGTCCGGTATCACTCTTCCATTCATACCATCTGAAAAAATCCGCCACTCACCATACATTTTACTTGCCAGTATGTCTGTCCACCTCTCTGATTCCGGAAAGCGACCACCCATCATTCCACGAGGATCAAACCCGTAGGTATTGGAATCACCATAAAATAAAACCTTTTTCATTAGCGTCACCTGGCCCTTTCTTAAGTTTCTCTTTTTACATATTCAATATATCATAAGAAGTGTGAATAATCTGTGATTTAATAGTTTTTTTATGGAATTAACCGTTTTTTTCGCAATTATTCGCAATTTACACACATTTTGACGCAATAATGTATGGTCATGTATCGATATATTGTATTTATTTTTTCATTGCATACTACATATAGATATTGAAAATAAAATTTAATTATGCTATCGTTATGACTGTATTTTTTTACAAATACAAATATTTATAGGGGGATGCGTGATAAGCACGCGATAAAAACTATGACAAAAGATATCAAAATCAGTCTCGAAAACGAAAATCAGATCATTAAGTTTGTGCAGATGAATTCAAAATCGTCCTGCCAGGTCGATGTACGTAGCGGTCATAGCTACATCGACGGAAAATCCATTATTGGACTTCTTTCGCTTAACTTACTTAAGCCTTTATATGTATCTGTTATTGGAGACTCAAACAAAATAACAGATTTGATTGATGGTTATCAGGAATATAACTTAGTTGCAGGTTGAAAAAAACGAGCTCAGATGAGCTCGTTTTTTATTTAAAATTATCCAGCAATACAGACTCCATATCATTATATGAAAAACTACTCTGAACATATTCTCCTTCAACAGCCTTTGAAAATGATCCTGAAGGCTTAGTATAGTTATTCTTAATGGCGGATATCATCCAGCCTACAAAATTATCCACATGACTACTTTGAGATGTGTAAACTTCATAAGCATTTTTAATTCTTTCTATATCATAATCAGCTGCTTTAAGAATCGATCTTATCTCTGATACTTTAACTTTTTCATCAATAATGTCCTGAACCTGATCCATATATTCAAGCTCTTCTACAGGACTTACCTCTTTTTCTTTCGGTGTGTATTGATTACAGATGTTATTGTTACTCTTAACTCTTGGATTAACATCTATTTTAAACCTTATACTTACTACTCTTCCACCACGTCCTGCTTTCACCGGCTCATAATCAAACCAGATACTCGTTGTTTCATTAAGTTCCTTCTGTGCTTTATCTAATGCGAACTTTTTAAAATTACCGAAAGTTTTTAGTTTTCCGGCACCATCCAGTTTATCAGCCTGTCTTTCTATTGCATCATAATCGGGATTACCCTTTTTCAATGCACTTATTATTGCCGGATCAGCCTGAGAATCTATAATTCCTAAGCGTAATTTAAGATCCGTAAGGTGATATTGTATATAGTACGGTCCCTCTTTCTTAGTAATTGCTCTTTGTTTATCCATCTCTGCTTTTAATATTTCATAAAGTCTGAATGAATACACACTATTTAGTTGAACAGCTTCAGCTAAACTAAGCACGGTATAATTATTCTGCAAATTTGCTAAAAACGGAGTAATCTTACTATTATATCTGACATTCAATACTCCATTTTTAAAGGAAGCATCAGTTATAACATTAATTGCTTCAATTTCTTTAGTATCATCATTGGAATAAATAATGCGCCAGTCCAGAATAGACGGCTTTGATTTTGCCGGCTCTATAGCAGCCTTAATATGTTCATAAAAAGACCCGCCTTTAACTCCAAAGATTTTCTTAAGATCTGTTCCATATATATTTGCTTCTAAAGTGTTATCATCATGATTAAGTTCAGCTTTTGCTATACTTACAGCAAATAATTTTTGAACAAGTAGAGTGGATCTTCCTTTAGAATTTATCAATGTATTAGCCTTTTTATAATGCTGATTTGATAAAAAACTTTCGATAGCAGTTGTTTCTTCTTCTATCTGCTTTTTGGATTTTCTCCCCAAAACAACCTCCTTAAACCCAATTGGTCTCTTTTCATACCTTTTTAATACTATCTAATTATAAGGCTATTTTAATCTACTGTAAATATATATACTCAATTTTATTCATCTTTTCCCTAATTACATACAAAATATCCCCCAAAACAACTAAGTATCGTTATATCAATTAAAAGTAATACGTAATTACAATTTTGTATTGACTTATTTAGTCAATCGTTTTATTGACCGAACCAGTATTTTATAATTTATCTACCTATTTACTACTAACTATGTATAAAACATACCTTTTTTCTACTAAATAATTGATTATATGTTCCTTTTTTCTACTAAGTAACCATTTATAATCCCTAAAAACTACTATGTAACTCATAATTAATTCATTTTCAGTCAATGGATAATAGCTTAAAAATGCCTTTTTGTTCGCGGAGTACATTGATTTGATATTTATGTCCCTTTTTTCTACTATGTTTGATGATCAATATACCTTTTTTCTACTAAGTAAGTCATTCATCTCCCTTTTTTCTACTTGAAATACATTTTATAACCCCAAAATCTACTAATAAACACACTTTTTTTATCAGATTTTATATATCCCTTATAACTACCAGAAAAAAATCCCAAAAAACTACCTTATAAAACCCTTTTTCTTACATACTTACCTAAAAACTACTAATAAAATCCGGGAAATATTCCTATTAACTACCACCTTATACATATTTTCAACATTTTAACGCAATTTTAAGAACCTTTATTCTATCAGCTTTATCCTATATTAATTGATTCATTAACCCTTTATATACTACAGTTATACCCTATATCTATAATAAAAAGTCCTGAAAACCGCTTATTTATCAGCTTTTCAGGACTTCTAATTAATAAGAAATTTGTTGTTAATTAATTTATTGTTAACAACAATGTTGTTTTACATATTTAATTGTTCCATAAAAGACTTATATTTAAGATATAAATCTTTATTTTTTTCAAAGTCTTGTTCTATAAGATTACTAATATACTGCTGATAAGACATTTTTGTTGATTGTGTCATAAAATCAACATAAGATCTTAACTCACCTAATCTTATATGAAGTACTCCACTACTTTTTTCGTCAGGAACCAATGGTATAGATTTCTTGCTTCCGGATTTAGTATTAACAGACTTAGTAGTCTGAACTTCTTGTACAGATCTATTTATGGGCTGAGCCGCATAATTTTGATACATAACAGGCGATACCATTTGCTCTGTATTATATAAAGGTAGAGGTTGCTGTGTTGGTAATGGCTGTGATTGAATAGGTGGCTGGTAATACTGAATCTGCGGTACAGGCTCTGGAATAATTGGTTGAGCTGGTTGTACCGGTTGTTGCATTATAGGCTGAGAAACGTTTTGAGTTGGAACCTGATTAACAGGTTGAACAGGTTGAGCTGCAACTTGTTGAGTCGATACCTGTACAGGTTCTTCCGGTTCAGAAGGAACTGGTTTATTGTCTTTTGATTCGGCTTCTTCTTCAGCTACAGAAACCTCATTACTAATTTCTTCTTCTACTTCTGCAATTTCTTCCTGAATCTTCTGCTTTTTCTCAACTTTTTTTTCATCATTAATAGTAGAATTCTTTTCTGAAGTGTCTTGTGTAGGCTGTTCATTTACCATTTTCTGGAAATTCTTTGCCATTGCATTTTGTAAATTCTTTCTCATTTAGACTCTCCCTTCAAAAATTCCTTAACAAATGCTGCATAGTCTTTTGTTGCTCTTGCTGTAGGAGCATATTCAAAAAGAGATTGATTTAATGTCTGAGATTCTTCCACAGCTACATTTTGATGTATTTTTGTGTCATATACTTTAATTTCATACTCTTTTGCAAGCATTTCGATACCTTCGAGCCAAATACTTGCATTATTTGTATTTCTACAATTTGTGACCAAAATACCTGCAACATCAAGATTTGGATTATTTAATCGTTCTGACATTACTGAGATCCATGAAAACAGCATATTAGCACCATTAGTAGCAAATGCTTCTGGTGTCATCGGAACAACGATTTTGTCTGTTATAGCCAGCACATTCTGTGTAATTAAAGCCAATGTAGGGCTGCAATCGATAATACAGAAGTCATATTCCTTATTTAGCTTCGCTAATGCTCTTTTCAGCATAAATTCTCTTGAAGTAACACCAGAATAGTCTAGATCAGCAGAAGTAAACTCAATTCCCCCAATTATAAGATCCAAATTTTTACTAATAGGAATTAAAGTATCATTTATATCTGCACCGGATTCACCTTTTTCTGTTCTAAAGACATCAGATAAGGTTGCCGCAGGTATATTGTATAAGTCAATTCCTGCAGCCTGGCTTAGATTTTCCTGTGGATCTGAATCTATCATAAGTACTTTATAACCTTTTTTCGCAAGTCCTGACGCTAATGCATATGTTGATGTGGTTTTTGCTACACCACCCTTTTGGTTACAAAATGATATAGTTTTCATTTTTTCCTCCCTTATAAAGCAACAATACTATATTAATATATCATTGATGACTAGATGTGTAAAGATTAAAGTACATTGATATATGTATTAATTGATATAGATGGATAGAAATATATATATCAAAATATAATAAATATTCATTATGAAATGATACACATATTTAAAAGTACATATATATAAATATAATAAACTAAAAAAATACATAGATTATAAAATATATAAATCAATATATATCATATAATAAAAATATAAAGATAACATAATAATATAATATCAAATTACTAATATATAATTATAATAATATAAATATATAAAAAGATAATTATAATAATAGATATAAATATATAAGCACATATACATATAAATACATCAATGTAACATCAAAAATATGAGACTGTGAAGTAATGAAGATATGATGTCATGATATATAGCAATACATCATGATGTATATACATAAGAATATAGTTATATGAAAATACACAGGTGCCAGGATAGCGAAAAATGATAGAATTACATAATGATGTACTGATGTAAATCTATAAAACGCAAAATATAACACTAATTGAATATATAATGATATATGTATTTATAATAATAACTGGAAATAGAATTTATAATTTTGCTATTGTATAAAAACATATTTAAATGACATCAAAACAACATGATATATACAATATATAGAAAGTAAATAAAAATATACTCTATATATTGAGTTATATATATAAACATGATGATGTGATATAAAAACATAATGACATCAAAATAGTATAATTGAACATTCGAAAACCTGAGAAAATGATCCGGCTAGAACATTGTATTACGAGATTAGAACTTCATAATATATTAACATCATGATGTATAAGTATACAAATATAACTTTATAAAAATAGATTTCAGCATATATATCATTACAAATGTATATAGATTTATTTATATATAAGTACAATGATTTCATGATATATAAATTTCATAATATAATAATATAAGTACATCATAACATCATTATGTATGATAAAAATATAAATACATCATAATATAAATGTATTATAGTATATATATATTTATATAAATGAGTAGAATAGTATATAGATGAAAATATATTAGAATACAATAAATATATGATGACATATTACTAAAATATAAATATAATATAAGAGTATGATATAAAGTTATAATTATGATATGATATAAAAATGATAATATAAAATTAGAATTTATAATTGAGTTATATTATTATTTATATAACTTAATATCAAAATGAATTATGATTTATATATCAATATGAATTAATTTAATTATGTGAAATGAACAAAATTTATTGATAATATATAATAATGATGATATAATATATTTATATATATACATAAATATACTAAATTAGTATGATGTAGTTTTTGCACACAATAACGGAAAAAATCCTGAAAAAAATCCTGAAAAAAATCCAGGATTTTATCGTGAAATAAATGGGCAATTTAGCAACGAAAGATGAATAAAATCAATTGAATAGATGCCAGGAAAAAATCCAGGATTTTTTCCTGGATAATAATAAAAATAGAAACACAAAGCATATGAATTTATACAGAATGAATATACTATCTGGAATAAAAAATTTTACTCACTAAAACGAGAAAATTGAGGATGAAGTAGATTGTATATATATAAGTTAGATTATAAATGTAATATTGGACATATTTTTATAGATAGAAAATATAAAAAAATCCTAGAGAAAATCCTGACAACTTGGCCAGGATCTGGAAAAATAAATGAGCTAATCGTTGGAAAAATAGTGGCAAAATAAATATACTGAATATTCTGTATATTTATATATGTATGGGAAATTGACAATCAAAAGAAACAATGTAAGCAATAATTAAAGTATAACATATGTTATGCATTAAAAACATGTTGCATTTAGTAAAATAATTTAACTTATGAAATTCAAAAATAATAAAATATATAAATAATGACTGTAATAGTCAATAGTAAAGAATAACTATTGATATACATTATGATATACAGAATAATTGTAAGAATATAGGGTTACAATTGCTATCATTATTAAAATTAAACTAAAAATAGTTTAGTAAAATGACTAAAATAGTCAATATACAATAAGAGATATTGTATATACAGTAAGGGGAGAATTATTTAATTTGCATGAATTAAGTTATATTATAGATATTGTAAATACAGTTCTTGACGAGACGAAAAATAGAAGCATTAAGAAGGTTAAAAAGATAGAAGTTGACGTTGGAGAAATGAGTGGAGTAATACCTTATTATCTTCATAAATATTATCCGGAAGTTGTTGCTGGCACAGAACTGAATGATACAGTATTGGTTACAAATGAAATCGAAGTGAAAATCAAATGCGAAGAATGTGGAAATATATACCATCCTGAAAAAGAGTTCAAGTACAGATGCCCCAAATGTAATAATAGGAGTGGTAATCTGGTAAGTGGTAAAGGCATACAGATCAAAAGCATTGAAATAGAAGAATAGATTTTGATGATATGATGTACTTATGTATATAGATAATGATGGCATAATATTATTATACATTATTATAATGATGTACGAGTATATTATTATTTTAGAAATTATTTCGAAACGGTACGAAATTTTATCATTTTTTAATTGTTTGAGCGACGATTTAGGGTTTTTTTTATGGATTTTATGATAAAATAGTATATGAATTCGAGAGATATACCGGAGCGCAAATGAAGTCCGGAATAGAAAATATGGAGGTTCATAATGGCTAAGAGAGTACTTATTACAGATGATGCCGCTTTTATGCGCATGATGTTGAAAGACATTCTGACAAAGGGTGGATATGAGATTGCCGGCGAGGCCGAAAATGGTAAGATAGCAATCGACAAGTATAACGAACTTAAGCCTGATCTTGTAACTCTTGATATTACCATGCCGGAGCTTGATGGTATTGGTGCTCTAAAGGGTATAAAGGCTGCAGATCCAAATGCTTGTTGCATTATGTGCTCAGCCATGGGTCAGCAGGCGATGGTTATTGAATCTATACAGGCAGGCGCAAAAGACTTTATTGTTAAACCTTTCCAGGCAGATCGTGTATTAGAGGCAGTAAAAAAAGCAATTGGATAAATAATAAAATAAATCAATAAATTTGCACTAATTTTTTTTACAGATGCACCGATATATTTATTAGCAACGGAAAGCAACCTGTTTCCATGGAAGGGAAACGACATGGAAACAGGTTTTTTATGCCCTTTTTTGGGCACGTTGCAGTGATCAATGGATGGATCGCAAGCTTGATAACCATATAGAAAACTGCCAGGCTGCCCCCTGGCAGTTTTCATGTGTTATAATACATGAAATGAAAAAAGGAGGAGAGCAAAATGGGAAGTGTAAGAAAGCTATACAATGAAGGAAAACAAGTATTGTCTTGTGAAATATATCCACCTAAAAAGGAAGACGAATTTGTAAATATTTATTCAAAATTAGATAGTTTAGCAAGTCTTAATCTTGATTTTGTCAGTGTAACTTATGGTGCAGGGGGATCAAATGCAGGAAAAGCCGTAGAAATAGCAGATTATGCAAAAAACAAGGCTGGGCTGGAAGTTGTATCTCATATTACAAGCGTAGGATTTACCAAGGAAAAGCTGGAAGAAGGTCTTGATAAGTTCAAAGCAATTGGAATAGATAATATACTAGTACTTAGGGGAGACAGACCTAAGATAATGACCGATGATGAATTTAATTCCAGAGATTTTATTCATGCGAGTGATATGGCGAAATTCATAAAGGATAAAGGTATGGATTTTACTCTTCTTGGAGCATGTTATCCGCATAAACATCCTGAAGCAATTTCTGAAGAAGATGATGTACGTAATACAAAAATAAAAGTAGAGAATGGCTGTGAGGTGCTCATTTCACAATTATTTTTTGATAATGACTATTTTAGACGATTAAGAGAAAAACTATCAAAAATTGGGGTTACAGTGCCAATTTCAGCAGGAATAATGCCAATTACCAGCGCAAAACAATTGGGCACGACAGTTACATTATCAGGCACAACTGTGCCTGAAGAATTATCAGAGATTATTGCGAAATATGGGGACAAACCGGAAGAAATGAAGAAATATGGTATAGATTACGCAATAAGACAGGCTCTGGAATTAAAGCAGGAAGGTGTAGACGGGCTTCATTTTTACATTATGAATAAACCAGATCTTGCAGAAACTATGATAAATGCAGTTAGGTAATCATAGCATTTAATTTGAAGGACACAAGCGGCACTAATACCTATATATAACAGTTGTTATGATGATTTTTAACAGCCGTAATACCAGATTAATATACAATAGTTAAGTGTATATATAATATTTGAATGAAGATTGTGATAATTAATCTTAATTATAGATAACATACGCTATATTTAAATATCAGAATATGCTTGATTCCAGGTTTTAATGTGATATATCTGATTATTTATGCGCTTTATTTTTTATATTAATTAATGCTTAAATAATTATTCAATTTCTCAAATTTAAATTAGAGATTCTATATAACTAGCCTTTCGCTTTGCGAAAGGCTAGTGTCTTGTCTGGATGACAATTTGTTTAATTACTTGTCTAATTCTCAATATGCATCGTCATCTTCAATCGCCGTAGCCACCGCTACGACTCATTCAGATTCCTAGCCTATTGAGAATGATACTTCGTAATTAAATCAAAAGTCATCCAGACAAAACACTAGTGTACTGACATGTTGACAATTAATCAAAGTCGCTCCCTGCCTTAAAGGACAGGGTACAGCGATTTGAGTTTGATTCTTGCATCAGATGTTTTGAATTGCCAATCTACAGTTGCTTTATTTGAATTACGCTCATCTTCCCAAGTGCTGAGTTCTTTTATAAGCAAATCAATATTTGATATCCGTCGTGATAGGCACTGCCTTGTCATAACATTGAGTTCTATTTCGGCAATATCAAGCCAACTTCCATGCTTGGGAGTATAGTGTAT
>NZ_AUJU01000011.1 GCF_000424385.1 Butyrivibrio sp. LC3010 | reverse complement strand
CCTTGCTCTTATCGTCTACAGATACTTAGAGATGCGTATCGATGACAGTTATACTTGCGACGAGATCTTGAGCACACTTAGGGGGATGAATTTTGCAGACATTAAAGAACAGGGATTCATGCCTACCTATCGTAGGACAAAACTTACCGATAAGTTGCATGAAGCATGCGGCTTCCGTACCGACTATGAGTTCATAACCAAAAGCCAGATGAAAACAATCCAAAAGAAAAGTAAAGGGAAGTAAAAAAATACTATACTTCAAAACGAAGAGAAAAAGTCTCACAATGCCCTATATACAAGGGTTGTGAGACTTTTTATATACATCAACTGTCAAAGATGGGAATTTATCAGATAAGAAAAGCATTTGAAGCGAAATCATTGAAAAAATACACTTAAAATGCTATATTGAAATGGACTAGTCCGGTCAATTTTAGGAGATACGTTTTTCATGAACGAAAAATTTTTTGATCTTAAAAAAGAAAAGCAGGATCGTATCATTAATGCTGCACTCAGGGCGTTTGCCCTTGGCGGATATATGCACGCCAGCACTGATGATATTGTCAAAATGGCAGGTATAAGCAAGGGACTTATTTTTCACTATTTTGAGACTAAGCTTGGATTGTATCAGTTTATTTATGATTACAGTATCCGTGTTATCAATTTGGAGATCACGACAGGAGTATCGAGGGATATCACCGATTTTTTCAAAATAAGAGAGGAAATTGAAAGAGTATTATCAATTTGCATGGGACAGTATCCGTATATTCAGCTTTTTTTATATAATGCAGGGATTGAGGATACGCCGGAAGCTGCATCGGCCATATTGCAGACAAGGCAGAACTACGAGGCGATGATACGCAGTATTCTCGACAGAGGTGATATAACAAGATTTAAACCGGAAGTGAACTATCAGATTATTGATGACATGATACAGATGGTAAATAAGGAAATTCTCGAAAGAATGTTCCGGGAGGGTGTTTTCCAGCCGGATGGCTATTATGAAGAGGTTTTGAAATACATGAACATGCTTCGTGCGATGTCGTACGATTAACAAACGGTTTAATACCGGGTTTCAAAGGAGGCACACATGGGAAAATTCGTCGTAGCAGGTATCACGCAGGTCGAGACAATCGTTAGAGTCAGCAAGGTTCCGATAGAGTATGCACCGCTTACAACTGAGGTTAATTCCATTTACACTGGACTTGGTGGTGATGCTTACAATGAATCGTTGGCACTCAGATGGCTGGGTGATGAGGTTGAGTTTATGTCGATCATAGGGCGTGACAAATCTGTCGATGATCTTAATCCGCCCGGATCTAAGATTGAACTCTCTACACAGTACGTTGTCCAGCAGATGGAGGAGACCCCTACCTGTGTAATTCTTTATGATAAAGAGCGCAGAAGACAGATATTTGAGGATATCAAGGATCTGCGCGACAAGGTTTACGATATGTCCATGTTCGCACCTCTTGCAGGTTGGGCTGATATGGTAGTTCTTGCAAATGCCAATTTCTGCAGGCCTTTTGCTGTTGCAGCGGCTGAGAATAATAAAAAGCTTGCTGTTAATATTCGAAATTTCTGCAGGGAAAAAGAAAAGTATAACAGAGATTTTCTTGATGCTGCATCCATTCTTTATTTTTCGGATGATCAGCTTGAGGAAGATCCCTACGATTTTATAAGAGGAATAAGCAAAACCTATGGAACAGAGATAATAATTATGGGTCGCGGATCCAAGGGTGTTATTCTCTTTGACAAAAAAGGCGGTTTTATCGCTGATTATAAAACAGTTAAAACAAATGAAATAGTTAATACGGTTGGTGCAGGTAATGCATTATTTGCATGTTTTCTGCACTATTATCAGGAGACGGAGGATTCAGTCAACTCTATTAAGAATGCCCTTCTTTTCTCATCCTACAAGATTGGATATATGGGTACTTCCAATGGCTTCATGACTACAGAGCAGATGGAGCAGTGGCGTAACCTGATATGGGGTATTAGAGATAACGGACTATAATTCTTTTGGTTTCTTGAATCTGATTGAAAAAAAGGAATGAGGGACATGGCTAAAAAAGTAAAAAATAAAAGAGCATGCGGCGTGCTTATGCCGATTTTCAGTCTTCCGTCCAAATACGGAATTGGCGCCTTTTCAAAGGAAGCATACGAATTTGTGGATTTTCTTGCAAAAGCAGGTCAGAGTTACTGGCAGCTTTTACCACTTGGTCCTACAAGTTATGGTGATTCACCTTATCAGTCATTTTCAACCTATGCGGGAAATTCATATTATGTAGACCTTGAAAAGCTGATCGACATGGGATTCCTGAAAAAGGAAGAAGTAGATAAGGTTAACTTTGGTGCTGATGAATTATCCGTAGATTATGAAAGACTTTTCAAGAAAAGATATGAAGTGCTTTATTCGGCATATGTGAATGCGGGGTTGTCTACAACCTCTACAAAGGAGCCTGTCCCTGAATTTAAGACAGAGTTTGATGCTTTTGTAAAGGAAAATGAAGACTGGCTTCCTGACTATGCTTTGTATATGGCATTAAAGCAGCGTTACAGCGGACTTAGCTGGATCGAGTGGCCCGAGGATCTGAAACTCAGAAAACCTGAGGCACTTGCGGAAGCTAAAAAGAAATATGAAGACATGATAGGACTGCATGAGTTCATCCAGTTCCTGTTCATGAAGCAGTGGTTTGAATTAAAAAATTATGCCAACAAAAAAGGCATTGATATTATAGGCGATATTCCGATTTATGTTGCCTTTGACTCAGCTGATACCTGGGCTAATCCGGAGCTGTTCCAGCTTGATGAGGAGAATATGCCCATCGCGGTTGCGGGATGCCCGCCTGATGCTTTTAGTAAAACCGGACAGCTTTGGGGCAATCCTTTATATGATTGGGAATATCATGAGAAAACAGGCTTCAAGTGGTGGATGAATCGTATTAAAGGCTGCTACAAGCTTTATGATGTGGTAAGAATCGATCACTTCCGCGGTTTTGATGAATATTATTCAATTCCGTTTGGCGAACCTACTGCAGAGAATGGCAAGTGGGTTAAGGGACCCGGTTACAAGCTATTTGAAGTTATGAAAAAAGAACTGGGAGAGCTCAGAGTTATTGCTGAGGATTTGGGATACCTCACACCTTCTGTTATAGCTCTTGTTAAGAGAACCAAGTTCCCGGGAATGAAGATATTGCAGTTTGCTTTCGATGCAAGAGAAGAGAGCGATTATCTTCCTCATAACTATGTTCAGAATAGTATTGTTTATACCGGAACACATGACAATGATACAACTCTTGGATGGTATAACACTATTCCGAGAACTGATAAGAATTTTGCAAAGAAGTACCTTAATATCAAGTCAAACAAAGGAGTAGTCTGGGAATTTATACGTGCATGCTTTTCCTCAGTTTCAAATACTGCAATTATTCCTATGCAGGATTATCTTGAACTTGGAAAAGAAGCCAGAATAAATACTCCGTCAACTCTTGGCAATAACTGGACATGGCGCATGAAGAGCGATGCATGTACTGATGAGCTCGCTGAGCGCATGCTTGATATGGCTAAGACTTACGGAAGAAGTGCGAATGTCTAAAATTACTATTGTTGATGTAGCAAAAAAATGCGGAGTCGGCGTCAGTACGGTGTCCAGGGTTATAAATGGACATCCGGATGTCAGTGCCAAAACCCGTGAAAAAATACAGGCTGTCATTAGAGAAACAGGTTTTGTTCCTAATGACAGCGCAAGAAATTTAAAGCGCACCGATGCTAAATGCATCGGTGTACTTATAAAGGGAGTTACTAATCCCTTTTTTTCTCCGATGATAGATATCATTGAGCAGGAAATAGACAGACAGAAATATGCTCTGGTTTTAAGGCATGTGGAGGCGGATCAGGAAGAAGCAGATATTGCGATGGAGCTTGAAACTGAGAAAAGACTTAGAGGAATCATATTTCTTGGAGGCGGTTCCGAGCAGTCAAGAGCAAAACTTAGTGAGCTAAAAATACCTATGGTGTTTTCAACGATAGGCGCCTCATATCTTGGAGAAGGAGACAGGGCGGAGTTTTCAACAGTTTCTGTTGATGACAGGCTCGAAGCAATGCATATGACTCAGTATCTGATGAACCTGGGACATATGAAAATAGCTATAATTACGGAAGCAATGGGTCGAAGGTCTGTAGGACATCTGAGACTTGAAGGATATAGAGATGCTTTTGTTGACAGAAGGATGCCGGTGGATGATGATCTGATCTTCTACGTTGATCAGAACATGGAGCATTTTTCAGTAGAAAACGGATACAGAACAATGCAGAGGATGCTTTCCTCGGGAAAGGAATTCACTGCGGTTTTTTGTGCGACGGATTTGCTTGCAATAGGAGCGATGAGAGCAATAGCAGACGCCGGATTGAGAGTGCCTGAGGATATCAGTGTTTGCGGTTTTGACGGAATGCAGATCGGGAGATACATAAATCCAAGGCTTACGACGATCAGGCAACCTCTCGACCAGATTTCAAGAGAAACCGTTAAGCTTCTGTTTGACATAATTGAATCCAGAAGCAGTCACCGTCATATTGTTTTTCCCGCAGAGCTTTCGGTCGGGGAGTCAACGGCAAAGCGGTTGGGATGAAAAACTTAATTGCGGTGTATTGATCTGGTGGGACTTGTGTGCTGTCTCACTCATAATTAACCAAATTGTCAGTATACAAGTGATTTATGAGGGTATGCCATGGTGAAACAAATCAGAGCTTTCAGTGCTTTATTTATGGCGATTTCATTATTTATTAGTTCCGGATGTTCGGAGAAACCAAAACAGGAGGAAATAATAAATTCTCCTGCTGATAGGGATGTCAATTCAATTACCTGCATGGTCTGGGACAGGGGCAACTTTCCTGCTGGCTATGATGCTGATAATAATACTCTTGCTAACTGGATAAGGGCAAAAGTAAAGGAAGAATGCGGCATAGATTTGCATTTTGTAAGCGTTAAACGTGAAAACTCTGATGATGAGATCAACAGGATGATTGATAATGGCACCGCACCGGATATACTTTTTACTTATACACCCTCTGAATTCGGGTATTTGGCAAGGCAGGGGAAAGTTGCAGACCTTACAGATTCCTATAAGAAATATGGGAAGGATATTAATAAATACATTGGTGATATCCAGCATATGGGAATTTATAATGATCATCAGGTGGCGATACTTAAGCGCAGAGGTTTCAAGGAACCAAGACATGTTGCTTATATAAGAAAAGACTGGTGTGATGCACTTGGAATGAATGTGCCGTCAACCAAAGAGGAGCTTATAGATTATCTATATGCTGTAAAGAAAAATGATCCCGGCGGAGTGAGTGATGTGATTCCGTGGGCTATGGGCGGAGATATAAATTCAGAAAGATTCTATCAGAGTTTTGTGAACTCATTTGTGGGTGAGCTTACTGAGCGGGATGCTTTCATATACTCAGAAAGATATATGGTTGTAGCAGAAGGCGCCCTTGAGGGATTAAAAGAACTGAACAGGCTGTATAATGATGGACTGATTACCCTTGATTTTACGGCTGACAGGGACAATTCATTATTTATCAGCTCGGTAGATAGTGGCAGAGCCGGATTCATTGTGGATGATTCCACTCGTCCATTTTCCTCTATTTCAAAGCTGAAGGAAAAGGATCCTTCGGCAAAATATGTACCGGTTTTGTGCTTTGAAGGAGCAGACGGGAAATATCGGAATGTAACGGAACCTGATCATGGAATGTATATCATGGTTTCTGCAGCAAGCAGGGATAAGACAGATGCCGCAATGAAATATCTTAATTGGCTTTCTGATCCACAAAATGCAGAAATGGTGAATTTTACGCCGGATCACCTTACTTCAGAAAGCGGAGCAGCCATGGCTATGTCCAGGGAAGACCTGTTTTCACATGGATATCCCGGGAACCCGGATGATTACTGCATAGTTAACGCTCATTTTGATTTTGTGGATGATAAGAATGCTCAGATTTCAACATGGGCTGAGAACTGTGAGTGGGAGGACTATGAATGGTTTGAGAATTTTTATAATATCTGCGTGACAGACCGTTTTACCTTTCCTGTATCAAGTGCAATTCTTGAATCTGAAGCAAAATATCAGATAAATCTTGATAAAGCATTGGTTGAATATGCATATAACCTGATTTGCTGTCCAAGAGATGATTTTGAGAAAACAAGTGAAATGGAATATAAACGACTAAAGGAGCTTGGACTTGAAGAAGTTTTAGAGGAACGTGCCAAGTGTTACGATAGTGGAGAATATATCAGATAGAAGCAAATATATGACTTTTTGTGGGCAAAAGCGGAAATCGCCCGCAAAATATACTTATCATTTATGGAGGAGGAACAATATGGCAAAAATAGCAATTTTTCTGGCAGATGGATTTGAGGAGATTGAAGCTCTCACAGTGGTGGATCTGTGCAGAAGAGCGGGACTCACAATAGATATGGTTTCAGTTATGAAAGATGTTTTTGTGAAGGGCTCCCATGGTATTGAGGTTAAGGCTGATAAGCTGATAGGCGATGTGAAATTTGATGAGATGGACATGCTGGTACTTCCGGGTGGAATGCCGGGAACTACTAACCTTGAAAAAACAGATAAGCTTATGGAGCAGATCAGAGCCTTTGATGATGCAAAAAAATATATCAGCGCAATATGTGCTGCACCCGGAATCTTTGGCAGAGCAGGTTTGTTAAATGGCAAAAAAGCCTGCGTGTTCCCCGGACTTGAAGGAGAGCTTAAGGGTGCTGATGTGCAGATGACTGAGACAACAGTTGACGGTCATATTCTTACAAGCCGCGGAATGGGAACCGCTCTGGCATTTGGACTTGCGATAGTTGAGCGCTTCTGCGGAAAAGAAACTGCAGATGAACTTGGAAAGAAAGTGGTTTACAGGGCATAATGCGTGGGTAGCAATATTACGATAGTTTACAGGGCATAAAGTGCGAGTAGCAATATTATGATAGTTTACAGGGCATAAAGTGCGAGTAGCAATATTATGATAGTTTACAGGGCATAAAGTGCGAGTAGCAATATTGCGATAGTTTCCAAGGCATAAGTGTGAGTGTAGAAATAAAAAGGAGATAAATTTCAAGGCATAAAATGGGAGTAGAAATTGAAAGAAAATTCACGGTCAAAAAGCTTCCTGAAAATCTTGATAAGTATAAGATGCATATTATCGAACAGGGATACCTTAATGTTGTCCCTGCTATAAGGGTGAGACGTGAAGATAATCATTACTATATGACCTATAAGGTAAAGAAAGATTTTCTGGCTGCTAATGCAGAAGGCAGTGATGGTATCGGCAAGACAGAATATAACATGCCTCTGGATGCAGAATCCTACGAGCATCTCGTGAAGAAGTCAGATGGCAATGTCATAAGAAAAAAGAGATATCTGATACCGATAAATAGCGATGCTTTTACTGTGGAATATAAAAAAGCACATCCAGAGGTGCAAAAGCTTGCTGATGAAGGCGGTATTAAAATTGAGCTTGATGTGTTCGAGGCTCCTTTTGATGGAAGGATTCTTGCTGAGGTTGAATTCCCAAATGAGGATATGGCAAGAAATTACAATCCTGCAGACTGGTTTGATGAGGATGTAACTGATGATGTAAGATACAGCAACGCACACATGAGCAGAGAAAACGTTAACTGAGGTAGGACTTTCCGAACGATAACAAGGAAAATTATTCGAAAATCTGGCTTTAAAGAGTCAGACACGTTTTCATCTTACGATGGACGGGGCTATTACGGATTCTTATTTTTAGAAATTTGGAATCTTACAAATAATCAAATTAATATGGAAAAAGAAAAAGACCTGTGCTATAATTTTTAGGCGACTGTGCCGAAGTCTATAGCGCAGGTCGCTTTAATATAGATAAAACAGCACAATAATCAGTTGTGTAAACGATTTATTTCATAGGTAGTATAGGAGGAATAATAATTCAATGAGCGTATCAGTAGAAAAGCTCGAGAAGAGCATGGCTAAGCTTACAATCGAAGTTGCATCTGAGAATTTTGACAAGGCAATCGACAAGGTTTACAACAAGCAGAAGGGCAAGATTCAGATCCCTGGTTTCCGTAAGGGTAAGGCTCCCCGTCATATGATCGAGCGTATGTACGGTAAGGAGATCTTCTTTGAGGATGCTGCAAATGACATCATCAATGAGGAATATCCTAAGGCAGTTGAGGAGTGCGGTGAAGACGTTGTATCAAATCCTGATATCGACGTAACACAGCTTGAGGCAGGCAAGCCTTTCATCTTTACTGCTACAGTAGCACTTAAGCCTGAAGTTAAGCTTGGTAAGTATAAGGGCGTTGAAGTTGAGAAGATGGATCTTGAAGTATCTGACGAAGAAGTTGATGCTGAGATCGATCAGGAGCGTAACAGAAACGCAAGAACAATCGAAGTTACAGATCGTAAGGTTGAGAACAATGATATCGTAACTCTTGACTTTGAGGGATTTGTAGATGGAACTCCTTTCGAAGGCGGTAAGGGAACAGATTATCCTCTTACAATCGGATCAGGTTCTTTCATCCCCGGATTTGAAGAGCAGCTTATCGGATTTGAGATTGGTAAAGAGGGCGATGTTAACGTAACATTCCCTGAGGATTATCATTCAGAGGATCTTGCAGGCAAGGCTGCAACATTCAAGTGCACAGTTAAGGGCATCAAGACAAGAGAGCTTCCTGAACTTAATGATGAGTTTGCAAGTGATGTTTCTGATTTTGAGACAGTTGCAGAGTACAAGGAAGATGTAAAGAAGAAAATCGCAGAGCGTAAAGAGGCTCAGGCTAAGGCAGAGCGCGAGGATAGCGCAGTTAAGGCTGTTATCGAGGATGCAGAGATGGAGCTTCCTGAGAAGATGGTAGAGACTCAGCAGCGTCAGATCGTTAATGAGTTTGCTCAGAGACTTCAGTATCAGGGCATGAACATGCAGCAGTACATGCAGTACACAGGCAATACTGTAGAGCAGCTTATGGAGCAGGTTAAGCCCCAGGCTATCGAGCGTATTCAGTCAAGACTTGTACTTGAGGCAGTTGCAGCAGCTGAGAAGTTTGAGATCGCTGAGGACGAGATCAAGGAAGAGCTTGAGAAAATGGCTAAGCAGTACAACATGGAAGTTGAGAAGGTTCAGGAACTCATGGGCGACCGTGAGATCAAATCTCTCAAGGATGATCTTCTTGTTCAGAAGGCAGCTAAGTTCCTTGTTGACAATGCTAAGGAAGTTGGAACTAAGAAGACTAAGAAGGCAGCAGCTAAGAAGTCTGATGATGCAGCAGAGGAGAAGCCGAAGCGTACACGCAAGACTGCAGCTAAGAAGTCTGACGATGCAGCAGCAGAGGAGAAGCCGAAGCGCACACGTAAGACAGCAGCTAAGAAGGAAGAAGAGTAATTTAAATACTGTGATTCTATTTACCCCTACCGGTTATTTATCGGTGGGGGTTGTTTTTTCTACCAAAATCCCGCTAAAATGCGACATTTGTTCCAAGGTTGCGTAAAATTGATTTTATGGGTTATAATAGATTGGTATATTTGTAAATAATAACAGATAGAGAGGAAGCGATTAAATGAGTTTAATACCTTATGTCATAGAACAGACGAGTCGTGGTGAGCGCTCATATGATATTTATTCAAGACTTTTAAAGGAACGTATAGTTTTCCTTGGTGAAGAAGTTAATTCTGTTTCCGCGAGTGTAGTTGTTGCACAGCTCCTCTTCCTTGAAGCAGAGGATCCCAGCAAGGATATTCATATGTATATCAACAGCCCCGGTGGTGAGATTACTTCCGGTATGGCTATATATGATACAATGCATTACATCAAGTGCGATGTCAGCACTATTTGTATCGGTATGGCTGCAAGTATGGGTGCATTTCTTCTTGCAGGCGGTGCAAAGGGCAAGCGTATGGCTCTTCCCAATGCAGAGATAATGATTCACCAGCCTCTTGGCGGTACTCAGGGTCAGGCTACGGAGATTGAGATTGCTGCTAAGCACATCATCCGTACAAAAGAAAAACTGAATACACTTTTATCCGAAAATACAGGTAAGCCTTATGAGCAGATAGCTGCTGATACAGAGCGTGATAACTGGATGACAGCTAAGGAAGCAATGGAATACGGACTTATCGATTCTGTTATCGAGTCAAGACCTAAGGACGAAGATAAGGATAAGTAATTTAATTAGAAATTTAGAAGGAAAAACAAATTATGGCAGGAAAAAACAACGGTGAAATTCGTTGCTCATTTTGTAACAAGACACAGAATCAGGTAAAAAAACTGATTGCAGGCCCTGCGGGTGTATATATTTGCGACGAGTGTGTAGACATTTGTGCAGATATTATCGAGGAAGAGTTCGAGGATGAACCTATCTCACATGACGATAAAGACATTAATCTTTTGAAGCCTGTTGAGATTAAGAATTTCCTGGATGATTATGTTATTGGTCAGGATGAAGCGAAAAAGGTTCTGTCCGTAGCAGTATATAATCACTACAAACGTGTTATGGCACCTCAGTCTCACAACGCTGATGACGAGGTTGAACTTCAGAAGAGTAACATAATAATGGTAGGACCTACCGGTTCAGGTAAGACCTATCTGGCACAGACGCTTGCAAAGATCATAAATGTTCCTTTTGCTATTGCTGATGCTACAACTCTTACAGAAGCCGGATATGTCGGTGAAGATGTTGAGAACATTCTGTTAAAGCTCATTCAGGCAGCTGACTATGATGTTGAGAGAGCTCAGTACGGTATTGTCTATATCGATGAGATCGATAAGATTACAAAGAAGAGCGAAAATGTTTCCATAACCCGTGATGTATCAGGTGAAGGTGTACAGCAGGCACTTCTTAAAATAATTGAAGGCACTACCGCCAGCGTTCCGCCTCAGGGTGGACGTAAGCATCCTCATCAGGAGCTTATCCAGATTGATACATCTAACATATTATTCATATGTGGTGGGGCATTCGATGGCCTTGATAAGATTGTTGAGGCCAGACTTGACCGCAATTCAATCGGATTTAATGCTGAGATTGCTGATAAGAGTGAGCGTGAGATTGGTGAGGTTCTTAAGGAAGTTACACCTCAGGATCTTACAAAGTTCGGACTTATTCCTGAATTTGTAGGACGTGTGCCGATATGCGTTACACTTGAAGGATTGAATAAAGAGGCATTGGTACGTATTCTTACAGAGCCCAGAAATGCTCTTGTTAAGCAGTATCAGAAGCTGTTTGATTTCGATGATGTTAAGCTGTCCTTTGAGGATGATGCGATCAGCAAGATTGCAGAGCTTGCTCATGAGAGAAAGACAGGTGCAAGAGGTTTGAGATCCATTATGGAGAAAGCTATGATGGACGTAATGTACGAGATCCCTTCAGATGATAGCATCTCTGAGTGTGTTGTCACTGAGGAATCTGTAGATGGAACCTCAAGTCCTCTCATTGTCTATAAGGATGAGGCTAAGAGGCTTAAACCAGCAAAGTAAAATTTAAGGCAGAGGATGCAATGCATCTCTGCCTTTTTCAAAAATATAGAGGTTTATATGGTTATAAAGAACGTAAATTTAGAGACAGTAATAGGTATTACAAGCAAGCTGCCGCAGAATGACAAGCCTGAATTCGCCTTCGCAGGAAAGAGTAATGTGGGCAAGTCTTCACTGATCAACGGTCTGATGAATCGTAAGCATTATGCGAGAGTCAGTCAGGAACCCGGTAAAACTCAGACAATTAATTATTACAATATAAATAATGAGTTTTATCTTGTCGATCTTCCGGGATACGGTTTTGCTAAAGTACCTGATTCTGTTAAGAAGCAGTGGGGCAAGATGATTGAGAACTATCTTAATAAATCTGTGATGCTGAAGCAGGTTTTTCTTTTGATAGATATCAGACATGAGCCTTCTGCAAATGATAAGATGATGTATGACTGGATTGTTGCTACAGGAGCAAAGCCAATCATCATCGCAACAAAAGCTGACAAGATTAAAAAGAGTCAGATTGAGAAGCATCTCAACATGATAAAGGATACTCTTGGAATGCCTGAGGATGGAGTGCTTCTTCCTTTCTCTGCACAGAGTAAGGATGGAAGAGAAGAAATATACGAAGTTATGGATGCACTTCTTGAGGAATGTAAACCGGAGGATTCGGAAGAGTAAGGTATTACATCCGAAGTCAGAGATTCGATATTTCTTAGAGTACCTAATTTCTGAGCAAAACCAGGAATCAAATTATTAAAAATAATTCTGTCAAAGGGGATTCTTATGGAATTTTTTGTAAAACTTAAAAGAAATTTTGTACTGGATGGGATTGTGCTGATATTAGTCGGCGCAGTTTTGATTTTTCTCCCCGGAACTACGCTAAATATTCTGACTAAGGCTATTGGAATAATGGTTCTTGCAGCCGGAGTCATTTCGATAATCAGCAGCTTTTTGTCTAAGAACCAGAATGTTCTTGCAAGAAACAGCTCTCTTGGATTCGGCCTGGTAGTGGCTGTGGTAGGTGCGTGGATATTAATTAATCCCGGATTCTTTGAATCAATTATTCCGGTTATCGCCGGGGTAATAATGCTCTTTAGCGGATTGATGAATCTTGGAGAAACCCTGAGCCTTGGAAGAAACAGCTATAAGAATTGGTGGGTAGCGCTGATCCTTGCAGTGCTTACAATAGCTGCAGGAGCATTCTTGTTGTTTAATCCAATAGCTTCCATGCAATATGTTGTGCAGATTATAGGAGCAGCACTTGCTTATAATGGAGCATCTAATCTGTGGATAATCTCAAGGATTCATAAGGTTGATAAGGTAAATAAAAAAGAAATCATTGATGTTGACAGTAAAGAAGTAAATAATGGGACATCTGAAAGAATTGAAGTAATCGATGTCCAGGGTAAAGAGATAGATTGAGATTAACGGCTTATCATTGAATATAGAATTTCTTCAGTAATTCAATATTCTGTGATAAGCCGCTTTTTTCTTTGTACCAAATTAGCACTCACTGTTGACGAGTGCTAATAATTATGTTATAACAGTTGTAGAACAGAACGCAAACGATATCTAATGCAGTATTTTTGATTATCGTTGGTAATTAGAAATAGCTGCAGTAGCGAGGTAGTTGTTATGAAAATAGATAAATTTACACAAAAATCAATTGAAGCCATTCAAAATATGGAGAAGGTAGCTCTTGATTATGGTAATCAGGAGATTGAACAGGAGCACCTTTTATATAGCCTGCTGACAATAGAGGATAGTATTGTTCCAAAGCTCATCGAGAAGATGGGAATTGATAATAATGTATTCCTTGCAAGGGTGGATGAAGCACTTAAGAAGAGGACCAAAGTTCAGGGAGGAAGTCCTTATGTGGGAGCAGACCTTAACAAGGTTCTTCTTAAGAGTGAAGATGAGATGAAGGCAATGGGAGATGAATATGTATCGGTTGAGCATATTTTTCTTGCAATGCTTCATTATCCAAACAGAGAGATGATAAATATATTCCAGGCTTTTGGAATAGACAGGAACAGATTTCTTCAGGCGCTGTCAGAAGTAAGAGGTAATCAGAAGGTGACATCTGATAATCCGGAAGCAACCTATGACACCCTTGAAAAATACGGTACTGAACTTGTGGCAAAGGCAAAAGCACAAAAGCTTGAACCCGTAATAGGAAGAGATGCCGAGATAAGAAATGTCATAAGGATCCTTTCAAGAAAAACAAAGAACAATCCGGTTTTGATAGGTGAGCCCGGCGTTGGTAAGACAGCAGTTGTGGAAGCGCTTGCTCAGAGAATTGCTGAGGGTGATGTGCCACAGGGACTTGCAGATAAAAAGATTTTCTCACTTGATATGGGAGCGCTTGTTGCAGGAGCCAAGTACAGAGGTGAGTTTGAGGAGAGACTTAAGGCAGTTCTTCAGGACGTTAAGGAATCTGACGGCGAGATCATTCTTTTCATTGATGAGCTGCATACCATAGTTGGTGCAGGTAAGACAGACGGAGCGCTTGATGCCGGAAATATGTTAAAGCCTATGCTGGCACGAGGAGAGCTTCACTGTATTGGCGCAACTACGCTTAATGAATACAGACAGTATATTGAGAAGGATGCGGCACTGGAGAGACGTTTCCAGCCTGTAATGGTATCAGAACCTACTGTTGAAGATACCATCAGTATTTTGAGAGGACTTAAGGAGCGCTATGAGGTTTATCACGGCGTTAAGATCATGGACTCTGCACTTGTCAGCGCAGCAACTCTCAGTAACAGATATATATCCGACAGATTCCTTCCGGATAAGGCAATAGACCTTGTGGATGAGGCCTGTGCACTTATAAAGACAGAGATGGATTCCATGCCTGCAGAGCTTGATGAGCTCAATCGAAGAATAATGCAGCTGCAGATTGAAGAAACTGCTCTTAAGAAGGAAGATGACTCACTCAGCAAGGAGAGACTGGCTAATCTTCAGAAGGAACTTGCTGAGCTTAAGGCTGATTTTGATAATCAAAAAGCCCAGTGGACCAATGAGAAGGAAGCTGTAGACAGGCTGGCTATAATCCGTGAACAGATTGAAAGTGCAAATAGTGAATTGTCAATTGCACAGAGAGATGGCAATTTTGAAAAAGCAAGTGAGCTTCAATACGGTAGAATTCCCGAGCTGAAAAAACAGTTGGAGGAAGAGGAACGCAAGGTCGGAGAAAAAGATATGTCCCTTGTTCATGAGAGAGTATCCGACGAAGAGATTGCAAGGATAATATCCAGATGGACCGGAATTCCCGTTGCTAAACTGACAGAGAGTGAACGCAACAAGACACTTCATCTTGAGGATGAGCTTCATAAGAGAGTAATCGGACAGGATGAGGCAGTTACAAAGGTTTCAGAGGCAATCATGCGCTCCAAGGCAGGAATAAAGGATCCGGGTAAGCCAATAGGTTCATTTATGTTCCTTGGACCTACAGGTGTAGGTAAAACAGAGCTGGCAAAGAGCCTTGCTGCGGCACTTTTTGATGATGAAAATAACATTGTCAGAATTGATATGAGTGAGTACATGGAGAAATACAGTGTGTCCAGACTTATCGGAGCACCGCCCGGATATGTAGGATATGAGGAAGGCGGACAGTTGACTGAGGCTGTTAGAAGAAAACCTTATGCTGTAGTGCTTTTTGATGAAGTGGAGAAGGCTCATCCTGATGTGTTCAATGTACTTCTTCAGATACTGGATGATGGTCGTGTAACTGATTCACAAGGCAGAACTGTAGACTTTAAGAATACAATTCTTATCATGACTTCAAATATCGGCGCACCTTATCTTCTGGACGGAATACAGGAAGACGGCAGTATCAGCAAGGAAGCAGAGGATATGACAATGAATGAACTTCATGCTCATTTCAGACCCGAGTTCCTTAACAGACTTGATGAGATGATACTGTTTAAGCCACTTACCAGGGATAACATCAGTGGTATAGTTAAGCTCATAGTTGATGATCTTAACAAGAGACTTTCAGACAGAGAGATAAGCATACGCCTGACACCTGCAGCTGAAAAGTTCGTTGCAGATAATGCCTACGATGCAAATTACGGAGCAAGACCTGTCAAGAGATTTGTTCAGAAGCATGTTGAGACACTTTCTGCCAAACTCATACTTGCAGATATGGTATCACCTCATGATACAATAGAGATAGATGTTGATGGCGATAAGCTTACTGCGAGGGCTGTTAAGTAAATTGTAGGGTAGCTTACTGCGAGGATTGGTAAGTAAACTATAGGGTAGTGTAAAGCAAATTATGGAAACAGTGAACCGTCCAAAAGGGGACCTTGACATCAGGACTCTTCCCATAAATGGACCCCTCCTCATGTTGAATCACCTTAGGCGGTACCCTTTAGGATTTGTTGTAGAAAGGAACAGAATATGATTCCCAAGGATCCGGTTATGTTACTTAGTTACATAAATACACAGCTTAGAGATAATTATAAAAGTCTTGGAGATTTATCAGAAGGTCTTGATATTGGACAGCAGGAGCTTGATGATATTGTAAAAAAGCTGGAAAACATAGGCTATACCTATAGCGAAGAACAGAATAAATTTGTTTAAATTTTCAACATCCCACACAGTGTATTCATGCTGTGTGGGATGCTGTAGTTACTGCTTGTTTCTATTGATAAGGAAATCCATATGTTGTAAAATAAATTATGTATAAGTACAACTTTTTGTGGGGAGTTTTACGTGGTTCCATCAATTGATATTCATTGCCATATTCTGCCGGGCGTAGATGATGGCTCTCCAAATATGGAGACCAGTCTTAAGATGCTGCAGACTGCGCTGTCTGAGGGCACTAAGGGTATGATTCTTACGCCGCATCATAAGCCGATGCATCACAATGTGAGTCCTTCACATTTGATTGAGTATACGAATGAGCTTATGTACAGAGCAAATGAAAAAGGCATCAATGTTAAACTTTTCCCCGGAAATGAAATATATTACAGCGATTCCACAGTAAGAGATCTTGAAAGCGGCAGAGCTTCCACACTGGCGGATTCAGGATATGTACTGATAGAGTTTCATCCTACAGATATGTATAAGACGATACACAATGCTTTGTATACGGTCCAATCGGCGGGATATACACCGATTCTGGCACATGTGGAGCGTTATGCTGATATGGCTAAACATGTGAAATATGTGGATGAGCTTTTGGATATGGGAATTTACATTCAAGTGAATGCAAATAGTGTCATGGGAAAGTATGGCCTGGGAATCAGACATTTTACAAGGGAGCTTCTAAAGCGCCACATGGTGCATTTTGTAGCAACAGATGCGCATGATAACGGATCCCGGGCGCCACATCTTCTTGATTGCAGAGATTTTGTGGAGGGGAAGCTTGGTGAGGAATATGCGCTTCAGATTTTTCATGACAATGCAATGAAGGTATTGCGAAATGAAGTAATATACTGATTTTTTAGTCTGAGTTCATCATATCCAGGTGATGGCTTAGCGATTGAGGGGCGTATGGGAAAAGATGATGTTATCGAAATTAATCTTGGCGAATTGTTCGCAGTTTTGCTGGGGAGAGCATGGCTTATCCTGAGCTCGGGCGTGTTCTTTGCCCTGTTATGTCTTTTTGTAAGTAGATTTGTACTTACACCTTTATATTCCTCCACGACGAAAATATATATATTGAACAAGGAAGAGGGTGCGACAGTAACTTATTCAGATGTGCAGATATCAACTCAGCTCACACAGGATTATGCACAGCTGATAAAAAGCCGTTATGTGCTTGAAGAGGTTATTCAGACACTTCACCTTGATGTTGATTATGATGAATTTAATGAGCATGTTTCAATAAGCACGCCGGATGATACGAGAATAGTAGCGATAACTGTCAGGGATTCAGATCCGATGATGGCGATGAAGGAAGCCAACTGTGTTCGTGAGGTTGCATCAAAACATATTCAGAATGTTATGGATATTGATGCCATTAATATCGCTGAGCTTGCAAACATGCCTACAGAAAAATACAGTCCGAGTACAAAAAAATGGACACTTATCGGTGGACTGGCAGCAGTAGTATTGGTGTCTGCTGTTATTATCCTCAACTATCTTATGGATGACACCATAAAATCAAGTGATGATGTTGAGGCTTATCTTGGACTTAGTACTCTTGCCATGATTCCTGCGATTTCTGACGAACAGACAAACAAAAAGAAACGCAGTAAATCTAAGTCCAAGTGATTAAATGGATATTTCCAGTATTATTGGTTTTTCATGCAGAATGTAGAAAATGTCAGTGATGTTGACGTATGAGGGGGCCTATGCAACAAACAACACTTCATTTTAGCGAATCTGAAAACAACTATCAGATAAAGGAAGCATACAAAACTCTTCGAAGTAATGTGGAATTCAGCGGTCAGGATGTGAGAGCGGTTTCAATAACAAGCTGTACTCCTGGTGAAGGAAAGTCCAGTGTGTCAATGGCGCTGGCAAGAGCCTTTGCTGAGGCAGGGAAAAAGACTGTTCTGGTGGACGCTGATATGAGAAAGTCCGTTATGGTGGGAAGGTATAAGACCGGGTCTGTAAGACTTGGACTTACACATTGCCTCGTAGGGCGTGAGAAGCTTTCAAATGTCATATGCGAAACTGATACACCAAATCTCTATGTTATCTTTTCAGGGCCGATTCCGCCAAACCCCAGTGAATTATTGGGAGGACAGATTTTCAGCAAGATCCTTGACAATATGAAAAATGTTTTTGACTATATTATAATCGATACGCCGCCTCTTGGAAGCGTTATTGATGCTGCTGTTATCGCCAAGCAGTGCGATGGAACCGTGATGGTTATAGAGGATAATGCAATTAGCTACAGATTTGCCCAGAGGGTTAAGAGTCAGCTGGACAAGGCAGGTGCTAAGGTCATCGGAGCAGTGCTCAATAAGGTCGATATGACCGGAGGCGTATACGGTCACTATGGTAAATATTACGGTAAGTATTATGGTAAGTACTACGGCAGATATTATGGGAAAGATGACTCTCAGGGAAATGCAAGCATGACCGGAGGAAATCCCAAGAGGACACTTCAGCCTCAAAAAGTAAATGAAAAGCCGGTGCAAAGACCTGCAAGTTCTAAGAACGATCTCGATGAACTTGACTACATAGAAGGCGTAGTCAGAAAGGACTAAAGGAGTTCTAAGTGAAAAGTAATATTTTGGCGTTTTTCTTCACAATGGGAAGTATAGTGATGGCTGTTTTTATAGTCTGGTTTTATAACATGTCAGACAAAAATCCGCCTGAAATGAGATTTTCATCACTTGATATGGTATACGATGGTACCACGAAGGAAGCTGATCTTCTAAATGGTGTCATGGCCTATGATGCAGTTGATGGAGATATTACTGACCGCATAGTTGTTGAGAAGACAATTCTTAATAAGGAGCAGAGTTCTGCTGTTGTTTATTATGCAGTCAGCGACAGGTCCGGTAATGTTACGAAACAGTCAAGAATTTTCAATGCAAATATTGCTGAACTGGACGGGCTGGAAAGTGGTGTAATGACAGATTCAGAAGGCTTTGGCTCTTTTTCCGGTGAAGCATCAAATGAGAGCTTTGGTCAGGGCGGCTTTGATACAGAGGGATATACTCAGTACAGTGAAGACTCTGAGGAGGAAACTTCTGAAAGCGAATCTCAGGGTGAAAATTCTGAAAATGGCGAATCCGGTGATACACAGGAGAGCGGGCAGACAGGTAATTAAGGTATGAAAAATCGCGTTAACAAAATCCTGCTTATATGGTGCATAGTGGTTTCTGTGGTTTTGATCGGCCTTGGAATCTTTGAGGTTACAAGGGTGATTGGTAAGTCCGGCCTTAAGGAGAAAAATGCAGTAAGTGCACCGGTAACTACCAGTACCGAGGTGCTGACCAAGGAGGAAAATGCGATTCAGTGGCAGGACGACTGGGTTAAACATAATGGGGAAATCTATGATTATAACGATGACATTCTGACTTTTCTCATTATGGGAATAGATAAGAGAGATGAAGAAGTGACCCCTGTTTATGGTGAGATTAACGGTGGACAGGCGGATGCACTTTTTCTTGTTGTCTTTAATCCGCACAATGAAACGACGAAGGTTATTGCTATCAACAGAAATACAATGGCTGATGTTGAGATGTATGATGAATATGGGAATTTTATAAATACCATCAAAGCACAGATAGCTGTTCAGCATGGCTTTGGAGACGGTGTCGAGGGTTCATGTGAACTTCAGAAAAGAGCGGTGAGCAATCTGTTTTATCAGCTTCCCATACATGGATATGCTGCAATAAATATGAGCGCAATTGAAACGATTAATGATGAAGTAGGCGGAGTTGATCTGGTACCTGATAAAGATTTTGAGAGCGGTGATTACACCTTTAAAGCCGGAGAAGAGACTCATTTAGACGGTGAGGCTGCCTTTGCATTTTTGAGGGACAGGGATGATACACAGATAGGATCTGCTGACAAGAGGCTTGATAGACAGAAGGAATACTTGACTTCCTTTATTTCAAAAGTAATAGAAGAGACAAAAGAACACCCTACCATTGCGGTTGATATTTACCAGGCAATCAGTAAGCAGATGGTAACAGATGTTTCAGCAGATCAGCTTTCATATATAGCATCTACAGTCTCCGGTTATAAGTTCGATGATAACAGCCTTATTCTTTTGAAGGGTGAGACAAGACTTGGAGAGAGATTTGAAGAGTTTTATCCGGATGAAGATTATATGTACAATATGTTTTTGGACGTTTTTTATGAAAAAGTAAAGATGTAAAGGAAGGGGAAATTTTATTTTTGCCCTAAAGGTTTTTACAGTATGAGCCGAAATAAAGAATGGACAGCATATAAAATGCTAAAACATGGGGGATTTTTTCTCATAGGTATGAGCATGGCGGTGATTCTTACGTCTTGCGCAAATCGTTCATTAAATAGTGAAGATAAGAAAAAGGTGTCTGAGGAACTTATTCAGGAAAATCCTGATATTTTCGGATGGCTGATAGTTCCTGATACGAATATTGATTATCCTATCGCTCAGAATATTGATGGGGATGATACTTTTTATCAGACCCATGATATCACAGGAAAAAAGAAGAGCAAAAAGGGTGGGATTTATATTGAATCCTGTAACCTTATGGATATGTGTGATTTTAATACTATAATTCATGGCTCCACAAATAAGGATGGAGATATGTTCTCCGAGCTTTGGAATTTTGCTGATGATGATTTTTTCAACAAGCATGAAGAGTTTATGATTGCAATCCCCGGTAATACTCTTACATATGAAGTATGGACTGCGTATTCAAGGGATAATAATGATGTTATGCTTCAGTATGATTTTACTGATACTGCTGATTGCCAGAGATATCTGGATGATATGAAGAAGGACTGGAATTCAGAAACTAATATACGAGATGGCTGGGAAAAGGGTGCGACCCCGGATAATTTTCTTGTCAGCCTGACGACGGTTGATCCAGAGAATCCTGATAAACAGTGGGTTGTTGTGGGATGCCTTGTGGGAGATGAGGCAGGAACCATCAATCGTGATATGACAGATAACAATATTGAAGAATGAGCTAAATTGGTCGTGTAATGATTTATATATCATTGGTGAGTAAGCTTTGAACCTGCATAAAATAACGGAAAGAGCTTCCAAGAGTAAGTGCGCCTATTAATCGTTATAAAGTTAATGAAAAGCTAGTATTTATGCATAGTTTATAATTATTTAATTAGATTATGTGTCGGATTTTTGATAAAATAAAATCAAGGTTATTCTTATGAGTTTGTACTTAGGTACAGAAAGGGGAACTGTTATGAAAAGAATACTTGCTTTAATGTTGGCGGGAGCAATTATTATAACTACTCCGAGTGCGGCAATTGCAGCCACTGATGAGATTGAATTACCTTCACCTGTTGCCCAGGCTTATAGAAATGGAAAGGCTGAGGGTGATGCACAAGGTTACAGTCGTGGTTGGAAAGAAGGCAACGACGACGGATACAATAAAGGTTATCAGACCGGTAAGGAACTTGGCGAACTTAAGGGTAAGGTAGATGTATATGAAAATACCGTTATTCCTCGGATGGACAGAAGAATAGATGATCTCCAAACCCAGGTTAGCAAACTGTACGATAAAGTAATCGAGATGGCTCAGAAAGAGACCAACATCACGGTTACCGTTAAGGCAAATGGCAACAATAAAAAGCCAAAGGTAACTGTTAAAAAGGTACTTGCTTCAAACAGTGGAAATTCTGTATCAGAGCCACCTTTCGTACATACAGTTCTTAATGCTCCCGGTCTTGGATGCACAACACCTGTAGGTCAGGGTGGCAGACTTATCCTTAATGGGAAGCCCACAAGAGCTACCTTTACAATGAGAGAGTCAACAAGCGGAAAAGTATCTTCAGCTCAGGTTTTGGCAGCAGGCATTGGCGGTAAGGTTAAGAACGTAGTTGAGACCTATGCTCCCGGAGTTCGTTTCAGTACAGCTCAGGTAGACTTTAAGGTATATGGTGCATTAAATGGTGATATTTACAGAGTATATCAGCTTGGACCAAACGGAACATGGAAGGAAATCCAGGTAGATCAGGTTCGAGATGGTCATGTAGTATGTACAGTATTTAAGGCTGGAACATTTGCATTTATTAAGATGAATTGAGACAGTGTGGTGATAAGTTGATTTATAAAAAGTATAGAACCTCCTTTGCAGACGCAAGGGAGGTTTTTATAGTTAAGTAGAGCACAAGATAAATTATTTTTAATCCTGTTAGATTTGTTAATGAGCTATGTTATTCTCTTCAAGAAGTTTTGAAAGTCTTGCTATTTCGTCAGATAGAGATTTGTTTTCATCTGTCAAAGAATCTATGAGCTCCTTCTGATGCTTTTCATGAGCTATTGCGTCTTCTCTTGCGCGACATTGTTCCTGAATGGCAAAGGCTGAGTTAGAAAGAAAAATGGATTCAGCTGTAGATTTCATTGAAGGATTGTCTTCTGCGATCATCTGTATTTCCTCCCATGTGGTTGCTTTAAATAACCTTGCCCAATTGTCAATTCCGAGACGCTTATCGTATTCGGATGATAAATCTATGTTATTTAATTCTATCACATAGAGATTGAATTTGTCAGTATACAGGTAGCCGTCCTGTGCATTCCTTATCTGATACTTGGCAAAGAATTCCGGGTGATCTTTAAATAGAGTGTAATCAAGAAATCCAATATGATAAACGGGTTTGACTAATGAGTAGTCTTTGCCTCGAGCGACATTGTCGAATCTTCTGCATAAGTATGACAGAGAGTGTTCTGTCCAGTTGTCGTAATTGATTACCTGCATCTCAAGATTGATATAAGTATTCCCATTTAGCATAACCAATATATCCAGCTGATATTCCTTGTTATTTATACTTGCTCCGGGTTCAACTACATTTTCAATCTTCACATCCTGGATTGTATGGATTGGAATATCGAGAACACTGCTAATGAGATTGATCAGAGTGTTTTTATCGCGCTGCAAAACCATACGGAACATATAATCATTGGTCATATTGTATCTTACTTCTCCCGTTGCGTTCATGTACTGATACTGAACTTCAAGGGTAGAAGCCATTCCTTCATATAACATAAAATCTCCTTTGTAATTATTTGTAATAGTCCATTATTGTGCACAAATAATATTAATTGGGAATTCCGAATGAATGAATTCAAATCGGAGGCATCAGAAATGATGCTAGAGTAAAGTAACATATCTGAAATCATAAATCAAGTAAAAAATACAAAAATAATTTAATTTACAATGATGTTTCTTGCTATACGTTATTAACGTATAATATAGGCAGAAGGAGTGCAGCCATGACTATAAAGGATATTCGAAAACTTTATAATATGAGCCAATCTGAAAGAGCCGGAGAGCAGGGCACTTAATGTAATCAGATATCAGTTGGAAAGATACAGGAAGATACTTGATCAGAATATCTGATGCATGGAATAAAATGAAGCACTGTGTAACAGAGACCGCTCATATAGCATTATTTTGCACAATGACAAATTCCCATATTTAACGTATAATATCCCTATAGAGCGGTTGTTCTATGGGGATTTTTCTTATGAGTTAAACTAGATAGATTAATTTTGTCGGGGCATATATTTCAGTATTTTGGCAGCGCGTTGGAATGCCCGACGTTGCTGCTTTTTTGCTATTAGCAGACAGAAATAATGCAAAAAAATTACAACATTATCTTAATTATCTGAATATATTAACCGATAAATATTATGTAGGTCATACGATGCTCATTATTTCTGATGTGTTCAGAAAATGAGTAAAATGCAGTGTTTATGTGTAATGGTAATACTGATGCTGAAAATCTAGTTAAGGTTTTGTGTGAATGGTAGATATTTGTGATATTGGGAGACTAAATCATAAAGCTGCCAACTGAGGGGGATAAAAATTGAAGAGCAAGAGAGTTACACATACAGCCAAAGTGCTGACAATGCTTTGGAATATTGGTTTATTTGCTATTGTATGGTGCGGATTTTATAATCTGCGGGCATTTCAGACATTCTATGTTCTCGGTGGAATAATGTCTGTGATTATTTATGTGTTTATTTATAATGGACTTTGTAACCTATATAACGCATTTAGAATTGCGTCATCTTCTATCTCTGAGATAGTTCTTTCTCAGGGGATATCCTTTGGACTGGCTGATTTAATACTGTATATTGAATGTAACCTTATTCGTAATAATTATACAAGTATTATTCCGGGAGCATTTATTTTGTTGCTTCAAATAACTGGAACAATCTTAATAATTACATTATCAAAACGATACTTTATGACATGTGTTGAGCCGGCAAAAACTATGCTTGTTCTTGGAAAATGGGTATCAATGGAGGAAGCAAAGAAATTTCAGGAAAGGATATTAAAAAAATATAGTCACCTATTTGACTTTAAATACATTGAATATGAGGATATTAGTCCTAAGATTTTTGAGGAAAAGGTAGCAGATTGTTGCACAGTAATAATGTATGGACTTTCTGTGGAACAAAGAAGAATTTATATGCAGCACTGCATTGATGAACACAAAACATTTTATTTTACACCAAGAATTGAAGATATAATCCTCCAGGGGTGTTCTACAAGGCATTTGCTGGATACACCACTTATGAAATATGATTATGTTTATAATGACAAGAAAAAACTCAATGCAAAAAGAATATTTGATCTGTGCTTTGGACTGGTTTTTGCATTAGGCTTTGCACCAATTATGATTGCAATTGCAATCGCCATTAAGATTGAAGATGGGGGCCCTGTGTTCTTTAAGCAAAAAAGGTGTACTCTTGATGGAGAAGTGTTTAACATTCTGAAGTTTAGAAGTATGATAGTAGATGCAGAGAAAAAAGGACTTCAACCTACAATAAATTTCGATCCCAGAATTACCAAGGTTGGAAAAATTATAAGAAAATACAGACTTGATGAACTGCCGCAGGTATTTAACATTTTGTATGGACATATGAGTTTTGTTGGTCCAAGACCTGAGCGTGTTGAACATGTAGAACTATATACCAAAGAACTTCCGGAATTTAAGTATCGAATGAAAGTAAAAGCCGGACTTACAGGATATGCTCAGATATTTGGAAAATATAACACTTCAGCATTTGACAAGCTGCGTTTGGATCTTCTATATATAGAAAATCAATCATTTAGCTTGGATCTGAGGCTCATTATGTTGACTGTTAAGGTTATGTTCCAGGGAGAGAGTACTGAAGGGTTTGAAAAAGAAATGGTAAGATTGATGAACAGGAAAGCCAGGCGGGTTGGGTAAATTAAGTTCTTGAGTCTGATATTTGTAGGGCAATGTATTATTCGAAGAAATATTAGTTGGAATAGGTAATAGAAGAACGGATTGCACAGTGGTTATTGGGGGGGACTGTATATATTATTGAGTTTAAATAGAAAAAACCAGGATTAGTCAGTTTGAACAACTGATTAACCCTGGTTTTGTTTATTATGATATGTTTTTCTTATATTGGAAAAGTTGTACATGAGAATGTTTGAATTTTTTATTCGGAATTTAATTGAACACGACTTATATAGAACATATAATTAATTCGATTAGAACTAATAATTCTTAAAAAGGTAGGGATATATTATGAAAAATATAGTATTGGGACGTACAGGCATAACCGTTCCGCAAAACGGGTTTGGTGCTCTTCCTGTTCAAAGAGTATCTTTGAAAGAGGCTGTAAAACTCCTTAGAAAAGCATACGATGGAGGCATGCGATTTTTTGATACCGCAAGAGCGTATAGTGACAGTGAAGAGAAGGTGGGAGCTGCCTTTGGAGATGGATATGTAAAAAGAGAAGATATAATAATTGCTACTAAGACAGGGGCAAAAACTCCTGAAGAATTCTGGCAGCATCTTGAAACTTCATTGGAGAAGCTTAAAACGGATTATATTGATATTTATCAGTTCCATCTTATGGGACAGTGCTGGAAACCTGGTGACGGAACAGGCATGTATGAGTGCATGCTTGAGGCTAAAAAGCAGGGCAAGATAAGGCATATTGGCGGAACAGCGCACAAGGTTGGTGTTGCAAAAGAGATTGCTGAATCAGGACTGTATGAGACACTTCAGTATCCCTTTAGCTATCTTGCTGATGATAAAGAAAAAGAACTTGTTAAAATCTGTAATGAGAATAATGTAGGCTTTATCTGCATGAAAGGACTGGCAGGCGGACTTATAACACATTCTGAAGCAGCTATGGCATTTGTAAGTCAGTTTGACGGCGCTGTACCGATCTGGGGAATTCAAAGAGAAAAGGAACTTGATGAGTGGCTGTCATTTATGGATAAAACACCTGTGATGACAGATGAAATCAAGGCATTTATCGAGAGTGAAAGAAAAGAGCTCATGGGTAATTTCTGCAGAGGCTGCGGCTATTGCATGCCATGCACTGTGGGAATTCAGATTAATCAGTGCAACAGAATGTCACTGATGCTACGCCGTGCTCCCAGTGAGAGCTGGTTATCCGATCATTGGCAGGCAGAGATGAACAAGATTGAGGACTGCGTAAGATGCGGCGCGTGCCTTTCAAAATGCCCTTATGAGTTACAGATACCTGATCTACTCGTGAAAAATCTTGAGGATTACAGGGAAGTACTGGCCGGGAACAGGACAGTGTGAATATTATGATAGTTAAAGGCTAATTCCGGGATTATATAGGAATTAGCCTTCATGTTTGTGCTGGAAAGGGTCATGTTGACAAAGATTATTTTAATGCTTTATGCCATTGTCATCTAACAGCTTTGTCAGACGTTTAAGATTTGTTGAAGACATTCTTAAGAATATATTAAGGCACTTGTTTTTGCTTTTGAAAAGTGATATTTTCATATTCACGTCAATTCTTGACGAGGTCTGCCGTTAGACAAATGGCAGAAGATATCCCAGGATATTTTAATTTGTTATATAACAGAAAAATTAGTACAGGAGGTTTTTATTTATATGAATATTGAAGCAGCCAGGAAGAGTGGACGTATGGCTGTAACTATTGTTTTTGCGGGAGTTTTATCTCTATACATATTGGCTACGGCAACTACAACAGTGCATGCTCAAAATTGCATGCACGATGAATATGAATGGGTTAGTGTGATTAAACCAACCTGCAGCAGATTTGGTAAAGACATAAGGATATGCCAGGATTGTGAGGAAATTCTTGAAACTAAGATTATTCCCAAGCTTGATCACAAATGCAAATGGGAAAGAACCAAAGAACCAACATGCACTTTGCCGGGGGTGAAATCCTACATATGCAAAAACTGTAGCGAGGTAATAGAAACAGAAGAGATACCGGCAAAAGGGCATAGGTTTGCAAGAGCTAAAACACAAAGTGCAACATGCAGATCACCAAAGATAACTGAAAGAACATGCAGTGTTTGCGGCTTTTCTACATCGGAGCAATCAGGCAACAGGGTAGAACACAGATATAAATGGAAGGTAACAAGGGCGGCCACCTGTGCAGATTGTGGCATAAAAACCGGGACCTGTACAATGTGTAATGGCACAAAAACAGAATCTATCTCTCCCACAGGTAAGCACAAATACGGTGACTGGTCAGTTAAGTCTGTTAAGGTAAAAGGCAAAAAACTTAAGGTGGTTCAGGAGCGCTCATGCAAGACTTGTGGTAGAAACACCAGGGAAGCATCAGGCACATCGGCATCCTTTAGCGGCAAACATGACAATGGAAAATACTATTACAAACATACTAAGAAAACCGGCAGAATAGTAATTCTTTGTTCTGAATGTCATCAGTCTGTAAGCGGCAAAATATCAGGTGGGACTATATCCTTTACGCGACCTAAAAAGGATAATTCGAAGGTGTCATCGAAAGGATGGAAGAGAGTGAAAAAGTAAATATGTAATGACTCATGAGGTGGCATTTTGCTGGTGCATGGGCTAAAATTAGGAGGTAAGGATATACTTGTCAGAAGAAATCGTCACAACAAATAATAAACATAAAGATAGATTGTTTAGAAAACTATTTGGTAGTGAAGAAAATAAGGTTTACGCACTGGAATTATATAATGCAGTAGCTGGGACTGACTATACGGATTTAGATGCGTTAGAATTTAACACGATGGAAGACACTGTTTACATGAAAATGAAGAATGATGTGTCATTTCTTTTTCAAGCAGAAATAAATCTGTGGGAGCATCAAAGTACTATAAACAAGAATATGCCACTAAGAGGCTTCTTGTATCTGTCTAAACTGTATAGTAGCTATATAGAACTTAAGGGACTTGATCTATATCAAAAAGACGTGCTTAAGTTACCCACACCAAAGTATGTTGTGTTTTATAATGGAAACGACGCTCAACCTGACTATCAGCAATTAAAGCTGTCAGCGTCATTTGAAAAACCTGGGAGCTGCATAGAAATGACAGCAGATGTGTATAATGTAAATCAGGGGCATAGTAAACAATTGCTAGATGACTGCAAAGTATTGTCAGATTATTCAGAACTTATAGCGAGAGTTAGGACTAATGCAGAATCCATGGATGTTGACAAGGCAGTAGATGAGGCGATAAAAAGTTGTATCGAAGACGGAGTACTCAGAGATTTCCTTTTAAAACAAAGATCGGAGGCATATATGAGCATACTAACAGAGTATAACGAAGAGTTACATCTAAGGAACGTGCGAAATGATGGATATGTTGAAGGAGTAGATAAACATCTGATTGAACTGATTTGCAAAAAACTAATAAAGGGAAAAACAGTAGAGACAATAGCGGATGAAGTAGAGGAGGACATTACTACAGTTCAGACTATCTGTGATGTCGCCAAGGAATATGCACCGGATTATGATGTCGATTCGATATATGCTGCTTTAAAGGAAAAAGCATAAGCGTATATGACAATGAGGAGAGTTTTTACCATGTGTGCTTGTTTTTTGGCTACTATGTCATATGGATTAACATTATTTTACGTGATAATATTTTTGTACTAGTTAGTAAAATAATAGCTTGGAGGATACAGAATGAATACTGATGAAAAATTCGAAATTATACTAAATAAATTAGATACAATAGATGGCAGACTCGATACAATAGATGGCAGACTCGATGCAATAGATGGCAGACTCGATGCAATAGATGGCAGACTCGATGCAATGGATGGCAGACTCGATGTAATGGATGGTAAGATATCTATTTTGGAGAAGGATATGAGTGATGTCAAAAGTGATGTTACAAGTATAAAACTTCAGATTGAAAATGAAATTGTTCCCAATACTCAGAGAGTTGCTGAATGGTATCAGGATCTGCAAAGACATCTTGAATCAGAAGTTGAGAAAATACAGAAAAAGATTTGCTGATTATTAGTGGTTAGAAGGATATTTAGAAATATTTAATCGAAACTCCAAATACAGATTATCTCAATGACAAATGCCTGAATTAGCGCATAATATCCCTGTAGAGTTACATGCTCTATGGGGATTTTCTTATGTGGTTAATAAAGAAGATGACAGTAAATTACTACGAGAAATCAATCGTATAGCTATGGGAGACTTACAAAGAAGATAGAGGTTTGTGGTAGCCCTAAGAGCAAAATAGTATTATTGAATCTTGCTGATGATATGGTAGACTTTAAATATAAATTGGCAATGTGGTTATAGTCAAAAAGATGTGGAGGTCTTTTGTGAAGAAGCTGGGAGTGGGATACGAAAATTACAAAGATTTTATTGATAATGATCTATACTATGTAGATAAGACTCTGCTCATTAGAGATATAGTGAAAAAAGGTGGTAAAGTGACTCTTTTTACCCGGCCCAGGCGTTTTGGTAAAACCCTTGCACTTTCAACGATACAGACTTTTTTTGAGGAAGAAAGAGATGAGGGGGGAAATGCTGTTGATAAAGGGAGATATTTTACCGGTAAGAAGGTAATGACATGTGATGATGAGTTGCTTTCCAAGCAGGGACAATATCCAGTCATCAATCTTTCTTTGAAATCCGGAAAGCAGGATGATTTTTATAATTCCTTCATGATATTGCGAAAGGTTGTTATTAGTGAATTTACAAGACACATTTACCTGGCTGATTCGGACAAGCTTTCTGACTCTGAAAAACAGGAATTTATCAGTCTTGAGCATGGTGAGATAGAATGGCGAGAACTGGAGAAAAGTTTTAAAAACGACAGTGATAGGCAGAGTGCCTTTAGAAGAGAATGTGGAAAATATGCAGTTGCACTTAAGACATTATCAGGACTTTTAGAAAAGCACCATGGAAAAAAGACCATCGTTTTAATTGACGAATACGATGTGCCACTTGAAAATGCATATAGGCGCGGCTTTTATGATGATATGACAGGATTTATCAGATCACTGTTTGAGTCAGTACTAAAAACAAATAATGCGCTGGAGTTTGCAGTGGTAACGGGATGCCTTAGGATAAGTAAGGAAAGTATATTTACGGGCTTAAACAATCTAAAGGTCAATTCTATCAGAGATGTTGATTTTGGTGAGTACTTCGGCTTTTTGCAACAGGAAACGGATGAAATGCTCGATAACTATGGCCTTGCAGGAAGTACAGAAACAGTAAAGGAATGGTATGATGGATACCTTTTTGGAAATACAGAGGTTTATAATCCCTGGAGCGTAATAAAATATGTCGATGATCATATTTCGGATATGAATAGGCTGCCAGAAGCGTACTGGTCCAATACTTCTTCAAATTCAATAATAAAAGAAATGATAGAAAGAGCAGATGATTCTGTAAAGGATGAGCTTGATACTCTTATTTCAGGCGGAACAATAGAAAAAAGAATCCATGAAGATATAACATATGATGATATAGATACAAACGATGACAATTTGTGGAATTTCTTATTTTTTACCGGCTACATGAAAGCTGTATCTACAAGACTTGATGATGATCTGACGTTTATTACAATGAAGATTCCAAACAGAGAAATCAGATCTTTATTTAAAACTCAGGTAAAAGATTGGTTTGATGCAAAAGTAAAAACTGTGGATTTGTCTGAATTTCATAAGGCAATACTAGATCAGGATACACGTCGTATTGAAGACTTTGTGTCAGAACTATTATCAAAAAGCATAAGCTATTTTGATAATGAGGAGAGTTTTTATCATGGGTTCTTCTTGTCACTCTTGTATGGAATGCCTGGCTATAAGCCAAGATCAAATCGCGAGGAAGGGCAAGGCAGACCTGACATAGTATTATATCCGGACAGACCAAAGGATCCTGCCTATATATTTGAACTTAAGACCAGAAAAAAATTTGACGAGATGGATGACGGAATAAAGGAAGCATTGGCACAGATTCACGATATGAAGTACGAGGAAGGAATACTTGCAGACGGCTATTTGGGGGTAGTGTCTTATGGAATATGCTTCTGCAAAAAGAGTTGTATAGTGGATAAGTTTGTGCGGTGAATAAGGTTTTATTAACAAAACGCACGCTTATTTGGAAAGATGGTTGATAGACATGATTAAATATATTAAAGGAGATATTTTCGCTAGTCCTGCACAGGTTATTACAAATACTGTTAACCTTGAGGGGGTTATGGGGAAAGGCATAGCGCTTGAATTTAAAAAGCGTTATCCGAAGATGTTTGAGGCTTATAAAAGGAAATGCGATAGTGGCGAATTTAAAATGGGGAATCTGTTTTTGTTCAGAGATCTCAATAAAACTATTCTTCTATTTCCGACAAAAGATAAGTGGAGAAATAAATCACAACTCGAATATATTGAGATGGGATTGCAGAAGTTTGCAGATAAATGGGATGTATTAGGCATTAGTTCTATAGCATTTCCGGCACTTGGTTGTGGCAACGGAGGGCTCCGATGGAATGATGTACAGCCTCTCATGGAGAAATACTTAAGAAAATTGCCTATAGATATTTACATCTATACTGATAACTATGTGGATAGCAAGGATTATACTGAGGATTTATCCGATATAGAGAAGATGATTAATGGTGAAGTGGGGTTAGAAGGATATCAACTATTTGTGCATAAGTGTATTTCATATATTAAGGAAAATGGTCCGGTGCTTGTTGATGATAAAAAATCATGGTCGCTTAATGTAGATAATAATCTCCAGCTAGACTCATTACCGGTTGATGAAACGGTACTAATTCATGCATGGAATCATATCAGAAATGTAAAAATCATTTCTAAGGAAGATGCAGCAAGGAAAGATAATGCAGTAATATATCCCCTAATGGGATTGATGAAAAAACTAAATTATGCAAATAAAATATATGTATCTAAAGATGGCCTAAGATATACCGATAGACCAAATGCCTATATGTTCAATGCTGCTTAAGGTAGTGTGTTAGAGATGGATTACAGAAAGATTCTTAGAAGAGAAAGAAACGAAAATGTATTTAACCAGTATAAAAATATTATTTATGTCAAAGCAGATTTCGAATGCTTTTATTATAACGGACTGTTTGTAAATACTGTTAATGTTCATGGGAGTGTTCTTGATATAGATTTTGATACACCAGCAGAGCGTAAATACGAAGTTGCTCAAGGTGCTGTAGATATACATTTGACAATGTGTGATAGAACGGGTGCAGTCCTAAGCAATGAAGAGCAGAAAAGGACTGCTGACTATGGCTGCTCATGTGGATTTGAAATTCCGATGGAGATACCGGAAAGTACTGATCATATAATTATAAATATTCTATTTGATGGAATAGAAATGTATAAAAATGTGATAGGTTTAAAAGAAGAAGTATTGTTATAAATGGCTATATATAGATATTTTTCAGCGGCATTATTCAATGACAAATCACCATATTTAGCGTATAATATCCCTATAGAGCTGAGGGGCTCTGTGGGGATTTTTTCTTATGAGAACACTTGATTGTTCAAGTGCATAAACTTTATGAAAAGAGTTTATATTGGGGAGCATAAATAACGATTTATTAAGCGGCAGCGCGTTGTGATGCTTCATAACGTGGCTGCCGTTTTATCTTATTTGGAGTAAAAATGATAGACAATATACTGCCATTAGTAGGAAGAACAAGTCCACTTTTTGTAAATGATATAGAAAAAATTGAATCGGAGATTACTGACATAGTCAGTAGCTCGAATTTTTTAGTCATAGGTGGAGCTGGAACGATAGGTTCAGCAATTTGTAAAGAAATTTTTTTAAGGAATCCCAAGGTGCTTCATGTAGTTGATATCAGTGAGAACAACATGGTGGAATTGGTTCGCGATATCAGATCATCAGTTGGATATGGAACGGGTGAATTTGCAACATTTGCGCTTGATTGCGGTAGTGACATATTTGAAGATTTCATAGATGCGCAGTGTAAAAGGATTGGAAGGTATGACTACATTTTTAATACGTCAGCACTTAAGCATGTCAGATCTGAAAAGGATCCGTTCACTTTGATGCGTATGATTGATACCAACATATTCTATACTGAGAAAGTCATGCAGATAGCTGAGAAAATGGGGGCTAAGAAATATTTCTGCGTATCCACGGACAAAGCAGCTAATCCTGTAAATATGATGGGTGCAAGTAAGCGGATTATGGAGATGTACTTAAATCGTAGGAGTGAGAACATGCCTCTGTCCATGGCCAGATTCGCGAATGTAGCTTTTTCAGATGGGAGTCTGCTCTATGGATTTAATAAAAGAATAGAGAAAAATCAGCCATTGGCAGCACCGCAGGATGTAAAGCGCTATTTTGTTACTCCCAAGGAGTCTGGAGAATTGTGTTTGATGTCGTGCCTTACCGGCGAAAACCGTGACATCTATTTTCCAAAACTTAGCCAGGAGCTCAATCTTGTGACTTTTTCAAGGATAGCTGAAAAGTATCTTGAGAGTCTTGGGTATGAGGTTGTCAGGTGTGCCACGGAGCAGGAGGCAAGAGATAGAGTTGTCGAATTCAAAGCAGTTCATAAGTATCCGGTATACTTCTTTGATAGTGATACTACAGGAGAAAAGGATTTCGAGGAGTTTTATACAGATAAAGAAGTTCTTGATATGAATAGATTTGAATCAATTGGGATTATCAAGAATGAACCAGATTATAACAACGAAAAACTTGATGCATTTTCAGAGAAGATAAGAAAACTTCGAAAAGAAGGAAACTGGAACCGAACAGTGTTGATAGATATGTTTAATGAGATGATTCCTAATTTCAATCATAAAGAAACAGGGAAGTTTTTGGATGGGAGGATGTAGGAATGATAAGGTTTTTTGACATATTATTTTCACTGATTGCGATTATAGTCCTGCTTCCATTTATGATTCCAATAATGATTGGATTAAAGCTGACAGGAGAGCATGATATCTTCTATAAGCAGATGCGAGTTGGAAAAGGGGGAAAAGAATTTCCACTAATAAAGTTTGCGACTATGCTAAGAAATTCACCTAACATGAAGGGAGGACTTTTTACTGCAAAGAATGATCCTAGAATATTACCAATGGGCAAGTTTCTAAGAAAAACAAAAATAAATGAATTGCCTCAACTAATAAATGTTATCAAAGGTGATATGAGCATAATTGGTTATAGGCCTCAGGTAAAAAAACAATATATGTTATTCCCTGAAGAGGATCGAAAGATAATGGAGAAGGATTTGCCGGGATTATCAGGACTAGGGGCAGTGGCTTTTAGAAATGAAGAGGAAATACTGTGGAAGGTTGAGGACTATGAAACATTTTATGCAAAAGTGATATCACCCTATAAATCACATCTTGAGTGCTGGTACATCAAACATAAGAATTTGAAATTATATTTTAAAATGATTTGGCTTACAGTAATGGCAGTAATTCTACCAGGAAATGAGAATTGGAAAAAGCTAAAAGAACTACCTTCGATACCTAAAGAACTTAAAGATGTTATGTAGATTTTACAAACATACAATATGTAATTGTGTCTATGGTAAAAATATGATGGAAGAAAAAAAAGTATTATTTAATTGGCCAGATCTTACAGAAGAGGAAGTGAATGAGGTTGTGGATACGCTTCGCTCTGGTTGGATTACAACAGGACCTAAGACTAAAAAATTGGAAAAACAAATAGCAGAGTATATTGGAAGTAGTAAAGCGGTTTGTTTAAACTCAGCTACAGCAGCAGAAGAATTAAACTTGCGTATTTTAGGGGTTGGTCCGGGTGATGAGGTTATTGTGCCAGCATTTACATACACGGCTACTGTATCAGCAGTTTTGCATGTTGGAGCTACCCCTATTCCGGTGGATATACAAAAGGATCATTTTGAAATGGATTATGATTCTGTTGATAGAGCGATAACTAATAATACTAAGGCTGTTGTATGCGTTGATCTTTATGGAATTCCGTGCGATTACGAAAAAATATATGAGATAGTAGAAAAAAAGAAAGAGATATTTTGTCCATCATCAGATGTCCAAAGGGCTATAGGACGTGTTGCTATAATAGATGATGCAGCTCATTCAATTGGAGCGAAGAGAAAGATTAGTGGTAAGAAAGTATATGCAGGACAATTAGCGGATTTTAGTTCTTTTTCATTTCATTCAGTAAAAAACATTACTACTGCTGAAGGGGGAGCAGCTCTGTGGAAAAGCATCCCGGGAATAGATAACGAAGAGATATATCATAGGTATATGTTATATTCCTTACATGGTCAAAGTAAGGATGCTTTTTCTAAGTACAATGGAGTTAGTTGGGAATACGATGTTTTAGGGCCATGGTATAAATGCAATATGACAGATATTCTTGCTTCTATTGGCATTGTGCAACTTCGCAGGTACCCTGAAATGCTTAAGAGAAGACGTGAGATTATAGAAAAATATGATGCAGCATTTAAGGCGCATGGAATAAAGGTACTTGATCATTATACAGATGAATATGAGAGCTCTGGACATTTGTATATTACGCGTACGCCTTGGCTAGACATTACTAGTAGAAATGAAGTAATTCAAAAAATGGGGGAGCAAGGTATATCGTGCAATGTTCATTACAAACCACTGCCTATGATGAGTGGTTATAAGAAAATAGGATGGAAGATAGAGGATTTTCCTAACAGTTATAATTATTTCAAGAATCTTATTACACTTCCGCTTTTTTCAATATTAAGAGATGATGAAGTTGAATATGTGATAGAAAAATTTTTAAAGACAGTTCAAGATTATAAATGAAGGAACGATTATGGCACAACTAAGTGTACTTATGTCAATATACATTAACGAAAAAACCGAGTATGTACAGGCGTGCTTTGAAAGCTTATTAGGTCAAACGGTTCAAGCAGATGAATGGGTAATAGTTGAAGATGGCCCACTTACTGCTGAGATGTATAAATTGATTAATAGATTTCAAATGGAACATCCAGAATTGATAAAAAGAGTAAAGTTAAACTCCAATCAAGGGTTAGGAATAGCTCTTAGGATTGGTGTTGAGAACTGTAGCAATGAGATTATTGCACGAATGGATACAGATGATATAGCGAGACAAGATCGTTTTGAAAAGCAATTAAAGGAATTTGATATAGACCCTGAACTGGATATTTGTGGTAGCCAAATAGACGAATTTGATGATGATCCTGATATTATTGTATCGAAGAGGATTGTACCAATTAAGCATGAAGATATTATTGAATATCAAAAGCTAAGGGATGCATTCAATCATATGACCGTAATGTATAAAAAAAAGGCTGTGCTTTCTGCTGGTAATTATCAAAAGTGTCCACTTATGGAAGATACTTACTTATGGGCAAGGATGATAATGAACGGATCTAAGTGTTTAAATATTGATGAGGCACTTGTTCATGTAAGAATAGGGAAGGAAATGATTAAACGTCGTGGGGGATGGGATTATTTGAAAAAATATTGTTATGGTCAGAAGATGGTTCACAAAACAGGATATACAAGTTGGTTTAATTATATATATATATCATCAATTCAATTTTTTGTTGCTTTGATGCCTAGTGGAATGCGAGCGATTGTTTTTAAAAAATTGTTGCATAAATAATTTGTTTTCAAACAACGATTTATCAATATATGTGCCTATAGGATGGTGTTTTGTATTAGGTAATTAGAAGTATATAATTTTGAGTACATGGCGAATTCGGAGATGATTTGTATTTTATTATATAAAATGTGATGGTTAATCTAGGAGCGTGTAATGTCTGAAAAAATAGACTTTGTTATTACTTGGGTAGATGGGAATGATGAAAAGTGGAGAGAGGAAAGAAAAAAATACTCAAAAAATGTTGAAATAGATGATCGAGAGTGTAGGTATCGTGATTGGGGATATTTACAATATTGGTTTAGAGGTGTAGAAAAGTTTGCACCATGGGTTAATAATGTTTACTTTTTGACATATGGACACGTTCCTTCTTGGCTTAATGTGAATCATCCTAAATTAAAGGTTGTCAATCATAAAGAATTCATACCAACAAAATATTTACCGACATTTAATAGTAATGCTATTGAATTAAACATACATAATATTAATAATCTTGAAGAACAATTTGTGTACTTTAACGATGATATGTTTTTATGTGATGAGACAAAACCGCAGGACTTTTTTGTTGATGGAAAGCCTAGGGATGCAGGAATTCTGACGATTCATTGCTATAATCTTGAGGTGTTTATTATGTCTCATATAAGAAATATTGGATATGTAAATAAATATTTTGACATAAAACATACGATCTGTGAGCGACCGTCTAATTGGTTTAACTTAAAATATGGAAAGGATAATTTAAGAAATTTTTTGTTGGCCGCAATTTGCCCTCGCTTTCCAGGACTTTATATTACACATTTACCATCGAATTTTTTAAAGAGTACATTAGTAGATTTGTGGCAAAAGGAATATGAAGCTCTAGATGAAACATGTATGCATAGATTTAGATGTATACAAGATATAAATCAATGGATATTTAAGGATTTTCAAATAGCTAATAACAATTTTGTTCCACAACGGACAAGTATAGGGCACTCATATTCTGCTTTGCAAGTGAATGAAGTGGCAGAATATGTGCGTTGTCAGAAGGGAAAGCTAATAAGTATAAATGATAATGATATGAGTGCGGAACAGTTTGAGTATGCAAGGAGAGAGATTATCTGTGCATTTGATGCTTTGCTGCCACAAAAGTCTGCATTTGAATTATAAGGGAGATATATGTGAATTGTATATATATTTGTGATACGCCATTTCAGATATTAAATTGTATAAATTACGTATTTCACTTTAGAATGCAGGAAAGAAATACTTTGTTTTTAGGAACACAGTTTACTGGTGCTTATGAGATGGCGTTAAGATTGAAAGAAGAATGTTTGTTTGATGAAATACACTTATTTGAATATAAGATAAGAAAAGGATTTAGACATAAATATAGAAGAATCTTTGAATTGCTTTTCCCCAGATATTATGGAAAAAAATATGTAAGAGGTGAGTTTTTGTTTGGGGATAAAGAAGTAGATGAACTATATTTTTGTGTACCCACTCATTTTGCATTATTGGTTCGATGGATATATCCTCAAAGTAGACTAATATATCTTGATGATGGAACTGGAAGCTATAGTGGTGACATGATTACAAGATTACTAGATAAAAACCATAGATTTTTCTATTCATTATTAGGAAGAAAAATTGATTCATGGTACCCGGAGTGTTTGTATATTAATAATATTGACATTTGTAAAACTCTTTTGACTACCAATGTACAAGAGCTACCGAAATTGAGCAATTCGGATACTATATTTTGGAATATGGTAACAAGGATTTTTGATTACACTAGTCAGAAGATATATACAGATCGTAAGTTTGTGCTTTTATCACAGATAAACCAATATAACAATCATGAAATGAAGATGATAGATAATATAATAATTGACATTTTGGAAAAATATAAAGATATGACAATAGTTCGTCCTCATCCAAGAGATAGTTTTGTTGAAAAAAAAGAACTTGAGGTGGATTTCAGTAATTCAATGTGGGAGTTAGTATGTGAGGATACGATTTCTGAGGATATGGTATTAATAAGTAGATTTTCAACTTCTCAGTTAATTCCAAAAATTTTATATAATAAGGAACCATATATTATTTTTTTATATAAATTGTATTCGGAAATACTTATGCCTGATGATTATGAGAGGATTGTCGAATTAGCCCAAGTATTTATTGATTATTATACGGATAAAAGTAAAATTTTAATCCCAAATGATTGTTATGAGTTTGAAACATGTCTTGAGAAAATTATTGGTAAAAGAGTAAAGACAGTGCCGGTTGAATTATGAGTGATGAAAATGTAAAGGTAAGTGTAAACTCGCAAGTCATATATAACGTAGTAGGAATAGTTATTAGAAGCAGTGTGGTTTTTTTCACTATGCCATTGTTTACAAGAATACTTGGAACTGTAGAGTATGGAAAATTTTCTGTGTATTCATCTTGGATGGCTATTATTATTTGTTTTATCGGATTAAATGTTTCTGCGGGATTAAGTAAAGGTTATTATAAATTTTCAAATGAGTATTACCAATTTAGATCAAGTGTAATAATGCTCGGAGTAATTAGTTGCTTTTTTGTTACTATTTTTTTGATGGTATGTTATCCGGCTATTGCGCGATTTATTAAATTCCCTATTTCTATATATTTTTTGCTTTTGTGTGAAGCAACGGCGCAATTTATTCTCAATTTTGCAAATTTGGCATGGACGTACGAAAAAAAAGCCAAATTGAACATGTTAGTATCTGTTTGTATATTGATAGCAACAACATTATTAGCATTAGTACTTTTGAAATACAATTGGCTGAACCTTGAATATAGATATTATGCCAGAGTAATCGGGGGGGCAATCCCTCAAATAATAGGTGCGATATGCATATTTTTAGCATTCGTTTGGCGTGGAAAAAAAATATATTGCAAAAAGTATTGGAATTATTCACTTTCGATTGGAATTCCTTTGATATTCCATCTTGTTTCTCAGCAAATATTAGGCCAATCTGATCGGGTAATGATGCAGATGATGAATATAGATTCTTCTCAAATTGGAATCTATAGCTTTGTTTATTCCTTTACAGGTTTTTTGACAATAATACTATCGGCACTGAATAATGCATGGTGCCCATTTTATTTTGATTGCTTAAGTAATTGCAATTATGACAAATTAGAAGAGATGATAAGAAATTATGTAGAAATATTTACCTCGTTAGTTGGGGGGTTTTTACTATTGTCTAGAGAGGTTGTTAGGTTTTTTGCGGATGAATCATATCAAGCTGGAGATGATTTAATACCAGTAATAGTAATTGCAATATATATTATTTTTTCCTATCAGTTTGCTGTAAATTATGAGATGTTTTATGAAAAACCAAGAATTATAGCATGCGGGACCGTAATTGCTGCTCTGATCAATGTGTTTCTTAACTATTTATGGATAAGTAAGTATGGAATGGTTGGTGCTGCATTCGCAACTTTGATTAGTTATTTTTTGCTTGCAATACTACATTTTGTGGTTGTGTTTTCATGGGAGAAAAATAAATACCCGATGACTATAAAATACAATTTCATAGGCTTTTTCATTGTTATAATTCTTTGCTTGGTTTTCCATTTTGCAAAGGGACTAATAATATTAAGATGGGGGTTAGCATGCGTTATTGGTTGCTCTGTAATATATAAGGTATATAGTAGGAAAACGATATTTTGATTATTAATGGAACTCTTTAAGGTGAAAATGATTTTCTAAATTTGCTAAATGATTTGTTCTAAACAATATTGATGAATGGAACCGAAAGGATTGGCATAGAATGATTATTCGGGCTAGGCAGTTAGTAACGGATCTTTTATTTATAGTTCTTGTGTTAAATTTTTCTCCGCTCAACGATATTGTGGGTGGAAGATTATATATTCCTCTCATAATTTGTTTGCTTTTAGCGGTGGTTTTTGAACGTACGCAAGAGAATATTATTTCTTTTATTAAAGAAATATTATTATACATAATTTTATCTGTTGGGACTCTTTTTATTGGAAAAAAACTATTTCCTGGGTATAGCCAAATATATACTATAGAAACTATAGTTGTAATATACTGTATGCTTTTTTTGGCTATCTGCAAGTATCAATATATAACTAGTGTTGATTGGTTGTACATTATAGGGCTGGTGGTGATAATTGCTAGTTTATTTGTAAGCTATGTAAAAGAAAAACCTGTCATGATTTTATATGAGCAGAATATTTCAGGAATACTTATATTCCTGTTTTTTATGTATTGCTACAAAAAGAGGCATCTTTTAGGAGTTATAGTCGGGTTAGTGTTTGGATTGTTTTTTTCCGATAGTAGGTCGTATTCGCTACTTGTCTTGTTGTTTTTTTTGACAATTATTTTAAAAATAAAAGCACAACCATTAATGCGACGGGTAAGTAAAGTAAATATATTTAATGCAATTGTATTACTCAGTATCTTGTCAGTATTACTGAGTATATATTGGGTGAATGTAGTTGCTAAGAATGGATATAGTGGTTATCACCTATCTTTTAATGATAATTCTAATTATGTACGTGCTACATCTATTTTATATGGGGCAAAAATTTTCAATCATAATTTTCCTAAAATAATATTTGGTGGATTTGGTTTAAGATTAAAAGAATATATGGGAATAAATACGAAGATAGGTTTTTTTACTCGCTTTATGGGAGATAGACTTGTTCAGGCACATAGTAGCGTTATAAATATGTGTTTATGCATGGGGGTAATTCAAACTACACTATATTTCTTACTGCTTTCTAAAGTATTACATAAATATGATATTTATGAAAACTTGGAATATATATATCCATTTTTATTAAATGCTATGTTTATGCATTCATTGTTGAATTTGCGTTGGGCGATATTATGGATAATCATAATAGCTTTACCTAAACGTGATATTAGACTAAGAAAAATTTGCTTTGTAAGGAGTCAAGCATGATAAGAAAAATTGTTGCAATCATTCCTGCTAGAGCTGGATCGAGGGGGATTCCTAATAAGAATATTAGAATATTATGTGATCATCCGATGATATATTATTCGATAAAAAATGCTATTGATTCCGCCTGGATTACAGACATTGTTGTTACGACGGATTCTCCTGAGGTTGGAATTATAGCAAGCCAAATGGGGGTTGATGTACATTGGCGTGATGAAGCATTATGTGGTGATGATGTTACATTGGATGCAGTAATTGCGGATGCTATACCGAAAGGTGAAAAATGGGACTATATTGTGACTATGCAGCCTACATCGCCAACTTTGCGTACAGAGACGCTTGATTCAGCAATAAAATATACAATTGAAAATGGAATAGAAACAGTTATATCTGTGATTAATGCTCCACATCTTTCATGGCGAGAAGAGGGTGGTAAAAAGATTCCTAATTATGAAAAAAGGCTAAATAGGCAGTATCTTCCGCCTTGCTATGTAGAAACTGGTGCTTTTTTAATTTCAAAAGCTTCTATCGTTACTTCTAAAACAAGAATAGGAGATAAGATTGATGTCTATGAGATTCCTAAGGATGAAGCACAAGATATAGACACTTATGAGGATTTGCGCTCAGTAGAAGCTATATTATTAAAGAAAAAGGTTGGCATATATGTAAATGGAAATAATATGCGTGGAATGGGACATATTTATCGTGCTTTAGAATTGGCAGATGAATTTTATGTTAAGCCTGATATTTTCTACGATATAAATCAGACAGACTCAAAGGTTTTTGGAAAAACCATGCATAACTTAATACCGGTTGATGGTATTTCGGAATTATATCAACGATGTAAAGAACAACAATATACTATATTTATAAATGATATTTTGTCAACTTCTATTGATTATATGATTGGGCTTAAGACTGTTATGCCTAAAGCCAAAATAGTAAATTTTGAAGATGATGGTGAAGGAATTATAAAAGCGGACTTAGTCTTTAATGCTTTGTTTCATGATGAGGAATTTCCGCAAGTAAAAGCGGGAGAAAAGTATTATATAAGTGGCAAAACATTTATGTTTTATAATCCAATAAATATTAGTGAAACAGTTAAGAGAGTCTTTGTGTCTTTTGGTGGATCTGATCCACAAAATTATACAGACCGTATATTAAAAATGATATGTAAACCAGAATATAAAAGTTATAAGTTTATTGTGGTATTGGGACGTGCTAAACAAAATGTTAAAGAATTAATGAAATATAACTGTTATGAAAATATTGAAGTATTTTATGATGTTGGTAATATGCCCGAATTAATGTCTAGCTGTGATATAGGAATGACTTCGCGCGGAAGGACAGGATATGAACTAGCGTTGTTAGGTATTCCTTCAATAGCGATGGCACAGAATAAGCGTGAAGAGAAACATAGTTTTGTAAGTAATGAGAATGGATTTTCATATATTGGGCTAAACCCTCCTGATGAGATTATCGAATCGAATTTGCAGATGTATTTGAAAATGAGAAAGGACAGTAGACAGAAATTTCAAGATGAGCTCCTAAGCCATGATTTAAGGGGAGGGAGAAAAAGGGTAATAAGTTTAATAAATACACTATGAAATGGAGGTTATGACTATGAGGAAAACTAAACCATATTTAATTGCTGAAATGGGAGTAAATTTTTATGATACAGCGAAAGTATTGAAAATATCTCCATTGGAAGCAGCAAGGATGTATATTGATGAAGCATCTAGAGTGGGAATTGATTGTGCTAAATTTCAGGCATATAAGGCTAGTTTTCTTGCGTCTAAAAATTCACCAGCCTATTGGGATACTACAAAGGAAAGAACAAAATCTCAGTATGAGCTTTTCTTGAAATATGATATGTTTGGAGCATCGGAATATAAAGAATTATGTGATTATACACATTCAAAGGGACTGGATTATACTGTGACTCCGTTTGACTATGCTTCTGCGGATTTTTTAGAAAATATGGTTGATTTTTATAAAATTAGTTCTTCAGATATTACAAATATTCCTTTTATAAGATTCATAGGTTCAAAAAAAAAGCCAGTAATTTTATCAGTAGGTGCTTCATATTTGGCTGAAGTAGATAATGCAATAAGAGCATTGAAATCATCTGGCTGTCAAGACATAACTATTCTCCATTGTGTATTATCCTATCCGACACACCCTGAGAACGCTAATTTAAAGGTTATAGAAACGTTGAAGAAGGTTTTTCCTGATGTCAAGGTGGGCTTTAGTGATCATGTTGCTCCGGATGATACTATGATGACACTAGCCACAGCATATTTAATGGGGGCTGAGGTTATTGAGAAGCATTTTACTTTAGATAAGAGTTTGGTTGGTAATGATCATTATCACTCAGGCAATCCTGATGATTTTAGAAAAGCTATTACAAATTTTAAATGGATTAATAAGGTTCTTGGAAACGGAGAAAAAACAGTTCTTGATTGTGAGCAAATTCCTAGAAGAGAGGCTAGGAGATCATTGGTACTTACAAAAAAAATGAAAATGGGAGATGTTATAAATAAAGGGGATGTTATTCCTAAACGTCCAGGTACGGGTATATCACCTGAATATGAGGATATTGTTATTGGCAGGAAAATACGAAAGGATTTAGATGAGGACACTATTCTCACTTGGGATATGATATAAATCCAGTTATGAAGGAGCTACAAAATGGTTTTCGTTAGAATTATGGGTGGGCTAGGTAATCAACTGTTTCAGTATTCTGTTGGATATGCGTTATCTCAAAGAGAAAATCAAGATTTAGTATTGGATTATAGTTACTTTGGAAATAATAAAAAAAGACAATTTAAGCTACATTTTATGAATATTCCAAATGATGTTTTGTTTATGGATGGAGTATCAAATATATGGTGTAGTTTATTAAAAAACAAATTTCTTAATAAGGGACTAAGAGTACTTGGAGTTGAAAATCCATATATTGGTGAAAATAAATTATATATTTTAGAGAGCAGATTCATAATTATGGATAGCTTCTATATAGAGGGAGCTTCTTTATATTATTTAGATGGCTATTTTCAATCGCCAAAGTATTTTGAAAAATATAGATCCGAATTAATTAAGCAATTTCAATTTGGAGATGAGATTACGCATTCTGTTGAAAAATATATAAATGAAGTTCGCAAGAATGAAAGTGTTGCTGTCCACGTGCGTAGAGGAGATTTTCTAACTGCTAGAAATGATTATACAGGTTTTCATTATTTGCTGGATGCCTCTTATTATAATAAAGCATTCATGTATATAAATGATCGTCTTAATGATCCGGTTTTCTATTGCTTTTCTGATGATATCGATTGGATGAGAAATGTAATTGACGAAAGATATAATATAAAATATATAACCATAAGAGATTCAAATTCAGACCTAAAAGAGTTTGAAATAATGAAGAATTGTAAACATTTCATAACAGCAAATAGTACCTATAGTTGGTGGGCATCTTGGTTAAATACTGATTCAGAATCAATTCATATAGTTCCTAGTAGACCATATGGGAATGATGAAATGATTCCAAATTCATGGATTAAGCTATAGAAGAAACAGGAGCGCTAAATAAAAATTGAGTATGCTGTATGTAAAAACTTCTAGCGAGAATAAAGAATCTGTCAATAAACGAGATAATGGTTATTGATAATTAATGAAGGTCAACTAATGAAGGGACTTTTTCATAAATGAGGTACACATTACAATAGTACGCATAATATTTAATATATTTCATAAAACAGAATAAAACTAAGAAAATCTTAATCTTCTGTTCGAACCCATCAGTAGTATCAAATGATATACTACTCGTTGGCACTACTGATTGAGGTAGCGGTTAGTCCTTTTGCCGGATTTGTCCGAGAACTTCCAGATTCTGGAGGTGATCATTATGGAAAATTTGATGAAAGGCTCGTAAGAGATAAGGTGTTAATACTAGCATTGGATATTGCAAGTGTTGTAGTTACAATTATCAGCATCATTGTGACTGTTATCAACATCTGCATATCATTACATAACGATAAACATCAAAAATGACCGTACACCCTGAACAAGTTGCGGTCATTTTTGATACGTAACTGATGTAAGGACTAACCAAATTGGTAGTGCCTTTTATATACACATGATAACATAGAATTAGTAATATTCAAGCATTTATACTTGGATTTTTACACATGGATACGAGATAAGAAATATCCTTGGGAAAGGGAAATCAAATGTCCATTACATATGACAATATAGTAGCCGCATGGCAGGAAAAAAATATAAAGTCTATCGCAGATTTGGATGTTGCTCTTGGTGATTTCAGGATTCTCTTTGCATATAATTCCAACAAAATCGAAGGATCTCAGATAACAATCCATCAGACCAGAGAGATATTTGAAAATGGCAAGGTAATTAGTTATACAGGAGATTTGCGCGCTCTTTTTGAAACTGAGAATCAGAGAGTTTGCTACGAGTTTTTAAAGAATAAGATAATTGATAGAGACGCTCTGACAGAGGAGTTGATTCTTGAGATTCAGGAGAAGCTTTGCCACGGATGCTATGATGAGAGTCGTTGGCAGAAGGGTGAGCGTCCCGGAACATATAAGAAGAATTATTATGGCGTGGGTATGTCTGTCGGGGTTCTTCCGGAGGATGTACCTGAAGAAGTGCAGTTTATATGTAAAGAGCTAAGCGAGGCTGGACTAGATAACTCAGAGAAAATTCTAAAGGCAGCAGCTTGGTTTCATTGTAGTTTTGAGCGAATTCATGCTTTTGCTGATGGTAATGGAAGGGTCGGAAGAACTCTTTTGAATTATATATTGATGGTGAATAATCTTCCTCCAATTATTATTTTTGATGAAGATAAAGAGACCTACTATATGGCATTAGAAGTGTTTGACCATACTGATAAAATCGAGGGATTTGTTAAATTCTTAAAGGAACAGGCTGTGAAGACCTGGACAAGAAAGAATACTAAGGGTGAGAGGGTTATTATTCTTTAATACACGGAATCCTACACAAATATATTGGTATGTAATAGCGTACAAAGTATCATTAAGGTTTCCTTAAATTTTCCTGTTCCTTGTTGACAGAATGCATCTTGATTTGTAGTATTATTTACGGTCGGTCGACCGTATAGGCATCTTTTTTCGGGGATTCCCCAATGATTTCCACTGATTTAATTTGTAATGATTTTGTACTGTGGTTATAATCAAAGTAAGATTTTTACTTTTTTTTCTTAGTCCTGTATGGTCTGCTGATACACAGATTTTACAGGAGGAAAATGAATGTCAAGTGATTCAAAAAATGTAACTGTTAACGGAGAGTATAAGGACAGATTATTCAATTTCATTTTTGGAAGTGAAGAGAATAGGAAGTGGACGTAAAGTCTGTATAATGCTGTAAATGGCTCTGAATATACAGATGAGAATGAGATTGAAATCAACACGATCAAGGAAGTTTTATATCTTGGGATGCATAATGATACGTCATTTCTTATTTCCGGAATGATGAATATCTATGAACAATAAATGCAAAGTGTGCTGATTCAATGGAAAGATATTTTTCCAAGAATATGCACATACTATGTGCGATTTTATATAAAGCGATAATCCCAATCCTATAAGTTTGTTACAAGGAGGCTAGCACATATGTCTTACGAGCAGCGTGATAGTAGTAACAAAAATGGCTTCACTTTATCTGTTGAGCAGCAGAACGCATGGAAGGTGATGTGCGCTGGCAGCAATGTCTTTCTTTCCGGAATTACAGGTACCGGGAAGTCTTTTCTCATAAATAGATTTGTTAAAGAAAATAAGAATAAGAACATTATTGTTTGTGCCGCTACTGATATGGCGGCTGAAAGTATTGGCGGAGAGGCTTTGTGTAAAGCGTTTTCAATTCCCACAGGAATATTGAAGGTGGGCAGTTACAATGCTGCTCCGGATAGAAAAATAGTGGATGCTGACATCATTATTGTTGATGAAATCAGCATGTGTAGGATTGATGTTTTTGAGTATGTGTTTCGGACACTTCAGAATATAAGTAAGCATAAAAAAACTGAAGTTATTTCGGATCATAGCAAAAAACAGATAATTCTTGTTGGGGATTTTTACAAATTGCCATCACAGGTGTGCAGAGAGGACAAGCCGGCTTTTGTATCGGAATGGGGGCTAAAGCGAAGAGAGGACTTTTTACCATTTAATTCCTCTCTGTGGGATGAGTTGCATTTGGATAACATCATTTTGCGGGAGCCTATGTGTGAAAACAGAGATGTCAAATATCTTGTTAATCTTGAAAAGATTCGCGAAGCTAATGAAGCTGATATAAGTATGAAGATGTATGAAAAGCTTCTTCGCGCGACCAAATTGGTATGTGATTTTTATGATGATAATTATCATATGAAAAAGCTTAACGCAAGAGACTACTCTGAGTGGAGCCATGATGAAGATGGAAAGCTCCTTGATGAATGGGCAAACGGTCTGGGGATTGATGAGATATCGCGGATTCATGGCAGAACAATAGGTGCGATAAGATCCAGATTAATGAAAATACCGATTTGTGGATGGACTTGTGCTTAGTAGCAGAGAAAATTGTTGAAAAAATACTGGGAAGACCAATTTACAACTGGGGAAAATAGCTTAGCTGAAAAATAATTCTTTTTGGCAGAAAGTGTTTTATCATGGAATATTTTGTAAATATCAATGGCATTGATGTGAATGCCCATTATTCGGAAAATGCAATAGATAATATTTTTCATCCTTTGTTAGAGAGGCTTTCTGATCTGCAGAGGGAGAAGAATAGAAGGATTCTTGTGTTTCTTGCGGCACCGCCCGGTGTGGGGAAGAGTACTCTTGCTTCTTTTCTTCAGAAGCTGTCGGAGGATGATGAAAAGCTGACAGATATTCAGGCGATAGGAATGGATGGCTTTCACAGAAGGCAGGAGTATCTGCTTTCACATTCTGTGGAGAGAGATGGAAAATTGGTAAAAATGGTTGAGATCAAAGGTGCACCTGTTACTTTTGATCTTGACTTGTTAAAGCAGAATTTAGAGAAAATATTGCAGGAATCTACCGTGGGTTGGCCGTGTTATGACAGGCATCTGCATAATCCGGTAGATAATGCTATTACTATTAACAAAGACATAGTTTTGATTGAAGGAAATTATCTTCTGCTTAATGAAGATGGATGGCGTGAACTTAAAGATTTAGCTGACTATACTATTTTTATAAGTGCAGATGAAAATATGCTTAGATCAAGACTCATTGACAGGAAAATTAAGAGTGGGAATACAAAAGATAAGGCTGAGCATTTTGTGGACTACAGTGATATGGCTAATGTCCGGCTCAGCCTTAATAAGAGTCTTTTAGCTGACTTGATGCTTGGTGTTAATGAAAATGGAGACTTCGTTCTGCCAGAGCAGAGAAAATGACGAAGTAATTGCTTGTTTAGTCTTTAATATGCTGGCAGAGGTTAAAGGCAGATCCTAAAGGTGATTGTAGCATTGCAGATATGTTGGTGCTTGTATCAACTGTATTATCACCGAAGTGGCTCGTGAAACCTTTTTGATTATAGTAATTGTATAAGACGGTTCAAATTAAATTGGTATAAGATGATTATAAAGTTATTAGTAATAGAAGTATCTGTGCATTTCATTTCAACAAGGGGAATAGCATTATATGAAATATAACAACGTAACTTCAGCAATTTTTATATCAAGACCAAATCGTTTCATAGCAAAAGTAAGCATTGGTGGTAAAGAAGAAACCGTTCATGTAAAAAATACCGGAAGATGCAAAGAGCTGCTTATTCCCGGATGCAATGTTTATTTGGAAAAATCAGATAATCCCGATAGAAAAACGAAATACGATCTGATTGCTGTGGAGAAGGATGGCCGAATTATCAACATTGATTCACAGGCACCAAATGCGGTGGTTAAGGAGTATCTTTTATCTCAAAATAGCTATAATCTGGTGAAGCCTGAGTATAAATATGGCAATTCCAGAATCGATTTTTACATGGAAAAGGGGAATGAGAAATACCTGATGGAGGTTAAAGGATGCACACTTTTTATCGGTGGAAAAGGGTATTTTCCTGATGCTTCGACTGAGCGCGGAGCAAAGCATTTGAGAGAATTAACGGGTGCGCTTAAAGAAGGTTATCATGCAAGAGTGGCCTTCGTAATTCAGGGTGAGGGCATTGATGAGGTGCTGCCGAATGATGTTACAGACCCTGAATTTGCAAAAGCATTTAATGATGCAGTACTAGCCGGTGTGGAAATTATTTTTTATCTGTGCAGAGTGTTGGCAGATGAAATTGTAATTGTAGATGAAAGGGTCAAATAAGTAACCTGAAATATGCTGATTTTAGTGACAAAACACAGCATAGCAAAGGACATTAGTAAAGGACATTAGTATAAGGACATTAGTAAAAGATATTGTAAAAGTTATTAGTAAAAGATATTTATAAAAGACATTGGAAAAAGCCAATGCCGTTTACTATAGAATAAGGGAAATTATGAAAAAAGGAAAAAATATTTTATTTATCATGCTGGCGTGTCTGATGCTATCCGGGTGTGGAGGAAAATCAGATAGTTCCACCAATTCAATTATCGTAGAGAATGTTCAAAATGAGGCAGTAAGCAAGGAATCAGCACAAAAATCATCTGAGATAACAACATCTAATGACGAAAATGATTCTAAAAAAGATATAGATCAAGAGGAAACAACCGGGCAAAATCAAAATACAGAACCTCATGAAGAAAATGGCAACGATAAAGTAGTAGACTTGAAGCAAAAGTCTGAGAATAGTACAGAACCGCAGGATGAAGAGTCTGATAAAACAGATAGAAAAGAAGCTGATGATTCTTTACAACATGGTACAAAAACTCAGCAGGAAGACGGTACATCTTCGAGGCAGGAACTTCAACAAGGGACAGATATAAATCAAGAGATTGATTTAAATAAGGAGACAGACGCATCAGCTCAGTCTGAAGAGCAGTCTAAGCAAGATGAATTACCCGTTCAGGAACAAACCAAACTCCAGCCTGAAACACAGCAGGAACAAGAAACACAGAAGAATCAAGAAACACAGCAGGAACAAGAAGTACAGCAGGAGCAAGCTTCGCCTCAGCAACAATCAGATTACGGCAGGATATTTTTTATAGGTGATTCCAGAACCGTGGACATGTTTGATAAGGATGCCACGGAAATCTTTGACTACAAAGCAGGTGACATCAGAGTTTTTGCCAGAGATGGCTGTGTGTGTACCTACATGTATGATGTAATGAACCAGTATGGAGCGGATGAATTCGACACTATAGTTTCATGGCTTGGCTGCAATGATAATAAGGATGTAGATTCATATAAGATTATTTATGAGGAGATATTAAGTAAAGGAAAGAAACTAGTTATCTGCACTGTAGGCCCAACTGCTGACGAATATTTAAGTGGGGATTGGGATGTGACAAATTATCCTAATCAGTATATTATTTCTTTTAATCAGAAGATCACAGAATGGGCCGGCTCCCATGGAATTAAGGTCATCGATCTGTACTCCTATGTAAGTAATAATATTGAAATCTCTCAGGATGGGATACATTACAATCCTAAGCCTACTACAGCTATTTGGAACCATATTCTTTCGGAACTATACTAGTACAGCTATCTCAAGAGGTGAAACAGACTATGGCAAAATGCAGGGTTTGTTACAGACAATGTGAAATTGAAGAAGGTTCACTTGGATTTTGTAAGGTGAGGACTGCAGTTAACGGAGAAGTTGTCCCTGTTAATTATGGGAAGATAACAAGTATAGCTCTTGACCCTATTGAAAAAAAGCCACTGGCAAGATTTATGCCAGGAAGCAAGATTATTTCAGTTGGAAGCTTTGGCTGTAACTTAAGATGCCCGTTTTGCCAGAATTATGAAATCTCATGGTCAGAGCAGGCATACAGTTTTAGTGAGAGTGCGGAATATCTGTCTCCGGAAAATCTGTCAGAGCTTGCCTTTGAATATAAATCAAAAGGAAATATAGGTGTTGCTTTTACTTATAATGAACCTCTTGTAGGATATGAGTATGTGAGGGATGCAGCAAGGCTCATTCATGAAAAGGGAATGGTAAATGTTCTTGTGTCAAACGGGATGGCCGACAGGCAGGTGCTTGATGAGATAATTCCCTATATAGATGCCATGAATATCGATCTTAAGAGCTTTAGCGATTCCTTTTACAGTGATTTTATAAAGGGCAGCAGGCAGATGGTGATGGAATTTATAGAAGAAGCTGTAAAGCATTGTCATGTGGAAATCACTACGCTGATAATTCCGGGGGAAAATGACAGTGATGAGGAAATGCGGAATCTGTCCTCATGGATTGCATCGCTAAAGAGTGCGGATGGCAAAAATATTGGTCACGAAATACCTTTACATATTTCAAGATTTTTTCCAAGGTTCAGGCTTACAGACAGGGAACCTACAGATGTATCCCAGGTATATCATTTGGCTGATGTAGCAGGAGAAAATCTTAAATATGTGTATACCGGTAATTGTTGAACTCTATGACTTCCACTTTTTTCCGCAAAAAGTCATAGCGCCTCGCAGTCTAATTCCGCTTATGCCCACAAGAAGTCAATGAATAAGAACCGAAATGATTTACAAAGATAAACTACGATTGGAAAGACTATGGATTGGACAAGATATTTTGACTCGTTAACGCTCAGAAAAGGAATCGAATATTACAGAAAAGGAAAAGTTAAAGGCTTTGTTCAGACGGCAGATGGCTGTATGGCAAGGGTACTTGGAACACATATATACAATGTTCGCGTTGCCGGACTAAAGATAGGGCATCTGATGTTTACATGCAGTTGCCCTATTGGTGTAAGTGGCAGACTCTGTAAACATGAAGCAGCGGTGATGTATCAGTGGGGAGCAGAGAATTCCGAACTTTCTGTTCCTGAAGATGAATTAGAGTCCGGTGAGGGCAAGACTTATTTTAATGTAAGGAAGGTTATGCAAAACAGTGGGATTGACCCACACACAATTGAGAAAGCATACCGGATTGTTGAAGAGGATAGGATATCGATAACAAAGACAAATCTCAGATACACTTCCAGGTATGATGTTGATGGCGGTGAACTTGCTATTTCATTTGAGGGGAAATCCCGGGATGAGAATAACAGAACTATTTTTGTAAAAGTTGAGTTTACCCAGTCTGTAATAGTGAACTCCTTTTGTACATATGATCATAGAGCCAAAAGCTCTTATGGCTTTTACTATTCCATGTATGATGAAATCTGTGAGCACAGGACAGCGCTTCTTCTTTTGGCGGATAAATATATAGCCAAGTATAATCCCGGAGACGATACGGATTATATTGGAAATAAGATTTTAAAGGGATATAAAAAGCTGACAAGCATTCAGAAGATTGAGGACACAATAACAGCAGCGCCTATAGTTCGTCTGCAGCCAAGAATACGTATCAATTACAATAATAAATACCCTGAACTCTCCGTTTCCTTCAAGATAGGAATTGAAAAGCTGTATGTCCTTAAAAGCATTCCAAGACTTATCGAAGCTCATAAACAGCATAAGAGCATGAAGTTTGGAAAAAGCTATATCCTTTCATTTATGGATAATGATTTTGATGAAAAATCCAAGAAATATTATTCAATAATTGAAGCTGTTAAAGAAGAGACTGACTATATACAAAACAAGTACGGGATGGGACGAAACTATTTTTCTGATGATTATTCCGTTATTACTGATGAGATAGACTTGTCAGCTGAGCATCTTGATACCTTCTATGATATAGCCTATGGTGAGATGCTGGAAATCTCCGGGCTCAGGATAGAAGGCGGTGGTGAGATCAGGAGAATCAAAATAGGATCCGGAAACGTAAAGGCAAAGGTGTATATTTCTTCAACTGAAGAGCAGTTCAACGGGCTCTATGTAGAAGCTTATGTTCCTCTGATTATAAGGGGTAAAAACTACAACTATTCCATAGACAATGAAACCGGCACACTTACAAGGCTTGAAAAGATATCTCCAATGATGGAGCTTTTAATAGAGAATGCGAATAATGGTCTTTCTGAGTTCACCATAGGAGAAAAGAATATCTCAGAGTTTTATTACAGACTGCTTCCGCAGATGATGGAATCCTCTGACATAGAAGTTATCGAACCTGAGGATTTAAAACTGGAGAGCGTCCTGCCGCCTGAGTGCAAGCTGAGTTTTTATATGGATGCCGATGAGGATTACATTATTGGCAGAGTTTCAGCGACTTATGGTGAGGAGGAGATTTTCCTTCATGAACTAAGGGATTCAGACTATCCGCTTCCGGTATCCCGCGACACTACTTTCGAGCAGAGCGGAGTGCAGACCCTGATGCACTACCTTCCGACTACCAGTGATGACGGGGAGACCTTCCTCTGTGAAAAAAGCGGTGATAATGTTTTTGATCTCCTTAGTGAAGGCTTAAAAGACCTTATGGCATATGGCGAAATAAAAGCCAGTAAGGATTTTGAAAAGCTCAAGATAAGAAAGACTCCTTCAGTGCGACTTGGTGTTTCCGTAGATAGCGGCATTCTCAATCTTGAAGTAACTACTGAGGAAATGTCAGAGGAGGAACTTCTTGACCTCCTTGAAAGCTACAGGAAAAACAAGAAGTTTTTCAGATTAAGGAATGGAGAATTCATCAGGCTCGACAGAGATGATACCCTGGAGGAGCTGATGATGACCATGGAGGCCATGGGGGTATCGGTGAAGGAATTCACTAAGGGAAAACTCCATCTTCCGTTGTATAGAGCAGTTTACATAAACAAGCTCTTAGAAGAACATGATGATATAGCTGCAGACCGTGATAAGAATTTCAAAAACATTGTAAGGAATTTTAACACCATAAAAGATGCCGACATCGATGTTCCCAAGAGCCTTGAAAGAGTTTTAAGGGGCTATCAGAAGTATGGATTTAAGTGGCTTACCATGATATCGGAACTGGGCTTTGGCGGAATTCTGGCTGATGACATGGGGCTTGGAAAAACGCTGCAGGTTATAGCCATGCTTCTTTACAGGAAAGAGCATTTAGAAAGAAGGACAGAGACGAAGCTTTCGGCTCTCATAGTGTGTCCCGCATCCCTTGTGTATAACTGGGAGGAAGAATTTAAAAGGTTTGCGCCGTCGATTGAAGTCCAGACAGTGACAGGAACTCAGGCAGAGAGGAAAAAACTCCTTTCGAAAAAAGTTCTTCCGGAGGTCCTGGTTACTTCATATGACCTCTTGAAAAGAGACATTGCTCATTATGAAAAGCATACCTTTGACTATGAGATAATAGATGAAGCTCAGTATATAAAAAATGCCCAGGCAGCAGCCTCCAAGTCGGTTAAAATCATAAAGGGCAGACATCGCTTTGCTCTTACAGGAACGCCTATAGAGAACAGACTTAGCGAGCTTTGGAGCATTTTTGATTATCTGATGCCGGGATTTCTCTACACCTATGACAGGTTTAAGACTGACTTTGAGACCTCCATAACAAAATTTAAGGATGAGGCAGTAACCAAACAGCTTAGGAATATGGTAGGACCTTTTATTTTAAGGAGATTAAAGGGAGATGTGCTTAAGGATCTGCCTGATAAGATAGAAGAAATCCGTTATTCAAAATTTGACAGTGAGCAGAGAAAGCTTTATGACGCGCAGGTTACACATATGAAAAAAGTGCTTGAGAGTGAGGATTACAGGTCGGGAAAAGACAGACTGAAAGTTCTGGCAGAGCTCACAAGGATAAGGCAGATATGCTGCGACCCTGAGCTTATCACCGCAGGCTACAAAGGAGAATCCGCCAAGAGGCTCTCATGCATAGAACTTGTTCAGAGCGCTATCGACGGCGGGCACAAGATACTTCTGTTCTCACAGTTTACATCGATGCTTGAACTTCTTGAAAAGGATTTAAAAGCAGAGCACATAGAATATTACAAGATAACAGGGCAGACCTCCAAAGAAGAGAGAATAAAGCTTGTCCGCAATTTCAATGAAAATGATATCCCTTTATTTTTGATTTCTCTAAAAGCCGGAGGAACAGGGCTTAACCTCACAGGGGCTGATGTTGTAATACACTATGATCCATGGTGGAATCTGGCTGCTCAGAATCAGGCCACCGACAGAGCACACAGAATAGGGCAGACGAAAAATGTATCTGTTTTCAAGCTCATTGCCAAGGATACTATTGAGGAGAAAATCATTGAAATGCAGAACGCCAAAAAGGATCTGGCTGATGCAATCCTTAGCGGTGACAGCGAATCCATTACAAATATGACAAAAGAACAGTTGCTGGAACTTCTAGGCTAATATAATTCCCCACTGCGGATTGGATTAAGTATGCTAATACGAAGATACAGAACTGATAATGCTTTTGCATTAAAGGAGCAACTATTGGAGCTTTTTTGAATAAACGGCTTTATAAAAAAATAACATTTATTTAATACCATTTATTATCAGAATATCGTATCATTTATTATAGAGAAAAGGCGTTTGGGAAAGGTGGCGCTATGAGGGGAGTATACGATTATACGATATATAAGGCAGCTCGCGCAGGTAGAAGGATACTTGCGCTTTTAGTTGCGCTCTTCATTATTATCATCTTTTCAGGAGACGAGGTTGTAGCCGAGACCAAAAATGAAACCGAAAATGCAATGAGGCTTGTGGGTGGTACAGGCACGGTAAATGTCATCGACTATAACGGAAAAAAGAAACAGGCTACTTCCAAAATGAGACTTGCAAACGGGACAACCATCTCAACGGCTTCAGATAGCAGTGCCTATGTGAATCTTGACAGTGCCAAGCATGTAAAGCTTGATTCCCTCACCAGGGCAGAGGTCAGAAAGCGCAGCGGTAAATATGAGGTACTCCTGAATTCCGGAAATCTGTTTTTTAATGTAACTAATCCACTTGAGGAAAATGAGATTTTTAATATTCGAACATCTAATATGACTATGTCGATCAGGGGAACCTGCGCCCAGGTTGAGGTATTGGATGCAAGGCATACACGGGTCTGTCTTCTTGAGGGAAGTCTTCATTGCAAGATAACAAGTCTTAGGTCGGGCGAAAGTAAGACCGTAATCCTGCTGGCAGGACAGTCGGCAGATTTTTATCTGAACGGAAAAACAGAAAATGACTGCAAAATAGTAACTGAGGACATTACGAAAAATGACATTAAGGGATTTGTTTTAGAGGAGTTCTATAAGGACAAGACCCTTGCAAATACAGTTTTCCAGCAGAGCGGTCTGGATTTTAGAAGCCTTACACAGGCTGAGGTTGAAGACAAATTAAAAACAGAGCAGAAGAGTTCGAACAAGTCTGCCAAAAAGAAAAATGATAACAAAAAGAAGGCCATGCATATGGACTTCCTGGAGGATCATTCAGAGGGAAAAGTTTTATATACCACGGAAGGGTACGTAAAGATAATTCCTGAAGATGTGAGCGTAGAGCAGTGGAGAGCACATAATATACCAAATAATGATGAACAAAATCAGAATCAAAGCGCTGCTAATACAACACCAAATCATAAGGGCTCACACAATCAGAACAACAGTAATCGCAGCAGCAATAACGAAGGCGATGAAATAAAAACCGGCAGTATGAAGACTGAGGGAATAAATGGAGCAAACACGGAGGTGAAAATACAATATCAAAGCCCGCAGGCGCAGACTGTAATAAGGAATTACCTTGATGGAGAGCAAAATCACTGAGTGCTCTGCGTAAGTAAGCTCCACCGGGATCAAAAGGACCTCGAAAGTGTATTTGCATAAATAAAACTGCCGGGTATTGCCACGATACCCGGCAGCTTTAGTCACGACAAATTTTCTTATGAGGGGGATGAGATAATCTTCTTTCAATTTACATCTTTATAATAGAGCTTAATTCGTAAGAAACAGTGACAGGTTTGTGTTTATTCTGTGAAATTTCGAAAAAGCAAAACCATTATTGAACACGTTGTGGATGTTTGTTACGATAATATTGAAATCATAAATGGTAGGGGCAAAACAATTATGATAAAAATGTTTGATCTGAGGAATTCACCGTAAGCGGTATCCATAGGTCGATAAATGAGGGGAGCATTATGAAGTACGCACTAACAACTTTTGCACTGATAGTAACGCTTTTAGGAGGCTTTATTTTCGGTGCTTATTATATGTATCGAAAGAATAATCCGGTTGACAAGCCGGTGGAGCAGGTAAATGAAGCGCCTACCCAGGAAGAGGCCATGGACAGCTCCAAGTACTTTGATAGTGAAGGCAATTGGATATTCAGATATAATGAGAATGAAAATTGGGACGGTGGCGATGGAAGTACTGTTTTAATAAGAGAGGATGCTGCCGAGAATATAGACTATCGTATAACAGGCACCAATTTTGTATACGAGGATGACGGGCTTTACTCAGGTTTTCATGCGGTTGTGACAATTGAAAATGTTGGTCAGAGCAATCTTTATCTGGGAAGAGATTCCGTATTTAATATAGAGGACAGAAATCTTGAAGTTGTGGATTCATATGATTTTGTAAGAGCTGTACCGGATGTTATTGCGCCCGGTGAAAAAGGATTTTTCTATGTGCCCTATGGACATATTAAAACAAGGGAAGACAGCGTAACTATTGAAGCGGATGAGCTTACAGGTGACACTCCAAATCCCGGAGAAGCCAGCAGCGCAGAGTCTTCATCAAATGGCGAGGATGTAAATGCCATAGATATAGATGAGCTGGAAAAGGCGCTCATGGAGGAGGGACTTACCACTTCAGCGCTCACCATTACCAAGGACGCAGAGGTAAGGATGTCTGCTGCAGAGGGTGCCGGAACATCTTCTATTAATGATAGTGATAAGAGCGGTGGAACAGAGCTTTTACCTGCAGATGATGAGAGCACATCATCTCCCAAGGGTAAAGCTAATGTCAAGGATAATGTACCCGTGGAAGATGTAAAGGAAGCATCTACTTCTGACAGCAGTTCTGATAAATCAGCCGATGAAAAGAACAGTAATTCAGATGCAGGAAAAAGCGGTGAGGATGATAAGAAAACTGACGCTGCTGACAAAGACAGCTCTTCAGATGATAAAGAGAATACATCCAAAACAGACAGCACTGATGATGCCGCAGCCGAAAAGTCCGATGATAAGGACAGTGAGAAGACTGATGCAGATGACAGTGAAAAAGCAGATGCAGCTTCTTCAGATGAAAAAACAGAGTCTGAAAGTGGTGCAGAAGGCAGTTCCCAGACAGAGGAAGATGCAGATAATTCTTCTGAAGAGGGAGAGTCTGAGGATTCTGCTGACGGCACAGATGAAGGAGCATCAGACAGTGCAACAGAAGGCACTTCAACAAAAAAGGCAGAGTATCCCGGCCTTTCGCTTTACAGAGTTAATGAATACTTTATAATGCCCGATCTTGATGTGAAAAAATGCATCGGAGATCCACGTAAGGATTTTGATATTGCCAATATTATGTATGGAAGCAATGCAAGCGGATATTTTACACTTTCTGCTGATGTGACCAACTCGTCAGATGAAAACGTGGATTATGTACCGGTGACGGTAATTGCACTTGACCGCAGAGGCAATGCTATTGCGGCCGGGGCTGACTCTATTACCGATTTTTACAAAGGAGCAAAGAAAAACTTTGGCGTAAGCTATATCCTTACCAGGGAACAGCGTTCAAATATTGTACAGTGTGTGATATATGCCAGGGAAGTTGTTAATAAAAAATGATACTTTTGGAAATAATTGGGGAGAATGAAGCACTCATAAGAAGAATTCTTTCCGATATACAGCGAATGACAAAATATACGCATGTAGGATTAGCAATTGCCCTTGTTTATGGGGCAATCTATTTGTTATATGCAATTATACATAAAATAATAAATAAAAAGAGGAGTCTGAGCCTTGGACATGCCACGGCAGTTTTTGCCCTTCTGATATATCTTACAGCTTTATTGTTTATAGTTTTCATGAGCAGAGAGCCGGGACAGTTTGACGGAGTAAATCTCCATCTGTGGTCCTCATGGGGGACTACTACATTAAGGAAAGCACTTTTTATTGAAAACATAATCATGTTTATTCCAATGGGAATGCTGCTTCCGGGAGCTTTCAGGATTTTCAGAAATCCTCTGATCTGTGTGATTACCTGTGCATTTTTATCATGCTTTATTGAAAATACGCAATTTTTTTTAAAGCTGGGATTTGCAGAGGTTGATGATATTGTAACAAATACTCTGGGAGGAGCTATAGGCTGGATAATTTGGGGAATTCTATGGGTACTCTACCTGATATTCCACAAGATTATAAGGAAGAATAAAAAATAAATGTTACAAAAACTTGACGAGATTGTAAAAAAGGAGTAATATCTCGAACTATGGGGAGCAAGAAGCTCCCTTATTTATCATATAGAAAGCATTCTTAATGATAAGTAATATTTGCATGATAAATGATGTTCAAGATAATCTGTAACCTTATAAACTTGTTTCTCCGTTTTTAATCAAGGAGTATTCTGAATATGAAAATGACAGGTAGCAGGAACACAAAAATTAAGAGTATAGCTCCGGTAAAGAGGATCATTCTCGCCGTATCACTTCTTTTGATAGCAGTGCTCATAGCTGAATATGCAGCTTTTCAGATGGATAGACATATGACATCCCTCGTAAAAGCAGAAAAGGTGGAAGTTACAGCTGATAAGCAGATGGCAGGAGCCAGAGAAATTGTTAATACCACAAAAGTGATAAATAACACATATAACTCTGACAGTAAAAAGGCTATCAATCTTACTGAAGAGAATTCCAGCGTAACAGAATATAAGATCACAGTCTTTGAGGATGAAAAGAATCTGTATACCACAGAGAAGGTTAATATAAGAAGCGGAGCAGGTAAAGATTTTGATAAGGTGGGGCAGATACAGAGAGATACTAAAGTCAAATGCCTCGGAAAAACTGATAATGGATGGTATCAGGTCATGATAGGAGATGAGGTCGGTTATGTGAACTGCGACTATCTTCAGGAAGCAGAACCCGGTACTGAATACATTTTTGCAGGAGATTCCCGCACGGTTCAGATGAGCCAGGCAGTTGATAAGGATGAAAATGAATGGATTGCCAAGGTTGGAGAGGGCTACAATTTCTTTTCTAACGAAGCTATTCCCCAGATAGATAAGAATGTCGGCGAGGGAAGCGTAATCATTATCAACTATGGTGTTAATGATTTATATAATGTAGAGAAATACATCGATCTTGTTAATGACAAGGTTGATTCCTGGATAGATTCCGGCGCAACTGTTTATTACGCAGCTGTAACACCTGTAAGCGATTATCCTACAATCACTAATGATGACATTGAGAGCTTTAATAAGGAACTTAAGGCAGGTCTTGATGACAGAATCGGATGGCTTGATGGTTATTCATACCTTCAGAATAATGGATTTTCAACAGGTGACGGACTTCACTATAACAGTGACACCTACAAATCACTCTACAAATATTACATGAATCAGGTTGCATCTGCTAAGATTGCTACATTTGATACTATTTAAAACAGAATAGGAATTTTTTCCTGTTTAAATGCAGGAAGTTCCATAAAAATATTAAAGAGACCCGAAAACTATTACCGATATGCAGTGTTTTTTATAACTATGAAAACTGTCAATTAAGGTTATTAGTGAATCAGGTCTCTTTTAATTTACTGATTTATCTGATAAACTAATTTTGTGAAAGTCGTAGTTCATGGGCTTTCATGATAAAATCTAAATTCAAATTAATTGTGAGGCATATCGATGGTATCAATCAGGGATGTGGCAAAGGAAGCAGGGGTTGCCATTTCAACAGTATCCAAGGTCTTAAATAATTACCCATATGTAAGTGAGTCAACTAAAAAGAAAGTGACAGAGGCGGTGGAACGCCTCAATTTTGTGCCTAATCAGGTTGCAGCAGCACTTTCATCAAAACGCTCCGGAAGGATTGCGCTTCTTCTTAAGCTTAACATGAAGACCCAGGCGATCGACGAGATAGACATGCAGTATATTTCAGGTGCACTTGGAATGGCAAGGGAGAAACAGCTTGATTGCATCACGGTATTCTACTCTGTTATAGAAAAAATGAATCTTGAAGAAATGACAAGATATTTTACTTCCCAGAGCATAAGCGGAATTGTTATCTTTGGTATGGACAATGATGACAAAGTCCTGCAAAAACTCATAGAATCACAGACCTTCAAAATTGTCGTCGTAGATAATCCCTATGTAAATGAAAATACATCAGCTATCGGTATTGACCACTACCAGGCACAGTATGACGTAGCCTGGAAGACTATTAGTGAAAACACCGGAAATAAGATCCTGTACATTGCCGGAATGAGAAACAGCTTTGTTACCGAGGAAAAAATCCGTGCCATGGAAGATTTATCCAAAAAGAAAAAGCTGAAGCTTTTTATAAGGAACGGAGATTTTTCCGAATTAAAAGCCAGAAATATAGCACTTCGCTATGCAAAAAATAAAGATATAGTAGTCTGCGGTTCAGATCTGATGGCAATTGGAGCCATGAAAGCCCTCATGGATATGGATATTTTCCGTCCTGTCTGTGGCTTCGATGGCATTATCCTGATGGGATATGTAGGAAAACAGATGAACACAGTAAAGCAGGATTTTGCCAATGTTTCTGCTGAGGCAGTATGTGAACTGAACAGACTCTTAAGCGGATCTACAGGCAGAAATGTACGCCTTCCCCACAAACTTGTCAGAATGAAATATGAAGATATCATCTGCTAAACATACAGTGCAAATATGAATTGTAAACGACATTAGGAATTGCCTGATGTCGTTTTTTGTTCATATAAAAAGAAGCAAGAATTAGTGACTTTTTGTGGGCAAAAGCGGAAATCGCCCGCAAAAATCCTGCCTTCGGCAGGACACGCCCCTCGCTTTGCGAGGACCTGGTCCAATACGATTCCCGTTTTTCTGAGGAAAAACAGGAATCTAATAATATTTAGCTATAAAATTTCCTCTTGCGGAAAACGTTTTCATGTGATATGATATTTTCAGTTCATGAGAAAACGTTTTCTGCGAAATGCAAAAAAACGGTATAGTCAATAATTTGAAAGGAAGGAATTAATGAGTCAGCACACTAATTTAGAGCAGGATGTTCTGGTAACAAATATGGAGGAAGCTCTTAGTGACATTTCCAAAGAAAAGTTTGGAAAAGACCTTAAGGACCTTAGTAATCAGGAGACCTATGTTGTTCTTCTTGATTATTCCAGTCGTCTGATGAATTCAGCTCAAATTGATGGGGGAGAGAAGAAAATATACTATATATCGATGGAGTTCCTTATTGGAAAGCTTCTGTCGAACAACCTTATAAACCTCAGGGTTTATGACAAAGTAAATGAGATTCTTAATAAGAATGGCAAGAATCTTGCAGAGATCGAGGAGTGCGAGCCGGAGCCTTCACTTGGTAACGGTGGCCTTGGCAGACTTGCAGCATGCTTCCTTGATTCTATCGCAACCTTAGGACTTGCAGGCGAGGGTATCGGTCTTAATTACCACTTCGGTCTTTTCAGACAGGTATTTAAGGATAACCTTCAGACAGCTGAGAAGGATGCATGGATTGAGAAGGAGTCATGGCTTGAGAAGACGGACACTACTTTCGAAGTAAACTTCGGTAAGAAGAAGGTTGTTTCAAGACTTTACAACATGAATGTTGTAGGTTATGACACAGGAGTTAACAAGCTTAGACTTTTCGATGTTGAGACAGTTGATGAGAGCCTTGTTAAAAAGGGAATTACATTTGATAAGAAAGCGATTGAGAAGAACCTTACACTTTTCCTCTATCCTGATGATTCAGATGAGGCAGGTAATCTTCTTAGAATTTACCAGGAGTATTTCCTTGTAAGCAATGCAGCTCAACTTATTCTGAGAGAGCAGAAGGAACGTCAGTATGACTTAAGAGAGCTCAATAAGCATGTTGTTATCCAGATCAATGATACCCATCCTACAATGATCATTCCTGAGCTTATCAGAATTCTTGTAGAAGAGAAGGCATTCTCTATGGATGATGCCATCGATGTTGTATCAAAGACCTGCGCTTACACAAACCACACAATCCTTGCAGAGGCGCTTGAGACATGGCCACTTAAGTACCTTGAAAAGGTTGTACCTCAGCTTGTTCCGTATATCAAGGAGCTTGACAAGAGAATCCGTGCTAAGGTTAAGGATCCTGCAGTTCAGATAATCGATAAGGATAAGAAAGTTCATATGGCGTTTATTGATATTCACTATGGCTTCTCAGTAAACGGCGTTGCAGCTATCCATACAGATATTTTGAAGAACTCAGAGCTTAATGATTTTTACAAGCTTTATCCTGAAAAGTTCAACAACAAGACAAACGGCGTAACTTTCAGAAGATGGCTTATGTCATGTAACCATCCACTCACTGAATTCCTTTCAGAAACTATTGGTGATGGCTTCAAGAAGGATGCCAACAGACTTGAGGATCTCTTAAAGCATGAGAATGATCAGGCAGTGCTTGATAAGATCGCTGATATTAAGCATCAGAAGAAGGTAGAGCTTGCAGATTACCTTAAGAAGCACGAGGGTGTAGAAGTAGATACAGAGTCTATCTTTGACATTCAGGTTAAGAGACTTCACGAGTATAAGCGTCAGCAGATGAACGCTCTTTACATCATCCATAAGTACCTGGAGATCAAGGGTGGTAAAAAGCCTGTTCGTCCGATTACATTTATCTTCGGAGCAAAGGCAGCACCTGCATATGTTATTGCACAGGATATCATACACTTACTTCTCTGCCTGCAGGAGATCGTTAATAATGATCCCGATGTATCACCTTACATGAAGGTTATCATGGTAGAGAACTACAATGTTAGTTATGCTGAGAAGCTTATCCCTGCATGTGATGTTTCAGAGCAGATTTCACTTGCATCCAAGGAAGCTTCAGGTACAAGTAACATGAAGTTCATGCTAAACGGTGCAATTACACTTGGTACAGACGACGGTGCAAACGTTGAGATTCACGACCTTGTTGGTGATGACAACATTTACATTTTCGGTATCAGCGCTGATGAGGTTATTACTCATTACAAGAAGGCTGATTATGTTTCAAAAGATTATTACAAAAAGAGCAAGGTTATCAAGGAAGCTGTAGATTTCATCACTTCCAAGCAGTGCCTTGCAGTAGGACACAAGGAAAATCTTAAGCGTCTCCAGGACGAGCTTCTTAATAAGGACTGGTTCATGACTCTTATTGACCTTGAGGACTACATCAGAGAGAAGGATCTTATTTTCGCTGATTACGAGAATCGTGATAAGTGGAAGAAGATGATGCTTACTAACATTGCTAAGGCCGGCTTCTTCTCATCTGACAGAACTATTGAAGAGTACAACAGAGATATCTGGAAGCTCAACTAAAATTATTATGAATCTTCTATTGGAGGCTGTCGCACTAATTAGTGCGGCGGCCTTTTTGACATATAATGTCCATAAGGATAAAGCTTATTGAGGGTGAGCTTTCTCTTTGGTAAAATATTCTTAAATTAAATTTACAATTTTAAGGAGGAATAAAAAAGCATGGCACGTAAAGTAGTTTTAGCAGGAGCTTGCAGAACAGCAATTGGTGTTATGGGAGGTGCTCTTAAGGACATCTCAGCTCCGGATCTTGGAACAATAGTTATTAAGGAAGCATTAAAGCGCTCCGGTGTAAAACCCGAGCAGGTTGACGAAGTATATATGGGGTGCGTAATTCAGGCAGGTACCGGTCAGAATGTAGCACGTCAGGCAGCAGTTAACGCCGGAATACCGGTTGAGGTTCCGGCTACCACTATCAATGTTCTTTGCGGATCAGGTCTTCATTGCGTAAACCTTGCAGCAAAGCTTATTTCAATGGGAGATGCTGATATCATAGTTGCAGGCGGTACTGAGAATATGTCCCGTGCGCCCTATGCTCTTCAGAATGCAAGATTTGGTTATAGAATGAACAACGGCGAACTTATCGATACTATGATAAAAGATGCTCTTACAGATGCTTTTGGCGGATTCCATATGGGAATTACAGCTGAGAATATCTGTGAGCAGTGGGGACTCACAAGGGATGAGCTTGATGAGTTTGCTGCAAACAGCCAGCAGAAGTGCGAGAGAGCACAGGCAAATGGCGTGTTTGACGAGGAGATAGTTCCTGTTGAAATTACTACTAAAAAAGGAACAGTTATTTTTAACAAGGATGAAGGCCCCAGAGCAGGCGTAACAAAGGAGAGTATTTCAAAACTTCGTCCTGCATTTAAGAAGGACGGTATGGTAACAGCCGCAAACTCTTCAGGAATCAATGACGGTGCTGCAGCTATCGTAGTCATGAGTGAAGAGAAGGCTAAGGAACTTGGCATTAAGCCTATGGCTACCTGGATTGCCGGTGAGCTTGCAGGTGTTGAGCCCAGAATCATGGGTATCGGTCCCGTTGCAGCTACCAAGAAGACAATGGCTAAGGTTGGATACCAGATTTCAGACTTCGATCTTATTGAGGCAAATGAAGCTTTTGCAGCTCAGTCTGTAGCAGTTGGCAAGGACCTTGGATTCGACCTTAGCAAGCTCAATGTAAACGGTGGAGCAATTGCACTTGGACACCCTGTTGGATGCTCAGGATGTCGTATTCTTGTTACCCTTCTATATGAGATGCAGAGACGAGATGCCAAGAAAGGACTTGCAACACTCTGTGTAGGTGGCGGAATGGGTGCCGCTGCTATCGTAGAAAGGTAAAACACTTAGCGAGGTATTATGAACGTTAATCTTGGAAGAGGCTTTGGTCCCTTTGATTTTGATGAAAACGGCAAAATGTATTCCATTTTTCCGGAAGATCTTCCTTATGTTGATGATGATTTTGATGGTGATGGTGCAGATTTTACCGTGTATGTGGACGCTGAACTTGTTGAAACTGTCTGCAATGCAGGGCTTGATTTTGATGACTTCTTGAGAGCAGATGAGGATGAGAGGCGTGCAATGCTTGAAGATGCCGGCATAGATCCTAATGATTTTGAACTCGACTTTGATAAAGATGTCAGGGATCGTCTGGAGGCTGAAGGATACTATAATCAGGAATATGAATATGATGATCTGGATGACTACGATGACGAGTATGATTTTGAAGAAGACGATTCAGATGATGACGAAGACGAAGATGACGAAGATGATGAGTTCGAAGATGAAGGCTTCGACGATGAGGATTATGATGATGATTCGGACGAAGACTTTGATGATGATGACGACTTTGACGAAGACGAAGATGATGAAGATGATGACTTCGGCGAAGACGGGGAGGATTTTGATGATGGCTATGGCGGCAGAAACGGAGGGACTGACGGTTCCGGGGATGCGTTTTTTGGGAATTTAAATCATTAGTGTTTTTCTCAATTACATTGTTTAAATGAAATTGGGTTATTATGCATGAAAAGGGGTTGTGAAGAATGATTTTATTTTTCACAACTTCTTTTTTGCATGGGAATGTATCATTGACTACTAAGTTTTGACATTCTAATATATATCATAGAGTCCAGTGCCAGCAAAACACTACCGCAAAAAGCAAAAACAGAAAAAGCGTCAGATACCACCGGGCTTCATGCTTATATTATGGTAAAAATACCCATAAATATACATGTATCTTCAATAATAAATGCAAATCTGCACATACTGATCCCAAGAGAAATAATAGAAATAACAAAACTGCATAAAAATAATAAATAAAGCCCGCAATAATTAGTTAAATTGATGCAATATTTGATAAGTGCTTAACTCCTTTTTGTTGCTAGAATGGTTTAACACTAGTAAACATGCTACCTGCAACGGCATGTGGAGGAAAAAAGAAAGGGGAAGGAATGAAGAAAAATTTAACAATGTTAATGTCTCTTATGATGGCTGCAGGGCTGATCATAGGAAACGGCACAAGTTCGCTGGCTGCCGACGTGGTGAATGGTTCTTATGTTAAGGGGGACAATGAGAACAATCCTGTAGTTTCACAGAACTACGGCGCAGATCCCGGGGTGTTGGTCTATGATGACACAGTGTACATCTACGCTACCAACGATTCTCAGGAACTGGCAGGCAATAACGAGAACACCTATGGGAAGATTGACACCTTAAACTGTTATTCTTCCAAAGATCTGGTTAACTGGACAGATCATGGTACTTTCAAAATTGCCGGAGGAAGCGGAGCTGCAAAATGGGCAAAGAATTCCTGGGCACCATGTATTGCAACTAAGAAGATAAATGGTAAGGACAAGTTCTTCTTATACTTTGCAAATAATGGAAGCGGAATCGGTGTACTTACAGCTGACAGTCCTACAGGTCCCTGGAAGGACCCTATAGGAAAAGCATTGATTACCGGAGCAACACCCGGTTGTAGCGGAGTTACATGGATGTTCGACCCTGCTGTACTTGTGGATGCTGACGGCACAGGATATCTGTATTTTGGTGGTGGAATACCGAACAATCAGTTCGAGCATCCAAAGACAGCAAGAGTAATTAAGCTTGGCGCAGATATGACCAGTGTGTCAGGCTCTGCTGCCACAATTGATGCACCCTACCTATTTGAAGATTCAGGAATCAACAAGATTGGGAATAAATATTACTATTCATACTGCTCAAACTGGAACTGCAAGAATGGCTTTAACAATGCAGCTATTGAGTATATGACAAGTAACAGCCCCATGGGACCTTTTTCCTATCAGGGCGAAGTTATGAAAAATCCCGGAGTGTTCTTTAATGGCTCTACAGGTAATAACCATCACGCTATATTTGAGTTTGGCGGCAATTACTACATGGCTTATCATACAAGATCCGTTGAGTCAAAGCTTATAGGTAAGAGTCTTGGCTATAGAACAACCCAGATCGATAAGCTTAGCGTATCAAATGGTAGGATCAATCCACTTACACCTACGATGGCAGGTCCCACTCAGACCTCTTATGTTGATCCTTATTCTGTTGTGCAGGCTGAGACATTATTTACTCAGAGCGGAATAGGTGTATCAGGTAATGGCGACGGTGTGGCATGGGTTGACCATGTGGACAGAGGTGATTATACCAAGGTTAAGGGAGTGAACTTCTCAAAAGGACTTGGTTCCATAACAGTCAGTGTCAACAGCAGGGACGCAGGCACGATTGAAGTAAGAGAAGGCAATCCTAAGGGCAATCTCCTTGGAACAATCAAGCTCGCAAATACAAATAATAAAAATACTGAGTTTACAGGTTCAATGAAAAATGTCACGGGTGTTAAGAACCTTTGCTTTGTATTAAATGGAAGTTTTGAATTCGATTACTGGAAAGCTGCTGCACAGGGAGAGACAGCAGGCGGACAAGGCCAGGGCCAGTCTCAGGGTGGTAACCAGCAGGGCAATCAGGGTGGCGGACAGGCACTCAATCCTTCAGACCTGACACTCCTTAACACCTATGGCCAGCAATATGGTTACTCAGGCACCTGCATTAATTTGTATCAGCTTAGAGATGCCAATACTCTTGATCTTATCAAGAAGAATTACAACAGTATCACACTTGAAAATGAGATGAAGCCCGATGCACTTCTTGGAGGCTCAGCAAGACTCATCTCAGTAAGCGATGCTAAGAACAGAGGATACTATATTCCGGATAATTACAAAGAACAGTATGTTCCTCAGATCAACTTCAATACAGTTGATGAAGTTATGAAAATCTGCTACAACAACGGCCTTAGAATGAGAGCCCATACACTTGTATGGCATTCACAGACTCCTTCATGGTTCTTCAGAAACGGCTATGCAGGAAATGGCGGATTTGTAAACAGTGATACAATGGATGCCCGTCTTGAGATGTATGTAAAGACAGTAATGAACCACGTATATCTTAGTGAGTACGGCAGCGTAGTATATGCATGGGATATTGCAAATGAAGTTATGCATGCCAATAACTCTGGCTGGGAAGCAGTTTACGGCAACAACAGAACCAATGCTTCTTATGTAAAAAAAGCTTTCACTTATGCATATCAGACACTTGATTACTTTAAGTTAACTGATTCCGTAAGTCTTTTCTATAATGATTACAACACTTACATGGAAGTTAACAACATTATCAAGCTTGTGAACTACATTAACTCTGACAGAAAAATGTGCTCCGGTGTTGGAATGCAGTCACACCTTGGAACTAACTATCCTTCTGTTGATTATTACACACAGGCTCTTAAGTCCTTCTTAAATGCAGGATTCGAAGTACAGATCACTGAGATGGATATCACCAACAAGAACGATCAGGATCTTGCAAACTATGCTTACAATCTGTATAAGAACATAAATGCACTCAAGAAGAATGGCGGAAAGATTACAAGCATTACCTGGTGGGGACTTTCTGATCAGGTTACCTGGATTGACAATGCAAAGCCGCTTCTTTTCAGTACACCTACTACCAAGAAGCCTGCTTTTGATAAAGTAATTCAGGCATATACCGAGACATTCGGAACACCTACAACAGTATATACACCGGCTCCTTTGCCGACACCTCAGCCTTCAGGTGATCCTCAGAATGATGATCCTGCAGCTGAAGATCCTCAGAATGATGAACCTCAAAATCCTGCAGATACACATGATGGAGCATACATTGAAAATGGCTGGTATTATCTTAAGAATACACTTTCACAAAAGTATCTTACTGTTGAAGGCAATACCGCTGATGGTTGGGTGAATGTACTTATAAGTACAGGAACCGGAGTTGACGGGCAGAAGTGGTATGTAACCAACACTGATGACGGTTATATCACACTTACAAGTAAGCTCGGAAATGTGATGCTTGATGTGGCAAACGGTGAAGACGAAGATGGCGCAAACATCGGAATCTATCAGGGCTATGGTGGAGATGCTCAGAAGTTTATAGTTAGGAAAACAGATAATGATGGCATTTACACAATAGCTACCAAGGCTTCAAACGGAACAAAGAATCTGGATGTATATGAGCACAAGACTACTGATGGAACAAATGTATGTCAGTGGACATATTATGGCAATCCTAATCAGCAGTGGCAGTTTGAGAAGACTGGCGATGATGAGAATCAGGGAAATAACGCAGGTCAGGGCAATTCAGAAAATCAGAATCCTGAGCCTGAGAATCCTGCTCCCGAGCCGGTAAATCCCGAACCTGCTGATCCTGAACCTGAACCGGCTCCGGAAGATCCTCAGCCGCAGATACCTTCAACAGATGGACTTGCTCTTGATTACAGCATTAACAGCTGGGGAAGTGGCTATCAGGTTAGCTTCAAGGTATCCAATAACACAGGCGCTGATGTTAATGCCTGGACACTTAAGCTTAGTAAGAGTGATATTACAATCGGTTCAAGCTGGAATATAAATGTGACAGAAGATGGTGATTATTACGTTATAACACCTGTTGACTGGAACGCATATATATCTAATGGACAGAGTATTGAGTTTGGTGTTCTTGGTGACGGAACAATCGGAAATACAATAGGATATTCATTTAACTAATTAAATGAGCTTTATAAAGGCTGTGTACCGTAATGATTTTTATACGGGCACAGCCTTTTGCCTTATCATTAAAATATTTAATTCATAAAAAGTGCTTGCATTATTTTAAAAGATATATTAAGATAGCATTGTTAGCACATGCTAACATATGACATATAAATAGTAATAAGAAATCTCCTACCTGAAAACCCCCACGTCTTGCCAACGCGGGGGTTCATTTAATGTTATTTTAATTCATACTCACGCATGATGCCGCGCACGGCATATTCAAGTTCGGGTAAAAGATCTTCGAGAGGCTGAGGCTGTTTGTAGATTATGGAGCTATAGCCTGCGGAACTGACCATCTCGACGATAATAAACATCATGAGTTCGGGATTCCTGTATTTAACTTCTGATTCCTTGAACATCTCTGTGATAATCCCAAGGAAATCCCGCTCAGAATCATCAGGAGTATTATTGGTCATGGCTTCCTTAAACAGAGCCCAGCTAAGATCCTTATAAATAAGAGAAAGAAGCATGTGGTTGTTTGATAACTCAAGAAGTATATGTTTCATCATAAAGATTATCTTATCTTCAACAGTTGTCAGGTTTTCGTTTAGCAGCTGCTCGTAGGCTATTCCAAAAAGCTGATTGGATTTTCGGGCAATCAAACGATTCCTTATATCATATTTATCTTTGAAATACAGATAGAAGGTTCCCTTTGCAACGCCTGCTTTTTTTACAATATCAGAAATAGAAGTCTGATTAATTCCTTTAGAAGTAAATAACTCAAAGGAGGTGTTTAGTAAAGAATCAAATTTCAATTTTTTATTTTCGTCCCATTTTCCCATATCTACATCCTACCATAAAGAGAAGTAATTCACCTATAAAAAACAAATATCCTTAAATACAATCCTGGATGTAAGCATCCGATGATGACAGATATACCATAATTTTGAGAAAAGGCTCGGAAATGCAAAGCATTCCCTCGCTTTGGCTATTCGCCAAAGTTATAGATATAAAACAGCAATCCTGGATGCGAGCATCCGTATTGCTATTTTATATCTATAACCTTTTCTCAAAATTAAATATTGACCATCGGTCATTTTTGGAGTATAACATAAAATATAAAAAATGACCAGCGGTCATAAAAAATATTTTTTGCGAGGGAAATGTTATGAAGTTTTTGTCAAAGGCAATAGTAAAATCAAGATTCATAATACTGATTGCCAGCATCGCACTGATGATTCCGTGCCTTGCGGGAATGGCAGCTACGAGAGTCAATTATGATATTCTTTCATATCTGCCCGGCGAAATTGAGACCATGAAAGGGCAGGACATCCTCATGGATCAGTTCGGAACCGGAGCGTATTCGCTTTTCGTAGTAGAGGGGATGGCTGACAAGGATATAGCCGCCCTGAAATCAGATATAGAAAAAGTGGAACATGTTAAGAAGGTTCTGTGGTATGACTCCTTCATGGATTACACGATTCCGAAGGAGATGCTTCCTGATAAACTTACGGAGGCTCTTGGAACCGGTGATGCGCAGATGATGTTCATCATTTTTGATGACACCACATCCGGTGACGGAACCATGGATGCAATCACTAATATAAGGAAGATAGCAAATGAGAAATGCTTCCTTTCAGGTATGGCAGCCATCGTTCTTGATACCAAGAACCTGACTGAGAAGGAGACACCGATATATGTTGGTATGGCAGTCCTTTTGGCAGTAATTGTTCTGTCACTTACAATGGATTCATATTTAATACCTTTCTTCTTTCTGGCGAGCATAGGAATTGCTATAATGTTTAATATGGGAACGAATATTTTCCTTGGTGAGATATCTTTCCTTACGAAATCTCTCAGCGCAGTTCTTCAGCTGGGTGTAACTTTGGATTATTCAATATTCCTGTGGCACAGTTATCAGGAAGAAATTGAAAAAGGCACTGACGATAAGAAGGAAGCAATGGCAAATGCCATATGTGCTACTTTCCAGTCAGTCATCGGATCTTCAATCACCACAATAGCCGGTTTCGTAGCTCTTTGTTTTATGAGCTTCACAATCGGTCTTGATCTTGGAATTGTCATGGCAAAGGGCGTTATTTTCGGCGTTATAGCCTGTGTAACAGTTCTTCCTTCCATGATTCTTATAGCAGATAAGATTATTGTAAAAACAAAGCATAAGCCTGTTGTACAGGAGTTTACAAAGATCCCGAGATGGATTTCCAGACACGCTATAGTGTTCGGAGTCATTTTCCTGTGTCTGCTACCTCCGGCTCTTTGGGGATATAAACATGCAGTTGTTTATTATGATCTGTCTGAGACATTGCCGGATAAGCTTCCCAGCAGACAGGCCATGATAGAACTTGAAAAGAATTTTGAGACAAACACAACCTACATGATTCTTGCTGATGCTAATCTTGATTCGGCAACGATGCAGGGAATGGTAAAGGAACTAAAGAGCGTAGACGGAGTTGATGCGGTACTTGGCCTTGATGCTTTGGTAGGCCCCAGTCTTCCAAGGGATATGATTCCTTCTGAGCTTAGAGATGAGCTTTCAAGCGATCAGTACCAGATGCTTATGCTCACAAGTGAATATAAGACAGCTTCTGATGAAGTAAATACACAGATAGACAGAGTTAATTCAATAGTAAAAAAATACAGCCCTTCAGCAATGGTAGTTGGTGAAGCACCCTGTACAAAGGATCTTATCACGATAACAGATAAGGACTTTAAGACCGTAAGCGTTGTTTCAATCGGATGTGTTTTCCTTATAATAGCACTGGTAATGAAGTCAATCTCCCTGCCGTTTATACTTGTGGCAGTAATTGAGTTTGCGATTTTCATAAATATGGGAATCCCGGGATTTACCGGAACCGTAATACCATTTATATCTTCGGTCGTAATCGGAACAATTCAGCTCGGTGCAACTGTTGACTATGCAATCCTTATGACAACACGTTATTGCAAGGAGAGAAAAGACGGACAGAGCAAAAAGCAGGCAACACGAATAGCACTTTCGACAAGCATGAAATCAATAATAGTAAGTGCACTTAGCTTCTTTGCTGCAACCTTCGGCGTAGGACTGGTTTCCAGCGTTGATATGATCGGATCTCTTTGCTTTCTGATGGCAAGAGGTGCACTTATCAGCATGGTAGTTGTTATTTTTGTACTTCCTTCCATGTACATGATTTTCGACGGACTGATCATCAGGACAACATGGGGAATGCTTAACTGTATCAAAATGGATAAGGAGAGAAAAATAAGTAAGACTCCGGAAATTAAACATGCCTGATTAGGAAAAGTTTTTTAGGAAAAGAGGATTAGTTATGTATAAGAAGAATTTACTTAAAGCTACATCAGTATTTACTGCATTCGCACTTGCCTTTTCTACAATGACAGGCTGCGGACTTGGAAAAAATAAAGACAACTCAGAAGAAACTGCTCAGGTTCAGGATGTTTCTGAGGAAACTCCTGAGGAGGAAGAGCTTGTCGATACCATGACCAAGACAGCTTTTACCGGAAAAAAGGAAAATGCTGAGAGCGGAAAAGAAGAAACTGTTTATGTAATGACTGATGCGGACGGCAAGGTTGATGAGGTTGTTGTAAGCAACTGGCTGAAAAACGCTACAGGAGATAAACAGCTTACAGATAAAACAAATCTTAAAGATATTGTCAATGTAAAAGGAACTGAATCTTTTAAAGACAATGGCGATGGAACAGTAACCTGGGATGCCGAGGGTGCAGATATTTATTATCAGGGAACTCCTACAGAGGATGTGCCTATTGGTGTGAAGGTCACCTATGAACTCGATGGAAAGCAGATGAAGGCTGAAGATATTGCAGGAAAAAGCGGAAGCGTTAAGATCCGTTTTGATTACACAAACAGTCTTACAAAGGAAGTTGAGATAGACGGTGAAAAGGAAAACATTGATGTGCCGTTCACAATGATTTCCGGAACCATGCTGGATAATGAAAAATTCGCTAACGTAAAGGTATCAAACGGTAAAGTAATATCAGATGCAAACAACTATGTTGTTGTTGGCGTCGCAATGCCCGGACTTAAGGATTCTCTTAAGATAGATGATGAGAAGCTTAAGGAAAACGATATTGACGAAGATGAAGTGGATATTCCTGATTATGTTGAAATCACCGCAGATGTTCAGGATTTCGAGCTTCCGATGACAGTGTCAATGGCAAGTGCAAATGTAGTGGCTGACCTTGGCCTTGATAAAATTTACAACTCAGATAAGATCGATGACTTAAATGATGATATGGACGAGCTTTCAGATGCATCAACAAAGCTTCGTGACGGTTCAGGTGAGCTGGCAGACGGAACAGATAAACTTGTGGATGGAACAAACGAGCTCTATGATGGAACAGTAGATCTTAAGGACGGAACAAAAGAGCTTAAGGATGGCACAGGAGATCTTGTCAAAGGAACAGGAGAGCTTAAGGATGGCACTTCTCAGCTTAAGGATGGAGCTTCCCAGTTAAAGGATGGTACTTCTGAACTTGCAAAGGGAACCGGTGATCTTAAGGATGGTACAGGAAAACTTAAGACAGGTGCAGGCGATCTTAAGAATGGAACCAAGGAACTTGCAAAGGGAACTTCAGACTTAAAGCGCGGTACAGGAGACCTCAAGAAAGGAGCCGGAGACCTTAAAACAGGAACCGGAGAGCTCAAGGATGGTACAGGAAAACTTAAGACAGGTGCAAGTGATCTGGCAGATGGAACAGCTACCCTTTCAGACGGAGCTACAACTCTCAGCACAGGCATAGGAACTTATACCAATGGCGTAGAACAGCTTTATGGTGGTGCAAACAGTTTAAATACCGGAGCAGGACAACTGGTGAATGGTGCAGGGACTTTATCAAGTGGCATAACCCAGGCAAAAGACGGCGGTAAGGCACTTATGGAAGGCTCCGCGCAGGTAAGCCAGGGACTTTCACAGCTTTCAGAGGAACTTGGAATAAAGAAGAGTAGCGTTGATGCGGCGGTTGCAGCTTTTGCCAATCAGTTCGGATTTGCTCTTCAGAGTAATGCAGCTCTTAACGTAGAAGCACTTAATGCTTCTAACACAAGTTCAGCTGATGCATCTGCTCTTGTTGATGAGATAACGGGTAAGATTCTTGATTTATATGCTGACAGCATCGCTGCTGAGGTAAAGAGAGCAGATGAGGCAGAGAAGAGAGCAGAGGAAGCAGAAAAGAAAGTAGATGAAGCCGAGGCAAAGGCTGATGCAGCTGAGAAGAAGGCTGATGAATATTCAAAAGCACTCCGGGATGTAAATGGACAGAGTACAGATGGATCTGCGCAGAATAATAACGATGGCACAGTACCTGCAAACGATTCAGCACAGGGTAATAACGATGGTGCAGCACCTGCAGATGAATCAGCACAGGGTAATAACGATGGTGCAGCACCTGCAGATGAATCAGCACAGAATAATAACGATGGTTCTGTACCGGCAAACGAATCTGATCAGGATGCTAATGAAAATGCAGCACCTTCCGGGAACAATGCAGAGCCTGCAGCATCAGGCGAAAACAGTAATGCTGCATCTGAAGCTTCTGCAGCAAATAGTGAGAGCACAGCTCCTGTAGACAATACTGAAACTGCTTCAAATGTGCAAACTGCAGGAAATACTGAAGCTGCAACCGCTCAGGATACATCAGACAATAATGATGCAGCTCAGAGCAGTGAAAACAGTCAGCCTGTAGAATCTGTTCAGGATTCACAGGAGAATGTAGCAGAAGAGACTGGTGAAGCCGGAAATGATGGCGTCGTAGCAACTCAGACAAGTGAAGAGAATGCTGAAGCTGTAACCTTAAATGCTGAGGTTGGAGATGTTGAGCAATACTCTGATGATGAGGAGATGGCAGTTATTGCAGCAATTACAGGAAAATCAGTAGACGAATGGAAGGCAATAAAGGCAACTGCTCAGCAGGCGCTCTATGCGACAACAGGAGATGGACAGAAGGCTGCATTTGAGCAGTATACTAAGGCATGGGGAAGAGCAGTCCAGGGATACATGAGTGAAGGTGATACGGCAGCAGCTCAAGCAGCCCAGACCACTGATCCCCAGCAAAGGGAAGCAAAGAGATATGAAGCAATTCAGAAGTATCAGGCAGCTCTGGGAGAAATAGTTAATAATGTTCAGAAGCCCACTCAGTCAGGAACAACAGCTATTGCTACAATAAATGCAACTTATCAGTCACTTGTACAGACACAGAGTACATTAAATGAGTTATACGGTTCAGAAACAAATCCCGGGCCAATCCTTCAGCTCGATCAGGGTGCAGCACAGGTTGCCCAAGGTGCAAACCAGCTTTATAACAACGGACTGATAAAGCTTGATGAAGGTGGAAAGAGCCTGTCAACAGGTCTTGGACAGCTGAAGCTTGGAGCAGCTCAGCTCGCTGATGGTGCAAAGCAGCTTAATGATAATAGCAAAGCATTAAAAGATGGCGGAACACAGCTGGCAGCAGGCGCTAAGCAGTTAAAGGATGGCGCTACACAGTTAAAGACAGGTGCAGCTCAGCTTGATGACGGAGCAGGAAAGCTTGATACCGGTGTTGGCTCACTCAAAGACGGAGCAGGAAAGCTCGACGATGGAGCAGGAAAGCTTAATGACGGCGCCGGAAAACTTGATGATGGTGTGAAGGAACTCAAGGATGGCATAGGTCAGCTCGATGATGGAGCAGGAAAGCTCAATGATGGAGCAGGAAAGCTCAATGATGGAGTCGGCACACTCTATGATGGAACTGTTAAGCTTGATGATGGTGTAGCAGAGCTTAAGGATGGCGCTGTAAAACTTGATGATGGCGCAGGTCAGCTTGATGATGGTGCTGGAAAACTCAAAGACGGCGTAGCAGAGCTTAAGGATGGTGCAGTAGAACTTAAAGACGGCGCAAGAAAACTTGCAGACGGTATGGTTGAGTTCGATGAAGACGGTATCCAGAAGCTTACAAGCACTGTAGATGAAGATCTTCTCTCAGTGACAGACAGACTTAAAGCTATTGATGAAGCTTCTCAGAGCTATACCTCATTCTCAGGAGCAAACGAAGATGAACCCAGCTCAGTACAGTTCATTATCAGAACAGCCCCTGTAAAGGCAGACTAAAGATAGTTTTACAATAAATGAACCAGTGTACAAGTAAACATGCCTGAAACTTCTACCGCAAAATGAAAAAACAGCAAATGCGGTAGAATATCAAGCAGGAATATGTGATGCACCGGTTTGGTAAGAATTACAAGCGATACAATATTTATATTTGTATAAATGACTAATAATAGAAAAGCTTCCCACTCGGATCATATAGGGATTGTCCTATATACCGAGTGAGAAGTTTTATTTATGTACAGATGTAAAAATTTCCAGATTTTAATAAAAGTAAAAAACTTAGACACTTAACTTGCAACTCTTTCAAAAGTAAAAAAACCTTAATGAGTAAAGTTACAGCAAGTAAAGTTGCATCAAGTAAAGTTACAGCAAGTAATGTTACAGTAATTATTCACATGCATCCATAGCCAGTTTTACAGCACCCATGATGCCCTGATCATCATTGAGGCTGGCAGGAACAATGTAGTCATCGAGATGATTCATCTCATCTGTCACAATGTATCCGTTTACAAGTTCCTTGAACTTTGCTCTTATCATAGGGAAAAGCTGTTCCTGATGCATAACACCGCCGCCGAGAATGATCTTCTTGGGACTTAGAATTACAGCATAGTCCATAAGTGCGGTTGCTATATACTCAGCTTCAATCTCCCAAACTTCATTATTATCTGTAAGCAGGTCGGCAGTTTTTCCCCAACGTGCTTTGATTGAAGGACCGGAAGCAAGGCCTTCGAAACAATTGTCGTGATAAGGGCATACGCTCTTTCCGGGATCATTTTTTAAACGAGGAAGACGAAGGTGTCCTGCCTCGGGATGAAGCATGCCGTGAAGAAGCTTGCCATTTGTCATGATACCGCCGCCGATACCTGTACCAATTGTGAGATAGATGGCATCAGAAAGACCCTTTGCGCATCCCCATGTAACTTCCCCTAAAAGTGAACCATTCACATCAGTATCAAAACCAACAGGGATACCAAGTGCCTCCTTCGCAGCCTTCACAATGTTGTAACCTGACCATCCCTTCTTGGGTGTGGAAGTGATGCTGCCGTAGGTAGGAGAATCGGTTCTGAGATCGATAGGACCAAAGCATGCTATACCAAGTGCTTTGATGTCTTTCCCCTTAAAATAGTCAAATATCTGAGGCATGGTAGTTTCCGGTGTTTCTGTGGGGAACTTAACCTGCTCAAGGATTTCTCCGTTTTCATTACCGATAGCGCAAACCATTTTGGTTCCGCCCGCTTCGAGTGCTCCGTATAACATAAAATACCTCCCAAAAAAATAAAATTGACGATTGGAATAATTATAACAAATATAGTAGAATAAATGCACTATGGATTTATTTGAATATGCAAGAGAAAAAAGCATGAATAAAGAGTCACCGCTTGCCGCAAGAATGCGCCCCAAGACCCTTGATGAGGTCGTTGGACAGCAGCATATTATTGGTAAGGACAAGCTTCTTTATCGTGCCATTAAAGCTGACAAGATCAGTTCGATAATTTTATATGGACCGCCCGGAACAGGTAAGACCACATTGGCTAAGGTTATTGCCAATACTACGAAAGCCGAGTTTATGCAGTTAAATGCCACTGTGGCAGGGAAAAAGGATATGGAGGAAGTAGTTGCAAAGGCTAAGCAGAACCTTGGGGGCTACGGTCGCAAAACTATCCTTTTTATAGATGAGATACATCGTTTTAATAAGGGGCAGCAGGATTATCTGCTTCCTTTTGTAGAGGATGGAACGGTGATTCTCATCGGAGCGACCACTGAGAATCCTTATTTCGAGGTAAACGGAGCGCTTATTTCCAGATCTGTTATATTTGAGCTTCAGCCTCTTTCATCTGAGGACATTAAGGCTTTGATGAGAAGGGCCATAAACGATACAGTTAACGGTATGGGATCCTATGATGCAGTTTTGGAGCCTGAGGCAGAGGAGTTCCTTGCTGAAATTGCAGACGGCGACGCAAGGCACGCCTTAAATGCCATTGAGCTTGGCGTTATGACCACTAATAGAAGTGAGGATGGAAAAATCCACATAACCAGAGAAGTGGCAGAGGAGTGCATACAGAAGAGAGTGGCCAGATATGACAAAGATGGCGATAATCACTATGACACAATATCTGCATTTATAAAAAGTATGCGTGGCTCTGACCCGGATGCTGCAGTTTACTACCTTGCAAGGATGTTAAACGCGGGGGAGGACCCCAAATTTATAGCAAGAAGAATGGTTATCTGCGCTTCTGAGGATGTGGGAAATGCTGATCCTCAGGCGCTTCAGGTAGCAGTTGCCGCTTTTCTTGCAACAGAGAGAATTGGTATGCCGGAGTGTCAGATTAATTTATCTCAGGCAGCAAGTTATATAGCGACTGCGCCTAAGAGCAACGCAGCTGTGGAGGCAATTTTTAGTGCTATGGATACAGTTAAAAATACAGGAAATCTTCCTATTCCGTCGCATCTTCAGGATGCTCATTACAAATCTGCATCAAAACTCGGGCATGGCATAGGGTATAAGTATGCCCATGACTATCCCAATAATTATGTGGAACAACAGTATCTTCCCTATGAGCTCAACGGGAAAGAGTTCTACAGTCCTTCAGGTAATGGGTATGAAGTCAAAATCAAGGAACACATGAAGTTTTTAAAGGAACAGGCTAAAAAGCAGAAGGAGCAAGATTGAGAAATCCCTTTTCTGATAAGATAAAAGTATTTCTGAGAAATGTAAGGAATATATCTCCAAAAAAAATGAGGAGGATAAGCATTGTTTTAAGTATTGTGGCTGTGCTCGCACTGGTGGTTTCAGTGGCTTGTGTATCCGGAGTATTTGCCTATATTTTTCCGGAAAAAGGAACAGAGCAGGTTGAAGTTAAAGAACCAAAAGAAATCCAGGTTCAGGAGAGCCCTAAGGAGAAAAGCTACCTTAGTGAAGAAGCCTTAAAGGCTATAACAGCTTCCGGAGAGAGAGTAAAAAAAGCTTTGGATGAAAGACCGGAAACTGTGGATGTACCTGATGAAAGCCTTTCAGAATATGTGAAGCTGGATAGCTGCACGATCGGCGAGAGTGGAAAAGTTGAGGTTGTGGGCGTTGCAGAAGCGATTCCTACTTCGGATGATAAGTACTATTATCTGTTTGATGCTGCAACCTATGAGGATGATTTTGATGCTGAGGCAGAGCCTATATCCAAGACTTACAAGGATAAAGAAATCACATTGAAAGCCGCACTTAATAAGGGAGAGGCATCCTCTAGACTTTTCAAAAAGTTTATTGTCGCAATTAAAAAGGACGATCAGTATAAAACGGTCTCTCATGCAAGTTATATTACCAATCCGGAGGCTGTTGCCGCTCACAATTACGGTGGAATGCAGCAGAGTTCCAAGAAGGGACTTTTAATCGACCCTTCAAGGCTTAATGAGGTAGGGGATCTTGGTGTCAATTATGCGACCTACAATATTCCTCTTAACAGAATGCTTTCACCCACAGCGGAAGGCTCAGTTTCCTACAGCTATAACGGAGTGACATATCATTTTAATCAGAGAATTCTGAATGAATATGATTATCTTTTTACAAATCTTAATGCAAAAGGCATAGATATTGCAGCAATAGTTTTAAATGATGTATCTCCTTCAGTTTTTCCTGAAGTGACACATCCTGCCGGAAGAGGAGGCTCAACGGCACCATATTATATGTTTAATGCAACTGATGAGAGCGGTGTAAACGCCATTGCCGCCATTGCATCCTTCCTTGCGGGAAGGTATTCCGGTTCCGGTCATGGCAGCGTGTCCATGTGGATAATTGGAAACGAAGTTAATGCCAGAAAAGAGTGGAATTACATGGCGCAGACAGACGTAGGAGCCTATACGGCAGCTTACGCCAGGGCCTTCAGAGTTTTTTACAATGCCATAAAAAGCACAAACGCAGGGGCCAAGGTGTATATTCCAATCGACCAGCAATGGGACAGGAACCTCAAGGGAAATCCTGATTATGATGGCAGAGATATGCTTGATACATTTGCAGCTTCACTGAAAAATTATGGAGATATCAACTGGGGCCTGGCACACCATCCATACACCGTACCTCTTTATGATGTGGCATTTTGGAACGGACACAAGCTGGTTTCGGATTCCGCGGATACATCGTTTATCACCATGAAAAATATTAATGTACTTACGGATTATATGAACGGTGATTCGATGCTTTACAATGGCAAAGTTAGGTCTATAATACTTAGCGAAGTGGGATATACCTCCACCAAAGGGGATACACTTCAGGCAGCTGCCCTGGCTTATGCATATAGCAAGGTTGAGGCAAATCCTAATCTTGATGCGATCATGTTTTCAAGACAGACCGATGCTGCTGAGGAAATAGCCCATGACGGACTGGCTATGGGACTGTGCACATCCGGAGGAGGACATAAGTTTTCCTATGATGTCTACAAATACATGGACACACCGCAGAGGGAACAGTACATTTCTTTTGCCAGAGAAATTGTGGGTAAGAATTTTTAATGACAGCAGCACTAGGAAATATAAAAACAGCTAAACCGGTTTATGAAATTTTAGAGAGGATAAATATGAGTTCACAATATCTGACTTTATACAAGATGATAGTGCTTTATATGCTTAGCAAGTCAGAGGGGCGTCTTAGCAAGGCACAGATTTATGATTACATACTGGAAAAAGAATACACAAATTTCCTGACGCTACAGGAAGTATTCAGTGAGCTGGCGGAATCTGATCTGATCTCGGAGAAAAGCGAAGGTAACAGAACTTATTTAAGACTTACAGATGCAGGTAATGAGACTCTGGAATTTTTTGGAAACAGGATAAATCCTTCAATAAAAGATGAAATAGATGAATTCTTCAAGGTAAATGGCATGAGAATGAGGGATGAGACTGCCATCGGAGCTTATTATGACAGGACCGGTGAAAATGAGTACACGGTTTACCTCAAAGCAACTGAGGCAGGAAAAACACTTGTCGATATTTCGTTCCCGCTTTGGTCAGAAGAAGCAGCCATGGAGGTCTGTGAGAACTGGAAAAAGAAAAATTCATCAGTTTATCGTTATCTTTTAACAGAATTAATGTAACTTTTATATTGTTTAGTGCCAATTTGGTATAAGATTAATATATGAGATACTTTAGGCAGTGTTTTCTAATTTCATACATTGTCTTTTTACTTTTTGTCGCTTCTGCGCTAACAGTCAGCGCAGAGGATGACTTAGAACGGCAATTTCGCATTCTTTTCATATCATCTTATGGTTTTTCCAATGATGCTGTTCCGCAGCAGCTTGAAGGTTTTGAAAAAGGTATGGAGGGAGTCAACGTGGATATCAGCTACGAGTTTATGGATGCTGATAAGTACTACGGTGGGCTTGATATACAGAATTTTGACAAATTCATAAGGTATAAAATTTTTTCAATCAGAAACTATGATCTTATTGTGGTGGCAGATGATCCTGCTCTCAGGTATGCCATCAATAACAGAAGTGAACTGTTTCCTGATACCCCGCTGGTTTTCCTTGGGGTTAACAATATGACTGAAGCGGTTACTGCTGCAGCTATGAGAAATGCAACAGGCATTTCCGAGAGCCTGGATTTTGAGGGAAATTATGCTCTTATGAAGAAACTTTTCCCTACAAGAAATCGTATAAATGTTATCGTGGATTCATCTGTTGCCGGACAGGGCGATTATGTGGAATTCATGAAGTTCAGGGATAATCACCCGGAAATCAGCAGCAGAGTCATAAATACATCCTATTATACGGCAAACGGTATAAAGGAAGTTCTTGGGAATCTGGGAAAGGATGATATTATTCTTTTTCTCGATTTTTCAATAGATGGTCAAAAAAGGGCATACTCTTTGCAGCATGCCTCTGATTTTATATCCAATTATGCGCCCAATGTGCCGATATTCAGGCTGACATCTGCCAATATTGAGCATGGGGTTTTCGGTGGTATCTCATACTCATACTATGAAGCAGGAAGAATAGCTGGAGATGTTGCCAAAAGAATTCTTAGCGGAGCTTCTGCTAACAGTATTCCGCTTGTTTCATCAAGAGTTACTACGCCGTTTTTTGAACAGAGTAGAATGGACAGATTTGGAATAGGTTATAAGGAGCTTCCCAAGGAGTCTGTAGTGATTAATGAACATGATAATTTTGCAAAATTTTACCGTGAAAATACTCTGCTCAGTAACCTTGTGATAGTAATAATAGTGCTGATGATAATAATCATATTGCTTCTTAACAGGGTTAATTCCCAAAGCAGAAAGACGATACGAACCGATTTCCTTACCCAAATGCCCAACAGAAAGAGCATGATGGAGGATATAAATCAGGCAATTCTGGCTAATCAGGAATTTGGACTGATCATGCTGGATGTGGATTATTTTAAGGATATCAATGATACCTATGGTCATAAAGTGGGCGATGAGATAATTGTTGGAGTTGCAGAGAGACTAAAGAAACTGTCCGACAAAAGAGTAGTGTTTGCAAGGCTCGGAGGGGATGAGTTCTGCGGAATATTTACATCACCTTCAAAGGAAACGGCCAAAAAGATATGTACTGATATTTTGAAAAGCACCAAGGCACCTTTTAAAACATCAGAAGGGGAAATTACTCTGACAGTCAGTATAGGCTGCGCTATATATCCCCTTGATACTACTGATCCGAACAAGCTCATGGAATGTGCAGACAGCGCGCTGTACGTAACTAAAGAGAATGGAAGAAACGGATACACTCTATATAGCAGCATGAATAAGACCTGATGGTTTAATATATGAAAAAAATCACTACTTGGTATAGTAGACAGTGACTTAAATCTGCATCGATGAAATGATATTTGGAGAAAATGCCAATATTAGGTGTAATAGCGAGTGTCATAAATCTGCATCGATGAAATGATTTATGGAGAAAATGCCTAAATCAGCCATAATAGACAAAGCCTTAAACTGCAGCTGTATTATGAAAATGTTTATTATTCGGCTGCATATATAAGTCCTGCATGATTGCGACTATAGTATCCTGTATCGAATAGTTCCTGCTCCAGATTGTCTGCTGTTATGGAAATCGGCTGCAAAAGGTATGAAGGAATAACCTTTGTGCCATTGTTATAATCTGAGGTATTGTACGTGCAATCAAAATCCCATTCGGATTCCTTTATAAGATTTTCTGTCGGCTTTTTTCCTGATAACAATGACATACCGAGAGTTACAGCTACAACGGATTCATTTCTTAATGCCTTATAAACTGTCATGCTCTGTGTGCCATTTATAATATTGTAAATATTGGCAATATCGCCGTCCTGTCCGGTGAGAACAACACGGTTTGACTCATGATAATCTGCCTCAATGGCTCTTGCTGCGCCAAGGGCGGTTGAATCATTTGCGCAAAGAACTGCATCTAAAACAATCCCATCGGGATAATATGAATTAAGAATGATCTGAAGACGCTGCTTGGCAATATCTGTTGACCACTGGGCTGTTGATGTTTCATAGAAGTCGCGCTGGGCAGATAAAACTGTTAATTTGCCTGAATCAAGATAGGGCTTTAAAGTATCTATTGCTCCGCGGTAGAAATACCTGGCATTATTATCAACAGGATCACCTGAAACAAATTCTATATTTTTTGCTCTTCTTGTAGTATCAAGTCGAAGGGCTTTGATAATATAATTTGCCTGAAGCACTCCCACCATGTAATTATCGAATGAAACATAATAATCTACGGCATCAGAGTCCATGATAAGTCTGTCATAGGCGATTACTCTGACGTTGGCTGACTTTGCTTCGTCAAGAACAGTCGAAAGAGCAGTGCCGTCAACCGGAGTGATGACAAGTATATCAGCACCTTCGGATATCATACTTCTGAGGTCACTTACCTGAGTATCAATAAGATTGTTTGCATATTTAATTATTACCTCACAACCTCTTTTGGTGAACTGGTCCTGGAGAAAAACACCGTCATGATTCCAACGCTCTAGTAGGACATCGGGCATAGAAATACCAACAACTGTGCGACCGTCATCTGAATGAGTGTCCACAATTTCCGGTTTGTCTTCTTTCGATTTGGATGAATTGACGCTTGACGTTTCCTTCATACACCCGGAGGAAAGAAATGAAAATAATATAATTGTGAATACGAATAAATATAATCGCTTTAACATAGTCGTAATATACTTGTGAAAGTTTAAAAGTTACCTTTATTACATCAAGACATTGGATTTTGATATATTAAATGATGTTATAGTCGAAAGCGAATTTTCCTCCGCACTGATGATAAGAATTGCTTCGTTCCTCCAAAAAACTTTCGATTCTAAACATCTGCAAACAAAGTATCCTATCTATATCATATATTTTGGATGTATATAAAACCATAGCCTTTCATTAAACTTAATGAAAATATCATAAATATCTTTAAGACTATACAATAATGTGTTGACAATAGACTTTGTGATTGTTAAAATATCATTTGTGACTGATTTGAGTCACGGATTGCTGGCATAGCACAGTCGGTAGTGCGTCGCATTGGTAGTGCGGAGGTCACGGGTCCGATTCCCGTTGCCAGCTCGCCCTTAAATCCAGTATTCATCTGGGTTTAAGGGATTTTTTATGCCTAAAATGAGTGGTCTTTGAGTGGTCTTTATTGTTATTTAACCAAAACAAGACCGAATGGCGTCAAACTGTGTATCTTTCTTAACGGCTCTGATGTAGTGAAGGGTAGTATTTTTATCTACATGACCTGCTGCATACATTACAGTTTGCAAATCTCCACCTGTAGCTCTAGCTAGTTCTGATACGCTCCAAAAACGGATCTTGTGTGATGAACGGTATGGCACACCTGCTTTTGCTGTTACATCCTTCAGATGATCATTGAAATGCCCTGTATTGAGTGGATTGCCTTGTTGGGTACAAGCGATATGCTCATACACAATAGGTTGATTTCTGAGGCAATAAAGGATAGAAAGAGCTCTTTCTGATAAAGGAAGTATTCTGGCTCCATGTTCACCGCCTTTAGTATGGGGTAATTCAACGGGATGATTTTTGCCATCTGGTCCTTTCCTTAGAACAATTTCACGAGAAATATTGATTGTTTTATCACGAAAATTAACATCACTCCACCGAAGTGCCTTTAATTCACCGATTCTTATACAAAGGCAGAACATAAGCTCAATAGCAAATAAATAGGCTGATTTATTTAGAATGGATGCGAGAACATCAAGAATTGCTAATCTTTCCTCATTGGTGTATCTGTCATTGCTATTATCAACAGCTTTGAATTTCAAATCCTTACAGTTTAAAGATCTGCTAAGATTATCTCTTGTTAGATCGTTTTCAACAGCAAAATCATAGATCATATTCATGATGGTTTTGATATTATTAAAATTTTTTCTGCTTATGGATCTTCCACTGCAAATATCCTTAAAAAATGTCTTTAGCTCGGATGCTTTGAGCTCTTTTATTGACCGATCTGAAATTTCTGAGCCTGCATAATATTTGTTCCAAAGCTGGTTGTAGCGATCAATAGTCTGTGATGAAATATCGGGATCGGATTGTTTTAAATCAATAACTTTTTCATATAGACTACTGATAGTGGCTGGGTTCTCACCGTAAAGATAGGTATAAAACTTATCATACGCTTCCTGTTCAGACTTCGCGGTTATTTTGCTCCGACTGTCTGTTCGTAAATCTTTCGGGATTCTTATTTTATAGGTGCTATTTGTTTTGTCATAAGTGATAAATTTGCTTCCTTCTCGTTTGTAGGGTGTTAATGCCTCCTTTACTTTAAAAACACGTTTCTTTGCTTCATACTGATTTTTCATATTGTCTATTTCAGCACTCTCTGCAGATAGTATATCATCATAACAGGGAGCTTTGTTTTTTTCATGAAAGGAAGCATTTTTTTTGTTTTTTGATTTCATGATGATAAATGCCTCCTTTCACGATGGTATCTGTTTAGACAAATTCATTGACAACGCTATATACGAAACGGTAATGAAAGAAATATTCTACACCCCTTCAATCATTCCCCCGCAGAGCAATTAAGTCTTCATTCCAGTCTTTAAATTTGGGGACAATGTGAGCCATATCAGCATTTTGCTGTCTACAGTTATCACCAGCAATGTCATTATCCACTGCTAATATAGGCTTAATTGGTAGTTGCTTTATTGTGTCGATAGCTTGCTTGTTACCAACGCCGCCTATACTTATGTAGAATGCGTTTTTCTGAAGTAGTGTAAAAAGAGACATCGCATCTATGCACGATTCACATATGTAGCATTCTTGCGGAAAAACACTACTGTTTGGGGGATTAAAATACCAGAATTTGTCTGAGCCAGCTGGCTTTCTTTGACTTTTAAATGAGGTGCCTTGGGTGCCGCGTATTTCCGCATACGTACGTTCTCTGTTGATGAACACTGCATTGCTATGATCGTCTTGATAGAGAAGACCAGCTTTTAAAAGGTTTAAAATAAGAGGTTCATCTAGTCCACGATTCTTTAGGTAATCAATTACTTTTCGTGCAGCATTACTGCCCTGCCTTGGGAAACCTGCTTTTATTGATTGTTGAATTGCTGTTGTACTGGATGATGAGACTTGGTTAGAGCTATTAATGAGTGCAAATACTGCATCGGATATCGAGTAGTCTAGGTATTTTACAAGAAAATCGATGCTATTACCACTATTTCCATTCGCGAAATCGTAAAATCCTGAATATCCGTATTTTATGCTCACGGAATGGTTTGAGGCAAATCTGAGGCTATTCCCGACCTTGATGACCATATCGCCATGGTTGGCCAACATATAATCGTACAGGTTGGTCTTGCGTGCCTCTGCGAGTTGTTCTTTAGTGAACTTCATATATATCCTCCTTCATATTCTTTTCATTTCCGTTTATCTTTGTAATCTTTGTGGTGTATGTGTTCCATATGGTGCAGTATCCTAAGGTATCCTGAGCTTATATTAGGATACTGCATTGTCTGTCCTTTATGGAGCGGTTGGGTCACATGGTACTTCTAGCAATTCCAGAATTTATGCCCCCTTTTTGGCCGCCAAGCCTCTTTTTATCGAACGCAGCTTGGCTTTTTTGGATTTCATCAGCGAAGCTCGAAAAAGCGAAGGCAAGAAGTTGATCATCGAATGAAGGGCATTCTCCTGTGTTCAGGTAATTAAGAGCTGATTTAAGAAGAATGCCAACTTGCTCATCAGTGAGTAAGGCCAACTGAGCCTCCCATGCTCCCAGACAGGGGAACCACTTGGCGGGTTTGTGGGGGATTATTTTTTTTATCATATGTGCCACCTCCTATACATATTTATAACTAAATGTATATATTTGTATCTTACATTTCTTAATTCTGGAAGTCAATTAAAATATTATGCTAAAAATACAAAATAAGTATAAATCGTTACAATTGACTTTACTAATAGCTAGCGTTGATGTATAATGATAATAAGGAAATATAATAATAAGAGACAAAATGTCAGGAGGACAGTATGGCAGATAATTCAGAAAGAGGAAAAAGATTAAAGGAACTAATAATTCATTCTGGAATAGAAAGGAAACAACTGATGCAACTGTTAGGCGTTAATAGAATAACGCTAAGTCATTATGAAAATGGTGATAAAATACCGGATGCAAAAGTAAAAGTGTTGGCATCAATATTCGGAGTATCTGAAAAATATATTAATGGTGAAACGGATATACGTAATGATTTTAGATATACCGATGATGTTCCGGATTTGGCTGCACAGAAAACTCAGTTTATGAGATTAAGGAGTTTGCTGATTTCTCTTGGCGCTGAGATAAAATTGAGAGCTAAGATTAAAGATGTAATATATCAATATAATCCAAGTAAAGAAGGTTTAACTCCATTCACGATATTGTCCGAATGCGATGATAATGTAACGGATATTATTTATGAACAACAGTTGGCTGAACTTATCGATCTATGTAAAGAAGATGCATTTGTATACTATGTTGTCACATATAAGGGAATCAGCAGGACTATAACATATCATGAAATGCAAAAGTGGATGAAAAATATACTGATGCATATCCAGATACAGTTAATGGATTTAAGCGATGTTACGGCAAAAATAGACCCTGGAGTATTAAAGGATGAGATTGAAAGATCATTGGACATTGCGAATGGTATAGAAGAACTAACAGATGATGAAAAGATGGAGAGAGAAAATCTAAATTACTTCATGGATTTATGTATGTATACGGATAGTATAGGATTCGAGGGCTTTGGTATCCCTAAAAGTGGAATAGTGGAAATCAAAAACTGGGATGTTTTTACAGAAAATCAAAAAAGAGAGATTGCAAAAATTATGATGAAGGATAGAAAGGGGATAAAGCTTGGTGATGATATGAAACTTCACTATGATAGAAAAAATCATGAACTAGGTGATGGATATTCAAGTCAAACTGAAAGAGATCATATCAGAAAATATGTAATTGAGGCAGATGAAGAGGCTAATAGAAAAAAGGATTAAAAATTGATGGAGAGATTACGGCAATAATCTCTCCATCAATGACAATATACATCAGATGTATACTGCCGTCTCGCACACGATAGTATATCACATCTGTTCTTGTCAGAACATATTTTTTCCAATTTTTTTATTGTTTCAATTTTGCCCACGCCCCTGCCGTTATTATTGCCGCCCGCTGGGCATATGACTGGGCAAAATCATGTCATAGATATACATATTCTGCTGTCTGGCTGAGGTCTCGGCTTCATAATCACCCGAGACCTCAGCCCGGCAACGAGAATATGTATACAAAGTATGACCTGAAGGTATTCATGGTCATAACTATGTTAATGAAATCTGCCGGGCGAATTGTCATGGCAGGGGCGTGGGTCGGTTCACAAATGGTATAGGAGAGAAATACATGCTTAAATACAAAGATTTTTTTATCTTGGGGATACTGGACAAAGTAAATCTTGCGAATGTCGAGCAATTAACATTATTGGCAGGATTTAGAGACTCCTCTGTCATGCGGAAACGCTTAAATAAACTGATTGAAGAAGGATATATCTATTCAGGATGGATAGGAGCACATAAAGCTTACGCATTAACAATGAAAGGTTTAAGCGAACTAGAACGGACAAGAAAACCATACGAGATGCGTGGAATAAAGTCAGAGCATGAAGAACTGGTAACAGAAGCTGCGTGCTGGATCTATGCAAGAAGTGACAGAAGCATCATGGAAATGTTATTTGATCATGAGATCAATTCACTGTCAGAATTTAAGAACACCGGGCATAGACCGGATATTGTTTATACGTCGCATCAATGTCTTGAAGTGGAGATTTCTAGTAAGGCTACATCATCATATGGCGGGAAATCAAGGCTGGAGGAGAATTTTAAAAGCAATATTAAAAACTATGGCAGACAGACATGGATTATACCAGATCATAAAAAAGGACTAAATAAAAGACTCTTACAATTGGCTGAAAAATATAACGTAACACGGTACTGTAGAGTGATGACTATCGAAGAAATGAAACAAGAAATCTCTTTATTCAATAGAATGTTGAACTCACCAAGAATGGAGCCGGTGCGAGGAATTCCTTTACCAAGAACAAGAAAGATCATGGAGGTAAGATTAGATGATTAAAATTGATCCATTGAGGATTAAAGACTTTCAAAAAAGAATGATGATCGGGATGGGGATTATCTCAATTCTGAGTACAATCTATACACTTGTATTTATTCTTGTGAGCAAATATCTTGAATCGAAAGACACCAAAAGGATACATATTATTCTAGGGCACGTAGGAATACTGATTATATCTTTTCTATGGATAGCCTTTTCGGATTTTTCGGTTGTGGATTTTATAAGGCCATATCTGAGTTACATAAGGAATCTTTTGCATGTTGATCCTGCTAGAATACTCATTGCTGATTTTTATAGCTTGGCATTTTTATTTCTTGGAAACAGAATATCTGAAGGTGTAGATGATTGGATAATTGAAAATGAGCGAGATATGAGGAATGAACTTCTCCCAATAGGATCTTTCGACTATACGGACAGATCTCATATGCTGCTATTTGGAGCAACCCGGACTGGAAAAGGAGTTGCAATAAATCATATCATGAAGTTCATCCTTACAAAAAGGAATAAGGAATTGTTGGTGGTAGTTAGTGCAAAGCCAGCTTCAGGAGACAAACATAGCCAGCTAGCATATCTGCGTAAACTGTGTAAAGCGACTGGAAGAAAGTTATATGTTGTTTCTATGGATGAATCAGTAAAAGATAGGTGTCAGTACAATCCTTTTAAGCACTTGAAAAAAGATGAGATGAGGAATGCGCTGTCAGGAATGCTTGATTTTGACTCCGAGTATTATCGTAAAAACTTCGTGCAGTGGGTAATGTCTATTTTTAAACTGATTAGGAAAGGCAAAGAAACTGTTTCAATAAGCAATATCCTTAAATTATATGACTGGGATGCTTATAAAGGATATGCTAATCAGTTACTCGATAAAGAAATAATAACAGAAGAAGAATATAGAAAACTTACGGATAGTAGAATTCATAGGTATGCTGATGTGGCGGTAAATGACAGTGCAAATCTTGATGATGTTGTAGATGCCTGCAGTTCAGTCTTTTTACCCACACCAAATAAAAAGAAAATCACAATTACAGATGCCTTTAAAACAGATGCAGTTATTTATTTTGATCTCAATGGTTCATCTGCAGCAGATTCAGTGAAAATGCTTGGCGGTGCGTGCATTATGGCTGAACTACAGCATTGTATGGTTGCCTTTTCGGATTCTGATAAAAGAAAGACTGTGATATTCGATGAAGCATCATATTACATAAATGCTGATCTTACAAAAGTATTTTTTAATACATCTGCATCCATGGGTTATCAGTTTATAATCTCAACTCAGGGACCTTCCGATTTATATTCCGACACAGATACGCTGAAGCATCAGCTTAATAACAATATGGGGCAGCTTGCATGCCTTCGTGTAAGCGATCCGGAGGACGTGGATATGATAAACGGTATTATTGGAACTACGATAGGGACGGAAAATACGCATAGAGCTTTGTCAATCGATTATGATATGACAGGATCATTAAAGGCTGTGGATCAAATGCATGTTTCTCATAATCTGATCAAAAATCTTGAACCGTTGCATATGATTTACTATCAAAAGAAGAAATCGGTAGATGGTGAAGCAAGACCAGTCATGGTTGTTTGGGATACTGATGATTTGTGATTTCCTTCTTGTACCATTCCCAGCACCGCCATTCGGCGTTGGTCTGCCCGCCTCCCAGACCACTTTGCCCTGGAAGATGTTTTTAAACATCTTCCTTAAATCGGGCAAGCAAGCAGTCAATCCGATCCCTTCTCCATCGGTTCCCCGGGGAACCCCTAGTAAAGGAAGCAACGCAAAGGCGTTGCCTTGAAGAGGCTTTGGCAGAAGAGGACTTCCTGGAATCTCACTGCAGTTGCATGTTCAGGGTCTACTTGCTTTTGCAGATGATATCTCCGCCCAGCTGCTTCACACCCATGCATGAATGGATATCTTCTTCCGGAACATACCGATATATGGCGGCTTCCGTATCAAGGCAATTCAGAACGTACTCTTTTCTTCTGTCAGTTCCACGCAAATCTTCTCTGGAAGATTTCAGGTATGTTGCTTCACGAATCCTTTTTCCGATGCCTGCGTTATTTCTGCTATCGTGATTCTCCTGTCGAATGGTCTGCCTTTTTGCACAGGGCATCATGGGGCGGTCGTGAGCTATGGATACAAGGATAAACGTTGCGGCGTTGCCGTCCTTGTATCCGTCACTTCCTAAGCTGCGCTTCCCATCGTCGATGCCAGCAAAAATGGCTAACAGCCCAATTCGAAAGGAGAATCAGAAATGATAGTAGAAATTAACTCAGTTGAAATCGGAAAAGAGGATATCGTTATCGAAGCAACAAACCTTGAGACAATCTTCACATCAGAGGATCTCTACGAGGAACTTGACGAAGAAAAGGTGAAATTTGTCTTCAGCCGCCATGATAACCACGGAAGCGCGCTCAAATATCTGATAAAAGTATGTCAGGGACGGAAGAAATGCCAATCATGCAAGAGCATGGGTGATAAGCTTGAGAAGCTGGTCGGATCCATCATCTCTCTGAGCGAAAGCTTCATAGAGCGCTGAACATAGCTCCACAGCAGGAGGATTCCTTCGAGAGTCCTCTTTTTTTGCCCTCCGCCTTATTGAGGGCGCCCCGACACCCCAAGCGCCCCGCCCTCAAACTCCCTCCTTATGTTGATTGAGAAGGTTTGGGAAAAGGAGAGAGAAGTAGTGATGTGGTGGGATATGTTCTGCTTCATACCCATCGGGACTTCTGTATTGCATACAGGCACTCCTTTCATGTGCACGACAGCTTTATGCGACGTTAGATGTCCGGGACCAAAACCGCAAGGGTAATACGGAGCGCAGTTGCGCCCTTGCGGTTTCCGTCCCATCCATCTTAGACACTCTGCAAAAGCAGTCGCAGAGCACATTGAAAGGAGAATAGCCATATGCCATGCATCAGAAGCCCCGACGGGGTGACAGTTTAAGGAACATATTGTTTATTGGATGCTTCGCATCATAAAAGAAAGGATAAAAAGATAATGAATAGAATGGTTATTTCAGATTTTATGGATTTCAAGAATGAAGTTGTAAAGAATATCGTGTCATATTTACCTGCAGAGTATGAAGGTGCAGTTGTAGAACTCAAGGAAGTTGTGAAGAATAATGACCAGAGACTGACAGGTATAGTGGTCAAAAAGGAGGATTCGAATATTGCTCCGAACATTTATCTTGAAGGATTTTTCAGGGATCATGAGAACGGAAAAGCATTTGAAGATGTGATGAGAGATATAGCTGCACTCAGAGTCGAGCATGAAATCAGCAATATCGATGTTTCTTATATTACAGATTATGAGGCATGCAGAGGCAAGGTTGTTCCGAGACTCGTGAATGCAGATATGAACGAGGAACTTCTTTCAGAAAGACCGCATAGGATCATCGAGGATCTTGCTGTGATATATGCGCTGGATATGAATGAAGGAATGAGTATTCCGATATCAGAACAGATGATGGGAGCCTGGGGAATGGATGAAGAAAAATTGCACACAGATGCAATCGAGAATCTTCCAAGAATACTTCCTGCTAAGCTGAGCAGTATAGGAGAAGTGCTGAGAGCCATGATGCCGCTTGATGAATTCAGTGAAATGAGAGCTGAGATGTTTCCTGTAGATGATACCTTCTATGTACTTTCAAACAAAAGAAACGTATATGGAGCAGCAGCACTTCTGGATAAGAACATGATGAATGAGATCATTGAAAAGCTCGGAGAGGGCTTTTTTATTTTACCTTCATCTGTACATGAGGTTCTGATAATCCCTGATAAGAACTGTATTCAGGTTAAAGATCTGAAAAATATGGTCAGGGAAGTCAATGCAACAACTGTATCTGAAGAAGACAAGCTCAGTGATTCCATTTACAGATATTCAGCAGAAAATGGTCTTGCCAGAGTTGAAGTGAATGAGAGAGTAGCTTAACAGATACAGGCTGTGCTATCGGCCTTACGGGCAGAAAGGATAGATAATATGACAAATCAGCAGATAATTGCACAGGTTGCGCTAGATAATAATATATTCACGGAAATGCAGATTATTGAAATGATTGATAATGGGGAGGATATCCCTTTGCATACCCTAAAGGGATGGGAAGTGATCGGCAGGCGAAAAGGTGTGAAATACAGAATCCGTAAAGGAGAGCATGGAATAGCGACTAGGTTATGGAAGCGGAGAAAGTGCAGGAAATCGGGAGAAAAGCAGGAGGGCGGAGAAACTGAATTCTATCTGGCTAAATCGTATCTTTTTACGGACAGCCAGATAGAGGTGGAGGAAATGGAAAAATCAGATTGACATGAGCCTCTTCGGCATATGATATTAGGCTCACAAGGCAGGGGGCATAAGTGCGGTCCCTGCCTCGTAGCAGCCTATCATATGCCGTTTCTCATGTAAATCTGTTTTCAGATGAGTTTACCCTAATTAATTCACAAAAAATTGTATTGCGGCTTTTTTGTGCTCATATAATGAATTAAAGCACCCTTCTTCTCCGTGGAGAGCTCAGGGTGCTTTATCTCTTAAACTATTAAGTAACGTCCGTTATCTTCTGGAACCGTTGCGCAAGGACTAAAAATGGTTATCTTCTTGATCTATATCGGTAATGTCCCAGATAAAAAAGATTACTCCGGCCAGAATGCTTCCGAAAGCAGCACCAGCATAACCGGCAAGCACCGCGAAGAAACACCCTAACAGTACGCCCAGATGAAGTGTTATCAATAGTTTCCATATCGTTACTATATTCATATTTTTTTGCTCCTTTCGTATGCAATTTATATCCTGCTCTACAAATTATGGAAAATCCGTCCTGCCTGATTATCCATAGCTGTAAAAAGCTTAAATTTTTGATCCTCTCAGGTACAATAACTCGCATAAAACCTAATATTTTAGACAAAATACCATAAGCAGCTCATACATCTGTTCTTCTCTTTTGTCAATACTGGGTACACCCTATTTTTACAAAAATATCATTGTTTTAATTCCAAACATATTGTAAAATTAGGGTTGGAAAACACATTTACTTTTTGTAAAATCACAAACAAAATTCACTTTTACGCTCCAGGAGACAAAATGGCAAAAGTACAAACAGAATACGAAGTTGAAGCAAAATTCATAGATAGGCTTGAATCTATTGGATATGAATATGTTGAGCTAAAAAACTATGATGATGTCTTAAAGAACTTCAAGACAAAACTAGAGGAATTTAATGCCTCAAAAATCGCTGCTGAAAAAGGCACATCCGAGTTGTCAAAGTCAGAATTCAGCAGAGTGCTTAATCACATTGAAAATAAAAGTGTGTATGAATCTGCCAAGATACTGAGGGATAAATATGTCCTTCAGCTTGATAATGGCAAAACTGTATATCTTGATTTCTTCAGTTTCGATACTGACAGGAATATCTATCAGGTATCTCATCAGATAACAATGGATCCCGCTCATAAGAACGATGTTTCTTATAAGAACCGTTATGATGTTACTGTTTTCATAAACGGTCTTCCTGTTGTGCAGATTGAGCTTAAGAGACCTGGAGTTGAGATAAATGAAGCCATAAACCAGATAAACAGATATCGCAAATTCTCATTCAAGGGAATATTCCGTTATCTCCAGATATTTGTAGTATCCAATTCCGTACAGACTAAATATTTCTGTAATGAAAATGAGATGGATGACGGTATGTATAACCCTATCCTGAAGTCACTTGTTTTCTTCTGGACGGATTCCAATAATGTAAGAATAAATAAGCTTGAAGACTTTACGGCAGAGTTTTTCCGTAAAGCAGCCATAACGGAAATGATCGATAAGTATATGGTTATTAAGACTACAGAGCCAGTACTGATGGTAATGCGTCCGTATCAGATATTTGCTGTCAAGGCTGCAAAAAAGCGTATTCTTGAAGCTAACCAGGATGGTTATGTCTTTGCTTGCACCGGTTCGGGAAAGACACTTACTTCATTCAAACTAGCCCAACTCCTAAGAGATGAGCCTTTGATTGATAAGGTAATCTTCCTTATAGACAGAAAAGACCTCGATGAACAGGCTATCGATGAATACAATAGCTTTGAAAAAGACTGCGTTGACAGTACCGATTCCACATCTGTTCTTGTGAAACAGCTTAAAGAAACTGACAGGAAGCTTATCGTCACAACCATTCAGAAGATGGCTCATGCAGTTAATGCCAAGAGATATGAGAAGCTCATGGATAGTTACCGTGATAAGAAAGTCATCTTCATCATTGATGAATGTCACCGTTCACAGTTTGGCAAGATGCATGCCGATATAGACAGACACTTTGAACGCGCCAATTACATCGGCTTTACAGGAACTCCTATCTTTGAAGCTAATAAAGGCTCAAATAAGATGACGACTGCTGATCTTTTCAGCGCAGGAACAAAACCGGATGGCACCAAGCGTGATGCATGTCTCCATAAATACATGATAAAGGATGCTATTGCTGATGGTAACGTTTTAAGATTTTCGGTTGAATACCAAAGGACTATCTTTGCACATAATATAAAGATGAGAGGCATTGATGCTGAAATGCTCGATGATCCTGAATACTGCAAAAGACATAATATAGATATTGAGAACCTGTATCACGATGATGACCGAATAGCCATGATAGCAAAGCATATCTTCGACCACCATGAACAGCACGTCCATCCACAGGGTCAGGACATCTATACTTCTATTTTCGCTGTTGATTCAATAAAGACTCTCGGGAAGTATTATGACGCCTTTAAAAATCTCAACAAAAGCCGTGATGAAACTGACCGTATCAAGGTTGCCGCTATATTCAGCTATGGAGCAAATGAGGATATGGATGAAAAAGGCGACGAACATTCAGCTGAACTTCTTGTTCGCTGCATGAAGGATTATGAGGAGTTGTTCGGAACATCCTACAATCTTGATACCTATGATGCTTACCGTAAGGATATATCAAAGCGTCTTAAACAGAAAAACCTGCCGCAGGTAGATATCCTGCTTGTTGTAAACATGATGCTTACAGGCTTCGACGCTAAGCCTCTGAACACGTTGTATCTCGATAAGAACCTTATCTGGCATACACTTGTTCAGGCATACAGCAGGACAAACCGCGTAGATAAAAAGACAAAGCAGTTCGGGCAGGTCATCACATACAGAAACATAAAGAAATGGCAGGATGATGCCCTTAGGCTGTTCTCGGGTGACGGAGATCCGAATGAATATCTGCTCCAGAGCTACGAATACTATGTTCAGAAGTGGCTTGACCAGGAACCCATCTTAAGAAAGATAACACCTACTGTTGATGACGCCGGACAGCTTCAGAATGAAGATGAAATAAGAATGTTCATCATTGCATTCAGAACACTGGTCGGAACACTCGCTACACTTAAGACATTTTCAAAGTTTGACTGGGCAGACCTTGCTGTCGTGCTTGATGAAGATGAATATGAAGGCTATAAGAGCTGGTATCTCTATTATAAGGATCAGACAATCAAGCCTGATCCGCCAGTTAAAGTACCTGTCGATGTAGATTTTGACATCGAGCTTGTAAGAACAGACCGTATCAATGTCGTATATATCCTTAATCTTCTTAAATCTGCCCGAAAGAAGAAAACGGATGCAGAAAAGGAAAGTGACCTTGACCTTGTACTCCGTGAGATTGACCGCTCCGATAATGAATCCCTGCGTGCAAAAAAGGACATCATGGTTGCATTCATTAAGACCAGGTTCTATGACCTCCCGGAAGATGCAGATATCCAGTCTGCCTTTGAAGAATTCGAAAAAGAATGTCAGCAGGCAGAACTTGAAGAATTTGCATTCAGTAATGGGATTGACTATTCAGTAGTAAATGAAATCCTTACGGAGTATATGTTCAGCGGTACTATCACTGACGAAGGAATAAGAAAAAGACTTACAGATTATCACTTTGGGCTTCTGAAGCTCACAAAGATGACATCTGACATAAAGCAGTTTATTGAACAGACATATAAGAAATTTAAAGCGGAGGGCGAATAATGGCCATCAATACAGAAAAAGTACAGCAACAGGCTGCAGACTTATCAGCTCAGCTTTGGGCTATTGCAAATGATTTAAGAGGCGGAATGGATGCAAATGAGTTCCGTAACTATATCCTTGGAACTATCTTTTACCGCTATCTTTCAGAAAGAACAGAACTGTACATGCAGGAAATTCTTAAGGAAGATAATCTGTCGTATGAAGAGGCTTTCACAAATGATGATTTCAGACCAGTTGTTGAGCAGTGGAGTATCGAGCATCTCGGTTACATCATTAAACCTGAGAACCTTTTCCGTGAACTTAATAGAAAGATAATAAAGCCTACGGGAGACGCGGATAAATTCTCAATTGAAGATTATGAACGTGCAGTAAACCAGCTTACAGGTTCTACACTTGGTCACCGTTCAGAGCTAGCATTTAAAGGACTGTTTGATGATATGCGACTCCAGGATACAAGGCTTGGTGATACTGTATCAGAAAGAACAGATAAAATAGGTAAAGTAATCGCAAAGATTGGTGAGATTGATATGGATCTGCATGATCAAGAATTTGATGTCCTTGGTACTGCATACATGATCCTCATAGGTCTGTTCCAAAGTGGCGCAGGTAAAAAAGGTGGCGAATTCTTTACTCCTGTAGGACCAAGTACCCTGTGTGCTACTTTAGCATCCCTTGGACTCGATGAAGCAAAGACAGTTGGTGACTGTACATGCGGTTCTGGCTCCATGCTCCTTGATGTCAGAAAGCACCTTACAACAGGTAAAGTAGGACATTTCTACGGACAGGAAAACAATCCTACCACATATAACCTGGCCCGCATGAACATGCTCATGCATGGTGTTGATTATCAGAATTTTGATATAAACAAAGGCGATACTCTTACAAATGACCTTTATGGCGATGATCTTAAGCTGACAGTACAGGTATGTAATCCACCTTATTCACTTAAATGGGATGCTAATTCTCAATTACTTGATGATCCGCGTTATTCAGGAGTAAGCAAGCTTGCACCGAAGAGCCATGCTGATTTTGCATTTGTGCAGCACATGGTATACCACATGGATGATGATGATGGTCGCGTAGCTGTACTCCTGCCCCATGGTGTTCTTTTTAGAGGCGGCGCTGAGGAAGAAATAAGAAAATGGCTTGTAAATACTGTTAACAGACTTGATGCAGTTATAGGTCTTCCGGAAAAACTCTTCCATGGAACACAAATTCCGGTCTGCATTCTTGTGCTAAAAAGCAAGCGTAATGGAAATTCCGACAATATCTTCTTCATTGATGCAAGTAAAGACTTCATCAAAGGGAAAAATCAGAATGAGCTCTCTGATGAACACATTAAGCATATCGTCGATGCTTATGCTAAACGTGAAGACGAAGACAAGTTCGCACATAAAGCAACCATGGATGAGATAATTGCCAACGACTATAATCTCAATATTCCACGTTATGTTGATACTTCTGAAAAGGAAGAGAATATCGACATTCCTGCTGTCACACAATCAATCAAGGATATCAGCAGTGAAATATCTGCTGCATCTTCTGAGTTAGAAAAACAGTTTAAAGAGCTTGGACTTGAGTTTCCATTTTAAGGAGGGGATTTTATGAGTAATAAAAAAGCACCAAAGTTAAGATTCCCTGGATTTACTGACGATTGGGAACAGCGTAAGTTTGGAGATGTTGGCTCGGTTGCCATGTGTAAGAGAATTTTCAAAGAACAAACTTCTGAAGAAGGTGATGTTCCATTTTACAAGATTGGAACGTTTGGAGGCACTCCGGATGCATATATTTCGAGAGAGTTATTTGAGGAATATAAGAAAGCATACCAATATCCGAGCAAAGGTGATATTTTGATTTCTGCATCTGGAAGTATCGGAAGAACCGTTGAATATACAGGAGAAGACGAGTATTTTCAGGATTCAAATATTGTTTGGTTAAAACATGGTGACAATATTGATAATACTTTTTTAAAGGTTTTATACAGTGTTGTCGAATGGTCATGTGAAGGCTCTACGATCAAGAGATTGTATAATGATAATTTTCTAAAGACTGAGTTTATGCTTCCTTATATTGAAGAGCAGACTAAGATTGGAGAATTTTTTAGTCAGATTGACAACCTTATCACCCTTCATCAGCGTAAGTTAGACAAAATCAAAGAGTATAAAAAGGGAATGTTGCAAAAGATGTTTCCGAAAGAGGGGATGTCTGTACCTGAAATAAGATTCCCAGGTTTTACTGACGATTGGGAACAGCGTAAGGTTTTAGATATAGCTCCGCTACAAAGAGGATTTGACCTTCCGACATCACAGATGGAAAATGGTGATTATCCGGTTGTAATGTCGAATGGTATAGGTGGATATCATAATAAATATAAAGTCAAAGGACCTGGGGTTGTAACAGGTCGTTCTGGAACGATAGGGAAGGTTCATTATATAGAGAGCGATTATTGGCCTCATAATACATCTTTATGGGTAACTGATTTCAAGGGAAATGAACCTAAGTTTATCTATCATTTGTATCAGTGGCTTGATTTGTCAAAGTTTGGAACAGGTAGTGGAGTTCCGACACTTAATCGAAATGATGTACATGATAGTAAGGTTTATATTCCATCAGTAAGTGAACAAAGAAAGATTTCTGAATATTTCGATAGCCTCGACAACCTTATCACCCTTCATCAGCGTAAGTGCGACATGTATAAAGAACTCAAAAAAGGATTGCTTCAGCAGATGTTTGTATAAGAGGTGCATATATGGCAGCAAAAACTTATTATTATGCCCGTGTTTCAACAACATCACAGAACCTATCCCGTCAGATAGAGGCATTCAAAAAAGACGGTGCAGATGAACACGACATCATAACTGAAAAGAAATCAGGCAAAGATCTTGACCGACCAGAATATCAGGCCATGAAGAATCATATGCTCCGTGACGGGGATACTCTTGTTGTAATGTCACTAGACCGTCTCGGAAGGAACAAAAAGGATATAAAGGAAGAACTTGAATACTATAAATCACACAATATCCGTGTAAGAATACTTGATATTCCCACTACTAATTTCAAGCCTGTTGAAGGTCAGGAATGGATCCTCGACATGGTAAATAATATTCTTGTAGAAGTTCTTGCATCGCAGGCTGAACAGGAACGTATCACCATACGAAAAAGACAGGCTGAAGGTATTGCAATTGCTAAGGCTGCCGGGAAATATAAAGGTGGTCAGCAAAAGCAGATTGATGAAGAAAAGCTAAAAGAACTCTACAATGAATACATGTCCCGGAAAATCAGTAAATCCAAGATGGCTGAAGAACTTGGTGTTAGCAGACCTACCATGGATAAAATACTTGATCGTCGTAATCTGAAATAAGATAAAGCACCTTTATCTCTGATGTATGAGATTATGGTGCTTTATTTCTTTGTTGCGCTTTTTCATAAGGATTAAAAGGAATCATTTTTTGTTTTATATCATTTAAAGAATATTGCCTCGACCTCGACGCGGCGAAGGCAGCACCTTCTTCCTTCCATATCTTGGCGAACAAACATCCCAACAGGACACCCAGCAAGGTCATTACAATCATTTTTCCTACTGTTTTCATAAACGTTCTCTTTTCATGTATGAACTTATACTGTATATTATGGCGAATTGACCATCTTGCTCGCTGAAGACTGAAAAACTATCATTTTTGATAAACCAAAGTACATTACACCCACATAAAACCTAATGTTTCTAAATTTCTAAAACTTCAAAAGTGGTGTGGATTTTGGCTTTACAATCCTATATTATTCACCTTAGAACGTTCTCAGATTAAGGAATAGAAATGGATAATACAAGCAGAAAACACATAGCAGCACTTGTGAGGGGAGCTCGCCATAAAAAAGGTCTTTCAAAAGAAGATCTCATTAAACTGATTGGATACGAAAGGATTTCATCCACAGTAAACACTGTAAAAGGTTTAAAAGCTAAGGTAAAGTCAGGAAAAAAAGTAAGGCTCAAATGGATGAAACAAAGTAATGCAAAAAAGTATGAAATTCAGATTTCTAAAACTAAAGATTTCAATGATAGGAACTTAATATCAAAGAAAACTAGTAAAAACGATGTCAATATTAAGTGCAAATCTAAGGGAAAAAACTATGTAAGAGTGCGAGCTATTGACAAGGATGGTAACGTGGGTCGTTGGTCTTCTGTTAAGAAAGTGAAAATAAAGAAATAAATGTTATCTAGGGGCATCATGGAATGGTGCCCCTTTTTTAGATTATTATTATGTTGAAATGCCCTTTACTATAATGCTCGAAACTCTTTATTTGATGATAGGGTGGCTTGGTGATAAGTAAAGTAGATAAACTCTGAATTGGCAATTAAAACAATTGCGTTTATTTCTTAAGCATTTATGTTATACAAGTCTAAAAAGGCAGCAATTATGCGTAAGAAAATAATATTTTATACAATCTAAATAACGATAATATATGTACAGTATATAGAATACAAATAAAATATTCCATACGATAAATGAGAAGTATATTAGCGCCTTTGAAATCTTGTTTAAGCTTTTGAAATATGACATATTAGTTTGGCGATCGTGAAATAATTATGGAGGTTGAATTATCATAGAAGCAGTACAAGTTGAAAAAGAATTATTAGATAAGCTGAATGGCGTATACTTCGAACTATCATTATTATCTGAAGTTGTGAACATCATTGGTGAAGTAGGTTTACAAAGTAGAGAAATATTAGCTGAAAATCCAGGGGCAGTAAAATATGTGGCAGATAAACTTATCTTGGTAACAGCAGAATTAAGTAGTTTATTATCAGATATGGATGCTCATTAGAATATATATATATTAGTATGTTATTCATAGAATAAGTGGACTTGTTATGGAGTATGAAAATGTTATGTCGATAATTACTATGCGAGGACGGTGCTTAATAATTCGAGAATTATGAAAATTGACGTTCCCATTAACTTTAGTTTATGGGAACGTCAATATTTTAGCCAAAAGCATTTATTAAAAACTAGTCTAAATGCTTAATGAGCAAGGGGGCTATTTATCAATTGAAAATGGTTATAGCATAATTCATGATATCTGTTAGAGAATCAGTAAATATGTTGAATCGGGAAGTGATTTTTTTGGTAATGAAATGATTATATTATTTAATTCTGGTCGTGATATAGGGTCATTTAATTCTAATACTTTTTGTTTTACTCCAATTTGAGTATATTTTATTAGAACCTGATTTTTTAAATGTTCGTATTCTTACATAGTATTTTCTTTTAGTTTTTAGCTTTTTTATCTTTTTTGATGTTGTTTTGGCTTTATTTATAGTTATTGTATGGACATTAGTTTCAAACCTATTATTAGTACTATATTGAAGTTCATAACCTTTGATTGCCTTTGTGGATTGCTTTTTCCATGAAATAGTGAGTGATTTATTTCCAGTTTTTAGTTTTGAGATACGCGTTGACTTTTGGTTAGGATCAATAATCTCAGATTTATTTGCATTTTTGGTTACGTCTTCTGTAATTGAATCATCAGTTTTTTGGCTGGCTGAACTATTATTATTGTCAGTATTACTTGAAGAACTGTTAGAATCATCATTATTGTTAGTATTGCCTGATGAATTGTTGGAATCACTATTATCCGTATTATATGAAGAACCGTTGGAACCATTATTATTTTGTTCATTATTATTTGAAGAATCTTCGGTATTTCCATCAGCACTTCCTGAGGCAAGTTCTCCTTTTATAGTTCCATCTGAGCATACGATGGTTACAGTATTGCTAATCAATGCATTATATTTTAAATTGCGCCATGAAGCAATTGTATTAGGATAATATATAGTCATGTTATATACTTTAAAAAAAGCATTTGTTGCATCGAATTTTGTATTTGTTGGAAATGTATTTGGTAAATGTAATTTAGATCCGTTAGAAAAGGATTCCCTAAACATTTCACTATTATCCTTTACTTTACGCATATCAAAGGATTGAATATTTAATTCCTTCAACTTAGGGCACTCCGCAAACATGCACCACATATCGTAATAATTTGAAACTCCAGAAGTATTAAATGAACTTAAATCAATTGATTCTAAGCTACTACATCCTAAAAACATAGATCCCATTGATTTTACTTTTCTTGTATCAAAATTGGATAAATTTAAGTTTTTAAGGCTGGAACATCCTTGGAACATACCATACATATCATCAGCATTACTTGTGTTAAAATTCCCAACATTAAGGCTTGTTAAACTACTGCAATTTGCAAACATAACCTCAAAATCTGTTCCCTTGGAAGTATCAAAATGGCTTACATCAATGTTTTGTAGCTTTTTGCAATTTGAGAACATTCCGCTAAATCCAGCTTGAACAAAACCAACTACATTACTGGTATTAAAACCACTTACATCTAATGATGTTAGATTTTCACAACCCTCAAACATATTGCACATATTTTTAACATTTTGTGTATTAAAACTACTTACAACAAGAGATGAAAGTGTATTACATTGATTAAACATAAATCCCATATCGGTAACGTTACTGGTCATAAAATTACTCAGATTAAGAGATTTGAGTGCAATACAGTTATTAAACATGCCACGCATATTAGTGACATTACTTGTATCAATTGATGAAATATTTATGTTTTCTAATTTTTTGCAAAATCCGAACATTTCACACATATTTTCTACTTGAGATGTATTTACTCCAGACATATCGATACTTGTAATGTTTTCTGCACGCCAAAACATTGATTGACTATCTTTTGGAAATAATACTCCAGATTGAAAGCTTATTGTTTTCACATTACTAGGAAGTGAAAAATGAGGCATAGATGCAGATGGAGTGGAGGTTTTCCCCATTAATGTATTATAATCTATATTATTAATTGTTGCCTTTGCAGGGATTATTATAGATTCAGATGTTCCCTTATAACCAGTAATGATAATATTTTCACTACTAGAATCTAAAATATAGTCGTAGTCGTCTTGCCAAGTCGTGTCCGCAGCTAAAACCCTCACCGAGTGAAATGATAGAAAAAATAAAAAAGATAGTAGGCCAATAATGGTAGCGCGATTGCTTTTCATAAAATTTGAGTTTCCCCCTTCATAAAAATATAAAAAACATTATTGGTAAAGATGTTTTAATTCGTTAATATTATAAACTTTATGCAACATATGGGGTTTTAAATCATTCTAAATTTTTTATATAAAATACATAAATAGATGTTTTTTGACATTTTTATATATGATGGATATATATATAAGTCTCTTCATAATATAGAAAAATATTGTTCTAAATAATTGTATTACAGCTTTTTATATTTCAAGAAGCAAAGGTTTATCAATGCGTAATAATCATAATAGATGTAAGAATAATGAGAAACATGCAAGATTGGGTCAGGTGTTGCCTGGTCTTATTTTTTTGACATTATCCCGGAATTGTATCCATCAAATCCCCTTAGGAAGATAGGATGATATGAATTCTGTTTACTAAGATAATAATTTTATCTGTAAAAACCGGAAAATCCATATGTCTCAATTACATAACTATTAGAAAGTTATTATTTTTTCTCGTTCATTTCTGCTGGTTCTGTAATTAAGGAATATAGAAGCTTTGTAAACGAGATTATTTAGGGAGGCTAATTATGATAGAAAATAAGAAAGTTTTAGCAGTTTCACTTAGCGAAAAGTACTTACTGACGGTAAAGGAGGCAGCCGCGTACTTTGGAATAGGTGAAAAGAGAATAAGATTCCTCGTAAATGAGAATCCAGGTTTAGGACTTCATAACGGGGATAGGACCATGATACACAGAAGAAAGTTCGAGAAGTACATTGATGAAACTTCTTGTATTTAATCCCTTTTGTCTGCTGATAGTAGTTGATATGTCTGGCGCTTAGAGTGATATATAGACAAAAGGAGGAAAGCAGCATGATAAAGCCATCACCAGGGAATAAAAGCATCATTACACCGGAGGAAGTAATTACATTTTATGTACTTAGCAGGAGAAAAATGTGGAAGCTGATGGATGAGCATACAGATTTTACAGTTAAGTACTATGACGGCAGAAACCTCATAATCCGGGCAGAATTTGAAAAATATTTAGAAAATCATCCAGAATTACGGAGGAGGGCATATGGCAAAAGGTAGTCAAAGAAGAGACAGTAAGCACAGAGTTTTAAGGTGCGGAGAGTCAATAAGAGCAAATGGTAAATACCAGTTCAAATACCATATTGGTGGTAAGCCACATTTCGTTTATAGCTGGAGGCTTGAGCCTATAGATCCACAGTTAAAAGGTAAAAAGCCGGACATTTCACTTAGAGAAAAGGAAAAGCTTATCGGTTATGATCTAGACTCACAGATAGACCCTACGGGTAAGAACATGACAGTTCTGGAACTGGTGGAAAGATACTTGGCTACTAAAACCGGGGTTAAGCATAATACGCGAAATAATTATAACTTTGCAAAGAACATACTTGCTAAAGAGCCTTTTGGTGGGAAAAAGATATCACAGGTAAAAACATCTGATGCAAAGTTGTTTTTAATAAAATTACAGAAGGAAGATGGCCGGGGATATAGCTCGGTAAAGACAATAAGAGGGGTCCTCAGGCCGGCATTCCAGATGGCGGTTGAGTGGTCTTTGAAGTGGTCTTTTTTAAAAGAGAGTGCTGAAAACCTCCTTTCTATGCGGCTTCTGAAACTGGTCAACGATCCGATTCCCGTTGCCAGCTCGCCCTTAAATCCAGTATTTATCTGGGTTTAAGGGTTTTTTATTGCCCTAAAATAGTGGTCGTAAAGTGGTCGTAACCTATTTATCAACCAAAACATGACCTTATTTCGTCAAGTCTAGCATCTTGCTGAACGGCTCTGATGTAGTGTAGAGTAGTGTTTTTGTCTGCATGACCTGCTGCGTACATGACAGTTTGAAGATCACCTCCGGTTGCTCTTGCAAGTTCTGTTACACTCCAAAATCTGATTTTGTGTGATGACAGATAAGGGACACCGGCTTTTGCTGTGATAGCTTTCAAATGGTCATTAAAATGCCCTGTATTGAGTGGGTTGCCATGACTTGTAACAACAATGTGATCAGATAAGTCATCCGGCATTCCGAGGCTTTTAAGGACATCAATGGCTCTGTCAGATAGCGGAAGGATACGGGAACCTTTTTCACCGCCTTTGGTGTGTGCAACATCATCCTCTTTGGAATATGACTTAATAGTGTAATTCAATTTCATTTATCATAAAACAAAAAGCAACCAAAAACGAATCATGGTTGCTTCAGCAAGTATAATAATATCACCCTGAAAAAACGATGAAAAGTATTCAGGAGTGTAAACCTAGTGTAAAAAAGGAGTCTAACAGTGTAAACCTAGTGTAATATCAGATGTTATAAATCAATCCCGTATGCTCATGATAATAATATCATTATGAAAATGAAAAGAAAATTTACAAAAGGTATACAACGAATATAATTTTATTTTGAAGGGGTTAAGTTATTAGATTTTTGGTCGATAACCTTAATGGAACATTATCACTATCTTAGTCGAACATGGAGGTTGGCTATTATTATGTCTCGCTTACACGGAGGTATTGGGATATGAACATTAAAGCAACTAATCTTTCCATAAAAATGGATTCTAATATTAAGCAGCATATCGTAGGAATTCCTGATTCTAAATCCAAGTCACGTTCTCATAAGAAAAATGATTTGCCAATCATGGATGTAGAAAAGTCTGCTACTGTGGATATTTCAAAAGATGGTAGAGAACTTGCTAAAAAACTTCGTGAAGATAAGCGTAAGGAAATAAAGATCAATATTGAAGAGACCTGGAAGCAAATCGGAGAGGCCGACAGATTGTCGAACAAAATCGAAAGCGGTGAAGAGCTGACAGATGTTGATAAAGAGTTTATCAATGATAATCTTCAGAAGATTACATCTGAACGATACGTGTATAATAAAACACATATTATCACGAAAGATGAATTTGAAGCTATTCTCAAAGGTTTGAAGGAAAACTTCGAGGCACGTCTTAATATGTATGCCGATATGCAAAAAAAGTTGGATGCGCAGGGACTTGAGGATGAGCACAATAAAAATGCTCAGTTTATAGCAAAGGCTAAGCAAGACGAAAATGAAAAGCAGCGAATTATTGACATACTAAAAGAGACCCTTGATGTCGATGATGAAGATGAAGAAGAGGAGAGCAAAAAAACTGAATCTGATGAGAATCAGGATGATAATGCATTAGAATTTGATGAAACCGGTAAAACTGCAGACGAGCAACTGATTGACAGAGCTTTCGATTTAATTGATAAAAATAAGGAAGCTGTCGATGAGATGTCCTCTCGATATGTAGCGGCTGCTGAGAGTAAGAATGAATATGATAAGTTGATGGATGAAGAATTTCTTAGGATTTCCGATTTGCTGGCTAATGATGAACTATCTGAAGAAGAGAAATTGAAGGAGTTCAAAACATCAAATGATTATATGACAGAACTTAATGCGAATAAGATACGACAGGAAGTAATTAACAGATTTGATTTTTCATCCTGGCTCATAGGGAAGATTGAATTTAATAACCATAATAAACTGAAGGATGTTCTTAATCTTGATGGTGTGGATTCTGGTATGGGCGGAATAGATATGGTAAGAGATTTTCTTATTAATGACAATTCATCACTTAGGAAATAATAGGTACATTTAAACCGTATCTAAAGCAACCATTGACCCTTTTATTAAGCCGAAAGTGGTCTTTTATATAAAATTGGGCGTGTGATTATTGCATGCTCTAATTTTATTTGTGTCTATTGGAGAATTATGAGGGAGACATTATGGTATAATTATTATAAATAGAAATATGAAAGAGTTGGAACATGGAAATAAAAATAAATGAAATCATTATTCCAGATGACATTGATTCGTTACCGGACTTTGATTGCTTTGACTCAGATGAGTGCAATGAATTAGTAAAAGGACTATGCGGTTATGTCTTATCTGAGTCTTCAAAAGAGATAAATAAGTATAGATATGGTGAAGTGGCCATTTCCTATAATACTGATAATGGAACACAAGCTACAATAAATGGTACATACCATCATATAGAACTTAATGAATTGTTGAATCCTTCGGCTAGATATTTTAACGACATCATAAGAAATTCTTCGTTCAACAGTGTGATTATTGTACATAATCATCCTAATAACCAGATTTTTTCATTTCAGGATGTAAGACTATTTTATGGAAATGATTCGATTAGTGCCATTTTGGCCGTTGGGAACACTTCAGATATCTTCATCCTTGTAAATAATAATGTGGATGTGATGTCAAGGCGCAGGCTATACGCTCATATGGTTCGTATGAGGGCGGAAATTATTAAGAATAATTCAGGGATAAAAAGCTATCAGGTTGAGGATGCATTAAACCAGGAGGTTATGAGACTTCTTAGTAATCCAAAAGAATTATCTGATGAATTTGGATTTAAACTGATTCATAAAAATAGAAAGAGGTGATTTTATGTCATCAGAAAAGGAAAGATGGGAAATACTAGATAAATTGGATATGGGATATAGTTTGGATGAAGATAATTCAGGACAAGTGATAGAAGATATTATTGTTGATGACAAGACTTTCCTTGAAGCATCAAATGGTCTTTATAGTAGATCAGAATATATGCAGGCGAAAACAGATGTTGAATTGTCATATGCACTTATGCAGGATCCACCTGAAGGGTTGGTAGAAAAACTGCTTAAGGCAAAAAGGAATGTTGAGGATTATATTAATTCCAAGCGAATTTTTATTCAAGCTAAGTAATGAAGGCGAATTAAAAGTGGTCTGTAAAGTGGTCTTTTTTATAAAAGAGAGCACCGAAATTCTACGCTCCGCTTCGGTCGGCGCTGAGCAATCGTCTCCTAGACGATTAGCGCCCTCCTTTCCATGCGGGTTTTCGTAACTGGCTATTATCCGATTCCCGTTGCCAGCTCGCCCTTAAATCCAGTATTTATCTGGGTTTAAGGGTATTTTTATGCTTCGAAAAAGTGGTCTGCAAGTGGTTTTTTACGGTAAAACGTTCGGAAATTATCCAAAACATGAGGATCAACATGCATGTTCATGTCACCAATCTGATAGATTGTCTCTTCTGGGCAGGTCTTATTATTTGTTCTAAGATCATCCGTGGTTCTGCATCGCTCCCTGTGACCGCTTCTGATGTTGCGTTCATTCTGACCATCGACGTAATCTTTATAGACAAGATTATAGAAGCCCTTTTCAACATCAGTGAAGGTATTTGCGTTATCACTGAGCTCTCCGTGTCGGAATATCTTTTTGTCAATGCAGTTCCAGTAAAGATTATTTTCAGTTAGGTCTTTATTAAGGTCTTCAGTTTTGTCGAGATCAAATTCACGGTCGTTATGTTTTGGATTGTAAGTCCCGTGTAAACCTGATCTGCCATTATGTCTTGTAAATTTCATTAAGCTGTTATACCTCCTAATAATTTTGATGATAGTTTTGATTTTTGAAAAATGTTCTGGGGCGAAGGATGCTCCTGAGTTGTGAAAACCTTTGCTCGGCAAAGAATACCCAGTACGGTATGCCGATGACAACATACCTACTGGGCGGGATTTCATCCTCGACCTGACCACGCACATCGCTGCCAGCAATGTGCTAGGGACACTGCCCTGGACCCCGTTGTGAAAATGTGTGCACTCATTTTCATGCGCTTCGGTGTAAAACCTTCACGCACTGTTCCGGAACAAAGAAAGCAGGATCGTCATTCAAGGTGATAATCCTGCTTTCTTCATCCCGGTTGCTACCCGTTTCTTTCTTAAATCCGGGCAATAAAAAAGGCAGCGGTATGTGCGCTGCCAGTAAAAAAATAATTTATGTTGTTTGCATCGATTATAAGAATATCATGCAGTTTTTCTTTTTAAAAGAGAACATCAGGGGAGAATCAGGGTAATATCAGTGGAAAATTAGTGGAACGGAGAAAAAATAATGTTCATGGTGGATGATTTCTTTTGATGGATACTGTGATATCATTAGCATATTACTTTGAGGAGACGACATATGAATGCCAATGACTATATTACTGATCCATGCAAGGCTTCATCTCTGCCATATTGGAAGACTGAAAACATCGTAATGCCAGAGCACATAATAGTACTTAGGGATGATGATTATAACAAAGAGCAGCCCGCCAGAAATGATGATCAGTATTTTAAAATGATACATAATTTGAAAATGATTCCAGATGCATTTTTACCTGATGACTTTGAAGTTGTTCAAGCTGATGTAAAGTTTTTTGCGGATCATATAAATAACTGCTATGAGCAGGAACATGTTTCTGTTGATGAATTGATGATGTATAAAACTCATACAGTCCATCAAGATGACCTGTGGATTGCGATTATGGAATTAAGAACTAAAAATATAGTGGCATCTGGAATAGCAGAGCTTGATTCTCGTATAGGCGAGGGAATACTGGAATGGATACAGGTTTCTCAGGAATATAGAAGGCTTGGATTGGGAAAATATGTTGTTTGTGAATTGTTACGTAGACTTCAGGGGCGAGCTGATTTTGTAACTGTATCAGGAAGGTTAGCTAATAAGAGCAATTCATTTGAATTATATAAATCATGCGGATTTTGCAATCCGGTTATTTGGCATGTGGTATCTTCTTTGTAAGATATTGAATAATATATTCGCTGCTTATATGCAGAATATTGAGAAAAGAGATGTTGTAGTTTTATGAAACCAAATACTGAAATAAGAGGAACAAATGTTATATTACGTGAGCAAAGAACCACTGATGCAAAGTATTATGCTCATTGGTTCAGTCAGCCGGATGTCATGTTTAAGTGCGGTTTTACTGAGCCTACGGATGAAGAAGCAGAGAAAAAATACATCGAATTCAATTACAAGAGTGAAGATTCCATTTGGTATACCATTACAGATCTGGATGACAATATCGTAGGTGAGACGGGGTTACTGCGAATGTGGCCAGTTTGGCACTGCACTGATCTTTCAATTATAATACCTGATCCAGAGATGCAACATAAAGGTTATGGGGCAGAGGCAATCAGAATCATGTTGGATATGGCCTTTAATCAATATGACATGAACCGTGTTGCAATAGGAGTTGTAGGGCTTAATACTAACGCTCTGGCATTCTACAATAAAATTGGATTCAAGCAGGAAGGAGTTCAGGAACAGGGATATTATTACAACAATGAGTATAGTGACTTTATTATGATGAGAATTCTTCGCAAGGAATGGAAATAAAAGATGAATACAATATCATTTCCTGAACATGAATATGAATCAATTCAGAATTATTTAAATGGCCTGGGATACTGCTATACCACAAGGGTATATAAGGAAGTTTTTGTTAATTCTTTTATGGTAACATTGAAATGGAATAATTATAACTGTTAATTTGCTAGCTGAGACGATTCATGTAAAAATGCTATAATATAATCAGGCATTAGTTCATCACATGATTTACTTTTTTCATAGAGAATGAAGTGGATATTATGAAGAAGCATAAGGGAGAAATTTATGTGTGATATTAAGAAATATAGTGATATATATATAGAAATAGCAAAATTAAATCCGAAAGATACTTTGCAACTTGTTTTAGAGAGTGAGACTGAAGAGGAAAAAGACTTTTACGAGATGGTTGGAGATTTTTTGCTTCAAAAAAAGCAAAAGGAAGTAATCGAAAGGAATCTTTTCTAAACATATGAAGAAGTACACTCTTATAGCAGGTGTTAATGGTGCGGGGAAATCAACTTTATATCAAATGGATCCGGATTTAAAGGGAGAATATAGGGTCAATGCAGATGAGATACTCAAAGAATCCGGTGGTGACTGGCGTAATCCCAAAGACGCATTTTCTGCTGGAAGGAAAGCGGTTGAGAGGCTAAAGCAGTATATTGAAGAGGGAGTGAGCTTTAACCAGGAGACTACACTCTGCGGTAACACTGTTCTTAAGAATATAAAACTTGCAAAAGAAAAGGGATTTCTGATAGACTGGCTTTTTTTTACCTATAGTAATACATGCAATTAGAAGTAAGTTCGATTAGAAAATTGATTTTCTAATATGAAAAAAATAAAGTCAGATAATGATTCATTTGTAAGGCTGTTCCCCAATCTTAAGCTTCTATAAATATTAGTTTCATCGCATCAAAATAAGTTTTCCAAAATATAACAAGCAAATATATGATATAATTTTCTCACTAAATTGCTTAGGGGAGTTGGAGATGACATTTCAGTTTACGACGTTTCTGTTTTTGCTTGTTGCTTTACTTGCGTATTATATATCGGCTCCGAAGTACAGGCCGTTTGTTCTTATGATGGCCAGTTGGGGATATATAGTGATAATGAGCAGAATTGCGCTGGTAATAATGCTTGCTGTTTCTGTATTCACATATATTATAGGATTTCTTATTCATAGATTTCAAAATGGAAGGCAGGTTCTTTCAAGTTTGATCACTATTTTAGGTGTGGTTGGCTGTGCATCATCTCTTTGCATACTTAAATTGGGGGATGTACTTAGAACGAGAGATCATCTTCCGTCGTTTTTGTCCTGGACACTTATTCCAATAGGATTTTCATATTATATTTTTCAATCAATCAGTTTTCTCGTTGATATCAATAGAGGGAAAATATCAGAATTTCCTTCAATCATCGATTTTCTTTTATATCAGTCTTTCTTTGCAAAGTTCATTAGCGGACCTATAGAAAGAGGAGAGAACTTCTTTTCACAAAAAAAGGCAGTATATGCAGCAAAATTCTTTAATGAGGAGAATCTTAACAGGAGTTTTTCATATATTCTCTATGGCTTTTGTATGAAGCTTATCCTTGCTAACAGATTTGCAAAATATACTGAGATATTATTAAACAACCCTGATTTTCATTCTTCAAAGGCGCTGATTGCAGGGAGTCTTATGTATACGCTTCAGATATATACTGACTTTGCGGGATATTCATCAATAGCGATAGGAATAGCACTTCTTTTTGGAATAAAACTAACTCAGAATTTCAAGGCACCTTATACGGCAAAGAGCATGTCAGATTTCTGGCGCAGATGGCATATATCACTTAGCAACTGGCTTAGGGATTACATTTATATTCCGCTTGGAGGAAACAGAAAGGGTGCATTCAGGAAGCATCTGAACACTATTGTGGTATTTTTTATCTGCGGTCTTTGGCATGGAAACGGACTGAATTTTGTGGTGTGGGGACTTATGCATGGATTCTTGTCAGTGATAGACAACATCCTTGAAAAGGCTCATGCTTTCGATGCGAAGGTGATGCAGATAGTAAGAAGGATACTTGTTTTTATAAGTGTTTCAATTGCCTGGCTGTTCTTTGGAATTGACAGCGTCAGCAGAGCGCTTACTTATATAAAGAATATGTTTATTGGAAGCGGTGTAAACATGACTGTTTCTGAAGAAATGAGCTTTCTTGAAATGAGCAGCTATCAGCTTTGGATAATGATAATTGGGGTGCTTGTAATGATAGTTATGGATGTTTTATCAAGCATCAATAAGAAAGATTTTCCTGAGCTTTTGATGGGAATTGCATTACCCGCAAGACTTACAGTTTTTCTTGCGTTATTGGTGCTGCTTCTTGTTTACGGCGTCTATGGACCATCAGAGCAGGTCATCGGCTTCATGTACATGGAGTTTTAAAGCATAATCACTTAGCGAAGTAGTTTTGAGCTTAGTGATTATGCTTGTTCTGGCGAACGGAGTGAGAGCAGAACTACCAATTGCACTTAGCGAAGTTCTTATGAGCTTAATGACAAACTAATTTTTAGGAGTATCTATGAAGAAGATATGTACTTACCTGGCCTTCATTCTGGCCTTTGTGACAATCATGAGTGGTCTTGACAGACTGCTTTCTGAAAAATCAATACATGGCATCAACCAGGCCAGAAGCTTTTACGAGCAGCCCAGGGATTCCATAGATGTGCTTATGATCGGATCAAGTCATATACACTGCGATATAAACACTGCTCAGCTTTGGGAAAATTATGGCATTGCTACATACAATTTCAGCGCAGCGGAGCAGACATTGTGGCAGACTTATTACTATTTTAAGGAAGCACTAAAGACCCAGCATCCCAAGGTTGCAGTTCTTGATTTTTATGCGCCTGCCTGCTTTAAAGCAGATTATCAGTATGACTTTTTGTATGAGAATCTTCAGGGGTTAAAACCTTCTTTGAATAAGCTTGCTCTTTTTGTCACAAGCTGTGAGGTGATGAGATGGGATGATTATTTTCCGGATTTTTTCACTTATCACAACAGATATGAGAAATTGACGAAGGAAGATTTTGATGCATTTTTGGGAAATGAAGATCTTGCCGCATTTAAAGGCTATACACCCTATTCTGCGGTCAGACCTCAGCCTGTTCCTGAATTTAATGTGACTCTGGGGGCGGATCTTACGCCAAAATCCGAGAAGTATCTGCAGAAAATAATAGAGCTTGCTAATGATAATAACGTCAAACTGTTTTTTATTGTCGCACCCTATGCTGCAGAAAATAAGGAAATGCTCACCTATAACAGAGTGCGGGATATAGCATATGATAACGGTCTTGAATTCATGAATTACAATGAGGCTTATGATCTGATAGGACTCAGCTTTGATACGGATTTCAACGATCATTCGCACTTAAATTATGAAGGAAGCTGCAAATTCACGGATTTTCTTGCCGGGAATCTTATCGAAAGATATGGCGAGGACATAGTAGACAGAAGAGGTGATGAACGCTATAGCTCATGGGATGACAGTATTGCAGTAACTGCCGCCATGTTAGATGAGAGCAGAGAAAAGGAAAGAGAGAGATTAGAAAAAGAAGCTACTGAAAAAGAGTAAAATCATGGCATTTATGTTGCGTTTGGGAATAAAAACATATAAAATTAATTTGTTTTTAATTTGTTTTTTATTATTTTATTTATGAGGGCATGGTTTTGAAGGGGAAAAATCTTAAAAGAATACGTAAGAATGCAGTAGTAGCTTGTATAATGGCTGCGACTATTACTTTCAGCACTGCGGATGCACTGGGTGTAAGTGCAGAGGATGCAGTTTCTGATGGGAACGCTTTGGTAGAGGCACCTGCTACGGTTATGGATGAAACTGATGCAGCTCCTACAGTGAATCCGGAGGAGACAGATGCAGCAGCTGCGGATAATCCGGCGCAAGTAGCTCCGGACGGGAATGAAGGAACGACTCCGGGTGAAGCTTCTAATGATTCTGAAGGGCAGCAGTCTGAGGATACTCAGGTTGGAGCCGGACAGAATGATAGCGGTGAAGCTCAGGTGACTCCGGCAGCACCAAATGAGCTTAGATTATCCGGTATTGCAGAGAACAGTCCTGTTTATGACGGGCAGAGTCATGACGTACAGGTTAAGCTCCCTGTTTCCACAATTAAATTGGAAGAAAACGATATAAGTGCAGTTGTTGCTTCGGATGAGTCCGGTAACACTTTTTATATCACAGGAATTCCTGACAATAAGGTATCGGTATCAGCTGTGAATGTTTCGGAGACGGCTTTTGATGTTGCCATGACAGGATGTTCAGTTTACAACAGTGAACTGGTTCAGGTGACTGCGCCCGCTTCACTTAAGATAACTGCTGAGAATGTTATACAGAAGAGGCCTGTTACGCTTAAGTCCATGAATCTGGTAAAAGCTTATGACGGCAAACCTATTACTAATGGTGATATGCCTCTCGCGGAAGAAAGTGGCTGGGTAGAAGGTCAGGGAGCTGATTATTCCTTTACGGGAAGCAGGACAGCAGTTGGGGCATCAATAAATGAATTTGTTGCAACACCCAGACCCGGTACGGATTTTAATAACTACAGGATAACCTATATCTTTGGAGATATTTCCGTTGTAGAGAGAACCAACGCTCAGAAGTACATCATTACGGTTGAAGGCAATAGTAATGCGGTTAAGTATTCCGGCAAGGAACAGAGTCTGTCAGGATACGTACTTGAAGGAAGAAGCGATTCCGAATTCAAGATAAACGGAACCGGAGATCCTTCTCAGGTTATAACAGTGACCATAGGCGATGCTGAATTTTCAGTAACCGGTATATCCGCTTATGCCTCCGGGAAAAATGCCGGCACATATCCAGTGGTAATCACAGGATCCCCTGTTGTCAGAGATGCCGACGGGAATGATGTAACAAATGAGTTTAGATTTGAATTTAAGCAGGGCGAATTTACAATTGAGAAAAGAAAAGTAATTCTTACATCCGCCAGCCTTAAAAAGAAATATAATAATAAAACGATTAAAGCTCATGAGGTTACTGTTTCCGGAGATGGCTTTGCAGAGGGCGAAGGAGCAAGCTACAAAGTAACCGGCAAACAGAAGAAGATCGGACAGAGCTATAATTATTTTACCTACGAATTAAATGAAGGGACTCTCCCTGAAAACTATGATATAGAGACAGTTCCCGGTGTGCTTGAGGTTACAAAGGCTGGAGATACCGCCATAAATGAGACTCCTAAGGAAAGCTCCGGAAGCTCAGGCGATACCAAGAGCTCAGATGATACTTCTCAGAGCTCAGGCAGCACGGCTCCTTCACAGACTCAGGCTGGAACTGCTGATTCTTCGCAGCAGGCTCAGGGAGCAGGAAGTGCAACACTTGCAAGGGCCACGACAGCTCAGAATGCGAATGTGCTCGGGGCTAAGAGAGGACTTGTGACTGTAGATATCGCGAGCCCTGAAAATGTAGGCAAAACAGGGAAAGATGTACTTGGAGCAAGAAGAGCTTCAACAGATGATGACACTAATATGGAGGGACATCTATTTATATTTGCAGCTGCTTTACTTACAGCAGTAATGACTATAAAAAGAGATAAGAGACTTAAAAAATGACTGAATCGGAATCACGTATTTATGGGAAAAATCTAATCTGTATCTGTGTTGATGAGGCTACAGAGAGAGACTTCGAGGGTGTTCTCTGGACTCCTTACGAGGAAGAGGCACTGCCCTTTGGAAGCGGCTATGAGATGATGATGCTGATGGACAGACTATATGACAATTGGGATTTTCCTCAGCGTACCACCTCTTACAGAAGCTTTGTACAGAGGGATAAATCAAGAGATTATCATAATCCAAATTCAATCAGAAAAAGAGAACCGATAAGAAGCCTTAAAACCTACAGAGGGGAAAGGGCTACCTTTATAGTTCAGGTTAAATTCAGACAGAACAGCTCCTGGCAGGGACAGGTACTTTGGTCTGAAAGGAAAAAGAATGTACACTTTAGAAGTGCGCTTGAGCTACTCAAACTCATAAACAGCGCACTCGAACAATCAGAGAAATGACAATGAGTCCGAGAGGCTTTTGCTTTTCGGACTCATTCGTGTAAATGCAGTAGAACCTACAGGTGTGAAATGAGTAAAAAAGAACTGGCACTTAACGTAATTGACAGATTAAAAAAAGAATACCCTGATGCTGATTGCACACTTGATTATAGCGAAGCCTGGCAGCTCCTTGTCAGTGTGAGACTTGCTGCTCAGTGTACTGACGCAAGGGTTGATAAGACTACACCTCTTTTATATGACAGATTTCCCACAGTGGAGGCTCTGGCCAATGCCGAAGTATCTGAAATAGAGGAGATAGTAAGACCCTGTGGTCTTGGTAAGTCCAAGGCCAGAGATATCAGCGCCTGCATGAAGATTCTGCATGAAAAATATAATGATAAAGTTCCTGACAACATGGAGGAATTGTTAAAGCTTCCGGGAGTAGGAAGGAAGAGTGCGAATCTGATAATGGGAGATGTTTTTGGAAAGCCTGCCATCGTAACGGATACACATTGTATAAGACTTTGCAATCTGATAGGCCTTGTTGATGATGAGAAGGACCCTGCAAAGGTTGAAAAGGCACTGTGGAAGATAATACCTCCTGAAGAGGGAAACAGTCTTTGCCACAGGTTTGTATGGCATGGAAGAGCAGTCTGTGTCGCAAGAAGACCTCAGTGCAGTATATGCTGTCTCAACGATATATGCAGGTTTGGTAAAAATAATAGTTAGTTATAGGAGCAATATTATATGCTTGTATCTAAGCTTTTTATAGAGTTTGTTGTATACAGTTTTTTGGGATGGGTATACGAGTGCATATATTGTACAGTCAAGGAAGGTCACTGGAGAAACAGAGGCTTCCTGTTTGGCCCCATCTGTCCGATATATGGTACGGGTGCCGTGGCTTGCCATCTGGTATTTGGATATCTTCCATGGTTTAGCGGAATACCCTATAAAATGATTCCTATCTGGAAGATATTTCTTATCTGTGCGATTGGAAGTATAATTCTTGAGTACAGCACATCATATTTTCTGGAAAAAAGATTCCATGCAGTATGGTGGGAATATAACGATATACCGCTCAACATCAACGGTCGTGTATGTCTTCCGGCAACTGTGGGTTTTGGTGTCGCAGGTATAATGGTCACACGATTCGTTCTTCCTTTTTCAGAGAAAGTCATGGATATGATACATCCATTGCTGGCAGAGGTCATTGCTCTTTTGTTAATGGCTTATCTTGCAGCGGACCTGGTGCTTACCGTGGCGAGCCTTGTTCATCTTTTGGATATGGTGGAAGCTGCAATTGCCGAATTTGATGAAAGGATGGAGGGCGTGTACCAGTCAGCAGCTGCTACTCCTGTAAGGGCGAGAGAGGCCTTGACTGCAATGCCTGCTAAGGCAAAAGGGAATTTGACATCAGCTGCTGAATCTCTTGATTTCAGACAGAAGTATCAACTTAAGAACATTAAAAATTTCCGATTCAAGAGACCGGTTTTCAGAGGTGGTAAAAAACTTAATTCTGATAGAATGTCCGAGTTTTATAAAGGACTACAGGATAGAATTTCAGGAAATGAAAAATAAAAGAAGGTGAAGTAATGAAAGAATCAATAAAAGGATTAACAGAATTTATCAAAAAGAGCCCCACTGCCTACCACGCAGTGGAAGAGCTTTCTGAGAGACTTATAAAGGAAGGTTTTAAGGAGCTCAGGGAAGATGATAAATGGGAGCTTTCACAGGGTGGAAAATATTTTGTCACAAGGGCAGAATCATCCATAATCTCATTTAAACTTCCTAAAAAGGATTACAAAGGATTTTACATGATTGCCAGTCACAGCGACTCTCCGAGCTTCAAAATAAAGGAAAATCCTGAGATCGAGTCAGCTTCATATGTGACACTGAATGTGGAAAAATATGGCGGAATGCTTTGCGCACCGTGGTTTGACAGACCGCTTTCCGTAGCAGGAAGAGTAATGGTTAAGTCTGATGAAAACGGCTCCATAGGCGTTACATCAAAGCTTGTAAATGTTGACAGAGATCTGGTTATGCTTCCGTCTCTTGCAATTCATATGGATCGCGAGGCCAATGACGGACACAAATATAATGCACAAAAGGATATGCTTCCGATTTTTGGCGATGAGAAGAGTAAGGATAAATTTATTAAGCTCATTGCAGAAGAGGCCGGAGTTTCTGTAGAGGATATCGTGTCACATGACCTGTTTTTGTATAACAGAGTAGAGCCTTCAGTATGGGGCGCTGATGAAGAATATGTTTCATCAGGAAGACTTGATGACCTTGAATGCTGCTATGGTTCATTTGAAGGATTTGTTAAGGCGGAAAATGAAGAGAATGTTATCATGCATGTTGTCTTTGACAATGAGGAGGTAGGAAGCACCACAAGACAGGGCGCTGCTTCAACATTCCTCAGAGATACACTTACAAGGATAAACGATGCTTTTGGCAGAAATCAGGAGGATTATCTTGTTTCCATAGCAAGAAGCTTTATGATATCAGCTGATAATGCGCATGCAATTCATCCGAATTATACTGAAAAAGCTGATCCTGTAAACAGACCGCAAATGAATCAGGGAATCGTGATAAAATATAACGCAAATCAGAAATATACGACTGATGCTGTTTCAGGCGCTATATGCAAGATGATCTGCGAAAAGGCCAAGGTTCCGTATCAGACCTTCACTAATCGCTCTGATGTGGCAGGTGGTTCAACACTTGGTAATATCTCGGGAACACAGGTAGCAGTCCGCACAGTGGATATAGGAATGGCTCAGCTTGCAATGCATTCTCCTTATGAAACTGCAGGAACTCTGGATGTGGACTACCTGATTGATTTTTCCAGAACATTTTTTGAGGCTGATATCAAGGCCTGAGATTGTATTTTTTTCTTGTGGGTAAAATAAGACAAAACCGCAGGAAGCTTTAGTAATTTGAGAACGGAGATTTTTTTAATGGGACTTTTTAATTTTTTGGGTAATAAGAAGAATAAGGAAGAGGAAGAAGCACTGCTTTTGGAGCAGGAGGCTAAGCAGAAGGAAAAAGCTCTTGAGGAGCTTATGGAGAAGCATAAGGATCTGGGGTGGCCTTCTCCCGGTAAGCTTAATCCGATTCGTATAGAAGGACAGGAGGATATAGATTTTGAGGATCCTCTGACAGATGAGAGAAAAGAAGAGATAGGAAAGCTTGTTTATGAAGAAGATCTTAATCAGGAGACCATAAAGTTCTTCTCAATGCAGGAGCTTTTATTCCTTCTTACAGTTCAGGAGGGTTATCAGAAGGTTTCACCTATACCGGGATATGAAACCAACCACAGAAAGGTTTACAACGAGATTCTCGGAAGAGTAAGAGATGCCAAGACTCTCTACGTGCTCTTTGATTCCATGACAGGTTATCCTTTTATCGATCATGGTTATATTAATATCTATTCAAGTGAAGAATATGCTACAGCTGCCGTTAATGCATTTTCAAAGCAGTTCAGAAAGCTCATCGTCCGTCCCTGCAAAGCGGATAACGAAGCTGAGTCAGCAAGCGAGAGAAGAACATTTTTTGATTATCTTTATTATCTCGGCGCTGAGAATTTCATTATTGATAATGGCTATTACAGAGCACATTTCAAGAGAAATGAGATTGTGCTGGCACCCGGTGACTGGGGGAACGGAGGAGATAAATCTCCCAAGAACCCTGCGCTTGTATTCTCAATGCTTGATTTCCTTGGGGAAGTGAGATGGCCGGTTAAATATGAAAAGAGAGATGCCGTACTTACTGCGAAAGAGATGCGTATGGCAAAGGAAGCACAGGCTGCTCATTATATTGTGCCTATGCAGCATGAGGGACCGATTGAGGTTCTTGAGGATGGCAGATATAAATTTACAGCTGATACAAAGATCAGATTCCCTGAGATCAAGAGCTCTGATGAGAAACATTTCCTGCCCGTATTTACAGATGGAATTGAATTCAGTAAGTCCTTTAGAAATACTGAATTCAAGGGAGCAGTATTTGGATTTGGCGATATTTTGAAGTTCGTTGGTGATAAAAACGGTATCATTATCAATCCAAGCGGTCAGAAAGTTATGATACCAAGAGAGCGTATGCTTGCACTTCAGATGGCAGCACAGGCTGCATCAAAGGTAAATAATACCGCTGAAAAGGCGCCAAAGAAAAAGCTTTCCGAAACTGAGGCTGCAGTTCAGTCAGCAATGAGTGGAAAAGGAATAGCAGCAAAATCTAATGATGAAGAATAATAGTGTACCAAATCATTTTGTGATATTATTAATATATTAACGTTATAGTATTTTTTCTTTCTAATTGCATGGAGGAAATTATGTTTGACCGAATCATGGGTAAATACCTTCTGGACAGTGGAAGGCTTACAAAAGCGCAGTTGTCTATGGTTTATCAGGTCCAGGAATCAAAACGTGCAAAGCTTGGTGTTATAGCGGTTACAGAGATGCTGATGACTGTTGCACAGGCAGAAGAGATAAATGCGCTACAGGCGACTATGGATAAAAGGTTTGGGGATCTGGCAATCGAGCGCGGATACCTTTCTGAAATTCAAGTGGGATACTTGCTTTCTCTCCAGGGGAATGAATTCCAGACCTTCACGTCAGCGTTAGTAGAAAAGAAAATGATGACTTTGGAAGAAGTCGACTCTACTCTTAAGAAATATCAGCTTGAAAAGGGACTTAATGATAATCAGATGGCGGCACTGAAAAGTGGTGACATAGATTTGATCGTTCCGATTTTTACGGGAACTGATGATCCTGAATATAATGCTCTTTTCAAATATGGTATAAAAAATGTTTACAGGCTGGTTGATACGCATCTGGTAATAGACAATGTGTACACGGTTCATAATATCAAGGAAGAGTGCATAGCTTATCAGTGCTTTGATGGTGAGGTCAAGGCAACGATAGCTCTTGTAGGGAAAAATGGTGACCTTCAGAAACTTGCCAAGAGTTATACGAAGGAAGAATTCATTGAGACTGAAGAAGATGCGCTTGATGCGATGTGTGAACTTATAAACTGTATAAATGGTCTATATGCTACCGACAGAAGCAGGAAAGGTAAGAAAATTGAGCTTGATCCGCCGTATTTTATTACGAAGTTTGGTGAGATTTCAGGTGAAGATATTCGTGTGATGCCTATTTACAGCTGCGATGCCGAGGCATGGCTTGTTGTTTCTGTTAACAGTAATACCACTGTGAAATAAGGAGATGGAGCTATGGCAAACATTCTTATTGTTGATGATTCAAGAACATCCAGAAGAGTACTCAAGGACATGCTGGAGAGACATGGTCATACTATTGTGGATGAAGCAACTAACGGTCAGGAGGCATTTGACGATTACGGTAAGTACAATCCTGACATAGTCACTATGGACATAACTATGCCTGTTATGGACGGCATTCAGGGATTAAAGCTGATACACAAGACTTATCCGAAGGCCAAGGTTATTATGATCACAGCTGCCGGACAAAATGAGAAAGTAAAAGAAGCTATAGAAAATGGGGCGGAAGAATTTGTTACAAAACCTCTTGATGAGGATACTGTAATATCCGCCATAGAAAAAGTAATGCAGAAGTAAATTAGAAACGAGGAATTATGTATAATGATATAAAGATAGGTCCGGTTACATTACATATGTACGGCCTGATGATCGCTATCGGGTTTCTTGCAGCGCTCATGATTGTACTAAAGAGAGGGAAGAAGAAGGGCTTATCTGAGGATACTATCTACGGTATTTTCTATTGTGCGATTATCGGAGGACTGCTTGGATGCAGGATACTGTTTTATATAGTAGAATTTCCGAATATATTGAAAGATCCATCTATTTTATGGGATTTTGCTAATGGGTATGTGGTATACGGAGGAATAATCGGAGGTATACTTACAAGCTATATATATGTTAAAAGAAAACATGAGGATTTTCTTAAGTACTTTGATGTTGTAATGCCTGCTGTTGCAATAGCTCAGGGATTTGGTCGTCTGGGGTGCTTATTTGCAGGATGCTGTTACGGTGCTGAAACAACAAGTCCGTTTCATATTGTTTTTTTACATTCGGATTTTGCACCAAACGGAGTACCGCTTATTCCGACACAGCCTATGTCATCTGTAGGAGACTTCCTGATAGGAGCGATTTTGATCTGGTTTTCACATAAGACAGAGGTGAAGGGAAGAACTGCGGCAATGTATCTTGTATTGTACGGAATTGGAAGATTTGCTATTGAGTTCCTCCGTGCTGATTACAGAGGAAATATCGGAATATTCTCTACATCACAGATTATTTCTATGTTTATGGTTGTTATAGGAGCAGGTTTGTTTGCTTTGGCTCCGAAGCTTGAAATGAGATTTTGATAAAAAATGTGGGCATCATTTATTGATGCCCACAAATGCTATAACGAGCCATTGAAGTTAACCTTATGTGGCTGCTGGTGAATTTAGTGAAAAAAATGTGCAGAATACTTGCGGATAAATTAAATCCAGCCACCATCAATTGTGATTATCTGCCCGGTAAGATATGAAGGAGATTCTGCGAGGCTTACAGCAAAGCTGGCTACTTCCTCGGGAGAACCTATTCTGTCTGCAGGAATTTCAGATGCAAGATCATCTAATTCTTCATCTGAGAGATGTGATCTGTTCATTTCGGTATCAATTACGCCGCAGGATATGGCATTTACCTGAATATTACTGGGAGCAAGCTCCTTTGCCAAAGCTTTTGTAAAGGAATTAACACCGCCCTTGGAAGCGGAATAGGCTACTTCACATGAAGCACCAACGTTGCCCCAGACAGAAGAAATATTTATGATTTTTCCGTGACCGTTTCTTATCATGTCAGGAACGGCATTTTTACAAACATAAAATACAGAATCAAGGTTGGTGCCCATGAGACGATGCCACTCATCCGATGACATGTCCGTGATCAGACCATACCAGGCGATACCTGCGTTGTTTATTACGATATCAGGCATCTTTTTAGAGAGGCTTCGTATGATGTCAAAAAGAGAAAGTACGCTGTTTTCATCGGAAACATCACATGCGAATGCATGAGAAGACACTCCGTATTTTGTTTTGAGATATTCTGAAAAGGCTGATAAAGAATCGTAACTGCTCCTGCAGCATAAATAAAGGTCATAGCCTTTACTTGCAAAAGCTTCGCTTATTGCTTTGCCGATTCCTCTTGATGCGCCTGTTATCAGAACTGTACCTGCATATGAATTCATAGTTTACTCCGTCTGTTATTAACAAATAATCATCTATTTATAATCTTATTATAAAAGGTATTTACAAATCAGAAAATAGGGAGTATTATTTGAGTGTAATAAAGATTGCATACAATTTAATTATAAACAAATTAACATTAACTAAAGTAGTGTAAAACAAATTATGGAAAATTGAGAACCGTCCTAAGGAATCAATGACATCAGGAATTCACCCATGAATGGGATACTCCTCATGTCATCTTACCAAAAGCGACACCCTTAGGACCAAACCAGGAGGTAAAAATATGAGAGATCTTGTGATCATAGGTTCAGGCCCTGCAGGGCTTTCAGCAGCAGTTTATGCAAAAAGAGCAGGTTTGGATACACTTGTAGTCGAGAAGGATCCCGTTAGCGGTGGTCAGATTCTGATTACATATGAAGTAGATAACTATCTTGGATTACCCGGTATTAACGGATTCGATATGGGTATGAAGTTCCGCGAGCATGCTGATAAGCTTGGCGCTGAATTTGCAGAAGGATGCGTTTCTTCTATATTAATAGAAAAAGAAGGAAACGAAAAAGAGACACCTGTATTCAAAGTAGTCACAGATCAGGGCGAATACGAAACTAAGACTGTACTTCTTGCTACAGGAGCTTCTCACAACAAGCTTGGTATCAAGGGCGAAGAGGAGTTTACAGGACGCGGTGTTTCTTATTGTGCAACCTGTGACGGCGCATTCTTTAAGGACAAGGTTGCTGTTGTAAACGGTGGCGGTGATGTTGCTGTCGAGGATGCTATTTTCCTTGCAAGAGGCTGCAAAAAGGTTTACCTCGTTCATAGAAGAAATGAGCTCAGAGCTGCAAAAATCCTTCAGGAAGAATTATTATCACTTCCAAATGTTGAAGTTATCTGGGACAGCGTAGTAGAAGAAGTTAAGGGCGATAGCAAAGTTAAAGCCATAACAGTTAAGAATGTTAAGAGCGGTGAAACAAAAGATGTTGAAACCGATGCACTTTTTGTTGCCATTGGTATTCATCCCCTTACAGAGAGCTTCACAGATCTTGCACAGATGGATGAGACAGGATATATCATTGCTGATGAGAGCGGAAAGACTTCAACTCCCGGCGTATTTGTTGCAGGTGATTCAAGAAAGAAGCGCCTCAGACAGATTGTAACAGCTGTAGCAGATGGAGCAAATGCTGTTACTTCAGTTCAGGATTTTCTTGTTGGTAAAAACTGATAAAGGATATTGACTGACCTGGTATCGTTTCAAGAAATTGATACATATATGTTTTTATAAACGAAATATAAAATTAACCAAATAATGTGTTTTTGAAATAAAATAAATACTAGATGTAGAAAAGAGCCGGAAGCCGCATGGTTACTGGCTCTTTTGCAATTTTTAAAATGACTTAATATATCATTCAATTGCAAAAATGGCTTGTTTAAGCCTTCCAATTTTATGCGAAAATGTTTAAGAATAGTTGACAAATTGTATGGTTCAGAGTATATTGTTAAAAGATGTAACAAATTCGTAACAAATGATTTGGAGGTCCGTTTTGCAAAAAACTACGATACAGCTGTTGGCTATGGGGGTTGCAGCTGCAGTAACAGTTGGAGGAACAGGTATTAGTGTTAATGCATCTGCATCTAAGGTGACAAGTGTTTTACCTTCAGCAGGCATCAGTTATGCACTGACAGGGGATTCAGTATCACTTTCAAATCTTGCAGATGATAATGGTACTGAGGTTGCTGAGAATGAGATAGAGGATTCTGCAGTAACTATTACAGAGACGACACCTCTTGCTTCAACATTGCAGGAGAACATTCTTAATGATATTCAGAAGGCTACAGGAGCTATGATTCCTGCAGAGGAGCCCGGAACAGGAGAGCCTGAGGATGGAACTGCAGAAGAGCCTGCAGAAGACTCCGAGGAAGAACTTACTGCAGAGCAGCAGGAGGAAGAGAGATTCAGATCTCTCGTAATTGCCCAGGTTAACGATTATGTCAATGTTCGTGATAACCCGAACGAGGAAGAGGGCGAGATCATCGGTAAGCTTTATGATGATTCCGTAGGAACTTTCATCGAGGAGACTGATGGATGGTATAAGATCAAGTCAGGATCTGTTGAAGGATATGTAAAAGGTGAGTACTGTGTAACAGGTGAGGATGCAGTTGAACTTGCCAAGGAGGTAGGCAAGCGTATCGCTACAGTTACTACCACAACACTTAAGGTTAGAAGTGGCCCCAGCACAGATGATGAAGTGCTTGGACTTGTACCGATTGAGGATGAACTTGTCGTAACCGAAGAGCTTGAAGGCTGGGTTAAGGTCAGCATTGAAGAAGGTGACGGTTATGTATCCAGAGATTATGTAGAACTTTCTACAGAGTTCGTAGAAGCTGAGTCTAAGGCAGAAGAGGAAGCCCGTCTTAAGAAGGAAGAAGAGGCTCGTCTTGCAGCTCTTGCTCAGGCAAAGAAGGGAACCAAGAAGTCTTCAGACAGTAGTTCTTCCAAGAGCTACAATTCAGCAGCAAGCTATACTACACAGGCAAGTTCTATCGGATCTGCAGTTGCATCATATGCACAGCAGTTCGTTGGTAATCCTTATGTATATGGCGGATCAAGCCTTACAAACGGAACAGACTGTTCAGGCTTTGTAATGAGCGTATATGCTAACTTTGGTGTTAGCCTCCCTCATTCAAGTGGTGCTGACAGAAGCGTTGGTGCAGCAGTAGATGGACTTGCAAATGCTCAGCCCGGTGACATCGTATGTTATTCCGGTCACGTAGGAATCTACATCGGTGGTGGACAGATTGTACATGCATCCTCAGCTAAGACAGGTATCAAGATTTCTGATGCTGGTTACAGACAGGTGCTTTCAGTTAGAAGAATATTCTAATTCATTACAAATAAGTTAATAAAATTAAAGCCAGATGAGTTGATCATCTGGCTTTTTTAATACTAAAAATAAAGCGATTAAATTTTAAAAGAGTAATAAATCTAAATGATCGATTTACTCGGGCTCGATAAGACCGTATGTGTTGCCTTTTCTCTTGTAAACAACATTAGGCTGATCGGTCTCTGCATTGATGAATACAAAGAAGTTATGTCCAAGAAGTTCCATCTGAATAGCAGCATCCTCGACATACATGGGCTTAAGATCGAATTTCTTAACCCTTTCGATTTTGATCTCTTCATCATCATAATCTTCATTGTCGATATATTCTTTTTTGAAGTTGCTGATTTCAGTCTGGTGCTTGTTGACCAGTTTACTCTTGTATTTTTTGAGTTGACGTTCAATGATCTCTTCCACAAGATCAATAGAAACGTACATGTCGCTGCTGACCTGTTCAGATCTGATTATTCTGCCTTTAACAGGTATTGTCACCTCAATCTTGTGACGGTCCTTGTCAGCGGTTAATGTTACGTTGACATTAGTTTCAGGGGTGAAGTACTTTTCGAGTTTTCCGATCTTTTCCTCCACAGCCGATCTAAGTCCGGGTGTTACATCGATGTTCTTGCCAATAATTGTGAATTTCATGCAATCATCCCCTTTGCAGTTAATATTTTTCGATTCCTGAATTCCTTTATGAAAACCGGAAATCATACTGGACCGGTCCTTGCAGAGCAAGGCGCATGGCCTGCAGAACACAGGATTCCTCAGCACTCTTTTATATTGAGTTCAGGAGATCCTGGCTTATTCGGAGAGCACTCTGAAATGAAAGTCATTAATTGAGTTTTGCTCCAAATATTCAGTTAAATTATATCATTTATCTATAACATTAAGCAATTTAATAAAAGCCAGTTTAGAAATCTTTTATTTTTTCTTAATTTTGTGAAAGTCATACAAAAAATATGTTTGTATTTTGAATGTGGAATAATGGTTGTTATTGTGGATAAATGTGGATAATGTGGATAATTTCGTGTATAACTCATAAAATGGGCATTTCGATTTTTGGAATTGTGGATAACTTTTTAAGATTTTATAAAATAAAAATAAAATTTGCGTATTGACTTTTGCTTTTATGTGCAAAACTTACATCTTTAAAAAAAATTTATAAAAAAAGGGTATATTGCTATGCTTTTTCTTGCATAGAAATTTATACGCATGCTATAATATACTCGTTGTGACAAAAAAATAACAAACAACAAAAAATATAATAAAATCGGACAAAAGTCCCGAAACGGAGGTATCATCTATGGCACAGAAGGTAGTATTAGCAGGTGCTTGCAGAACTGCGATCGGTAAGATGGGCGGTGCTCTTTCAAACACACCGGCAGCAGATCTTGGTTCAATTGTTATTAAGGAAGCTCTTAACAGAGCAGGAGTTAAACCGGAGCAGGTTGACGAGGTTCTTATGGGCTGTGTTATCCAGGCAGGCCTTGGACAGAATGTTGCCCGTCAGGCTTCTATCAAAGCAGGCCTTCCTGTAGAAGTACCGGCTGTTACCATCAACGTTGTATGTGGATCAGGTCTTAACTGTGTAAACATGGCAGCTGAGAAGATTTTATCAGGTAATGCTGATATCGTTGTAGCAGGTGGTATGGAGAACATGTCAATGGCTCCTTTCGCACTTGATAAGGCTCGTTTCGGTTATCGTATGAATAATGGCGTATTAAAGGATTGTATGGTAAACGATGCACTTTGGGATGCATTCAATGACTACCACATGATTCAGACAGCTGACAATGTTGCAGCACAGTGGAATCTTACTCGTGAAGAGCTTGATGAGTTCGCACTTAATTCTCAGCAGAAGACAGAGGCAGCTCAGAAGGCTGGCAAGTTTAAGGATGAGATCGTTCCTGTAGAAGTTAAGGTTAAGAAGGATACAGTTGTATTCGACACAGATGAAGGTCCTCGTCCGGGTTCTACTATTGAAGGTCTTGCTAAGCTTCGTCCTATTAACAAGGATGGTGTTACAACAGCAGGTAACGCTTCAGGTATCAATGATGGTGCAGCAGCTATCGTTGTTATGAGCGAAGAAAAGGCTAAGGAACTTGGCATTAAGCCTATGGCTACATGGGTAGCAGGTGCTCTTGGCGGTGTTGATCCTTCAATCATGGGTGTTGGCCCTGTTGCAGCTACAAAGAAGGTTCTTGATCGTACAGGTCTTACTATCGATGATATCGATATCTACGAGGCTAACGAAGCATTCGCAGCTCAGTCAGTAGCAGTTGGAAAGGATCTTCACTTTGATCTTTCAAAACTTAATGTAAACGGTGGTGCTATCGCACTTGGTCACCCTGTTGGAGCATCAGGATGCCGTATTCTTGTTACTCTTCTTCATGAGATGCAGAGATCTGACAAGAAGCGTGGTCTTGCAACTCTTTGCATTGGCGGCGGTATGGGATGCGCTACAATCGTTGAGAGAGACTAAAACAAAATAAAAGGGAAACGGATTATTCCGTTTCCTTATTTATCTGTTCTACTTGATAAAAATAACCCGGTATGAAATAGAAGGTATTTAGGTCTGATTAAGTTTGGACTGATATACCTTAATTATTGAAATAAAATAAGGAGGCAAAGAAAATGGGATTTGTAAATGTTGAAGTTAAGGACAAAATTGCTGTTCTTACAATCAACCGTCCTGAAGCACTCAATGCACTCAACAGCCAGGTACTTGATGACCTTAACGCTGCTCTTGACAGCATTGATGTGAACACAGTAAGAGCTCTTGTTCTTACCGGTGCAGGAGAAAAGTCATTTGTTGCAGGTGCTGACATCGGAGAGATGAGCACACTTACAAAAACAGAAGGCGAGGCTTTTGGTAAGAAGGGAAATGATGTATTCAGAAAGCTTGAGACATTCCCTATTCCTACAATTGCTGCAGTAAACGGATTCGCTCTTGGCGGCGGCTGCGAGATCTCTATGAGCTGTGATATCCGTATCTGTTCAGATAATGCTATGTTTGGTCAGCCTGAGGTTGGTCTTGGAATTACTCCCGGATTCGGCGGCACACAGAGACTTGCTCGTCTTATTGGTGCAGGCATGGCTAAGCAGCTTATATATACAGCACGTAATATCAAGGCTGATGAGGCTTACAGAATTGGTCTTGTAAACGCAGTTTACACACAGGAAGAACTTCTTCCTGCAGCTGAGAAGATGGCTAATACTATCGCTGCAAATGCACCTATCGCTGTACGTGCATGCAAGAAGGCTATAAATGAAGGTCTTCAGCTTGATATTGACAAGGCAATCGAACTTGAAGAGAAGATTTTTGGTGATTGCTTCGAGACAGAAGACCAGCGTGAAGGTATGGCTAACTTCCTTCGCAAAAAGGATGACCCGAAGAAGGTTAAGGTTGTAGACTTCCAGAATAAATAAGATTTACGCTTTAGACAGCATCTAACTAAAAAATTGCATTAGTCCCTGATCTTCACGGAATGGGTGTATAAGCCCATATTTCCGGAGGATGAGGATTAAGAATAGGAGGAATTTAAATGAAGGTAGCAGTTATTGGCGCAGGCACAATGGGTGCAGGCATCGCTCAGACATTTGCACAGGCAGACACAGTAGATAAGGTATATCTTTGTGACATTAAGACAGAGTTCGCTGAGGGCGGCTTTGCTAAGATTAAGAAGAGCATTGACAAGCAGGTTTCCAAGGGCAAGATCGATCAGGCTAAGGCTGATGCAATCATCGGCAAGATCCAGATAGGTCTTAATGACATCTGCACAGATGCTGATCTCGTTGTAGAGGCAGCTCTTGAAGTTATGGATATCAAGAAGAACCTCTTCAAAGAACTTGAAGAGAACATCGTTAAGAATCCTGATTGCATTTTTGCATCAAACACATCATCTCTTTCAATCACAGAGATCGGTGCAGGACTTCCGAAGCCCGTTATCGGTATGCACTTCTTCAATCCCGCTCCTGTTATGAAGCTGGTTGAGGTTATCCAGGGTGCAAACACACCTGAAGAAGACGTTGAGAAGATCAAGAAGATCTCTGAGGATCTTGGTAAGACTCCCGTTCAGGTTAATGAGGCAGCTGGTTTCGTAGTAAACCGTATCCTTGTTCCTATGATCAACGAAGGTATCTTCGTATACTCTGAAGGCGTAGCAGATATCCAGGGTGTTGATACAGCTATGAAGCTTGGCTGCAATCATCCTATGGGACCCCTTGAACTTGGTGATTACATTGGTCTTGATATCGTACTTGCTATCATGGATGTTCTTTACAAAGAGACAGGTGATTCCAAGTATCGTGCTTGCCCTCTTCTTCGTAAGATGGTTCGTGGTAAGAAGCTCGGTGTTAAGACAGGTATCGGCTTCTATGACTATTCAGATGGCGGCAAGGTTCCTACAGACCGTAAATAATTAAATATAAAAAAATAACGTAAGCTCTTGAAATCTCATGGTGCATTGATTTCAGAGATAGATTTTCATTAGAATAGTGACATTTTTTCAGTGCGTACATAGTGTGCACGATGAGAAAATGGAGCAGGTATATCGGAAATATAGCCTGAAATCAGTGTACCAATGAGATTGAGAGAGATTACATACAATTTTAGGAGGATTTTTTCATGGATTTTCAGTTAGATCAGCAACATGAAATGGCTAGAGCTCTTTTCAAAGAGTTCGCAGAAAAAGAAGTAAAGCCACACGCTATTGATGTGGATGAGACAGAGGTTTTCCCTACAGAGACTGTTAAGAAGATGCAGAAATACGGTTTCATGGGTATTCCGATTCCGAAGGAATACGGCGGACAGGGATGCGATCCTCTTACATATGCTATGTGCGTAGAGGAGCTTGCAAAGGTTTGCGGTACAACAGCAGTTATCGTATCAGCACACACATCACTTTGCTGTGATCCTATCATGACTTATGGTACAGAAGAGCAGAAGCAGAAGTATCTTGTTCCCCTTGCAAAGGGTGAGAAGCTCGGTGCTTTCGGTCTTACAGAGCCCATGGCTGGTACAGACGCTCAGGGCGTTCAGACAAAGGCAGTTCTTACAGAGGATGGTAAAGAGTGGATCCTTAACGGTTCAAAGTGCTTTATCACAAACGGTAAGGAAGCTGATATCTACATCATTATCGCTTACACAGATATTGTTGAAGATAAGAGAGGCAGAAAACAGAAGAAGTTCTCTGCATTTATCGTAGAAAAGGATACACCCGGATTTACATTCGGTACTAAGGAAAACAAGATGGGTATTCGTGGTTCATCAACATACGAGCTCATTTTCCAGGATTGCCACATTCCTGCTGAGAACCTTCTTGGCGCTAGAGGAAAGGGCTTCCCGATCGCTATGCACACACTTGATGGTGGACGTATCGGTATCGCTGCTCAGGCTCTTGGTATTGCTGAGGGTGCTCTTGACAGAACAGTTGAGTATGTTAAGGAGAGAAAGCAGTTCGGTCGTTCAATCGGTCAGTTCCAGAATACACAGTTCCAGCTTGCTAACATGGCTACTCAGTGTGAGGCAGCTAAGATGCTTGTTTACGCTGCTGCAGATGCAAAGAAGAACAAGGATCGTTACTCTGTAGAAGCTGCTAAGGCTAAGCTTTTCGCTGCTGAAGTTGCTATGGATGTTACCACAAAGGCTGTACAGCTTCACGGTGGTTATGGATATATCAGAGAGTACGAAGTAGAGAGAATGATGCGTGACGCTAAGATCACAGAGATCTACGAGGGTACATCTGAAGTTCAGAGAATGGTTATTTCAGGCGCATTACTTAGCTGATCATAATCACTTAGTGGCTGTGAGAACCTGACGAAGTATTTTTGAGTCTGGTTCGAACGGGTTACACCGAATGCAGTGAGGTGTAACTTCCTTATGAAAAATAATTGAAGGAGAATACAAATGAAAGTTGTAGTTTGCATAAAGCAGGTGCCCGATACAAAGGGCGGGGTAAAATTTAAACCCGATGGAACACTTGACAGAGGAGCAATGCTTGCAATCATGAACCCTGATGACAAAGCAGGTCTTGAGGCAGCTCTTCGTCTTAAGGATGAATATGGTGCAGAAGTTACAGTTGTAACTATGGGTCTTCCCAAGGCTGAGGCAGTTCTTCGTGAGGCTATGGCTATGGGTGCTGACAAGGCAGTTCTTGTTACAGACCGCGTACTTGGTGGTGCTGACACATGGGCAACATCTTCAACAATCGCAGGTGCACTTAGAAACCTTGAATATGATCTCGTTATCACAGGCCGTCAGGCTATCGATGGTGATACAGCTCAGGTTGGTCCTCAGATTTCTGAGCACCTTGGACTTCCTGTAATCTCTTACGCTGAAGAGATTAAGGTTGATGAGAAGGCTGGCACAGTTGTTGTTAAGCGTCAGTTCGAGGATCGTTATCACATGGTAGAGGCTAAGATGCCTTGCCTTATCACAGCTCTTGCAGAGCTTGGCGAGCCCAGATATATGACTCCCGGCGGAATTTTCGATGCATTCGAAAAGGAAGTTACAGTATGGGGCAGAGCAGATCTTAAGGATGTTGAGGATTCAAACCTTGGTCTTAAGGGATCACCTACCCAGATCGCAAAAGCTTCAGATAAGGTTAAGAAGGGTGCTGGCGAGAAGATCGTTGCAGATTCAGCTGATGAAGCAGTTGATTATCTGTTCGGTAAACTTGAAGAGAAGCACATCATTTGATAACCTGTGAGCCGCGCAGAAATTTTTAGATAGACACAATTCATATGTTTGCATATAGAATTTTGAATAGATAAAAATTTATATGTGGCGATCAGCCACAACGAGGAAATGCGTAGCATTTTCGATTCTGCGCGTTCCAAGATATGAATTATAATAGTTAAAGGAGAACAAAACATGTCTTTAGAAGAATATAAGGGTGTATTTATATTTGCTCAGCAGGTAGACAATGAGCTTTCAAGCATCGCATTGGAGCTTCTGGGCAAAGCAAAAGATCTTGCAAAGGATCTTGATGAGAAAAAAGTAACAGCAGTACTTCTTGGTGATAAGGTAGGCAACCTTGTTGATACTCTTGCTGAGTATGGTGCTGACAGAGTAATCGTAGTTGATGATCCTGAACTTAAGGATTATCGTACAGAGCCTTATACACATGCACTTGCATCTGTAATAAATGAGTACAAGCCTGAAATCCTTTTGGTTGGTGCTACAGCAATCGGCCGTGACCTTGGCCCTCGTGTATCATCACGTGTTCACACAGGTCTTACAGCTGACTGTACACAGCTTGATATAGGTGATTTCCCGCTTAACGTTGTAGAAGGACAGGAGCAGAAGCACCAGCAGCTTCTTATGACTCGTCCTGCATTCGGTGGTAACACAATCGCTACTATCGCTTGCCCTGATTTCCGTCCTCAGATGGCAACAGTTCGTCCCGGCGTTATGCAGAAGATTGCTCCTGTTAAGGGCGCTAAGGCTGAGGTTGTTGAGTACAATCCCGGATTCGAAGAGAATGCTTGCTATACAAAGATTCTTGAGATCGTTAAGGCTGTTTCAGAAGTTGAAGATATCCAGGAAGCTAAGATCCTTGTATCTGGCGGACGTGGTGTTGGAAGCCCTGAGAACTTCGCAATCCTTGAGGATCTTGCAAAGGTTCTTCACGGAACAGTATCATGCTCTCGTGCAGTTGTAGATTCAGGCTGGAAGCCGAAGGATCTCCAGGTAGGTCAGACAGGTAAGACTGTTCGTCCTAAGGTTTATTTTGCAATCGGTATCAGCGGTGCTATCCAGCACGTTGCAGGTATGGAAGAATCAGATCTCATCATTGCTATCAATAAGGATGAGAACGCTCCTATCTTTGACGTAGCAGATTACGGTGTAGTAGGCGATCTTAACAAGATCGTTCCTGCTCTTACAAAGAAGCTTGAAGCAGCACTTGCTGAAAAATAATATAACCTGACAATAAGGTAAACGATAAGATTGACCATATGCCATTAAGGTATATGGTCAATTTTTATGAGCTTAGAACATATTTGCGCAGAGAACTTAATGAGTCACCTCATGGGCTTAGTACGGACTACGTAAGCCAGCCTAGTAAGAATCTTTCAAATCTATTGCAGATAACCATAAAAAATGAATTAAATGACGGTTTCATTAGCTCTTTTTTATAATTTAAATAGAGACTTTTAATAATTTGATTTTCATAATAAAGGTACATGCACTTAAGAGCTCCGCAAGAATAATTGGGGCATCGAAATTAGCGGAGCTTTCTGCTAAAATGGAGGATGCGGGTAAGACCGGTAATGTTGAAGAAATAAAGGAAAACACCGGTGAACTTCTTACCCTGTACAGGCAGTATACGGAAAAACTGAATAAACTGTCTGAAGGTGAAAGCGACAGAAACAGGGAAAAGTGCGATGAAGCGACCATAAAGGAAGCCTATGAAGCTCTTAAGGAATCTGCTCCGGACATGGATTATGATTCTTTTGAGATGGTGCTTCTTAATATTAGGGAGTATGACTGTGGAGAAGAGCATAATGACAGATTTGAGAGGCTCTACAGGAAAATGAAGGATCTGGATTGGGACGCAATAGTCGAAATTTTAAACGAAGTCTGATTCGCTAAAAGAGAACAATAATCAGGAGGAAATTTTTACATGAAAAGCATACTGGATTACGAGACAGTATCATTAATTGATGAGGATGATGCGATTGAAATTATAGATCAGACAAAGCTTCCGGGAACCATTGAACTTATAAGACTGCGCACCGGAGAAGAAATTTGGAATGCGATTTATCTGCTGCAGGTTCGTGGCGCACCTGCTATCGGAGTGGCTGCCGGATTTGGTCTGTATATTCTTATGAAGCATTCGAAGGCTGCGTCCTATGAGGAATTTATGAAGGAACTTAGAGAAAAGAGCGACTATCTCAATTCCTCAAGACCTACGGCCGTTAATCTTTCATGGGCATTAAAACGCATGGAGAGTCACGTTGCTAAAACTGCAGATGAAATGGGTATTAAAGAGAATGCATCCGGTGCAGACTTTGACATAAATACTCTTATCGAGGCTATGCGTGATGAATCAGAACGTATAAAGGCGGAAGATATCGATGTCTGCAGGAGAATCGGTGAAAACGGACTTACGCTTATTAAGGATGGCTTTGGGCTTCTTACACATTGTAATGCGGGACAGTTATGCGCCTGCAAGTATGGTACGGCTACAGCGCCTATGTATCTTGCACATGAGAAGGGCTACAACATCAGAGTTTACTGCGATGAGACAAGACCTTTGCTTCAGGGTGCAAGGCTCACAGCATTTGAGCTTCAGTCAGCCGGAATTGATACGACACTTCTCTGTGACAATATGTCCGCATCCCTGATGAAAAGCGGCGCCATTGATGCTATTTTTGTTGGCTGTGACCGCGTTGCTGCAAATGGAGATGCTGCAAATAAGATTGGAACAAGCGTTGTTGCAACGGTGGCTAAAAGATATAACATTCCTTTCTATGTTTGCGCACCCACATCAACTATAGATATAAGTACCAAGACGGGAGCAGATATCAATATTGAGCAGAGAAAGCCGGAAGAAGTTACAGAGATGTGGTATAAGGAGAGAATGGCTCCTGAGGGCGTAAAGGTCTACAATCCTGCTTTTGACGTGACTGATAATGAACTTATCACAGGCATTGTCACTGAATATGGAATTTTGAGAGCTCCTTATGATGTTAGCATAAGCAAATTGTTCCAGAATAAATAATTAGTAATAATTCCTATGAATCGATGGTTACATTTTCATGACTTCTTGAACGCAAAAAGGTAAAAGCGTTCAAGAATCCTGCGTTCCGCAGGACACGCCCCTCGCTTTGCGAGGGCCTGGTCCAGTACGATTATTGAATTTCTGAGGAAATTCAATAATCTATAGCTTGTTGCACTTGATGCGCTGAGTGTGGGAGTGCATAAAGATTTACAACCGATGTGCACGGATCAGAATTTACCTGATCTGTGCACATCGGTTTTTTTAATATTTCAAAATAAAAATAATCAGAAAAATATTATAAAATATCCATAAATTCACACAATTTCGTTGAGCGCTTTTTTTTTAGGTGTTAGAATGATTATGAGAGATTATACGTATTTTATAATAATAAAGTTAAAAATAAATTTTGTTCATTTAATCATATGATGCAGGAGACAAAAAGTGCATTTTGTTACTGCTATCATACTATGTGAGGCATCAGGAATGGCTGTCGTAACTGTCGATGAGGATAAAAGTTTATATCAGCCGGATTTAATAGCAAATGAGCTTCTTTTGATAAAAAAGCAGGGCGGGAATTCTGATGAATATAAGGATAAGCATTACAACATCTACCAGCTCGCTGAAATAAGAAAGGGGCTGTCCACTGGCGTGGATGTTAGCCTGTATGCTAAACCGGATATTCCATGGAATGAAATGGAGGAAATAAGACTTGAACTCCAGAGTGGTATCGATATGTCCGCCTATCGCGAAGCGGGATTTGATATTATGCAGCTGGCTGAGATAAGAGAAGGCCTGGCGACAAATATGGATGTTTCGGAGTATGCAAGACCTGAGTATTTTGCTGATCAGATGAAGCAGATAAGGCTTGGTCTGGCAGCTGATGTCCCGGTAATTTTTTATCAGGACCCAAGATATAACTGGCTTCAGATGGCAGAGATCAGGATAGGACTGGAGCACGGTACAGACATATCACAATATGCCAATATTGAGCTGCCTTATATGAAGATGCGTGTTGTCAGGGAAAGCCTTGAGGACGGATTGGAGCTTGATGAAAGAACCATAAGAATGAAAGATGCTGCAACCCTTGAACAGATACATATCGCATATAAAGAAAAAATAGATATATCAGAATATGTTAAGAGGAATTTTGATGCCGAACAGCTTGAGCAGATAAGAAAAGCTAAAAAGGAAGGCATAGAGGACGTAGAACGCTATTTCCTCTTTGGAATGCGTGGAGAGTGCATGCATGAAGTCCGTAAGGGACTTGAGCAAAACCTTGACGTTTCAGTATACGCTGATGAAGCATATAGCTGGAAACAGATGAGAGAACTTCGACTGGGACTTGAACATCAGATAGATGTTACTCCCTATGCAAAGCCTCTTTATCGTGCAGATCAGATGCGCGAAATAAGGCTTGGCATAGAAGAAAATCTTGATGTAAATCTTTATAAGAGTATGGTTCATCCGGCACAGGAAATGAGAATCATGCGTGAGTGGCTTGCGGAAGGTAAAACGCTTCCAAGCAACTTAAGTAAGCTGTTCTCAGGCCAGCTTCAGGAAGAGATGGATCGTCCGGCAGACGAGGATGTGAAGGCCTGGCAATTCCTTCAGACTGAAGAGGGAAGGCTTATAGATATTTCAGAGGACAGGATGAAGTGCTATTTTACAATACCCCTTGGGGCGAAGGGAGCATCCTATACTCTTGAAAAAATAATAAAGCTTTTATTTGCCGCAAAAGTAAGACGCGGTGTTAGCAGAAAAGCCATTGAAGCGATGATTGAAAACAAAAAATACGGTGTTAAAACCCTCGTTGCCCAGGGTAAGCAACCGGTCAGCGGTACTGATGGATATTATGATTTTCTCATTAAACTAAGTGAGGAGATCCTTCCGGATATGAGTAATGGCGAAAGCGCTGATTTTTCAATGGTCAAGGTATTTGATGAAGTTAAGATAGGAGATAAAATTGCCATATACCATCATGCAACTCCCGGTGAGGATGGTTTTGATGTCACAGGAAAAGTGTTAAAAGCAAAAGCCGGAAAAGGTAAACCTATTCTGAAGGGACAGGGATTTATGCTGCTTGGTGACAAGCAGACCTATGTGGCTTCGCTGACAGGATTTGGAAGAATTCAAAATGGTGATATCAGAATTGATAAAGCCAAGATATATGATTCTCTCGTGAATGTAAAAGAGAAAATCAGCTACGAGGGCACCATATGGGTAAAAGGTGATGTAGATAACGCTTATATCACAGCTAAAGGCGATGTTTTAGTTGACGGAAGCGTAACTTGTGCCGATATACATGCTGGAGGAAGAGTTGTAGTAAGAAAGAGCATTGTAGGTAATGTGAATGACAGAGCTTCCATTTCTGCAGGAGGTCTGGTGGCAGCAGCTCACCTGGATACAACCAATGTAAAATGTAAAGGTGATCTTATTTCCAATGACTGCCTTAACTGCAATGTTTCTGCAGAAGGCAAGGTCCTTATGCTGGGAGAAAAAGGCCTTATAAGCGGCGGTGTTGTTACTTCCTTAAGAGGTGTAGAGACGGCGGTGCTTGGCAGCAAAACCGTGAAAGAGACGGTTATAAGGACCGGTGTAACAGAAGAACTTGATTACGAATACCAGAATATTTTACGTAATGTCAGCCGCTTATATTCTGAGATCAAGGTATATGAGCAGCAAAGAGCAAAGCTTGGAACTTTTAATGACAACACAAATAAACAGGCGCTGCAGTTAAAGATTAAAGTAAATGCAGAGTCGGCTTTAAAAGAGGCTGAACTTGAAAATCTAAACATTCGAAAGAAGTCCATCGAGAGTGAAATTGATTCTGTAAAGGATGCAAAAGTAATTGTATCCAGACTCGTATTTAATGGAACAACAGTAAAGCTGGGGAACAGAGTTTTAAGAGTGCATGACACAATGGAGACTTCAAGAGGTATTACGTTTGTAGGAAAAGATGGCAATCTTGTGATGCTTGATGGGGAAAAACCGATAGCAAGGAGCTAAAACTGTGGCTGATAAGAGTATTCTGATTGTAGATGATACTGAAATAAATAGAGGCATTCTTAGTGAGATTTTCAAGGAAGATTACGGAATCCTGGAGGCTGAGAACGGCAGAAAAGCATTGGAAATAATTGCCCGTCAAAAGAGCCAGATAGCCGCAATCCTTCTTGATATTGTCATGCCTGAGATGGATGGTTTCAGACTTTTGGAAGAACTCTTCAAGCATAAGATACCTGACAGAATACCGGTTCTTATGATAACTGCCGACAATTCAGCTGATACTGAGAAAAAGTGCTATGACAACGGCGCCAGTGATGTAATTCACAAACCTTTTGATACGGTTATAGTAAAACACAGAGTTAAGCGCGCAATAATGCTTAACATGAATAAGCAGGAACTGGAACAGAAGGTAAATGATCAGACAAAGGTTCTTAAAAAACAATACCTCGTCCTTAAAAAGCAGGAAGAGAGGTTAAGGGAAACTAACAGTAGAATTATTGATACAATCTGTACCATAGTAGAGTTCCGTAATCTGGAATCCGGTTATCACTTAAAAAGGATCAAAGGCTTTGTTCAGATACTTGCTAATGTGGCTATGAGGAATTACCCGGAATTCGGGCTGACACCTCATAAAATAGAGGTTATTACTAATGCAAGCGCCATGCATGATATAGGAAAGATAACTGTTCCTGATGCTATTTTGCTAAAACCCGGAAGACTTACACCTGATGAATTCGACATTATGAAGTCCCATACCACAAGAGGCTGCGAGATAGTAAAAATGCTTGCAGATCTGCAGGATAAGGAATACCTGGAAGTCAGCTATGATATTTGCAGACACCATCATGAAAAATATGATGGAAAAGGTTATCCCGACGGACTTAAAGGAGAGGAAATCTCAATTGCAGCGCAGCTTACATCTCTTGCGGATGTTTATGATGCGCTTGTCAGTGATCGTGTGTATAAATCGGCCTTTGCACCAAGTAAGGCCTATGAAATGATAAAAAATGGTGAAAGTGGAATCTTTTCCACCAAAATGCTTGCATGCTTTGATATAGCAAGACCTGAGATGGAGGCAATGGTTGCGCGTACCAAGGCAGAAGAGGAGGCTAACCTTGCCGCGGGAGGCGGAGGGATACTTAGCCAGTAAGGTGCAAATTTACGTTTGGCCTTTACACCATAAAATATAAAGATAATTGCCCCCCTCAGGTTGGTTTTTAAACATCCTGAGGGGGTGTTTTTAAGCAGAGCAGACTTCTTCACTAACTTGTTAATTGAGGCGAGATTTGATAATATTGTTGTGCAGTTAAACTATGGTTAAATTGTTTACTGAATTTATATAAGTATTCGGGAAGCAAAAATCATACTGCAAAAATGATTTTTTCGGGGGAGAAGTTCATTGAAAACTATACTTGACACTTTGCAGGAGTATACTGCAAAGGCTGCTGATAAGCAGATTCTATTTGACGAAGTTTCAGTAAAGGGAATCACCTATCGTCAACTCAACGAAATGAGCGGCAAAATATATGCCTGGCTAAAAAGCCAGGGAATAGGGAAGGAAGATTTTGTACTTATCAGACTTCCTCGCGGCGTAAAACCTGTTATCGCAATGATAGGCATATGGAAGGCAGGTGCCGCATGGGCTTTGGTAGAGGATACTTATGCACCGGAGAGAATAGAATATATTCGCAACGACTGCGGATGTAAGAATGAAATTTCTGTTGCAAACTGGGAAGAAATAATGAGGCTTGAGCCTCTCGAAGGCCATGAGAAAACTGATGAACACGATGCTGCCTATGCAATTTATACTTCAGGCACTACTGGTAAGCCTAAGGGAGTGCTTCATGAATTCGGTAATTTGCAGAGGGCGATAGATTCAGTAAGCGTTGATGGCAGAACTCCTTTTAATGAAAATGACAGCCTTGCGACACTGGCACCAATGAACTTTGTTGCGACGGTCATTGTAATTTTGTGTGCTCTTAATGTATTTTGCGGCAAAAATTATATTGTTTCCTATGAAACAATAAAAAATCCCGGCGCACTTGCCATGTTTTTCCTGAAAAAGAGAATAACCATCACATTTCTTACACCATCATATGTCCGGAAGATTGGTAAAAATACCGGACCTTTCCTTAGAATGCTCTTTGTGGGAAGTGAGCCTGCAAATGATATTTACCTTGATAACGTTGATATCATCAATATATATGCCTCCAGTGAAAGCGGATTTGCTGTCGGCTTTTTCAAGATAGATAAAGCTTATGAAACCTGCCCGATTGGATGGCCTCAGGTTGATACTAAAATATATCTGAAGGATGAAAATGGAACTGATGTACCTCAGGGAGAGATGGGAGAAATCTGTTATGAGAACCCATATGTAAGAGGATATATCAATCTTCCGGAAGAAACAAAAAAACATTTCAAAAATGGATTATATTATTCAGGAGATCTTGCAAGAATTGATGAAAATCGGAATCTGCTGATTCTTGGCCGTCTTGGGGATATGATCAAAATAAACGGTAACCGTATTGAGCCTGCTGAAATTGAGGCGGCAATTAAGGAAGAGCTTGGGATAGACTGGTGCGCAGTGCGCGGATTTGATAAGGATGGCAAGAGCTTTTTGTGCGCTTATTTTACCGATGATATGGAAGTTGACTCAGCTGTTGTCCGCAAAAATCTGCTGAAAAGATTACCATATTATATGATCCCCTCATATTTTATGAAAATCGATAAAATTCCCATGAAGGCTAACGGAAAGTTTGACAGACCAGGGTTGCCTCAGCCTGATATAAGTAATTTTGTAAGTGATTATGTGGCACCTTCAAATGATGTTGAAAAAACAATCTGCGAAGGAATGGAAAAGGTATTAAAGCTGTCAAAAGTAGGCGTTAATGATGACTTCTATGAACTTGGTGGAGATTCTCTTTCATCAATAGAGCTTATAACTGTTTGTCAAAAGAGCCTGAAAAGCTTGAATGCAGGGATTGTATTTAGAGGAAGAACCCCAAAAAACATAGCTCAGATTTACTCTGAGTCATTGGCTGAATGTGATGGTGATTCGGATGAACTTAACCGCATGGCTATGGGGTGTATGCATCCACTTACCGCTGAGCAGCTGTACATGATTGATTATCAGCTTTATACACCGAATTCAACTATGTATAATCTGTTTTCGCTTATGAAGCTTGATAAGGATGTTTTTACTGCAGAACAGCTTTGCGAAATAATGGAAAATGCGATTAAGGCACATCCCGCTCTTCTCACAACTCTTCATTTTGATAGTGAAGGCAATTTGTATCAAAAGTATACACCTGAGATTTTTCAGAAAATCTATCCGGAAAAAGTGTCGGAATTCGAATTTGATTATATAAGAGATACATTGGTGTTCCCGTTTAAAATTGTGGCCGGAAGAATGTACAGATGCCGTGTGTTTGAAACAGAAAAGGCTTTATATGTTTACTTTGATGTTCATCATTCATTGTTTGACGGAACGAGTCTTAAGGTCTTTCTTAATGGCATAAAAAATGTATTTATGGGAATGCCGGTAGAGCCTGATTATTACTATCTGTTTCTTAAGCGTAGGGAGGATGTTGTACATACAGATTTTTATCAGGAATGTAAGAAGTACTTTGAAGATAAGTATGATCATATAGAATGGGTAAGTTATCCGAAGATAGATCATGAGAGCCGGGAAAATAAAATGGGCGAATTGCTTGTGCCACTTGGACTTATGGAAGCAGAGATGAATGCAATGGAGAGGACATATAAAATCAGTCGTAATGAGTTTTTCATTACGGTAGCCATGCTTTCCATCGCTGTATACAATCGTGCTTCTGACATTAAGATCAGCTGGATATATAACGGACGAGAAGATATTCAGAATATGACCACTGTAGGACTATTGTTCAGAGATTTGCCTGTTGCTCTAAGGCTCAAAGATGATGATTCAATTCGTGACATATTTACAAAGGTGCATCAGCAGGTCCGTGATGGAATAAAATACAGCTGCTACCCTTATGTAGATATTAATAACAGGGTCGCTGATAATGAAGTGGCTTATCTTTTATATCAGCAGAATATCCGTGATATGGGAGGCAGCAGCGATTTTGATATTGAGACTGTTGATGTTCGCCAGAATAAAGCTGCATCCCAGACTATTCTTGATATGGAAATCCTCGATGGAGAGGAAGGACTTCAACTTATGATTGATTACGCTGCCAGCCGCTATGAAGCTGAGAGTATAGAGAAATTCAAGGATATTTATGTGAAAATGGGCCAGGTTCTGGCAACGCATCACTCCCAGGCTGACGTAACAATAGGCGAGATTAAGAAAATGCTTTTCGATAAAAAATCCTTCTTTGAAGTAATTAAGTTTTATATAGAAGAGAGCATTAAAGTCAGCAAAGGAGCTTAAAATTGAGTAGTATATATCGGGAAAAAAAGCTTGGGCTGGAGAATGGACTGACCTTGGATGCAAAACCTGATAGGGTACCTGCGCATGAAATGGAACCGAGGTTGGAAAATGGATTGACCTGGGATGCGGAATCTGAGCAGGAGAGGACACTTACTCAGGAAAAGGAATTGGCTCAAAAATTTACATTCTGGTCATTTTTTAGATTTATAGCTCCGAGTATTTTCGTCTTTGTATTTATAGCTGTTTATCAAATTGTAGATGGTCTTTTTATAGAAAAATTTATAGGGGATCTTGCGATTGCATCAATTAATCTCTATTTTCCAATAATTACCATGATAATAGCTGTTGGAGTTATGATAGGAACCGGCGGCAATGCCATGATAGTTTTAAAGGTCGGAGAGGGGAAAAGGAAGCAGGCAGGCGAGACATTTTCGCGAATTATTGTTTTTTCCGTTTTGCTTGGACTGGCTATTACAGTATTGTTGCTTTTGTTTGCGGATTCCATAATGCGGCTATGTGGAGCTACGGATGGAAATATTATTTATCTAAAGCCTTACTACATTACTATGAGCTGTTTTGTGGTAACAGTGCTGCTGCAGTCTGAATTTGGAATTCTGATAATAGGAGAGGGAAAATCCGTTGTTGCTGCAGTGGTTATAGTTGTGGGAGGAACCCTCAACTGCGTTCTTGACTATGTTTTTATGAAACATCTGAATATGGGCATAAGCGGGGCAGCGATAGCTACGGTGATAGGTTATTCCAGTACGGTCATTTATGCTATTTGGTTTTATTGTATAACAAAGAAAAGCTCATATACATTCGAGCTGGCAAAGCCTGATTTTCAGGAAATCATCGAAGTTTGTTACAATGGTTCATCTGATATGGTTGCTAATCTAGCGCAGGCGGTCACAGTATTATTTTGTAATCATCTGGCATACAGATATTACGGTGAGACAGGAGTGAGTGCACTTGCGGTTGTAACTTATATTCAGGTATTTATCATGATGGTATTCATGGGGGTGACATCTGCAGTAGAACCTGTTTTTTCATTCAATTACGGAAGTGGTAATATCGAGAACAGGAAAAACGCATTTAAATTCGGGATGATATGGTCTGTGATACTGGGAACAGGGTGCACATGGCTTCTTTTTATTTTTGGAAGACAGATAGTCAGTATATTTTTTACACCGGGAACCGGATTTTATGAAATCGCTTATACAGGCTATATTTTGACACTCCCCGGATGCCTGTTCGTAGGTATAAATATTTTGGGATCAGGCATATTTACTGCATTTTCAAATGGGATGATTTCAGCTATGCTTTCGGGGCTCAGAACCTTTGTGATTCTTACTGCCTGTCTTTTTGGACTTTCGGCACTTATGGAAGGAGAAGGCTTGTGGCTGGCATGGGCTGTGGCAGAAGCTATCAGCCTTATATTAACAGTCTTTGTCTTGAGAAAATATAAAGACAAATATAATTATTTGTAGAGTTTGCCGTGTGAATGTTATATGAATTTGTAGTTCTTGTCTCAAGAACGCTATATATTAAAGGAATCCCTATTATGTAGTTCTGAAAAGTGAGTTTTATTTAAAGGAAGTTCCTTTATGTAGATCTTTTAATAAGGGTTAAAAAAGCGAAAAACTGAAGTTCCCCGGCTTCGGTTTTTCGCTTTTTACACACTTTTTCTAATGCCCACTTTATGCAAGCACAATGACATTATGATGTTTTAATTTCATCATCATTTTTATAAATTGTTCTGATACTCATCATGACTTAAAGAACTGCATCGCTTCATTAAGCTGATCAGCAATATCCTTAAGGTTATTAGCTGAAGCGGCAAGTGTTGTAACAGTGGCAGACAGCTCCTGCATGGAAGCTCCTGTCTCCTCTGATGAAGCAGCATTTTCTTCTGAGATAGCTGAAAGAGCACTCATGGTATCAACAACGGCGTTCTTGGAGGAATCACAAGTGTCAGCGCCTTCAGAAATCAGGCGAACACCTCCAACTGTACTTCCGATATCATCAAGCATTCCATTGACGGCATCAAGTGTCTCACCAAGAGCGATCTGCTGTTCATTGTTGCCCTGTCTTACATCCTCAGCTGCAGTAACCGCTGCATCAGACTGATCAAGCAAAAGTTCCATCTCTTTTCTGATTTCATCTGCCATCTGCTTTGAATCTTCGGCGAGCTTACCGATTTCTTCAGCAACAACCGCAAAGCCCTTACCTGCTTCGCCGGCTCTGGCAGCTTCTATGGAAGCATTAAGAGACAAAAGATTCGTCTGTGTTGCAATGGAGGTTATTCCTTCAACCTTCTCGCTGATAGTATTAACAGCATCTTTGGTAGCTCTGATTGTCTGGGAAATATCATCAATCTTGGCTGTCATTTCAGTAGAAGATTCCTGCAAAGAATGAAGTGACTTGCTGGAAACCTCTGATGCCTCCTTCATCTTCTGAGCAATATCGGAAAGGTCATCTGTAGAAGTCTGGACACCTGCTACTGCATCTCCGATTCTTCCGACATTCTCGGATGCTGACTGAATCTCATCAGCCTGCTGTGTAGCACCGGATGCGATCTCCTGAACTGCATTAGATACATCCTCTGCTGTCTGAGAAATCTGATTAGCCATATCAGAAAGTTCTGTTGATGATTTTCCAACGTCAGATGCAGACATTTTTATATTGTTAACAATTGCATCAAGTTTTTCTATAACAGAATTGGTAGAGTTTGAAATAGCACCAAACTCATCTTTTCTTTTATCAAACTTTTGAACCTTTACAAAACGACCATCTGAAAGAGCATCCAATGATTCTTCAACAGCTTTAATCGGTAATGTAAAGCTTTTTGCCATAACAAAGGATATAATCACAGCTACTACTAAAAGAATCAGTCCAACAATTATAACAATAATCGCAGACCTTCTTGCAGAGCTCATGATAACTGCAGCATCACCTGATGTTACAACAACAAATCCTGAACGGGCTTCTTTTGTATATGCCATGTAATTAGTACCATATTTAGTGGATGATTTATAAAAGCCCTGATCAAGCCCTGATGTATAGAACTCTGAAGATGACACATCAACCTCTTCATGTTTTCCATCACCAATCTCATACTCAGCATGTGCAGCAACCTGTCCGTTTCTATCAACTACAAATGCTGTTTTTGCGTTATTTACAAGAAGCTCATGGAGGTTATCAAGGTCATAGTTTCTATGAACAATACCAATAATTGTGCTGCCATTCTTAATAGGAGTCGAGAATGTGATCATTCTTTTGCCTGTAGTTTTGCTAACTGTTATATTGGAAACAAAATCTTTTCCTGCCATGGCTTCTTTAAAGTACTCACGGTCTGATACATCTATACAGTCACCTGTTCCTCTGGCTATCTGCATACCTGTATCGTTGGTTATTGCTGTATTCTGTCCATCATTTAGAACCATATCATACTCATAAAGAGTAGCCTGAACTGCATCAAGAGGAATACCGGCGCCCCCTATAACATATTGAACTATAGTAGGGTTACTGGCTATGCTTCTGACCATATTAAAATTGACATCTAATGTTTTTTCAAAATTCTCATTCACATATTTAGCCTGCCACTCAAGCGATTCCTGAGCATCAGCCAATGCTTTATTAGTAGATGTTATGTAGCTTACGATAATCGCAACTACAAGAGGAACAACTGTAACTAGCATCATTACAATTATGAGTTTTGTTTTTACACTGTCCCAAAATCCAATTTTGTTATTATCCATGATAATTCCTCCAGATCTATGGCAAACAATTAATACAGTTCATAACAATGATTATACTATTAGGATTATCGGTAAATGGTTAAATTAATTCTAATTTAATAGATATTTAATTTATTTACATTTTCTTTTTAATTTCTTTATGAATTCAGAAATATAGCAGCCTCTGATTAACTTATTTGAGGGATTCTTGGAGGGGAATTAATTAACGTGTGAAAGGCGCACGAAGTCCAGGGGACTTCGGCTTTGCGCCGACCGGAGCGAAGCGGAGATCGAACCCGTTCGAAGCCGATAGGCGTAGAACAAAAAA